>NZ_JBIAEQ010000008.1:0-592806 GCF_042868655.1 Streptomyces sp. NPDC007808
GGGGGGGGGGGGGGGGGGGGGGGGGGGGGGGGGGGGGGGGGGGGGGGGGGGGGGGGGGGGGGGGGGGGGGGGGGGGGGGGGGGGGGGGGGGGGGCCGTGCCGGGGGGTGTCCGTCCTCGGACCGGCGGTGGGGGTACGTCGGAGAAGTGCTGTTTCTTGACGCCGGTCACTGCGGGCGGGCACCCCCCGGCACGGCCCCTTACCGCCGTACGCGGCTGCGGGCCCGGTTGGGCGACCGGTAAATAGCTCCGGGCCGGTGGGTCGGTGAGCCGGTGGGTCGGTGGGTCGGCCGTAGGCTCCGGGCCCGTGGACCAAGACCAGCCGTAGCTCCGGGCCCGTGGACCGAGGCCGCCGGTCGTAGCTGCGGGCAGTCGTGCCGCTGGGGCGGCACGGGTGGGCGCAGCGGTGCCCCGGCAGCGCCGGGCCGCGCGGCCCACCCGCTCGCGGCCACTCCGGCCCGCAGCCGGTGGCGCGCCGAGTGGTCAGTCGTCGAGCGGCATCCGGTACACCGTCGACTCCCTCGCCGCGAAGCCGAGGCGTTCGTACAGCCGGTTGGCCGCGGCCCGGTCCGGCCGCGAGGTCAGGTCCACGGTCCGCGCCCCCGACTCCCGTGCCAGACGCACCGCCTCGCGCATGAGCAGACCGGCGACCCCGTGGCCGCGCGCGGCACCGTCGACCACCACGTCCTCGATCCGGGCGCGCAGGCCTGCGGGCAGCGGGGTCGTCACAAGGGTCAGGGTTCCGACGATGTCGCCGTCCGCCCGTGCGACCAGCACGGTGTTGGTGTCGCACCGCACGATCCGGTCGACCGCCGCGGCGTCGAGGGAGTGCGCGGTCCGCGACAGCTGGGGCAGCAGCCTGGCGAAGGCGGACACCAGCTCCGCGTTCGCCTCCCGGGCGACCTCCACCTGAACGTCCATGACGGGACCCTACCGGCGGGGCAGCAGCGTGATCGCCAGGGCCGGGACCGCCGCCAGGACCAGCCAGGGCACGGCCGTCGGGAGGCCGGTGTCCAGGAGGGTGCCGGTCGCTGAGCTGCCGGCGAGGACGATCAGGCCGGACACCGAGGACAACGCGCCGGTGTAGAGGCCGAGTCGGCCCTCCTCGGCCAGGTCGGGGACCCACGCTCGGGCGACCGGGGCGACGAGCATCTGGCCGAAGGTGAGCAGGACGACGAAGCCGGCCGCGGGCAGCAGGCCGAGCGTGCCGGTCCAGCCGGCGGGGCGTGCCGCGGCCACGACCGCGAAGCCCACGGCGATCAGCAGCAGCCCCGCGACCATCGACCGGCGCAGGCTGAGCCGTTCCCCCACCCAGCGTGTGACCGGCAGCTGGGCGGCCACCACGAGCAGCGAGGACAGCGCGAACAGCCAGGCCACCGGCGCCTGAGAGCCCATGGCGCGCTCCACCTCGTCGGGGAGGGCGAGGTAGAGCTGGTTGTAGGCGAGCAGGTAGGCGCCGTACGCGCAGCACAGGGCGAGGAAGCGGCGGTTGCGGAGCAGCTTGCCCATGCCCCCGCGGAGTTCCACGCGGTCGCGCCCGGGTATGTGCTGCGGCAGCAGCCAGGCGTGTCCGGCGAGGACGAGGACGAAGACGCCGGCGCCGGCCAGACAGACCGTGCGGAAGTCGATCGACAGCAGCAGGGCGCCGAGCAGCGGCCCGACGAACGCGCCCGCCTGCCCGGCCACCGTCAGCAGCGCGAGGACGCGGGTGCGCGAGCCGCCGCCCGACTCCTCCCACAGCACGGCCTGCCGGGCCACCTCGGACTCGACGGCGGGCGAGAACAGCGCGGCGGCGAGCCCGATCACCAGCACCGCCCCGATGACGGACCAGGTCTGCGCCGCGTACCCGAGCCATGCGAACCCGGCGATCCGCAGGACGCATCCGGCCAGTACGACCGGTCGGATGCCGTACCGGTCGGCCAGTGCGCCGCCCACCACGAACAGCCCCTGCTGGCTGAAGGTCCGCAGCCCCAGCACGAACCCGACCAGCCAGCCGGCCATGCCGATGCCCTGCCCCAGGTGCTCGGCGAGGAAGGGCAGGACCGCGTAGAAGCCGATGTTGAAGGCGAGTTGGGTGCCGATGAGGAGACGGAGCAGGGGGGAGAGCCGGGGACGGTCGGGCGCCTTGCGCAGGCCGACTGCCAACGAAGTCATCGGGTGGTCACCAATTCTCGGGTGTGTGAGGTCTTTTCGGACGGCGGTGGGGCGGGCCGGGCCGCGCGGCGCCGGCGCCGTACTCCGCCGGCGGCCGTCACGGCCAACGCCCCCAGCAGCGCGAGTACGGCCGCGGGGGCGAGGACCGCCCAGGGCGCGCGCTCGGCGTAGGGCTGGTTCTCGGCGAGGAGCAGACCCCACTCCGGGGACGGCGGCTGCGCGCCGAGGCCGAGGAAGGCCAGCGAGGCGAGCGCGAGGGCGATGCCGGGCAGGCGGAGCAGCGCGTGCCGGATGACGGGCGGCACTACGGCGGGCAGCAGTTCGTGGCGCAGCAGGTACCAGGGACCGGCCCCCAGGGCGCGGGTCGCGGTGAGGTGGAGGGCGGCGCGTTCCTGCCCCAGGAGCGCGGAGGTGTGGGCGGCGAGCGGCGCCCATGCGACGGCGGCCACGGCGAGCGCGGGCGTGGCGGTTCCACTGCCCACGACCGCGGTGACCAGCAGGGCGACCAGGACCGGCGGCAGCGCGGTGACGGTGTCGACGAGCGGGCCGGACAGCCGGGGCAGCAGGCCGAGCGCCACTCCGGTGAGCAGGGTGACGGCGGTGATCGCGAGTGCGAGCAGCAGGGTGTCGAGAGCGCCGTGGCCGACGCGGGCCAGGACGTCCCTGCCGAGCGCGTCCGTGCCGAACGGGTGCGCGAGGGAGGGTGCCGTCAGTCGCTCGGCGGTGTCGAGGGCCAGGGGGTCGCGGGGCAGGCCGAGGGTGATGACGCCGAGCAGCAGACCGCCGTACACGAAGGGCAGGACCCTGTGTGCGGGGGGCGCCGGGCGGTGCAGGGACGGCAGCGCGCCGTCGCGCAGCGCCGGGCCGATCAGCGTACGCGTGAGGAGGTGGGCCAGTCCGGCGGCGGCTGCGGCGAGCAGGACGAGGGCCAGGGTGCCGGCCTGCAGGACGGGCAGGTCCTGGGCGAGGGCGGCCTGGAGGGTGGTGCGGCCGAGGCCGGGGATGTCGAAGATCTGTTCCACGGTGACCGATCCGCCGGTCAGTCCTACGACGAACAGGCCGGTGTTGGGCAGCAGCCCGGGCAGGCAGCGGCGCAGGGCCTGACGGGCGACGGCGTGGCCGGGCAGTCCGCGGGCGGTGGCGGCCAGGGCCCAGGGTTCGTCGAACGCGCCGGGCAGCAGATCGTCGAGGAGCCGGCCGAGGACGGCCCCGGCGGGCAGGCCGAGGGCGAGGGCGGGCAGGACCGTCCACCGGGGTCCGTACCAGCCGAGAGCCGGCAGCCAGCCGAGCTGCACGCCGACGACGGTGGCGAGCACGGACGCGGTGAGGAACTCGGGCAGTGCGGCGAGGACGGCGGAGGCGCTGCCGCCCGCGCGCCGCCCGTCGAGTCGGCGGTGGGCGCCCAGCCACAGGGTGCGGGCGCAGATCAGCCCGGCGGTGACGGCGGCGGCGACCAGGGCCACCGCCATCAGCAGCAGGGAGACGCCGAGGGCTTGGAGCACGGCGGGCGTGACCTCGCCACCGGAGATCCAGGACCGTCCGGCGTCCCCGCGCCACAGCCCGCCCAGCCACTGGCCGAGCAGTCGCAGCGGTCCGACGCCAAGGCCGAGCTGGGCGCGGATGTCCGCCAGCACCTGGGGCGTGGGATCCCGGTCGGCGGACCGGGCCTTGAGCACGGTGAGCGCGGGGTCGGTGTGTGACAGCCAGGGCAGTACGCCGATGGCACACACCAGTGCGGCGGCGATCCCCGCACGCCACAGGAGCGTGACTGTTCGGCGTCGCACGGGTCAGCGCCGGGTGCCGATGCCGACGAGGGTGCGCTCGTACGGGTCGAGGAGCGCGCCGCGCACCGAGGTCGCGACGCCGGTGATGATGCGCTGGTGGACCAGGGGTACGACGGCGTCCGTGCCGAGGATCCGCGCCTCGGCCGCCATGGCGGCGTCCTGCCGCTCGGCGGTGTCGGCGATGTCCGCGGCCTTCGCCACGGCACGGTCGACGCGCTTGTCGCAGAGCAGGGCGAGGTTGTAGCCGCCGTCGCAGGTGTAGTCACTGGCGAGGACCGCGACCGGGTCGCCGGTGTCGACCAGGCTGTTGCGGGCGCCGACGAACGCGTCGAACCTGCCGTCCAGCGCGTCGCTCTCCAGCCGTGAGTACTCGCGCACCTCCAGGGTGACCTCGAACCCGGCCTTCTCCAGCTGCTGCTTCAGCACCTGGGCGACCTCCGGGAGTTCGGGCCGGTTGTCGTAGGTGGCGAGGGTGATCCGGGTCCCGTCGGGCCGGCCCGCCTTCGCGCGCCCCACCGGCTCGGTCCGCTTGCCGGCGGCCCAGGTGACGGCGGGCCCGTAGATGCCCGCGCCCGCGTCGGCGTAGCCCTCGTAGACGTCCTCGGCGAGGACGGAGGTGTCGACGGCCTCACGGGCCGCGGCCCGCAGCGCCGCGTCCTTGAAGGGGCCCTTTCGGGTGTTGAGGAGCAGGCTCGTGGTGCGGGTCGTGGCGGTCGCCTCGCGGGTGCCCTTGTCGAGGGTGGCGGCCTGGGCGACGGGGACGGCCTCGGCGAGGTCGACCTGCTTGGTGCGCAGCGCGCTCGCGCGGGCGGTGCCGTCGGCGACGAACTTCACGTCGACTCCGGTGGCCTGGGCACGGCCGCCCCAGTAGTCGTCGTAGCGGTCGAGGGTGGCCGCGGTGGTCCCCGTGACCTCGGTGAGTTCGAAGGGCCCGGTGGCGGTGCCGACCGGGTCGGCCTTGTCCTTCTTGTCGTACGCCTTGGTGGAGAGGATGGCCAGGGAGGGGCTGGACAGGCGCAGCGGAAGGACGGGGTCGGGCTTCTCGGTGGTGATCCGTACGCGCTCGCCGCCCTCGGCCTTCGCGGTGAAGGCGACGCCGGCGAGGGCGGCGGGGACGGGCTTGGCGCGGGCGGCGTGGGAGAGGGCGGTGGCGACGGCGGCCGGGGTGACGGTGGAACCGTCCTGGAAGGTGGCCTCGCGCAGGGTGAACAGCCAGGAGCGGTCGTTCTCCCGGCGCCAGGAGGCGGCGAGGGCGGGCGCGGCGGCGCCGTTGGCGTCCAGCGCGGTCAGGCCCTCGGTGACGCCGAGGCGGCTGAGGATCGTGGCGTCCGCACCGTACGGCGAGAGGTTCTCGGCGGGCGGGAAGGCCAGGGCGACACGCAGGCGGGTCCCGTCCGGGGAGGCGCCCGCGGCGCCGTCGCCGCCGGGGGCGAAGCAGGCGGTGAGTACGGGGGCCAGGACGAGGGCGAGGAGCGGGCGGAGTCGGCGCACGGTCTATCGCTCCATCGGTATCTCGAAGTGGACGACGTCCTCGCCGCCGTCGAGGTCCTCGCGTTCGTCGTGCACGACCCTGCCGAGCGAGCGCCAGAAGCTCTCGGCCCCGGGCACCTTGGGGTCGGTGTGCAGATAGACCGCGCGGTAGCCGCCGTCCGCGGCCGCGAAGGCGAGCAGTTCGTCGACGAGGCGCCGGGCGAGACCGCGCCGGCGGTGCTCGGGGCGGACGTAGACGCGGCGCAGCTGCGCGGTCTCGCCGCTGGGGTAGCGCTCGGCGAGCTCGCGGGGGTTCGGGGGGTGGGCCGGGCCGCGTGAGTCGAGGGCCGCCGTGGCCACGACCTCCTGTCCGCGCGGGTCGACGGCGACGAGGAGGGTGTGGCGGGGCGAGGCGAGGTAGGCGGCGGCCGGGTCGATGATGTCCGCGTGCCAGCGGGGCACATAGCCGGTGCCGAAGTCGCGGTAGACGGTGTCGAGCATCAGGGCTCGCGCACCGTCCAGATCGTCCGGGCGAGCCGCCCTGATGCTGTAGTCGTGCACTTGCACATCATATGCATTAAGTGCGGAAGTCGATCACGGCCGGCCCGGCCACTTCATCAACTCCCCTGTCGGCCAGGCGATTTGACAGTGATCAGCGGCGCGGACAACCTGGTCACATGACATCCATTTTCAACAAGTGTACTCTGGGTGCGAAGGCGGGTTGCTGATGCGTATTGCTTTCGTCGGCAAGGGCGGCAGCGGCAAGACCACCCTGTCGGCGCTCTTCTCCCGCCACCTGGCCCGCTCCGGTGCCACCGTGCTGGCCATCGACGGCGACATCAACCAGCACCTCGCGCAGACGCTGGGCCACGAGGGAGAGCCCCTGGACGCCCCGCCCCTCGGCGCGCACCTGCGGGACATCAAGGAGTACCTGCGCGGTACCAACCCGCGGATCACCTCCGCCGACGCCATGATCAAGACGACCCCGCCCGGCAGCGGCTCCCGTCTGCTGACCCTGCTCGGCGACGACGAACTGCACACGCGGCACGTGCGGCGGGTCGGGGACGTGCCGGTGATGGTGACGGGCGAGTTCGACGAGAGCGACCTCGGGGTGGCCTGCTACCACTCCAAGCTCGGCGGGGTCGAGCTCTACCTGAGCCACCTGGTCGACGGCCCCGGCGAGTACGTGGTGGTCGACATGACGGCGGGCGCGGACGCCTTCGCCTCGGGCCTGTTCACCCGCTTCGACATGACCTTCCTGGTGGCGGAACCCACCCGCAAGGGTGTCTCCGTCTACCGCCAGTACCGCGACCACGCCCGCGAGTTCGGCATCCGCGTCGCGGTCGTCGGCAACAAGGTGACGGGCGAGGACGATCTGCTCTTCCTCAAGGAGGAGGTGGGCGACGACCTCCTCACCCACCTGGTCCACTCCCCCTACGTCCGCGCGGCCGAACAGGGCCGGGAGCAGGGCGCGCTGGAGTCCGCCAACGTCCACGCCCTGAACGTCCTGCGTGAGGCGGTCGACGCCCACCCCAAGGACTGGCCGACCACGCACCGCCACGCCGTCGAGTTCCATCTGCGCAACGCGCGGGCCTGGGGGGACGCGAGGACGGGCGAGGACCTCGCCGTGCAGGTGGACCCGGAGTTCGTGCCGGGACCGGCGGCCCTGGCCTGACGCCGGTCCCGGCAAGACCTTTCATCACCCTCACGGTCCCCTCGTCGCCCCCTCGTCGTCCCCGGACCGCCCTCTCGCCGCCCTCTCACGCCCTCTCCACGCCCTCTCACCGCCCTCTCACCGAACAGGAACCCACAGACATGTCCCTCGACGTCTCCCCCGAGCTCCTCGCCGAAGCCGAACACGGTGACATCCGCGAGGAGGACTTCGTGGACACGGTCCGCACCTCGCTGCCGTACGCCTACGACCTGATCGCCTCCCTGGCCACCGAACTGCGCGACGGAACGGCCGAGTTCACCGACAACCAGACCCCTCCCCCGTCGGAGCGGGAACGCGGCCAACTCCTGCGCGCCCTCGCCAGTGACGCCATCCGCGGCAGCCTGGAGCGGCACTTCGGCATCACCCTCGCCTTCCAGAACTGCCACCGTGTGGCGGCGTTCCGGCCGGAGGCACGGGAGTCGCAGACGTACGCGCGGTTCACGTCCGTGCGGTCGCAGGTGCTGAACCAGTCGCCGGAGTTCCGTGACTGCTGATCCCGCCGGGCGGCCCCCGCCGAGGAGGGGCCGCCCGTCGCGCTACCGCGCCGCGGACGTCACCGGCGCCGCCGCGTACCCGGTCGGCCGGGCCGTGAACGTCCCGCGCCCCTGTGTCCGGCTGCGCAGCCGTGTCGCGTAGCCGAACAGTTCGGCCAGCGGCACCGTCGCCGTCACGATCGACGCGCCCGCCCTGACCGCCGAGCCCGTCACCCGGCCCCGACGTGCGGCCAGGTCGCCGAGGACGGTGCCGACCGCTTCCTCGGGCACGGTGACCGTGACCTCGACGACCGGCTCCAGGAGGACCATCGCGCAGGTGCGCAGGGCCTCGCGCAGACCGAGCCGGCCCGCCGTGCGGAACGCCGTGTCGGAGGAGTCCTTCACATGGGTCGCCCCGTCGGTGAGGGTGACGCGCAGGCCGGTCACCGGGTGACCGCCGAGCGGGCCCTCGGCCAGGGCGTCGCGGCAGCCGGCCTCCACGGCACGCACGTACTCCTGCGGTACGCGACCGCCGACGACGGCCGAGCGGAACTCGAAGCCGGATCCCGCCGCCAGCGGTTCCACGTCGAGGACGACATGCGCGAACTGCCCGGCGCCACCGTCCTGTTTGACGTGCCGGAAGACGAAGCCGGACACCCCGCGGCCGACCGTCTCCCGGTAGGAGACGCGAGGGCGGCCGACGTTGACGTCCAGCCCGGCGTCCCGGCGGATCTTCTCCACGGCGACCTCCAGATGCAGTTCGCCCAGGCCCGACAGGACCGTCTGCCCGGTCTCGGCGTCGGTCCGCACGACCAGCGACGGGTCCTCCTCCGCCAGCCGCGCCAGCGCCGAGGCCAGCCGGCCGGTGTCGGTGGACCTGCGCGCCTCGACCGCCACGGACACCACGGGATCGGCCACACCGGGCGGTTCGAGGACGAGCGGGGCGTCCGGCGCGCACAGGGTGGCCCCCGGGCGCGCCGACTTCAGGCCGACGACGGCCACGATGTCACCGGCGATCGCCCGGTCGACCTGGGCGTGCCGGTCGGCCTGCACGCGCAGGATCCGGCCGATCCGCTCGCTGTGTCCCGTGCCCGCGTCCAGCACGGTGTCTCCTTTCTCCATCGTTCCCGCGTACACGCGCAGGAAGGTGAGCCGCCCTGTCTGCGCCGCGCTCACCTTGAACGCCAGCGCGGCGAACGGTGCCGCCGGGTCGGCGGGCCGCTCTTCCTCGGTGCTCTCGCCAAGGCCGCGCACGGCCGGCACGTCGAGCGGCGAGGGCAGATACGCCACCACCGCGTCGAGCAACGGCTCGATCCCGCGGTTGCGGTAGGCCGAGCCGCACAGCACGACCACGCCCTCACCGCTGCCGGTCAGGTCGCGCAGCGCGGTCGCGAGGGTCTGCGGCGAGACCGTGGACCGCGCGCAGAACTCCTCCAGCGCGCCGGGGTGCAGTTCGGCAACCGACTCCTCCAGGAGCCGGCGACGCCGGTGGGCCTGGTCCCGCAACTCCGCCGGCACCGGCTGCTCCACGGCGGTGTCGGCGCCGTCGGCCCACACCAGCGCCCGCATCCGTACGAGGTCCACGACTCCGCGGAAGGAGTCCTCGGCACCGATGGGCAACTGCACCACCAGCGGCGCCGGGTGGAGCCGCTCCCGGATGGAGTCGACCGCCGTGTCGAGGTCGGCTCCGGCGCGGTCCAGCTTGTTGACGAACGCGATCCTCGGCACGCCGTGCCGGTCGGCCTGCCGCCACACCGACTCGCTCTGCGGCTCGACCCCCGCGACGGCGTCGAACACCGCGACCGCGCCGTCGAGGACACGCAGCGAACGCTCCACCTCGTCGGCGAAGTCGACATGCCCGGGGGTGTCGATGAGGTTGATCCGGTGGCCGTCCCAGGCGCAGCTGACCGCCGCCGCGAAGATGGTGATGCCGCGATCGCGCTCCTGGGGGTCGAAGTCGGTGACGGTGGTGCCGTCGTGGACCTCGCCGCGCTTGTGGGTGGTGCCGGTGGCGTACAGGATCCGCTCGGTGACGGTGGTCTTACCTGCGTCGACGTGGGCGAGGATGCCGAGGTTGCGGACGACGGCGAGGGTGGTGGGGTTGGTGCGCACGGCCCTTGGCCTTTCGGGTGTTCCGGAAACGGAAAGAGGTCAGCGCGATTCCCGGACGGGTACGGTGACGCACGTGTGCCTCGTCCGCCGCACCGTCAGATCGGCGAAGGTAGCGGGGAGTCGACGTGTTCGGGCGCTCTCAGATGCTCGTCACGGGCATCCGGTGCCGGCCGCGCAGCGGGCACCGGGCGGACGAGGACACGAGGATCACCTCGTAGCCGCAGGGGGAGACGACGGCAGCGGTGCTGACACGCATGGCCCGGCTCCCCTCGACTCGTCACGGCGACGCGCCGCCGGGTGGTGGCGGCGCGTGATGATGCGGTGAGTCTAGGGAGGGGCGCCAGGCCCGGGCACGCGATTTTCCCGGCGGCGGTGCCGGAGCGGAGCCTCCTGGTCGTATCGACCGTGATGGCCGGACCCGCGTCGGACGGACCGCGGGCCGCCTCGCGGACGCAGGAGTGCGTTCCGCCGGCGGGCCCCGGTCGGCGGAAGGTGACGACGTGAGACGCGCCACCGGGTAAACCCGGCCGGGCTTTCCCCGGGTGTGCCATCCGCACAGACGGACCGTGGGAATCTCATGGCCTTCCGGTGACAGACGATCGATGTCCGCGGTCCTCTGGTCTGCCATCGTGAGAGATGAAAGGCGCAGGCCAGGCGGCCGCACCGGCTCGTCTGCCCGTTCTGCGCCACGGCCCCGTCCCGCGGCGAGGCACCGCCGACAAGGAGAGCGCGCCCGATCGGAGCGCCCCGACTGGAGGCTTTCCGTGGACAAGCGGTACGAGGTGTACTGCCTCACCCACCCGCATTTCTACGACACGCCGTCCCACGGTCGGACGCGTGGCCACTTCCGTCAGACGTCGCTCCCCGCCCCCGCGTCGTGGACGCGCACGGAACTCGGCGACTGGGTGGTCCTGCGGCCCGCAGGTACGACGCTCCCGCCCCAGGGGTGGAAGATCCATGTCTCGGCCTGCCTGGACAACGCGCAGAAGGTCCTCGACGCGGTGTGGGACTACTGCGTACCGCGCCGTATCGCCTTCAAGTTCCTTCCGGCGCGGCAGACCCTGTTCCTCGCCAACGCGAAGTACGCGCACCGCGGGTCCAGCGGGAAGTTCGTGACCGTCTATCCCGGGGACGAGGCGCAGTGCGAGCGCGTGCTCGGAGAGCTGGGCACCGTCCTCGACGGCTTGCCGGGGCCGTACATCCTCAGCGACCTGCGCTGGGGGGCGGGGCCGCTCTATGTGCGGTACGGGGGCTTCGCCGACCGGCACTGCGTGTCCGCCGACGGGGTCGTGGAGCAGGCGCTGGAGGATCCCTCCGGCCGGCTGGTGCCGGACGTGCGCGGCCCCACCTTCCAGGTGCCGGAATGGGTGCGGCTGCCGGCCTTCCTCGAACCGCACCTCGCCGAACGTCAGCGGACCACGGTCGCCGACCTGCCGTACCGGATCGAGAGGGCACTGCACTTCTCCAACGGCGGTGGTCTGTACGCCGCGGTGGACACCCGCACCGAGGAGCGGGTGGTCCTCAAGGAGGCACGGCCCCACGCGGGACTCACCCCGGACGGCGCGGACGCCGTCACCCGGCTGGGACGGGAACGGGCGGCCCTGGAACGGCTGCGGGGCCTCCCCTGTGTTCCCGCCCTGCGGGATCACTTCGAACTGGGCGGACACCACTTCGTCGTCGAGGAGTTCATCGAGGGCACCCCCCTGCACACGATGTTCGTCGAGCGCTATCCGCTCGCCGCGCTGGACCCGGCCCCGGCCGACTTCGCGGCCTACACCTCCTGGGCCCTCGATGTGTTCCGGCAGGTGGAGGAGGCGGTCGCCGCGGTCCACGACCGGGGCGTCGTGATGGGCGACGTCCACACGTTCAACATCCTGGTCCGGCCCGAAGGCGGCGTCGTCCTCATCGACTTCGAGGGAGCGTCGGACGTGGCCGACGCACGGCAGCAGGTTCTGGCGGCCCCGGGCTTTCTCGCCCCGAAGGGCGTCACCGGCTTCGACATCGACCGGCACGCGCTGGCCTGTCTGCGGCTCTCCCTGTTCATGCCGCTCACCGGGCTCATCGAGCTGGACGACGGCAAAGCGGGCCAGCTCGCCAGGGAAGCCGCACGGCTGTTCCCCGTCCCCGGCCCGTTCCTGGACTCGGCCGTCCGCACGGTGACCGGTGACGGCGGTATGTACGCCGGGGCGGACGACGAGCCCCGGCTGGAACCCGACCGGTCCGGCTGGCTGCGTGCCCGGGAGTCGATCAGCGCCGCCGTCCTGGCCGCCGCCGCACCCGAGCGCGACGACCGGCTCTTCCCCGGCGACATCGAGCAGTTCGCCACCCCGGGCGGCGGCCTCGGCATGGCCCACGGCGCGGCGGGCGTGCTGTACGCGCTGGACGTGGCGGGCGCCGGACGCCACCCCGGCCACGAGGACTGGCTGATCCGGCATGCGCTCCACCCGGAGTCCGGCACCCGGCTCGGGCTCTACGACGGCCTGCACGGCGTCGCCTTCGTGCTCGATCACCTCGGGCACCACGAGGAGGCCGTCAAGGTCCTCGACATGTGCCTGGGCGAGCGCTGGGAGACCCTGGCCCTGGACCTCAAGGGCGGCCTGTCCGGTATCGGGCTCGACCTGCTCCACTTCGCTACGACCACCGGCGACGCGGCCTTCCGTGACGCCGCCCTGTGCGTGGCGCAGTCGGTCGCCGACCGCCTGGGTCCGGTCGACGCCGTACCGGAGATCAGCGGTGGCGCCCACCCGAGAGCCGGGCTGATGTACGGGTCGTCCGGCCCCGCGCTGATGTTCCTGCGCCTGTACGACCACAGCGGCGACCCGGCGCTCCTCGACCTGGCCGCCACCGCACTGCGCCAGGACCTGAGGCGCTGCGTCGTGCGCGAGGAGGTGTCGATGGAGGTGAACGAGGGCTGGCGCACCATGCCCTACCTCGCCGACGGCAGCGTGGGCATCGGCATGGTCCTCGACGACTACCTGGCCCACCGCGCGGACGACCGGTTCGCGTCCGCAGCCGAGACGATCCGCAGGGCCGCCAGGGCCTCGTTCTACATCGAACCCGGGCTCTTCGACGGCATCGCCGGGATGATCCTCCACCTCAGCCGTGCGCACCCGCCCGGCACGGCGGCCGAACGTGACCCCGTGGTCGCCGGCCATGTGCGCCGCCTGTCCCGCCACGCCTGTGTGCTGGACGGCCATCTGGCCTTCCCCGGCGAACAGCTGATGCGGCTGTCCATGGACCTGGCCACCGGAGGCGCGGGGGTGCTGCTCGCGCTGGCCGCCGCCCTGCACCCCCGGCCCGCCGGGCTGCCGTTCCTGACGCCGGGTCTGCCCGCCCAGGACCTCCCCGTCCCCACAGAAGTACGAGAGAGGAGGTGAAGAGCAATGTCGCTCCTCGAACTGCAGGGTCTGACCATCGAGTCGGAGTCCGGTTACCGTCCGCCGCCCGGCAGTAGGGCAAGCAAGGGCTGTGGTGGTGGAATCAGCTTCCTCAGCCTGCTGCTCTGCTAGCTGCGCCCACACGGCGGGGGCACGAAGGCGCCCCCGCCCCGTTCGTCGAACCGTACGACCCCGGGAGCAGCCGGTGGACCGACGCGCGGCGGACCGTCTGCTGCTGGCGACGGTCCGGCGGGGCGGTGCCTGGGGCGGTGTCCAGGCCGTCACGGCCCTCCTGCTGGCAGGCGTCTACGTCGCCCTGCCCGCGGTGACGGGCCGCACCGTCGACGCCGTGCTCGGTCGCGGCGACACGGCACTGTGGCTGACCTTGTCCGCCGTCACCGTCGCCCTGCTGGTGGTGTGTGACGCCGTGGACGACTACGCGGGAGCCGTGGCCAACGCCCACTCGACGGCGTGGCTGCGGCACACCCTGCTCGGCCGGGTCCTCGACCTGGGCGCACCCGCCACCCGCCGCTACACCCCCGGCGACCTGGTGGCCCGTCTGGTGGGCAACACCGCGCGGGCCGGCAGCGCCCCGTCGGGGCTGGTGTGGGCGGTCACCGAACTGGTTCCCCCGGTCGGGGCCGTGGTCGCCCTGGCCCTCATCGACCCCTGGCTGTGCCTGACCTTCGTGGCCGGGCTGCCGCTGGTCCTCCTCATGGTCCGCGCCTTCGTCCGCGACGTCTCCGACCTCAACGACCGCTACTTCGCCGTGCAGGGCGGCATCGCCTCCCGGCTCGTGGACGCCCTCACCGGGATCCGTACCATCACCGCGGCCGGGACCGTGGCTCAGGAGGCCGAGCGCGTGCTGCGGCCGCTGCCCGAACTGCACCGCCACGGCCTGGGCATGTGGCGCGCGTACGCCAGGGTCTCCGCGCGGGACGCGGCGATCGTCCCCCTGCTGGAGGTGGCGGTGCTCGCGGTGGCCGGCTGGGAACTCGCCCGTGAGCGCATCACACCGGGGCAGATGCTCGCCGCCGGCGGGTACGTGCTCCTGGCCACCGGCGTGAGTTCGCTGGTGGCGTCGGTGCACCGGCTGGCGTTCGCCCGCGCCACCGCGGGACGGGTCGCCGAGGTGCTCGACGAACCGGCGGCGGCGTACGGCACCGCACGTCTGCCGTCCGGGGGCGGGCGGCTGGAGTTCCGCGGGGTCACGGTGCGCACCGCCGGGGGCGGCCTCGCGCTGGACGGCATCGGCCTCGACCTGCCGTCGGGAGCGCTGACGGCGGTCGTCGGACGCTCCGGGTCGGGAAAGTCCCTGCTGGCCGCGCTGGCGGGGCGGCTCGCCGACCCGGAGGAGGGCGAGATACGGCTCGACGGGGTGCCGTTGCGTGACCTGGAGCGGGCGGAGCTGCGGCGGGCCGTCGCCTACGGCTTCGAGCGCCCGGTGCTGCTGGGCGACACCTTCGCCGACGCGATCGGCTTCGGGCCGCGCACGCCGGAAGACGGGGAGGTGCGCGCGGCGGCCACCGCGGCACGCGCCGACGGGTTCCTGCGGACCATGCCCGAGGGGTACGGCACCCGGCTCGCCGCCGCCCCGCTGTCCGGTGGCGAGACCCAACGCGTGGGGCTGGCCCGCGCGTTCGCCCAGTCCGCCCCGTACGGCCGCCTCCTGGTCCTGGACGACGTGACGGCCAGCCTCGACACCGTCACCGAGCACCACATCCGCCAGGCCCTCACCGGCACCGGCCCGCTCGCCCACCGCACCCGCCTGGTCGTCACCCACCGAGCCTCCACGGCCTCCCGCGCGGATGTCGTCGTCTGGCTGGACGCGGGGCGGGTGCGGGGGGTGGGGACGCATCGGGAGCTGTGGGCTCAGGAGGGGTATCGGGCGGTGTTCCGGCCGGAGCCCGGCGTCGACGGGCGGACGCGGCCGGTCCCTGATCCGCACACGGGCGTAGCGCCGAAACCGGCCCGGGGGCCGGCACCGGAACGCGACGGAGGCGTGCCGTGAGCCCCGGGCCGGGGCTCCTGCTGCGCTCCACGCTGCGCACGCGGCGCCGGAAGTTCGTACGGCTCTCCGGCTGGTCCCTGGTCGAGGCCGTCCCCGCGCTGCTGTCCGGCTGGCTGGTCGCCCGCGCCGTCGACGACGGGTTCCTCGCCGACCGCACCGCCGAAGGCTTCGGCTGGCTCGGCCTGCTGGCCTGCGCCGTTCTCGTCGGCGCCTGGGGCACCCGGCAGGCCACGCTCCGGCTCGCCGGGGTCGTCGAGCCGTTCCGCGACGACCTGGTCACCCTCGCCACCACCGGCACACTGCGCCGCTCCGCGCGCCTCGGGCAGACCGTCGACACGGCGGGCGTGGCCCGCCTGACCGAGCAGGTGGAGATCGCCCGCGAGTCGTACGGGGCGGTCGTGATGTTCGTGCAGAGCTTCGCGGTGACGGCGGTCAGCGTGCTGCTCGGGCTGGCCGCGCTGGATCCGGCCTTCCTGCTGTTCGTCGTACCGCCCTTGGTCGCGGGGCTCGTGCTCTTCCTGCTGGCCCTGCGGGCGATGGCGGCCCGGCAGCGGGCCGTGGTGCTCGCCGACGAGGCCATCGCCGAGCAGGTGAGCAGGGTGGCCGGCGGGCTGCGGGACGTGACGGCCTGCGGTGCCGAGGACCTCGTACGGCGTCGGGTCGGCGCCCGCATCGACGAGGCGGCGCGCGCGGCCCGCGCCCTGGCCCGGCTGACCGCCTTGCGCACGGCCGCGCTCGGCGTCGGCGGCTGGCTGCCCCTAGTGCTCATCCTGGCCGGGGCGCCCTGGCTGGTACGGGGCGGGCTGACCGCCGGCGCGATCCTGGGCGCCCTGACCTACGTGGCCCAGAGCCTGCAACCGGCTCTGCGAGGCTTCGTACAGGGACTCGGCGGCAGCGGGCTGTGGTTGCTGGTCACGGTCGGCCGGATCCTGCAGTCGGCAGGTGGGGAGGCGGCGGGGGCGACCGGAACGGCGGGGGCGACCGGAACGGCGGGGGCGACCGGAACGGCGGGGGCGGCCGGAACGGCGGGGGGAACGGCAGCGGTAACTGGGGCGGGGCAGAAGGCCGGATGGGCCGGGGGAAAGGGGGTGGGTCAGAAGGCCGGACGGGTAGGAGGATCGGGGACGGCGGGGGTGGCCGGAGAGGCCGGGGGCCCTGGGGCTGCGGAGAGGGTCGGAGGGGCCGGGAGCCCGGGGGCGGCAGAGACGGTCGGAGGCACCGGGAGCCCGGAGGCTGCAGAGACGGTCGGAGGCGCCCGAAGCCCGGAGGCTGCAGAGACGGTCGGAGGCGCCCGAAGCCCGGAGGCTGCAGAGACGGTCGGAGGCGCCCGAAGCCCGGAGGCGGCAGAGACGGTCGGAACCGCCCGAAGCCCGGAGGCGGCAGAGACGGTCGGAACCGCCCGAAGCCCTGGGACGGAGGCAGCCGGAGGGGCCGGGAGCAGCGAGGCGGCGGCGGAAGCGTCCGGATGCGACGGACGAACCACGGCCTCGCAAGCACCCGGGACGGAAATGGGCCGCGGGGCGGCAGAGGCGGTCGGAGGAGTCGACGCGCCGCACGTGGTGGGGGCGCACGGGAGGGCGGGTGGCGCGTCCCGAGGGCCGGGGCCTCGTGCGGCGGGCGCGTCCCGGGCAGCGGCGGTGGGCGGCACATGCCCCTCGGACGGCAGCGTCGAGCTGCGCGGCGTCACCTTCGCCTACGCCCCCTCCGCCGATCCGGTCGTCGACAACCTCGACCTCGCCCTCCCCACCGGCACACACCTGGCGGTCGTCGGCCCGAGTGGCGCGGGCAAGTCCACACTCGCCGCGCTCATCGCGGGCGTGCTCGAACCGCGGGCCGGCCAGGTTCTCCTGGGCGGTGTCCCGGCCCGGTCCCTGGACACCGGCCGGCTGTCCCGCGCGCGCGTGCTGATCCCGCAGGAGGCGTACGTCTTCGCCGGGACCCTGCGCGAGAACTTCGCCTACCTCCACCCGACGGCCACGCGGGCCGACCTGGACACGGCGGTCGATGCCGTCGGTGCCGCGGAGCTCGTGGCACGCCTCGGCGGCTACGGGGCATCCCTCAACCCCGCCCTGCTCTCCGCCGGTGAACGTCAGCTGATCGCCCTCGTCCGCGCCCTGCTGCCGCCCGCCCCGCTGGTCCTGCTGGACGAGGCCACCTGCCATCTCGACCCGGCAGCCGAGGCCGTCGCCGAACACGCGTTCGCCGTCCGTCCCGCCACCCTGATCGTGTGCGCGCACCGCATCAGCTCCGCCCTGCGCGCCGACCTCGTCCTCGTCATGGACGGCCCCCGCTGCCGCCTGGGCACCCACGACCGGCTGCTGGCCGACTGCGCCCTCTACCGTGATCTGATCGGCCACTGGGACCGGGCGGCCCAGGCCGCTCCGGGCGCCGCCGCGGGGTCCCGGGTCCTCGGCTGAGCCGCGGATCTTCGCGGCGCACGCGCCCGAGAACCCGCCATCGCCCGGCGACGGCCCGCCGCACGCCAGGAGGGCCGCCCGCTACAACCAGCCGGACTCCCGGGCGATGCGGATCGCGTCGATGCGGTTGCGGGCCCCGGTCTTCCTGGAGACGGCGTTGAGATGGTTGCGCACAGTCCCCACGCACAGCGACAGCCGGTCGGCGATCTCACTCGTCGGCGTGCCGTCCGCCGCCAGCCGCAGCACCTCCAGTTCCCTGCCGGTCAGCGGGTTCTCCGTCGAGGAGAGCGCCAGCAGGGCGAGCCCGGGGTCGATGAACCGCTGGCCCGACGCCACCTGGCGGATCCCTTGGGGCAACAGGTCGCAGGGGCTGTTCCTGCCGATGAGGCCCGCGACCCGCCGGGCCAGCGCCCGCCGCAGGTAGTCGGGGGTGGCCGAGCCGACGACCAGCATGGTCCGGCACTCCGGCAACCGCGCGGCCAGCTCCAGGGAGGTGCACAGCGCGTGGTCGTCGCCGCCGTCGACGTCGATGACGACCACGTCGGGCCGGTACGACAGAGCCTGCGACACGGTGTGGCGGTGCTCCGGTGACCCCGGGACGACTTCGATGTCCTTCTCCCGGGTCAGCAGGGCCGCGAGTGCCCCGCGCACCAGGTCTGCCTCCTCGACGAGAAGAACACGGATCAACATCGCTCCTGCCCGGCCGGACAGCGGCCTCCAGACCTCACACGCCCCCGGCTGCTCCGACGACGCCTTCCCGAAGTATCTGCACCCGTATACCCGTATACCTGTATACCCGTATGACCGGGTTTGCCTCACTACTCGCTCGCCACCCTGCCCCGGGAAGGCCGACAAAAACAGCGATGCGGGCCGAGGAGAACCTCGACCCGCACACTGGGATGATCTGCATCTGCATCTGTGTCCGAGGGGGGACTTGAACCCCCACGCCCGATAAAGGGCACTAGCACCTCAAGCTAGCGCGTCTGCCATTCCGCCACCCGGACTAGGTGTCTGCCGCCTTGCCGGGGGCGTTCCCCGCGGCGACATGGACAACAATACCAAGGTTTCGGAGTGCCCTTCACCTGCATATCCGTCCCCGGGACGGACCGACGGGAGCCCGGGGTCGGGCCGCGGCGGGTCTGCACCTGGAGTGACCGAACAGTCACCCGGAGGTGGGGGGCTGCCTCCGCCCGTGAGGGGCGCGGGTGGCGCCTCCGACATGCGCGGGTGGCGCCTCCGGACATGCGTGGGCGCCACCCGGCGTCGTCACGGCATGAGGTGGTAGTCCGGGAAGTTCCCGGGCAGCCGCTCCCCCGCCGGCCCCTGGGTCACCGCGCGCACCAACAGCTCGCCACCGACGAACGCCCCGCGCCAGGACGCGCCGAAGCCGCCGAACAGTTCGTCGCGGTCGCCGCGGGAGCGCGGTGTGCCGTGACCGACCTTGAACGCACGGATCTGCGGGGCCAGGCGCTCGTACGTCGCCCGGTCGTCCGTGGACAGCGTGGCGACCAACGCGCCGTTGGACGCGTTCATCGCCGCGAGCAGCTCCGCCTCGGTGTCGACCAGGACGATGGTGTCGACCGGGCCGAACGGCTCCGCGTGGTGCAGCGGCGAGGACGGCGGCGGGTTCAGCAGCGTGACGGGCCGGATGTACGCCGAGGTGTCCTGGCCGGGCAGGAAGCGGGCGTCGGACAGCCTGCCCCGGTGCAGCGGGACGGCGCCGCGGTCGATCGCCTCGGCGACCTGATCCTGCAGCTCCTTCGCCTTGGCCGCGTTGATCACCGGACCGAGGTCCAGCCGCGGGTACGGGTCGTCCGGCTTCTCGACCGCCAACGGGTGGCCCACCTTCAGCGTGCGCACCGCCGGGAGGTAGGCCGCCAGGAACTCGTCGAACAGCTCACGCTGGACGACGAAGCGCGGGTACGCCGTGCAGCGCTGTTTCCCGTAGTCGAAGAGCTTGGGGACGACCGCCGTGAGGGCGTCCCAGTCCGTGTGGTTCCAGATTCCCCAGGTGTTCAGTCCTTCCTGTTCGAGTACATGTCGTTTACCGAGGTCGGCGACGGCCGTGGCCACCGCGGCGCCGGTGTCGCGGCCACCGACGAAGGAGACGCAGCCGATCTCGGGCGCCCGCACCAGCGCCTCCGACAGCTCGGCCCCGCTGCCGCTGACGAGGGTGACGGGAATCCCCTCGCGGGCGGCGAGAGCGCACGCCAGGGTCAGACAGGCGACACCGCCGTCGGTCGGGGTCTTGGCGATGACCGCGTTGCCTGCGAGCGCTTGGATCAACACTGCGTGAACGAGCACGCTCATCGGGTAGTTCCAGCTCGCGATGTTGGAGACCGGACCGTTCAGCGGGGCCCGGCCGGCGACCATCGGCTCGATGCCGTCGACGTACCAGCGCACCCCGTCGATGGCCCGGTCGACGTCCGCCCGGGCGAGCCGCCAGGGCTTGCCGATCTCCCAGACGAGGAGCAGGGCGAGCAGGTCGCGGTGCTGGACGAGTGCGTCCAGGGTGGCCGCGACGCGTGCGCTGCGTTCCTCCAGAGGGAGGTGCCGCCAGGCGCGGTGCTGGTCGAGCGAGGCGCGTACGGCCTGGCGGGCTGTGGCCCGGTCCAGGCGCGGCGGACCGGCGATCGGGGTGCCGTCGACCGGGCTGGTGGCGGGCAGGGCGCGGCCGTCGGCCTGCCACGCGGAGTTCCAGAGGTTGAGGACACGGTCGTCGCGGAAGGCCTCCGGGGCCGCGGTCAGGCAGCGCTGCCAGGCGTCGGTCCAGGAGGTGCCGGACTTGAGGGTGAGGGTGGTTGCCATGGTGCTCTCCGCTCTCGGTGCACAGTCGGGGGCGGTTGTCGACGGGTGCGACGGAAGCCGGCGGGGCTCGGGCACGTCTGCACGCGGCCCGGTGCGGCCATGAGTGACATCACGTCTGCGAGGCGAGGCGGTCCAGCACCAGGCGGGCCGTCTCGGTGGGCGTGCCGCCGACCCGTACCCCTACGGCTTCCAGTGCCTCCTTCTTCGCCGCCGCCGTACCGGACGAGCCGGACACGATCGCTCCGGCGTGCCCCATCGTCTTGCCCTCGGGGGCGGTGAACCCGGCGATGTAGCCGACGACCGGCTTGGTGACGTGGTCCCGGATGTACGCGGCCGCGCGTTCCTCGGCGTCGCCGCCGATCTCGCCGATGAGCACGATCAGTTCGGTGTCGGGGTCGTCCTGGAAGGCGGCCAGGCAGTCGATGTGCGTGGTGCCGATCACCGGGTCGCCGCCGATGCCGACGCAGGTCGAGAAGCCGATGTCGCGCAGCTCGTACATCAGCTGGTAGGTGAGTGTGCCCGACTTGGAGACCAGGCCGATGGGGCCGGGCTTGGTGATGTCGGGCGGGATGATGCCGGCGTTGGACTGGCCGGGGGTGATCAGGCCGGGGCAGTTGGGGCCGATGACGCGGGTGCCCTTGGTCTTCGCGTACGCGGTGAAGGTGACGGAGTCGTGGACGGGGATGCCTTCGGTGATCACGACCGCCAGTGCGATGCCGGCGTCGGCGGCCTCGACGACGGCTGCCCCGGTGAAGGCGGGCGGCACGAAGACGACGGTCACGTCGGCGCCGGTCGCTCGCATACCGTCGGCGACCGACCCGAAGACGGGCACCGCGCGGTCGTCGAAGTCGACGGTGCGGCCCGCTTTGCGCGGGTTGACGCCACCGACGACGTTCGTGCCGACGGCGAGCATCCGCCGGGTGTGCTTCATGCCCTCGCCGCCGGTCATGCCCTGGACGAGGACCTTGCTCTCCTTGGTGACGTAGATGGCCATGGCGTGTCTCCTCAGGCTGCGGCGGCGAGTTGGGCGGCCCGCAGCGCGGCGCCGTCCATGGTGGTGGCCTGCTGGACCAGCGGGTGTGCCCGGTCGTCGAGGATGGCCCGGCCGCGAGCGGCGTTGTTCCCGTCGAGGCGTACGACGAGCGGCTTGGTCAACTGGACGCTGTCCAGGGCCCGCACGATGCCGTCGGCGACCGCGTCGCACGCGGTGATCCCGCCGAAGACGTTGACGAGGACCGACTTCACGGCCGGGTCGGAGAGGATGACGGACAGGCCGTCGGCCATGATCTGGGCCGATGCCCCACCTCCGATGTCGAGGAAGTCGGCGGGGCGGGCGCCGCAGCCCGCGACCACGTCGAGGGTGGACATGACCAGGCCGGCGCCGTTGCCGATGATGCCGACCTCACCGTCGAGCTTGACGTAGTTGAGCCCCTTGGCGGCGGCCGCCGCTTCCAGCGCGTCGTCGTGCTCGACGTCGTCGGCACCCCAGCGTGCCTGCCGGAAGCGGGCGTTGTCGTCGAGAGTGACCTTGCCGTCCAGGGCGAGGATCTGTCCCTGGGCGGTGCGCACGAGCGGGTTCACCTCGACGAGGAGGGCGTCCTCGCGGACCAGCACCTCCCACAACCGTACGAGGGTGTCGACGGTCTGCGGGGGCAGTCCGGCCGCCTCCGCGATCTCGCCCGCCTTGGCGGAGGTCACGCCCTCGGCCGGGTCGACCGGGATGCGCGCGACGGCCTGGGGCCGGCTCGCGGCGACCTCCTCGATCTCCATGCCGCCCTCGGCGGAGGCGATCGCGAGGAACCCGCCCGCCGCGCGGTCGAGTACGTAGGACACGTAGAACTCGTTCTCGATGTCCACGGGTTGCGCCAGCATCACCTTGCCGACGGTGTGGCTCTTGATGTCCATGCCGAGGATCTGGCGTGCGGTGATCTCGGCGGCCGCGGGGTCCGCGGCGAGCTTCACCCCGCCCGCCTTGCCGCGCCCGCCGGTCTTCACCTGCGCCTTGACGACGACTCGGCCGCCGAGCCGGCGAGCGATCTCGCGGGCCTCCTTGGGTGAGTCGGTCACCTCTGCCCGCGGCACCAAGATGCCGTGTTCTTCGAAGAGTTCCCTTGCCTGGTGTTCGTACAGGTCCATTCCGGCTCCTGACTCAAAAGTGCCGCACGCCCCCTGGACACCACCCACCGGATGCGGGATAACAAGGTTCATACAGTATTCGTCGACTGTATGCAATGTACCGCGAGAGCGTTCCCACCCCCTACGAAGGGACAGGACTTCGCCATGCCCGACGACACCCAGGACGTCATTTCCGGTGGTCATCTCGTAGCCAAGGCGCTGAAGGCCGAGGGGGTCGACCGCATCTACACCCTGTGCGGCGGCCACATCATCGACATCTACGACGGCTGCGTCGACGAGGGCATCGAGGTCGTCGACGTCCGCCACGAGCAGGTCGCCGCCCACGCCGCGGACGGCTACGCCCGTATCACCGGCAAGCCCGGCTGCGCGGTCGTCACCGCGGGCCCCGGCACCACCGACGCCGTCACCGGCGTCGCCAACGCCTTCCGCGCCGAGTCGCCGATGCTCCTCATCGGCGGCCAAGGCGCCCTCACCCAGCACAAGATGGGGTCCCTGCAGGACCTGCCGCACGTCGACATGATGACGCCGATCACCAAGTTCGCCGCCGCCGTGCCGGACACGGCGCGGGCGGCGGACATGGTGTCGATGGCGTTCCGCGAGTGCTACCACGGCGCTCCCGGCCCCTCCTTCCTGGAGATCCCGCGCGATGTCCTCGACGCCAAGGTGCCGGTGAGCAAGGCACGCGTGCCCAAGCAGGGCGCCTACCGGGCCTCAACCCGCTCGGCGGGCGACCCGGAGGCCATCGAGAAGCTCGCCGACCTGCTGGTCCACGCCGAGAAGCCGGCCATCCTGCTCGGCGGCCAGGTGTGGACGACACGCGGCACCGAGGCGGCCATCGAGCTGGTGCGCACCCTCAACATCCCCGCCTACATGAACGGCGCGGGCCGCGGCACGCTGCCGCCCGGCGACCCGCACCACTTCCAGCTGTCGCGCCGGTACGCGTTCTCAGGCGCCGACGTCATCGTCATCGTCGGCACGCCCTTCGACTTCCGCATGGGCTACGGCAAGCGGCTGTCGCCGGACGCGACCGTCGTGCAGATCGACCTCGACTACCGCACCGTCGGCAAGAACCGCGACATCGACCTCGGGATCGTGGGCGATGCCGGGCTGGTGCTGAAGTCGGTGACCGACGCGGCCTCCGGGCGCGTCGACGGGGGCGCGTCCAAGCGCAAGGAGTGGCTCGACGAGCTGCGCGCGGCCGAGCAGACCGCCCTGGAGAAGCGGCTGCCCAGCCTGAAGTCGAACGCCTCGCCCATCCACCCGTACCGGCTGGTCAGCGAGATCAACGACTTCCTCACCGAGGACTCGATCTACATCGGCGACGGCGGTGACATCGTCACCTTCTCCGGTCAGGTCGTGCAGCCCAAGTCTCCGGGTCACTGGATGGACCCGGGTCCGCTGGGCACGCTCGGCGTCGGGGTGCCGTTCGTGCTCGCGGCCAAGCAGGCGCGGCCCGACAAGGAAGTCGTCGCACTCTTCGGCGACGGCGCGTTCTCCCTGACCGGATGGGACTTCGAGACTCTGGTCCGCTACGACCTCCCCTTCGTCGGCATCGTCGGCAACAACTCCTCCATGAACCAGATCCGCTACGGCCAGGCCCAGAAGTACGGCTTGGAGCGAGAACGGGTCGGCAACACGCTCGGTGACGTCCACTACGACAAGTTCGCGCAGATGCTGGGGGGTTACGGCGAGGAGGTCCGCGACCCCGCCGACATCGGTCCCGCTCTGCGGCGCGCCCGCGAATCAGGGAAGCCCTCGCTGATCAACGTCTGGGTCGACCCCGACGCGTACGCCCCCGGAACCATGAACCAGACCATGTACAAGTGAGGTGGCCACCATGACGGGTACGCCGACCAAGGCTCTCGCAGGCATCCGCGTCCTGGACATGACCCACGTCCAGTCCGGGCCCTCCGCGACCCAGCTGCTCGCCTGGCTCGGGGCGGACGTCGTCAAGCTGGAGGCGCCGACCGGTGACATCACGCGGCGGCAGCTGCGCGATCTCCCGGACGTCGACTCCCTCTACTTCACGATGCTCAACTGCAACAAGCGGAGCATCACCCTCAACACCAAGACCGAGCGCGGCAAGGAGATCCTCACCGAGTTGATCCGGCGTTCCGACGTCATGGTCGAGAACTTCGGCCCGGGCGCGGTCGACCGTATGGGCTTCACCTGGGACCGCATCCAGGAGATCAATCCATGTATCGTCTATGCCTCCATCAAGGGGTTCGGCGAGGGCCCGTACACCGGCTTCAAGGCGTACGAGGTCGTCGCGCAGGCCATGGGCGGGTCGATGTCGACCACCGGCTTCGAGGACGGACCGCCGCTGGCGACGGGGGCCCAGATCGGGGACTCGGGGACGGGCGTGCACGCCGTGGCGGGGATTCTCGCGGCGCTGTTCCAGCGCGAGAACACCGGGCGCGGGCAGCGGGTCAACGTGGCCATGCAGCACGCTGTGCTCAACCTCTGCCGGGTGAAGCTGCGCGATCAGCAGCGTCTGGCCCATGGCCCGCTCCGTGAATATCCCAACGACGACTTCGGCACGGAGGTTCCCAGGTCCGGGAACGCCTCCGGCGGCGGTCAGCCCGGCTGGGCGGTCAAGTGCGCGCCGGGCGGCCCGAACGACTACGTGTACGTGATCGTGCAGCCCGTCGGCTGGCAGCCGATCAGTCGGCTCATCGGCCGGCCGGAGCTCGCCGAGGACCCCGAGTGGGCGACGCCGCAGGCGCGGCTGCCCAAGCTGAACAAGATGTTCCAGCTGATCGAGGAGTGGTCCTCGACCCTGCCCAAGTGGGAGGTGCTGGAGCGGCTCAACGCCCACAACATCCCCTGTGGGCCGATTCTTTCGACCAGGGAGATCATCGAGGACCCCTCGCTGGTCGCCAACGAGATGGTCATCACGGTGCCGCACCCCGAGCGGGGCGAGTTCGTCACCGTGGGCAGTCCGCTCAAGCTCTCCGACTCCCCCGTCGAGGTCTCCAGTTCACCGCTGCTCGGCGAGCACAACGAAGAGGTCTACATCGGCGAGCTCGGCCTCGGCGACGAGGAAGTGCGCCTGCTCAAGTCGAACGGAGTGATCTGACGTGATGGCCGAAGACCGCGTCCTGCGGGTGCGGACGCTCCTCGACTCCGTTCGGGCCGAGGGACGCACCGCGCTGACCGCGCCCGAGGGCAAGGTGATCGCCGACGCCTACGGGATCGCCGTACCGGGTGAGGAGCTGGCGACGGACGTCGACGAGGCGGTGGCGTACGCGGCGCGCATCGGCGGGCCCGTCGTCATGAAGATCGTCTCGCCGGACATCCTGCACAAGACCGACGCGGGCGGCGTCATCGTGGGCGTCGAAGGACCGACGGACGTACGGGCCGCGTTCCACCGGATCGTCGACAACGCGCGCGCGTACGACGCGGACGCCCGGATCGAGGGCGTGCAGGTCCAGGAGCTGCTGCCCAAGGGGCAGGAGGTCATCGTCGGCGCGGTGACCGATCCGACGTTCGGGAAGGTCGTCGCCTTCGGGCTCGGCGGGGTGCTCGTCGAGGTCCTGAAGGACGTCACCTTCCGCCTCGCGCCCATCGGCGCCGACGAGGCGCTGTCCATGCTGGACTCGATCCGGTCGGCGGAGATCCTGCACGGCGTACGCGGGCAGGCAGGGGTGGACCGGTGGGCGATCGCCGAGCAGATCCGCCGCGTCTCCCAACTCGTGGCGGACTTCCCGGAGATCGCGGAGGTGGACCTCAACCCGGTGATCGCCACCTCGGAGGGGGCGGTGGCGGCCGACATCCGGGTGATCCTCTCCACCGCTGCCCCCAAGGAGCGCAGGCGTTACACGCGCGACGAGATCCTCACTTCCATGCGCCGGTTGATGCAGCCGTCGTCGGTCACTGTCATCGGGGCCTCCAACGAGCAGGGCAAGATCGGCAATTCGGTCATGCGCAACCTCATCGACGGTGGTTTCGCCGGGGACATCCACCCGGTGAACCCCAAGTCCGATGACATCCTGGGCCGCAAGGCTTACAAGAGTGTCACCGACGTTCCCGGTGAGGTGGATGTGGCGGTCTTCGCCATCCCCGCCAAGTTCGTGGCCTCGGCCCTGGAGGAGGTGGGACGCAAGGGGATCCCCAACGCCGTGCTCATCCCCTCCGGGTTCGCGGAGACCGGTGAGCACGAACTCCAGGCGGAGATCGTGGAGATCGCCGAGCGGCACGGCGTCCGGCTGCTCGGTCCGAACATCTACGGCTACTACTCGACGTGGCAGGACCTGTGCGCCACGTTCTGCACGCCGTACGACGTCAAGGGCGGCGTGGCACTGACCTCGCAGTCCGGGGGCATCGGAATGGCCATCCTGGGGTTCGCGCGGACCACCAGGACCGGCGTGTCCGCGATCGTGGGTCTGGGCAACAAGTCGGATCTCGACGAGGACGACCTGCTGACCTGGTTCGGCGAGGACCCGCACACCGAGTGCATCGCGATGCACCTGGAGGACCTCAAGGACGGGCGCGCCTTTGTCGAGGCGGCGCGGGCGACCGTACCGATCAAGCCGGTCGTGGTGCTGAAGGCGGGACGTACGGCCGCGGGCGCCAAGGCCGCCGGATCGCACACCGGCGCTTTGGCCGGCGACGACGCCGTGTACGACGACATCCTCAGGCAGGCCGGCGTCATCCGGGCGCCCGGTCTGAACGAGATGCTGGAGTACGCGCGCGCGTTGCCGGTGCTTCCCACTCCCGAGGGCGACAACATCGTCATCATCACCGGCGCCGGCGGCAGCGGGGTGCTGCTGTCGGACGCGGTCACCGACAACGGCCTGTCGCTGATGGAGATCCCGCCGGACCTGGACGAGGCCTTCCGGAAGTTCATCCCGCCCTTCGGGGCGGCGGGCAACCCGGTGGACATCACGGGCGGTGAGCCGCCGTCGACGTACGAGGCGACGATCCGGCTCGGCCTGGAGGATCCACGCATCCACGCGCTGGTCCTGGGCTACTGGCACACGATCGTCACTCCCCCGATGGTCTTCGCCGAGCTCACCGCGCGCGTGGTGGCCGAATTCCGGGAGCGGGGCATCGAGAAGCCGGTCGTCGCGTCGCTCGCGGGTGACGTGGAGGTGGAGGACGCCTGCCGGTACCTGTACGAGCAGGGGGTCGTGGCGTACCCGTACACGACCGAGCAGCCGGTGGCGGTGCTGGGCGCCAAGTACCGGTGGGCGCGGGCCGCGGGGTTGTTGGGGGGCGGTTCATGAAGTGAGGCAGCGGGGGGCCGGCCGACGATGCGCGTCGGCCGGCTCCGGGACCCGCGCGCGCACGAAAGGCATTGGACAGGGGGCGCTGGCCAGAACTTTCGACGCAAGGGGTGCAACCAACGTGACAACCACCGACGTACCACGGGTCGCCGCCTATCGCGAGGTGACCGACAAGAACGGACGCGTCTACCGCGTCGGCGAGTCCGACATCGACATCATGGGCCGCAAACGCAAGTGGATGGTGATCCTGCCGTGGATCGGCATGATGGGTATCTCCTCCGCCGAGTACGCGTTCGCGTCCGCCGAGGACACCCTGCACACGGCTCACCACTGGAACAGCATGCACATCTTCTGGATGATGACCGTCTGGGTCTTCTTCCAGGCCGCGGTGGCCTTCCCCGCGGGCAAACTGCGTGAGAGCGGCAAGCTGCCGGCCCGCTGGGCGATGATGCTCGGCGCGACGGGCACCTTGCTGGGCTATCTGTCGCTGGCCTTCGCACCGCACGTCGTCTTCGCCTACATCGGGTTCAGCATGTTCAGCGGCATGGGCGCGGGCATGGTGTACGCCACGTGCGTCAACATGGTGGGCAAGTGGTATCCGGAGCGCAAGGGCGGCAAGACGGGGTTCGTAAACGGTGGTTTCGCCTACGGCTCGGTGCCCTTCGTCTTCCTCTTCAACGGCTACATGGATCTGACCAACTTCCGCTGGGTGCTGGTGTCGGTGGGTGTGTTCCTGGCCGGGATCGTCGCGTTCTCCGGCTTCTTCTTCAAGGATCCGCCGAAGAACTGGTGGCCCTCCGCGATCGACCCGCTGAACCCGCCGAAGGACCCGCGCGCGGCCCGCTCGCTGCGGATGAACCCGCCGGCGGTCCGCCAGTACTCCCCCGTGGAAGCGTGGAAGACCGGCCGGGTGGCCCTGATGTGGTTCTGCCTGGCGTGCACGTCCGGTGTGAACATCTTCGGCATCGCCTTCCAGGTGGACATCGGCGAGGAGGCCGGCTTCGCCGGCGGCATCGTCGCCACGGCGATGTCCTTGAAGGCGATCGTCAACGGCACCGGCCGCGGTGTCATCGGCTGGCTCTCCGACTTGTACGGGCGCAAGCGGTGCCTGCTCGTCGTATGCGTGATCCTCGGCCTCTCCCAGTACGGCATCCTCTGGTCGGCCGAGGCCCAGAACCTTCCGCTGTTCCTGATCTTCTCCTCGATCTCCGGCTTCGGCGGCGGCGCCATCTTCCCGATGTTCGCGGCGCTCACCGCCGACTACTTCGGCGAGAACAACAACGCGTCCAACTACGGCATGGTCTACAGCGCCAAGCTCGTCTCCGGTCTGGGTGCCGGCATGGGTGCCGTGGTCGTCGGTGCCTGGGGGCACTCCGGTGCCTTCATCCTGGCCGGCTCCATCTCGCTGTTCGCCGGCTGCGTGGCTGTGTTCCTGACCCCTCCCGGGCGCGAGAAGGAAACACACCGCATCGCTCCCAACCCGCAACCGCTCGGCGAGGACACAGCCTGACGTGACGTCGGACGGTACGTCGAAAGATCGCGGCCTGAGATGAGGAGGCCCTCCCCCTGAGGGGAGGGCCTCCTCATCTCGGAGGGCGTGCGATCAGCATCTCGGAGGGCGTGCGATCAGCACTTCTCCCGCAGCGAGTGCAGGTGCTCACTCGAACGGCGTGCGAAGGTGAAGGACTCGCTCGGGTTGTCGTGCTCCGCCTGCCAGTGGTGGGCGAACCGGTGTCCGCGCAACCTGGTCACGGCCGAGATGAACCGCTGGTAGTCGATGTCTCCGTCGCCTACGTCGACCATGCGGTAGCCGTAGGTGTTCGCCGGGTCGCTCACGCCGTCCTTGACGTGGAAGAGCGGGTAGCGGTGCGGCTGCTTCAGTACGTAGTCCAGGGGCTCGAAGGGGGCGGAGGAACCGTCGGGCCGCTTGGAGAAGCGGAACTGGCCCGAGTACGCCCAGTAGATGTCCATCTCCAGGTAGACGAGGTCCGGGTCGGTCTCTCGGAGCAGGACGTCGTAGAGGCGGACCTTGGGGTTGTCGCTGGCGAAGGAGAACTCCTCGGAGTGGTTGTGCTGGTAGAACTTCATGCCCCGCGCCTTCGCCGCCGCCCCGTAGGTGTTGAACTCCTCGGCGGCACGCTTCCAGGCGTCCACGGTGGAACCGTAGCGGAACGGCCCGGACGCGGTCCCTATGTGCTTCAGGCCCAGTGCCTCGGCGTCGTCGAGGACCTTGGTGAGGTTCTGCGCGAAGGTGTAGGCGCCCGGGTCGTCGGAGTAGTAGCCGACGTGGCTGCCGATCGGGTTCAGGCCGTGGTCGCGTGCCAGGCGCTTGAGCCGGGCGAGGGTGATCGGGCCGGCCGAGCCCTGCGTGTAGCCGGCGAACTCGACCTCGTCGTAGCCGTACTTCTCCAGTTCGGCGAAGACGGCCGCGAAACCGAGCGTGGAGACCTTGTCGCGCAGGCTGTACAGCTGGATTCCGAGGCGGCCGGGCGGGAGGACGGGGCGGCCCCGGCCGGCGCCACGCGAGGCGGTGTCGGCCGCGGGGCCCGCGGTCGCGGAGGCGGCGGTCGCGGAAGCGGCGGTCGCGGGGGCCGCCGCCGCGCCCACCAGCGCGGCGGCCGTGGCACCCGCGGCCACGCCGAGCATGCCTCGTCTGCTGAGGCGGTGGGCGAGTTCGGGGTCGGGCTGGGAAAAGCGGCTCATTCCTGGAACTCCTTGGGATGGGGGGCCGTTGTCAGTGGTGAGTGCTCTACTGGTGACCAGTCGGAAGAGACGGGTCGACAGGGCCGGGCAGCAGACGTGTACCGGTCGTGACCGGTCAGCCGAGGCCGGCGAGTTGGAGCAGCAGTGACTTCACATCGGTGGCCGCGACACGGTCGCCGACAGCGCGGGGGGTGGAGCAGATGAGGAGCGGACCGTCGTCGTCGCTCGCAGGGAGGCGGCCGTGGCTGCCGCGAATAGGTGACGGGTCCAGGGGCACGACCGCCATGCGGTAACGCATGCCGAGTTTCTTGCGCGCCAGCGCGGTCGCGGCCTTGACCTTGACGTAGGGGTCGAGGGGATCCATGAAGAGCTCGACCGGGTCGTAGCCGGGTTTGCGGTGGATCTCGACGAGTCGCGCGAAGTCGGGCGCGCGGGCGTCGTCGAGCCAGTAGTAGTACGTGAACCAGGCGTCCGGCTCCGCGACGGCGATCAGTTCGCCGGAGCGCGGGTGGTCGAGATGGTGGGCCTTCTTGCCCTCGTCGTCGAGGAGTTGCTCGATCCCGGGCAGCCCCTCCAGGGCCGCTCGGGCCACGTCGAGGTCTTCCGGTCGGCGTACGTAGACATGGGCGATCTGGTGGTCGGCGACCGCGAAGGCGCGTGACGCCATCGGGTCCAGATACTCCATGCCGTCCTGGGTGTGCACCTCCAGCAGGCCTGCCCGCCGCAGGGCCCGGTTGATGTCGACGGGCCGGTGCACGCGGGTGATGCCGTACTCGGACAGCGCGACGACGGTCCGGCCCTCGGCGCGTGCGTCGTCCAGCAACGGGGCCAGTGCGGCGTCCAGTTCGGTCGCCGCCTTCAGTGAGCGCGGGTCGTCGGGGCCGAAGCGCTGCAGGTCGTAGTCGAGATGAGGGAGGTAGCACAGGGTCAGGTCGGGATGTCGGGTGCGGTTGACGTGCCGGGTCGCGTCGATGATCCAGCGGCTGGACACGAGGTCCGCGCCGGGGCCCCAGAAGTGGAAGAGCGGGAAGGTCCCGAATTTCTGGGTGAGTTCGTCGTGCAGGGCGGACGGGCGCGTGTAGCAGTCGGGTTCCTTGCGGCCATCGGAGTAGTAGATCGGACGGGGGGTGACGGTGATGTCGGTGTCGGCGCCCATGGCGTACCACCAGCAGATGTTGGCGACGGTGTAGCCCGGGTGGGCGCGGCGGGCGGCGTCCCACAGTTTGTCGCCGGCGACCAGTCCGTTGTGCTGGCGCCACAGGAGTACCTCGCCGAGGTCACGGAAGTACCAGCCGTTGCCGACGATGCCGTGCTCCGACGGATGGGTGCCGGTCAGGAAGGTGGACTGGGCCGCGCAGGTGACGGCGGGCAGCACGGTGCCGAGCGGCGCGTGGGAGCCGGTCCGGGCGAGGGTCCTGAGGTAAGGCATGTGGTCGAGGAGACGGGGGGTGAGGCCGACGACGTCGAGAACGAGGAGCGGGGTGGGGCCGTCGCCGGGATCCCTCCGGTGGGTGCTCATGGCAGCTCCTTAAGACCCAGGTCGGTCAACAGATCGCGGGCGAGGGTGAGTTCGGCGGCGATGCCGTCGGTCAGCTGATGGCGGCCCCGGGGGCGCAGTTCGGGCGGCAGGGCCTGCCAGGTGTAGGTCTCCACCTCCAGGTGGGTGGTGAGCGGGTGCGGGCCGCCGACGAGCCGGGTCAGTGCGGCCTTGAGGACGGCGAGGGTGGAGGTGAGGGGTGCGGCGGGAGCCGCGTGGAGCGGGACGTGGAAGTGGGCGCGCCACGGGGAGGCGTCGGGCAGGGTGTCGGCCTTGAGCGCCTCGCCGAGGTCGTCGGTGCCGTGCAGGCCGGCGGCGGTGGAGCTCCCTCCCGCTCGGTCGGGGTGCGTGGGGGAGGTCCGGGTCTGGTGCAGGAAGCGGGGTTCGTCGAAGGCAGCCAGTGCCTCGCGGACCTCGGGAAGGTGAGGCTGTTCGGCGTGCAGGGCGGCTGAGAGCTGGGACTTGACGACGGGGACGCGGGCTTCGGTGAGCGCGTCCAGGGCGGTGTGCGGGTCTTCGAAGGAGGTGGCGAGGTGGCAGGTGTCGACGCAGATGCCGATGCGGTCGTGGCCGATCGCGGTGAGGGGGGCGATGGCGTCGCCGGTGGTCTCGACGACGCACCCGGGTTCGGGTTCGAGGCCGACGCGGATGTCGCGTCCGGTCAGATCCTGCAGGGCGTCGAGGCGTTCGGCGAGGGTGCGCAGGGCGGTGCGGGCGGTGTCCGCGCGGCCGTCGTCACAGGCGGTGCGCCAGGCGAGGGGCAGGGTGGAGATGCTGCCCCGGGTGACGTCGTCGGGGAGGAGTTGGGCGAGGACGCGGGCCAGGGCGGTCGTGTGGTCGAGGCGTTCGGGGTCGGCCCAGTCGGGCTTGTAGACGCGGTACTTGACCTCTTCGGCACCGAAACCCTCATAGGGGAAGCCGTTGAGGGTGACGACCTCCAGGCCGCGCCGGTCGAGCTCGCTGCGCAGGCCGCGCAGAGCGGAGGGGTCGGAGACGAGGGCGTGCGCGGCGTCCCTGGCGAGCCACAGGCCGATGCCGAGGCGGTCGCGGCCGAGGCGCCTGCGGACGGGTTCGCAGTGGTCGCGGAGTTGGGCGAGGACACCGTGGAGGGTCTCGGCCGGGTGGACGTTGGTGCAGTAGGCGAGGTGGACGGTGGAGCCGTCGGGGTGGCGGAAGCGCATGGCTCACGCCCCCGGGGCGGGGTCGGGCGCGGGGGCGTCCCGCCGACCGGCCGCGCCGGACGGTCCTCCGGGCCCGTCCGGGGAGGTCTCGGCGGGCTCCTTGGGGCTGCCGCGCAGGATGGAGTTGCCCTCGTGGGTCGCCTCGGGGGCCGTGACGTCGAGGGTGAGACGGCCGCTGAGGCCGTAGAAGGCGACGGGGTTGCGCCACAGCACCTGGTCGACGTCGTCCTCGCCGAAGCCCTTGGCCAGCATCAGGTCGGCGACCTTGCGGGTCTTCAGGGGGTCGCTCCTGCCCCAGTCGGCGGCGGAGTTGACGAGCACCTGCTCGGTTCCGTAGGCGCGCAGGATCGCCACCATCCGCTCCTCGTCCATCTTGGTGTCGGGATAGACGGAGAAGCCCAGCCAGCAGCCGCTGTCCTTGGCCTCCTTGACCGTCGTCTCGTTGAGATGGTCGACGAGGACGTGATCCGGGGGCAGCGCGGACTCCCGGACGACATCGAGGGTGCGGCGCAGTCCGGCCAGCTTGTCGCGGTGCGGGGTGTGGACCAGCGCGGGCAGCTCGTGGTCGGCCGCGAGCTGGAGCTGGGCGGCGAGGGCGGTGTCCTCGGCGGGGGTCATCGAGTCGTAGCCGATCTCGCCCACGGCGACCACGCGGTCCTTGACCAGATAGCGGGGCAGTTCGTCGAGGACGGGGACACAGCGGGGGTCGTTCGCCTCCTTGGGGTTGAGGGCGAGCGTGCAGTGGTGGGCGATGCCGTACTGGGCGGCGCGGAAGGGCTCCCAGCCGAGCAGGGAGTCGAAGTAGTCGAGGAAGGAGGCGGGAGAGGTGCGGGGCTGGCCGAGCCAGAAGGAGGGCTCGACGAGGGCGCGGACGCCGGCGGCGTACATGGCCTCGTAGTCGTCGGTGGTGCGCGACGTCATGTGGATGTGGGGGTCGAAGAGGCGCATCAGGACTCCTTGCCGTCGGTTCCGCGGCTGCCGCGCGGGGCGGCGGGCGCGGGTGGGGTGGCCGCGGGGTCGGTGAGGGCCAGGACACGGTGCAGGTCGTCGGGTACGGGTCGGCCTGCGGCGGTGCGTTCGGCGGCGTAGTCGGCCACCATGCGGGCGAGTTCCGCGTCGTGGTGCGCGCGGCGGCCCAGGTCGCTCACGGTCTCGACGGGCACGCCCGTGAACAGGCACTTCAGTACGGCGTGCCGCCACTGGTGGGCGTCGAGGTGTCGGGCGGCATAAGGGCCGACGGCGGCGGCGAGGAGCCGGGTGTCGTTGGTACGCAGGGCGTCCTCGACGAGCGGCAGTGCTTGCGGGCCGGGCACGAGGTGCGGCAGGGCGTGCAGGACGGCGCGGCGTTCGTCGGCGGTGCCCTGGGCGTAGACCCGGGCGAGGGCGTCCGGGTCGGCCCGGGCCGCGTGCAGGATGAGGACACGGGCGGCGTCGGCGTGGTCCGGGCCGCAGCGGCGGCCGGCTTCCGCGATGCGCAGCTCCCAGACGGAGATGGGTCCGTGCGTCCCGGGGTGCGTGGCGGCTTCGTCGAGGGCCCTGTGGAGCCAGCCGCGGGCGGCGGCGCCGAGGCGCGCGGTGAGGTGGCCGCGCAGCTCGGCGAGCGAGGTGGGGGCGGATGTGATGCGGGAGGAGACGGGGTGGGTGGTGGTGGCCTGGGCGTTCGGCGGGCCCTCGGTATCGGCCGGGCCGCCGTCGGGGCGTGGCCGGGCCGTCGTGGTCGAGTCACGAGGGGTCTCGGGGCCGGCCTCGCCACCGGCTCCCGGGCCGGCCTCCCCGTCCTGCCGGCGGGAGAAGCTCGCGGTTCCCGGGGTGACCGCACCCGGGGTGGCCGGGTTGGTGCGGGGTTGCGTCATGAGGTGCTCCCTTCAGGGGTGGCGGAGGGATCGCCGGGAGGCGGGGCGAGTACGGGTGATCGGGTGGCCGTGGACTCGGCGCCGCGCAGGAACGGGAGGGAGAGCTCGGCGAAGTGAGGGCCCGCGTGGGAGTGACGGGGCAGTTCGACGACGGTCAGTCCCTGGTAGCCCGTGGCGGCGAGGGCGGCGAGCACCGGCGGGAAGTCGATCTCGCCTTCGCCGAAGGGCAGGTGTTCATGGACGCCGCGGCGCATGTCCTCGATCTGGACGTGTCGCAGCCAGGGTGCGACGGCGCGTACGCAGTCGGCCGGAGGGAGGGGTTCGAGGCACTGGCAGTGGCCGATGTCGAGAGTCAGGCCGAGGTGTTCCGGGTCGCCGAGCGCTCGGCGGAGCCGGTGGAAGTCGGCGATGGTGGCGAGGAGGTGGCCCGGTTCGGGTTCGACGGCGAGGGGAACGCCCGCGGTGCCGGCGGCCTCCAGGACCGGGGAGAGTGCGTCGGCCAGGTGGTCCCATGCCGTCTCGGGAGGTGTCGCGGGAGGAGTGGTCCCGCTGAAGCAGTGGACCGCGTGGGCGCCGAGGTCGGCGGCGACGCGGACGGCGCGGATCAGCAGGTCGACGCGGCGTGCGCGGTCGTCCGGGTCGGGGTCCAGCAGGGAGGGGCCGTGCTTGCGGCGGGGGTCGAGCACATAGCGGGCGCCGGTCTCCACGGTGACCTCCAGGCCGAGGGCGTCCAGCCGTGCCGCGAGGTGACGGGTGCGGGTGGCGAGGTCCGCGGCGAGGGGATCGAGGTGCATGTGGTCGAGCGTCAGGCCGACGCCGTCGTAGCCGAGGTCGGCGAGCAGGGCGAGGGCGTCGTCGAGGCGGAGGTCGGCGAGGCCGTTGGTGCCGTAGCCGAAGCGGAGCGGGGTGACGGCGGGCGTCCCGGGGCCGGGAGGAGCGTGCCGGGGTCCGGTGCGGTGAAGGCCGCCGTCGGCTGTCGGGGTGTCGGTCGGGTGGGCCGGAGTGGTCGTCGGGTGGTTCATGTGACGCTCACCGTCCTTGCGAACCGTCTGCCGAGTGGGGCGAGACCGGCGACGAGCAGGGCGGTGAGACCGGCTCCGGACCGGGCGGTCAGTGCGGCCTGCAGCGGGATCGTGGCGCGGATACCGCCGCCGACGGCTCGCTGGGTCAAAGGAGGTGACGGGTTGAGAGTGGCGTGGAGATAGGGGCGTGCGGCGGTGACGCCGTAGGCCGCCGCGAGGACCCTGCCCAGGGCGTCGGCAGGGGTGCGGCCGGTGGGGCCGGAGTCATGCCGGTGGCGTTGTGCGGGCGCGAGGGCGGCGTCCCTCGGGCCGACCGGGCCTTGGCCGACCGGGCCGTGGCCGTCCGGCCTGCGGTGAGCGGCCTCTGACCCGGCACCGTCGGCACGGGCGTCCGGCAGACCGCGGGCGGCTGTGCCGCGAGCGCCCGCCGACGGTCGCGCGGGGCGTCGTGTCAGCAGTCCGCTCAGGAGGGCCGTCGTGGTCAGGGCCGCGAGGGGTGCCAGGGACGAGCCGCCCTGCGTCTCCTGTCGGGACACCGTCGTGACGGCGAGGGCGTGCGTGCCGAGCAGGGCCGCGGACGGCAGGGCCGCTCTGGTGTGACCGCTCGTGGCGGCGGCGCCGAGGAGGAGGTCCAGGGCACGAGCGGCCGCCATGGCCGCGGGGCCGGCGGGCGTGTGCTTGAGGGCGAGATCGTAGGCCCAGACGGTCGCCGCGAGCGGCACGGCGACGGCGAGCGCGGGGCGGCCGGCGCGGGCTGCGAGGGCCAGACCGGCACCGGTCAGCCCACAGGCGGCCGTGAAGGCGGCGATGGGGTGGACGCGCCCGGACGGGAGGGGGCGTTGCGGGCGCTCCATGGCGTCCTCCGCGCGGTCCGCCCAGTCGTTGAGGGCCATGCCGGCCTCGTACAGGCACAGGGAGGAACCGATGGCGAGGAGAGTACGGCGGTCGGGGCGCCCGGCGGTCGCGGCGGCGCCCGCGAGGGCGTCACCCGGGACCGTGAACACGGCGGGCAGCCGCAGCAGTTCGGCCCAGGCGCGCACCCGCCGACGGTTCCCGGCCCCCGGGCCCTCCGGCCTCACCGCTGCTCCTCGGCCGGACGCGCACCGTCACGCGCCCTCACCCGACCCTCGCCAGCCCACCCGCCGGCCTCGGCAGAACGCGCACCGTCACGCGCCCTCACCCCACCCTCACCAGCCCACCCACCGCCCACCTCAGCAGAACGCCCACCGTCACGCGCCCTCACCCCACCCTCGCCGGCACACCCGCCGCCGGGTCCCGCTGCGTCTTGCGGTGGCTCGGCTCCGGCTCCCCGCAGCCGTTGCGCGAACCGCCCCAGGGCCGCGTACTGCTCTCCCAGTGCCGCGGGTCCCTCCCCCGCGGGGTCCTTGAAGTAGAAGCCGAGTTCGCCGAGCGGGCCGGACAGGCCCGTCTCGTGGGCCCGGGCGGTCAGGCGCGCCAGGTCTAGGACGAGAGGGGCGGCGAGGGAGGAGTCGCAGCCCTGCCAGATGGTCTGGAGGATCATGCGGGTGCCGAGGAAGCCGTCGAAGGCCACGTGGTCCCATGCGGTCTTCCAGTCGCCGAGCACGGGGACGTCGTCGATGTGGACCTCGCCCTCGGGCGGTGTGGCGAGGGTGTCGGCCAGCACCCGGTCCTTGCCGGCGTTCTTCGCCGCCGCGGCGGCCGGGTCGGCGAGGGCGGCGCCGTCGCCGCCGCCGAGAAGGTTGGTGCCGGACCAGGCGCGGACCGTCAGGGCCCGTTGCGTGAACATCGGGCCCAGCACGGACCGGAGCAGGGTCTGGCCCGTCTTGCCGTCGCGGCCCGCGTACGGCAGGCCGGTCGATGCCCGCAGGGATGCCAGCGCCGGGTGGTCCAGCCCTGTCGAGGGCGTGAAGTTCACGTACGGGCAGCCCGCGCGCAGGGCCGCCGCCGCGTACAGCGAACTCGGGGGCAGGGCGGCGCCGGTGGGCGAGGGCTCGGTGGAGGCGACGTTCACCACGACCGCCCTGCCGAGCCCGCACCGCCGTACGAAGTCCTCGATGTCGGAGGTGAAGGCGGCGATCAGGGCGGAATCGTCGCGTGTGTCGCCGGGGAGCGGGCCGCCGGGCCTGATCTCGCTGTCCGCGGCGGACAGTTCGGCCCGGACGGCCGTGGGCAGGCCCTGGGGCAGGACGCCGCCGGCCGCCAGGGCCTCGGCACGTTTGGGCAGGGGGCAGTCGACCGTGTCGTGGCCGCCGAAGACGAGGGACGACAGCGGGGGCAGCCCGCTGTCCGCGAACATCGGCGCCTCGGTGACCAGGCCCGTCGGTGGGTGCAGGCCCGCGGTGACGGCGGCGCACCCGGCGACGACGGTCGTGGCGACGGAGCCGCGGGCCCCGATCAGCCAGACCCCTACGCGTGCGGCGGACGGCGAAACGGACGCGGACATGGCAGCCTCCTTGTCGGGCGTCGTACGGGAACCCCGGTGTGCCGGGCCCTGGTGGGGGCCCGGTGGGGTGAAGGCGACGGGCGGGAGTCCGGCGTCCCCCGCCCGCCGCCGCTCAGTCGCCCTGCGAAGCCGCCGGTCCAGGGGCGGACCCGTCGGACCCGTCGGACCCGTCGGACCCGTCGGAGCCGTCGGACCCGTCGGACCCGTCGGACCTGGCGGACCCGGCGTACGCGCCGGACCGGGTGGACTTCGTGGGCAGTTCCTTGATCCGGACGTCACGGAAGGACACCTCGTCGTCGGCTCCGTGGTTCTGGAGGCCGATGTGTCCGTCTGTGAGGCTCCGGGCCGGGTCGGTGTTGGTGAAGTCGTTGATCTTCACGCCGTTGAGATAGACGCGGAGGCGTTCGCCCTCCACGCGGATCTCGTACGTGTTCCACTCCCCCGGCGGGTTCAGCGCGCGGTCGCGCTTGGCGAGATCGGCCGACTTGAAGCCGTACACCGCTCCGGTGGTGCGGTCGGCGGCGTCGGTCGCGTCGATCTGGATCTCGTACCCGTTGCCGACGGCCGACCACGGGTCGTCCGAGGGCGGGAAGCCCACGAACACACCGGAGTTGTCGTCGCCGGCCACCCTCCAGTCCAGCTTCAGGGAGTACGACCCGAAGCTCGCAGCGGCGTACCAGAGCATCCCCATGCCACCGGTCGACGTGAGGGTGCCGTCGCCGGCCAGGGCGAAGGAGCCCGGGCCCGCCTGCCGCCAGTTCCGCAGCGAGGCGGCGGTGCCGTCGAAGAGCGGCCGGTAGCCGTTCTCGGGGCGGCAGTCGGCCTGGGCGTCGCCGATGGCCCAGCGGATTCCGCCGAGCAGGTGTTCACGGAACTTCGGCTCGGCGTAGGACTCCTTGGTGTGGCCGCCCCCGGTGTAGAAGGCGCGGCCGCCCTGGTAGTTCTGGCACCAGGCGATGGGATGGTCGCCGTTCATGGTGCCGCCGGTGTACGAGGACTCGTCGAGGGACGCGAGGACATGGGCCCTGTCCCGCGGGTTGGAGCGGTAGTTGTACCACTCGTCCGTGCGGTTCCAGGTCCGCGCCAGACCCGACGTCGCCGGGTGGGCGTGGTCCTCGACGCGCACCGTGGCCGGCTGGATCGCCGGGTGGGACTGGAAGTAGGCGCCGGCGAGGCCGCCGTAGAACGCCCAGTCGTACTCGGTGTCGGCGGCGGCGTGGATGCCGACGTAGGCGCCGCCGCGCCGGATGTAGCTCTCGAAAGCCCGCTGCTGGGCGGGGTCGAGGACGTCTCCGGTGGTGGACAGGAAGACGACGGCGGCGTAACGGCGCAGGTTGGCGCCGGTGAAGGCCGCGGCGTCCTCCGTCGCGTCGACCGTGAAACCGCCGCTCTCGCCGAGCTGTTTCACCGCGGCGACGCCGTCGGGGATCGAGTCGTGGCGGAAGCCGGCCGTCTTGGAGAAGACCAGCACCCGTTCGGCCTCGTCGGGGGCCCCAGTGTCCTGCGAGTCCTGGGACGCGGCCGGTCCCGAGACGCAGCCGAGGAGTACGGCGGCTCCCATGATCGCCGTGGTGGTTCGTCCTGTGGGACGCATACGCATGCTCGGTGCCTCCTCTCAGCCGGTCGTGAAGGTGAAGTCGTCCACGTCGAACAGCGCGCCCGTGCCGCTCCCCTTGAACACGAGGTGGAGGGTGGTCGTGCCCCTGGGCGCGCGGGACAGGTCGGCGCTGACGTCCTGGAAGCTGTCCCAGCCGCCGGTCACCGGCACCGTCGCCTTGCCGAGCAGGGTGCCCGTCGAGGACCCGGCACGGACCTCCAGCGTGCCGCCCGCGCCGCCCGAGGAGATACGTGCGGTGATCTTCTTGGCGTTGCCGAGGTGGTACGGCGTGAAGGAGATCCAGTCCCCGTTGTGGACGTTGCCGACGGTCCTGCCGCCGTGCGCGGTGGCCTTGGTGATGACCGAGACGCCGGAGCCGTTGCCGAAGTGCTCGGCCTGGCGGTGCTTGGGCTGGGTGACGCTCTGGTCGTGTGTGGTGAGCGGGGCCTGGCCGCCGCCCCCGCCGTCGGTGTACTCGGCGTCCATGACGCCGAAGATGTTGGCGTCCTCGTCGTGGCCGCCGTCGGCGCTGGTCCTGATGGTGCCGGTGCAGCCGTTGGCCGAGGTCACGGGGTGGCCGTGGCTGTCGTGGCCGAGGATGAAGGTGACCTTGACCTTCGCGCAGTCGATGGTCCGGTCCTCGGGATCGCTGACCCGCACCTTGAACGGGATCGCGTCACCGAAGCTGAACAGCTGCCCGTCTCGGGGGAGTTCCAGCGTCACCGTCGGCGCGGTGTTGCCGACCACGATCTGCACGCTCGCACTGCCGGTGCGGCCCGAGGGGTCCTTGGCGGTGAGGGTCGCGGTGTAGGTGCCGTTCCTCTTGTAGCGGTACGACGGGTTCGCCTGGGTCGACTTGCCGCCGTCGCCGAAGTCCCAGCTGTAGGTCAGCGCGTCGCCGTCCTGGTCGGTGGTGCCCTCGGAGGAGAACTGCACCCTCAGCGGCGCCTGGCCGGACGTCCTGCTCGCCGCGACCTGAGCCACGGGAGAGTGGCCGTCGGTGGCGTTCTCGATGCGGTAGAGGCCCGAGTTCTCGTCGCCGCCGAACCAGGCGGTGCCGTAGTCGAGGACGTACAGTGCCCCGTCCGGGCCGAAGGCCATGTCCATGATCTGGGTGCCGGTCCACGGTACGTCGTTGATCGACTGCACCGTGCCGCCGTCGTCGCTGACGATCCGCTTGATCCAGCGGCGGCCGAACTCCCCGGCGAAGAAGTCGCCGTCGTAGGCCTCGGGGAACTTCACCGGCGAGTCGAGCGAGGCGTCGTAGCGGTAGACGGGGCCGCCCATCGGGGACTCGGAGCCGGTGCCGAACTCGGGCACGGAACCACCGTCGTACGGGATCCAGGCGGCCTGCGCCGGTGGCAGGTCGGTCAGGCCGGTGTTGTTCGGCGAGGTGTTCTTCGGGGCGGCGCAGTCGAAGGCGGCACCCGACTGGCCGGTGGCGAAGTCGTGATCGACGTAGGCGTCGTTGTCGCCCGTGCAGTACGGCCACCCGTAGTTGCCGGGGCCGGTGACGCGGGCGAACTCGACCTGGCCCGCCGGACCGCGTGCCGGGTCGGCGGCGCCGGCGTCGGGGCCGTAGTCGCCGACATAGAGGATCCCGGTCTCCTTGTCGACGCTGAAGCGGAACGGGTTGCGGAAGCCCATCGCGTAGATCTCGGGGCGCGTCTTGTCCGTGCCGGGTGCGAAGAGGTTGCCGTCGGGGATCGCGTACGAGCCGTCGGCGTTCACCTTGATCCGCAGGATCTTGCCGCGCAGGTCGTTGGTGTTGCCGGAGGAGCGCTGGGCGTCGAAGGCGGGGTTGCGGTTCGCGCGCTCGTCGATCGGGGTGAAGCCGTCCGACTGGAACGGATTGGTGTCGTCGCCCGTCGACAGATACAGGTTGCCCGCCGCGTCGAAGTCGATGTCACCGCCGACATGGCAGCACAGGCCGCGGGAGGCGGGGATGTCGAGGATCTTCTTCTCGCTGGCGGTGTCCAGTGTGCCGTCGGTCTTCAGGACGAAACGCGAGAGGCGGTTGACGCCGTCGAAGGGGGCGAAGTCGGCTGCCGTGCCGGTCGTGGGGGCGTCGCCCGCGGGGGTGTCGAGCGGGGGTGCGTAGTAGAGGTAGATGAAGCGGTTCTCGGCGAATCCGGGGTCGACGCCGACGCCCTGCAGGCCCTCCTCGTCGTGCGTGTACACCGAGAGCTTGCCCGCGAGCCTGGTGTTGCCGGCCGCGTCGGTGAGGCGCAGTTCGCCGTCGCGGGAGGTGTGCAGGACCGAGCGGTCCGGCAGGACGGCGAGCGACATGGGCTCGCCGACCTCCGGTTCGCCCTTGGCGAGGGTGACCTGCTGGAAGTCCTCGGCAGCGGCGGCAGCGGCGGCGCTCTCGTCGGCGACGGCTGCGCCGGCCCGGGGGGCGGTGAAGGTGAGGGTGGCGCCCGCCAGCAAGGTGCCGCTGAGCAGCGCCACCGTCTTGCGGAAGGACAGCCGTGGTCTGTGGGTCTCGTTTCTCTCGATGCTGGTGGTGCGGTCGTTCCCGTGCACGAGTGCCTCCAGAATGGGGCCGGTTGTACGGGCGGGTGCGTGCGCCGGGATGCGCCGTCATCCCGGACCGGTGAGAAGCGGGGTCAGTTACCGAACGCCGCGTCGAAGGAGGCCGACGGCGGCTCGAAGTCGTACGCCTTGAGGCGGGTCAGCGCCTCGGGGGCGCCCTGGAGCCGGTCCATGCCGGCGTCCTCCCACTCGACGGAGATCGGGCCCTGGTAGCCGATGGAGCGCAGCATCCGGAAGACGTCCTCCCAGGGGACGTCCCCGTGCCCGGCCGACACGAAGTCCCAGCCCCTGCGCGGGTCGCCCCACGGCAGGTGGGAACCGAGGCGGCCGTTACGGCCGTCGAGGCGCTTGCGGGCCTCCTTGCAGTCGACGTGGTAGATCCGGTCGCGGAAGTCCCACAGGAAGCCGACCGGGTCGAGGTCCTGCCACACGAAGTGCGACGGGTCGAAGTTCAGCCCGAAAGCGGGACGGTTGCCGACGGCATCCAGGGCGCGCCGGGTCGTCCAGTAGTCGTAGGCGATCTCGCTCGGGTGGACCTCGTGTGCGAACCGCACGCCCTCGGCGTCGAAGACGTCCAGGATGGGGTTCCAGCGCTCGGCGAAGTCGTCGTAGCCCCGTTCGATCATCGACTCGGGGGCGGGCGGGAACATCGCGACCAGGTGCCAGATGGCGGAGCCGGTGAAGCCGATCACGGTGTCGACGCCGAAGGCGGCAGCGGCCCGTGCGGTGTCCTTCATACGGTTCGCGGCGCGCCGGCGGACCCCTTCCGGATCTCCGTCGCCCCACACGTCGCCGGGCAGGATGGCCCGGTGGCGCTCGTCGATGATGGCGTCGCAGACGGCCTGGCCGACCAGGTGGTTGGAGATGGCCCAGCACTTGAGGCCGTACTTGTCGAGGAGCTGGTGCCTCGACTCCACGTACGAGGGGTCACCGAGTGCCTTGTCGACCTCGAAGTGGTCGCCCCAGCAGGCGAGTTCGAGTCCGTCGTAGCCGAAGTCGCGGGCGAGCCGACAGACCTCCTCCAGCGGCAGGTCGGCCCACTGACCGGTGAACAGCGTGAACGTGCGCGGCATGCGCGTCAGCCTCCTCAGACCGCTATCGGGGTGTACACGGAGTTCTTCTCGGCGCTCTCCTCCACCGCCGCCAGGACGCGCTGCACCTGGAGCCCGTCGGCGAAGGAGGGTTCGGGCCGACGGCCCTCCGCGATGGCGTGGACCAGGTCGCGGGCCTGGTGGACGAAGGTGTGCTCGTAGCCGAGTCCGTGGCCCGGCGGCCACCAGGCGTCCAGGTAGGGGTGGTCGGGTTCGGTGACGAGGATGCGGCGGAAGCCGGCCTCGGCGCCGGGCTGGGTGGCGTCGTGGAAGGACAGTTCGTTGAGGCGTTCCAGGTCGAAGGCGACCGAACCGCGCTCCCCGTTGAGCTCGATGCGCAGGGCGTTCTTGCGGCCGGTGGCGTAGCGGGTGGCCTCGAAGGTGGCGAGGGCGCCGGAGGGGAAGCGGGCCGTGAACAGCGCGGCGTCGTCGACGGTGACCTGTCCGGTGCCGGCGGCCGAGACGGCGGACAGTCCGCTGGTGGCGCCGGTGGGCAGGGGGCGCTGCCGTACGAAGGTCTCCGTCAGCGCGGAGACGCCCGCCAGCCGCTCCCCCGTCAGGTACTGCGCGAGGTCGATGATGTGCGCGCCCAGGTCGCCGAGGGAGCCGGAGCCGGCCTGTTCCTTGCGCAGCCGCCAGGTCAGCGGGAAGTCCGGGTCGACCAGCCAGTCCTGGAGGTACGTCACGCGTACGTGCCGCAGTGCGCCCAGGCGTCCGTCGGCGACCATCCGGCGGGCCAGGGCGGTGGCCGGGACCCGCCGGTAGTTGAAACCGACCATCGCCACCTGGCCCCGTGCATACGCCTCCTCGGCCGCCCGCGCCATCGAGGTGGCCTCCTCGACGGTGTTGGCGAGGGGCTTCTCGCACAGGACGTGCTTGCCGGCGGCCAGGGCGGCCAACGCGATCTCGGCGTGGCTGTCGCCGGGTGTGCAGATGTCGACGAGGTCGATGTCGTCCCGTTCGACGAGGGCACGCCAGTCGGTCTCGACGGACGCCCAGCCGTGCCGGTCGGCCGCCCCCTGTACGGCCGTCCGGTCCCGGCCGCAGATCACGGCCTGCACGGGGCTCAGCGGCAGGTCGAAGACGCGGCCCGCGGTGCGCCAGCCCTGGGAGTGGGCGGCACCCATGAAGGCGTAGCCCACCATCCCCACGCGCAGGGGTGGCCTGTCTGCCTCGGTCCCTTCTGGCTGCTGCGGCTGTCCCATACGGGTGTCCTCCTCGTCCTGGTCGGGGTGGCGCACGTGGGGGGTGCGGGCCGGATCACTTGAAGCCGGTGGACATGTACTGGTCGACGTTGGCCTTGTCGACGACCGCCGAGTAGAGCGTGATCGAGGCGGGGATCTCGAACTCCGCCATGCCGCCGACGCCCTTGCCCTGGCCGAGGGCGCGGGCCAGGTCGATCGCGGAGGCGGCCATGGTCGGCGGGTACAGGACGGTGGCCTTGAGGACGCCGTCGTCCTGCTCGATGGCCTGGAAGGCGGACAGGGCACCCGCGCCGCCGACCATCAGGAAGTCGTCACGTCCGGCCTGTTCGATGGCGCGCAGCGCGCCCACGCCCTGGTCGTCGTCGTGGTTCCACAGCGCGTCGAACTTCGACTGGGCCTGGAGCAGCTGGGCCATCTTGGCCTGTCCGGACTCGACGGTGAACTCGGCGGCCTGGCGCGCGACCTTCTTGATGTTGGGGTAGTTCTTCAGGGCGTCGTCGAAGCCCTGGGTGCGTTGCTTGGTCAGCTCCAGGTTGTCCAGTCCGGCCAGTTCGATGACCTTGGCGTCGGACTTCCCCTTGAGCTTCTCGCCGATGTAGTGCCCGGCGTTCAGGCCCATCCCGTAGTTGTCTCCGCCGATCCAGCAGCGGTACGCCTGCGGGGTGTTGAAGATCCGGTCCAGGTTGATGACCGGTATGCCCGCGCGCATCGCCTTCAGGCCGACCTGGGTGAGCGCCTTGCCGTCGGCGGGCAGCACCACGAGCACGTCGACCTTCTTGTTGATCAGCGTCTCGATCTGGCCGATCTGCGCGGCGGTGTCGTTGGACCCCTCGGTGATCTCCAGCGTCACGTCGGAGTACTTCTTCGCCCGGCTCTTGGCGTTGTCGTTGATGGCGTTGAGCCAGCCGTGGTCGGCCTGCGGTCCGGCGAAGCCGATCGTGACCTGCTTGCCGGGCTTGTCGTCGGCGGCCGGCTGGTCGTTCGCGGCCGGTTCGTCCTTGGGCTCGTTGCTCGTGCAACCGGTGAGGAGGGCACCCGCGCCCATGGCGGCGGTCCCGAAGAGCAGCCCTCTGCGACTGGTGAGCTCTGACATGGCGGTGAACCCTTTCCTCAGGTCGTGCTCGCGGTACGGCGCTGGACCAGCACGGCGGCGACGATGATCGCGCCCTTGGCGATCTGCTGGACGTCGCTCTGCAGGTTGTTCAGGGCGAAGATGTTGGTGATCGTGGTGAAGATCAGGACGCCGAGCACGGAGCCGGTGATGGTGCCGCGACCTCCGCTGAGCAGCGTGCCGCCGATGATCGCGGCCGCGATGGCATCGAGTTCGTAGAGGTTGCCGTTGGTGTTCTGGCCCGAGCCGGACAGGATGATCAGCAGGAAGGCGGCGATGCCGCAGCACAGTCCGGACAGCAGGTAGAGGTAGAGCCGCTGGCGGCGGACGTCGATACCGGCGAGCCGGGCCGCCTCGGCGTTGCCGCCAACGGCGACCGTGCGCCGCCCGAAGGTGGTGCGGTTCAGCACGAGCCAGCCGATGATCGTCACGACCGCGAACACCATGACGAGCGGCGGGATGCCCAGCACGTACGCGTCGCGCTCACCGAGGTCCAGCACGGAGGGCACGGTGACGATCTGCGTCTTGCCGTCCGTGATCTGCAGCGCCAGTCCGCGCGCGGAGGCCAGCATGGCGAGCGTGGCGATGAACGGGACCATCGCGCCGTACGCGATGAGCATCCCGTTGACCAGGCCGCATCCCACGCCGACGATCACCGCCGTGAAGAGGATGCCGCCGAAGCCGTACTCCTGGGTCGCGACCGTCGTCGCCCAGACCGAGGCGAGGGCGACGATCGCGCCGACGGACAGGTCGATGCCGCCGGAGGTGATGACGAAGGTCATGCCGACGGTGACGACGCCGATCACGGACGCCTGGGTGAGGACGAGTTGGAGGTTACGGGTGTCCAGGAACTCGTCCGGCTTGGTGATGCCGCCGATGAGGATCAGTACGGCGAGGACGCCGAGCAGGGAGAGGGTGCGCACATCGGCGCGGGCCGTCAGGCCCCGCCAGGCGGGTGGCGCGCCGGCCGACGGCACCTTGCCGGTGCTGTCCCGGGGCGGGGAGGCGTGCTGCGTCATGACGCCGGGCTTCCTTCCATGACGAGGTCGAGTACGCGGTGTTCGTCGAGTTCACGGGCCGGTGCGGTGTGGACCACGCGGCCTTCGCGCAGGACCAGCACGCGGTCGGCGAGGCCCAGCACTTCGGGCACCTCGCTGGAGACCAGCAGCACGGCGAGACCTTCGTCGGCCAACCTGCGCACCACCGCGTACAGTTCGGCGCGGGCGCCGACGTCGACGCCGCGTGTGGGTTCGTCGAGCAGCAGGACGCGGCAGCCGCGCAGCAGCCAGCGGGCCAGGACGGCCTTCTGCTGGTTGCCGCCGGAGAGGGTGCGCACCGGCGCGGACGGGTTGTCCGGCCGCAGCGACAGCTCGCGGGTGGCGGCCCGGGCGGCCCTCATCTCGGCGGCCCGGTCGATCCAGCCGCCGCGGGAGAAACGGGACATGGACGACACCGACACGTTGTGGGTGACCGACTCCAGCATCAGCAGCGCCTGCGCCTTGCGCTCCTCGGGGGCGAGCCCGAGCCCGGCGCGTACGGCGGCCCGCACGCTGCCGGCCCTGAGCGCCCGCCCCTCCACGAGGACCTGACCGGCGGTCGGCCTGCGGGCACCGTAGATCGTCTCCAGGATCTCCGAGCGCCCCGACCCCACGAGTCCGGCGAGACCGACGATCTCGCCGGGCCGGACGGTCAGGTCGAGGGGCGCGAACTCGCCGTCCCTGGTGAGTCCGCGCACCTCCAGCAGTGGCTTACCCTCCCTGTCGCCGTCGGTCGGCCGCTCGGGGAAGACGTACTCGACGTTGCGCCCCGTCATCAGCGCCACGACCTCGCGCGTCGGCGTCGTCTTCGCGGGCAGCCCGCCCGCCACCGCCCGCCCGTCCTTCAGCACCGTCACCCGGTCGCCGATCCGGCGGATCTCCTCCAGCCGGTGGGAGATGTAGACGACGGCGACACCCTCGGCGGTCAGGTCGCCGACGATGCGGAAGAGGTTGTCGACCTCGTCCGGGTCGAGGGCGGCGGACGGTTCGTCCATCACGATCAGCCGGACCTCGTGCGAGAGCGCCCGCGCCATGGACACGATCTGCTGCTGCGCGGCGGACAACTCGCCGACCAGGCGGGCCGGATCGATCTCCGGGTGCCCGAGTCGCTTGAGCAGCAGCGCCGTTGCCGCGCGCGCCGCTTTTCCGCGTACGACGAAGCCGGCGGCCGTGGGTTCGTGGCCGAGGTGGACGTTCTCGGCGACCGAGAGGTGCTCCACCAGGTCGAGTTCCTGGTAGATGGTGGCGATGCCGAGGCGCATGGCGGCGATGGGCGAGCGGAGGGTGACCGCCTCGCCGCGCCAGTGGATGGTGCCGGTGTCGGGCTGGTGGGCGCCGGCCAGCACCTTGATGAGGGTGGACTTTCCGGCCCCGTTCTGGCCGAGCAGGCAGTGCACCTCACCGGCCTGGACGTCGAGGTCGACGCCGTCGAGGGCCCGGACTCCGGGGAACGACTTGGTGATGCCGGACATGCTGAGCAGCGGTGGTTCTGGTGCCATGAGGTCCCCTTGGCGGGCGTGCGGGCCGGTTTCAGGGCGGTCCCCTCGCGGGGCGGCTCTTTTCAGGCAGGGCGGAGCAGAGCAGCGGACTGTGCGGGTGAGCTGTACCGGGCGGTGCTTGGCCGCACCGAGTGGTACCGGGCCGTGCTGAGCCGTACTGAGTGGTGCCGGGTGTGCGAGCCGGAACGAGGTGGTACGAGGCGTGCGAGCCGAGCTGGGCTGGTACGAGGCGTGCGAGCCGTGCTGGGCTGGTACGAGACGTGCGGCCTTACTGGGGTGGTACGAGGCGTGCGAGCCGTGCTGGGCTGGTACGAGGCGTGCGAGCCGTACTGGTGTGCTGCCGAGCGGTGCTTACGCGGGTGAGAACAAGTGGTCGCTGATGAGCCGGGCCGCGCCGATGACTCCGGCGGTGGGGCCCAACTCACCCAGCACGATGGGCAGGTTGCCGGTCGCCAGGGGCAGCGACTGGCGGTAGACCTGGGTGCGGATCGCGGCGAGCAGGGTGTGGCCGAGGCCGGTCACCCCACCGCCGATCACCACCAGGCCGGGGTTGAAGAAGCTGACGAGGCCGGCGATGACCTGTCCGACGCGGTTGCCGCCCTCGCGGATCAGGTCGAGCGCGGTGGCGTCGCCCGCGGCCGCCGCGGCGGCCACGTCGGACGCGGTCAGGGTGCCGTTCGCCTCCAGCCGCGCCGCGAGTTCCTCCGACCGCCCCTGCTGGGCCGCCTCCACGGCGTCCCGGGCGAGGGCCGCCCCGCTGAAGTGGGCCTCCAGACAACCCCGGTTGCCACAGGCGCAGGGACGGCCGTCGGGCACGGCCTGGATGTGCCCGATGTCGCCCGCGCTGCCGGTGACACCGCGGTGGACGTCACCGCCGGCGACGATGCCGCAGCCGATGCCGGTACCGATCTTGACGCAGAGGAAGTCGCCCACGGAGCGTGCGACGCCCGCGTGCTGCTCCCCCATCGCCATGAGGTTCACGTCGTTGTCGACCATGACCGGGCAGCCGAGTTCCTGACTGAGCGCCTCCCGCACGGGGAAGCCGTCCCAGCCCGGCATGATCGGCGGGGCCACCGGGACGCCCTCGGGGAAGCGGACCGGGCCCGGGACGCCGATGCCGGCGCCGTCGTATCCCTCCGCGAGCCCCGAGGCCCTCAACTTCGCCGCCATGGACAGGACTTGCTCGAAGACCGCGACCGGTCCCTCGCGGACGTCCATGGGCTGGTTGAGGTGACCGAGGATCTCCAGCTCGGCGTTGGTGACGGCGACGTCGACCGAGGTCGCGCCGATGTCGACGCCGAGGAAACGCAGTCCGGGGTTGAGCCGGATGTTGTGGGAGCGGCGCCCGCCGCGCGAGGCGGCGAGTCCGTCGGCCACGACGAGGCCCGTCTCCAGCAGCCGGTCGACCTCCACGGCAAGTTTGGACCGCGAGAGGTCGATCTGGTCGCCCAGTTGGGCACGGGAGTGGGGCCCCCCGTCGCGCAGCAGCTTGAGCAGCCTGGCCTGGTGGGCGTTCGCGGGTCGCGCCGTCATGCGTCTCACGAGCCCCTCCCCGCCTCATTCGGCCTGTGCGCGCCGGGTTTCGGCCACGTGGTGGCCTGCTTTCGAGGGGAACGTAGCAGCGGCCGCCGGGAGTGGGAAGAAGTAGCGCAGAGATTGCCGTCAACTTTCTCCACTCACAGGACAAAGACGGACCGGGGAGCAGCCCGCCGGTGGTACTGCAACCTGCCCGGTGATCCTGCGAACCTGCCCGGTGATCCCGCGGCCTGACCGGCGGTCCCGCGGTCTGACCGACGGTCCCGCGACCTGACCGGCGGTCCCGCGACCTGACCTGGCGACCCTTGGCTGCGACCCCGGCCGGAGAAGGCAGCCGCGCCCGCGCCCGACCCGGGACGGTCGAGGAGCGACCCATGGCCTGACGTGCCGTCACAGCACGCGCCCCTTCCGAAGGTCTCCGGAGGGGGGCGGATGGGACAGTCCCGTGCCGGGCGGCCGCCTACTGGCCGCCGGCACGGAACAGCTGCTGCTCCAGCTCGCGGACTCGCTGCACCACCCCAGGCGTGCCCTGGCGGCTCTCCAGGGTCCGGGCGAGACCGCCAACCAGCCGTGCGGCGGGCTCACCCCTGCCCTGCCGGGCGAGCGAGCCCTGAACACAGCGGCACCGCTCAGGACTTGGCGCGTGCGTGGTACGAGCGTCGTGTGTGCTCGGTGTGCTCCCGCATCAGCTGCGTGGCCCGCTGTTCGTCCCGCTCGGTGATCGCCGCGATCATCCCCCGGTGCTCGATCCACGACTGCTCCCCGCGCTGGCGGGCGACGGGCGTGTAGTACCAGCGGACGCGGCGGTCGACCTGCGCGGCCAGCTCGGCGAGGACCGCGTTGCCCGCGAGCTCCATGATCTTCGCGTGGAAGCGGGCGTTGAGGGCGACGGCCGCGTCCACGTCGTCGGCGGCGACGGCCTCCTCCCCCTCCGCACACAGCTGCTCCAGGACCGCGACACCGGCGCTGTCGGCGTGGGCGGCGGCGAGCCGGGCGGCCTCGGCCTCCAAGAGCGTGCGGACGGTGAGGAGTTGGTCGGCCTCCTCCTCCGTCGGCTCGTGCACGAACGCGCCCTGGGCGGGTCGCAGATCGACCCAGCCCTCGGTGTTCAGCCGCTGCAGCGCCTCGCGCACCGGCTGCCGCGAGACGCCGAGATGACCGGCGAGTTCGCTCTCGACCAGGTGCTGGCCCGGTTGCAGGGCACGGGTGGTGATGAGTTCGAGCAGCGCCTCGTAGACGCGGTCGCGCAGCGGACCGGGCCGTTCGAGCTTGGGCACCGCGCCCTGCGGCAGTCCTGTCGACAACATCGGTTCCCCTCCTGGGCGAACGCCTCGCGACTGCGATCGGTAGCCGGCCGTCACCGGAAGACCAGTATCGATTGTCTTTCGTCTACAGTCTACGGCGCACAAGGCCGGGCAACCGGTGGAGTCGGCCACCTCGCATACCGAGGTCGGTCCCCGTCCCCCTCACGGAACCGGCGTCAGGGGCAGCGCACGACCTGCCCGGCGTACGACAGGTTCCCGCCGAACCCGAACAGCAGCACCGGGTCGCCGCCGGCGATCCGCCCCTGCTCCACCAGCTTGGAGAACGCGAGCGGGATGCTCCCCGCCGAGGTGTTCCCGGACTCGGCGACATCGCGCGCGACCACGGCGTTGACCGCGCCGAGCTTGAGGGCGAGCGGCTCGATGATGCGCAGGTTGGCCTGGTGCAGCACGACCCCGGCCAGGTCCTCCGGCGCGAGTCCCGCCCGCTCGCAGGCCCGGCGTGCGATGGCCGGCAGCTGTGTGGTGGCCCAGCGGTAGACGCTCTGCCCCTCCTGTGCGAACCGCGCGGGCTGGCCCTCGATGCGCACCGCGTGCCCCATCTCGGGCACCGAGCCCCACAGCACCGGCCCGATGCCGGCCTCCTCGGACGCCTCCACCACGGCCGCGCCCGCCCCGTCGCCGACGAGCACGCAGGTCGTGCGGTCGCCCCAGTCGGTCACGTCGGACATCTTGTCGGCACCGATCACCAGCGCCCGGCGCGCGGCGCCCGCGCGAACGGCGTGATCGGCGGTGGCCAGGGCGTGGGTGAAGCCGGCACAGACGACGTTGACGTCCATCGCGGCGGGCGAGGGGATGCCGAGCCGGGCCGCGACCCGGGCGGCCATGTTCGGGGAGCGGTCGATGGCGGTGGAGGTGGCGACGAGGACGAGGTCGATGTCACCGGGCGCGAGACCGGCGGACGCGAGCGCCTTCGCGGCGGCGTGCGCGGCCAGCTCGTCGACCGGCTCGTCGGGCCCGGCGATGTGGCGCGTACGGATGCCCACCCGGCTCCTGATCCACTCGTCACTGGTGTCGACCATGCCCGCCAGGTCCTCGTTGGTGAGTACCTTGGCGGGCTGGTAGTGGCCGACTGCGGCGATGCGCGAGCCGTTCATCGATGGTGATCCCCTCGGGCCTCGGGTAGCGGGATTCACCAGTCTGATCAGTGACTCGTGGGTAGGACTGCATGTGATGCCACAGGAATCCAGGGTCGGTGTTGTCGGCTTCGGTCAGACCTTCGGACGGCCGAGCACTTTCCGTGCGCCTACCCGGTGAACAGCTGCGTCGCCTTCCGTACGAGTTCGTAGAGCCCGTAGCCGAGCGGCACCCCCACCCACACCCAGGCGAAGGCGATCAGCCCCCGCCGGTCGGGCGGGCCGCTACTGCTGTCGCTGGACATCCGCGTCCTCCTTCTGCTTCGCCGCCGGGGCGGGGACGTGATGGCGGGGATGGACGGGCCGGACGAGTTCGTTGGCCACGAAGCCGACGGCGAGCAGGCCGATCATGATGAACAGGGACATGGTGTAGAGGGACGAGCCGTCCTTACCGGCCGCCTCCTGCCGGTCGGCGATCCAGTTCACGATCAGCGGCCCGAGGACGCCGGCCGTCGACCAGGCGGTGAGCAGCCGGCCGTGGATGGCGCCGACCTGGTAGGTCCCGAAGAGGTCCTTCAGATAGGCGGGGACGGTCGCGAAGCCGCCGCCGTAGAAGGACAGGATCACCAGCGCGCACACGATGAACAGGGGCTTGGACGAGTCACCGGCCAGTGCGATCAGCCCGTACATCAGCGCGCCGGCGCCCAGGTACACGCGGTAGATGTTCTTGCGTCCGATCAGGTCGGAGGTCGACGACCAGCCGATACGGCCCGCCATGTTGGCGGCGGACAGCAGGGCGACGAAGCCCGCGGCGGCCGACACCGACACCGGTGTGGAGGTGTTCGCGAAGAAGTCCGTGATCATCGGCGCGGCCTTCTCCAGGATGCCGATGCCGGCGGTCACGTTCATGCAGAGCACGACCCACAGGCACCAGAACTGCGGCGTGCGCACGGCGTTGCGGGCGGACACCTGCGGTCCGTCGAAGGCGCCGGGCCCGTCGCCGGTCGGCCGCTCGGTGCGCGGTACCCGGACCAGCAGCACGCCCAGCAGCATGAAGACGGCGTACGACAGTCCGTGCACCAGGAACGCCATCGCGATGCCGGAGCTGTCGCCGCCGAACGACTCCAGCATCTGCGCCGACCAGGGCGAGGCGATGAGCGCGCCGCCGCCGAAGCCCATGATGGCGATGCCGGTGGCCATGCCGGGCCGGTCGGGGAACCACTTGATCAGTGTCGAGACCGGTGAGATGTAGCCGATGCCGAGGCCGATCCCCCCGACGAAGCCGTAACCGAGGACGATCAGCCAGTACTGCTCGACGGCCGCGCCCAGCGCTGAGAGCAGGAAGCCGGAGGAGAAGCAGACCAGGGCGACCGTCATCGCCCAGCGGGGCCCGTTGCGCTCCACCAGCGTGCCGCCGAACGCCGCGGACAGCCCGAGCATCACGATGCCCAGCTGGAAGGGCAGGGCGCTCTGCGTGCCGGTGAGGCCGAGGGCCGATTCGAGCGGGGGCTTGAACACGCTCCAGGCGTAGGCCTGGCCGATGGACAGATGGACCGACAGAGCGGCGGGCGGTACCAGCCAGCGGCTCCATCCCGGGGGTGCGACCGGTGGACTCATGATCCCGAACGGTAGGCAGGAGGAAGGGAGTTGAGAAGGCGCCACGTCGATCGTATGCGGTGAGCGGTATGCAGGGCGCGACGAACGGTCGAACGCTGTGCGCGAACCCTTGCTGACCCCGTATCCATACTGTAGACAATATTCAGTCGACGAGATTTGAGCCGATCGGACACTGCTCCACCAGCCACCTCCGCGGTACTCCCTCGACCGAACGGAGCGTTCCGAAGTGAGAGTTGCAGTCCTCGGCGCCGGTGCCATCGGCGCCTACGTCGGAGCCGCGCTGCATCGCGCGGGCGCCGACACGCATCTGATAGCCCGTGGACCGCATCTGGCGGCCATGAGGCGGCACGGAGTGCGGGTGCTCAGTCCGCGCGGCGACTTCACCGCCCGCGCGCACGCGACCGACGACCCGGCCGAGATCGGTCCGGTCGACTACGTCTTCCTGGGCCTGAAGGCCAACTCGTACGCGGCGTGCGGGCCGCTGATCGAGCCGTTGCTGCACGAGTCGACGGCGGTCGTGGCCGCCCAGAACGGCATCCCCTGGTGGTACTTCCACCGCCATGGCGGCCCGTACGACGGCCACCGGATCGAGAGCGTGGACCCGGACGGCGCGGTCAGCGCGGTGCTCGCGCCCGAACGGGCCGTCGGATGCGTCGTCTACGCCGCGACCGAACTCGAAGAGCCGGGTGTCGTCCGGCACTTGGAAGGCACGCGGTTCTCCGTCGGAGAACCCGATCGCAGTGTGTCCCGGCGCTGTCTGGCCCTCAGCGAGGCCATGATCGCCGGCGGCCTCAAGTGCCCGGTCGAACCGGACCTGCGCAACGACATCTGGCTCAAGCTGCTCGGCAACATCTCCTTCAACCCGATCAGCGCGCTGGCCCGCGCCACCATGCGGCAGATGTGCCTGCACGGCGGCACCCGCAAGGTCATCGAGACCATGATGGCCGAGACGCTCGCCGTCGCCGAGGCCCTCGGCTGCGAGGTGGGCGTCTCCATCGAGCGCCGGCTCGCGGGCGCCGAGCGTGTCGGCGACCACCGCACCTCCACGCTCCAGGACCTGGAGCGCGGCAAGCCGCTCGAACTCGACGTCCTGCTGGCGGCGGTCGTCGAGCTGGCGGAGATCACCGGCGTCCAGGTGCCCACCCTGCGCACCGTGCACGCCCTCTCGGACCTGCTCGCGCTGAGGAGCGCCGCATGAGGAAACGCGACCGGACCCCCACCACCTACACCCGGCTCACCCATCCGCTGATCAGGGATTCCCGCGACGAGCCCTTCCGGCGGGCCGGCTGGGAGGAGGCACTGGACCGGGCGGCCGCGGGGCTGGCCCGCCACCGCGGCGCCTTCGGCATGTTCTCCTGCGCCCGCGCCACCAACGAGATGAACTACGTGGCGCAGAAGTTCGCCCGGGTCGTCATGGGCACCAACAACGTCGACTCCTGCAACCGCACCTGCCACGCGCCGAGCGTCGCCGGACTGTCCGCCGCCTTCGGCTCGGGCGGGGGGACCTCCTCGTACGAGGAGGTCGAGCACACCGACGTCATCGTGATGTGGGGCTCCAACGCGCGGTTCGCGCACCCGATCTTCTTCCAGCACGTGCTCAAGGGCATCAGGAGCGGCGCCCGGATGTACGCGGTCGACCCGCGCCGGACCTCCACCGCCGAGTGGGCGGAGAGCTGGCTGGGCCTGAACGTCGGCACCGACATCCCGATGGCGCACGCGATCGGCCGCGAGATCATCCACGCGGGGCTCGCCAACGAGCCGTTCATCGAGCGGGCGACCAGCGGCTTCGAGGAGTACCGGGCGCTGGTCGAGCCGTGGACGCCGTCCCTCGCCGAGAAGGTGACCGGTGTACCGGCCGCCGCCATCAGGGAGCTGGCCCACGCCTACGCCCGCGCCGAGCGCGCCCAGCTGTGCTGGACCCTCGGCATCACCGAGCACCACAACGGCACCGACAATGTCCGCGCGTTGATCAACCTGTCCCTGCTGACCGGCCACGTGGGGCGGTACGGCAGTGGACTGCAGCCGTTGCGCGGGCAGAACAACGTGCAGGGCGGCGGCGACATGGGGGCGATCCCCAACCGCCTCCCGGGGTTCCAGGACATCCTCGACCCCGGCGCCCGCCTGAAGTTCGAGTCGGCCTGGAACACCGTCATCCCGCCGCACCACGGGCTCAACCTCACCCAGATGTTCGAGGCGATGGAGGAGGGCACGCTCAAGGCCGTCTACTGCATCGGCGAGAACCCGGCGCAGTCGGAGGCGGACAGCGAGCAGGCCGTACGGCGTCTGCGGCAGCTGGACCTCCTCGTCGTCCAGGACATCTTCCTGACGAAGACGGCCCAGCTCGCGGACATCGTCCTGCCGGCCACCGCCGGGTGGGCCGAGACCGACGGCACGACCACCAACAGCGAACGGCGGGTCCAGCGGGTCCGCCGGGCCGTCACCCCGCCCGGCGAGGCACGCGAGGACATCGACATCATCTGCGAGCTGGCCGCGCGGCTCGGCCACGAGTGGAAGTACGCCGACGCCGAGGCCGTGTGGAACGAGCTCAGGTCCGTCTCGCCGGACCACTACGGGATGACGTACGAACGCCTGGCGGAGCACCAGGGCATCCAGTGGCCGTGCCCGAGCACCGACGCACTCGAACCGACCTATCTGCACGGCCGGTTGTGGGAGCAGGACCCGGTGAAGCGCGGGATGCCGGCGCCCTTCGGGATCGTCCAGCACGATCCGCCCGTCGACCTCACCGACGAGGAGTATCCGATCCGGCTCACCACCGGGCGGCGGCTCGACTCCTACAACACCGGTGTGCAGAGCGGGAGTTTTGCCTCCCCGCTGCGGCGCGGCGAGTTCGTCGAGCTGTGCCCGGAGGACGCCGAGCGGTACGGGGTCGTGGTCGGCGAGGAGGTCCAGGTGACCTCGCGGCGCGGTTCGGTCGTCGCGCCGGTGTGGATCGACACCGCGCTGCGGCCCGGGCTGGCCTTCATGACCATGCACTTTCCCGACGAGGTGGACACCAACCAGCTGACGATCGAGGCGAACTGCCCGATCGCGGGGACGGCGGAGTTCAAGGCGTCGGCGATCCGCATCGAGAAGCTCCCCGTGGCGACCGTAGTGACGAACGTGAGGTGACGTAAGTGGACCTGCACTTCGGCGACAGCAAACCGACGGACGACGAACGGGCCGCCGTGGACGCCCTGTTGGGCCCGCCGGAGTCCTCCTGGGAGGGCGCCGACCGCTTCGATGCCGACCTGCGGTGGGCGCGCGGCGGACGCGAGGCCCGGGACCGCCGCGACCTGCTGTTGCCGGGGCTGCACGCGATCAACGACCGGATCGGCTGGATCAGCGAGGGCGCCCTCGACTACCTGTGCCGGCGGCTGACGGTGCCGCCGGCGGAGGCGTACGGCGTCGCCACCTTCTACGCCATGTTCTCGGTCAAGCCGCGCCCCGCGACCGTGCTCCACGTCTGCACGGACCTCGCGTGCGCGGCCGCCGGGGCGAGCGAGGTCTGCGCCGGGATCGAGGCACGGCTCGGCCCCGGAAGCGGGGTGTCGGTCGAGCGCGGTCCCTGCCTGGGCCTGTGCGAGCGGGCTCCGGCGGCGCTCGCGATCAAGGCCGGCGACCCGGTGCGTACGGCGGTCTCGGCACCGGCGACCGTGCCCGGCGCCGTCCTCGCGGCGAGCGCGCCGGACTCGGCGCCCGAGGAACCGCTGGCCGCGCTGGCCGTACCGCAGGCGGGGGACCCGTCGCTCACCCTGCTCAGGCGGGTCGGCGTCGTCGACCCGTCCTCGCTGGACGACTACCGCGCCCACGGCGGCTACACCGCGCTGCGCCGGGCCTTCGAGCTGGGGCCCGCCGCGGTCATCCGCGAGGTCACCGACTCCGGCCTGGTCGGGCGCGGCGGCGCCGCCTTCCCCACCGGCCGTAAATGGCAGGCCACGGCGTCGCAGCCCGACCGTCCGCACTACGTCGTCTGCAACGCCGACGAGTCCGAGCCGGGCACCTTCAAGGATCGCGTGATCATGGAGGGCGACCCGTACGCGCTGGTCGAGGCGATGACGATCGCGGGCTACGCGACCGGCGCCCACCGCGGCCATCTCTATCTGCGTGGCGAGTACCCGCGGGCGCTCAGGCGCCTGGAGCACGCGATCGCGCAGGCGCGGGCGCGCGGCTTCCTCGGCGACGACGTCCTCGGGCAGGGATACGCCTTCGACATCGAGATCCGGCGGGGCGCGGGAGCGTACATCTGCGGCGAGGAGACGGCCCTGTTCAACTCCATCGAGGGCTACCGGGGCGAGCCCCGGTCCAAGCCGCCGTTCCCGGTGGAGAAGGGCCTGTTCGGCAAGCCCACGGTGGCGAACAACGTCGAGACGCTGGTGAACGTGCTGCCCGTCCTGACCATGGGGGCACCGGCCTACGCGGCGATCGGGACGGGCGCCTCGACCGGGCCGAAGCTGTTCTGCGTCTCCGGGAGCGTGCGGCGGCCCGGCGTCTACGAGCTGCCCTTCGGCGCGACGCTGGGTGAGCTGCTGGAGCTGGCCGGGGTGCGGGAGCGGCTGCGGGCGGTGCTGCTGGGCGGGGCGGCGGGAGGCTTCGTGCGACCGGACGAACTGGACGTCCCGCTCACCTTCGAGGGCACCCGGGAGGCGGGCACGACGCTCGGCTCCGGTGTGGTCATGGCCTTCGACGACAGCGTGCCGCTGCCCCGGCTGCTGCTGCGCATCGCCGAGTTCTTCCGCGACGAGTCGTGCGGGCAGTGCGTGCCGTGCCGGGTCGGGACCGTACGGCAGGAGGAGGCGCTGCACCGGATCGTGGAGCGCAGGGGTGCCGCGGCCGCCGATGACATCGTCCTGCTCCGGGAGGTCGGCCGCGCGATGCGGGACGCCTCGATCTGCGGTCTGGGGCAGACCGCGTGGAACGCCGTGGAATCCGCCATCGACCGTCTGGGGGCGTACGAATGACCGTGACACCGCTGGGGATCCCGCGCCGGCTGCTGGAGTTCACCATCGACGGCGAGTCCGTCCGGGCACCGGAGGGCTCCACGGTCCTCGACGCCTGCCGTGCGGCCGGGAAGGACGTCCCGACCCTGTGTGCGGGGGACACACTGCGGCCCAAGAACGCCTGCCGGGTGTGTGTCGTGGAGGTCGAGGGGTCCAGGACGCTGGTGCCGGCCTGCTCGCGGAAGGCGGAGCCGGGTATGCGGGTGCGGACCGACACCGAGCGTGCCCGGCACAGCCGGAAGGTCGTCCTGGAACTGCTCGCGTCGTCGGTGGATCTGTCGACCACGCCCGAGGTCGCCGACTGGATCAAGGAGTACGAGGCGAAACCGGACCGGTTCGGGCCGGACGCCGCGCGGCTCGGCGAGGAGCCGCGGGTCGACAACGAGCTGTACGTGCGCGACTACGACAAGTGCATCCTCTGCTACAAGTGCGTGGACGCCTGCGGTGACCAGTGGCAGAACTCGTTCGCGATCTCCGTGGCCGGGCGGGGCTTCGGCGCGCGGATCGCGGTCGAGCACGACGCTCCCCTGACCGACTCCGCCTGCGTGTACTGCGGGAACTGCATCGAGGTGTGTCCGACGGGGGCCCTGTCCTTCAAGTCCGAGTTCGACATGCGGGCGGCCGGCACCTGGGACGAGTCGGCGCAGACACGGACGACCACGGTGTGCGCGTACTGCGGTGTGGGCTGCAACCTCACGCTCCATGTGCAGGACAATGAGATCGTGAAGGTCACCTCTCCGCACGACAACCCGGTGACCCACGGCAACCTCTGCATCAAGGGCCGTTTCGGCTATCAGCACGTACAGAACCGGGACTGAGGCGCGACATGGGACGAGTCACGGAACGACGCAAGGTGATCCGCATCCGGGACGGGGCGGTCTCCACCCGGCCGGACACGCTCGTCGCCGAGGAACCGCTGGAGATACGGCTCAACGGCAAGCCGCTGGCGATCACGATGCGCACACCGGGGGACGACTTCGCGCTGGCCGCCGGGTTCCTGGTGAGCGAGGGCGTGCTGGGCGCGGCGGAAGAGCTGCAGAACATCGTGTACTGCGCGGGCGCCACCGCGGACGGGTCGAACACGTACAACGTGGTGGACGTGAAGACGGCGCCGGGAGTGGTGGTCGCCGACATCACCCTCGAACGCAACGTGTACACGACCTCGTCCTGCGGGTTGTGCGGCAAGGCGTCCCTGGACGCGGTCCGTACGACCGCCCGCTGGCCCGTCGACGACACGCACGGCGGCGACCGTCCCCCGCTGCGGCTCGATCCCGACCTGCTCGCGAGCCTCCCCGACCGGCTGCGCGCGGCCCAGCGGGTCTTCGACCGGACCGGGGGGCTGCACGCGGCGGCCCTGTTCACCGAGGACGGCGAGCTGGTCGACGTACGGGAGGACGTGGGCCGGCACAACGCGGTCGACAAGCTGGTCGGCCGCGCGCTGCAGCAGGGGGACCTGCCGCTGTCCCGGACGGTCCTGCTGGTCTCGGGGCGGGCCAGCTTCGAGCTCGCGCAGAAGGCGGTGATGGCGGGCATCCCGGTCCTCGCCGCGGTGTCGGCGCCCTCGTCGCTGGCGGTGGACCTCGCCGCGGAGACGGGGCTGACGCTGGTGGGCTTCCTGCGGGGCAGCTCCATGAACGTGTACGCGGGCGAACACCGGCTCGCCCTGCGGACCGCGGCCGCCCAGGGCTGAGCAGGCACCCGCGACACGACGGCGGGGCCCCGAACCGGCGGGGAGCGCCCCCTGCGCCGTGCAGGGGCCCCGCTGTGCGCCTCCGACCGGCGCCGGCTCAGCCGGCCGGGAAGGTCACGTCCGAGGCGCGCACCACCGACCCCAGCCTCGGGAAGTCGAGCCGCACCGACGCCTCGTGCTCCGCCGCCGTGAACGCGGTCATCGCGTCCTCGACGAAGACCAGGTGGTAGCCGAGGTCGGCGGCGGCGCGGGCGGTGGACTCGACGCCCAGGTTGGTGGCGATGCCGCCGAACACCAGGGTCCGCACGCCGTGTTCACGCAGACGGTCGTCCAGGCCCGTGCCCTGGAATCCGCCGATCGTCCGCTTCACGATCTCGATGTCACCGTCCTGCAGCAGGCCCTCCACCAGGCCGCTGCCGGGCGGCTGGTCGGCCACGCCGGGTCGTTCCACGCGGATCAGCACGACGCTCCCGCCCGCCGCACGGAAGGCGGTCGCCAACTCCTCGCAGACGGCCAGGACTTCGGTTCCCTTGCGGGGCTCCAGCGGCAGGGCGACGATGCGGTCCATCAGATCGACGAGCACCAGGGCGGTGCCTGCGGGTTCGAGCGTGAGCGGTGCGGTCATGACGGAACGTTAACCGCCCTCGGCACCGAGTGCCGGACATCCGGATCGGCAGATTCGTGAAACTGTTTTGTCCGGCCGCCGGTGTGTCGGTCGGGGCACGGGGCGGCCGGGGGAACGTCGTACTCCATCCGTGAGCTGACACGTGCACGGTTCTTGTGATGTGTGCGATGACCCAACTAACGTCTGCGATGCGCACCTTGGACGTGGGATGTCCGAATGTTCAGTTGCCTGGACACATGACCAGACGATGAAGGGCGGGCCCGCACCATGCCGTCAAGAGTTCGCGCACGCCTCAGAGCCGCCCTCGTCGCGGCCCTCGCCACCACGGCGACGGCCGCGGCCCCGGGTCCGGCTCAGTCCCAACCCACCGCGCGCGTCCCACCGTTCGAGCAGCAGGTGCTGTTCCGGGCCGGCCAGGACCCGGGGTACGCGTGCTTCCGCATCCCGGCGATCGTCAGGACCGCGGACGGCACCCTGCTGGCCTTCGCCGAGGGGCGGGTGCTCAACTGCGGGGACGCCGCCGACATCGACATCGTCCTCAAACGGTCGACGGACGGCGGCCGCACCTGGGGCCCGCTCCAGGTCGTCAACGAGGGCGACGGCGACACACACGGCAACCCGGCGCCCGTCGTGGACCGTGGGACCGGGCGGATCCTGCTGGCGCAGACGTACAACACGGGCCGTACGGACAGCGGCAATTGCTCCGTGCCCTGCGATCGCACTCCGCATCTGCAGTACAGCGACGACGACGGGCGTACCTGGTCCGAGCCGCGCGACCTGAGCGACGAGATACTGCCCGCCCACTGGAACTCCTGGTACGCCACCGGCCCCGTGCACGGCATCCAGCTCACCCGGGGCAAGCACGCCGGGCGCCTCGTCCTCGGCGTCAACACCGAGACCTGGGACGGCACTCGGGTCACCGCCAACCACGCCGCCCTCGTCGTCAGCGACGACGGCGGCGACAGCTGGCGCATCGGGGCCACCGACTCCTGGCCCGTCGCCGCCGCGGACGGCACCTTCCGGCAGAAGCCCTCCGAGGTGACCCTCACCGAACGCGCCGACGGCACGCTCCTCATCAGCGGCCGGGAACAGGACGGCACCGACCTCGGGCACCGCTCGCAGACGTACAGCCGCGACGGCGGCGGGAGCTTCACCGGCCCGTTCCGCGGCCTGCCGGACCTGTACACGCCTCAGGTGCAGGGCGCCACGCTCCGCCTGGGCGACCGCATGCTGCTGTCCGCGCCCGCCGACCCCGACCGGCGGCGCACCATGATGGTCCGGACGTCCTGGAACGGCGGTGCCGTCTGGGACGGCGCGGACCGGGGCAAGGTCGTGACCACGGACTGGTCGGGGTACTCCGACATGGTCGGCGTCGACGCGTCCACGGTGGGACTGCTGTACGAGGCCGGCAGCGTCGACGCGCGCGACGAGATCCGCTTCGCCCGCTTCACCGAGGAGTGGCTCGGCCCGCGCCGCGGTCCCGATCCGACCACCCCGGACCTGGCGCAGGGCGCGCCCCGGGCGAGGGTCCTCGGCGGTGCCGCCACGACGGACGGCGTGTTCGGCCGCGCCCTCGGCTTCGACGGCGCCGACGACGCCGTACGCCTGCCGTACCGCTCCCGACTCCCCCTCGGGACGGGGGACTTCACGGCCTCGCTCTTCTTCCGCTACTCCGCCACCAGCGGTGAGCAGCCGTTCCTGTGGATGGGCGGGATCGGCAGCACCCAACCCCAGGTCTGGCTGCGCGGCGAACCCGACAACGACCGGGTGCGGGCCCTGATCACCGCACGGGAGGGCTTCAGGACCGTGCGTACCGCGTCCGTGTGGGCCGACGGCGCCCACAACGACGGGCAGTGGCACCACCTGGCGCTGCGGCGCGGCGCCGGCAGGCTGACGCTCTTCCTCGACGGCAGCGCGATCAGCACGGCGGACGTGGCCGGTTCGGTCAGCCGCAACTCGCCGTTCGGCGTGCACATCGGACAGCGCATGGACGGCCGGGCGTTCCTCACCGGCGCGATCGACGAGGTCCGGGTGTGGAACCGGGCGCTCGGTGACACGGAGGTCAAGGCCGCGGCACAGGCCACCGGCCGAAAGTCCTCGGCCACCCGCGACACCGTGCTGTGGCTGCCCATGGACCAGGTGCGCTGAGGCCACTACCGTCCCAGGGGTGCCCGACGACGCACGAGCGCGGCATCGTACGGGAACCGGCCTCGGAGTGCTGCTGGCCCTGGTTCTCGCGGCCGTGCTGCTCACCGCCCTCCCGGACGACGGCGAACGGGAGGGCGGTGGCACGTGCGCACCGCACACGGTCGCCTCCTGGTCGGCCGACGACGAGCTCACCGCCGAGTTCGCCCGCTACGGCGACGACCCCACCCGCACCGACGACTGGACCGGCGGTGACGGCACCCACTCGGTGCGGCTTCCGGACGGGCGGCTGCTGTGGCTGTTCTCGGACACCTACCTGGGACAGGTGTACGCGCCGCCCAACCCGTTCGGCGAGTCCCACACCTGGCGGGACACCACCGCTCCGCTGGTGCGCAACTCGGCGGTCGTCATGCGTGACGGCCGCCTGGAGAGCACCCTCGCCGCCCCGCTCTTCCCGGACCCGGCGCCGAACCAGTGGCGCTGGCCGGTCGCCGCCCGCGTCGAGCCCCGCTCCCCCGGCTCCTCCGAGCAGGTCGTCCGGGTGCTGCTGTGGGTGCGCACCGCGGGCCAGGCCCCCTGGATCTACGGGGTGCCCACCGCCACCGAGGTCGCCACGCTCTCACTGCCCGAGCTGCGGGTCGAGTCGGTCGTCAAGGTGCTCGACCAGCAGCTGGTTCCGGACCCCTCCCGGCGGGTCCTGTTCGGCACGACGCTGGTCGAGGAGGGCGGCTGGACGTACGTCTTCGGCGGTGACGACGGACAGGCCGCGTCCCGGCCGGCCTCGCACGCCTACGTCGCCCGGGTGCCCGAGGGCAAGCTGGCGCAGGCCGGCGCCTGGCAGTACTGGGACGGCTCCCGGTGGGCGAGGGCGGGCGCCCGGCCGCGTGCGGTGCTCGGGGACGGGCGGCGCACGGGGGTGGGCAGCGCGTTCTCGGTGGTGCGGGTGCGCGGGACGTACGTGCTGTTCACGATGGCCGCGGGCACCGCCGGGCTGACGACCGTGACGTCGTACTGGGCCTGCGCCCCGACCGGCCCGTGGCACGGGCCGACGAAGGACTTCAGCCCGGCGCTGCCACAGGGCGGGCAGGTCGCCGCCTACAACCCCCAGACGCACCCCGAGCTGAGCGGCGGCGGGCGTCTCGTCCTCAGCTACGACGTCAACTGGCTGGAGACGACCGGCGCCGCGGCGCAGCTCAACCGGAACGTGTCCCTGTACCGACCGCGGTTCGTGACCCTGCGGGTGACTCGGCCCCGATGACCGTCTCCTCGGGGTCGCCCGCGCGCCGCTTGGCGATGACCGCGCACACCATGAGCTGCATCTGGTGGAAGAGCATCAGCGGCAGCACGGCGAGGGAGGCGTGGGCGCCGAACAGGACGCTCGCCATGGGCAGGCCCGCGGCCAGCGACTTCTTCGAGCCGGCGAACTGGATCGCGATGCGGTCCTCGCGGCTGAAGCGCAGCGCCTTGGCCCCGTACCAGGTCAGGGCGAGCATCACGGCCAGGAGCACCGCCTCGACGGCCAGCAGACCGGCGAGCCGGAGGGGACTGACCTGCTGCCAGACGCCCTGGACCATGCCCTCGCTGAACGCGGTGTAGACGACCAGCAGGATCGCGCCGCGGTCGACGAGCCCGAGGACCTTCTTGTGCCGGGTGACGAAGCCGCCGATCCAACGCCGCAGCAGCTGCCCGGCGACGAACGGCACGAGCAGCTGCAGCACGATCTCGACCAGCGAGTCGGCGGAGAAGCCACCCGCGCCGGAGCCGAGCACGGCCGCCGCGAGGAGCGGGGTGACGACGATGCCCACCAGCGAGGAGAAGGAGCCCGCGCAGATCGCCGCGGGCACGTTGCCGCGGGCCATCGAGGTGAAGGCGATGGACGACTGGATGGTCGAGGGGACGAGGGTGAGGAAGAGCAGGCCCTGGTAGAGCGGGTGGGTCAGGAAGACCGGGACAAGGCCGCCGGCGGCCAGGCCCAACAGGGGGAAGACGACGAAGGTGCAGGCCAGGACGGTGACATGGAGCCGCCAGTGCTTCAGCCCGTCCAGCGCCTCGCGGGTGGACAGCCGGGCGCCGTAGAGGAAGAAGAGAAAGGCGATCGCGGCCGTGGAGGCACCGGAGAACACGTCGGAGGCCGTCCCACGGGCCGGGAGGAGGGCCGCCAGGCCCACGGTCCCGAGCAGCAGCAGGATGTACGGGTCGATCGGCATCCGGCGTGGCCGTTGCAGGCGTTTCACTGTGCTCCACCACTCGCTGTCGTACTCGGCTGTCGCTCTGCTGGACTTCGGGTTCCCGGCACGGACGTGCCCTTTCCATGGTCCTCCGGTGTCCCGCGATCGGGAATCCGGCATACCACTCTGACTGTCATCACGTTCCGCGATGACGGCAGGTAGCCTGGGCGCGTGTACGACCCCTCCCAGCTGCGGACGTTCCTCGCGGTCGCGCAGACGCTGAGCTTCACGCAGGCCGCCGGCCGGCTCGGCGTGCGCCAGTCGACGGTCAGCCAGCATGTGCGGCGGCTGGAGGACGCCACCGGGCGGCCGTTGTTCACCCGGGACACCCACTCGGTGGAGCTGACCGAGGACGGCGAGGCGATGCTCGGCTTCGCCCGCCGGATCCTGGCGGTGCACGAGCAGGCGGCGGCGTTCTTCACCGGCACCCGCGTGCGCGGACGGCTGCGCTTCGGCGCGTCTGAGGACTTCGTCCTGACCCGCCTCCCGGAGATCCTGGAGGGCTTCCGCCACGACCACCCGGAGGTCGACCTGGAGCTGACGGTCGAGCTCTCGGGCACCCTCCACGAGCAGCTGGCCGCCGGGAAACTGGACCTGGTACTGGCCAAGCGGCGCCCGCAGGACCCGCGGGGCGAGCTGGTGTGGCACGACCGGCTGGTGTGGATCGGCGCGGAGCGACTGCGTCTGGAGCCGGACCGGCCGGTGCCGTTGATCGTCTACCCGCCGCCGGGCATCACCAGGGCGCTCGCCCTGGAGGCGCTGGAGCGTCAGGGCCGTGAGTGGCGGATCGTCTGCACGAGCGGCAGCCTGAACGGTCTGATCGCCGCCGCCCGGGCCGGCCTCGGTGTCATGGCGCACTCCCGGGGACTGATCCCGCCGGGCCTTGCGCGTGTGCCCGACCGTTTCGGGCTGCCCGCACTGGGCCGCGTGGACTTCGTCCTGGTCCACGGCCACCGCCGCCCGGCCGCCCCGAGTGCCGCGGACGCGCTGGCGGCGACGATCCTGGCGGGCGGGGACCGGTTGCACCGGCGTCAGCCCGTGACATGATCGACGGGACAGTCGGGGCGTAGCCGGGTCGTACAGATTCGGTGGAGATTACGGGTCCGAAACTTACTCAACCGTCAGTTTTCTGTCCGACCCTTCCGCATGTGCGCGGATTTTCCGGCGCTGACCAGCGCATATGTGAGCAGTCCTCGGGTTTTGCGCCCCTCCCGCCCTCACCATGGGTGGGGTAGCTTTCACGGCGCTGCGCGGAGCGTCAGCCGAGGCATTCGGAGCGGGGAGCGGGGTTTGCGCGAGTTCACCAACCCTCCGTTGGCGTTGGCGCCGCCGGTGGGCGGCCTGGCCGACGTCGTCTTCGAGCATGCCCGGCAGGACCCGATGGCCGTGGCCCTCGGCCGCAAGGACGCCGACGGGCAGTGGCGGGACGTCACCTCCGCCGAGTTCCGTGACGAGGTGCTCGCCCTCGCCAAGGGGCTGCTGGCCCGGGGCATCCGGTTCGGCGACCGGGTCGCGATCATGTCGCGCACCCGGTACGAGTGGACGCTCTTCGACTTCGCGCTGTGGAGCATCGGTGCCCAGGTGGTGCCGGTCTACCCCACCTCCTCGGCAGAGCAGTGCTACTGGATGCTGCACGACTCCGAGTGCTCGGCGGCGATCGTGGAGCACGAGGACCACGCCATGACGATCGCCACCGTCATCGACCGGCTCCCCCGGCTGCACCAGCTGTGGCAGCTCGACGCGGGCGCCGTGCAGGAGCTGTACGACGCCGGGGCCGCTCTCGACGACGAGGTGGTCCACCGCCACCGGCAGGCGGTCACTCCCGACTCGGTCGCGACGGTCATCTACACCTCGGGCACCACCGGACGCCCCAAGGGCTGTGTGATCTCGCACGGCAACTTCATGTACGAGGCGGACACCGTCATCGAGCGCTGGGAGCCGGTGTTCCACTCCAAGAAGGGCGACGAGGCGGCGACCCTGCTGTTCCTGCCGCTCGCGCACGTTTTCGGGCGCATGGTCCAGGTCGCCGCGATCCGCGGCCGGGTGCGCTTCGGCCACCAGCCGCAGATGAACGCGGCCGCCCTGCTGCCGGACCTCGCCGCGTTCAAGCCGACGTTCTTCCTGGCCGTGCCGTACATCTTCGAGAAGGTCTTCAACGCCGCCCGCCGCAAGGCCGAGAAGGAGGGCAGGGCCGGCGCCTTCGAGAAGGCCGTCGAGGTCGCCGTGAAGTACGCCGACGCCCAGGAGGCCAAGGCGTGGGGCGACGGCCCCGGCCCGTCGGCCGGTCTGCGGATGCAGCACCAGCTCTTCGACAAGCTCGTCTACTCCAAGATGCGCGCGGCGATGGGCGGCCGCATCCGGCACGCCATGTCCGGCGGGTCGGCGATGGACCGGCGGCTCGGGCTGTTCTTCGCCGGCGCCGGCGTGCACATCTACGAGGGCTACGGCCTGACCGAGTCCACGGCCGCCGCGACCGCGAACCCGCCGCACCGCACCCGCTACGGCACCGTCGGCCAACCCATCCCGGGCATGACCGTGCACATCGCGGACGACGGCGAGATCTGGCTGCACGGCACCAACGTCTTCCAGGGCTACCTCAACAACCAGAAGGCCACCGACGAGACCCTGCACGACGGCTGGCTCGCCACCGGCGACCTGGGCTCCCTCGACGAGGACGGCTACCTCACCATCACCGGCCGCAAGAAGGAGATCCTTGTCACATCCGGCGGCAAGAGTGTCTCGCCCGGTCTGCTGGAGGAGCGCGTCCGTGACCACCCCCTGGTCGCCCAGTGCATCGTCGTCGGCAACGACCGCCCGTACATCGCGGCCCTGGTCACCCTCGACCAGGAAGCCGTCGAGCACTGGCTGATGATGCGCGACAAAGGCATGCTGACACCGGCGCAACTGGTGCGGGACCCGGACCTGGAGACGGAGGTGCGGCGCGCGGTCGTCGCCGCCAACACCCTTGTCTCGCAGGCCGAGTCGATCCGCACGTTCCGGATCCTCGCGCAGCCCTTCACCGAGGAGCACGGACTGCTCACGCCCTCACTGAAGTTGAAGCGCAAGGCGATCGAGAGCGCGTACGCCGCCGAGGTCGAGGCGCTGTACCAGGCCTGAGGGGCGATCCGACGGGACGTATTCGGCGGTCAGGAATGCATGACGGCCCGTGATCGTTGACGATGTCAGTACCACCTGACGACAACCGTAAGGATCAACAGCTCGTGAGCAGCAAGGTCCCCCAGATCACCCTCAACAACGGCGTCGAGATGCCCCAGCTGGGCTTCGGCGTCTGGCAGGTGCCGGACGACGAGGCGGAGCGCGCGGTCAGCACGGCACTGGAGGCCGGGTACCGCAGCATCGACACAGCGGCGATCTACGGCAACGAGGAGGGCACCGGCAAGGCCATCACCGGCTCCGGCCTCCCCCGCGAGGACGTCTTCGTCACCACCAAGCTCTGGAACACCGAGCAGGGGTACGACTCCACGCTGCGCGCCTTCGACACGTCGCTGGAGAAGCTCGGCCTGGACTACGTCGACCTGTACCTGATCCACTGGCCGATGCCGGCCCGTGGCACGTTCGTCGACACGTACAAGGCGTTCGAGAAGCTCCACGCCGACGGCCGTATCCGCGCGATCGGTGTCTCCAACTTCCTTCCGGAGCACCTGCGGCAGCTGATCGACGAGACGTCGGTCGTCCCGGCGGTCAACCAGATCGAGCTGCACCCGCACCTGCAGCAGCACGCCTCCCGCGAGTACCACGCCGAGCAGGGCATCGCCACCGAGGCCTGGTCGCCGCTCGGCCAGGGCAAGGGTCTGCTGGAGGTCCCGGCGATCGTCGCCATCGCGCAGAAGCACGGGCGCACCCCGGCCCAGGTCGTGCTGCGCTGGCACCTGCAGCTGGGCAACGTCGTGATCCCGAAGTCGGTGACGCCGTCGCGGATCAAGGAGAACATCGAGGTGTTCGACTTCAGCCTGGACGACGAGGACCTCGCGGCGATCAGCGCGCTGAACGAGGACCGGCGCATCGGTCCGGACCCGGCGACGTTCGGGGGCTGAGCGCCGCGCGGGCTCACCGCGCACCGGCTCCGTGACACCGTCCGCCCGCCGCTCACCGTCCGAGCGGCGGGCGGACGCGTTCCGGCGGGAAGGACCCGCAGGGGTGCCGATCCGGGCACGGCCCCTCAGTCACCGCGCACGTCGGTGTAGACGACCTCGAACTCCTCCAGCCCGGTCACGGTGGCGTGCGCCTTGGCCGCCCCTTCGTGCCTGGCCCCGGCCTGAGCCGAGCGGGACGCCTCCAGGGACGCGTGGTCGACGAAGAGCACGCCGCCGAGCCCGCGCCCCCGCTCCCGGTCGACCATCAGCGTCGCCCTGGCCAGCCCCGTGAGCGTCTCCAGCCGGGGCACGACCGTCGTCCGGAACGTGTCGGCGAGCAGGTCCGCGTCCATGGGGTCGAACTCCAGGCGGGTGAGCCGCAGCCCAGCGCCCGCCAGCGGCTGGCGCACCTGGTGGAAGACCAGCGCCTCGTAGTTCTCGACCGCCAGGGTCCCCGCGAACGGCTCCAGCATCGCCGCCCGCCGCTCGCGCAGCACCTCGTCGCTGTTGCGCCGGGCCTGCTCCGAGTCCCACCAGCTCGCCGCGAGGAGTTTCCCGAGCGTCCGGTCGACGAAGACACTCGCCCCGCGGTATCCCGGACGGTCCTCCAGCAGGTCGCGCCCTTCCGTGTTCATCGCCCTGATGGCACCGTCGATCTTCAGGGGATCGCCGGTCGTGTAAACGGCGCGTACGAACATGACACCTCCCGGGTAGCCGGGCTCATATCCCAAATGTTCGGCATGTCCAGTCTTCTACTGGGGTCATGGCACCGCAATCAGCACACCAGGCCATGAGGCAAGGAAACGATCCCAGCAGGAGGAACCCCCGCGTGCGCATTCGGCTGCTGACCCTGACCGCGGTACTCGGCGCCGCGCTGCTGGCCGCCGGGCCGCTCCCGGCGAGGGCCTCCGGCACCCCGGAACCGCTGTCCGGCCCGGAGGCCCCGGTCGGCGCGGACGACCTGCTCGCGAAGGTGTCGTCCTGCGCACAGGTCTCGAACGGCAGGTACCGCACCGATGCCGACGCCCCGGCCACGGTCCCCGTCTGCGGGAAGAACGGCGCCGTCTTCTGGACGGCCGACATGGACATCGACTGCGACGGCCGGCGCACGGACAGGTGCAACGAGAGCACCGACCCCTGGTTCCTGCCCGACACGGCGTTCCACCAGTCCGACGGCCTGCCGCTGCGGTCCGACACCCTGCCGTACGTGGTCGTCCCCGGCGCGAGCGGTATCTGGGACTACGCGGCCGCGGGCATCAGGGGCGGCAGTGTGGCCGCCGTCGTCCACGGCGACCAGGTGCTGTACGCCGTCGTCGGCGACACCGGCCCGCGGCACATCATCGGCGAGGCCTCCTACGCCGCCGCCGAGCACCTGGGCATCGACCCCGACCCGGCGGCCGGCGGCACGGCCTCGGGCGTGACGTACATCCTCTTCCCGAACTCCCGTGTCTCGCCGATCGAGGACCACGAAGCGGCCGTGGCACTGGGCGAGAAGCTGGCGCGGGAGTTCATCCGGGACAACTGACTTCGGACCGTCGCCGTCGTGCAGGGAGGAGGGCGTCACTTCGCCCGCACGGCCGTGTACACGGTCTGCGCCGCGAGCACGAACACATCGGGCCGATGGTGCAGGCTCGCCTTGTCGTCCGGGTCCAGAAGCCGGTCGAGGGTCGCGCGGTCGTCGGCGTCGAGACGCTCGCCGAGGCCCTCGCGGGTACGGGTCAGCGAGGCGACGACATAGGCCCTGGCGCGGTCCGTGGTCGGGGCGGGCAGGTCGAGCAGGAAGGTGCGGGTTCCGGTGGGCCGCAGTCCGGCGGCGGTGAGCAGCGCCGGCCAGTCCTCGGTCTCGGTGACGGAGCCGGGCAGGTCCGCCCGCATCGCGGCGAACCACTCCGCCTCCAGCGCGTCCAGGCGCGCCTGGAGCCCGGGGCGCCCGAAGCCGATGTCGCGCGGCAGGAACCGGGCCGGGAGCCCGCCCTCCTGCAGCGCCAGCGTGCCGCCGCGTGCCAGTCGGTCGGCGAAGGCGGCGAGGGCGGCGCGCTGGTCGCCGAGGTGGTGCAGGCTGCGGCCCGCCCACAGCAGATCGGCGGGATAGTCCAAGTCGTCCAATGCGCCCGGGAGTTCACCGGCGAGGGTGCCGAAGCGGTCGGCGACACCGAGCCGCTCGGCACGGTCCCGGGCCCGCTCCAGCAGCGGCTCGGAGGCGTCGACGGCGACGACCCGGGCGCCGGGAAAGGCGTCGGCGAGCAGACAGGCGATGACCCCGGGCCCGCTGCCCGCGTCCACGATCAGCCCCGGTTCCGTCTGCCGCTTCGCCAGCCAGGCCATGGCGTGCTCGTACAGGGGCGTGAACAGCTCCGCCTGCGCCTCCAGCAGCGGCGCCATCTCGCCCCAGTCGATGTCGCTGTGGTCCTGGTGATGGCCGTGATGGCCGTGGTGCTGGTCCTGGTGAAGCTGCTGCTGGTGGTCGTGGTCCTCGTGCGCCATGGTGGTCAGCCTCTCGTCCGGATGCCGCCAGCCTGCGCCGACGCACCGTCGCCGGGCCACTGTCCTTGCCGTAACGGCAAAACGCCGCAAGAAAATCAGGTGCGGCGAGGACGTCCGGTCACCCACGATGGCGCCATGAACGACGAGATGGTGGAGCGCTTCCTCGAAGACGGTTTCGTGAAGATCGAGGGCGCCTTTCCGCCACGCGTCGCCGAGCACTGCGCACGGCTGCTGTGGCGGGAGACGGGATACGACCCCGAGGACCCCGGCACCTGGAAGGATCCCGTGCACTGGGTGTACGAGATGGCGCAGGGGCCGTTCGCGGCAGCCGTCAACACCCACGTACTGCACGAGGCCTTCGACATGCTGGTCGGGGATGGCCGTTGGCAGTCACGCTACTCGCTGGGCAGTTTCCCGCTGCGCTTCCCGCACGAGGAGGAGCCCGCGGACGCCGGCTGGCACATCGAGGGCAGCTATGTGCCCGACGGCGCCCAGCACCCGCACACGAACCTGCGGTCGAAGGACCGCGCCCTGCTCATGCTGTTCCTGTTCAGCGAGGTCGGCGAGGACGACGCCCCGACCCGCATCCGGGTCGGCTCGCATCTCGATGTACCGCCGGTTCTGGCGCCGTACGGCGAGGCCGGCGCCTCCTTCCTGGAACTCGGCCCCCAGGTCGCCGAGGCCTCGGCGCACCGCCCGCTCGCGTACGCCACCGGGCGCCCGGGCGACGTCTACCTCTGCCACCCCTTCCTGGTCCACGCCGCCCAGCCGCACCACGGCACCCGGCCCCGTTTCATGGCGCAGCCGCCGCTGCACCCGATGGAGCCGTACGAACTGGAGCGGGCCGACGGCCACTACTCGGCGGTGGAGTTCGCGATCCGCCGGGGCCTGGCCCAGGAGGGCTAGGCCCCGGCGGGCTTGCTCAGCCGGTCAGGACAGGGGCGGGTACGCGTTCTGCATCAGCTGCTGGAACTGCGCCGAGAACCAGTGGCCGGACAGCGGGGCGTTCGGCAGGGCGCCGGACATGTTGTAGTTGTTGCGCGGGTTGCCCGTGTAGGTCGGGTCGCACATCCGGTCGAAGCCCTTGCCCTCGTCGTTGGGGATCTCCTTGCTGGCGCCGTCGGACTCACCCGGCGGCTTCATCCAGACGTAGGCGTCGATCCCGGTGGCCGGGTTGGCCTGCGGGCGCTCGCCGAGGCCGGCCCCGGACTGGTTGCACCAGTTGCCGACGTGGAAACGGCGGTCGTAGCGGCCGCCCTCGACGTAGGTGTCGACGTTTGTCGTCGCGCCGGGTCCGGTCGGCCGTGCGCTGCCGCCCCAGCCGTTGCGGGAGGTGTCGATCAGCATGCCGACGCCTGTGTTGAACCCGGCCGTGACCGCCTGGTTGCGGAAGGCCTGCGCGAAGGACAGCTCGTCGGTGTACCGGTTCCAGTCCACCCACTTCGACTCGCGGACCGACTTGCCGCCGACCGTGTCGTTGATGCTGAAGTTGTTCTCCTTCAGGGCGCTGAAGTTCGCCGTGTTGGTGATGAAGCCGTGCACGTCGTTGACGGTGGCGCCCTCGGTGGTGGCCGCCTCCTTCATCAGGGCGGCGCTGGGGGCGAAGTTGTCGTCCCAGCCGATCCAGCCGTGGTGACCGGCGTCGATGTAGTTGTAGACGTTGGGCACGTCACCGAGCTTGTTCAGGGCGTAGCCGACGCCCCTCTGGTAGTTGCCGTTGGCCTTCATCACATCGCACTGGGGCGTGGCGGTGGGACGGCTGCCGGTGTTGGTGACCAGGTTCGGCAGGGAGTCGATCTCGATGGCGTTCACGATCCGCAGCGAGCGGTACTTCGGGTCGGCGAGGATCGCGGCGATCGGGTCGATGTACTCGGTCTTGTAGCGGCCGATCTCCGTCGGGCCGAGTTCGCCGTTGGAGGCGAGGGCGGAGCAGTCGCGGCCCGGCAGGTTGTAGATGACCAGCTGGACGACGAGCTCACCGGAGCCCTTCTGCCGCAGCGCCTCGTCGAGGTGGGCGCGCAGGCCCATCTTGCCGTTCGCGCCGTTGACGGCGGCGATGCGGTCGAGCCAGACACCGGTGGGCTGGTTGGCGACGCGGCTGCCGCCCGGCTCGGCGGCGGCGTTCGCGGACCACTGCGGGTTCACGTACACCTTGGCGCCGGAGTACGGGTTGTCGACCCGCGGACCGGTCGGGTCGGGCGGCGGGTCCGTGGGACCCGAGCCGCCGTCGTCGACGTTGCAGGTCACGCCGTCGAGGGTGAAGGTGGCCGGGATCGCGTTGGTGCCGCTGTAGGAGGCCTGGAAGCCGAAGCTGACCGAACCGCCGGTCCCCAGCGTCCCGTTGTAGGACTCGTTGGCCGCGGTGACGGCCGCCCCGCTCTGGCTCAGCTTGGCGTTCCAGCCGCTGGTGACCTTCTGGTTTCCGGCGTAGGACCACTTCACCGACCAGTTCGACTTGGCGGCACCCTGGTTGGTGACCGTCACGGCGGCGGTGAAGCCGGTGTCCCACTGGTTCTGCACCTTGTAGTCGACGGTGCAGGGCACGGCGGCGGTGCCGACTCCGTCGGGGACCGCGGCGAGCGCGGTCCCCGAGGCCCCGGCGACCAGCGCCAGGGCGGCGAGCATCGCTGTTCTGGTACGAGTCATGAGTGCGGGTTTCCTTCTGCGTGAGGGAAGTTGTCCGTCAGGGAAGTTGTCCGTCGAGGGCGCGCAGGTGTGCACGCGGCCCGATGCCGTACGAGGTGGGGGGTTGTGGCGTGACTGGAGAACCGCCGTCCCGGACACCGGGCAGGAACCCGGCGCTGACGCGCGTGCCGGTGCCGAACGCGTCGGCGAAGGCTAAAAGTACTGAACGCGGGGGGTGTCGCATGAGCGACTCCTTGCAGATCAGGCGCGTCGGGACGGACGCGTCGACTGATGGAACCGCTCCCACTGGTGCCCATGAAACTAGCGCCAAGTGACGGGGAAGGACAGAGGAGTCACTGACTTTCGCTCAACTGAACGCATCGAATCTTTTCGACTCTTCAAGCACCTTGACCGCTTGCATACCCGTCCTCACTATGGGAGCGCTCCCACTGGTTCAAGCCTTGACCTCTCCGAGCCGCGAGGAGGAACCAGCACGTGCATCCCCCACGCAGACGCAGGGCCGTACGACGGTTGTGGACGGCCGTCGTAGCGACCCTGGCGCTTCCCTTGACGATGTTGAGTACGGGTTCGACTCCCGCTCAGGCAGCGGCACTTCAGTGCAGTGTCGACTACAAGACCAACGACTGGGGTTCGGGTTTCACCGCCGACCTGACCCTCACCAACCGCGGAACGGACGCCATCGACGGCTGGACCCTGACGTACAGCTACGCGGGCAACCAGAAGCTCAGCAACGGCTGGAACGGCACCTGGTCGCAGTCCGGGCAGTCGATCACGGTGAAGGACGCCGGGCACAACAAGCGGATCGCCCCCGGCGCCGCCGTCTCCACCGGTGCCCAGTTCAGCTACAGCGGCGCCAACGCGGCCCCGACGAACTTCGCGATCAACGGCACCGCCTGCACCGGCGCCCACCAGCCCCCCATCACCGTACTGACCAGCCCGGCGGCGGGCGCCGTCTACACCCGCGGTGACGCCGTCCCGCTCGCGGCGACCGCGGCCGCAGCGGACGGGGCGTCGATCAGCAAGGTCGAGTTCTACGACGACACCACGCTGCTGGGCACGGACACCACGGCGCCCTACTCGCTGTCGGTCTCCAGCCTCGCCGTGGGCGGTCATTCGCTGCTTGCCAAGGCGTACGACAGCCTGGGCGCGTCCGCCGAGTCCACTCCCGTCGGCATCACCGTGGCCTCGGGCCCCGCCGTGGTGGTCTCAGCGACCCAACTGGCCGTGCAGGCGGGCAAGTCCGGCTCCTACGACGTGAAGCTGTCCACCCAGCCGTCCTCGAACGTGACGGTGACCACCGCCCGGACCGGCGGCAACTCCGGCCTGTCGGTGACCGGCGGCGCCTCGCTCACCTTCACGCCCTCGAACTGGAACACCGCCCAGAAGGTGACCATCACGGCCGACAGCTCCGGCACCGGCTCGGCGACCTTCGAGTCGTCCGCCAACGGCCATGCGAAGGCCTCGGTCACGGTGACCCAGATCGCGGCGTCGAAGGTGTACGACGCCCGCTTCCTGGAGATGTACGGCAAGATCACCAACCCGGCGAACGGCTACTTCTCACCCGAGGGCATCCCGTACCACTCGGTCGAGACGCTGATCGTCGAGGCACCGGACCACGGCCACGAGACCACGTCCGAGGCCTACAGCTACCTGCTGTGGCTGCAGGCGATGTACGGCAAGGTCACGGGTGACTGGTCCAAGTTCAACGGCGCCTGGGAGATCATGGAGAAGTACATGATCCCGACCCGCGCCGACCAGCCGGCCAACTCCTTCTACAACGCCTCCAAGCCGGCGACGTACGCGCCCGAGCTGGACACGCCGAACCAGTACCCGGCCAAGCTCGACACCGGGGTCTCGGTCGGCCGGGACCCGATCGCGGCCGAACTGAAGAGCGCGTACGGCACGGACGACATCTACGGCATGCACTGGATCCAGGACGTCGACAACGTCTACGGCTACGGCAACGCGCCGGGCAAGTGCGCGGCGGGGCCGGCGGATCAGGGACCGTCGTACATCAACACTTTCCAGCGCGGTCCGCAGGAGTCGGTGTGGGAGACGGTGCCGCACCCGACCTGCGACGCCTTCAAGTACGGCGGCAAGAACGGCTACCTGGACCTGTTCACCGGTGACGCCTCCTACGCCAAGCAGTGGAAGTTCACCAACGCCCCGGACGCCGACGCGCGTGCGGTGCAGGCCGCGTACTGGGCCGACAAGTGGGCCGACGAGCAGGGCAAGGGCGGCCAGATCTCCGCGACCGTGGCCAAGGCCGCGAAGATGGGCGACTACCTGCGCTACGCGATGTACGACAAGTACTTCAAGAAGATCGGCAACTGCGTCGGTCCGTCCACCTGCCCGGCCGGCACCGGCAAGGACGCGTCGATGTACCTGCTGTCCTGGTACTACGCCTGGGGCGGTGCCACCGACACCTCGGCGGGCTGGGCCTGGCGCATCGGCTCCAGCCACGCGCACGGCGGCTACCAGAACCCGATGGCCGCGTACGCCCTGGCCAACTACGCCGACCTGAAGCCGAAGTCGGCGACGGGGCAGGCGGACTGGGCCAAGTCCCTGGAACGGCAGATCGAGTTCTACCGCTGGCTGCAGTCCAGCGAGGGCGCGATCGCGGGCGGGGCGACCAACAGCTGGGCGGGGCGGTACGCGACGCCGCCGGCCGGCAAGTCGACCTTCTACGGCATGTACTACGACCAGCAGCCCGTCTACCACGACCCGCCGTCCAACCAGTGGTTCGGCTTCCAGGCGTGGTCGATGGAGCGGGTCGCCGAGCTGTACCAGCAGACAGGCAACGCGCAGGCCAAGGCCGTCCTGGACAAGTGGGTCGACTGGGCGCTGTCCGAGACGACCGTCAACCCGGACGGCACCTTCCGGATCCCGGCGACGCTTCAGTGGTCGGGGCAGCCCGACACCTGGAACCCGTCGAGCCCGGGCGCCAACAACGGGCTCCATGTCACCGTCGCCGACTACACCAACGACGTCGGTGTGGCGGCCGCGTACGCCAAGACCCTGACGTACTACGCCGACCGCTCCGGTGACACGGCGGCCGCGACCACGGCCAAGGCACTGCTGGACGGCATGTGGAAGAACCACCAGGACGACCTGGGCATCGCCGTCCCGGAGACCCGCGCCGACTACAACCGCTTCGACGACCCGGTCCACATCCCGAGCGGCTGGACGGGCACCATGCCGAACGGCGACGCGATCAACTCGTCGTCGACCTTCGACTCGATCCGCTCGTTCTACAAGGACGACCCGGCCTGGTCGAAGATCGAGGCGTATCTCGCGGGCGGTGCGGCGCCGTCGTTCACGTACCACCGGTTCTGGGCCCAGGCGGACATCGCCCTGGCCATGGGTTCGTACGCGGAGCTTCTCGAATAGGTCCCCGCCGGGCGCTCCGCGGGCCGGGCGGTGTCCTGCCGCGGATCCCCATCCGTTGTGGCTGGTCGCGCTCACGCGGCGGAGCCGCATCCGGATGCGGTCCCGTGCCCCTCACGGGGCACCGCAGGCACCGCCTGTTCCCCGGAACCGCCTGAAAGGTTCCGCGTACGCGGTCTCGTCACCTGACGGCGAGGCCTGTGTGCCGGGCGGCCCCCTCCCGCACTGGGGGCCGCCCGGCACTTCCGCCCCGCGTGGAAAGCACTTGCCCCGACGCGCTTCTGCGTTCCCCCCACGTCCGGGAAAGGACACCCGTGCGAAGAACCCGCATCCTCACGGCGGTGCTGGCACTCGCGGCCGGCCTGCTCGCGGGCATTCCGCCCGCGCTGGCCGCCGACAGGGCCCCGCAGGCGGCCCTCGCCGCCGACACCTACACCTGGAAGAACGCCCGTATCGACGGCGGCGGTTTCGTCCCCGGCATCGTGTTCAACCGCAAGGAGAGGAACCTCGCCTACGCCCGCACCGACATCGGCGGCGCCTACCGCTGGCAGCAGTCGACGAAGACCTGGACGCCGCTGCTGGACTCCGTGGGCTGGGACGACTGGGGACACACGGGCGTGGTGAGCCTGGCGTCCGACTCCGTCGACCCGAACCGGGTGTACGCGGCGGTGGGCACGTACACCAACAGCTGGGACCCGAAGAACGGCGCGGTCATGCGCTCCTCCGACCGGGGCGCCAGCTGGCAGAAGACGAACCTGCCGTTCAAGCTGGGCGGCAACATGCCGGGCCGCGGCATGGGTGAGCGGCTGGCGGTCGACCCGAACAAGAACAGCGTGCTGTACCTGGGCGCCCCCAGCGGCAGGGGGCTGTGGCGCTCGACGGACTCCGGGGTGACCTGGTCGCAGGTGGCGAACTTCCCCAACGCCGGTACCTACGTGCAGGATCCGAGCGACACCAGCGGGTACGCCAGCGACAACCAGGGGATCGTCTGGGTCACGTTCGACGAGTCCACGGGGACGTCCCAGAACGCCACGAAGACGATCTACGTCGGTGTCGCCGACAAGGACAACGCCGTGTACCGCTCGACCGACGCGGGGGCGACCTGGTCCCGGCTCGGCGGGCAGCCCACGGGATACCTGGCGCACAAGGGCGTCCTGGACGCGACGAACGGCCACCTCTACCTCGCCTACAGCGACAAGGGCGGCCCCTACGACGGCGGCAAGGGCCGGTTGTGGCGGTACGACACGGCGGCCGGGACCTGGAAGGACATCAGCCCGGTGGCGGAGGCCGACACGTACTACGGCTTCAGCGGGCTGACCGTCGACCGGCTGAAGCCCGGCACGGTGATGGCGACGGCGTACAGCTCCTGGTGGCCGGACACCCAGATCTTCCGCTCGACCGACAGCGGCGGAACCTGGACGAGGGCGTGGGACTACACGTCGTACCCCACCCGCGAGAACCGCTACACGATGGACGTCTCCTCGTCACCCTGGCTGACCTGGGGCGCAGACCCGTCACCGCCGGAGCAGGCCCCGAAGCTCGGCTGGATGACGGAGGCCCTGGAGATCGACCCGTTCGACTCGGACCGCATGATGTACGGCACGGGCGCGACGATCTACGGCACCGAGAACCTCACCGACTGGGACAGCGGAGCCAAGTTCACCATCAAGCCGATGGTGCGGGGCCTGGAGGAGACGGCCGTCAACGACCTCGCCTCTCCCCCGTCGGGCGCGCCGCTGCTCAGCGCTCTGGGCGACATCGGCGGCTTCCGTCACACGGACCTGGACAAGGTCCCGTCGATGATGTTCACCCAGCCCAACTTCACCACGACCACGAGCCTGGACTTCGCCGAGTCGAACCCGAGCACGGTCGTGCGGGTCGGGAATCTGGACTCCGGTCCGCACATCGCGTTCTCGACGGACAACGGCGCCCACTGGTTCGCGGGGACCGACCCTGCGGGCGTCAGTGAGGGCGGCACGGTGGCCGCGGCGGCCGACGGCAGCCGGTTCGTGTGGAGTCCCGGCGGTACGGGCGTGCGGTACACGCAGGGCTTCGGCACCTCGTGGCAGACGTCGAGCGGGATCCCGGCCGGCGCGGTCGTCGAGTCCGACCGGGTGGACCCGAAGGTCTTCTACGGCTTCAAGTCCGGGAAGTTCTACGTCAGTACGGACGGCGGCGCCACCTTCACCGCGTCCTCGGCCACCGGGCTGCCGAGTGGTGACAGCGTCCGCTTCAAGGCGCTGCCCGGGGCCGAGGGCGACGTCTGGCTGGCGGGCGGCGAGGCGGACGGCGCGTACGGTCTGTGGCACTCGACGGACGGCGGCGCGAACTTCACCAGGCTCTCGAACGTCGAGCAGGCCGACACGATCGGTTTCGGCAAGGCGGCGCCGGGAGCCTCGTACCAGACCCTCTACACCAGCGCGAAGATCGGCGGCGTCCGCGGCATCTTCCGCTCCACGGACAAGGGCGCGAGTTGGACCCGTATCAACGACGACGCCCACCAGTGGGGCTGGACGGGAGCGGCGATCACGGGTGACCCGCGGGTGTACGGGCGCGTGTACGTGGCGACCAACGGGCGCGGGGTCGTCTACGGCGACACCTCCGACAGCGGCACGACGGATCCCGGGCCCGGCCCCGACCCGACGCCCACCGGCGGTTGCACGGTGACGTACACGGTCACCAACCAGTGGTCGGGCGGTTTCCAGGCGGACGTGCGGCTCACCAACACCGGATCCGGAGCCTGGAGCGACTGGTCGCTCGGCTGGTCCTTCGCCGACGGCCAGCGCATCACCCAGGCGTGGAACGCCGAGCACACCCAGTCGGGGGCTGCGGTGACCGCGAGGAACGTCGGCTGGAACGGGAACGTGGCGGCCGGTTCGTCCGTGAGTTTCGGGTTCACGGGGAGCTGGTCGGGCGCCAACGCGAAACCGACCGCGTTCAAGCTGGGTGACCGCGGCTGCAAGGTGAGTTGAGCCCCAGGGCGCGTGCCGGCTCCCGGCACGCGCCCTGGGCCGTCTGCTACAGCTTCCACTCCCCGGCCTGCTGGGCGAAGCCCGAGTCCATCGCGAAGGTGACGGTCGCCGCCTTCGACGCCTTCGGCATCTCGAACACGACCCAGCCCAGCGCCTTCGCCCCGGGCTTGAGCCGGACGTCCGACGACATGGACGGGCCGGCCGTGATGTCGGCGATGACGGGTCCGAACTGCTGGCCCTGGTCGTCGGTCGTCTTCGCCCCGTTCATGGGCGCGTCGGAGTACACCTTGCTTCCGGTGTTGACGAGCTGGAACTGCACCCCGATCCACCGCTTGCCGTCCTCGGGGGCGAAGAACTCGTCCGCGGACTTGGCATGGTCGACGACCTTGACGACGGTGACGTCGAGCCCGCTGCCGCTCTCCATGCCCTTGAGGGCGAGCGTGTCCCCGACCTCGGCGACCTCGGACGCGGCGCTGCTCTTGTCGTCGGCGGGCTCCTTCCCGTCGCCGCCGCCGGCCTTGGCCGAGGTCTTCGCCTTCGGCTTGTCGACGATCTCGTCACCGGAACCGGGACCACAGGCGGTCAGGGTGACGGCGGCGACAACGGCGGCCGCGGTGGCGGCGAGAGGTATACGGGTGTGGAACATGTTCTCCCCAGGTGTTCGGCGGTACGCACGTGAAGGACCCGTGAAGAACGCTCATGGTTGTACGCATCACCCAGAAAGGTGACGCCCGTGAAGCAACCTGACGACGCGTAATCCCGTCAGGGTGTGGACACCGCCGGGCGTGGAGCGGTGGTCATGCCTCCGTCGTCCGGCGAACCTCCCAGAAGGGCGGACGGGTTCGCCTCTTCGGTCGCCACGGCGCGCACCGGGGCTGCCGGTTCCGCGCGGCGGACCCGCGGGGACGGGAGCGCTGTCAGCCGTACCGCGCCATCAGTTCCCGTACGGTCGCCGCGATCCGCTCCCGCAGGGCCACGGGCCGCAGAACCTCGATGTCCGCGCCCAGCCGCAGGAACTCCCCGTGCGCGTGGTCGACGGACTCGATCGGCACGGTGACCAGCGTCCAACCCTCCTCGTCGGTACGCCCGTTGTCTCGGACCGCCACCGCCATCGGCCCGTCGGGCCGCACACCGGGAGCCAGCCGGACCAGCGCCTCGCCCTGCCGGAGCCGGTCGTGGAAGTCGCGCTGGTAGGCCGCCCAGTAGGCGGCCAGCTCGAAGTCGTCGGGTCGGGTGAACTCCTCGTCCGACGCGGTCAGTTCCAGGATCTGGTCGACGCGGAAGGTACGGGGGCCCGGACCCGCGACGACGTACCAGCGGCCCGCCTTGAGGACGAGCCCGTACGGCTCCAGACGGCGCTCCACATCGGTGGGCTCGCGCCAGCGGCGGTACCGCACGTGCAGGACGCGGCTGTGCCAGACGGCGTCGGCCACCGCGGGAAGGTACGGAGTCTCGTCGGCGTCGGCGTACCAGCCCGGTGCGTCCAGGTGGAAGCGGCCGCTGATCCGGTCGGCGTGCCCGCGCAGTTCCGCGGGCAGTGCGGCCCGGACCTTGAGCTGGGCGGTGGCCAGGACCGAGCCGAGACCGAGTTGGGCGGCCGGGCCGGGGACCCCGGCGAGGAAGAGGGCCTCGGCCTCGTCGGTGGTGAGTCCGGTGAGGCGGGTGCGGTAGCCGTCGAGGAGGCGGTAGCCACCGGCGTGCCCGGCGTCGCCGTACAGCGGGACGCCGGCCGCGCCCAGCGCCTCGACGTCCCGGTAGACCGTGCGCACCGACACCTCCAGTTCCTCGGCGAGTTGCGCGGCAGTCATCCGGCCGCGGGTCTGGAGCAGCAGGAGGATCGAGATGAGTCGGCTGGACTTCACTGCCACAGGATGTCAGTGAAGCGCCTCTAGCGTGCCGCCATGCCTTTCAGTGAAAAGCTGCTGACCGTGCCGCCGCCCGTCGAGGTGGCCGGTCGGCACGTCAAGCGCTACCACGTCACCACCGATCCCGCGGGCATCGCGCCCGAGGTCGCGAAGGCGGCGTACGAGATCCTGCCGGAGCTGCTGCCGGAGCCGGACGGCACGCCACCGGCGACCTTCGTGGTGCTGCACCGGGGCGGCGACGACGGCGCCTACCTCAACGCCTACAGCTGGGTGTGGGACAACGTCCTGCACTTCCGGGGCGCCGCGGCGGGCCAGCCGGTGCTGGGCTGCCCGGACCTCGACCCCACCCACTTCGTCGTCACGGACCTGCCGTGGATCGGCTGCGTCTGGGAGCTCCCGCCGATCCTGCACGAACGGGACGCCTGGGTACGGCACCTGCTCGCGCCCGACGTCCCGGACCTCGCGGCCTACCTGGCCGACTCCCTGCCCGAAGGAACCACTGGAGACCGCACATGAGCAGCGCGCACGACTTCGACTTCTTCCACGGCGAGTGGGAGGTCCTCAACCGCCGCCGCACCGACTTCCTCGACCCGGACAGCGGCTGGGAGGAGTTCCCCGCGACCAGCTGGTGCCGGCCGCTGTTCGACGGGGCCGCGAACCTCGATGAGATCGACATGCCGAGGCTGTCGGCGAAGGGTGCGACGCTGCGGCTGTTCGACGGGGAGACGCGGCAGTGGTCGCTGCACTGGGCGTCCAGCGTGAGCGGGAAGCTCTTCCCACCCGTCGTCGGCCGGTTCGAGGGCGGGCGGGGCGAGTTCTACGGCGACGACACCCATGGCCACCAGGAGGTGCGGGTCCGGTTCGTGTGGTCGGGTGTCTCGCCTCGTTCGGCCCGCTGGGAGCAGGCGTTCTCCGTGGACGGCGGGCGGACCTGGCTGACCAACTGGACCATGGACTTCACCCGGGCTTGCGGAACGCCCGCAGGGTGAACACCGGGTCGGGGCGGGGCACGTCCTGGTCCGGCAGCCGTGCCAGCCGGGCGGCGAACTCGTCGGCGAGGGGATCACCGGGCGGCAGGGTGACGAACCAGCCGCGACGCAGGTCGGCGATGGTGCGGCGGGGGCTGCGGCCCTGTCCGCGGCCGGTGAAGCGGGCCCGGCCGGACGGGAGCAGGCCGTGGCCGAGGGCGTACGACTCGACCACGGCCGCCGCGTCCCGGGCCGGGCGGCGCGGGCGGGACGCGAGTACGGCATCGATGTCGCTGCCCACGTTGTGGGCGGCGGCCTTGTCGACCGTGGTGACATAGACCCCGCCCGGCCGCAGCACCCGGGCGCACTCCGCGACGACCGTCCGCGCGTCCTCGTCGCTCTGCGCCAGATGCAGCAGCCACACGCTGCTGACGGCGTCGAAGCGGCCGTCCGGGAACGGCAGCCGCCGGCCGTCCGCGAGCACCACGGCGCCGGGCAGCCGGGCGGCGGCCTGCCGGGCCATGTTGGTCGCGAGGTCGACGCCGGTGACGCGCAGGCCGTCCCGTTCGGCGAGCCGTCGCGTGACGATGCCGGTGCCGCACGCCACGTCGAGCAGGCGCCGCGTCCCCTCCGGCAGGAGTCCGAGCACCGCTCGGGCCGCGGCCGCCGCCCTGGGTTCGCCGCCGCGCGAGGCGTCGTACCGCTGCGCTTCCTCGTCGTAGTCGAGCACGCGCCTCAGTGTGCCCCGTGGCCCGGGGCGAGCGCCTCGATCTTCCCGGCGAGGTCGAAGTCCCGCTCGGTCACCGCGCCCACGGTGTGCGTGTTCACGGTGAGGGACACGGTGTTGTAGCCGAGGGTCAGGTCGGAGTGGTGGTCGAGCTCCTCCTGGACCTGGGCGATGTGGACGACCATCGCCGTGGCCGCGAAGTGCGAGGGCAGCCGGTAGGAGCGCGCGATCCGGTCGCCGTCCAGCGACCAGCCGGGCAGCTCCGCGAGCCGGTCCTCGATCTCCTTCTGCGACAGCGGTTCGAGGGGCATGGCCTCGCTCCTTCCTGGACGGGCGGTTCCTCCTCAGACTGCCACAGCCGGAGGTCCGCCGGCCCTTCGGCGCGGCGCCGGGCCGGTGCCCGGTCGCGCCACGCCGTCCCGTCCCGGAGGCGGTGGCTGCAGCGCGACCATTTCCACGCGCTCCTCGACTACGGTCGTATCCATGACCACTGTCCCGCCCCGAGACGCCGCGCCGCCCGCCACCGCACCGGTCGACCGGGGCGTGGGCCCCCTGCTACGGGCCTGGCGGGAGCAACGACGGGTCAGCCAACTGGAGTTGGCGCTGCGGGCCGACTCCTCGGCGCGACACATCAGTTTCATCGAGACGGGCCGTTCACGCCCGAGCGAGGAGATGGTGCTGCGGCTGGCCGAACATCTGGACGTGCCGGTGCGCGAGCGCAACGCGCTGCTGCTGGCGGCCGGCTACGCCCCCCGCTATCCGGAGACCCCGCTGACCGATCCCGCCCTGGACGCGCTCCGCGCGGGCCTGGAGCGGCTGATCCAGGGCTACGAGCCCTACCCCGCCGTGGTGGTCGACGCGATGTACAACGTCCACGCGGCCAATCGGGGCATCCTGATGCTGCTCGACGGCGTCCCCGAGCACCTTCTGACACCCCCGTTGAACGCGATGCGCCTGACCCTGCACCCGGAGGGCCTCGCACCGCGCATCCGCAACCTGCGCGAGTGGCGCGGGCACCTGCTCGACCAGATGGCCCGGCAGATCGCGCTGCGCCGCTCGGAGCCGTTGAAGAGGCTGTACGAGGAGGTGGCGGCCTATCCGGTGCCGCCCGAGACACCCGGCAGCGAGCCGGCCGAGCCGGTCCCGTACTTCGCGCTGCCGATGCAGGTCGAGCACGAGGGCCGCGTGCTGTCCTTCATCTCCTCCATCTCCACCTTCAACACGCCGATGGACGTGACCGTCGCCGAACTGGCCGTCGAGACGTTCCTCCCGGCCGACCCGGCGACGGTCAAGTACCTTCAGTCGATGGTGGCCTGACGCATCCTCAGCGCCGCGTACTGGAGCACGGCGAACCCGGCGACGGTGAGCGCCTGGAGCACGGTCCACACGGCACCGGCGGTGGTCGGCGACAGCCACAGCGCCAGCGCGGCGAGACTCACCACGGCCCAGGCGAGGTTGGCCTCGATCACGGCCCGCACGGGGAACGCGGCGGGCCGGGGCCGGGAGGCGAGCAGTCCGACGCCGGCTCCGTACACGGTGAGGAACGCGCCGAGTCCGAGCAACAGGCCCGAGTCCACCCCGAGGAGACGGCCGAGAGGGCCGGACACCGCGAGGTAGGCGATCCCGTTGGCCCCGGTCACCACGGCGTCCAGGGCCAGGAAGCGGCGCAGCACGGTCTGCGGGTCGGAGGTCCGGGCGAGCGCGGCGAGCGAGGTGGCGGACATGGTGAATCACCCTCCGTCGAGGTCGAGTTGCGATGCCGAGGCCCGGACTCCGGAACGGAGTGCGCCGCCCCGGAACCCGGTGCCCCAACGATCCCGCGCACGCGTGACGGGGTCGATTACCCGGGAGGTAATGCGGGCGACGACCCGACGGGCGGTGCACGACGCCTCCGCACCGCACCCCCGCACGGCCGGTCCCTGTCGTCAGGGTCCAAGGCCTAGTGGGGGCAGGCGGTGGGCCGGAGGGTGCCGGACAGGGAGGGGTGGGCGCGGGCGGCGCGCAGCAGTGTGGCGGCGCCGCGGACGGCAGCGGTGTGCGGCCGCGGGACCACGTACAGCGGTGCGTGCAGCCGGCCGACCAGGCGATGGGTGAGCTCGGGACGCAGGGCGCCTCCGCCGGCCAGGAGAGCGCCGCGCCGCAGGGCGTCGGAGGTGAGCGAGGTGCGGTCCTGGCGGAGCATCGCGGTCAGCATCGAGACCACCACGTCGGCGATCCGCTCAGGTGGCGTGCTCTCGTCCAGGTCCCCCGTGCCCAGGGCGGCGCGGCGCGCGTCGGTGACGGCGCCGTCGCACAGCAGGACCACCTCGGTGAGCTGGGCGCCGATGTCCACCACCAGCAACGGCCCCGACAGGTCCGCCTCGGCGGCGAGGGCGACGCACCGGGCGCCGGGTACGGTCAGGACGCTGCGCGGCCGCAGCACCTCCACCGCGGCCCGCGCCTGCGTACGGTAGGCGGCGCCGCCCAGGACCGGAACGGCGACGACGACCACCGGGCGGGTGATGCGGGGCAGGCGGGGGCCCAGCAGGCGGTTCAGCATCCGGGCGCACCCCGGGGTGTCGACGATGACGCCGCGTCGGACGGGGTACACCGCGCCGGTGCCGGGGTGGGGCGGGCTGGGTATGCCGCCCGCGTCGAGGTGGGTAAGGGCAGGCCCGCCGCCCGCGCCGGGGAGAGGCGGAGTGGGAGCGCCGTCGGAGCCCGGGAGAGGCAGGGTGGGAGCGCCGTCCGCGCCGGAGAGAGGCAGGGTGGGAGCGCCGTCGGAGTCGGGGAAGGTCACTGTGGGGACGTCGACGGTCACGCCCTTGCCGGCGATCCAGGCACGGGTGCGTCCGCTGCCCATGTCGAGGGCGACGCCGCAGCAGCGCCGGCACACCGGCCAGGTCCGGTGCCGGGCGGCGTCGGTGCGCGAGGGCCGGATGCCGGTCACCGGGCCGCCTCCCTGACCTGCTGGCAGCGGGCGCAGTAGCGGGCCTGCGGCACGATCATCAGCCGTTCCCGGTCGATGGCGCGCCGGCAGAGGTGACACAGGCCGTAGGAGCCCTCGTCCATGCGGGCGAGGGCCGCCTCGACGTCGGTGAGGACCATCCGGGCCGAGGCGGCGAGCTTGACGTGGACCTCGATCTGCGAGGCGGCCCGCCGCCGGAGCCGGTCCTCGGCGCGGGCGTTGACGGGCCCGGTGAGCTGCCGCACCTGCTCCTGGCGGAACAGACGCTGCTCGTGCAGGTTCTCCCGCAGCGCGGCGAGGTCCTCGGCCGAGAGCCGCGGCGTGCCCACGCCGATGGTCTGGTGGTTCACCACATCACCCCTCCGTGTTCGGTCAGGCGGCTCGGCGCCGGCAGGTGACGCAGTAGCGGGTGTAGGGCAGGATCTCCAGCCGCTCCGCCGGGACGGACCTGGCGCAGCCCAGGCAGGTCCCGTACGTCCCGTCCTCGACCCGCGCGAGGGCTTCCTCGATCTCCGCGAGGACCCGCTCCACCGCGGCCTTCTGCGTCGACAGCAGGTGATCGTCCGCGCTGTGCCCGCCCTCGTCGAGGGACCGCAGTTGTGCCAGCCGGGAGTCGCGTGCGTCCTCCAGGCGCTGACGGGCCTCCTGCGGATGGGGCTCGGCCCGGGATGCTTCGAGTGACATGGTCGTCCCCTGGTCGGTCGGGATGGTCGTGTGTCCTTCACCCTGGCCCGGCCGACGGCACAGGCCCATCGGGCGCGTGCCCCATTTACGCCGGGCCGAGAGACCCATGCGGCCGCACCATGGGTGGTGCGCACCGGGAGAAATGGGGTCCGGACCCCATCGACGGGGTGGGCCGAGGGGCGCAGACTGGCCACGGGCTCACCCGCACACCGACTTCGCCGGGCGCGACAGGGCGGCGCCGTGCCCGACTGTGGAGGTGAACAGAGGTTACGGAGAAGGAGGCGTGCGGCCGGTGTCCTTGTTCTGGCGGATCTTCGCCCTGAACGCCGTGGTGCTGGGCGCGGCCACGGCGTTGCTGCTGTGGGCTCCGGTGACGGTCTCCGTGCCGGTCCTGCTCACCGAGGCGGTCATCCTGGTGGGCGGTCTGGTCGTCATGCTGGTCGCCAACGCCGCGCTGCTGCGGCTGGGCCTGGCGCCGTTGGACCGGCTGACGAAGCTGATGACCACCGTGGACCTGCTGCGCCCCGGCCAGCGCCTGCCCGCGGCCGGCGGCGGCGAGGTCGCCGAGCTGATCGTCACGTTCAACGCCATGCTGGAGCGGCTGGAACAGGAACGGGCCGCCAGCAGCGCCCGGGCCCTGCTGGCGCAGGAGGCGGAACGGCGCCGTATCGCACAGGAGCTGCATGACGAGGTCGGCCAGAGCATGACCGCGATCCTGCTGGGCCTGAAGCGGGCCGCCGACCATGCGCCGGCGCCGCTGCGCGAGGAGCTGCACGAGGTGCAGGAGATCACCCGGGGGAGCCTGGACGAGGTCCGTCGGCTGGTGCGCCGGCTGCGGCCCGGCGTGCTGGACGACCTGGGCCTGGTCAGCGCGCTGACCGCGCTCACCGAGGACTTCGCCACCCACACCGGTCTGCGGGTCACCCGCCGTTTCGACGCCGACCTGCCCGCGCTGGAACCGGAGACCGAGCTGGTGCTCTATCGCGTCGCTCAGGAGTCGCTGACCAACGTCGCCCGCCACGCCGACGCCGAGCAGGTCACCGTCGCCCTGCGGCACACCGAGGACAGTGCCGTGCTGACGGTCACCGACGACGGCAGCGGCATCGGGGCCCGCAGCGAAGGCGCCGGCATCCGTGGCATGCGCGAGCGGGCCCTGCTCGTCGGAGGCAGCCTTGAGATCACGCCGGCGCCCCGCACCGGCACCCGCGTCCGACTCACCGCACCCGTGCCGAGGAAGCAGCCCTGACCATGTCCGACACGCCCCTGCGCACGATCCGCATCCTGCTCGCCGACGACCACGCGCTGGTCCGCCGAGGTGTGCGGCTCATCCTCGACCAGGAGCCGGACCTCGAAGTGGTCGCCGAGGCCGGGGACGGCGCCGAGGCCATCGAGCTGGCCCGCACCCACGACCTCGACCTGGCCGTGCTCGACATCGCCATGCCACGGCTCACCGGCCTGCAGGCCGCCCGCGAACTGGCCACGCTCAAGCCGGGGCTGCGGATCCTGATGCTCACGATGCACGACAACGAGCAGTACTTCTTCCAGGCCCTCAAGTCCGGCGCCAGCGGGTACGTGCTGAAGTCCGTCGCCGACCGGGACCTGGTCGCCGCCTGCCGGGCCGCGATGCGCGACGAGCCCTTCCTGTATCCGGGCGCGGTCACCGCGCTGATCCGCAACTACCTCGACCGGGCCCGCCGCGGCGAGGAGGCCCCCGACCAGATCCTCACCCCGCGCGAGGAGGAGGTCCTCAAGCTGGTGGCCGAGGGGCACTCCTCCAAGGAGATCGCCGACCTGCTGTTCATCAGCGTCAAGACGGTCCAGCGGCACCGCGCCAACCTGCTGCAGAAACTCGGGCTGCGCGACCGTCTGGAACTCACCCGGTACGCCATCCGCGTCGGCCTGATCGAGCCCTGACCTTCCGGCCCGGGACCGCACACCCCACGACGAGAGGGGGGCCGGGCCTGCACCGCACCGCGGTCACCGCCCCCGGAGGCAGCGGCCGGTCCCACGCAGCCCGGTGCCGGCGGCCGTCGTGCCGGCGCTGCTGAGCTCTCGCGCTCCAACTCCACCACCGCGAAAGCACCCCAGTTCCACCACCGCGAACGCGCTCCAGCTCCACCACCGCGAACGCCACGCGCCCGCCGGGCCGCGGTCTCCTGACACGGCCGTGAGGCAAGGGGCCCGTACCGCCGTCGCACGGCCCTCGGGGGCAACGGGCCGTACCGGACGGCACGTTCGCACTTCTGTGGGAACGTGGCACACTGCACCCGTACTTTCGGCGCGTAGGGGAGGCGTGGCGTGAGTGAGCGGCGGCCCGCGCCCACCGTGGGCCAGGTGGTGCTCGGCAAGCGCCTGCAGGAGCTGCGGGAGTCAGCGGGGCTGGGGCGTGACGAGGCGGCACGCGTGCTGCGGGTGGCCGCGGCGACCGTGCGGCGCATGGAGACGGCCGAGGTCGCGCTGAAGATCCCGTACGTGCAGGTGCTGCTGGAGACGTACGGCGTACCGCAGGACGAGGCGGCCGCGTTCGTCGACCTGGCGGAGGAGGCCAACCAGCCGGGCTGGTGGCAGCGGTTCCACGACGTGCTCCCGGACTGGTTCAGCCTGTACGTGAGTCTGGAGGGCGCCGCCCGCATCGTCCGCTCCTACGAACCGCACTTCGTGCCGGGCCTGCTCCAGACGGAGGCCTACGCCCGTGCCGTGCTGGAGGCCGGGACGATCGGCCAGAGCGGGCCGGAGACCGTGGAGCGGCACGTGGCGCTGCGCATGCGGCGGCAGCGGCTGCTGGAGCGACCCGACCCGCCTCACCTGTGGGTGATCATGGACGAGACGGTGCTGCTGCGTCCGGTGGCCGCCCGCGGCGAGGTGATGCGCGGCCAACTGGACAAGCTGCTGGAGTTCGCCGAGCGCGACCGGGTCACCCTGCAGATCGCGGAGTTCGCCTCCGGGCCGCATCCGGGCACCTACGCCCCCTTCACGCTGTTCCGTTTCGCCGAGCCCGAGCTGCCCGACATGGTCTACACCGAGTACCTCTCCGGCGCGCTGTACCTGGATTCCCGCAAGGAGGTCGCGGCGCATCTGGAGGTCCTCGACCACATGTCGACGGCCGCCGCGTCGGCCGAGCGCACGAAGAAGATCCTGCGGGAGCGCCGCGAGGACTTCTGACCGGTGTACGGCAACCCTTCCGGCCCCGGCCGGCGACCTGTGCACGACCGCGACGCACCCCGAGGAGAAGATCCCCCATGACCGGACCCGACGCCACGTCCACCCGCGTCGACACCAGCAGACCGCACCCGGCCCGGGTGTACGACTGGTGGCTGGGCGGCAAGGACAACTACCCGGTGGACGAGGAACTGGCTCGCAGGATCCTCGCCGTGGACGGCACGGTGTTACGGGGAGCGCGCGCCAACCGCCGGTTCATGCATCGGGCGGTGCGCACCGCCGCCGAGTCCGGGATACGCCAGTTCCTGGACATCGGCACGGGCATCCCCACCGAGCCCAACCTGCACCAGGTGGCGCAGGCCGTGGCACCGGAGTGCAAGGTCGTGTACGCGGACAACGACCCGATCGTGCTGCGGCACGCGGAGGCGCTGCTGCACGGGTCTGCGGAGGGCCGCACCGACTATGTGCAGGCGGACGTCCGTGACGTCGACACCCTGCTGGGCCGGGCCCGGGAGTCCCTGGACCTCGCCGAACCGGTCGCCCTGTCGCTGGTCGCGCTCACCCACTACCTCAGTGACGACCCCGCGGGCGACGACGTGTACGGCCTGCTCGGCAGGTACGTCGCGGCGCTCGCCCCGGGCAGCTACCTGATCCTCTCCCAGGTCACCCCGGACCTGAGCCCCGAGGCCGTCGAGAAGGCGGCGAACCACTTCCGGCGCAGCGGCACCCCCTTCTTCCCCCGGTCGCTCGCCGGGTTCTCCCGCTTCTTCGACGGTCTGGAACTGCTCGGCCCCGGTGTGATCCCGGTGCACGGCTGGCGCCCCGAGCCGGTGGACGTGGCCGCCCAGGCCGAGGGCATCGTGCCCGTGTACGCGGGGGTCGCCCGCAAGGTCTGACCCGTACGGGTGCCGTGAAGGGGTGCGCTCCCGCGCTCCGCCCTAGGTTCGGGACCAGGGCCCTGGGCAAGCAAGGGAGCGCCTGTGACCGACACGCGAATACCGCCCGCTGCGCCCGCCGAGCCGGGCGCGGCGCTGCTGGAGGCCGGGAGGTTCTTCCGGCCCGGCACGCCCGCGCCCGATCCGCCCGGCGTCGAGCCGACAGGCGGGCGGGAGGAGGACGCCCCCTCCTGGTCCACCTGCTCCCCCACGCGGGTCCGTCACCCGTACGTCCGCGGGGTGCTCCTGGAGTTGTACCGGGAGGCGAAACAACGCCTGCGGGACCCCGTCCTGGCGTGGGCGGACATCCAGAACGACCCCGAGCGCCGCCGCCGCTACCAGCGGGCCCGCGGCAAGGCCGGTCTGGTCCGGGCGACTTGGGACGAGGCCGTCGAGCTGGTCGCGGCGGCGCACGTGCACACCATCAGGACCTACGGCCCCGACCGGATCGCCGGCTGTTTCCCCGCCTCCGCGATGTCGACGGTGTCGTACGCGGCGGGCGCCCGCTTCCACGCCCTCATCGGTGCGCCCATCCTGTCGTTCCACGACGGGTACGCCGGCCCGCCCGTCGCCTCCGCGCAGGTGTTCGGCGACCGGCCCGACCCGCCTGAGGCGGGTGAGGTGTGGGACGCGGTGTACCTGATGACGTGGGGCCGCGACGTCCCGGTGACCGGTACACGGGACGCGCGGGGGGTGGCGGAGGCACGCTACCGGGGCCAGAAGGTCGTGGCCGTCGCCGGTGACCACGCCGACGGCGCCAGGTTCGCCGACGAGTGGCTGCACCCGCGCCCCGGCACGGACGGCGCACTGGCCCTCGGCATGGGGCACGTCGTCCTCAAGGAGTTCTTCGTCGACCGCGAGACACCGTTCTTCACGGACTACGTACGGCGGTTCACCGATCTGCCGTTCCTGGTCACGCTGGAGGAACGCGACGGCGCCCACGTCCCGGGGAAGTTCCTGCGTGCCTCGGACCTCGGGCAGCGCGGCGAGGGCGCCGAGTGGAAGACGGTCGTGCTGGACGAGGTCTCGGGCCGAGCGGTCGTCCCGAACGGCTCGCTGGGCTTTCGCCGGACCAGGTCGGGCAGCAGCAGGTGGAACCTCGAACTCGGTGACACGACACCGCGGTTGAGCCTGTACGGCAGTGAGGTCGCCGCCGGTGCGGAGGTGCTGCTGCCCCGCTTCGACACCGACGGCGGGGCACCGGGCCAGGGGCGCGCAGCCGTCGTACGGCGAGGTGTCCCGGCGACGAGGCTCGGCGGCGTCGCCGGGCCGCTGGTCACCACGGTCTTCGACCTGCTGCTCGCCCAGTACGGCGTGGCACGGCCGGGACTGCCGGGCCGCTGGCCGGAGTCGTACGACGACGCCGACGCGCCCGGCACACCCGCCTGGCAGGAGGCCCACACGTCCGTCCCGGCGGCCACGTGCGTGCGGGTCGCACGGGAGTTCGCGCGGACGGCGGAGCGGTCGCGGGGCCGCTGCATGATTCTGACGGGCGCCGACACCGGCCGATGGTTCCACTCCGAGACGATCGTCCGGGCCTGCCTCGCTCTGCTCCAGCTCACCGGCTGCCAGGGCCGCAGCGGCGGCGGCTGGGCGCACTGCGCGGACCGGGAGCAGTGCCGCCCGGGGCCCGGCTGGGCGAGCCTCGCGTCCGCGTCGGACTGGTCCCGGCCGCCGCGCCGGATGGCCGGCACGGCGTACTGGTTCCTCCACACCGGTCAGTGGCGCCACGACCGGTGCGCGGCCGATGTGCTCGCCTCGCCGCTCGGTCGGGGCCGCTTCGGGGGGATGGCGGGCGCGGACTGCTTCGCGTCGGCGGTCCGCTCGGGGTGGACGCCGTCGTACCCGACCTTCGACCGCAATCCGCTGGAGCTGGGCGAGGTGTTCGGTGACCCGGTGGCTCGGGTGGTGGCCGAACTGCGCGCGGGCACGCTGAAGTTCGCCTGCGAGGACCCGGACGCGCCGCGGAACTGGCCGCGGGTGCTGACGCTGTGGCGGGCCGACCCGTTCGGCTCTTCGGCGCAGGGCGGCGAGCACGTCCACCGGGACCTGCTGGGCACGCAGTCGCACCGGCGGGCCGAGGAGGCCCCCGGGGGTGTCCGGCCGGGGGAGGTGACCCGGTGCGACGAGGCACCGGAGGGCAAGCTCGACCTGCTGCTGTCCCTGGACTTCCGGCAGACGTCGTCGACGCTGCTGTCGGACGTCGTCCTGCCCTCCGCCACCTGGGACGAGGGACACGATCTGCCCGGTACGGACCCGGGCCCCTTCGTGGACTCCCCCACCCCGGCCGCGGATCCGCCCTTCCGGGGGCGCACCGACTTCGACGTGTTCAAGGCGCTGGCCGAGCGGCTCGGCGAACTGGCCGTCGGCCGTCTGGGGGTGCGCAAGGACCTGGTGGCGACCGCCCTCCAGCACGACACGCCGGACGAGACCGCCCAGCCGGGCGGCGTCGTCCTGGACTGGAAGCGCGGGGAGTGCGCTCCCGTGCCCGGCAGGACCCTGCCGAACCTGACGGTCGTGGAACGCGACTACACGGCGATCGGCGCCAGGTTCGCGGCGCTCGGCCCGCTGGTGGAGCAACTCGGTCCGCCCGCCGGGGGAGACACGCTCCGCCCCGACGAGGAGGTCGAGTTCCTACGGCGGTCCAACGGCGTCTCGGCCGACGGCCGCCCCCTGCTCGACACGACCCTGAAGGCGGCGAACACCCTCCACGCGCCGTCCGGCACCTCCCCGCGGTGGTCGGACGGCGAGTCGGGCGGCCGGCACCGCACCGACGGCGCCCACGACACCGGGCAGCCGGAGCCCTGGCACACCCTCACCGGCCGCCAGCACTTCTTCCTGGACCACGACTGGATCCATGAGATCGGTGAGGCGCTCCCGGTCTACCGGCCACCGCTGGACCGAAAGAGACTGTTCGGCGAGCCGCGCCTCGCCCCGGACGGCCGACCGGAGGTGGCGGTGCGTCACCTCACGCCGCACGACACGTGGGCCATCCACCAGGAGCACCAGGACCACCTGTTCCTGCTGGCCCTCTCCCGGGGCGGGCGGGCCGTCTGGATGTCCCCGCAGGACGCCGAGGCGATCGGCGTGGCCGACAGCGACTGGGTGGAGGCGGTCACCCGCGACGGCGTGTTCGTCGCCCGGGCCGTCGTGGCGCACCGGATGCCGCACGGCACGGTCCACATCCACCACGCGTGCGAGCGCACGTCCGCCGCCCCGCGGACCGAGGCCACCGGCGGACACGGCGGCGTTCAGGACTCGCCGCCCCGCCGGCTCCTCAAGCCGTCCCATCTCATCGGCGGCTACGCCCAGTTGTCCTGGGCGTTCCCCTGCCCGGGCCCGACGGGCGACCAGCGCGACGAGGTGACGGTGATCCGCCGCCGCAGCCAGGAGGTCGAGTACTGATGCGTCCGACGGCCCAGATCGCGATGGTGATGAACCTCGACAAGTGCATCGGCTGCCACACCTGCTCGGTCACCTGCAAGCAGGCGTGGACCAACCGGCGGGGCATGGAACACATCTGGTTCAACAACGTCGAGACCCGCCCCGGACCGGGCTACCCGCGCCGCTACGAGGACCAGGAACGATGGCGCGGCGGCTGGGAGCTGAACCGGCGCGGCACGCTCAGGCTGAAGGCGGGCGGCCGGATCCGCAGGCTCGCCGGGACCTTCTCCCCACCCGAACTCCCGCAGCCCGAGGACTACTACGAGCCCTGGGCGCACGGCGGTGGGAACCCCACCGATCCCCCACCGGGCGACGGTACCTCCGGCGCCCCGGCCCAGGGCGACCCGGACCCGTTGGTCGAGCGCGCGCGCAGGCGGGCCTCGGACAAGGTGCGGTCGGAGTTCGAGCAGACGTTCATGTTCCATCTGCCGCGCATCTGCGAGCACTGCCTGAACCCGTCCTGCGTGGCCTCGTGCCCGTCGGGGGCGATGTACAAGCGGGCGCAGGACGGCATCGTCCTCGTCGACGAGGAACGGTGCGGGGGCCGGCGGATGTGCGTGACGGGATGCCCGTACAAGAAGGTGTACTTCAACGAGCGCACCGGCAAGGCCCAGAAGTGCACGCTGTGCCTGCCGCGCGTCGAGGCCGGGCTGCCGACGGTGTGCTCGCAGACGTGCGTGGGCCGGCTGCGCTATCTCGGGGTGGTGCTGTACGACGCCGACAGGGTGACGGCGGCCGCGTCCGTGCGCGACGAGAAGGACCTGTACGAGGCCCAGTTGGGCGTGTTCCTCGACCCCCACGACCGTGCCGTGCAGCGCGCCGCCGACGCGGCGGGGATCCCGTACGACTGGATGGAGGCGGCCCGGCGCTCCCCCGTGCACGCGCTGATCAGCAGGTACCGCGTGGCGCTCCCGCTGCATCCGGAGTACCGGACGATGCCGATGGTCTGGTACATCCCGCCGCTGTCCCCGGTGGTGGACGCGCTGACGGAGACCGGGCACGACGGTGAGGACGCCCAGAACCTCTTCGGCGCGATCGACAGCCTGCGCATCCCCCTGGAGTACCTGGCGGAGCTGTTCACGGCCGGTGACGTCGGGCCGGTCCGGGCCTCGCTGTCGAGGCTCGCCGCGATGCGCTCCCACATGCGGGCGATCAACCTCGGTGAGGAGCCCGACTTCTCCGTGTCGGCCGCCGTCGGCATGGGGGCGCACGAGATCGAGGAAATGTACCGGCTGCTGGCACTCGCCGCGGACGCGGACCGGTACGTGATCCCGACGGCCGCCGTCGGGGACGCCAGGCGGCTGGAGGAGTCGGCACTGCCGCAGGGGTGCAGCCTCGACCACGACGGCGGGCCGGGGATGGGCGGGGACGGCTCGTTCGGGCAGGACTCGGGGCGCAAGCTGCTGCCGCTGATGCCGGTGGAGAACTTCCACGCCCTGCGTCGGCGACGGACCGCCGACGAGACGGACCCCGCCATGACCCGCACAGCCGAGACCGAGGAGGCCTGATGCCCTCCTTCGAGGTGCTCTACCAGGCGGCAGCGCTCTGCCTGACCTATCCCGACGACGACTTCCGCGCCAGGCTGCCGCTGCTGCGCGAAGCCGCCCCGCAGCTGCGGGAGTTCACCGACCACGCGGCCGTCACCGCGCCCGGCGAACTGGCCGCGCACTACGTCGAGGTCTTCGACCTGGACGACCGTCACAGCCTGTACCTGAGCTGGTGGACCGACGGGAACACCCGGCTGCGCGGCCTGTCGCGGCTCCGCTTCGAGGACGTCTACCGCGCGTACGGCCTGGAACTCACCGGCGAGGAGCCGCCCGACTTCCTGCCGGCGGTCCTGGAGTTCGCGGCCCGCACCGGCGACCTCGACCTCCTGCTGGAGCACCGCGAAGCGCTGGAGCGACTGCGCTCCCGACTCACCGGCTTCGGCACGCCGTACGCGACCGTCCTGGACGCCGTGTGCGCCACGCTCCCGACCGCACACCCCGAAGCGCTCTCATGACAGCCCGCTCGGGTGGGCCGAGAGGCGCAGTTCCTCCCAGCCGACCTGATCCAAACGACAGACCCTAGGCGGCTCCGCCCTTGTGGTCCTTGTCGTCGTCGACGATCTCCGCGTCCACCACGCCCTCCTCGTCCTGGGTCGTCGCCTGTTCCGGGCCGGGGTGCGTGCCGGGGCCGGCGTCGGTCGGGGGCTGCTGGGCCTGGGCGTACATCGCCTGGCCCATCTTCTGGCTGACCTCGGCGAGTTTGTCGATGCCGGTGCGCAGGGTGTTCGTCTCGGCGTTCTGCTCCAGTTGCCGCTTCAGGTCCGTGATCGCCGACTCGACCTCGGCCCTGGTGTCGGCGGGGATCTTGTCCTCGTTGTCACGCAGGAACTTCTCGGTTTGGTACACGAGTTGCTCGCCCTGGTTGCGGGTCTCGGCGGCCTCGCGGCGGCGGTGGTCCTCCTCGGCGTACTGTTCCGCCTCCCGCATCATCCGGTCGATGTCGTCCTTGGGCAGCGCCGAGCCGCCGGTGACCGTCATCTTCTGTTCGCGGCCCGTGGCCAGGTCCTTGGCGGAGACGTGCGTGATCCCGTTGGCGTCGATGTCGAAGGCCACCTCGATCTGCGGGACGCCGCGCGGCGCGGGGGGCAGCCCGGTGAGGTCGAAGACGCCGAGCTTCTTGTTGTACGCGGCGATCTCACGTTCGCCCTGGTAGACCTGGATGCCGACGGACGGCTGGTTGTCGGTGGCCGTCGTGAAGATCTCCGAGCGGCGGGTGGGGATCGTGGTGTTGCGCTCGATGAGCTTCGTCATGATGCCGCCCTTGGTCTCGATGCCCAGGGACAGCGGGGTGACGTCGAGCAGCAGGACGTCCTTGACGTCGCCGCGGATGACGCCGGCCTGGAGCGCCGCGCCGACGGCCACGACCTCGTCGGGGTTGACGCCCTTGTGCGGGTCCTTGCCGGTGAGTTCCTTGACGAGGTCGGTGACGGCGGGCATCCGGGTGGAGCCGCCGACGAGGATCACGTGGTCGACCGCGGAGAGCTTGATGCCGGCGTCCTTGACCGCTTGGTGGAAGGGGGTCTTGCAGCGGTCGAGGAGGTCCGCGGTGAGTTCCTGGAACTGGGCGCGGGTCATCTTCTCGTCGAGGTGGAGCGGGCCCTCGGCGGAGGCGGTGATGTAGGGGAGGTTGATCGTCGTCTCGGAGGAGCTGGACAGCTCGATCTTGGCCTTCTCGGCACCTTCGCGCAGTCGTTGAAGGGCCATCTTGTCGTTGCCGAGGTCGATGCCGTACTGGCCCTTGAACTTCTTGACCAGGTGCTCGACGATCCGCTGGTCCCAGTCGTCGCCGCCCAGGTGTGTGTCACCGTTGGTCGCCTTGACCTCGATGACGCCGTCGCCGATCTCCAGCAGCGAGACGTCGAAGGTGCCGCCGCCCAGGTCGAAGACCAGCACGGTCTGCTCCTCGCCGCGGTCGAGGCCGTAGGCGAGGGCGGCGGCCGTGGGCTCGTTGATGATCCTGAGGACCTTCAGGCCCGCGACCTCACCGGCCTCCTTGGTGGCCTGCCGCTGGGCGTCGTCGAAGTACGCGGGGACGGTGATCACCGCGTCGGTGACGTCCTCGCCGAGGTAGGACTCGGCGTCCCGCTTCAGCTTCTGCAGCACCCGGGCGGACAGCTCCTGCGCCCGGTAGCGGGTGCCGTCGATGTCGCCCTGGTCCGGGAAGCGCCAGCTCGCGTCGCCCATGTGCCGCTTCACGGAGCGGGCGGTGCGCTCGACGTTGGTCACCGCCTGCCGCTTGGCGACCTCGCCCACGAGGACCTCGCCGTTCTTGGCGAAGGCCACGACCGACGGTGTGGTCCTGGCTCCCTCGGCGTTGGCGACCACCGTGGGTTCCCCGCCCTCCAGGACGGCCACCACCGAGTTCGTCGTCCCCAGATCGATCCCGACCGCGCGTGCCATCGCTGTCCCCTTCCGCCAGGGCGCCCCTTGGACTCCAGCACAAAACCCGAGCGGGTTCTTGTCAATGGGACGAGTGACCTGGCGGGCGGGTGCCAAACGGGGGCTGAGCGGCCGCTCAGCCCCCGGTCCCGCGCCCTGGAAGGGGGGCGGGGAGCAGTTCAGCCCAGCTTGGCCGACAGCGTGATCGGAACCGCCTTCAGCGCCTGGCTGACCGGGCAGTTGACCTTGGCGTCCTCGGCCCTGGCCTGGAAGTCCTCCTCCGAGATGCCCGGGATCGTGGCCTCGACGGTGAGGTGGATCCCGGTGATGCCCTCGCCGGGCTGGAAGGTCACGTCGGCGGAGGTGGTCAGCTTGGTCGGCGGGGTGCCGGCCTTGTCGAGGATGTTCGAGAACGCCATGGAGTAGCAGCTGGAGTGGGCGGCGGCGATGAGCTCCTCCGGGCTGGTCCTGCCGTTCGCCTCCTCGGCGCGCGACGCCCACGTCACCGGCTGCTGGGCGATGCTGCCGGAGGAGTCGAAGGAGACGACGCCGTTGCCCTGGAACAGGTTGCCTTCCCACACGGTGTGTGCGGAGCGCGTGGTTGCCACGATGAATCCCTTCGACATACCTACGGTGATCCCGTGTTCGGGTCCGTGTCCCCCATCCGATCACACTCGCCTTCATTGCACCCGGAAGACCGGCCCACGGGGGGTGAACGGCAGGCTACGACCCCGCGGCACCAGATAGGCGTGCTCGCGCCGCACCCGCAGGACGTCGCACCAGCCGTCCGTGATGACCAGCACCGGCGCGCCCGGCGGGAAGTCGTCGGCGCGCTGGAGCAGGTCGATCCCGGGCTGCAGGACGGTGCCGCCCCGCCCGTGCACCCGTACCCGCCCCGCGATGTCGGTCACCGGCACGTACCCGGCGTCGTGCGGCGCCGCGTCGCAGAACACCACCCGCGCCGCCGGTACGTCCCGGGCGGCCGCGTAGGAGGCGATGGCGCCCAGTGCCTTGCCGAGCAGCACCCGGTCCATGGAGCCGGAGGTGTCAAGGACGACGCCGAAGGTGCAGCGGGCGATCTCCTCGGGCGGGTACCAGCGGCCCGCGCGCGGGATGTCGGGCGTGGCCGCCTGGCGGCGCGAGGGGCGGGCGAACGACCGCAGCGGCTCCGGGCGCGGCACGAACTCGTCGAACCAGCGGGCCAGCCGGGCGTCCCAGGGCAGCGGTGGATGGCTGAGGGCGCGGATCTCCTGGACCAGGCCGCCGGGGAGGAAGCCGCGCTCCTGCTGCTGGTGCAGGTCCAGGCCGTGCGAGAGGCCGCGGCGGTAGAATTCGTCGAGGTCGCAGGTGTGGCCGGGCGGGCCGAGCGGCGCGCCGAGGACGTCGCCGACGCCCTTGCCGCGCAGGGTGGCCAGGCGGCGGACGCGGCGCAGGTCACCGGCGATCCGGTCGTACACCTCCTCGGCGGACAGCCCGGCGAACTGCGCGTCGTACAGCAGCCCTTGGGGCATCTGGCCGACCTGCATCTCGCGCAGCCAGCCGTTGATGACGAAGTCGCAGGCGACATTGAACAGGTACGGGTCACGGGTGCCGCAGCGGTCGCCGTGACGCAGGGCGGCGTGCAGCATCTCGTGGGCGAGGATGAACCGCCACTCCTCGTCCTCGAACGTCCGCAGCGGGTTGATGTAGATCTCGCCGGCCTCCGCGTCGACGGCGGCGACGGCGATGCCGTGCGCGCGGGCGAGTTCGGCGTCGGCGACCAGCTTGATGCCGGCCGCGATGCCGCCGAGCAGCGGGTAGGAGGTGATGAACCACTCCAGGGCCCACTGCCAGGGCCGCTTCTTGATCGGCTCGCCGTCCATGGAGTCGCGGCGGCCGCCCGCCATGTCCATCGCGGTGGAGACGGTGCGGGTCAGCGCGGTGGCGAAGGCCAGCTGGTGGTCCGGGGGCTGCCCGTACCAGCCGCGCCAATCCACGAGAAGCTGGTCGGGCTCGGCTCCGGCGGTGCCGCAGCGCTCGTACACGGCCGGGAGCCCGCCCCGCCGCCAGTGCGCGGCGAGTCGCTCCTCGTCACCGTCCGGGTAGGTCAGCGGATGATCGTCCGGGGGGCGGCCCAGGGGGAAGGACAGCAGGAAGCGGTTGACGACCACGCAGCGCGCCGCCAGGTCGTACCGGTCGGGCTGCTCGCGCTCCCCCTTCGCCGCCGGGACGTGACCGAAGCCGAGGTGGAGCACGGCGTGCGCGATCGACCACGCCCAGACGGCGGGATCGGCGACGCGGGTGGGGTGGGCGTGCAGGGTGCCGCTGGAGGAGACGCGGACCAGTCCGTCGCGGGGTGCCGTGTCGCACTTCTCGTCACGGCAGACGCTGAACTCCACGGCGCCGAGCGCGGGGTTGGCCCGTACCAGCCGCATGCCCTCGGCGAACGCCTCGGCCGCGACATCGCGCTTCTTCTTCGCGGGAGACCGGTTGGCGGGAGTGCGGCTCATCGCCGCGCCTCCACCAGCCGCGGCATGTCCCGGGCCGCCTCCACCAGGAACCAGGACGGCAGGACGGGGTTGCCGTCGGCGTCGGAGGCGATGACGCTCTGGGCGACCTCGACGGAGATCTCCGCGAGTTGCACCAGCAGCGACTTGGCCCGGTACGCGGTCTGCCGGCCGCTCGCCGACATGTGCTCCTTGCTGACGGGCAGTTCCTTCACGAGGCGCCCGCGGAAGGACTCGGCGAGGTAGTACAGCAGGTCGCGGTCCTCCATGCGGTGCGGCCAGCGGGCGTCGCCCTTGAGGATCGCCTCGATGCCGAACCGGCTGCGCACGATCTTGACGTAACCGCAGAACGCGGTCGCGTGCGTGGGCGTCAGCGTGCCGTGCGCGATCACCTTCAGCGTCTCCTCGTCGAGGTCGCGGCCGAAGGAGTGCAGGGCGTCGGAGAGCATGTGCCAGGAACGGGGCGTGGAGAACGGCTCCTCGGTCTTCGGCGGCTTGGACCACAGGTGGTCGGGCCGGTCGGTGAGGTGGTCCAGGATCCAGGGGTGGATGCCGTTGTTCGCGGCCCAGGTCAGCCAGTCCTTGGGGGACGCCTCCAGATGGACGTGGGTGAGGCGGTTGACCAGCGCGGACGCGATGGGGCGGGCGAGGGCGTTGTCGGTCGCGCGGTTGCCGGCGCCGATGACGATCGATCCCTTGGGCAGTTCGTAGCTGCCGATGCGGCGGTCCAGGATCAGCGAGTAGAACGCCTTCTGCACATCCGGGGTGGCCGCGTTCAGCTCGTCCAGGAACAGGCAGTACGGCTCGTCGCGGGCGATGGCCTCCGGCGGGCAGAACACCGAGCGGCCGTCGCGGATCTGCGGGACGCCGATCAGGTCCTCCGGGGCGAGCTGGGTGCCGAGCAGGCTCACGCACTCCAGCCCCAGCGACTCGGCGAAGTCCCTGACCAGGGAGGACTTTCCGATGCCGGGGGCGCCCCAGAGGAAGACCGGCCGCACGGTGGCGAGGCCGAGGAGGAGTTCGGGGACACGGGCGGGCGTGACGGTGACGGCTGCCTGCAAGGCAGGGGCTCCTTGGGGGTGTTCGAGTGGGTTCGACTCGAACAGTGTGTGCCCGTGGCCTCCGGGACGCAGCCGATTTTCAGGCGGCCCGCTCCTGCGGCTTCGTCTCCACCGGCACCTGGGGCCCGTTCGACTCGTGCAACCAGCGCCGCAGCACACGGTGGACGTGCTCGGCTCCGGCGAGGTCCTCACCGTCGTCGACCGGCGCGGACAGGGCGAGCGGTGACAGCAGGAACGCCTTGCCCTGCGCGCCGCCGAGTCCGCCGTGCGAGCCGATCTGCTCCTCGAAGGCGAGAACCTCGCCGTCGGCCGGGTCGTGCGCGGAGTTGACCATGATGTCGGCGGCGTTGGCGAAGGAGTGCGTACGCCGTACGGCGTCGGCGGCGCCCGGCCCGAACAGCTTCAGCGGCCCCGGATCCTCGTCCAGTCGGTCCAGCGGGATCTCCGCTCCGTACGCGCCGAGCACCACACCGCCGTGCCGCTCGCTGCGTACCAGGAGGAAGCCGACGCCGGGATGGTTGGCGAGGGTGCCGAGCAGGGCCGGGTGGCGGGCGTCGATCTCCTCCTTGGTCATCCGGTGCGGCACATCCGGGAAGGAGACCAGGCCGAGGTTGCCGGAGGCCAGCACGATCGGCTCGGAGCGGCGGCCCTGCAGTCGGTACTGGTCGCCGCCCTCCTCGACGGGGCGGCGCAGGGCGGCCCGTACGGCCGCGCGGGCCTCGGCGCCGCTGCGGGTGCGCCCCGCCCTGCGGGGCACGGGCAGCCCGCAGCCGGCTCGCACCAGGTCGCCGAGGCCGAGTCCGTAGCGGGCGCGGAAGGTCTCGCCGGGGCTCTGGCCGTGGTCGGAGAGCACGACGATCCGGTACGGCCGGGGCGCGTGCTCGGCGACCTTCTCGATCGACGCGAGCGCCCGGTCGAGGCGTTCGAGGACCTTCTCGGCGTCGCGGCTGAACGGCCCGGAGTGGTGGGCCACCTCGTCGTACGCCACGAGGTCGGCGTAGACGGCGGCGCGGCCGGCGAGCATGTCACCCATCACCGCGGCGACGACGACGTCCCGTTCGACGACGGTGGCGAAGGCCCGCACGAGGGGGTAGAGGCCGCCGCGGGAGACGCGTGGGCGGACCTTGCGGACGCGGGCCCGGGTGGACTGGCCGATCTCGCGACCGACCTCGGCGGTGAAGGACAGGGCGGTGCGCACGGCGTTGGCCGGGTCGGAGAAGTAGGCGAAGTAACCGGCCCGGGACCGGTTCTCGCGGCTGCGGCGCCGGGTGGCGATGGACAGCACGAGTGCCTGCTCGCCGGCGCCGCCGCTGAAGAGGTTGCCGCGGCTGGCTCCGTCGGCGCCGAGCAGCCCGGGGTCACCGGTGCGGTCGACGGCGCGGCGCTGGAGCTCGGCGGCGCTGGTGGGCCGGTTGCAGACCATGACCTCGCGGGCCGCCTTCTCGTACCAGCGGAAGGCGGGAACGTCGTGGTTGCTGCCGTGCAGGATGCCGAGCTGACTGGCGCCGGTCTGGCTGGACCAGTCGGTGCGCCACGGGGTGAGCCGGTGGGTGGGCCGTGCGCCGCCGGTGCCGGGGGTGTCGCCGAGCCAGCGGGCGACGGTGGGCATCAAACCCTTGCCGACGGCGTCCAGGAGGACGTCGTGGCCGACGCCGTCGAACTGGACGAAGACGGTCCCGGGGCTCGACGGGCCGGGGGGCAGGGCTCTGCGGCGTCGGTCGGCGAGACGGTACAGGCGGCGCCGGTAGGTGTCGTCGTCCCGCACGGCGAGGGCCGCTCCGGTGGCGGAGGCGACGGCGGACATCACGGCGGCGACGATGACGGCGGTCTCCGGGGCCGCCGCGCTGTCCCCGGACGGGACCAGGCTGAGGGCGACGATGAGCAGCGAGCCGTTGAGGAAGAACACCAGCAGGCCGAGCACGAGGGCGGGCACCAGCAGCAGGAGCCGGACGAGCAGCGGCCACACCAGCGCGGACAGCAGACCGAAGGCGCCGGCGCCGAGGGCCGCGGTGACCGCGAGATCGGTGGCGCTGTCGTCGTCGGCCGACTGGAGCTGGAAGTCGGGCAGGATCCCGGCGAGCACCAGCATGGTCACGGTGGAGACGGCCCACACGGCGACGCTCCGCCCGATCTGACTGGCGACCCGCCGCCACCGCCCCTCTCGCACGCCCAGCCCACCTCACGTCCCGGCTCGCCGCCACGCGCAGACCTTTGCGCACCCCACCCTGTCACAACGGGGTGCGCGCCCGACCGGTTCCCCTTGCCCCGTCGGATCCGGGCCGCCCGCGCGGCTCGGCGGGCACCGCCGGCCGCTCTCGTCAGCGCCCGTCGTAACCGGCGGTCGGCATCGACAGCCTCCGGTGCACCCGCGCCTTCATCTGCGCGTCGTACAACGGCTCCGCGTGCCCCACCGTCTCCACGCGGACCCCGCGCCGCGCGCACTCCGCGGTGAACTCCTCGACGGACGACAGCGCGCTGCGGAGCACTCTGCGGCTGGGGGCCACGAACAGGTCGAGGCCGGGACGCACGCCCTCCCACAGGATGCTGTGGTCCGTCCGCAGCGCGCGCACCAGGAGCTCGCGCGCGACGACGTACCCGTGCTCGGCGGCCCAGCGGGCGCACATCGCGTGCTGGCTGCGGGAGTCCACCAGGAAGGGGTCGGCGTCCAGCTCTTCGAGCGGCGTCAGACTCGCGATCGCCGTCACGCGCACTACGGATGACCCCATGGCGTCCCCCTCACCTCCGGGTTTCGCCGCCGACCCTACTCCAGCCCGTACGCTTCGGGGAGTCGCGCGAAGGAGGCAAAGAAGTGCCCGTGGAGGTCACCTGGTGGGGTCACGCCACCTGCACGGTCGCCGACTCGAACGTACGCGTCCTGACCGACCCTCTGTTCGCACGCCGGCTCGCGCATCTGCGCCGCCGCCGGGGCGCGGTCCCTCCGCCGGGCGCCTGGCGCGCGCAGGTCGCCGTGGTCTCCCATCTGCACGCCGACCACCTGCACGTGCCGTCCCTGGCCAGGCTGGAGCAAGGCACGCGCCTGCTCGTGCCCCGGGGTGCGCTCCGCTCGGTGCCGGGGCTGCGCCGGCTCACACATCTGCGGATCACGGAGATGGCGCCCGGGGACGTGGCGCCGGTGGGCGATCTGACCGTTCGGGCCGTGCCCGCGCGGCACGACGGGCGGCGGCTGCCCGTCGGTCCGCGCCGCTCCCCCGCCCTCGGATACGTCATCGAGGGCGAGGCACGTACGTATTTCGCCGGGGACACCGGCCTGTTCGAGTCGATGGCGAAGGAGGTCGGTCCGGTCGACGTGACGCTGCTGCCGGTGGGCGGCTGGGGACCGTACCTCGGTGACGGCCACCTGGACGCGGGGCGTGCGGCCGAGGCGCTCGCCCGGCTCGCGCCGCGCAGTGCGGTACCGGTGCACTACGGCACGTACTGGCCGATCGGCATGGACGCCGTGCGCCCGCATGAGTTCCACGCTCCCGGCGACGAGTTCGCGCGGCTCGCGGCGGAGCGCGCGCCCGGCGTGTCGGTGCACCGGCTGGCGCACGGGGAGAGCGTGCGTCCGGAGGTGAGCCGGTGACGGTGCTGGCGGTCACCGCGACGGTGCTGCCGACCGAGTCCACACAGCAGGCGATCGGCTATCCGTCGCTGTTCCTGCTGGTGCTGATCGGGGCGCTGGTGCCGGTCGTGCCGACGGGGGCGCTGGTGAGTTCGGCGGCGGTGGTGGCGTTCCACCAGACGGCACCGTTCTCGCTGGCGCTGGTGTTCGTGACGGCGTCGACGGCCGCCTTCCTCGGCGATGCGACGCTGTACTGGCTGGGGCGGCGCGGGATGCGCTCGAAGAACGGCTCGCGCTGGCTGGAGGCGATCCGCTCGCGCGCCCCCGAGGACCGGCTCGCGCAGGCCCAGCGCAAGCTCGCCGACCACGACGTGGCCGTGCTGGTGCTGTCGCGGCTGGTACCGGCGGGCCGGCTGCCGGTGATGCTGGCCTGCCTGCTGGCGAAGTGGCCGATGCGGCGCTTCGCCCGCGGCAACCTCCCCGCCTGCCTGGCCTGGGCGGTGACGTACCAGTTGATCGGGATCCTCGGGGGCTCGCTGTTCGACGAGCCCTGGCAGGGCGTGGTCGCGGCGATCGTGCTGACCGTGCTGGTCAGCGCGGCACCGACGGTGTGGCGGCGGCTGCGCGGGGCGGGTGGCGCCCACTGACGCGGGTACGGGCCGCTACAGCACCCGCGACGCTCCCACCGGCAGGTCCCACAGGTCCTCGCGGTCCAGTCCCGCCTTCTCCCACGCCGCCCGCACCCGGGTGAGGGGTTCCAGCACCGGCTCCGCGGACAGGACGAACGTGGCCCAGTGCATCGGCGCCATGCGTCGCGCGCCGAGGTCCTGGGCGGCGCGGACCGCCTCCTCAGGGTCGCAGTGGACGTCCCTGAGCCACCAGCGGGGGTCGTAGGCGCCGATGGGCAGCAGGGCGAGGTCGATGCCGGGGTAGCGCTCGCCGATGCGCGTGAACCAGTGGCCGTAGCCCGTGTCGCCCGCGAAGTACACCCGTTGTCCGTCGGGCGCGGTCAGCACCCAGCCGCCCCACAGGCTGTGGCAGGTGTCGGTGAGGGTGCGCTTGGACCAGTGGTGGGCCGGCACGAAGTCGAAGCGCACGCCGGACAGTTCGGCGGCCTCCCACCAGTCCAGCTCGGTGACCTGGGTGAACCGGCGGCGGCGGAACCAGCCGGCGAGGCCGGCCGGCACGAACACCGGGGTCTCGCGCGGGAGTCGGCGCAGGGTCGGGGCGTCCAGGTGGTCGTAGTGGTTGTGGCTGATGACGACCGCGTCGACGCGCGGCAGCTCGTTCCAGGGCACGCCGACGGGGGTGACGCGGGCCGGGGTGCCGAGGATGCGGCGGGACCAGACCGGGTCGGTGAGCACGGTCAGGCCGCCGATCCGCACGACCCAACTGGCGTGCCCCGCCCACGAGACGGCGACGGTGCGGGCGTCCACGCGGGGCAGCGGGGCCGGTGCGAAGGGCAGCCGCGGGATGTCCGCGAGGCCCTGCGGGCCGGGCCGCACGGCGCCCTCCCGGGCGAAGCGGGCGATGGCCTTGAGGCCGGGGAGCGGGGCGGTGAGCCGGTCGTGGAAGGTCCGCGGCCACACCCGGCGCTCGCCCAGCGGGCGGGGCGCGGTGAGCGGCGGGAACGGGGGTGCGAGAAAGGACGGGTTCTCCGGCACGTCGGCTTCCCCGGTGGCCGTGCGCGGTGTTGTCGGCGTGGCTGACTCGGACTGCTGCGTCATCGAGGCGGCTCCCATCGCTGAGCGTCGTCGCGGAGATCGTCGAAGACCGACTTCAAGTGGATCAACGCGCGTTGCACGTGCGGCAGTTCCAACGGGGTGGGGGAACCGACGCATTCCGCGCGCTCCTCGTCGGTGCCGGCCAGCAGCGGTCCGGTGGACAGCCGCACGCGCAGCGCGCCGAGGTCGTCGCCGAAGCGGTGCCCGCCCGGCGCGGGCATGCCGAGCCGGGCGGCGAGGAAGTCCTCCAGGTCCTGCGCGTCCCCGACGCCGTGCGCGGACAGCCCCTCGCGCAGCGGGCCGAGGTCGAGGTACAGGTGCCGCCCGGCCTGCGGGGGCCGTGCCAGCGCTCCCGCGCCGACCGCGGCGGCGTGCGCGGCGGCGGCCACGCGCGCGTGCAGCCGTACGGTGGTGCCGATCCGCGCGGTGACGGGCTCGGGCTCCCGCAGCGCGTACTCGGCGGCGAGAGCGACCGGGGCGGCGACGCGGGCGCCGAGCGCGGTGAGGACGTCGAGCACGCGCGCGTGCAGGTCGTCACCGACGTCGCCCTCGGGGAACCGGGCGACCGCGGCGGGCCAGCCGGGCGGGAGCAGGGCTCCGGCCAGGTCGGTGACGACGGTGACCTGTTCGGGCAGCATCTCGGCGGGGCTGAGCAGCACGGTGTCGTGGGGGGCGTGCACGGTGTCGCGCCAGGTCTCGTCGCTGACCAGGTGCAGTCCCTCGCCGGTGGCGGCTTCCAGGGTCTCGTGCAGCAGTTCGGGCGGCGCCACGGTGGCGGTGGGGTCGTCGGCGACGGAGAGCACGAGCAGCCGCGGGTCACCGCCCTCGGCTCGGACCCGGCGAACGGTCTCCAGCAGGGCGTACGGATCCGGCACACCGCCGCTCTCGGCCGGTGTGGCGACGTGGAAGACGGGTCTGCCCAACAGGCGTGCGTACGGGGCCCACCAGGCGGCACAGGGGCGCGGCACCAGGACGTCGCCGCCGAGCGCGGCGGTCAGGGCGAGCAGCAGGGCGGGAGCACCGGGGGCGGCCACGGCCCGGGCGGGCCCGGTGGGCAGGCCCCGCCGGTCCCAGTAGCCGCACGCGGCGTCCAGGAGGGCGGCGCCGCCGCCGATCGGTTCGCTCTCGGACCGGCCCGCGGCCGCGGCGAGCACGGCGGCCAGCTCGGGCAGCACCGGCAGGCCGTCGTCCGGGAGAGGTGGCCCGAAACGGACGGGGCCGTGGCCTTCGGGGTCCGTCCGGCGCATCCGTGCCTCCGCGCAGTGCCTGGTGCCGTGGTGGTTCGTGGTCTCTCGGTGCTCCGTGCGGGCCGGTCTGCCGGTGGCCGGTGGGTCCGCCGGTGGGTCCGCCGGTCGGTCTGCCGCGGGTCGGTGTGACGGGTGTGCTCGGTGCCGGTGCTGGTGCCGAGGTCGTGCGGTGCGGGTACGCACGGTGTGTGGCGTGTTGTTCGCGCTTCGAGTACCCACCGTCGAGCGACCCCATGGCAGCGCGCGGGAGTTGCGCCCGTCACACCGCCGCCCGGCCTCGCAGCGGAACGGGTCAGCCGCTCCCGGTCGACCTCCTGCGGTACAGCCGGTGCGCCGCGCCGCCGAGCGCGGCGGCGATCAGCAGGCCGCCTGCGACCAGGGCGGGGACGGAGTCGGTGAAGGCCCCTCCCCCGCCGGCCCGTACGCCGTGCTCGACGGCGGAGTCGGCGCAGTCCTCGGCGTGGGTCTCGCCCTTGCCGGAGTGGGGTGCGCTCCCGCCCTGGTGGGGCGCTGTGCCGCCGGGCTCGGTCCGGCCGGCGTGGGGCTCGGTGCAGTGCCGCTGATCGCCCTCGCCACCGCCGTCGGTGCCGCCCCAGCCGCCCGTGTCGCCGCCGGCGTCGGTGCCGCCCGTGCCGCCCCAGCCGCCCGTCTCGCCTGTGCTGCTGGTGTCGCTCGTGCCGCCGGTACCGCCGTCGGTGCCGTGCTCCTCGACCGCCCCACCGCCGTCCGTGCCGCCGGTACCGCCGTCGGTGCCGTGCTCCTCGACCGCCCCACCGCCGTCCGGCCCCTCGGTCCCGCCCTCGGCGGCTGCTCCGCCGTCCTCCGCGTCGGCACCGGCGCTGTGGGTGGCCGCGGTCTCGCGGGCCACCGTCAGCATCGCGCTCCACGGCTTGCCCTTCTCACCGGCCGCCGCCGGGCAGGCTCCGTCGACGGTCCAGGCGGACTCGGCTCCGGCCGCGTCCGGATCGCCCTCGAAGTTCTCCGCCGGGGGAACGGTCGCGGTACCGCGGTAGGCGGGCGCGGTGGCCTTCTCGCCCTCGCCGGTGACCTTCTTCAGCGCGACGGTGCCCTCCTCGAAGGCCTGCGAGGTGGCGTCGACGGTGTCGGGCGCGCGCCCGTCGACGGGGTCGCAGGAGACCTCGACGGTCACGCTGCCCCCCGGGGAGACGGTGCCGGGGCTGACCTCCGCGGCCGGGTCCGCGTAGGCGGCCGAGGCGGCGAAGCCCACGACGGCACCGGCCAGGGCGGCGACGGACAGGGCAGGGGCGGTGCGGCGCATGGGGTGGACTCCTTCGGCCGACGGCTGTGGGGGAACGTGGATCGTGCCCCCGCAGCCATGACAGCCCGCCGGCCGCCCGGACGCGCGCGGCCGGACACCATTCGCGGGACGGGGACGGCCGAGTGGGTGACGTGTCCGCGGCCCGCGTCCACCGAGGGCCAGGGGCGCTTCGTGACCGCGCGCTCGGTTCAGCAACCCCGCCGGTCCGGAACCTGGACCGAAAGACCTGTAGGGGCGCGGGCCGGGGTTCCGGCACACGCCCCTACGAAGAGATCCGGCCCTCAGGCCACGTCGCTGAGCACCTGCTCCCGCACCCGGCTGCAGCACCTGCTGATCAGCCGGGACACATGCATCTGCGAGATGCCGAGCTGCTCGGCGATACGGCTCTGGGTCATGTCCCCGAAGAACCGCATGTACAGGATCGCCCGCTCCCGTTCGGGCAGAGCGGCCAGCCGCGGCCTGACGGCCTCGCGGTCGACGACCGTGTCCAGCGCGGGGTCGGCGCATCCCAGCGCGTCGCTCAGCGAGTAGCCGTCCTCACTGCCGGGCAGCTCCGCGTCCAGCGACAGCGCGGTGAAACTCTCCAGTGCCTCCAGACCGACCTTGACGTCGGCCTCGGTCATGTCGGCGTGCTCGGCGATCTCCGCGATCGTGGGCCTGCGTCCCGAGACGGTCTGCAGTTCCTGGACGGCGAAGCGCACCCGGTTGCGCAGCTCCTGGACCCGGCGGGGCACGTGCAGCGTCCACATGTGGTCACGGAAGTGCCGCTTGATCTCACCGGTGATGGTGGGCACGGCATAGCTCTCGAAGGCGTTGCCGCGCTCGGGGTCGTACCGGTCGACGGCCTTGACCAGCCCGAGGGCGGCCACCTGGCGCAGGTCGTCGAGGCTCTCGCCGCGGCTGCGGAAACGCCCCGCGAGCCGGTCGGCCATGGGCAGCCACGCCTCGACGATCCTGTCGCGGACGGCATCGCGCTGCGGGCCCTCGGGCAGGGCGGCGAGCGTGCGGAAGTCCTCGGCGGTGTCCGGGGCGTCATCGTGCGGGTGATGCTTCGTGCTCACTGAGGTGGGCATGATGCGCCACAACTCCCTTGGTTGTGCTCTGGGGTGGACGGTCACCATGGGAGCGGGGGCGCATCGAACCGGACACACCCGTGGCGGTGATCGCCGCTCCCACGGACGTGCCTCCTGTCCGAAGCACTTTTCCTTCGCCTGCCCTGCGGCTCGGCTCGCAAACACCGGCCAGGTTTTTCACCTGTCCGCAGGGTCACTCGTACCGGTGCTGCCGCGCAGTCCCCCGGAACCCAGGAGGTCCCGCATGAGCACCAAGGTCGCCGACCACGTCCTGCAGCGCCTGCGCGAGTGGGGAGTGGAGCACGTCTTCGGCTATCCCGGCGACGGCATCAACGGCCTGCTCGCCGCGTGGGGCCGCGCGGAGAACCAGCCCCGGTTCGTCCAGTCCCGGCACGAGGAGATGTCCGCGTTCCAGGCGGTCGGCTACGCCAAGTTCAGCGGCCGTGTCGGGGTGTGCGCGGCGACGTCCGGTCCCGGCGCGATCCATCTCCTGAACGGCCTGTACGACGCCAAGCTCGACCATGTCCCCGTCGTGGCGATCGTCGGTCAGACGCATCGCACGGCGATGGGCGGCTCGTACCAGCAGGAGGTGGACCTGCACACGCTGTTCAAGGACGTCGCCTCGGACTTCGTGGAGACGGTGACGGTTCCCGAGCAGCTGCCGAACGTCCTGGACCGGGCGATCCGGACCGCGTACGCGCGCCGCGCCCCCACGGCGATCATCATCCCCGGCGACGTGCAGGAGCTCGACTACTCGCCGCCCACGCACGAGTTCAAGATGGTGCCCTCCAGCCTGGGACGCAGCTCCTGGACCGCGATCCCGTCGGACGAGGCGATCCGGCAGGCGGCCGACGTCCTCAACGCCGGGGACAAGGTGGCGATCCTGGTCGGCCAGGGCGCGTCCGGCGCGCGGGCCGAGGTGGAGCGGATCGCCGAACTGCTCGGTGCCGGCGTCGCGAAGGCGCTGCTCGGCAAGGACGTCCTCAGCGACGAACTGCCGTACGTGACCGGCTCGATCGGTCTGCTGGGGACGCGCCCGTCGTACGAGCTCATGCGGGACTGCGACACGCTGCTGACCATCGGCTCGTCGTTCCCGTACACCCAGTTCCTGCCGGACTTCGGCAAGGCGCGGGGCGTGCAGATCGACATCGACCCGCACATGGTCGGGATGCGCTACCCGTACGAGGTGAACCTCGTCGGTGACGCCAGGGCGACGCTGGAGCGGCTGATCCCGTTGATCGAGCAGGGCCGCGGGCGCGAGTGGTACGACACGGTGTGCGACAACGTCATGCGCTGGCGTGAGGTCATGGAGCGGCGGGCGGGGCTGGCGGCCGACCCGATCAACCCGGAGTACGTCACCCGCGCCCTGGACCCGCTGCTCCCCGAGAACGCCGTCATCAGTTCCGACTCGGGCTCGGCGGCCAACTGGTACGCCCGCCATCTGACGATGCGGCCCGGCATGCGCGCGTCGCTGTCGGGGACGCTGGCGACGATGGGCTGCGGGGTGCCGTACGCGATCGGCGCCAAGTTCGCCCACCCGGACCGGCCGGCGATCGCGCTGGTCGGGGACGGCGCCATGCAGATGAACGGCCTCGCGGAACTGATCACCGCCGCGAAGTACAAGGACCTGTGGGAGGATCCGCGGCTGGTCGTCGGCGTGTTCAACAACCACGACCTCAACCAGGTCACCTGGGAGATGCGCGCCATGGAGGGCGCCCCCTCCTTCCTGCCTTCGCAGGAGCTCCCCGACGTGCAGTACGCCGCCTTCGCCCGCTCCCTGGGGCTCACCGGTGTCCGTGTGGAGAAGCCCGAGGACGTCGAGGCGGGCTGGCGTGCGGGCCTGGAGGCGGACGGCCCGGCCGTCGTCGAGTTCCTGACCGACCCGGCCGTACCGCCGATCCCGCCGCACGCCACCTGGGAGCAGATGGAGGCGACGGCCGCGTCGATCCTGAAGGGGGATGCGGACCGCGGGTCGATGGTCAGGCAGGGGTTCAAGGCGAAGATGCAGGAGTTCCTGCCGGGGCGCGAGAAGAAGCGCACCTAACGCGCCACCCGGTGGCGCAGGTAGACGACTTTCGAGTTGAAGGTGCGGGTCTCGACGAGTTCGAGATCCACCCGGCGCTCGCCGCGCGGGAAGAACGGGGTGCCGCCACCGACCAGTACCGGGTAGACCATGGCCCGGTACTCGTCGATCAGACCGGCCTCTGCCGCCTGGGCGGCGAGCGTCGCGCCGCCGATCGCGATCTCGCCCTCCCCCGGCTCGGCCCGCAGCCGCTCGATCTCCTCCGTCAGGCCGCCGGACGCCAGGCGGGCGTGGCCCTGCACCGCCGACAGCGTGGTGGAGAACACCACCTTCGGGAGCGGGTTCCAGAGCGCGATCCATTCCCGCGTCGAGTCGTCGAGCGATGACGGATCCTGGTCGGCGGTCTCCCAGTACAGCATCGTCTCGTACAGGCGTCGTCCCATCAGGTGGACGTCGACCTGGCGGATCTCGTCGATCCAGAAGCGGAAGACCTCCTCGTCGGGCTCCGTCCAGTTGAAGTCGCCGTCCGGCCCGACGATGTAGCCGTCGAGTGAGACGTTCATCGAATACGTCACGCTGCGCATCAGGTCTCCTCCTCGGTGACGGTTTCGACGGTACGGCGTCCGAGCCGCGGGCGCGGCTGGGCGGCGCGCGGGCGCATGACCAGGGCGGCGACGTGGTAGGTGCAGGGCTCCGCCGCGGGGTTGGCGTAACCGTGGGTGACGTCGGCGGCGAAGTAGGCCGAGTCCCCCGCCGTGAGCTCCACGGTCCGGTCGCCCAGGGTCAGGCGCAGCGTTCCCGACGCGACGGCGACGAACTCGTGTGAGCCGGGGGCGTACGCAGGGAAGTCGCCCGCGTCGCAGCCGGGCGGCAGCGTGCTGCGGATCCATTCGAAGTTGACGCCCGGCACGACCGGGGTGAGGACGGTGCGCCGCCATCCGCCCGGCTCGTCGACGCTGTCCTGGTCGGCGGCGCGGCGCACGATGACGCGCGGGTCGTCGGGTCGGGCGACCAGGTCGGCGAGGGCCACGCCGAGTCCGTCGGCGATACGGTCGAGCACGACGACGGTGGGCGCCTTCTGCCCGCGCTCCACGGACGACAGCATGCTCACGCTCACGTCGGCGGCTTCCGCCACCTGCTGAAGGGTCAGGCCGAGGTCATGCCTCAGCCCCTGCACCCGCCTGCCCAGGGCCTCCAGATCCAGCATTCCTCTATAATAGCTACGGTTTTCGCTATAGAGGAAAAGGAACGGAGAGGGAGCAGAGAAATGAACGTCGCGGTGCCCCCGGCCCCCTCCCCCGTCCGTCCGGTCCGTCCGGCGGTCGCGGCCGACCTCCCGAGCGTGGCCGACATCTTCGCGCACTACGTCCGCCATACCGTCGCCACCTTCGAAGAGACCCCACCGAGCGTGGCCGACTGGGAACGGCGGCTGGAGGACCTGACCGGACGCGGGCTGCCCTTCCTCGTCGCCGAAACGGACGGCGCGGTCGTCGGCTTCGCCCACGCCTCGCCCTGGCGGCCGAAGCCGGCGTACCGGTTCACCGTGGAGGACACCGTCTACCTCGCGCCCGGCGCCACCGGCCATGGGCTCGGCGCGGCCCTGCTGGACGTGCTCGTCGCCGAGTCGGCGCGGGCGGGGATGCGGCAGATGATCGCCGTGATCGCCGACACCGGCAGTGACGCCTCGCTCGCCCTGCACCGCCGCTTCGGCTTCGCCGACGCCGGGCGCCTCGTCGGGGTCGGCCACAAGCACGGGCGGTGGATCGACACGTTCGTGCTGCAGCGGTCCCTGGCCGCGGGACAGCCGGGCTGATCCCGGTCCCCGGTCAGTGTCCCAGCGCGGCCTCCTGCGGACGCTCCTCGTCCGGTTCCCTCGGCAGCAGCAGATCCTCGTAGCGGCCCAGTGCCAGCAGCACGCCGAGCATGGCGAGCGGGAGCAGCACGGTGAGCAGTGCCATGACCTGGTCCTTCCCCAGTTCGTCCGTGGGGGGTGAAAGTCGGGTCTCCCTCCTTCCGCGGGACAAACCCCGTGTCGGCCCCCGGTGTACGGGTACGCGGTGCGGACCCCCGAAGATCTGGAGGGAGTCATGCAGCGAGGCAGTGACCGGCTGAGCGTTCATCGTGACGACGAGATGAAGCACGAACTGCAAGGCCTGCTCAGGTCCGGGCACCCGACCCGGGCCGAGGAGTGGCACGACCCCGAGCCGTCCGCCGACGACGACCCGCGCGTCGCGGGCGGGCCGGTGGCGCCGGGGACGTCGACGGCGTCCCTGGCGGTGGTCCGGCTGGAGCTGGCGCGGTTCCTGAACCGCAGTTCCTTCCCGGCGAGCCCTCGGGAGCTGGCCGGGGTCATGCGCCGCGGATACGCCCCCGACACCCTGGTCGAGCCGTTGGAGCGGCTGCCGCGCGGCGCGCGTTACGCCAACATCCAGGAGCTCGCGGAGGCCCTGACCGGCACGGGGTCGTCGTCACGGCGCCGCAGCGCATAGGCGACCGGTCGTCGGGTACCGCGAGCGTCGGCGCGCCGACGCGGCCGCGGTACCCGACCGGCCTGGGCACGCAGGAGGGCCCATTCGATGGCTGAATTCGTGAGGGACGTCATGACACCGGGCGTGGTCGCCGTACGCCCGGACGCCTCGCTCGTCGAGGCGGCGCAGCTGATGCGCACGCAGGACATCGGCGATGTGGTGGTGGCGGACGGACAGCGGATCGTCGGTGTGCTCACCGACCGTGACATCACCGTGCGGGCGGTCGCCGACGGCGCCGACCCGCTGACGGTGAGCGCCCAGTCGGTGTGCACCCCGGACCCGGTGATGATCGGCCCGGGCGAGCGGGTGTCCCTCGCCGTCTCCCTGATGCGCGAGCACCACGTGCGGCGGCTGCCGGTCGTCGAGAACGGTCTGCCGGTCGGCGTGGTCACCCTCGGGGACCTCGCCGAGACCGAGGATCCCGACTCGGCGCTGGCCGAGATCAGCCGGGCCGCACCGGACGAGTGAGCGCGTGACCGACGAGAGGAGCAATGCGTGACCGACGATCGGACGACTGGATGAGCCGGGATCAGGCCGCCGAGATCAGCGCCACCGGAGTCACCGCCGACGTGGGCGACGCCACCGTCCGCTATCTGCTGTACGGGCTGCTGCCCAGCTGGTTCGTGCCGGGTCTCGCCGACTGGGTGATGCACCGGCGGACCCGGATCGAGGAGACGGCTGGGACCAAGGAGTCCCTCATCCACGCGCTGATGATGACCGAGGTGGGCATTCCCATCGCGCTCACCCTGCGCTACGAGGTCAACCCGCTGCTGCTCACCGTGCAGTTGGGCGCGACCGCGGCGCACGAGGCGACCGCACTGTGGGACGTGCGCACGGCGGTCGGCAGCGAGCGCGAGGTCAAGCCGGTGGAGCAGCACATCCACAGCTTCCTGGAGTCGCTGCCGTTCGCCGCGCTGACCTCCCTGATGTGCCTGCACGCCGACCAGGTGAAGTCCCTGCTGCGTGGGGGCCGCGGCGACGGCGACGCGTGGCGTCTCGTGCCGCGCAGACGGCCGCTGTCGCGCGGCTACCTCGCGGGCATCGGAGTCGCCATCGGCACCTGCGTACTGCTGCCGTACGGCGAGGAACTGTTGCGCTGCGTGCGCGCCCGCCGCCGCGGCAGGAAACGCATCACCAGCGACGAGGCCCGTCACCGGGCCACGGAAGGACATTGAGACATCATGCGTATCGCATTTCTGACCGCACCCGAGGGCGTCGAGCAGGTCGAGCTGACCGATCCCTGGCAGGCGGCGGTCGACGCGGGCCACGAACCGGTGCTCGTGTCGACGAAGCCGGGCTCGATCCAGGCGTTCCACCATCTCGACAAGGCGGAGAAGTTCCCGGTGCAGGAGGTCGTGGGCGAGACCTCGGCCGACTCCTTCGGCGCGCTGGTCCTGCCGGGCGGCGTCGCCAACCCGGACTTCCTGCGGATGGACGGCAAGGCCGTCGCGTTCGTGCGGGACTTCTTCGACAAGGGCCTGCCGGTGGCCGCGATCTGCCACGCCCCGTGGACGCTGGTGGAGGCGGACGTCGTCCGCGGCCGGGTGCTGACCTCCTGGCCGAGCCTGCGCACCGACATCGGCAACGCGGGCGGCACCTGGGTCGACGAGCAGGTGCGCGTCTGCGACCACGGCCCCAACAAGCTGGTCACCAGTCGTAAGCCGGACGACCTGAAGGCGTTCTGCGAGGCGTTCCTCGACGTGTTCGCCAGGGAGTCCGAGGAGGCCGCCTGATGGCAGACCCCAAGCAGGAACAGCGGGAGCGCTTCCGGGCCGACGACCCGACGTCGGGGCCGCTGACCACCGAGCAGGGTGTGGAGGTCGACCACACCGACGACTCGCTGGCCGCCGGCGAACGCGGGCCGACGCTGATGGAGGACTTCCACTTCCGGGAGAAGCTCACCCACTTCGACCACGAGCGGATCCCGGAGCGGGTGGTGCACGCGCGGGGCGCGGGGGCGTACGGCTTCTTCGAACCGTACGAGTCCTGCGCGCGGTTCACCCGCGCGGCCTTCCTGCAGGACCCGTCCGTGCGGACGCCCGTCTTCGTCCGGTTCTCCACGGTGCAGGGCCCCAAGGGCTCGGCGGACACCGTGCGGGACGTACGGGGTTTCGCGACCAAGTTCTACACCTCGGAGGGGAATTACGACCTGGTCGGGAACAACTTCCCGGTCTTCTTCATCCAGGACGGCATCAAGTTCCCCGACTTCGTGCACGCGGTGAAGCCGGAGCCGCACAACGACATCCCGACCGGGGCCTCCGCGCACGACACCCTCTGGGACTTCGTGTCGCTCCAGCCGGAGACACTGCACGCGATCATGTGGCTGATGTCGGACCGGGCCATCCCGCGCAGTTACCGCATGATGCAGGGCTTCGGTGTGCACACCTTCCGGTTCGTGACCGCGGACGGCAAGGGCACGTTCGTGAAGTTCCACTGGACGCCGAAGCTGGGCGTGCACTCACTGGTGTGGGACGAGGCACAGGAGTGCCAGGGCCGCGACCCGGACTTCAACCGGCGTGACCTGTGGGACGCGATCGAGGCGGGCGAGTACCCGGAGTGGGAGTTGGGCGTCCAACTCGTGCCGGAGGAGGACGAGTTCGCCTTCGACTTCGACCTCCTCGACCCGACGAAGATCATCCCGGAGGAGCAGGTGCCGGTACGGCCGATCGGCCGGATGGTGCTGAACCGCAACCCGGAGAACTTCTTCGCCGAGACCGAGCAGGTCGCCTTCCACACGGCCAACGTCGTCCCCGGCATCGACTTCACCAACGACCCGCTGCTCCAGGCCCGCAACTTCTCGTACCTGGACACGCAGCTGATCCGCCTGGGCGGTCCCAACTTCACGCAGCTGCCGGTGAACCGGCCGGTGGCGCCGGTGCGCACCAACCAGCGTGACGGCTACCACCAGAGCACGGTCCACCGGGGCACGAACTACTTCCCGAACTCGCTGGGCGGCGGCTGCCCGGCGCACGGGGGCGCGGGCGGACACGCCTACACGCACTACGCCGAACGCGTCGACGGCGCGAAGATCCGCCGCCGCAGCGCCAGTTTCCAGGACCACTACACCCAGCCGGCGATGTTCTGGAACAGCATGGCGGACTGGGAGAAGCAGCACATCGTCGAGGCGTTCCGGTTCGAGCTCGGCAAGGTCGGCGCGAAGGAGGTGCGGGCCCGCACGGTCGAGCACCTCGCCAAGGTGAACGGTGAGCTGGCGGTCTCGGTGGCGCGTGGGATCGGGGTGCCCGAGCCGCAGGCGACGCAGGCGGCGGACAAGTTGTCCTCCCCCGCGCTGAGCCTGGAGTCCCTGCGCGGCGACGGCTCGATCCGGACCCGGCAGATCGCGCTACTCGTCGCCGACGGTGTCGACGTCGCCCAGGTGACGTCGGTGCGTGAGGCGCTCACGGCCGAGGGCGCCGTCGTCGAGGCACTGGCGCCGACGGACGGCACAGTCACCGGTGCCGACGGCGACCGACTCGTGGTCGACCGCGCGCTGCCGACCGTGGCCTCGGTGCTGTACGACGCCGTACTCGTGCCCGGCGGTCCGGCGGGCGCCCCGGACGCGGTCGCCGACCCGGACGCGATGCGCTTCGTGCGCGACGCCTACCGGCACGGCAAACCGGTCGGCGCGCTCGGCTCCGGCGTGGGTGTGCTGTCCGCCCTGAAGCCGGAGGGCGTACGGCTGTCGGCCGAGTTCCACCGCACGGTCACCGACCAGGGCGTGGTGACGGACACCTCGCCGGGACCGGCGACGCAGGAGTTCCTGCAGGCCTTCAGGACCGCGCTGCAGGCGCACCGGCACTGGGGCAGGCCGCCCGCGCACGGCTGAGCGGGCCACCGACTCAGCCGTACGAGACCGAGCCGCTGCGCGGTGCGAGAGGCCGAGTCGGACATCGCAGGATCAGGTGCGCCGGGTGAGGGACTCACAAGGGTCCGCCCGGCGCACCGGCGTGTCCCGGGGGCCCGGCGCGGGCGCGCCGGGCCCCGTTCACGCCGGCGGGTTCGTCGGGGTCTCGCTGCTCCCCGAGCGGTCGCGGGCGCCCTCGCGGGTGCGGCCCGAGGCGACCGTGCGACGTGGGTTGCGGCGCAGGTACTCGCCCTCCAGCTGGGCCATGCGTTCGTTGTGGGCCCGCAGCGCGTCGTTCGAGCCGTACAGCAACGTGTCGTGGCGCGTCCGGTGGATCGTCTCCAGCTCCTTCATGAGCTGCTGGTCGTCCAGCCGGCCGGGGTCGACTCCGTTCATGGTGTGCCCCGCTCGTCGTGTTCAATCTTGCCGTCCGGGTACCCGCCCGCCGAGCACACAGCACCCGAGCTCGGTACGGGAGAGAGCTATGGATCTCGCCTTTCTGCATCCACTGTACGAACACCCCGGCTCCTGGGCCTCCGTGTACGTGGGCACGTCCCGGCACACGCAGGACACGCCCCACGAGCGGCACCTCACCGCCCAGGCCCTGTCCCGGGAGCTGGCCGAGCAGGGCGCCGACGAGGCCACCTGCCGGGCCGTGCGGGACGCGCTGGAAGGGCTTGAGCACTCATCCGAGCCCCATGGACGCGCGGTCTTCGCCTGCGCCGGCAAGGTGGTCCTGGATCCGCCGCTGGCCAGGCCCCCGCAGCGGGACAGCGCCCACTGGGCGCCGCTGCCGCACACCGCGCCCCTGCTGGAGCTCGCCGGTGAGGACCCGGTGTGCGTGGTGGCCTACGTCGACCGCAGGGGCGCCGCCTTCGAGCTGCGCAGCGCGCTGGGCCGGCAGGACGTCGGCTCGGTCAGCGGCCGGCAGCACCCGATCCACCGCACGAGCAGCGTCGACTGGTCCGAGCGGCACTTCCAGCTCAAGGTGGAGAACACCTGGGAGCACAACGCGGCCGAGATCGCCGACGCGCTCACCGTCTGCCAGGAGGAGACCCGCGCCGACCTGCTGATCCTCGTCGGGGACGACCGCGAGCGGCGGTCGGTGCACGAGCGCCTGCCGCAACGGCTGCACGGCCTCGTGGTGGAGGCCCCGCACGGCACCGGCAGCAGGCTGCTCGACGATGACGTCGAACGGATCCGCGAGCAGCATGTACGGCAGCGGGCGGAGCGTGAGCTGGAACGTTTCCTGGCGGCCCGGGAGCCGGACGGCGAGGGTCGCGCCGGTGCGGCGGAGGGGGTGCCCGCGCTGATCGAGGCCGCCCGCGAGCACCGGATCGAGGAGCTGTTGATCAGGCCGGACAGCCCGGACGCCCGCCGCGAGGTGTGGATCGGCGAGGACCCGGACCAGGTGGCGGTGCGCCGAACGGATCTGAAGATCCTGGGCGAGCAGAACAGCTGGGCGGCGCGGGCCGACGACGCGCTGATCCGCTCCGCGGTCGCCACCGGCGCGGGGGCGCTGTCGGTCACCCCGGCCGACCCGGCCACGGAGCCGGCGGGCGGGCTGGGGGCGCTGCTGCGCTGGGCCTGAGCGACGTCGCCGCGAGCGCGCCGGGGGAGCCGAACGGACTCGGCTCCCCCGGCGTCCGTCGTCAGCGGGCCCGCTCCACCCGCCGCTCGTCCCACACCGGCTCGGGCGTCTCGCGCACCCGGCCGTCGCTGCCGAAGACGAGGTAGCGGTCGAAGGAGCGGGCGAACCAGCGATCGTGGGTGACGGCGAGCACCGTGCCCTCGAAGGCCTCCAGCCCCTCCTGGAGCGCGTCGGCGGACTCCAGGTCGAGGTTGTCGGTCGGCTCGTCGAGGAGGAGGGCCGTGACGCCCTGAAGCTCCAGCAGGAGGATCTGGAAGCGGGCCTGCTGGCCGCCGGAGAGCCGCTCGAAGGTCTGCTCGGCCTGCTGGGTCAGTTCGTAGCGCCGCAGGCGGGACATCGCGGCGCCCCGGTCCTGGGCGTGCTCCTTCCACAGGATGTCGAGCAGCGTGCGGCCGAACAGCTCGGGATGCGCGTGCGTCTGCGCGAAGTGCCCCGGGACGACCCGCGCGCCGAGCTTCCACTTCCCCGTGTGCGCCACCTCGTCGCCGGCCAGCAGCCGCAGGAAGTGCGACTTCCCGGAGCCGTTGGAGCCGAGGACGGCGACGCGTTCGCCGTAGAAGACCTCCAGGGAGAAGGGCTTCATCAGGCCGGTGAGCTCCAGTTCCTCGCAGGTGACGGCCCGCACGCCGGTGCGGCCGCCCTTGAGCCGCATCCTGATGTCCTGCTCGCGCGGCGGCTCCGGGGGCGGTCCGGCCTCCTCGAACTTGCGCAGCCGGGTCTGGGCGGCGCGGTAGCGGGAGGCCATGTCGGGGCTGTTCTCGGCCGCTTGCCGAAGCGTCAGGACCAGTTTCTTCAGCTGGGCGTGCTTCTCGTCCCAGCGCTTGCGCAGCTCCTCGAAGCGGGCGAAGCGCCGGCGTCGGGCCTCGTGGTAGGTGGCGAAGCCGCCGCCGTGCACCCAGGCGTCCGCGCCGACCGGTGAGGGCTCGACGGAGACGATCTTGTCGGCGGCTCGGGCGAGGAGTTCGCGGTCGTGGGAGACGAACAGGACCGTCTTGCGGGTCTCCTTCAGACGCTCCTCCAGCCACCGCTTGCCGGGCACGTCGAGGTAGTTGTCGGGCTCGTCGAGCAGCAGCACCTCGTCGGTGCCGCGCAGCAGCGCCTCCAGCACCAGCCGCTTCTGCTCACCGCCGGAGAGCGTGCGGACCTCCCGGAACTGCGCCCTGTCGTACGGCACACCGAGCGCGGCCGTCGTGCACATGTCCCACAGCGTCTCGGCCTCGTACCCGCGCACCTCGGCCCAGTCGGCCAGGGCCTGCGCGTACTTCAGCTGGGCGGCCTCGTCGTCGACGGTCATGATGGCGTGCTCGGCCTCGTCGACTGCCTGCGCGGCCTCGCGGATGCGCGGCGGCGCGACGGACACGAGCAGGTCGCGTACGGTCGTCTCGTCCCGTACGGAGCCCACGAACTGCCGCATCACGCCGAGCCCGCCACTGACGGTGACGGTGCCACCGTGCGGCTTCAGCTCCCCCGAGATCAGCCGCAGCAGGGTCGTCTTGCCGGCGCCGTTGGGCCCGACCAGCGCCACGGCGGCGCCCTCTCCCACCCGGAAGGAGACGTCGCCGAGCAGCGCCCTCCCGTCGGGGAGGTAGTACTCCAGGTGCGCGGCTTCCAGATGTCCCATGAGGCCGCATTCTGGAGTCCGCCGCGCGGCCTGGGCAAACGCTTATCCAAGGCCGGGCCCCGAGCGGACGCCGGAGGCGGTCCCGCGCCCGGCCCCGCACCCCCCGCTACGGCGCGGCCCCGTCGACGGGCCATCCGGCCGGCCCGCCCTCCCCCGCCGGAGACACCACCGCACCCGCCCACTCCAGCGCTTTCCAGCCCTCCTCGGGCGAGCCCTCCAGGATCACCACGCCCGTGTTCGCCAGCGGATGCGCCGCGGCGAACGCGACATCGACGTTGACCGCCCGCGCCGCCGTCCACATACGGATCGCCGCGCCATGGCTGACCAGGGCCGCGGTCCCGGCCCCGCCACCCGCGGCCTCCGCCACCACCGCGTCGTAGCGCGCGAGTGCCTCGGTCCCGCTCTCGCCGCCCGGCATGCGCAGCTCCGTGTCGCCGGCCGCCCAGGCGAACGCCGTCCTCATGTAGGGCTCCGCCTGCTTCGCGTGGCCCGGCAGCATCTCCATGTCGCCGGCGGCCAGCTCCCGGATGCCGTCCCGCACGAGCACGTCGAGGCCGCGGGCGGCGGCCAGCGGGGCGGCGGTGTGCTGGGCGCGGATCGCGGTGGAGGCGTAGACCGCCTCGATGTCCTCGGCGGCCAGGGCCTCGGGCAGGGCCGCGGCCTGCGCCGCGCCGAGGGCGGTCAGACCGGGGCCGGGGACGGCCGTGTCCAGCAGGTGGTCCACGTTGGAGGGCGTCTGGCCGTGGCGGATCAGGAGCAGGCGCATCGGACGGGTTCCTCCGTGGGTCGTTCACCGTCGGCCGGACAGCAATCGGCCGCTTCAGGGTACCCAGGGGTGTATGAGTCCAGACGTCGACTTCACCGTTGCCACCCGCGGCCGGCATGCTCTACGCGACCGCCTCCTCGCCCTCGACTCGCGGCTGTTCGAGTTCGCCGCCGAGCGGAACTGGCCGTATGCCGAGCCGGTGCTGCCGCGGCTGAGCCGGAGCGCGAACCACGGAGTGCTGTGGTTCGCGGCGGCCGCCGCCATCGCCGCGAGCCGCACCCCCAGGGCCCGCCGGGCGGCGGCCCGGGGCCTGGCCTCGCTGAGCCTTGCCTCGCTGACCATCAACACCCTCGGCAAGCGGTCGGTGCGCCGCCCCCGGCCCACCCTGGACCCCGTGCCGCTGGTCCGGCAGCTCAAGCGGCAGCCGATCACCACCTCGTTCCCGTCCGGGCACGCCGCCTCGGCGGCCGCGTTCGCGACCGGTGTGGCGCTGGAGTCGCCCGGCTGGGGTCTGGTGGTGGCTCCGGTGGCCTGGTCGGTGGCGCTGTCGCGGGTGTACACCGGCGTCCACTTCCCGAGCGACGTGCTGGCCGGGGCGGCGCTGGGCGCGGGTGCCGCGTTCGCCGTTCGCGGCATGGTGCCCACGCGTGACCGGCTGGTTCCACCGGCCCGGCCCCGCACGGACGTCCCGGCGCTGCCGGACGGAGAGGGCCTGGTCATGGTGGCCAACAAGGGGTCGGGCACCGCCGACCGGGTGCACGCCCTGCTGGATCTGCTGCCGCGTGCCGAGTTGGTGGAGTGCGAACCGTCCGACACCCGCGCCGAGTTGGAGAAGGCGGCGAGCCGGGCCAGGGTGCTCGGTGTGTGCGGTGGTGACGGCACGGTGAACACGGCGGCGGAGGTGGCACTGCGGCACGACCTGCCGCTCGCGGTGCTGCCCGGCGGCACGTTGAACCACTTCGCCCTCGACCTGGGCGTGGAGGACGAACGTGATCTGAGCCGGGCGGTCGGGCGCGGCGAGGCCGTGCGGGTGGACGTGGGCCGGTTCACCAGCGAGGGGCGCCAAGGGCTGTTCCTGAACACGTGCAGCCTGGGGGTGTACCCGGAGCTGGTGCGCGAGCGGGACGGCTTCACGCCCCGGGTCGGCGCCTGGCCGGCCGGGGTGCTCGCGGCCCTGCGCGTCCTGCGCCGAGAGCGGCATCCACTGCACGCCGAGGTCGGTGGCCGCGCCCACCCGTTGTGGCTGCTGTTCGCCGGGAACGGCACCTACCACCGGGTGGGCCTCGCCCCGGCCCGGCGTCTGGACCTCGCGGACGGCGTGCTCGACGTACGGGTCGTGCACGGCGGCCGTCGGCCCGCCCTGCGGCTGCTCGCCGCCGCCCTCGCGGGTCCGCTGACCCGGTCCCCGGCGCACGCGGCGGTCCAGGTGGGGCGGCTGCACCTGTCGGGGGTCACCCGGGGCGCGCTCCTCGCCTACGACGGCGAAGTCACCGAGGTGGGGGGCGAGGTGACGCTGGAGAAGCTGCCGGAGGCGCTGACCGTCTACCGACCGCTGGCCGGTACGTGAGCCCGACGGACCCTCCCGGTCCACATGCGGGCCGGTCCATATCGTGAAACAGCGGTCTCACCATTCGACATGAAGGCGTACGGTGTCGCGTACCGCCCGCGGGGCCGTGCGGCCCCTTGATCCGGTACGGCGAGACGAGGGGAACAGTCATGTCGAAGGCACGGGAACAGGCCGGGGAGACCGCTGTCTACACGCACGGGCACCACGAGTCCGTACTGCGTTCGCACACCTGGCGCACCGCGGCCAACTCCGCGGCGTACCTGCTCGGCTCGCTGGAGCCGCACATGAAGGTCCTGGACGTCGGCTGCGGCCCGGGCACGATCACCGCCGATCTGGCGGCCCTGGTCCCCGAGGGCCATGTCACCGGCGTCGACCGCGCGCCGGAGATCCTGGAGCAGGCCCGGGCCACGGCCGCCGGACGCGGTCTGTCGAACGTGGCGTTCGGGGTCGCGGACGTGCACGCCCTGGACTTCCCGGACGACACGTTCTGCGTCGTCCATGCCCACCAGGTGCTGCAGCACGTCGGGGACCCGGTGGGCGCCCTGCGCGAGATGAAGCGGGTGACCAGGCCCGGCGGCCTCATCGCGGTCCGCGACTCGGACTACGCGGCCATGACCTGGTTCCCGGCGTCACCGGGGATGGACGCCTGGCTCGACCTGTACCGCCGCGTCGCCCGCGCCAACGGCGGCGAGCCGGACGCCGGACGCCGCCTGAAGTCCTGGGCGCGCCGGGCCGGGCTCACCGACATCACGGCCGGCTCCAGCACCTGGACCTTCTCGACGCCGGACGAGCGGGCCTGGTGGAGCGGCCTGTGGGCGGACCGGACGCTGGCCTCGGCGTACGCCGAGCGGGCCACCGAGGGCGGCCACGCGAGCGGGGAGCAGCTGCGGGCCGTCTCCGAGGCGTGGCGGGAGTGGGGACGGCAGGAGGACGGCTGGTTCAGCGTGCTGCACGGGGAGATTCTGTGTCGGAAAGACGCCTGAATCGCGGTTTTCTGGAAACCCGTTGAGCAGGAGGTCAAAAAAATGGTTCCTATTCTGCTCGTGCTGCTTCTGGCTCTCATTCTCTTTGGTGCCGGATTTGCGCTGAAGGCGCTGTGGTGGATCGCGATCGCGGTTCTCGTGGTATGGCTCCTGGGTTTCGTGATGCGAAGCACGACCGCGACGGGAGGCAGGGGCCGCTGGTACCGGTGGTGAGGTGAGCTCACTCCCGGGGAAGCAGCGGTCCCAGCGGCCCGAGGTCCAGATTCAGGTCCTCGGGCCGCAGCCCGTAGCGCTCACGCAGCTCGGTCATCCGGTCGTCCAGCAGCATCAGCGTGAGCCCGATCCGTTCCTCCTGCTCCTCGCTCAGGTCCCCCTGGTCGAAACGGCGCAGCGCCTGGCGCTCCATGAGCTGGCGCAGCAACTCGACCACCGTCAGCACGAGTTTGACGAGGTCGCGTTCGACGGTGTCGGGTTCGAGGTCGAGCCGGTTGCGATGTGACGTCACGTCAGTCCCCCCACGGTGACGGTACCTGTTCGTTGACGGAGCTGATCAGCGCGTTGAGGTCGATGCGGACGAGGTCGACGTCCGCGATGCGCAACGTGATGTCCCCCGTGACGACCACTCCGCCGGACAGCAGCCGGTCGAGCAGGTCCACGAGGGCGATCTCACGGCGTTCGACGACGGTCACATCCCCTCCTCCGTCCGTTCCTCCGCGAACTCCGCCGTGAAGGAATAGGCCGCCCAGGGCCCGGTGAGTTCCACCCGTATTCCGGGGGCGTCGTCCTTCTCCCGGTCCACCAGTTCCACGAATTCCTCGGAATCCGCGCGCGGCACCAGATAAGCGGCGTTGAGCACATTCTGTCCGGAGGCCCTGGAAAGAGCGGAGTTCTGCGGGGCGTGCAGTCGGGAGTCCTCGGCGAACGCGGAGAGCGTTTCGTGCAGCCGGCTCGCGAATGCGGCGGCCCGCTGCCAGACGTCCTCGCGGGCCCTGGTCTGCGAACGGCGCCGGCGCAGATAGTCACGCCCCGACATGGCCTTCTCCTCCGTGGCGCCGCTGTCCGCGGCCTCGGCGGGCTCCGCGGGCTCCACGTCGGCGTACACCTTGACGCCCCACTCCACCCGGCCCTCAAGCCGGTCGAGGACGCGCCGGAAGTCCGCCTCGCGGGCCTCCATCATGCTGCGTACGCCGCTGTCGTCGCGGAAGACGGTGGCGAGTCGCAGCGGCAGCGGCGTCGTGACGACGGTGAGGGCGTCGATGACCTGCTGATGGGCGCGGGCCGTCGCGGTGAGCCAGTCCAGGTCCTCCAGGTGGCGCCGCAGCGACTCCTCGGCGAAGTCCGACTCGGGCACCGTACTGACGACGGCGACCAGTCCGTGGTGCGTCAGCTGTTTCGGCGGTGCCCCGGCCACCCCGCTCAGCTGGACCTGGAGCGGGGAGCGAAAGGGATGGCAGACGGCGTACACATAGCGCAGTCCGGTCATGAGGCCTCCTCCTGTGCCCGGGCCGGCTCCAGCTGGGCCAGGCGCTCACGCAACTCGGCGTTCTCCCGGGCGAGTTCGTCACGCCGGGCGCGGGAGGACAACGCGGGGTCGTCCTCCCACCAGTCGATGCCCATCTCCTTGGCCTTGTCGACCGAGGCGACGATGAGGCGCAGCTTGATCGTGAGGAGTTCGATGTCGAGCAGGTTGATCCGGATGTCGCCGGCGATGACCACGCCCTTGTCGAGCACCCGCTCCAGGATGTCGGCGAGGTTGGCGCCCCCGTTGTGGCCGTAGGGATCCGGCAGCCTACCGGGCGTCGTCATCGGCGGCTCCCGCCACCGGCGTGCTCCGCCTCGTCCTCGGATTCCTCCTCGGACTCGTACTCGGGCTCCTCTTCGGCCTCGTACTCGGGCTCCTCCTCATCCTCGTACGCGTCCTCGTCCTCGCCCTCGTCGTACTCGTCCTGCGGTTCCTCCGTGTCCTCGTCCGAGTACTCCTCGTCGTCCTCGCCCTCGTCCTCGGCGCGGGCCCCGTCGTCCGTCTCGTCCTCGCCTTCCGCCGCTTCGCCCTCCGGCGCTTCTTCCTCTTCTCCCTCGCGAGCTTCCTCTTCCTCTTCTTCCGCCACCGCGTCCTCATGGCTGCGCACGACCTCGCCGTCGCGGATCTCGCCGCGCCAGCCGTCCTCCGCCTCTCCCTTGAGGGTGATGAAGCGGACGTAGTTCTTGAGGTCGAGGCGGGCACGGCGGCCCTGGGCGCGCCATATGTTGCCGGTCTTCTCGAACAGGCCCTGGGGGTAGTACTCGATGACGAGCACGACGCGGGTGAGCTTGTCCGCGAGCCGGTGGAAGGAGACCACGCCCTTCGTGGTGCCCTTGGCGCCCTCCGACGTCCAGGTGATGCGATCGTCGGGCAGCTGCTCGGTGGTGGTCGCCTTCCAGTTGCGGTTGGACCAGAACACCTTCAGCTGCCAGTCGGACTTCGTGTCGTCGGCACGGCTCGCGCTCTTCACGCCCTTCGCGAAGGTGCTGAAGTCCTGGTACTGCGTCCACTGGTCGTACGCGGTGCGCAGCGGGACGGCGACATCGATGGACTCCAGGATGACGGTGGGCTTGCCGCCCGCCCCGCGCTTGCCCTTGCCGCCGCCGCCGAGCTTCTTGAACGCGCCGACCACCTTGTCCTTGATTCCGGAGCCGCCGACCTCCAGCGCGCTGCGCACCGGCCCCTTGCCCTCGGCCAGCTTGCGGCCGCCCTCCAGGGCCATCTTGCCGAGGCCGGGGCTGCGGCCCTCGGCCACGTCGTTCAGCTTGTTCGTGGCCTGGCCGAGCTTCTGCCCGGCGCCGGTCAGCACACGGGTGGCCTGGGCGGCGAGGTACTCGCGCACCTCCTCCTTGAGCCGGTCGGCGGCCTCGCTCTGGGCCACGCCGCCGAGCGGACCCTTCGCCGCTCCCTTCGCCGCTCCGTTCGCCGCTGAAGTCGCTGATCCGAGTGTGTCGGTCATCGTTCGTCACCGCCCTTCGGCAGTTCGGCCCGCGCTACGGGCTGCCCCGCGCGCCGCGGCCGTCTTCTTGCCGGCGGGCTTGTTCGCCGCCGTCTTCTTGGCCGCGGTCTTCTTCGCGGCCGACTTCTTGGCCGGGGGCTTCTTGGCCGCCGCCTTCTTCGCGGGTGCCTTCTTCGCAGCCTTCCGACGTGGCTTGTCCTCGGCTCCCTCCGGCTCCTCTGCGTCCTCCGACTCCTCGGCTTCCTCCGACTCCTCGGCCTCCTCCGGCTCCTCGGCTTCCTCCGACTCCTCGGCCTCCTCCGGTTCCTCGGCGTCCTCCGGCTCCTCGTCGTCCGATCCGAGGTCCGGCGTCTGCGGTGCCACTCCCGCCAGCTGGTCACGCACCTGTGCGGTACGCCCGTGCAGCCGGTCGGCGAGGGCGTCGAGCTGCCGCTCGACCATGGCGCCCGAGGCGGCCTTGCCCACACCGCGCAGATCCTCGCGCAGCTGGTCCCCGATCTCCTTGAACTGCGGGTTGTTCTGCAGTTGCTGGGACATCAGGTCCGCGAGAGCCCGCGGACTCAGGTTCATCCGCTTGCCCGCCACCAGGGAGCCGACGGCGAACGCCAGCTTCATCTTCTTCGTACGTCCCAGGACGTATCCGGCCCCTACCGCGAGGCCCAGTCCCACTCGGTTCATCGTGCCGTCCCATCGCTTGCCCGTCCCGTGCGCGCGAGCCCGGTCTCCAGCCGGTCGAGCAGTTCGTCCTCCTGACGGTCGAACTCCTCCTCGGTGATCTCACCCGCGGACAACTTCTCCTCCAGCGCGGCCAGTTCGGCGCGCACGGCGGCCGGGTCGTAGTAGAGGCGTTCCGCCTCCTGAACCACCTGTCTGATCACCCATGCGCTGCCGCGCACCGGTGCGAACGGCAGCAGCAGTACCTCTCCGATCAGTCCCACGGCCTCACTCCTCCGCGCTCTCCGCGCCGATCGTGGTGCCCGCGGGCTCGGCGGGTCCCGGCTCGACGAAGCTGTACGGCGGCAGCGGGCCGTTCACCCGCAGATCGAGGTGCGGATGGCCCTTGCGGAGCTGCTCCACGGCGGCGAGGAAGGTCTCCACCCCGTCGCGGTCCACCAGGAAGGACACATTGGCGAGCCAGCCGGAGGAGTCGGGGCCCACGCTGACCGCGTCCGCGGCCGGCTCCAGGGTGTGCCGCACGTCGGTGGCGTCCTCGGCCTCCTGCGCCTTGACCGCGGCGACCACCATCTCGCCGAGCCGCAGCCGGTCGTCGTAGGAGCCGCCGCCCGCCTGCCGGTTGGCCTCCGTCAGGGCCCGGACCTCCGGGTTGCCGGCCATCACCCGGTGCAGCACGGCCTCCTCGACGTGCGTGGCCTTGACGTTGTACTCGACCTTGCCGTCCAGGGCCCGCAGCCGCTCCTGGTAGTGGTCCGCGCGCTCGGCGAGGACCGAGGTGACCGCTTCGTCGTCGGGGGCGACGCTGCCGAACCGCATGGGCAGCACACAGCCGTTCGCTCCCACCTCGGCGAGTACGTTCGAGTGCGCGAGCAGTTCCTTGCGCTTGGGCCGCAGCCCTTCGGGGGCGTCGCTGACCAGGGCGGCCAGACCGCCCTCCTTCAGTACGCGGACGGGGCGCGGCGGGTCGCCGACGCCGCCGAAGTCCTTCGGCAGCTCGGGATGCGAGCTCGCGGTGATGCCGTACACGTACGTGCTCACTCCTGCTCCTCCTTCCGGCGCGTCGAGGTGGACTTGCGGGCACGCGGCCTGGACTCGCTCTCGCCTTCCTCCCGCGCCTGCTTGAAGGCGTCGGAGATGGTCTGGGCGGCACCGGACAGCGCGCCCTTGGACTTGCCGCGCGCCCCGGACTCGGTGATCTCCCCGACCAGGTCGGGCAGGCCCGGGTTCTTGCGCGGCCCGGCCTCAAGGTCGAGCCGGTTGCACGCCTCGGCGAAGCGCAGGTAGGTGTCGACGCTGGCGACGACCACCCGGACGTCGATCTTCAGGATCTCGATGCCGACGAGGGAGACCCGGACGAAGGCGTCGATGACGAGCCCCCTGTCGAGGACGAGTTCGAGAACGTCGTAGAGGCCGCTGCTGCCGCCTCCGCCTCCGGTCTGCTGTGCCGGTACTACGGTCATGCCGGCCGTTCCTCCTTGTCCGTGAATCTGTGTCCGTGAATCTGTCTGGGGATGGTGTGAAGGGGTGTGGGTGGGCGCCCTACCGGCCGCCCCTGCGCGCGTCCGAGCGTCCGCGTTCGTAGCGGCGGACCCGGCGGTAGCCGGTGAGCTGCCCCTGCTGGTCGAGTTCCACCTGGTAGCTCGCCATCAGGCTCATCGTGTCGGGAACACGGGCCAGCTCCAGGACCTCGATCTCCAGCGTCCAGCCGTCCTCGGTCTGCTCGAACGAGGACACCGTCTCCGCGGCCATGCCGGTGAGCTCGGCCAGCTGGGCGCGCGCCTGGCGCAGGACCTCCATGGGGCTCGGGTTGCCGTCCGCCCCATCCTGTCCTTTTCTGGATGTTTTACGAGTGTTCTGTGAATCAGTCATGTGCACCTCCAACGGCGAGTGGCCCGACAGGCGTTGGCCAAACCCACGAGTTTTCGTGGTTCAGCCACGCAATGCGTCCAGCCGGCGCCGTGCCGGGCCCAGGGCACGGCCGCGTCCCATCACCCCCGCCCATGGGTCGGTGCGGGCCTGTTCCAGTGCGTCGGCGATGCTCCAGCGGCGCGCGTCGAGACTCGGGTCGTCCAGGTCGTCCCAGGTCAGCGGCGTGGCCACGGGAGCGCCAGGCCGGGCACGGACGGTGTACGGGGCGACCGCGGTCTGCGCGTACGCGTTGCGCTGCACGTCGAGGTAGAGGCGCTCGCCGCGGTCCTTCTTGCGGGCGGCGGTGGTGAGCCGGTCCGGGTGGGCGTCGGCGAGGACGTCGGCGACGTCCCGGGCGAAGGCGCGCACCTCGTCGAAGTCGTGCTGACCGGTGAGCGGCACGACGATGTGCAGCCCGCGTGAACCGGTGGTCATCGGCGCCGACGGCAGCTTCAGCGTGTCCAGCAGTTCACCGAGCAGCCCGGCCGCCTCCCGCACCTGTCCGAAGTCGTCGTCGGCCGGGTCGAGGTCGAAGACCAGCCGGTCGGGCCGGTCGAGGCTGCCGGCGCGCGAAAGCCAGCGGTGCAGGGTGAGGCAGGCCTGGTCGGCGAGGTGGACGAGGGTGGCGGTGTCGTCGCAGACCGTGTGGCAGACGGTGCCGTCCTCCTTGGCCACCTCGACCCGGGTGATCCAGTCCGGGTAGTGCTCGGGGGTGTTCTTCTGCATGAACGCCGGCCCGTCGACGCCGTCGGGGTGCCGCTCCAGCATCAGCGGGCGGCCCCGCAGATGCGGCAGCATGAAGGGGGCGACGGACCGGTAGTAGTCGACGAGGTCGCCCTTGGTGTACTCCTTCGCGCCCCCGTCCCCGGGGAAGAGCACCTTGTCGACGCGCCTGACCTCGACCGTACGGCGACCCGCCCGGACCCTCCTGGTGTCGCCGTCGGCGGTCATCGCACGACCGCCTCCTCCACCAGCAGCTTCCCGGCGGCGGCGATGGCCGCGGCGTCGATGCCGGCGGCGTGCAGCTGCTCGTCCGGGGATGCCGAGCCCGGCATGGTGCGCACGGCGAGCCGCACCAGGCGCGGCACCGGGCGCCCGTCGAGGAACGCGTCGAGGACGGCATCGCCGAGGCCGCCCTCCTCGTGGTGGTCCTCCACGGTGAGCAGGCAGCCGGTCTCCTCGGCAGCCCGGCGCAGGGTGCCCCGGTCGACGGGCTTGACGGAGTACAGGTCGATGACCCTGACCTGGATGCCGTCGCGGTCCAGGGCGTCGGCGGCGGCGAGCGCCTCGTGCACGGTGACACCGGCCGCGACGACGGTCAGCCGGTCGCGGTCACCGGAGCGCAGCACCTTGCTGCCGCCGACGGGGAACTCCTCGTCGGGCCCGTAGATCACCGGGCTGTTGCCGCGCGAGGTGCGCAGGTAGCGGACGCCGTCCAGGCCGGCCATGGCACCGACGAGCTTGGCGGTCTGGTTGGCGTCGCACGGGTACAGCACGGTCGAGCCGTGCACGGCCCGCATCATGGCCACATCCTCCAGGCCCATCTGGCTGGGGCCGTCCTGGCCGATGGCGACACCGGCGTGCGAGCCGACGAGGTTGATGCCGGCGCCGCTGACCGACGCCATGCGCACGAAGTCATGGGCACGGGTCAGGAAGGCGGCGAAGGTGGAGGCGTACGGCACCCAGCCGCGCGTCGAGAGCCCGACCGCGGCGGCGACGAGCTGCTGCTCGGCGATGTAGCACTCGAAGAACCGGTCGGGGTGTTCCTTGGCGAAGAACTCGGCGCGCGTGGAGTCGCTGACCTCGCCGTCGAGGGCGACCACGTCGGAGCGTGCGGTGCCCAGCGCGGCGAGCGCCTCGCCGTAGGCGTTGCGCGTGGCCACCTCCTCGCCCTTCTCCCAGCGGGGCAGTTCGAGGCCGCCGGTGTGCACGGCGTGCAGCATGCGGGCGGCCGGCGGCTCGTGGACGGCGACGCGGAGGTCGCGCGGCCCGCCGAGCTCGGCGATCGCCTCGTCCGCGTCCGGCAGCGGCTTGCCGTGCAGCCCCTCGCGGTCCTGGACGCTCTCTACGCCCTTGCCCTTGAGGGTGCGGGCGAGGATGACGGTGGGCTGTCCGGTGGTGGACCTGGCCTCGCCGTACGCCCGGTCGACGGCGTCCACGTCATGGCCGTCCACCTCGACGGTGTGCCAGCCGAAGGCCTGGAAGCGGCGGGCGTAGGCGTCGAGGTCGTGGCCGTGCCGGGTCGGACCGCGCTGGCCGAGCCGGTTCACGTCGACGATGGCGGTGAGGTTGTCCAGTTCCTCGTACGCGGCGTGCTCGGCGGCCTCCCAGACGGAGCCCTCGGCGAGCTCGCTGTCCCCGCACAGGACCCACACCCGGTACCCGGACCGGTCGAGCCGCTTCCCGGCGAGCGCGATCCCGACACCGATCGGCAGTCCCTGCCCGAGCGATCCGGTCGCCGTCTCCACCCACGGCAGCCGGCGCGGGGTGGGGTGCCCTTCGAGACGGCTGCCGATCTTGCGGAACGTCGCCAGTTCACCGTCCTCGATGGCGCCGGCCGCCTTGTAGGCGGCGTACAGCAAGGGCGAGGCGTGGCCCTTGGACAGCACGAAGCGGTCGTTGGCCGGGTGGGCGGGCCGCTCGAAGTCGTAGCGCAGGTGGTTCGCGAACAGTACGGCGGCCAGATCGGCGGCGGACATCGACGACGTCGGATGCCCCGATCCCGCGGCGGCGGCGGCCCGCACACTGTCCACCCGCAACTGCTGGGCGAGCTCGACGAGTTCGGCGGTGTTCATGTGTCTCCTTCCGTGGTGGTGCGGGAGCGGGCTGGTTCGGAGGGGTCGTCGGAGGCACCGGAGTGCGATGCGCGGGCCGCTCGCAGGTCGGCGCGCGTCACGGGGCCGGGGGCTTCGGGGTGCTTGTCGGCATCCGCGTCCTGGAGGGGGCCGGACGGCTGCGCACCGTTCGGCGCCGCGCGGTCCTCCGTGCCTTCGGCGGGCTCCCCACCGGGCTGGTTCCTCGCGGGCTCCCCACCAGGCTGGTTCTTCGCCGGTTCCCCACCGGGCTGGTCCTTCGCAGGCTCCCCACCAGGCTGGTTCCTCACAGGCTCCCCACCAGGCTGGTTCCTCACAGGCTCCCCACCGGGCTGGTTCCTCGGTGGCTCACCCTCAGATCGACTCATCGCGGGCTCCCCTCCGGACCGGGCCTTCGCGGGCGCGCCCGTCTTCTCGGTGGCGCCCGCCTTGCCGCCGTCGGCCCCGGCCGCCCCGTCGGCCTCGGCCGCCCCGGCGGCCCCGGCGGCCCGCTTCCCCACCCCGTCGGGCTTGCGCACCAACTCCGGCGAAGCCGTGTCCAGCGGTACGGCCCACGACCGTACGAGGCCCAACTGCACTGCCTGGCGCGGCAGTACGGCGTCCAGGAACCAGTCGGCCGCGACCCGGACGCGGTTGCCGGGCATCGCGGCGAGGTGGTAGCCGCGGGTGACCGCGCCCGCCGCCACACCGGACAGGTGGACGCCGAGCGGATTGGCGGCGGCCTTGACACCGCCCAGGTCCACGACGAACCCCATGTCGCGGTGGCGGTAGGCGCGCCGCTCGCCGATCCCCAGGGACGCGGCCACGTTGTGGGCCACGGTCTTGCCCTGCCGCCAGGCGTGCTGCGCGGTCATCGGGGTGTACTGTCCGGGCTTGGCCAGGTCGGGGACGGCGGCCGCGTCCCCGGCGGCGAACAGCTCCGACCGGCCCGGCACCTGAAGATGCGGGTCGACGAGCAGACGGCCCCGTTCCAAGGGAAGTTCGAGGGACTCGGCGAGCGGATCGGGCCGTACGCCGACGCACCACACCAGCGTGCGGGTGTCGACGAACTCGCCGTCGGTCAGCAGAACGCCCTCGTGCGTGGCCTCCTTGACGGAGGTGCCCATCCGCACGTCCACGCCCCGCTGCCGCAGCACCTGGTCGGCGGTGCGGGAGAGCCGCTGGTCGAGCTCGGGCAGGACGCGGTCGGCGATGTCGAGCAACATCCAGCGCGGCCGCATGCCGGACCGCAGGGGGTGCTTGCGCACCTGGGCGTCGGTGAACAGCTTGCCCTGCGCGGCGACCTCCGTACCGGTGTACCCGGCGCCCACGACGACGAAGGTGCACCGTGCCGAGCAGGTCGCGGGGTCGTCCGCGGTCGCCGCCAGCTCCACCTGCCGGGTCACGTGGTCGCGCAGGTACAGCGCCTCGGGCAGCCCGCGGAAGCCGTGCGCGTGCTCGGCGACGCCGGGGATGGGCAGCAGCTTGTTGACGCTGCCCGCGGCGAGGATCAGCCGGTCGTAGGACAGGGTGCCCCCGTCGCCCTCGGGCCCGGTGTAGTGCACGGTCCGCCCGTCGAGGTCGATGCCGTCGGCCTCGCCCAGCACGAGCCGTACATGGGGCAGGGTGCCGGACAGGGAGACGGTCACCCGGCGTGGCTCCAGGATGCCCGCGGAGACCTGGGGCAGGAGGGGCAGGTACAGGAAGTAGTCGGTCGGGTTCAGCAGGGTGATGTCGGCACGGTGCCTGGTCAGCCGGGACAGCGTGCGGGCCGCACGGTATCCGGCGAATCCGGCGCCGACGATCACGATGCGGGGTCGACTCACGGTTGGCCTCCGACGTTCTTGATGGCTGGTTCGCCTGCGGGCGTCTTCAGCCCGGTCGCGTACCTCGCGAGCCTTCCGCGTCCCCCTGGTCGGGGCCGCCAAACGTGGGCCCGGGCGGCGGCGCCGCGGTCCGGCAGGTGGAACCGGCAGGACCGGTTTCCCGGCGGGGCGCCGGGTACCCGGACGGCGACCGTCCCCGCCGCCGCGGCAGTCCCGGAGGTGTCCCCCATGCCCGAGTACGGCTACTTCCTGGCGACCGAGGAGTTCCGCCCCGCCGATCTCGTCGAACAGGCACGGATGGCCGAGCAGGCCGGGTTCCAGTCGCTGTGGATCTCGGACCACTACCACCCGTGGAACGACGCGCAGGGCGAGAGCCCCTTCGTCTGGTCGGTGATCGGCGCGCTCTCGGAGGCGGTGTCGCTGCCCGTCGAGACGGCGGTGACGTGCCCGACCGTGCGGATCCATCCGGCGGTGGTGGCGCAGGCGGCGGCGACCTGCGCGGTGATGACCAACGGCCGCTTCCGGCTCGGTGTCGGCTCCGGAGAAGCCCTCAACGAGCACATCCTCGGCCATGTGTGGCCGCCGGCGAGCGTCCGCCTGGAGATGCTGGAGGAGGCGATCCTGATCATGCGCCGGCTGTTCTCCGGCGAGGAGATCAGTCACTACGGCAGCCACTACCGGGTGGAGAACGCCCGCCTCTACACGGTGCCCGACGAGCCGGTCCAGATCGACGTCTCCGGCTTCGGTCCGGAGGCCACAGCGCTGGCGGCCCGGATCGGGGACGGCTACATCACGATGATGCCGGACGAGGAGCTGGTGACACGGTTCCGCAAGGGCGGCGGGCACGGCAAGCCGGTCATGGGCGGCACGAAGGTCTGCTACGGCACCGACCACGACGAGGCCGTGCGCACGGTGCGGCGGCTGTGGTCCAACCAGCTGCTGCCGGGCGAGATGGGCCAGATCCTGCCCTCGCCGCGCCACTTCGAGCAGCTGGAGCCGCTGGTCACCGAGCAGATGGTGCGTGAGAACACGGTGTGCGGGGACGATGTCGAGGAGCACGTGGGCGCCCTGAACGCCTTCGCCGAGGCGGGCTTCGACCGGATCTACGTCAACCAGATCGGCCCCGACCAGAGGGGCTTCTTCGACTTCTACCGCACGAAGGTGCTGCCGCAGCTGCAGCGGTGACGAGGGGCGGCACCCGGCGATGAAACTCCGTCTTCCCGTCGTCTCCGTGTACACGGTCCCGACCGACGCCCCCGAGGCGGACGGCACGCTGTCCTGGAACGCCACGACAGTGGTGATCGCCGAGGTCACGGCGGGCGACGCCACCGGCACGGGCTGGACCTACGGTCCGGCGGCGATCGGCGACTTCCTGCGGGACCACCTCGCTCCCCTCGTCGAGGGCCGCGACGCCCTGGACATCCCGGCCGCGCACGAGGCGATGTGCCGCGCGATCCGCGACGCGGGCCGCCCGGGCGTCGCCGCGTGCGCGATCTCGGCGCTGGACATCGCGCTGTGGGACCTCAAGTCCCGCCTGCTGGAAATCCCCTTGGCCCGCCTGCTGGGCACGTGCCGGGAACGCGTCCCGGTGTACGGCAGCGGCGGCTTCACGACGTACCACGACACCCATCTGGTCGCGCAGCTCAACGGCTGGGTGCACGGGCAGCACATCCCGCGCGTGAAGATCAAGATCGGCGAGGAGCGGGGCGGGGCGGTCCTGCGCGACGTGGCCCGGGTCCGGGAGGCACGCAAAGTCATCGGCAACAGGGCGGAGTTGTACGTCGACGCGAACGGCGCCTATACCCGCAAGCAGGCGGTCCGCATCGGCCACGCCCTCGCCGAGCACGGCGTCGGCTGGTTCGAGGAGCCGGTGTCCTCGGACGACCTGACGGGTCTGCGGCTGGTCCGGGACGCCCTGCCGTGCGACGTCACGGCAGGCGAGTACGGGTACGACCTCCCGTACTTCGCCCGCATGATCACCGCGGGGGCGGTCGACTGCCTCCAGATCGACGCCACGCGCTGCGGCGGCCTGACGGAGTTCCTGCGCGCCGCCGCCCTGGCCCAGGCCCACGGCCTGCAGGTCTCGGCGCACTGTGCCCCGCACGCCCACGCCGCCGCTGCCGCCGCGCTGCCCAACCTCCGTCACATCGAGTGGTTCCACGACCACGTCCGTATCGAGGACATGTTCTTCGACGGCGCCCTGGACCCCACGGGCGGCACGATCACTCCCACCCAGGGCATCGGCCACGGTCTGACGCTGCGCACCGAGGAGGTCGAGCAGTACCGCGTGGCCTAGGGTCGGCCCTTCGGATGCCGACGCGCCGGGCGGGTGAGGCGTCGCGCGGCCAGGAGCCCGGCGCCGACCGTGAGCGCCCGCCCCATGCGGCCGCGGTTGCGGGAGAACCACACCTGAGGGCTCCGCCGGTGGGACTCCTCGTCGAAGCGTCCACGCGCCCCGAAGTCCCGTCCGTGCGGTCCGTCCGCCGGGGTCCACAGGTTGCCCGGGCCTTCCGGCGCGCCCTGGTCCTGCTGGGCGTCGAAGCCGGTCCGGGCCAGGTAACGGTCCAGGAAGCCGGGAGCGATCGCGTTGGTGATCAGCGTGGCCGCCGTGGCGCCGCCCACCCAGTACTCCCTGCGCCGTGGGTGCTCCGCGGCATGCACGATCGCCCGTGCCGCCACCTCCGGCTGGTACACGGGCGCCACCGGACGGACCCGTCCCGGCAGCCGGTTCAGCACCCAGTCGAACTGGGGGGTGTTGACGGCCGGCAGCTGCACCATCGTCGTACGCACCCGGCTCCCCCCGCGCAGCAGCTCGCACCGCAACGACTCGTTGAACCCCTGGATGGCGTGCTTGGCCCCGCAGTACGCCGACTGCAGCGGAATCCCCCGGTAGGCCAGCGCGGACCCGACCTGCACGATGGCGCCCCGGCCGCGCGGCAGCATATGGCGCAGGGCGGCTCGCGTGCCGAACACACAGCCCAGGTACGTCACGTCGGTCACCCGCCGGAACTCGTCCGGGGTGACCTCGGTGAAGGGCGCGTAGATCCCGGCGAAGGCGTTGTTGACCCAGATGTCGATGTGCCCGAACGCGTCGACGACCTGCTGGGCCGCGTGCTCGACGGCCTTGGCGTCGGCCATGTCCACGGTGACGGCCAGGGCCTCGCCCCCGGCCCGTTGCACGTCGTCGGCCGCCGCGGCGAGTCCCTCGCGCCCGCGTGCCAGCAGGGCGACCCGGTCGCCGCGTGCGGCGAAGGCCAGGGCCGCGGCCCGGCCCACGCCGCCGCTGGCCCCGGTCACCACCACGGACCTGCCCCGCCGGGGCAGGTCCGCCTTCCACGGCTTGCGCACGCGTGTCACGCCCGGTGATGCGGCTGTTCGGGGTCGATGTCGTCAGGGCCGGAAGTCTGCGCGCCGGGCGCTCCGGTCCCGGGCGGGCCCGCCGGCATCGGCGGGTACGGCAGGCCGAGCCCGCTGGGCGGGGTGGCCGGGGCGGTGCCGCCGACGACACGGTGGGGCGGCGTGGCGGCCGTCTCGGCCCCGTGCCCCGGCGTCGAACCGGAGGCGGAGGGACGTGCCGCACCCCGCAGCACGTAGGCCACCGCACCGAGGATCGCCGCGGTGATCAGCGCGGCGACCCAGTCCGGGAGCCCGGCCGCGAGGCCCAGCCCCAGGGCGAGCGCGAGGGCCGCGCCCGCGTACAGGGCGACGGCGCCGGACGCGGCGTACAGCATGGCCCGGCGGCGCTGCCTGCGCGTCTGCTCGCGCAGTTCGTCACGTACCGTCTCGCGCGCCACCTGCGCCAGCTCGTCGACCAGTTGCTTGTCGAGATGCTCAAGGTGATCCAAGCGGTCCATGGCCACCGAGTACCCGTACAGGCGTACGCATAACAGGGAGTGAGGGGATCGCGTGAAACGATCTCCGACCGCGGCTGTCCCCAACTAGGCTCTGGGCATGGAGATTCTGGGAGCCACGCTGCGCGTGTGCGTCGACGATCTGGAGGCCGCGGTCCCCTTCTACGAACGCCTCGCGGGCGGCACGGCCCTCCGCTTCGAACGCGGGGGCGTGCAGGTGGCCGCGATCGGCTGCTTCCTGCTGATGAGCGGTCCCGAGGCGGAGCTGGAGGTGCTGCGCAAGGTCGCGGCGACGATCGCCGTCAAGGACGTCGAGGAGACCCACCGGGTGCTCAGCGAACTGGGTGCCCGGATCATCGCCGGTCCGGTTCCGACGCCGGTGGGCCGCAATCTGATCGCCATGCATCCGGACGGGGTCGTGTACGAGTACGTGGACCGTCAGGCCTGACCGAGGGCCGCCACCACGAGGTCGGTGAGCAGTGCCCCCGCCGTGCCCTCGGGGTCCAGATCGGGGTCGTAGATGGTGACGTTGAGGCCGACGCAGTGCGGTGAGGCCAGCAACGGCTCCAGGAGCGCGACGAGTTCCCCGGGGGTGAGGCCGTCGGGGTCGGGACTGTCGACGGCGGGCATCACGGACGGGTCGAGGACATCCGCGTCCAAGTGCACCCAGTAGCCGTCCAGTTGCGGGATCTCGAACGCCTGCCGGGTCACCGAGGCGAGCGTCCCCGCCCCCCATTCCCGTACGTCACCGACGGTCACGACGGGGATCCTCAGCTCGGCGAGTTCGGCACGCTCCGCCTCGAAGCAGTCACGGATGCCGAAGTACCGCACGTCCTCGTCCCGCAGGTAGGGCCCCAGCCCTTCCAGGTTCGTCAGGTCCTCCTGCCCCCGCCCGGTGGCCAGGGCGACCTCCTCGCCGCCGGCCGCGCCGACCCGGTCGGAGTTGCCCGGGTGCCGGAAGTCGGGCGAGGCGTCCAGCACCGCCAAGCCGTACCGGCCGATGCGGCGCAGCGCCAGGGCCGCGCCCAGGTTGATGGAGCAGTCGCCGCCCAGCACGACGGGGAAGTCCCCGGCGCGTACATGATGCTCGATGCGGTCGGCGAGCCTGCGGGTGTACGCGGCGATGGCCGCAGCGTTGAAGACTCCGTCGCCCTCCTGCCAGTCCCCGCGGTCGTAGCGCGGCGGCACCACCACCCCGCCCTCCGACGCCCTGAGTCGCTGGACGATGCGCTGCTCGCGCAAGGCGCCGGCCAGCTTGTGGCAACCGGGCACGGTGCCGGGAGCGGGCGGGCGCAGACCCAGGTTGGAGGGGGCGTCGAGCACCACGAGATTCGGCATGCGACCCATTCTCGCCGAACGATGCAGATCAGATGAAGATCAACCGCAAGCCCGCATCTCGACGGTGAGCGCCCACCGTTCGTGGTCGCGCCAGGCCCCGTCGATGAAGAGCATGTTCGGTGAGAAGCCCTCCAGCCGGAATCCACAGGCGCGGGCGAGGGCGATCGAGGCGGTGTTCGCGGGCTGCACGTTGATCTCCAGCCGGTGCAGTCGCATCGGCCCGAAGGCATGCCCGATCACGAGGTCGAGCCCCTCCCGCATCAGTCCGCGCCCGGCGGCGTGGGCGAAGGCGCCGTAGCCGAGGGCGCCGCTGAGGAAGGCGCCCTCGACGATGTTGTTGATGTTGATGAACCCGGCGATGCCCCCGCCGTCGTCCTTCGCGCAGACCAGGAACCCCGCCTTGCTCGGGTCCTCGATCAGCCGCCCCGCGTAGGCGGCGTACGCCGCGGCGTCGTCCGGCGGCCAGAGCCAGGGGTGGTGCAGTTCCTTGCTCTCCCGGGCGCGGGCGGTGAACTCGGCGGCGTCCTCGTAGGTGAAGTGACGTATGCCCACGCGGGGGCCTTCGGCGAGACAGCGGGTCGCGGGATGGGGCATTGCGCCAGCCTACGACGGCGCGCGGGGCATGTCGTTCGGATCGGATCGCCCACGACGCCCCGCCACGCACCACCTAGCGGCGCCGGCTCATGAAAAGCACCCCGAGCAGCACGCCGACGACGCCGACGCCGAGCAGTGCCAGCCACAGCGGCATCGTCACCAGTGGCACCAGCAGCCGGATCTCCGTCGTGCGGGTGTTCTCGAAGATGAAGACCAGGGCGAGGGCGAGGAGCACCAGCACGGTGATCCCCTTGGGGGTCAGCGCCTCGCGCCACCCGGTTCGCGTCCCGCCCGCCTTCCTGTCTCTCCGCGAGGTCTTGGCGGTCATAGCACCAGGATGCTCCCCAGGCCGCGCTCACGCATGGTGAGCACGGCCGCGTGGGGTGGCTCAGCCGATCACCGGCAGCCGCAGCACCCCCGTGTCCCCGGGCGCGCTGACCACCGTCACCGGCTTGATCCCGCGGTTGCCGAAGTACGCGTCGTCACTCGCCGCGATCACGAACCGCAGCCGGTGGCCCTGCTGATACCGGTGCACGATCCCCGGCAGCGTCACGGTGAAGCGCTTCCTGACGTCGGGCACCCGTACGGGCGCGACCAGCCGGTGCACCAGCGTCTGCTTTCCGTCGGGCGCGACGTCGTACAGCTTGGCGAACAGGACGAGCTTGTCGGCGGCGTCCCGGGAGTGCTGGGTACGCTCGGCCACCGGGGAGACGACCTTCAGGGTGGCCCGGGGAGCGCCCACGACGTCCGTCGTGCGGGTGAGCGGCTCACTGGTCCAGGCGAGGTGGGTGCCCGGGGTGTCGTACGGCGCCGGGTCGGGGAGCCCGAGCATGCCGTACAGCGAGTTCTCCGAATGACTCGTGGAGAAGGGCCGGTTGGTGTACGTACGGCTGCCGCGGACCACCTCGGCGCGGTGGTCGACGAGCTTGCCGTCGCCGGAGAGGTGGAGTGTCCGGTTGGGCGTGGGGACGCGGTCGGCGGTGGCGTAGGTGCTGTCCGGGTCGGTGATCCAGTCCCGGCGGTAGGCGAAGGCGGGCCCGGTGTCGACGCTGTTCCCGCGCAGGTGGCGGTCGAACCAGGCGAGGATGCGCCGGCCGACGTAGCTGGTCTCCAAGTTGCCCTGGGAAAGGTTGAGTTCACCGGTGGCGGGAGCGGTGAGGCCGCCGCTGTGGCCCCAGGACTGCCAGATCATCTTCGTCGGTGTGCCCTGGGCCTTGAGCATCCGGTACGTCGCCGTCGCCTCGTTGAGGTTGAAGAGGCTGTCGGCCTGGCCCTGGACGAGGAGGGTGGGGGCCTTGACGCGGCTCAGGTACGACACCGGCGAGACGCTGCGCGCGTAGGAGAGCAGCTCGGCGGTCTGCTTCGCCGGGTAGCGACCGGAGTTGAGTGTGCGGATCGTCTCGCAGGCCTTGGTGACGAAGTGCAGGCAGGCCAGGGCGTTGATACGGGAAGGGTCGAGGTTCGGCTCCAGCAGGGGCTGGCCCTCGCCGATGAGGTAGAAGGCGTTGGTCCACTGCCACTTGAAGGCACCCGGCACGCCGCCGCTGCCGACGGCGTTGTTCGGGTCGAGGGAGTGGGCCAGGTCGTGCCACGTGATCATCGGTACCAGCGCGTCGACGCGCCGGTCCACGGCGGCCGTGGCCAGCTGGACGGCCCCGCCGTAGGAGCCGCCGATCATGCCGACGCGTGGGTCGCCGGGTGCGTCGAGGGTGACGAAGTCGGCTCTGGTGCCGTCGTCGGCGGCGCGTCGGCCGCCGAGGAAGTCGACGAGCTGCGAGGCCGCGGCACCGTCGATCCTCGGGTCGTCGAGGGAGATCAGGCAGCCGGATCTGCCGAAGCCGAGCCCGGAGTAGACGAGGGAGACGTATCCGCGCTGGGCGAAGGCCCTGCCGATGGCGTCGGTGGAGCCGTCGGACTTGCTGCCGCCGAAGCCGTTGGTGGCGAGCACGGCGGGCGCGCGGTGGCCGCGGTCGGCTCCCGTCGGACGGTACAGGTCGGCGTCGACGGTGCAGGCGCGGCCTCCCGCCTGGACGGTGAACCTCAGGGGGGTGACGGTGAACCGGCCGTCCGCGGCGGCGGCCGGGCCGGTGAGCGCGAGGGGTGCGGTGAGCGTGGCGCCGAGGACGAGAGCGAGAAGGGCTCGGGATCTGGGCACACGACGGGACACGAAGACCTCCACACTGAGGGCAGCCCTGCATACCGACCGGTAAGTACCAGCCGTTGTCATGGTGTGACACGTGTCAGAGCGGGTCAATCGGCGGGACGGGTATTTCTTGACGGGCATTCAGTGACGGGGCCTCAACGCAGCGCCGGTTCGTCGAGCGTCAACGTGCCCGCGTCGGCGTCGAGTTCGGCGCTCACCCCGAACGGGATCGTCAGCGCACCCTCGCCGTGCCCGAACCCGAACTCCTCGGCGACGGGCACACCGAGGCCGCCGAGCCGGTCCAGGAGCAGTGCGCGCACCCGCTCGTACGGCTCGCACGCGTGCCAGGAGCCCAGCAGCACCCCGCGCACCCCGTCGAACAGGCCGGCCCGCAGCAATTGGGTCAGGTAACGGTCCAGCCGGTACGTCTCCTCCCCCACGTCCTCCAGGCACAGCAATCCGCCGCGCGCGGAGGTCCGGGCGTGCGGGGTGCCCGCCTCCGCGGCGAGCAGGCACAGGCAACCGCCGAACGTGACCCCCCGCGCCCGGCCCGGAACCAGTGGCGAGCCGGTGGAGGTGATCGTGCGCACCGACTCCGGTTCGAACAGCGTGGCCTTCAGATGCTCCTGTGCCCGCGCGTTCTTCAGGAAGTCGATGCCCGCCGCCATGGGCCCGTGGAGGGTGGCCAGACCCAGCCGGGTGGCGAACGCCTCGTGCAGCACGGTGATGTCGCTGAAGCCGACGAACACCTTGGGTCCGGCGGCGCGCATCGCGTCCCAGTCCAGCAGGTCGGTCATCCGCTGCACGCCGTATCCGCCCCGGGCGCACAGCACGGCGTCGACCGACGGATCGCACCAGGCGCCCTGCAGATCGGCGGCCCGGTCGGCGTCCGTGCCCGCCAGGTAGGCGAAGTCGTTGTGCCGGTCCAGCACATGGGGGGCCACCACCGGGTCGAGGTCCCAGCCGCGCAGCACGTCGAGCCCGGCCTGCAGCCGCTCCTCGGGCACGGGCCCGCTGGGGGCCACGACCGCCACGCGGGCGCCGGGGGCGAGTCGGCGTGGCCGGACGAGGGGGCGCAGGGTCGGGGTCACGTGGTGAGCTCCAGGTTCGGGACGCCATGCGGGTTCAGGCCGAACACCTGGGCGTACAGGGAGAGTTCCGACTCCAGGACGCGGATCATCGTCTCCGCCCGTCGGAATCCGTGGCCCTCCCCCTCGAAGGCGAGGTAGGCGTGCGGCACCCGGCGCCCCTGCAGGCGGGCCAGGAACCGCTCGCACTGGGCGGGCGGGCAGATCACGTCGTCCAGGCCCTGGAGCAGCAGGAAGGGCACGGTGAGGCGGTCGGCGTGGGCGGCGGGCGAGCGCTCGGCGTATCTGGCCGGCACCTCGGCGAGCGGGCCCACGAGGGTTTCCAGGTAGTGGGACTCGAAGTCGTGGGTCTCACCCGTGCCCCAGCCGGCCAGGTCGAGGATCGGGTAGAGGATCGTGCCGCAGGCGTAGACGTCGGTCGTGGTGAGGGACGCGGCCGCCGTCCAGCCGCCCGCGCTGCCGCCGCGGATGGCGAGCCGGGCGCGGTCGGCGGTGCCCTCGTCGGCGAGGGCGAGCGCCACGGCCGCGCAGTCCTCGACGTCGACCACGCCCCACTGCTCGCGCAGCCGGTTGCGGTACGCGCGGCCGTAGCCGGTGGAGCCGCCGTAGTCGACCTCGGCGACGCCGATGCCGCGCGAGGTGAAGTAGGCGATGGTCAGGTCGAGCACGAGGGGCGCCCGGTCGGTGGGGCCGCCGTGCGCCCAGACGACGTACGGCGCCGGGGTGTCCGTGGGGGCCACGCAGGTGGGGTTGTGGGGCGGGTAGATGTGGGCGTGGATCTCGTCCCCGCCGGGGCCGGTGAAGGTGCGGATCTGCGGCTCGGGATAGTAGGCGGGGTCCACGGCGTCGTCGTGCTCGGCCCCGATCACCCGGGATCTGCCGGTGCAGGTGTCGAGTTCGACCACCTCGTAGGCGCTGCGCGGACTGGCGCCGACGGCGATCACGCGCTCTCCGTACGCCGCGAGCGTCGGCGCGATCTCGGTCCACGGCCCGGCCGCGTCGACGATCTCGCCGGTGTCCGGATCGAGGATCCCGAGGGCCGTCGAGCCACGGCCGTGCACCACCGCGACGAGCCCGTCCGCCAGCGGGGCGAACCAGCGCAGACCGAGCTTCCACAGCGGCCCGCCGAACTCCTCCTCGCGCGGGCACAGGGGCACCCCGTCGCGGTAGAGGTTCCACCAGCCGCTGCGGTCGCTGACGTACAGCAGGCGGCCGTCGTGCGACCAGTCGACCTGGGCGATCGACTCCTGAGGGCCCCCGGCGACGGTCCGCGGGCCGTCGAGGGTGCCGTCGGCCCCGACGTCGGCCACCAGCAGCTCCGTGCCGTCCCAGGGCATGCGCGGATGGTCCCAGGCGAGCCATGCCGCGCGCCGCCCGTCGGGCGAGATCCGGGGGCCGGTGACGAACCGGTGCCGGTCGTCGGTGAGTTCCCGTACGGCACCGCGGTCGTCGGCGGCCGAGCCGTCCAGGGGTACGGCGGCCAGGACACGCCGTACATCGGCGGGCCCCTCCCCCGTGAACTCCTCCAGGACGCACCACACTTCACCGTCGTCGAGCCGCAACAGCGGTTCCACCCAGCGCAGTCCACCGCCCACCGCGGACACGGGGGTGAGCGGACGCGGGTCGCCGCCCTCCTCGTACCGGTAGAGCCGCTGGTCGGCGAAGTCGACGAAGACGACGAGCGGCCGGCCCTCGACCATCGCGCCCGCCCAGGGCTGTCCGCCGTACTCGACGACCCGGCTGCGCACGTTCCACGGGGCGGGCAGGACCGACTCCTCGCGGCCGTCGGTCCGGCGCCGTACCAGGGTCCGCCGGCCGCCCTCCGTGGGGCGCGGCTCGGTCCACCACGCCTCGTCGCCCACGAAACCCACGTACTCGGGACGACCGTCGTGCGCGGCGGCCAGGGCCGCGTCGATGGGCGAGGGCCAGGAACCGTAGGCAAGTGTCCGCACTGTCTCCCCCACCCCGCCTAGGCCGTCCGCAGGAAACGGTCGAGCACCCGGACGCCGAAGTGCAGCGCCTGCACGGGTACCCGCTCGTCGACGCCGTGGAACATGGCCCCGTAGTCGTATCCCTCCGGCAGCTTCAGCGGGGAGAAGCCGTAGCCGGTGATGCCGAGCCGCGAGAACTGCTTGGCGTCCGTGCCGCCGGGCATGCAGTACGGCACGACGTGCCCCTCGGGGGCGAAATCCTCGACAGCGGCGCGCATCCGGGCGTACGTCGGCGAGTCCAGCGGCGCCTGGAGGGCGACGATCTCGCGGTGGAGGTACTCCCACTCCACGTCGGGGCCGGTGAGGCGGTCGAGGGTCTCGTGGAACTCCTCCTCGCCGCCCGGGAGACAGCGTCCGTCGACATACGCGACGGCCTCCCCCGGGATCACGTTCACCTTGTAACCCGCCTCCAGCATCGTGGGGTTGGCGCTGTTGCGGACGGTCGCCTCGACGAGCCGGGCCGCCCGGCCGAGCTTCTTCAGCAGGCCGTCCACGTCGTCCAGGTCGGCGTCGAGGCCGTACAGCGCGGCGAGTTCGGTGAGGGCGGCGCGGACCGTCGGGGTCAGCCGCAGCGGCCACTCGTGCGCGCCGATCCGGGTGACGGCCGCGGCGAGGCGGGTCACCGCGTTCTCCCGGTTGGGCTGGGAGCCGTGCGCGGCCCGCCCGCGTGCCGTGAGCCTGAGCCAGGCGGTGCCCCGTTCACCGGCCGCGATCGGGTAGATCTGCCGCCCGTCGCCGTCGTGGAAGGTGAACGCGCCGGACTCGCCGATGCCCTCGGTGCAGCCCTCGAACAGCCCGGCGTGCCGATCGGCGAGGAATCCGGCGCCGTCCTCGGCGCTGGCCTCCTCGTCCGCGGTGAACGCGATCACGACGTCCCGCCGGGGCCGGACGCCGTGCCTTGCCCAGGCCCGCACCACGGCCAGGATCATCGCGTCCATGTTCTTCATGTCGACCGCGCCCCGGCCCCACACCACCCCGTCGCGGATCTCCCCGGAGAAGGGGTGCACGCTCCACTCGGCGGCCTGGGCGGGCACGACGTCCAGGTGACCGTGGACGAGCAGCGCGTCCGCCGACGGGTCGGTGCCCTCGATGCGGGCGACGACGTTGGTCCGGCCCCGGGTGCGCTCCAGCAGGGTGGGCTCCAGACCCGCCTCGGCCAGCCGCGCGGCCGCGTACTCGGCGGCGGGGCGCTCCTGGCAGTCCCCGCCGCCGCGGTTGGTGGTGTCGACGCGGATGAGGTCGGAGGTGAACGTCACGACCTCGTCCAGTGCCTGCTGGTCAGCCATACTGCTCCTCCACCGCCGCCGAGGCGATCGTGGTCACTGCCTTGAAGGTACGGATTCCCGCGTACATGTGCTCGCTCGTGTACGCCACCTTCCGCTCCCCGGTCCGTTCCACACCCGGGACGACGGTGACGGCCATCGCCAGGTGCTCGGCGTCGAACTCGACAGCGACCGTGAACGGCCCCGCGCGCACCGGTTCCTGACGGACCGCCAGCGAGGCGGCCTCCTTGGCCGCGGCGCGGATGCCGGCGGCGGTCCTGGCCGGCGTACGGCACACCGCCGCGTACCGCGAGACATGGTCCTTGACGGCGACCTTCAGCGCGCCGGGCGCGTACCCGAGCGCGTCCTCGCAGGCCACGTCGTCGCCGGTGACGAGCACGACGGGCACGCCGTACTCGGCGGCGACGTGCGCGTTCAGCAGCCCCTCGCTCGCGCGGACGCCGTTCAGCCACACCCCTGTGATCTGGTTCGCGAGGTAGGTGTGGGCGAGGACACCCTCCATGCCGGCGCCCGCGTGGTAGCCGACGAAGGCGATCCCGTCCACGTCGCCGTGCTGGACGCCCTCGACCATGGAGAGTTCCTTGTGCCGGCCGGTGAGCATCTGAGCCCGCTCGTCGAGCCGTTCCAACAGCAGGTTGCGCATGGACCAGTGCGCCTCGTTGATGACGACGGCGTCGGCGCCCCCGTCGAAGAATCCCCGCACGGCGGCGTCGACGTCCGAGGTGAACATCCCGCGGCACCGCTCCCACTGTGGCGTCCCCGGCAGCACGTCCCCCGGCCAGGTCACGCCGGTGGCGCCCTCCATGTCGGCGCTGATGAGGATCTTCATGTTCCGTCACGTTACGCGCCGAGGGGGAAACCCGCCATGAAGCGGGCGAACGCCACTTTCACGCCCCCGGGGCCCGCTTGTCAGCCACCCGCTGCGGGCACTACTGTCACCACGCCTTGGTGAACGGGAAATCCGGTGTGATGCCGGTGCGGCCCTCGCCACTGTGAATCGGGAAGTCCGGCTCCAGCCCTCACGGGCAGCCACTGGGTCCCTCCGGACCCGGGAAGGCGGAGCACGGGCGGTGGTACCCGTCAGCCAGGAGACCGGCCAAGGCACGTCAACCATCCACGAGGTGCTGGAGAGGGTCTGCTGAGCCATGCACATAGCCGAGGGTTTCCTGCCTCCGGCGCACGCGGTCGCCTGGAGCGTAGCGTCGGCGCCGTTCGTCGTCCACGGAGTCCGTTCACTCACCCGTGAGGTCAGGGAGCATCCCGAGAGCACCCTGCTCCTCGGCGCCTCCGGAGCCTTCACCTTCGTCCTGTCCGCGCTCAAGCTGCCGTCGGTGACCGGGAGCTGCTCCCATCCCACCGGCACGGGGCTGGGCGCCATCCTGTTCCGGCCCCCGATCATGGCGGTCCTGGGCACGATCACCCTGCTCTTCCAGGCGCTGCTGCTCGCGCACGGCGGTCTGACCACGCTCGGCGCGAACGTCTTCTCGATGGCGATCGTCGGGCCATGGGCCGGATACGCCGTCTACAAGCTGCTGCGGCGTTTCGACGTGCCGCTGATGGTCGCCGTCTTCTTCGGCGCGTTCGTCGCCGACCTGTCCACCTACTGCGTCACCAGCGTCCAGCTGGCGCTCGCCTTCCCCGACCCGGGCAGCGGATTCCTGGGCGCGCTCGGCAAGTTCGGTTCCATCTTCGCCCTCACGCAGATCCCCCTCGCGGTGAGCGAGGGCCTGCTCACGGTGCTCGTCATGCGGCTGCTGGTGCAGTCCAGCAAGGGCGAACTGACCCGGCTTGGCGTGCTCCTCGCCAAGAAGCAGTCCCGGACCGAGACGGAGGCGGTGGCCCGATGAGCAAGAACACCAGGATCAACCTCGTGCTGCTGCTCGTGGTGGCCGCGCTGGCCGTGCTGCCGCTGGCGCTCGGCCTCGGCGACCACAAGGAGGAGCCGTTCACGGGCGCCGACGGTGAGGCCGAGTCGGCGATCACCGAGATCGAGCCGGACTACGAGCCCTGGTTCTCACCCCTGTACGAACCGCCGTCCGGTGAGATCGAGTCGGCGCTGTTCTCCCTGCAGGCGGCCCTCGGCGCCGGAGTGCTCGCCTACTACTTCGGTCTGCACCGGGGGCGGCGGCAGGGTGAGCAGCGGGCGCTGGAGCGGGAACGGGACCGGGACCGGGAGGCCGGGAGCGTCCCGAGCGGCACCGCCGGGAAGTCGTCGGCCGAAGGGGACTGAGCCCGCGTGCTGCCGATCGACGCGGCGGCGCACAGCAGTCGCTGGCGCCGCCGCCACCCCGTGGACAAGGCCGTGCTCGGGCTGGGTCTCACCGCGCTCGCGATCTCGCTGCCGCCCTGGCCGGGCGGGGCCCTGGTGCTGGTCACCGCCCTGTTGGTGCTGCTGGGTCCCGCGGGGGTGCCGGGGCGCCGGCTGTGGCGGGCGTACCGGGTGCCGCTGGGCTTCTGCGTGACCGGCGCGGTGACGCTGCTCGTCCAGGTCGGCGGTCCCGGGGGCATGGTCTCGCTCGCCGACGGCGGTCCGCTGCGCGCCGGGGAGCTGCTGCTGCGCACCTCGGCGGCCTCCCTCGGGGTGCTGCTGTTCGCCTTCACCACGCCGATGTCCGATCTGCTGCCCCGGCTGGTGAAGGCGGGGGTGCCCGCGCCGGTGGTCGACGTGGCCCTGGTGACGTACCGCATGAGCTTCCTGCTCCTGGACTCGGTGCGCCGCATCCGGGAGGCCCAGGCGGCTCGGCTCGGGCACATGAGCCGGGCCGCGGAGTGGCGTTCCCTGGCCGGGCTCGGCGCCGTCGCCTTCGTGCGCGCATTCGACCGGGCCACCCGGCTCCAGGCCGGGCTCGCCGGGCGGGGGTACGACGGTACCCTGCGCGTCCTGGTGCCCGAGGCCCGGGTCTCCGTCCGTTTCACGGCCGCGAGTTGCGTGCTGCTCGCAGCGCTGGCCGCCCTCACCCTCGTACTGGAGAAGGCCCTGCCATGAGCGAGCCCACCGCCCTGGTCGCCCTGCGGGGCGCGTCCTACGCCTATGAGGACGGCCCCCTCGTTCTCGACGGCCTCGACTTCGACGTGCACGAGGGGCGCGCGCTGGCGCTGCTCGGGCGCAACGGCACCGGCAAGACCACATTGATGCGGCTGCTCAGCGGCGGACTGCGCCCGCATCAGGGCCGGTTGACGGTGGAGGGTTCCCCGGTCACCTACGACCGCAAGGGGCTGACCCGGCTGCGGACGACCGTCCAGCTGGTGGTGCAGGACCCCGACGACCAGCTGTTCGCGGCGTCCGTCGCCCAGGACGTGTCCTTCGGCCCGCTGAACCTCGGCCTCGCGGATGCCGAGGTACGGGCGCGGGTCGACGAGGCGCTCACCGCCCTGGACATCACCGCGCTGGCCGACCGGCCCACGCACCTGCTGTCGTACGGGCAGCGCAAGCGCACCGCCATCGCGGGCGCGGTGGCGATGCGGCCGAGGGTGCTGATCCTGGACGAGCCGACCGCCGGCCTCGACCCCGACGGCCAGGAACGCCTGCTGGCCACCCTCGACGGGCTGCGCGCGGGCGGCACCACGGTGGTGATGGCCACCCACGACGTCGACCTCGCCCTGCGGTGGGCGGACGACGCGGCGCTCCTGACGCCGTCCGGTGTACGCACCGGCGCCGCGCCCGCGATGCTGGCCCGCACCGACCTCCTCCAGCAGGCCGGCCTGCGGTTGCCCTGGGGCATCGCGGCCACCCAGGTGCTCCGCGCGCACGGCCTGCTGGACGACGCGGCACCCGGCCCGCGCAGCCCCGCCGACCTGGCCGTCATGGCTCGGACGCAGACCCCGCCCGCGGTTGCGGCCGACGGCTGACGTTCCCGTACGAGCGCACTCGGGTGATACATCCCGCGCTGGGGAGTCCAAGGCGCGCCGGGCCCCGTGCCTGCCGGTTTCATGTGGTCGTACCCGACCGAGGCGAGGCAGCATGACCGAAGGCAGCGCGGACACCCGGCCCGCGAGCGGTTTGAAGGCCGACGCGATCGGGTTCCTCGACGCACTCGTCATCGGTCTCAACGCCACCTCGCCCGCGTACTCGCTGGCCGCGGCCATCGGCCCGGTCGTGGCGCTGGTGGGCGTCCACGCGCCGGGCGTCATGCTCGCGTCCTTCGTGCCCATGCTGCTGATCGCGTCGGCGTTCTACTACCTCAACAAGGTCGACCAGGACTGCGGGACCACCTTCTCCTGGGTCACCCGTGCGATGGGCCCGTGGGCGGGATGGCTCGGCGGCTGGGCCATCACCATGACCGGGGTCCTGGTGATCGGCTCACTGGCCGACGTCGCGGTGACCTTCGCCCTGCTCGCCGTCGGCCTCGACGGCTGGGTCGAGAACGATTTCGCGCGCGAGGCGCTCACGGTGCTGCTCATCCTGGTGATGACGGCCGTGTGCGTGATCGGCACCGAGGTCTCGGCCAGGGTGCAGAACGTGCTCATCCTCGCGCAGGTCGGCTGCCTGCTGGCGTTCGCCGTGGTGGCGATCTACCGCGTCTACGCCGACACCGGCACGCTCGACTCCGCCGACCCGTCGATCAGCTGGCTGGATCCCTTCGGCGCCGGGGGCGCGGAGCTGACGGCGGGTCTGCTGCTGGGCGTGTTCATCTACTGGGGCTGGGAGTCGGCGGTCAACCTCACCGAGGAGACCGAGAACCCCGCCACCGCGCCCGGCAGGGCGGCCGTGTGGTCGACGGTGATCCTGCTGGTGACCTATGTGGCGGTCGCCGTCGCGGTCGTGGCCTACGCGGGGCCCGCCTACCTGGCGGAGAACGCCGAGGAGGAGGAGTTCATCTTCGCCCTGCTCGCCGACGAGGCGATGGGGGCGTGGGACTGGGTGGTGCTGCTGGCCGTGTCGACCTCCGGGCTGGCGTCGACTCAGACGACGATCATCCCGGCCTCGCGCACCGCCCTGTCCATGGCGCGCCGGCGCGCCCTGCCGGCGCACTTCGGTCACATCCACGCACGGTTCCGCACCCCGGACGTGAGCACCTGGTGGGTGGCCGGCATCGCCATCGCCTGGTATCTCGCCGTCCGCCGGATCAGTGAGAACGCCCTCTTCGACTCGCTGACCGCGCTGTCGCTGCTGATCGCGTTCTACTACGCGCTGACGGGTGTCGCGTGCGCGGTCTACCACCGCCGTCATCTCACCGAGAGCCTGCACCACTTCGTCCTCATCGGCCTCGGCCCCGTGGTCGGCGCGGGGCTGCTGGTCTGGCTGCTGGTCGAGTCGATCAGCGACATGTCCGATCCCGCCAACTCCTACAGCGGCGTCTCGTGGTTCGGGCTCGGCCCCCCGCTGGTCATCGGCATCGGCATCACCCTCGCGGGGGTGATCTTCATGCTGGTGCGGCGTGTGACGGCGCCCGCCTTCTGGTCCGAACGCCCCGAGGTGGCCGACCCCGCACTGGTCCACGGCGACACGAAGGAGGGCTGAGGATGTCGATCGTTCTCGGCTACGACGAGTCCCCCGGCGCGGTGCGCGCCCTGCAGGTCGCCATCGAGGTGTCGGCGGCGTTCGGCGAGCCGCTCGTGCTGGTCTACGGCGCCGCGGCACCGGGCGCGCTCGGCGAGGAGTACTCCGCCCACCGCGACGCCCTTCACGAGACCGGCCGGGCCGCGCTCGCGCACGCCGTCGCGGTGGCCGACGAGGCCGGCGTGCCGACCAGGATCGAGGTGGTCGACCGGAAACCCGCGGAGGCGCTGGTGGACGCCGCGACCCGGCACGCGGCCCGGTGCATCGTGGTCGGCAGCTGGGGTGAGAGCCCGCTGCGAGGGGCCCTGCTGGGCTCGACCCCGCACAAGCTGCTGCACCTGTCCCGCACACCGGTGCTCTGCGTGCCCACCGAGTCCTGAGGCCACGCCCCGGCTCAGGACTCGGTGGCACGTCGTCCGTCCGGAGTCCCTCGTACTGGATGTACTTGGGGCTCCGCCCGGTGCGGCGAGAGTGCGTGCCAGGATTCGCGGGGCAGGCGGGACTTTGCGGTCACGGCCTGGTGCCCGGTCAGGCGGTCCGGCCCGCCACCATCCACATCGACGGCAGCTCGATCCGTGTGCCGTCGGGCCGGTACTCCGTGGTGACCAGCGGCATCTCGCCGCTCGCGAGCACGCTCAGCCCGGCCGCCCGCAGATACTCGGGTATCGCGGCGTCGGCCACCTCACCCGGGGCGATGCCGTGCCGGAAGATCGGCGCGAGTTTGGCGGGCGGTCCGGCGGGGCTCTGGGCGAGGCCCCTCAGGACCGGCTTCGCGGACGCGGAGAGCTCGACGAGGAAGGCACGGCCGCGCTCGCCGACCAGCGTGGCGATCCCGTTCGTCATGGGCTGCCGGTCGTCCGGCTCGGCCTGGTGCAGGACGCCCCGCATATAGACGTTGACGTCACCGAGTTCGGCGTGCAGCGTCTCGGCCTCGGTCTTGTCCACGGCGTCGAACAGGCGGTACGTCGCCTGTCCCGCGGGGTCGCAGGTGCGCGCATGCCGAAGTGCCGCGTCGGCCAGGTCTACGCCGACGACGCGGGGGAAGCGGTCGGCGAGGAACCGGGTCAGGGTGCCGTTGCCGCAGCCCAGGTCCACCATCGGCAGGCCGGGATCGGTCAGGTGCGTCTCGAACAGTGCCAGGTGGCGGCCGACGGTCAGAGCCGGCTCCGCGTCCCAGAACACCGCCCCCTGTTCGTCCGGGGCCTCACTCCAAAAGCCTTCCCAGGCCTCGCGGTACCGACTCGTCACGCTCATGACCGACTCCCCAGGGTGCGATGCCGACCCGCCGTGAACGGGCGGGCGAGTACGGTCTATCGCGGCCGGGTGACGGCTACAAGCCGGTGACGCACACCTTCACTCCGCGTTCGCGACCGGCGTGCCGTCGTCGCCCTCGGCGGGCAGACGTGATCAGCGCCGCGGGAGCGTGAGTTCGAACCATACGGTCTTGCCGCCACCGGTCCGGGTGGTGCCCCACTCGCGGGCCAGTGTGCTCACCACACGCAGCCCTCGCCCGGCCTCGTCGTGGGGGCCCGCGCTGAGGAGGGTCGGCAGATCGTGGGCGTCGTCGTCGACCTCGCACAGCAGGGTGTCTCCGCGCACGAGACGCAGTACGACCGGGCGGCTGTGGGAATGCCGCAGGGCGTTGGTGACCAGCTCGCTGACCATCAGCTCCGCGCTGTCGGCCGGTGTCGGCAGGCCCCATGCGCGCAGCTGCTCGCGGACCACGGCCCGGGCCCGCCCGACCTCCACGGGATCGAGGGAGAGCCGCCATTCGGCGACGTCCCGCGGTGCGATGCCGTTGAGACGGGCCATCAGCAGGGCCACGTCGTCCTTGCGGCCGCCTCGTGTGTTGAGGGCACGGATGATGGTGTCGCAGGCATCGTCCATGGAAGCGGCCGGGTGGGCGGCGGACTCGCACAGGGTGGCCAGGCCGACACCGATGTCCTCACCGCGCACCTCGACCAGTCCGTCGGTGCACATGACGATCCGGTCCCCGGGCGCCACGCGCACGCGCACCGCCTCGAAGGGCACCCCGCCGACGCCGACCGGCGCGCCCGTGGGCAGGTCGAGCAGCTCACTGCGGCCGTCGTCGGCGCGGACCAGGACGGGCGGGATGTGTCCGGCGTTGGCCAGGTGCAGCTCGCTCGCGATGGGGTCGTACACGGCGTACAGACAGGTCGCGAGGTAGGTCTCGCCGAGGCGCTGGGCGAGGTCGTCGAGGTTGCGGAGCAGCTGGGCGGGCGGCAGGTCGAGGGCGGCCATGGTCTGCACGGCCGTACGCAACTGGCCCATCATGGCGGCCGAGTTGAGGCCGTGCCCCATGACATCGCCGACGACGAGGGCGGTGCGGGCGCCGGGCAGCTTCACGGAGTCGAACCAGTCGCCGCCGACCCGGCCGAGGAGGGTGCCGGGCAGATAGCGGGTGGCGATGTCGCAGCCCGCCCTGCGCGGGGGGATGTGCGGCAGCATGCTGTCCTGGAGGGTCTCGGCGACCGCCTCCTGGTAGGTGTACATGCGCGCGTTGTCCAGCACGAGGCCCGCGCGGGCGGCGAGTTCGGCGCCGGTGACCCGGTCCATGTCGTTGAACTCGGCCCGCTCCGGGTGCCGCAGCAGGATCATGAAGCCGAGCACCACGTTGCGGGCTTTGAGCGGTACGACCAGCATCGAGCGGCCCGTGATCAGCGGCCGGATGTCGCGCTTGTCGAACTGCGAGGCGATGGCGTGGCCCATCTGCTCGCTGATGCGCGGCACGAGGACGGGTTCGCCGGTGGTCATGCACTGGAAGAAGGGTGTGTGCGCCGGGAACGGCATGGCCTCGCCGACCGGTACGACGTCGTCCCAGCGGCCGGGTTCGTCGGTGTGCTCGACGGCGACGCGGTGCCACATGGTGGTCGTGTCGGGCACGCCGTCGGGGAATCCCTCGCCGGCGACGACCTGTTCGCGCAGGTAGGTGCCGGCGACGTCGGTGAAGCGGGGCACGACGGCCTTGCTGACCTCGACGATGGTCTGCGCCAGGTCGAGGGAGGTGCCGATGCGGCCGCTGACCTCGTTGAGGAACTCCAGGCGTTCGCGTACGGCGACGTACTCGAGGTCCTCGCCGTCGTCGGCGTACTCCTGTGGTAACGGCACCCCTTCGGCGGCGGCCCGTGCGGCGCGCTCGCGCCGGGCTCTGCGCTCAACGCGCCGGGGCACACCCCAGTCGGGTGTGACGGGCACCCGGTCGCTCTGGCTGAACTCAAGGACCGGATAGCCCAGTTCGAGGATCTGCCCGACGATGCGGGCGCCCTCCTCGACGCTCATGCTGGGCAGGATCTCGGGGAGCTTGCGTGCGAGTTCCTCGGCGCCCGGGAAGTCGGTGTGCAGGGCGAAGCCGGGCGCGACGCGTTCGAAGGCGGTGTGGTCCTCGGGCGTGTCCCGCTGGAGCCTGCCGACGTCGGCGCCGAGCACGAGCAGCCGCTCCGGGCCGGGCCCCACCAGCGGGTAGGCCCACCACAGGACGTCGACGCGGTCCTGCTCGGGCACGGTGAGCCGGGCGCGGCCCGCGGCCGGGTAGTACAGCCCTCCGTCCAGGGACGTTTCGAGGTCGTGGCCGAGTCCGTCGTAGGCGGAGTAGGCCCCGTACGGTGTGCCGTCGTCCTCGTCCGGCAGCGCTCCGGAGACGGGCAGCAGGTCGACGGCCGGGCGTCCGATCGCCTCTTCCTTCGCGGCGCCGAACAGGCGTCGTGCGCCGGAACTCCAGTGGGAGACGAGCCCCTCGCGGTCCACCACGACCACGGCCAGCGGGATACGGCCGGTCGCGGCGTGTTCGGTCACCGCGCCGTCCCTCTCGGTGCCACGGTTCATGCCCCAGGCCCTCTCTCCCCACGGCTCCGCAAGATCTGTGCCGCCTACTCCACCGTACGGCTCCGGATGGGAACGATGTGCGGCAATAAGGGAATTGGTGTGGCGCCGCGGCGCCGGCGCGCACGACTGCGGGGCCGGCCGCGTCCCCGCAGGACAGCGGCCCGCACCGGTGTGCGCCTCAGTCCTCGTGCCCGAGCTGAAGATCGCGTTCCGTACGGCCTCCCCCGGCGACCTGGAGCACGGAGGCGACCGGCGGGTAACCCGTGGCGATGACCGTGTACTCGCCCGAAGGCAGGTCGACGAACCGGAACGTGCCGTCGGGGCCGGTGGTGAGGGTGTCCATGACGGTGCCGACGGCGTCGAGAAGGGTCACCCGCGCGTCCTCGACGGGCCGGCCGCCACCCGCCCGCACGGTGCCGCGCAGAACGGCGCCACCGGCGAGTTCGATGTCGCGGCGGGTCTCGCGGGCCGCCTGGACGGTGACGGGGACGGCGGCCGGGCGGTAGGCGGCCGAGCTCGCCGCGAGGGTGTACTCGCCGGCGACCAGGTCGGTGATGACGTAGCCGCCCTCGCGGTCGCTGCGGGTGGTGGCGACGACCTCCCCCTGGACGTCGGTGAGCGTGACGGTGGCGTCCACGGGCGTGCCGTCGGGGGTGAGCACCCGCCCGGCGAGGCCTCCGGCGCCGCCGAGGACGATGTCCACCTCGACGGGAGACCGACCGACGGTCACGGAGACGGCCTGCGGCTGGTGGCCGCCCGCCGCGGCGATCATGACGTACGTCCCCTCGCCCGGCGTCGTCAGGGCGAACCGCCCGTCCGCACCGCTCGCGCCACGCCCGACCTGCTGCCCGGTGACGTCGATGAGCGTGAGCGCCGCGCGCGACACGACGGTCCCGTCCGGGTGCTGCACCGTGCCGAGGACGGGGACTCCGGCCCAGTGCGGAGAACGGGCCGGGGGGACCGGGGTGTGCACGGGCGCGGGTTCCGTCTCGGGAGCCGGGCCGTCGTGGGACGCCAGGGGCTTCTCCTTGAGGAAGCACGCGATGAGCAGACCGAGGACGAGCACGGGTACGAGGTAGAGGAAGATCCTCGGCATGGCGTCGGCGTACGCCTGGACGTAGGCGTCCCGCAGATGCGGGGGCATGGCGTGGACCAGCTGCGGGGTGATGGCCTGCGGGTCCGGCAGTTCGGGGGCCCCGCGCGCGGGCAGGCGTTCGGCCAGGGCGTCGGCGAGCCGGTCGGCGAAGAGGGTGCCGAAGATCGCGGCGCCGACGCTGCCGCCGATCTGCCGGAAGTAGTTGTTGGCGCTGGTGGCGGTGCCGAGGTCGGCGGGGCGCACGGAGTTCTGCACGGCGAGGATCAGGACCGGCATCACCATGCCGATCCCGGCGCCGAGGACGGCCATCCAGATGCTGTAGTGCAGCCGCGGTGTGTCGGCGTCGAGGCGGGAGAGCAGCCACATGCCGACGACGGAGAGCGCGCTGCCGAGCACGGGGTGGAGCTTGTAGCGGCCGGTGCGGCTGATGAGCTGGCCGGAGATGATCGAGGCGCCGACGATGCCGCCCATCATCGGCAGCATGAGCAGGCCGGACTCGGTGGCCGTGGCCCCGTCGGCCATCTGCAGGAAGGTCGGCAGGTAGCTGGCCGCGCCGAACAGCGCGACACCGATCACGAGGCCGACCAGTCCGGTGACGTTGAAGACGGAGTCCCTGAACAGCCTGAGCGGGATGAGGGGTTCGGGGGCGAAGCGCTCGACGACCAGGAAGAGGACGGTGGCGACGGCCGCGCCCGCACCGAGGCCGAGGACGACACGGGAGTCCCAGGCGTACTCGGTGCCGCCCCAACTGGTCAGCAGGACCAGGCAGGTGGAGGCGGCGGCGAGCAGCAGGGAGCCGAGGATGTCGAGGCGGGCCCTGGCCCTGGGCTTGGGCAGCTTCAGGGCGACGGCGACGACGGCCAGGGTGACGAGGCCGAAGGGGACGTTGATGTAGAAGCACCAGCGCCAGGAGAGGTGGTCGGTGAAGTAGCCGCCCAGCAGGGGCCCGGCCACCGAGGCGAGGCCGAACGCGGCGCCGATCAGGCCCATGAAGCGGCCGCGTTCGCGGGCGGGGACGATGTCCGCGATGATCGCCTGCACACCGATCAGGAGGCCGCCGGCGCCGATGCCCTGGACGGCTCGGTAGGCGATCAGCTGATTCATGGTCTCGGCCCGCCCGGCGAGTGCGGAGCCGACGACGAAGACGACGATCGCGAACTGGAAGACGCCCTTGCGTCCGACGAGATCACCGAGCTTGCCGTAGACGGGCAACCCGACGGTGGCGGTGAGCAGATAGGCGGTGATGGCCCAGGACATCCTGTCCAGGCCGTGCAGTTCGCCGACGATCTTCGGCAGCGCGGTGGCGACGATCATCTGCTCCAGCGCCGCGAGCAGCAGCGCGAGCATCAGCGCGAAGAAGACCAACCGGACGCGGCGGGGGCTGAGTTCGGTGCCCTGAGCGTGATGCGGAGCAGGGGCGTCCGTGGGCGCCGCGGCCGGTTCGTCCTGTACCAGAGTGATCCCGCCCACGTACCGCTCCCCTCGTCGCGCTGCTGCACAATTCCCGCGTAAGCGACAACTACGAGCAAGCGCGACGAGTTACGGCATTTCGCCGGGCGAGGGGAAGATCCACTCGATCCGGTGAGGCGGTGGAGAGCTGCCGCCCGGGAGCGGGCCCGACAACCACCCGCGGCGGGCCGGGAGTTACTTCTCGACCTCGGTGGCGAGCTTGGCGAGCAGCGCGTCGTAGATCCGTCCGAGACCCTTCGGCGCGAAGGTCCTCTCGAAGAAGCCGCCGATGCCGCCGGCGCCCTGCCAGGTGCTGATGACGACGACCCGGGACCTGCCCTCACCGGCCGGGGTGACCCGCCAGGTGGTGACCATCGAGGAGTTGCGGTCCTTCTCGACGAGCTCGCCGTCGGTGGGCTCGCTGACCTCCAGGAGGCAGTCGCGGACGCGCTTGCTGGTGGCCTGGAGCTTCCAGTGGACGAGGGTGCCCTCGCCGTCGCCGCCCTCGCGCACCTCGTACTCGCTGAAGTGCTCGGGCAGGATCTTCTGCCGGGTGCCGCTGTAGTCGGCGAGGGCGTCGAACACCTTCTCCGCGTCCGCCGCGACGACCCGCTCCGTAGTGGCCTCGACCTGCGCCATTGACTTCCTCCAGGACCAGAGTTCTCGGGGTTGGGGCAAGCCAACCACCCCGCTCCCGGACCACCCAAATCGGGGTCCCCGTCAGCACACGGAAGCGATCGCACAGTGATCGAAAACAGACCTGGGAGATAGACCGCACGATCAAGGGAACATGTGTTCTATTCTGTGCCCAGTGCTACCGAGGAGGCACCATGCGCTGGGAGAACCTCACCCTGGAGTCCGACCACAGCCGGGCCGACGCGGCGCTGTTCGGCGCGGACGCCGTGGTCACCCGCACCTTCGACACGCCCGAGTTCGCCGGGATCACGTTCCACGAGATCCGGGCCCGCTCGATCGTCAACCGGGTGCCGGGCGCCTCGCGCATGCCCTTCGAGTGGACGGTGAACCCCTATCGCGGCTGCTCGCACGCGTGCGTGTACTGCTTCGCCCGCAAGACCCACAGCTATCTCGACCTCGACACGGGCCTCGGCTTCGACTCCCAGATCGTGGTCAAGGTGAACGCGCCGGAGCTGCTGCGCCGCCAGCTGTCCTCGCGGCGCTGGCTGGGCGAGCACATAGCCATGGGTACGAACGTCGACTGCTACCAGCGCGCGGAGGGCCGCTACCGTCTGATGCCGGGCATCCTCGCCGCCCTGCGCGACCACGCCAACCCCTACTCGATCCTGACCAAGGGCACGCTGATCCTGCGCGACCTGGAACTGCTCAAGCAGTCCGCGGCGGTGACCGACGTCGGCGTCTGCGTGTCGGTCGGCTTCACCGATCCCGAGCTGTGGCGCACCGTGGAGCCGGGCACGCCCGCGCCCGAGCGGCGCCTGGACGTCGTACGGACCCTGACCGAGCACGGTCTGGGGTGCGGTGTGCTGATGGCGCCGGTGATCCCGTTCCTGAGCGACCACCCGGCGCAGTTGCGGGCCACCGTGCGCGCGATCGCCGCCTCCGGCGCCACGTCCGTCACCCCGCTGGTGCTGCATCTGCGGCCCGGGGCCCGCGAGTGGTTCATGGCCTGGCTCGGCCGTGAGCACCCCCATCTGGTGCGCAGGTACGAACGGCTGTACGCGGACGGGGCCTACGCGCCGAAGTGGTACCAGCGCCGGATCACCCGTCAGGTGCACGACCTGGCACAGGAGTACGGCATCGGCCCCACGCGCGCGGGGATGTCACGGCGGATCCGCGAGAGCGAGCCGGAGCCGGCCGAGCACACGCGGTCCGAACCCACCCAGCTGTCGCTCATCTGAGGGCGCGGGAGCGTATCTCCCGACCCGATCGGGTCAAGTCTCACCGGAACCGGTTCCCCCCGGCTCCCGTTCCGGGACGAATACGGCGAGGGCCGTGGCACGCGCGGTCCGAGACCTGCGTCCTGGAAGGACCCCATGGGAAAACGCGCAGCCGTGTTGTGCGCCGCCGTCGTCGTCCTGGCCACAGCCGTCGCGGCCGTCCCCGCCGGGGCGAACGCCCCGTACGGCCCGGGAGCCGCTCACGCCGCGGCGCTCACCTGGAAGAAGTGCGGCACCAAGGACTACCCGAAGCTCCAGTGCGCGTCCTTGAAGGTGCCGCTCGACCACACCCGTCCGCGGGGACGGCAGATCACGCTCGCCCTGACCCGCGTCCCGCACACCGCGAAGAAGTTCCAGGGACCCCTGCTGGTCAACCCCGGCGGCCCCGGCGGCAGCGGGCGGCGGCTCGCCGGATACGTCGCCTCCGCGCTGCCCAGGGCGGTGGCGGCGCAGTACGACGTCATCGGCTTCGACCCGCGCGGCGTCGGCCGGAGCAAGCCCGCACTCGACTGCCGCCCCGGCCACTTCGACGCGGTGCGACCGGACTCCGTGCCGAGGACTTCGCGGATCGAGCGGGCCAACCTCGCGCGCGCCAGGTCCTTCGCGCGGGCCTGCGGCGAGAAGTACGCGGATGTGCTGCCGTACATCGACACGGTCAGCGCCGTGCGGGACATGGACCGGATCCGCGCGGCGCTCGGTGCGAGGCGCATCAACTACTTCGGGTACTCCTACGGCACCTACCTCGGCGCGGTCTACGCCAAGCTCTTCCCGCAGCGGGTGCGGCGCGCGGTCCTGGACTCGGTCGTCGATCCGACCGGGGTCTGGCACGAGGCCAACCTCGCTCAGGACCTCGCCTTCGACGACCGCCACCGCGCGTTCATGGCGTGGGTCGCCAAATACGACACCACCTACCGGCTGGGCCGCGATCCGGCGGTGGTCGAGGCCAAGTGGTACGCCATGCGCAGGGCCCTGGCCAGGAAGCCGGCCGAGGGGAAGGTGGGCGCCGCGGAGCTGGAGGACACCTACCTGCCCGGTGGCTACTACAACGGCTACTGGCCCTATCTCGCCGAGGTGTTCGCGGCGTACGTGAACGACAAGGACACCGACCCGCTGATCGAGGCGTACGAGAAGTTCGGCGAGGCCGACGCCTCGGACGACAACGGCTACAGCGTCTACGCCTCGGTGCAGTGCCGTGACGCCGCCTGGCCGCGCGGGTGGGGGCGTTGGCGGGCGGACAACTGGGAGATGTACGCGAAGGCACCGTTCATGACCTGGAACAACGCCTGGTACAACGCGCCGTGCGCCTTCTGGCCGACCAGCCCGCTCCGGTCGGTGGAGATCGACAACACCGAGGTGCCGCCGATGCTGCTGTTCCAGGCGACCGACGACGCGGCCACCCCGTACGAGGGCGGTGTGACGGTGCACCGCAAGCTCGCCGGGTCCAGCCTGGTGATCGAGCGGGGCGGCGGCAACCACGCCGTCACGCTGGGCGGGAACCGGTGCCTGGACAAGCACCTCGTGGCCTACCTCACCGACGGCACGGTGCCGCGCGGCAGGGGTGAGTTCGACGCGGTGTGCGCGGCGCTGCCCGATCCCGAGCCGCTGCGCTCCAAGGTGGCCTCGATCTCGCCGCGCGGCGCCGAACTGCACGAACTGCTCGGCTTCCGCCACTGAGCCGGTGCCGCCCGACCGTCCGTCGGGGGCGTTGTCAGACCCATGGTCCACCATGGGACGCATGAGTGAGCTGACAAGGATCCCCGCCCCCGACGGAGTCGCGCCCGCCGCCCAGTACACGCATGTCGTGCTCGGCACCGGCCGTTTCGTCGCCGTCTCCGGCCAGCTCGCCCTGGACGAGAAAGGCGAGCTCGTCGGTGAAGGCGACCCGGCGGCCCAGGCCCACCAGGTCTTCGAGAACCTGAGGCGCTGTCTGGCCGCGGCCGGCGCGTCCTTCGACCACGTGGTGAAACTCACCTATTTCGTCACGGACATGGCGCACATGCCCGCCATTCGCGCGGCCCGCGCCGCGCACATACCCGACGACTGTCTGCCTGCGGCGTCTGCGGTGCAGGTGGCCGGGCTGGTGCGGCCGGAGTTCCTGATGGAGGTCGAGGCGTTCGCGGTGGTGCCCGGGTAATCGGAGGCGCCCGGGACCTTCGGTGCCTACGGTGCCGTCATGGACGAGGAACGCACACGGATCCGCATCCGCCCCATGACCCCGGCCGACTGCCACCGTGTCGCCGAGATCCGCGTCGGCGGCTGGCGAAGCGCCTATCGGGGCCTGGTGCCGCAGTCGTACATCGACTCCCTCGACGTGGCCCAGGACGCCGAGTTCCGCCGCGCCTGTCTCGCGCGATCCGACGGCAGCGTGCTGGACCTGGTCGCCGAGCGCGCCGGTGAGATCGAGGGATGGGCCTGCCACGGTCCGTACCGGGACGGTGAAACGCGCACGCGGGACGCCGAGTTGTACGCCCTTTACGTGGATCCCGGGCGGTTCGGCACCGGCATCGGCCGGACCCTGCTCCAGGAGTCGGTGCGCCGGTGCACGGCCGCCGGGCATCCCCGTATGTTCCTGTGGGTCCTCGAAGCCAACGCCCGCGCCCGTCGCTTCTACGAGCGGGCGGGCTTTCGGGCGGACGGCGCGCGGGAGCACTTCGAAGTGGACGGCGTGCAGGTGCCGGAGGTGCGCTACGCGCGACAGTTGGGAGCACGCTGAAGGGCCGCTTCGACACCACCGGGCGGCCGGTGCCTCAGCGCTGGCGAGGGATCCGTGCCAGCGCCTGCACCGCCGCCTCCGCCAGGGCCGGGTGGGCGAGCGCCTCGTTCAGGACCCGTCTGGCGCGGGTGTCGCCGAGGCTGCCTAGCCCCTCCACGCAGGCGAGGGCGACACGGCGGTACGGGTCGTGCGGGCGCAGCCTTCGCTCCAGGGTGGTGATCAGGGCCGGCACGGACTCGGGGGCGCGCAGCCGGACCAGCAGCCGGACGGGGTGCAGGGCGTAGGCGACCCGCAGTTCGTTGGTGGCCAGGGCGGCCGCGGCACGGGCGGTGCGCGGGTCGCCGAGGCGGGCCAGGGCGTGGGCGGCGGAGGCGCAGCGCTGGGGGTCGCGGTGGTTCAGGAGCAGGACGAGGGACTCGAAGGCCCGGCGGTCCCCGACGAGGCCCAGTCGGAACGCGGCCAGTTCCCTGGCCCACAGCGGCTGTCCCGGCGCGGTGAGCACGTCGGCCAGTTCGTCGGCGTCCTCGGTCGCCGTGAGGCGGTCGTACGCGGGCGACGCCCCGGACTCCTGCCGTAAGCGCTCCGTGAGTGATCGCAACTCTTCGTCCATGAAGGCGAGGGTAGAGGGGACGGTGGGCGAGCGGGACCTACATCACAAACTCGGGGGCTGGCGCGCTCGTTACCCACTGGTTAAGCTCAGACGAGCGAGTTACCCACTCGCGAACCCCTCGTGGCGGCCTGGTGACGCAGTCGCCGCGAGAAGCAGTCGGTTCGGTACATCGAGTACCGCAGTACGACTCGGCCTCGGGACAGGGCCGGTCGGTCATCACCGCTCCTCGGACGTGTGCACGTCCGCAGCGACGGCACCGGGCGTGTGCGCTCGCAGCCCGGCAACACCCGCACTCCTTCCGCACCCGGTGCGCCCATGGTTCGGCTTCGGCTTCGGTCGGGCCCCCCTCGGCGCACCCGGCGCACTTCCAGTCGTCACCCTCATTCCTGGAGTCCCGCGATGGCCACTCCCCTGTCCGACACCCCTCTGTCCCCGCTCAAGACGGTCGCCGTCGTCGGCCTCGGCACCATGGGCACCGGCATCGCCGAGGTCCTCGCCAAGGCCGGCCGCGACGTCGTCGGCATCGACATCAGCGAAGCCGCGGCCGCGACGTCCGTCGCCGCCCTCGAGGCCTCGACCGCCCGTGCCGTGGAGCGCGGCAAGCTGACCGAGCAGGACCGCGCGGACGCCCTCGCCCGCATCCGCACCTCCACCGACCTGCGGGCCGCGGCGGACGCGGACCTGGTCATCGAGGTGGCTCCGGAGTCGTACGAGATCAAGCAGCAGATCTTCCGCGAGCTGGACGGGATCGTGCGCCCCGAGACCATCCTGGCGACCGGCACGAACGCCCTGTCCGTGACGCGCCTGGCCGCCGACTCCGCCCGCCCCGAGCGGGTGCTCGGCCTGCACTTCTTCAACCCGGCGCCCGCGATGCGGCTGGTCGAGGTCGTCTCCAGCGTGCTGACCGCGCCGCAGGCCGTCACCGCGGTCACCAACCTCGCCCTCGACCTCGGCAAGGAGCCGGTCGCGGTCGGCGACCGGCCCGGGTTCGTCGCCGACGGACTGCTCTTCGGCTACCTCAACCAGGCCGCCGCGATGTACGAGGCGAAGTACGCCTCCCGTGAGGACATCGACGCCGCGATGCGGCTGGGCTGCGGGCTGCCGATGGGCCCGCTCGCCCTGCTCGACCTGATCGGCATCGACACCGCGCGCACCGTCCTGGACGCCATGTACGCCGAGTCCCACGACCGGCTGCACGCCCCCGCCCCGATCCTCAAGCAGCTCAGCGAGGCGGGCCTGACGGGCCGTAAGTCGGGCCGTGGCTTCTACACGTACGAGGCTCCCGGCAGCGCCACCGTCGTGCGGGACGCGCTGACCCCCCTGGAGGGCGCCGCCCTCACTCCCGGCCGTACGGTGCGCTCCGTCGGCGTCGCCGGTTCCGGCACCATGGCGTCCGGCATCGTGGAGGTCTTCGCGAAGGCCGGCTACCAGGTCGTGATCGCCGCGCGCAGCGAGGAGAAGGCGCAGGCCGCGAAGGCCCGTATCGGCAAGTCGCTCTCCCGCTCCGTCGACAAGGGGCGGATGACCGCCGAGGCCGCCGCGCAGACCCTGGACCGGATCACCGCGGCGGGTTCGTACGACGCGTTCGCCGACGTCGACCTCGCCGTGGAGGCGGTCGCCGAGGACCTGGAGATCAAGCAGCAGCTGTTCGCGACGCTGGACAAGGTCTGCAAGCCGGGCGCGGTGCTGGCCACCACCACCTCGTCGCTGCCCGTCGTCGCCTGCGCCCGTGCCACCTCGCGTCCGCAGGACGTGATCGGCATGCACTTCTTCAACCCGGCGCCGGCGATGAAGCTGGTCGAGGTCGTCCGTACCGTGCTGACCGCCGACGACGTCCACGCCACGGTCCGCGAGGTCTGCGGCCAGATCAAGAAGCACGCGGTCGACTGCGGTGACCGGGCCGGATTCATCGTCAACGCGCTGCTGTTCCCGTACCTGAACAACGCGATCAAGATGGTGCAGGAGCACTACGCCTCGCTCGACGACATCGACGCGGCGATGAAGCTGGGCGGCGGTTACCCGATGGGTCCGTTCGAGCTGCTGGACGTCGTCGGGCTGGATGTCTCCCTCGCCATCGAGAAGGTCCTGCACCGGGAGTTCCGCGACCCCGGTCTCGCCCCGGCACCGCTCCTGGAGCACCTGGTGGCCGCGGGCTGCCTCGGCCGCAAGACCGGCCGTGGCTTCCGCGAATATGCCCGGCGCTGAGCGACCCGGGGACTGGTTCGCGGGCGGTCAGGAGTGGGGCGGGCTGCTGGACCCCGGCAGCCCGCCCGCGGCCCCGCGGCGTAGCTCGGCCCCGCCCCGCGAACCCGGCCCTCCCCCGCCCGCCGAGGGCGGGGGCACCCCCGTACATGCGCAGCAAGCTGCGCACATGCAGTACGTTCGGGTCATGCCCCAGCCCGCCAAGTCCTCACGTACACCAGCCACGCCCGACGCGCCGGAGAGTGCCGCAGGCAGTCGCGCGGCCGCCCAGCGACTCAAGATGCGCCGAGAACTGGCGGCCGCCGCGATGGAGCTGTTCGCGACCAAGGGGTACGAGGCGACCACCGTCGACGAGATCGCGGCCGCGGCCGGGGTCGCCCGCCGCACGTTCTTCCGCCACTTCCGCTCCAAGGAAGAGGCGATCTTCCCGGACCACGACGACACGCTGATCCGCGCGGAGGCCGTGCTCAACGCCGCGCCCGCGCACGAGCATCCGCTCGACACGGTGTGCCGCGGGATCAAGGAAGTCATGCGCATGTACGCGGCCCGGCCGGAGATCTCGGTCGCCCGCTACAAGCTCACGCGCGAGGTGCCCACCCTGCGCGAGGCGGAGATCGCCTCGGTGGCCCGCTACGAGCGTCTCTTCACCCGCTACCTCCTCGGCCACTTCGACGAGCACGCGCACGACGACGACGCCAACGACGACCCGCTGCTGGCGGAGGTCGCCGCGTCCGCGGTGGTCACCGCGCACAACCACGTCCTGCGGCGCTGGCTGCGCGCCGGCGGCCAGGGTGACGTGGAGGCGCAGCTGGACCACGCCTTCGCGATCGTGCGCAGGACGTTCGGCACGGGGATCGGGGCGGGCCGGGAGACGGCACCGCGTACGGCGCCGGCCTCCGTGGCCGCCCAGGGAGAGGTCCTGGTGGCGGTGGCCCGCACCGACGCTCCGCTCGACGAGGTGATGCGGACCATCGAACACGCCCTGAAGGAGCGGGCGTAGGGCGCACGGCGGCTTCTCGCGGGGCTCCCGGCAGGGGAACCATTCGGCGGGCCCGTCCGTCTTCCATGGCGAGGCTGATCTTCAGGCGAGCGACGGAAGTGGGTTGCCATGCAGACGAACGACCCGGCCAGGCTGGAGACCACACTGGCCGACGGACGGCGGATGACCCTGTCCCTGCCCCCGACGGACGCCCAGTGGGCCGCCGACGGCATCCAGGGCCTGCGCGCCGTCCCGCCCACGCACACCGGCCGGGGCGAGGAGCCCCCGGCCCTGCCCGAGGAGCCGGCGCTGCCGCTGCAGGTGGCTCTGCTCGGCCTGGGGGCCTGAGCGCGGCTCACCGTCCTGGATGATCGCGTCTGGCGGGACATGCTCGCGCGGGACTCGGTCTCGCGGGACGTGATGGTCCGACGAACGGCCGGTGAGCCCGGTCGAGGCCATGGTGGTCCTCGGGGGCGCACCGGGCCGTCGGCCTGCGGTCGGGCCCGCGGGCTTCAGGAGGGCGTCGCCGCGCGGTCCGACTCGCTGCGCAGGACGCAGAACTCATTGCCTTCGGGATCCGCCAGCACCGCCCAGCCCGCGCCACCGGGTTCCCGGCGGTCGGCGACCAGGGTGGCTCCCAGCCGCAGGAGCCGCTCGATCTCCGCCTCCCGCGAGGTGGTCGGGCGCAGGCACAGGTGGATCCGGTTCTTGACCGTCTTCGGTTCCGGCACCTGGTTGAAGTACAGCAGCGGTCCCTCCGCGAGCACCACCCGGACCTCCGGATCGCCCGGCCCGTCCTGCGGATGCACCGCGCCACCGGTCGCCTCGCTCCAGAACCGCGCCAGCTCATAGGCGTCGGAACAGTCGATCGCCACGTTCTGCACCACCGAAGTCATGCGGACGATCCTGCCCTCGACGGCGCTTTCGAGACCAGCGTTCTCACAGGGAGCCGGGCCGTGCGCCTGGCACCGCGTGCCGCTATCCCTTTGCGCCCGATAAGCACCTACTCACGAGTAGCTTTGATCGATCATCGCTCATTTGTTACGTAAAGATTTCATCTGAGGGGAAGTTCTGGCACCCAGTGCCTTGCCAGGTGACACGCCGTGCCATACGTTGAAGGAGTCCGGGCGGCCGGCGTGCAGAGACCTTTCGTACGCCGGCTGTCCCCGCAAGTCCCTCCCGGGACCTGCGCGCCCGGCGCCTGCGTCACAGGCAACCTCCCGCGCCACAAAGCGCTGCCGAACAGCACCACCGGCCGAACCGACGGCACCTCACCAAAAACCCTCAGCAGCACCGACGTAACCCTCAGCACCCCTCCCTCAGGGTGCGCATCGCCGGAGGCAACACCGTGACCGTGAAGGACATCCTGGCCGCGATCCAGTCGCCCGACTCCACGTCGGAGGACTTCGCCGCCCTGCCGCTCCCCGAGTCGTACCGCGCGATCACCGTGCACAAGGACGAGACGGAGATGTTCGCGGGCCTCACCACTCGCGACAAGGACCCCCGCAAGTCGATCCACCTGGACGACGTGCCGCTGCCCGAGCTCGGCCCGGGTGAGGCCCTGGTGGCCGTGATGGCCTCCTCGGTCAACTACAACTCGGTGTGGACCTCGATCTTCGAGCCGCTGTCCACGTTCGGGTTCCTGGAGCGCTACGGCCGCACCAGCGAGCTGGCCAAGCGCCACGACCTGCCGTACCACATCATCGGCTCCGACCTCGCGGGCGTCGTCCTGCGCACCGGCCCCGGCGTGAACTCCTGGAAGCCCGGTGACGAGGTCGTCGCGCACTGCCTGTCCGTCGAGCTGGAGTCCTCGGACGGCCACAACGACACGATGCTCGACCCCGAGCAGCGCATCTGGGGCTTCGAGACCAACTTCGGCGGCCTCGCCGAGATCGCCCTGGTCAAGTCCAACCAGCTGATGCCCAAGCCGGACCACCTCAGCTGGGAGGAGGCCGCCGCCCCGGGCCTGGTCAACTCCACCGCCTACCGCCAGCTGGTCTCCCGCAACGGCGCCGGCATGAAGCAGGGCGACAACGTCCTGATCTGGGGCGCGAGCGGCGGACTCGGCTCCTACGCCACCCAGTTCGCGCTGGCCGGCGGCGCCAACCCGATCTGCGTCGTGAGCAGCCCGCAGAAGGCGGACATCTGCCGCTCGATGGGCGCCGAGGCGATCATCGACCGCAACGCCGAGGGCTACAAGTTCTGGAAGGACGAGAACACCCAGGACCCGAAGGAGTGGAAGCGCTTCGGCAAGCGCATCCGCGAGCTCACCGGCGGCGAGGACATCGACATCGTCTTCGAGCACCCCGGCCGCGAGACCTTCGGCGCCTCCGTCTTCGTCACGCGCAAGGGCGGCACCATCACCACCTGCGCCTCGACCTCGGGCTACATGCACGAGTACGACAACCGCTACCTGTGGATGTCCCTGAAGCGGATCATCGGCTCGCACTTCGCCAACTACCGCGAGGCCTGGGAGGCCAACCGGCTCATCGCGAAGGGCAAGATCCACCCGACCCTGTCGAAGGTGTACTCCCTGGAGGACACCGGCCAGGCCGCATTCGACGTGCACCGCAACCTCCACCAGGGCAAGGTCGGCGTGCTCTGCCTCGCCCCCGAAGAGGGCCTGGGCGTGCGCGACGAGGAGATGCGCGCCAAGCACATCGACGCCATCAACCGCTTCCGCAACATCTGAGACACCCGAGGTCATAGATGACTGAGCGTCAGCCCGCCGAAGGCAAGCGGGAGAAGGACCGGCCGTGGCTCATGCGGACCTACGCCGGTCACTCCACGGCCGAGGCGTCCAACGAGCTGTACCGGCGCAACCTCGCCAAGGGGCAGACCGGCCTGTCGGTCGCGTTCGACCTGCCGACGCAGACCGGCTACGACTCCGACCACATCCTCGCCCGCGGCGAGGTGGGCCGGGTCGGTGTGCCCGTCGCGCACCTCGGTGACATGCGCCGGCTGTTCCAGGACATCCCCCTGGAGCAGATGAACACCTCGATGACGATCAACGCCACCGCCATGTGGCTGCTGGCGCTCTACCAGGTCGTCGCCGAGGAGCAGGGCGCGGACATCACCAAGCTCCAGGGCACGACCCAGAACGACATCGTCAAGGAGTACCTGTCGCGGGGGACCCATGTCTTCCCGCCGGGGCCCTCACTCCGGCTGACGACGGACATGATCGCGTACACGGTCTGCCACATCCCGAAGTGGAACCCGATCAACATCTGCAGCTACCACCTGCAGGAGGCGGGCGCCACGCCGGTCCAGGAGATCGCGTACGCGATGTCCACCGCGATCGCGGTTCTCGATGCCGTGCGCGACTCGGGGCAGGTCCCCGAGGAGAAGTTCGGGGACGTCGTGGCCCGTATCTCCTTCTTCGTGAACGCGGGCGTCCGCTTCATCGAGGAGATGTGCAAGATGCGGGCGTTCGGGCGGATCTGGGACCGGATCACGCGCGAGCGGTACGGCATCGAGAACCCCAAGCAGCGCCGCTTCCGGTACGGCGTCCAGGTCAACTCCCTCGGTCTGACCGAGGCGCAGCCCGAGAACAACGTCCAGCGGATCGTCCTGGAGATGCTGGCCGTGACCCTCTCCAAGGACGCCCGCGCGCGTGCCGTGCAGCTGCCCGCCTGGAACGAGGCGCTTGGCCTGCCCCGGCCCTGGGACCAGCAGTGGTCGCTGCGCATCCAGCAGGTCCTGGCGCACGAGAGCGACCTGCTGGAGTACGAGGACATCTTCGAGGGCTCGCACGTCATCGAGGCGAAGGTCGCGAGGCTGGTCGAGGAGTCGCTGGCCGAGATCGAGCGGATCCAGGAGATGGGCGGCGCGATGGCGGCCGTCGAGTCCGGCTACCTCAAGTCGCAGCTCGTCGCCTCCCACGCCGAGCGCCGGGGCCGTATCGAGTCCGGCCAGGAGAAGATCGTCGGCGTCAACATCTTCGAGACGACCGAGCCGAACCCGCTGACGGCGGATCTCGACACGGCCATCCAGACGGTCGACCCGGCCGTCGAGGCCCGTGTCATCGCCTCCCTGCAGAACTGGCGCGACACCCGCTATCAGCCGCCCTTCAACCACCCGCGCCCCTGCAAGGCGCTGGAGCGGCTGAAGGAGGCCGCCAAGGGCACCGCCAACCTCATGGAGGCCACCCTGGAGTGCGCCCGCGCCGGGGTCACGACCGGCGAGTGGGCCGGGGCGCTGCGCGAGGTGTTCGGGGAGTTCCGGGCGCCGACGGGCGTGTCCTCGGCGCCGGTGGCGATACCCGCCGAGGAGGGCTCGGCCCTGTCGCAGGTCCGCCGCAAGGTCGACCTGACCGCGCGGGAGATGGGCGTCGGCAAGCTCCGCTTCCTGGTCGGCAAGCCCGGCCTGGACGGGCACTCCAACGGCGCCGAGCAGATCGCCGTGCGGGCGCGTGACGCCGGCTTCGAGGTCGTCTACCAGGGCATCCGGCTGACGCCCGAGCAGATCGTGGACGCGGCCCTCGCCGAGGACGTGCACGCGGTCGGGCTGTCGATCCTGTCCGGCTCGCACGCGCAGCTGGTGCCGGACGTGCTGGAGCGGCTCCGTGTGGCCGGTGCCACAGATATACCGGTGATCGCCGGTGGCATCATCCCGAATGGTGACGCCGAGCAGCTCAGGGCCGCCGGAGTGGCCGCCGTCTTCACCCCGAAGGACTTCGACATCACCGGGATCATCGGCCGCATCGTCGACGAGATCCGCAAAGCGAACAAGCTCGACCCCCTGGAGGTCCCCGCATGACCACGGTCAACCGCCTTCGCCCCCGGCGTTCCTGCCTGGCGGTACCGGGCTCGAACCCCCGCTTCCTGGAGAAGGCACAGGGTCTCCCGGCGGACCAGGTCTTCCTCGACCTGGAGGACGCGTGCGCCCCGCTCGCCAAGCCCGAGGCGCGGCACACCATCGTCAAGTTCCTCAACGAGGGTGACTGGACGGGCAAGACGCGGGTCGTGCGCGTCAACGACTGGACGACCGAGTGGACGTACCGCGATGTCGTCACGGTGGTCGAGGGCGCCGGCCAGAACCTCGACTGCATCATGCTGCCGAAGGTGCAGACGGCTCAGCAGATCGTCGCCCTCGACCTCCTGCTGACCCAGATCGAGAAGACGATGGGCTTCGAGGTCGGCAAGATCGGCATCGAGGCGCAGATCGAGAACGCCCAGGGCCTGAACAACGTCAACGAGATCGCGACGGCCTCCCAGCGCGTCGAGACGATCATCTTCGGCCCGGCCGACTTCATGGCGTCCATCAACATGAAGTCGCTGGTCGTGGGCGAGCAGCCGCCCGGCTACCCGGCGGACGCCTACCACTACATCCTGATGAAGATCCTGATGGCCGCCCGCGCCAACAACCTCCAGGCGATCGACGGCCCCTACCTGCAGATCCGCAACATCGACGGCTACCGCGAGGTCGCCCAGCGCGCCGCGGCCCTCGGCTTCGACGGCAAGTGGGTGCTGCACCCGGGCCAGGTCGAGGCGTCCAACGAGATCTTCTCGCCGTCGCAGGAGGACTTCGACCACGCCGAGCTGATCCTGGACGCGTACGACTACTACACGTCCGAGGCGGGCGGCAAGAAGGGCTCGGCGATGCTCGGCGACGAGATGATCGACGAGGCCAGCCGCAAGATGGCGCTGGTCATCTCCGGCAAGGGACGCGCGGCCGGCATGCAGCGCACCAGCAAGTTCGAGATCCCGGAGGGCTGAGCGCGATGCAGTTCGGACGCACCTACGAGGAGTTCGAGGTCGGGGCGACGTACAAGCACTGGCCTGGAAAGACGGTCACGGAGTACGACGACCACCTGTTCTGTCTCCTCACCATGAACCACCACCCGCTCCACATGGACACGAACTATGCGGAGAAGACGACTGATTTCGGCAAGAACGTCGTCGTCGGGAACTACATCTACTCGCTGCTGCTCGGCATGTCCGTCCCGGACATCTCCGGCAAGGCGATCGCCAACCTGGAGATCGAGTCGCTCAAGCACGTGGCGCCGACCTTCCACGGCGACACGATCTACGGCGAGACGACCGTGCTCGACAAGTGGCCGTCGAAGTCGAAGAACGACCGCGGCATCGTCTACGTCGAGACCAAGGGCTACAAGCAGGACGGGACGCTGGTCTGCGTGTTCCGCCGCAAGGTCATGGTGCCCACCGAGACGTACATCAAGGAGCGCGGCGGCGAGCAGCCGGGCCGCCCCGAACTGAAGCAGCAGGAGAAGTAGAGATGGCCCGTCTCGCCCAGACCGCCGGTCTGACCGACGTCCAGCAGGAGATCCTCTCCACCGTCCGCGACTTCGTGGACAAGGAGATCATCCCGGTCGCGACCGAGCTGGAGCACCGCGACGAGTACCCGCAGCAGATCGTCGACGGCCTCAAGGAGCTGGGCCTCTTCGGCCTGATGATCCCCGAGGAGTACGGCGGCCTGGGCGAGTCCCTCCTGACGTACGCCCTGTGCGTCGAGGAGATCGCCCGCGGCTGGATGTCGGTCTCCGGCATCATCAACACGCACTTCATCGTGGCGTACATGCTCAAGCAGCACGGCACGCAGGAGCAGAAGGACCACTTCCTGCCGAAGATGGCGGCCGGCGACATCCGGGGCGCCTTCTCGATGTCGGAGCCGGGCCTGGGTTCCGATGTGTCGGCCATCACGTCCAAGGCGGTCAAGGACGGCGACGAGTACGTCCTGAACGGCCAGAAGATGTGGCTGACGAACGGCGGAACGTCAACCCTGGTTGCCGTACTCGTCCGAAGTGACGAAGGACACCCCGAGGGCACCGCACCCCACAAGTCGATGACGACCTTCCTCGTCGAGAAGGAGCCCGGCTTCGGGGAGGTCCGCCCCGGCCTCACCATCCCCGGCAAGATCGAGAAGATGGGCTACAAGGGGGTCGACACGACCGAGCTCATCATGGACGGCCTGCGAATTCCGGCCAATCGGGTGCTCGGCGGCGTCACCGGCCGAGGCTTCTACCAGATGATGGACGGCGTCGAGGTCGGGCGCGTCAACGTGGCGGCGCGTGGCTGCGGCGTCGCTCAGCGTGCGTTCGAACTCGGTGTCCAGTACGCCCAGCAGCGCCACACCTTCGGCAAGGCGATCGCCCAGCACCAGGCGATCCAGTTCAAGCTGGCCGAGATGGCTACCAAGGTCGAGGCCGCCCATGCCATGATGGTGAACGCGGCACGCAAAAAGGACTCCGGGGAACGTAACGACCTTGAGGCCGGTATGGCGAAGTACCTCGCCTCCGAGTACTGCAAGGAGGTCGTGGAGGACGCCTTCCGGATCCACGGCGGCTACGGCTTCTCCAAGGAGTACGAGATCGAGCGCCTCTACCGGGAGGCGCCGATGCTGCTGATCGGTGAAGGTACTGCCGAGATCCAAAAAATGATCATCGGTCGTAGGTTGCTCGAAGAGTATCGATTCCAGGGCTGATTGTCCGGATACGGGGTGTTTTCTTGGAGAAGAAGATCACACCCCGTCAACACTCTTCAGCCGCCGACTCGGCTTCCTGGCTTGCCCAGTTGTGGCCCGCGACCGGTACGATCCCGGGAAAGCCGCCGTCCCCTGATACCGCGCGGCATCATCCGCTACGAAGGTCATCCATGCCCCACAGCCAAACCTCTGCACCACGCGACAGCCAGGTCGGCGGCGTACGCCTCGCGCGCGGAGCATCGCCGTGGCTTCTCCCGACCGTCGCCACCGCAGCCGTCAGCCTGCTGCGCGCGCGCCGCTCCGGCGCCGCGAAGGCCGTCGCCGTGCCCGCCACCGCTCTCGCGGCGGGCATGCTGTGGTTCTTCCGCGACCCCGAGCGCGAGATCGCCCAGGGCCGGGTCATCTCGCCCGCCGACGGTGTGGTGCAGAGCATCATGCCGTGGAAGGACGGCCGCACCCGCGTCGCGATCTTCATGAGCCCGCTGAACGTCCATGTCAACCGTGCCCCGCTCTCCGGCACGGTGACGTCGGTCGAGCACATCCCCGGCGGGTTCGTTCCGGCGTTCAACAAGGAGAGCGAGAACAACGAGCGTGTCGTCTGGCACTTCGACACCGAGCTCGGCGACATCGAGATGGTCCAGATCGCCGGCGCGGTGGCCCGTCGCATCGTCCCTTACATCCCGCAGGGCACGAAGGTCGAGCAGGGCGACCGCATCGGTCTGATCCGATTCGGCTCGCGTGTCGACATCTACTTGCCCGAGGGCGTGGAGGTCGCGGTCGAGGTCGGGCAGAAGACCGTGGCTGGGGTGACTCGCATTGACCGTGATTGATCCTGAGACTCAGGCGGGCTGGGTGCCCGAGGCCGACGAGGTGGACGAAGAGGAGGAGATGCCGCTCTCTCTCCGCCTCTCAATAGCGGACACCCTCACCCTCGGCAACGCCACGTGCGGCTTCATGGCGGTGTACTTCACCACCACCGGCATCCTGATCCCGCACCTGTCCGGGGACGACTCGGGCATGGCCCGCAACAGCGCGGCCACGGCCGTGATACTGATGCTGTGCGCGGCCGTCTTCGACCTCTTCGACGGCCTCGTCGCCCGCAAGCTGCGGTCCTCGCCTATGGGCGCGGAGCTGGACAACCTCTCCGACCTGATCAGCTTCGGCCTGGCGCCGGCGTACTTCGTTCTGGTGTACGGCATGGTCGCGAGCGACGCGCACGAGCGGGTCGCGGCGGTGGGCGCGATCGTCGTGCTGTTGGCGGTGGTGCTGCGGCTTGCCCGCTTCTCGTGCGTCACCGTGAAGGACGGCACGTTCCAGGGCATGCCATCGCCGTTCGGTGCGCTCACCGTCGTCTCGATCGTGCTGCTGGAGCTGCCGTTCGAGGCGACGCTGCTGGCGGTCGTCGGTACCGCGTGGCTGATGGTCAGCCGGGTCGAGTACCCGAAGCCGCGGGGCGTCCTGGCGGTGGCGGTGCTCGGCTGGATCGTGTCGGCCATGGGCCTGCTGGCGGCCTGGGCGTTCGACGCGCCGGGTGGCCAGGTGCTGCTGCAGATGGGCTGCGCCCTGCAGATCGTGATGGCGGCGACGATTCCGCTGTTCGCCACAGCGCGCCGGGTGAACACCTTCCGGGACAACCGGCGTGAGGCCCGGGCGGCACAGATTCCGTAAGCGGACACGCCCAGGGGCTGACGGTACGACCACCCGAAGGGCCCCGAGCCACCCGGCTCGGGGCCCTTCGGCGTACGTGCGTCGGCTCAGCGCAGGAAGTCGGCGGCGATCCGCTCCGCCACCCGCTCCAGAATCGGTCCCGCGTCCGCGATGCACTTGGCCACGTCCGGCTCTGCCTCCGTCAGCGGGTACGCCCGCCGGATGCCGGCCCGGCCCAGGGCCTCCGGTGGCAGCAGGAGGCGCCCGCAGACGGCGACCACCTCCTTGCCGGCCGCGCGGGCCGCGGACGCCACGCCTGCCGGGGCCTTGCCGTGGAGGGTCTGCTCGTCCAGGGAGCCCTCGCCGGTGATCACCAGGGAGGCGCGCTCCAGCGCCGGTGCGAAGCCCAGGACGTCCAGCATGACGTCGATCCCGGGCCTGAAGCGCGCGCCGATCAGCAGGGCCCCGTAGCCGATTCCGCCCGCCGCTCCGGCCCCCGGCGACGCGGCGTGCTCGGCGGCCCGGGCGCCCACGGTCTCCTCCAGGACCTTCGCGTAGTGCGCGAGGGCGGCGTCCAGGGTCCGCACGTCGTCCGGCGAGGCGCCCTTCTGCGGGCCGTACACGGCCGGCGCGCCCTTCGGGCCGGTCAGCGGGTTGTCGACATCGCTGGCGAGGACCAGGTCGACCGAGGTCAGCCTCGGGTCCAGGCCCGAGAGGTCCGCGGTGGCGAGGGCGCCGAGGCCGCCGCCGCCCGGCGTCACCGGCTGCCCGTCCGCGTCCAGGAAGCGGGCGCCCAGCGCGGTCAGCATGCCGGCGCCGCCGTCCGTGGTGGCGCTGCCGCCGACACCGAAGACGATGGTGCGGGCGCCCGCGTCGAGGGCGGCGCGCAGCAGCTCGCCGGAGCCGTACGTGGACGCAGTGAGCGGCGCGAAGACGCCGGCGGGCAGCCGCTGCAGGCCGCTCGCCTCCGCCATCTCCACGACCGCGGTCTCGCCGCGCAGCGCGAACGCCGCCGTCACCTCGTCTCCGAGGGGCCCGGCGACCCGCACCTCCCGCCGCTCGAACCCGGCCGCGACCGCCGCGTCCACGGTCCCGTCGCCGCCGTCGGCCACGGGCATGGCCTCGATGTCGAGGCCCGGCACGACCCGGCGCAGACCGGCCGTCACCCGCTCGGCGACCTGCACGGCCGTGAGCGAGCCCTTGAACTTGTCCGCGGCGATGAGCACGCGCTGTGTCACCTGATTTCCCCTTGCTCTCCGGGCCTCGCGCATGTCAAGGCCAGTCGCGCCGCTGCGACCTTAACCTCACGACGCCCACGGCGTCATGCCCTGCCCAGGGCCTGAGAACGCCCCTCGGCCCCGAACCCGTACGGTCGGCCCCCGCGCGCTCGCCCCCGGAATTGGGTAAACCGGTCCTATGACCCCTGTGGGCACTGAGCCAGAGCTCGCCGACCGCGTCCTCGGGGGCTGGCTGGGCCGGATCGCGGGCAACATGCTCGGCAAACCGGTCGAGCAGGGCGACCTGTGGACGCGGGACCGGATCGACCGCTATCTGCGGCAGGCCGCCGCCCTGCCCCTCACCGACTACCTGCCCGAGCCGATCAGCGAGAGCGACGGCTTCGAGCTGCGCCCCGAGTGGCGTCAGTGCGTCCGCGGCCGGATCCACGGCAGCTGCCGCGACGACGACGTCGACTACGCGATCCTCGGCCTGGACCTGCTGGAGACCCACGGCTTCGCCTTCAGCACCGAGCAGGTCGGGGACCTGTGGCTGCTGCGGCTGCCGTTCCTGCAGACCTTCACGGCGGAGCGGGCCGCGTACCGCAACCTCGCCAACGGTCTGAAACCGCCGCTCACCGCGACGTACGACAACCCGTACCAGGAGTGGATCGGCGCCCTCATCCGCGCCGACATCTACGGCTGGACCTCCCCAGGCGTCCCGCGCCGCGCCGCGTCGCTCGCCCGCCGGGACGCGGTGCTGTCGCACACCGGCAACGGCGTGTACGGCGCGATGTGGGCGGCGGCCCTGATCGCGGCGGCGTTCACGGCGACCACCGTCCGGCAGGCGGTCGACCAGGCGCTCGCGGTCATTCCGGCGAGCAGCCGTCTCGCCCGGACCGTACGCCGTGTCGTCTCGCTCCATGACACCCGGATGACCTGGGAGGACACGCTCGCCACCCTGACCCAGGAGACCGCCGGGCTCGGCTGGATCCACACCGTCCCGAACGCCGCCGTGCTCACCGCCGGGCTCCTGTACGGCGACGGCGACTTCACACGGACGATCACGCTCACCGTGCGCGGCGGCCTGGACACCGACTCCAACGGGGCGACGGCCGGTTCGGTGGCCGGTGTGCTGTCCGGGGCCGCGGCGATCCCGCAGCAGTGGACCGTGCCGCTGGAGGACACGGTGCGCAGCGCGGTTTTCGGGTTCGACGGGATGCGGATCAGCGAGCTGGCGGAGCGGACGGTGCGGCTGGCCGAGGCCGCGGAGTAGACGGTGCGGCCGGTGGCGTCCGAAGCACCGCGGCTGGGGCGGGCGGGCGCCGGGGTGCGGAGGCGGCGAGCGGGCGCCGGGGTGCGGAGGCGGGCGGCGGTGCGCCGGGGGGCGCCTTCCCGCGCGGGGCTTGTGCTTCCGTGGGCGGGGCGGGAGGCCGGAGTGTGATCGCGTGGGCTGGTTACGCTTCCCCCATGACCACCACGCCAGACTTCGCCACGTACATCGCCGGTCTCCCGCGGGTCCTCGCCGGTGCCGCCGCCCTGTTCCGGGACGCCGAGGGCCGGGTACTGCTCGTGGAGCCCAACTACCGTGAGGGCTGGGCGCTTCCGGGGGGCACGATCGAGTCGGACGACGGTGAGACGCCCCGCCAGGGCGCGCGGCGTGAGACGGCCGAGGAGATCGGCCTGGACCGGGATCTGGGCCGGCTGCTCGCGGTGGACTGGGTGGGCGGGCCGGGGCGTCCGCCGCTGGTGGCGTACCTGTACGACGGCGGGGTCCTCGGCGAGGACGACTTCAAGGCGATCCGGTTGCAGGAGGAGGAGCTGCTGTCCTGGCGGCTGGTCGCGCGCGAGGAGATCACCGCGCATCTGCCGGGTGCCCTGGGCCGCCGCGTCCTGGCCGCGCTGGACGTCCTCGCCAGCGGCGGGGGCACGGTGGAGCTGGAGAACGGCCACCCGGCGGACACCGGAGCCGTCCGCCCGGTGTCTTCATAGCGGGGCGGAACGGCTGAAACGGGCCGGGAACCCGGCCGCCCCCCGTCGCGGCGGGCGTCGTCGCCGCGAGCCCACGGTCGGCGGGCCGGCCCCGGTCGATCCGGCCCGCGACGCGGGCACGAGGCAGGCGAAACGCGACAGGCGACAGGCGACAGGCGACAGGCCCATGGGACCGACGGCGCACCGCTCGGATATCCGTTCGCCCGGCCACCGAGCCCGCCCTACTCTCGGTGACATGACCAAGCCGCCCCTCGTCGCCCTCCTCAGTGGCGCCGGTGTCTCGACCGACTCCGGCATCCCCGACTACCGCGGGCCGAACGGGCTGTGGCGGCGGGACCCCGAGGCCGAGAAGCTCGTGACGTACGAGTACTACATGGGCGATCCGGAGATCCGGCGCCGCTCCTGGCAGATGCGGCGCCAGAACCGCACGCTCAGGGCCGAGCCGAACGCGGCGCACCGGGCGGTGGCCGAGCTGGAGCGGTCCGGAGTGCCGGTGCGGGTGATCACGCAGAACGTGGACGGGCTGCACCAACTCGCCGGGATGCCCGCCCGCAAGGTGCTCGAACTGCACGGCAGCGCGCGCGGCGTGGTCTGCACGCGGTGCCACGCGCGCGGGTCGATGCAGGACGCCCTCGCTCGGGTCGACGCCGGAGAGGCGGATCCGCCGTGCCTGGAGTGCGGCGGCATCCTGAAGTCGGCGACGGTGATGTTCGGCGAGCCTCTCGATCCTGTGGTGCTCGGTCAGGCTGTCGCGATCACCAAGGCGTGCCAGGTGTTCGTCGCCGTCGGCACCAGCCTTCAGGTGCAGCCCGCCGCCGGGCTCGCGGGCGTCGCCGCCGACCACGGTGCTCGGCTGATCATCGTCAACGCCGAGCCGACGCCGTACGACGACCGTGCTGACGAGGTGATCCGGGAACCGATCGGCACGGCGCTGCCCAAGCTGCTGAGCGGGTTCGGGGCGTAGGAAGGCCCCTGCGGGGAGCGCGCGTACACACCCGCTGCCCGGGACCGTGCCGCCGCCGGCCCGCCGGCCACGCGCCGGCGGCGCGGGAGTGCGGGTCGGGGTGGTCGAGCGCCTGCCGGCGCGGGGTGGCGGAGCGGACGGGCTCAGAACAGCGCGGTTCCACTCTCGAAGTCGAGCAGCCGCTGCTTGCGGTCCAGGCCGCCGCCGTATCCGGTGAGGCCGCCGTTCGCGCCGACGACGCGGTGGCAGGGCACGATGATGCCGATCGGGTTCTTGCCGTTGGCGAGGCCGACCGCGCGGGAGGCACCGGAGTTGCCGAGGGCGTCGGCGAGTTCGCCGTAGGAGCGGGTCTCGCCGTACGGGATCTTGCGCAGTTCCGTCCAGACGCTGCGCTGGAACGGCGTCCCGTGCAGGCGTAGTTCGAGGGTGAACTCCTTCAACTCACCGCTGAAATAGGCCTCCAGTTGCTCCTCGGCCTCACCGAAGGGGGACGCGTCCCGCGTGCCGAAGGACTCCTCGGGTGGGCGGTGCCGTTGCTCGGTCATGTAGAGGCCGCACAGCACGCCGTCCTCGGCGACGAGTGTGAGGGGGCCGTAGGGGCTGTCGATGACGGTGTGCCGTTTCATCTGCCTCGTCTGGTCCTTCTGCATCTGCGGTTTCCTTACGTTTCTACACCGGGAGGAAGTTGATCGGGTGGCTGTCCGTCGCCCACAGATACTGCACGGCGTACGCCCGCCAGGGCCGCCACGCGGCCGCCCGGGCCGTGAGGGCCGCCGGGGTCGACGGCAGGCCCAACTCCTGGGCGGCTCGACGGATACCGAGGTCGGTGGGCAGGAAGGCGTCGGGGTCGCCGAGGGCCCGCATCGCGATGACGTCCACGGTCCAGGGGCCGAATCCGGGCAACTCCAGCAGCCGGGCTCGGGTGGCGGGCCAGTCGCTGTCGGGCCCCAACCGGATCTCGCCGTCGGCGAGTCGGCGTACGAGTGTGGTGAAGGTCGTACGGCGGGCGCGGGGCATCGCCAGTGACTCCGGGTCCACGCCTGCCAGTGCCTCGGGGGCCGGGAAGAGATGGGTGAGGCCGCCCTCGGGGTCCTCGGCCGGTTCGCCGTGAGCGAGGACCAGGCGGGCCGCGTGGGTGCGCGCGGCGGCCGTGGACACCTGCTGGCCGAGCACGGCCCGTACGGCGAACTCCGCCTCGTCGACCGTGCGCGGTACCCGGCGACCGGGTGCCTTGTCGACCAGGGGCGCGAGCACCGGATCCGTGCGCAACTGGTCGTCGATCGCGACCGGGTCGGCGTCCAGGTCGAGCATCCGGCGGCACCGGCTGATCGCGACGGTCAGGTCGCGCAGGTCGCTGAGGGTGAGGCGGCAGGCGATGTGGTCGGGCTGCGGGGTCAGGGCCACGAGGCCGTGCCCGTACGGCAGCCGGAGCGTGCGCCGGTACGCGCCGTCCCGCCACTCCTCGACCCCCGGTACGGCGGTCGCCGCGAGGTGGCCGAAGAGGTTGTCGGGGTTGAGGGGGGCGCGGAACGGCAGGCGCAGGGTCAGGGCGCCGGCGGTGCTTCCCGGCGTGCTGCGGGGGGCGCGGGCGCGCAGGTCGGTCGGGGAGAGGGCGAAGACCTCGCGCACGGTGTCGTTGAAGGTGCGAATGGAGGCGAAGCCGGCCGCGAAGGCGATGTCCGCCATGGGCAGGGGCGTGGTCTCGATGAGGAGCCGGGCCGCCTGGGCGCGCTGGGCGCGGGCGAGGGCCAGTGGGCCGGCGCCGAGTTCGGCGAGGAGCTGGCGTTCGATCTGCCGGGTGCTGTAACCGAGCCGGGCGGCGAGGCCGGGTACGCCCTCGCGGTCCACGACGCCGTCGGCGATCAGCCGCATCGCGCGGGCCACGAGGTCGGCGCGCTGGTTCCACTCCGGTGAGCCGGGGCTGGTGTCCGGGCGGCAGCGCTTGCAGGCCCGGAACCCGGCCTGCTGGCAGGCGGCCGCGCTCGGGAGGAACCTCATGTTCTCCGGCTTGGGCGGGACCACCGGGCAACTGGGCCGGCAGTAGATCCCGGTCGTGACGACCGCCGTGAAGAACCAGCCGTCGAAGCGGGCGTCCTTGGACTGGACCGCGCGCACGCAGCGCTCGGTCTCGGTGTGCATCCCCTTCTGCATGCGTCCAGCATCGACCACCGGCGGACCCGAGGGCTGGCGAGAATCCGACATCAACCTCGGCTGTGCTGGGAACTGCCGGATCGCCCGGGTCTGGGGACGTGGACCGCCGGACCGGCTTTCGGTCCACACCCGACCCTGCACATGAAGAATCATTCATGTGTTCATGTGCGATGAGTAAGATACCGCTCATGGGTCATGGAGCCGTCACCACCGCGCAGGACTCCGGCGAGCGCGTACGCCTGGACGCGGCCAATGTCGCCAAGGTGGCCACCACCCTCCAGGCCCTCTCCACCCCGTCCCGTCTGCTGATCCTGGCACGCCTGCGCGAGGGGCCGCTGCCGGCCACGGAGTTGGCGGCGGAGGTCGGCATGGAGCAGTCCGCGTGCTCGCACCAGCTGCGCCTGCTGCGCAACCTCGGCCTGGTGGTGGGCGAGCGACGCGGCCGCTCGGTCGTCTACACACTGCACGACCACCATGTCGCCGAACTGCTCGACCAGGCCGTCTACCACGTGGAGCATCTGCGCCTGGGCATCAGCGACGCGGCCGAATGAGCCGCGCCGCCGGCCCGGCCGCGCTATGACGTGCCCGGGGCGGTCGGCCCCACGCCCCGCAACTTTTGGATGCTCCCGCCCAGTCGGGGGCGCAGCCGCTCCAGCACCGCCGGTTCGGCGCTGACCACCCAGCGGGTGCCGACGAGGTATTCACCCCCGTAGACGGCGGCCGCGTCCAGCCAGGTCAGCTTGTACTTCTCCGCGGGGAACGTGGTGATGAGGTAGTCGCCCCGCTTCGTGTGACACACGCCCTCACGCAGTTCGTCGGCCTCGGTGCGGATCTTGGCCTTGCAGCCCGTCAGGCCGGCGATCACCTCGACCTTCGCCGGTGCCACCACACCTGCCGCGGTGGCGGCGACCTTGGTGGGGGTGCTCTTGGCGGTGCCCCCCTCGTCCTCACCCCCTGCGCCGCACGCCGTGGTCAAGGACAGAAGAATGAGACCGCCGGCCGCCATGCCGCGGCCGGTCCTTCCTGACTGTGTCCGCACGCTGCTTCCTCGGTGTGACTGCTGCACGCAGAGGGGTACGGATCCACGCCGGACGCCGTTCACCTCGTGCCATCGCCGTTCACCTCGTGTCATGGGGTGCTTCCGCTCGGCAGCCAGCGGGCGGCATAGGCCCGCAGCCCCGCCAGATCGGTGCCGCGCGCGACATAACCGAGGTGGCCGTCGGGGCGCAGCAGTCCATGGGCGACGCCGGGCCAGGGGCCGCGAGCGTCCAGGCGGTGCACGGTGACCAGCTCCGCGCGGCCGCTGAGCACCGGGGCGAGGAACCGGTCCGGCCAGAGGTGGGGTGGTCCGGTCAACAGCAGGTGCCAGCAGGGGGCGGCGAGCCGCGCCTGGAGCCCTCGGGGCAGGTCGGGCAGCCGGTCCCCGGCCCGGGGGCCGCGGCGGGGCCGTCGTACGCCGGTCGCGGAGAGCGGACTGCGCCGGTAGTGGATGGCGAGCTCGGAAACGGTGCGGAAGACCCACTCGCGCGGCGCTGTCGCCCGCACCGCCAGAGGGGCGACGCGCGGGGCGAGCCGGGCACGGGCGAACCGCAGCAGCGGATGAGGGCTGGTCGCGACGACGAAGGCCCGGTCGGTGAGGCGCCGTACATCACGGCCGACCGGGACGCGTTCGGTGCCGTAGGTGTCCAGCAGCTCCGGCGGGGCGGCTCCGCGGCACACCAGAGCGATCTTCCAGCCCAGATTGAGGGCGTCCTGGATGCCGGTGTTCATGCCTTGGGCGCCCGCCGGGCTGTGGATGTGGGCCGCGTCGCCCGCCAGGAAGAAGGGTCCGCGACGGTAGTGGGTGGCGCCGCGGTTGTGGAGCCGGAAGGCCGTCATCCAGACCGGATCCCGCAGGCAGTGCCCGCGCACGCCGTACTGATCGGCGATCCGCCGCAGGAGCGGCAGCGTCACCTCGCCGTCCGGGACGTCGTCGGGGCGCATCGCGAGCATCCGCCACGGGGCGGGCGAGCCCAGCGGGAAGAAGAACAGCATGCCGTCCGCGGTCATGTAGGAGTGCACGGCGCCCGGCTCCAGGCCGTCGACGTCCAGGTCGGCGAGCAGGTACGTCTGCGGATAGGCGTGGCCTTCGAAGGCGATGCCCGCCAGGGTTCGCACGGTGCTGTGGGCGCCGTCGCAGCCGACGACGTGCCGCGCGGCGACGGTTTCCCGAGTGCCGTCGCGACGGCGCAGCCGGCAGTCGACGTGTGCGCCGCGCTGCTCCAGCGCGGTCAGTTCGGTGCCGCGCTCGACCGTCACCCCGCGCTCGGCCAGGTGTTCACCGAGGACGCTCTCGGTCTCGGCCTGCGAGAGGAAGAGCAGGAAGGGGTACGGGCTGTCGGCCAGCCCGACGTCGAAGAGCGGCAAGGACACCGTGCGCCGGGTCAGATGCAGGCGCAGACCCATCGCGGGATTGCCGCGGGCCACCAGCCGGTCGGTCACACCGAGGCCGGCCAACGCCTCCAGGGTGCGGGGCTGGACGCCGAGCGCCCGGGACTCGTGGACGCGGTCGAGGCACCGGTCGACGAGACGGAACGTGGCACCGTGAGCGCGCAGTTGCGCGGCGAGCGCCAGCCCCGTGGGTCCCGCGCCGACCACGAGCGCGTCCAGGGGTGCCGCCATGGGTCCACGGTAGGCGCATGGCGCGACACGCGGCCAGGGGCCTGACCCGCGCACAGCGGATCAGGCCCCTGACTGGTTTCCGGGATGCGGCCTCGGCCTGCAACCCGGTCTGCACGGCTCGCCGGACACCGGTGCCTCGCCAACGGCGCGACAGTCCGTGGACTGTCCGCCACGGCCCGTACTCCACCGGTAGGTCTCGCCATGGGGCACCGGTCCCGCACCGCCGACGGATGCCGGGGATCGGCCTCCGTCGGCCCGCGGACGGCCTGACGACCCGTGCATCGGGCAACGGTGACGCGGCACCGGCCCGCTCTGGGGAAGGCGGCTCAGAACGCCTTGTTGTCACAGCCCATGGACGAGCCGAGGTGCGTGTCCTGGCCACCCGAGTTGCCCTCGCCGTTGAGCGCGTTGCCGAGCACGCCGTTCAGCACACCGACCTGGCCGAGGACGTCGACGTTCAAGTCGTGCGACTTGCAGGAGGAGCTCTGCAGAACGCTGTAGTGACCGCCCTTGCCGCCGCCGTCGAGGCCCTGGGCGGTGGCGGTGCCGGCGCTCAGGAGACCGACGCTGCCGAGGGCGACGACCACGACCGCAGCCTTGTGAAGCTTGTGCATGCCATCTCCGATGGAGTGAGTGGGGGTGCGATCCGCGAGAGATCGACTTCGTACAGTTATGAGAGATTAGTGTGAAAAGCCCGAAATGCACCGACGACGCGCCGGTGTTCGTGATCTCGCGGGGAAACAGCACCCGAACGACGGCGGAGGCCGAACGAGGTCGCTCCGGAAGGCGGCGCGCCCCCTCAGCCGACCTGAGCGGCGAACGCCTCGTACGCCCGCTCGTCGAAGAGGACGAACCGGACCTCCTCGACGTCGGTCTTTGTCGCACGCACCGTCTCCACGGCGATCCGTGCGGCCTCCGCCAGCGGATAGCGGTAGACGCCGGTGGAGATCGCGGGGAAGGCGACGGTACGAGCGCCGAGTTCATCGGCGACCCGCAGGGATTCCCGGTAGCAGGAGGCGAGTTGATCGGCGCGGTCCTCCTGCGGGGAGTAGACCGGGCCCACGGTGTGGATCACCCACCGCGCGTCCAGCTCACCCGCCGTCGTGGCGACCGCCTGCCCTGTGGGCAGGCCCCTGCCGTACCGGGAGGCACGCAGTCTGCGGCAGTCGTCGAGGATCGCGGGGCCGCCCCGGCGGTGGATGGCGCCGTCGACTCCTCCCCCTCCGAGGAGGGAGGAGTTGGCGGCGTTGACGATCGCGTCGACGCTCTCCCGCGTGATGTCGCCCTGAACGAGGCTGATCGTGGTCATGTCCACCTCTATAGCAGCCGAGGTGGCCACGCGGGTTTCACCGCCGGGCGACAGGCGGGGCGCGCACGCCGTGGACCGTGCCCCTCGACAGGGCGAGCGACCCGGGCGGGGCCGTCAGGCGCTTCGGGGCGTCAACTCGCGTATGAAATTGGGTCTTTCGAGCAGGCTACGCTTCCTGCCGCAAGCGCTTCCACACGGCCTTGGCCGCGTTGTGCCCCGACATGCCGTGCACCCCGGGTCCGGGTGGCGTCGCCGACGAGCAGATGAAGACCGCCGGGTGCGGGGTGGCGTAGGGGAAGAGCGACAGCTTGGGACGGAGCAGGAGTTGAAGTCCGGATGCCGCGCCGGAGGCGATGTCGCCGCCGACGTAGTTGGCGTTGCGGGCGACGAGTTCGGCCGGGCCCGCGGTAGCGCGGGCGAGCACGCGGTCGCGGAACCCCGGGGCGAAACGCTCCAGTTGGCGCTCGATGGCGTCCGTGAGGTCTCCGGTCCAGCCGTTCGGCACATGCCCGTACGCCCAGAAGGCGTGCTTGCCCTGCGGTGCGCGGGTGGGGTCGACGACGCTGGGCTGCACCGTGATCAGGAACGGCGGGTCCGGTGCGCGGCCCTCCCGGGACGCGGCGCGCAGCGCGGCGCCGATCTCCGCACCGCTCCCCCCGACCTGCACGGTGCCGGCCCGCCGGGCCTCCGCCGCGGTCCAGGGCACGGGTCCGTCGAGGGCGTAGTCGATCTTGAATGCGGCGGCGCCGTACCGATAGCCCTCGTAGTGGTTGCCGAAGCCGGCGATGCGGGCCAACGCGGTCGGTGAGGTGTCGAAGATGTACGCGCGCGCGGGCGGCAGGTCGTCCAGCCGCTTGACCTCGTAGTCGGTGTGGACGCTGCCGCCGAGGTCCTTGAGGTAGGCGGTGAGGGCGTCGGAGATGGACTGGGAGCCACCGCGGGCCACCGGCCAGCCGCGGGCGTGGGCGGCGAGGGCGAACACCAAGCCGATGGCGCTGGTGGCGAAGCCGCCGAGCGGGGCGATGACATGGGCGACGAGCCCGGCGAAGAGGGTCCTGGCCCGCTCGTCGCGGAATCGGCGCATCAGCCAGGTCGACGGCGGCAGGCCGACCAGGCCGAACCGGGCCAGCGTGACCGGGTCGCGGGGCAGGGCGGTCAGGGGCAGCGACATGAAGTCGCGGGCCAGCGTGTCCCACTTCGTCAGGAACGGCTCGACCAGCCTGCGGTACGTCCCCGCGTCTCGCGGTCCGAAGGAGGCCGCGGTCTCGGCGACGGAGCGGGACAGCACGGCCGCGGTGCCGTCGGGGAAGGGATGCGCCATGGGCAGCTCGGCGTGCAGCCACTCCAGGCCGTGGCGCTCCAGCGGCATGGCACGGAACGCGGGCGAGTTGACACCGAGGGGGTGCGCGGCGGCGCACGGGTCGTGGCGGAAGCCGGGCAGGGTCAGCTCCTCCGTACGGGCTCCCCCGCCCACGGTGTCGCGCGCCTCGAACACGGCCACGGAGAAGCCGCGCCGGGCCAGCTCCACGGCAGCGGTCAGCCCGTTCGGCCCCGCTCCCACCACGACCGCATCGAGCATCGACGGCACCTTCGGACCCCTTCGTCAGCCGATGGCCTTGAGGGATCAGGATATGCCGGGCCGCTGACAACGCCGGAGCGCGGGTAAAGTCCGCCGGGTGACGCGCCGCTTCCGCTGCCGTGCGCCCGAGGGCGACCTGTGGCACTGGTTCGAGGTGGGGGACGCCGGGCGGGTGCTGCGGCAGATCTCCCTGCGGGGGCGCGAGCGGGTGCCGGTGGTCGCCGCCGACCCGGCCGAGCTCGGCCTCGCCCGGCAGGCGTGCGGAGAGTGGGGCGCGCGGCTGTACGAGGCCGTGTACGGGCTGCCGGCGCGCGGCCCGGTCGTGGAGCCACCGGGCGCGCGGCAGGTGGACGCGAGGGAGTTCGACCTCGCCTGGGGCCGCGCACGCGCGTACCGGCAGTGCGAGGTCCGCCACGACGGCGGCCCGCTGCCCGTGGGCACCAGGCTGTCGGGTACGTTCACCGGCTCCCCGTGGGGGCCCGGGGTGACGGGCGTGTTCGTCGACGTCGGCCTGCCGGCCCACGGTTTCGTGGACGCCGCTGTGCTCCTGCGCGCGGGGTGCCGATGGCCCGCGGACGGCACGCCCGCCGAGTTCGAGGTGATCGACCTGCGTGTCGGCGGCGGCCGTCCGCAGATCAGGCTCCGGCCGACAGCAGTCCCATCACCCGGCGAGCCGTGGCCGCGTCCCGGGCCGCCGTGAACGGCAGCGCGTTGCCCCCGGTGACGCGGAACGGCTCGCCGGTAAGGGTCAGGTGGGCGCCGCCCGCCTCCTCGACCAGGAGCAGGCCCGCCGCGTGATCCCACGCCGCTTCCCACGAGAAGGCGACGGCGTCCGACTCGCCGCGTGCCACGGCGAGATACTCCAGGCCGGCCGAGCCGCAGGGGCGTGGGGCGACGCCGTCGGTCCACAGGCCGAGCAGCGCGCGCTTTTGCGCGTCGGTCGTGTAGTCCGGGTGGGACGTGGCGACCCGGAGGTCGGAGCCGGGCTCGGGCGCGCCGGAGTTCAGCCGCTTCCCGTCGAGGAAGGCGCCCCGGCCCCGTGTCGCCGTGGCCAGTTGGCCGCGGGCGGGGGCGTACGTCCAGGAGGCCAGCAGGACGCCGCCCTGCGCGAGGGCGACCAGCGTGCAGAAGCCGTCGTCGCCGTGCACGAACTGGCGGGTGCCGTCGACGGGGTCGACGATCCAGACGGGGGCGTCGGCCTGTATCGCGTCGTACGACGCCGGATTGGCGTGCACCGCTTCCTCACCGACCACGATCGAGCCGGGCAGGAGCGCGCCGAGCGTCTTGGTGAGGTACTGCTCGGCCAGCCGGTCGGCGTCGGTCACCAGGTCGTGCGGTCCGCTCTTCTCGTCGACCTCGTGCGCGGCGAGCTGCCGGAAGCGCGGCATGATCTCGGCCGCGGCCGCCTCACGGACGGCTTCCTCCACGTCGGCCGAGTGCTGTGCGAGAAACTCGTCGATGGTTTCGTTGTTTTCGATCACCCCTCCATGAGAGCACGCCCCACTGACAATCCCCGCCCGGCCGGTGAACGGCAGGGGGCACCGGCATGAACTCGGGGGGCGTGCGGCAGCGGGTCGGAACGGTGGGTGGCCCCCCGCGCCGACCGGTCCCGCCGCGTCACACCTCGTCAGCGTCCGACCGCGTACCCCTGCATGCCCCGCGGGTTGGCCGCCGCCGACAGCACACCTGTCTCCGGGTCCCTCGCGACGGCGCACAGCCGCCCCTCCGACCATGCGTCGCCGACGGTCACCGTGTGCCCGCGCCTGCGCAGCTCCTCGACCACCCCGGCGTCCATGCGGGACTCCACGGTGACGCTGCCCGGTCGCATCCCGCGCGGGTAGAAGGAGCCGGGGAAGCTGTCGTTGTGCCAGTTGGGGGCGTCGATCGCGCCTTGGAGGTCGAGGCCGCCGCGGACCCGGGCGCGCAGCGCCACCGCCAGGAAGAAGTGCAGCTGCCACTGGTCCTGCTGGTCCCCGCCGGGCGTCCCGAAGGCCATGACGGGCACGCCGTCGCGCAGGGCGATCGAGGGCGTGAGGGTGGTGCGGGGGCGGCGGCCGGGCGTCAGCGAGTTCGGCAGGCCCTCCTGGAGCCAGGTCATCTGGAGCCGGGTGCCGAGCGGGAAGCCCAGCTCGGGCACGACGGGGTTGGACTGGAGCCAGCCGCCGCTGGGGGTGGCCGCGATCATGTTGCCCCAGCGGTCGACCACGTCGAGGTGGCAGGTGTCGCCGCGAGTGCCTCCGTCGGTGCCGACGTCCGGCTCGCCCGGCACCGGGGACGTGGGCCGCTTGGCGACCGTCGGTTCCCCGGCTCCCGGTACGTCCAAGCCGGGTCGGTCGCCTGCCACGGCGTGGGCGTGCGTGCAGAGCCGAGGGGCGCGTCCACCCGGACGGCCGGGCCGCAGTTCGTGGGAGGCCCGGTCCGTCACCAGCTTCCGCCGGGCCGCGTTGTACGGATCCGACAGCAGCTCGGTGAGAGGCACGTCGTCGGCGTCCCCGTACCAGGCCTCCCGGTCGGCCATCGCGAGCTTGCAGCCCTCGATCAGCAGATGGACGTACTCGGCGGTGCCGTGGCGGGGCAGTTCGGGCGGGAGCAGGGCGAGTTGCTGGAGCAGGACCGGGCCCTGGCTCCAGGGGCCGGCCTTGCACACGGTCCAGCCGTGGAAGTCGTACGTCACCGGCGCCTCGTAGGTCGCGGACCAGCCGGCGAGGTCGGCGGCGGTGAGCGTGCCGGAGTGCCGTTCCCCGCTGGTGTCCAGGGTGGGACGCCGGGCCTGCCGTACGAGTGCCTCGGCGATGAACCCGGTGCGCCACACCTCCCGCGCGGCCTCGATCTGCGCGACGCGGTCCCCGGCCCCGGCGACCTCGGCGAGGAGCCGCTTCCAGGTGGCGGCGAGGGCGGGGTTGCGGAACAGCTCGCCGGGGCGGGGTGCCTTCCCGCCGGGCAGATACACCTCGGCCGACGAGGTCCACTGCGTCTCGAACAACTCCCGTACGGTCTCGACGGTCTCGCTGACGCCTTCCACGGGCGCGTGCCCGCGTTCGGCGTACCCGACGGCGTACTTGAGCACCTCGGCGAGGGTCTTGGTGCCGTGGTCGCGCAGCAGCAGCATCCAGGCGTCGAAGGCCCCGGGCACGGCGGCGGCCAGGGGCCCCGTGCCGGGCACGAGCTCCAGGCCGAGCCCCCTGTAGTGCGCGACCGTCGCCCCGGCGGGTGCGACGCCCTGTCCGCACAGCACCCGCACCTCGCCGTCGGCGGGCGCGAGCAGGATCGGCACCTCGCCCGCGGGTCCGTTCAGGTGCGGCTCGACGACGTGCAGCACGAAGGCGCCCGCCACGGCGGCGTCGTACGCGTTTCCGCCGTCCTCCAGGACCGCCATCGCCGACTGGGAGGCCAGCCAGTGGGTGGAGGACACCATGCCGAAGGTGCCCTGAAGTGTGGGGCGGGTGGTGAACACAGGGCCTTCCACCTCACTTTCACGAGAGCGATGCGCGTGTGGCGTCAGGCTACGTCGACGCCGGGCCGGCGCCCTGAGCGGGGTTGTGGCGTGCGGGCCCCTCCCGCTGGGGTGCACCGCTGATCGGCGCGCGGGGCGGGCGGTGCGCATGTCCCGAGCGGTGGCGGGTACGACCCTTCCCGTACCGGGGCGTCGCGGAAGCGGCCGGAGAGCGAGGGGCGTCGTAAGTGATTCGCAAGCTGCAGGCTGTCGCGCTGGACTGTGCTGATCCGGTACGGCTCGCGGAGTTCTACGCGGAGTTGCTCGGCGGCCGGGTGGTCGTGGACGCCGAGGACGCCGACTGGGTCGAGGTGCACGGGTTCGAGGGGACACCGCTCGCCTGCCAGCGCGTGGACGGCTACCAACCGCCCCAGTGGCCCGGCCAGGAGCGCCCGCAGCAGCTCCACCTGGACTTCGATGTGGACGACCTCGACGGTGAGGAGAAGCGGGCGCTCGCCCTCGGTGCGACCGTGCTGGAGCGGACGGACCAGGTCCGCCCGGGAGCCAACTGGCGGGTCTACGCGGACCCGGCCGGGCACCCGTTCTGCCTCTGCCTTCACTGAGCCGCCCCCCTGTTCGTTTGCCGCAGGTCGACCCTGTCGGATAGGAAGCCTGCATGCTCAAGGGCGACAAGGTCGGGCTGAGGGCCCGTCACGAGGACGACATACCGGTCCTGCGGACCGAACTCTACGACGACGTGGTCAACTCCTCGCGGGCCGACGCCCGGCCGTGGCGGCCGGTCAGGCCGGGTTCGGAGGACTCGCGGCTCGTGGTGGACGACGACGAGCAGGGGGTGGTCCCGTTCTCGGTGGTGGAGCTGGAGGGCGGCACCCTGGTCGGCACCGCGACGCTGTGGGACATCGACAACCACCACCGGTCCGCGCACATCGGGCTGGGACTGCTGCCGTCCGCACGCGGCAAGGGCTATGGCACCGACGTGGTCGGGGTGCTGTGCCACTACGGTTTCGTCGTGCGCGGCCTGCAGCGGCTGCAGATCGAGACGCTGTCGGACAACGCCGCGATGCTGCGCGCCGCCGAACGCAACGGCTTCGTCCGCGAGGGCGTGCTGCGCTCCTCGGCCTGGGTGCTGGGCGAGTTCATGGACGAGGTGCTGATGGGGCTCCTCGTCCGGGACTGGCGCCGGACCGACCCGCGGGACCCGGCCGACCGGTGACGGCGGGCGCCGACCGCCTTCCAGCGGGCCGCCGCGGGCTCAGGGCTTCGTCCCTGCCTTCGGCCCGCGCCGTACGCGAGCACACCGCGGCAGCGGCCCCGTGTCCTCCCCGGCACCGCCATCGCCACCGTCCTCCGACTCTGGCAGGCGTCGTCCTGATCGCCGGTAAGGGCCGGAGGGAGGCGCCGGAAAACCAGTGGTACGGCGCCACCGTGGCCCATTAGCGTGCTGCCGACCCGAGTCGTCTGAGCGAGGACGTGCCGTTGTACACCGTGTGAAATCCCCCGAGCGCTGAATCGTCGCGCGTCGCGCCTGCGCGCCGCGCTCCTTCTTGCTGCGGATTTCTCACTGAAACCGGTGTACTTCTGTGCTCAACAACTGGGTCGTCGCGCCCACCTGCCTGCCGCTCGTCCTCCGCCGTTGCCACACCTGCGGATCCGAGCGCTTCCGGGCCTGCGGCAGATTTCGCGTCAACGCACACCACAAGCTCATCGACGTCTGGCTCCTCGTGCGCTGTACCGCCTGCGGGGAGACCGCGAAGCTCACGGTCCTGGAGCGGGTGAACGTACGCTCCGTACGACCTGAGCTGCTGGACCGCCTCCATGCCAACGACCCCGGTCTGACGGCGGAGTTGCTCCAGGATCCGCTCGTGCTGCACCGCAACCGCGTCGCCCTCGACTGGGACGGCGCCTGGCGCCTCGACACCGGCGGATCGGATCACCTTCAGTGCGAGGTGATCGACGTCTCGGTCCGTTTCGCGGCCCGGATCCCCGTCCGGCCGGTGCGACTGATCGCTGAAGGCTGCGGTCTGTCACGGGCCGAGGTGGGGAGACTGATCACGGAGGGGAGGCTCGTCTCGGCAGTCCGGCTGAACGGCAGGCTCTCCACCGACTTCACCTTCACGCTCAAGCGCTGAGCCCATCAGGGCCAGGGCCTGTCCGGCGACATCCGCGGGGCAGGCCCTGGGCCGGGCGGATCCCATGAAGTCACCGCCGCCGTCTCCCCGATGCGGACGGTCCGCCCGGTCGTCGGACCGACCGGTGCGCCACCCTCAACGCGTCGGTCCGGTCGACCGGTTGGGGCAGCAGTCATGCGTACGGCGGCCGCGGGCAGCAGCCGCCGCAGGATGTCCGGCCCGGGCCGGAACTCCATCCGGCCGACGGGCCGCGCCGCCCTCCGTGAGGCCGGCGTTGCGCGGTTGCGCAGGCGGTCAGTTGCCGCGTGCCGTCACCAGTCCGGACTCGTAGGCGAACACCACGAGTTGGGCCCGGTCCCGTGCCCCCAGCTTGGTCATCGCACGGCTGATGTGGGTCTTCGCGGTGAACGGGCTGATGACCATGTGCGCGGCGATCTCTTCGTTGGTGAGGCCGCGGGCGGCCAGCGCCGTCACCTCCCGCTCGCGCCGGGTCAGGCACTCCAGGCCGGGGGCCGTGGTGCGATCCGGCGGTCTGGAGACGAACTCGCCGATCAGTGTGCGCGTCACCGACGGGGACAGCAGCGCCTCCCCGCGGGCCACGACCTGGATCGCCTGGAGCAGGTCGGCCGGTTCGGTGTCCTTCAGCAGGAAGCCGCTCGCGCCGGCGCGCAGCGCCTCGAAGACGTACTCGTCATGGCCGTAGTTCGTCAGGATGACCACGCGGACCGGCGACAGCGCCGGGTCCTCGGCGATCCGGCGCGTGGCCTCTATGCCCGTCATCACCGGCATCTGTACGTCGATCAGCGCGATGTCGGGCACATGGGCGCGGACCAGTTCCAGGCCCTGTGCCCCGTCCGCCGCCTCGCCGACCACGTCGACGCCGTCCTCGGCCTCCAGGAGGGCTCGGAAGCCCGCCCGCATCAGCGCCTGGTCGTCGACCAGCGCCACCCTGATCACGTCGTCCGTCATCCTGCCTCCCCCAGCGGCAGCCGCGCCCGCACCGCGAACCCGCCCTCCGGGCGCGGGCCGGCGTCCAGTGTGCCGCCGAGGGCGGTGACGCGTTCACGCATGCCGGTCAGACCGATGCCGGGAGTGGGAGGACGGGACGGGTCGGCGGTGCCGTCGTCCTCCACGTCGAGGGCCAACTCCCGTGTGCCGTACTCCAGTCGGACGAGCACCTTGGCCGGGCCCGCGTGCCGCGCGGCGTTCGTCAGGGCCTCCTGGACGATCCGGTACGCCGCCCGGTCGACCGAGGCCGTCAGTGGCCGCTCCTGCCCCGTCACCGTCAGCTCCACCGCGAGGCCCGCCGCCCGCGCCCGCTCCACGAGCAGCGCGGGTGTGCCGGTCGGCTCGTCCGTGCGCAGCACCTCCAGAGTGGCGCGCAGCTCACGCATGGCCTCGCCGCTCGCCTCCTGGATCGCGAGCAGCGCGGGCGGTATCGCCTCGCCGCGCTTGCGGGCCAGGTGCACGGCGACGCCCGCCTGGAGCTTGACGATGGAGATGCTGTGGGTGAGCGAGTCGTGCAACTCGCGTGCGATGCGCAGCCGTTCCTCCCCCGCCCTGCGCAACGCCGCTTCCTCACGGGTGCGTTCGGCCTCCAGGGCGCGCTGTTCGGTCTGGCGCAGATACGCCTGCCAGTTGCTGTCGGCGAGGCCCGTGACCACCGCGCACAGGAACCAGCCGGCCAGGAGCAGTGCCTCGCGCGCCACGGAGGCACTCGCCGAACCCGCCGCCACATAGCCACCGAGGAAGACGGCGGCGGCCGCGGCGGCCGTCCCCCGGTGTCCGGACCGCCCCGCGGTGTGCACGGCGCCCACCACGGGCAGGGCCATGATGGTCGAGGTCCCGGCGTGGACCACCTCGGCGAGCAGACAGGCCGTGGTGACCGCGAGGACCGCGCGGGGAGCCGTGCGGTGCGCGGCGAGGGCCAGGGAGCCGACGGCGATCAACGCGTGGTCGACGGGTCCGTCACGGCCGTCCCCCAGGGCGACGAGCATGACGATCGCGCCGACCACGACCGCGACGGCCGCGTCGACGAGCCGCTCGCGTGTGATCCGACTCCCGCTCATGCCCGCACACTAGACCGCCGCACCGACAGTGACGTCACCCCTGTGGACGGCTCCCGGACTACTCCCCCCGCAGTACTTCCCGGCGCCGCTCAGCCCGGCCGTCGCAGTCCCGACTGTCTTCGGCGGTACGACGACCCGGCCGGCCCCGGCGGCGCACGCTACTGCCCATGCCCACACCCTTCCGCCACACCGAACCCCTCCCGCCCAAGTCGGCCACCGGCACCGCCGCCGAGGTCTACGCGCAACTCGGTCTCGACTTCGGCATCGCCGAGCCCTCCACCTTCGTGGTCCTGTCCTCCGCCCCCGAACTGCTCGCTCCCACTTGGGCGTTGATGCGCGAGTCGCTCATCGCCGGGGCCGGCGACAGGACCGGCAAGGAGTTGGTGGCCCTCGGGGTGTCGCTCGCCAACAAGTGCCCGTTCTGCGTGGACGCGCACACCGTGCTGTTGCACGCCACCGGCGACCACGCGCTCGCGGAGCGGCTGGCGCGCGGCCTGCCCCCGCAGGACGAGGAGCACGCGCGCGTGCTCGAATGGGGCCGCCGCACGCGGGTGCCCGGCGCGGCTTCGACTCCGTACCCCTTCCCGCGCGCCCACGCCCCCGCCTACCTCGGCACCGCGCTGACCTTTCACTTCATCAACCGGATCGCGTCGGCCCTGCTGACCGAGAACCTGCTGCCGGCGGGCGCTCAGCGGTTCCGGGCGGTGCGCAGCCTCGCGGGCCGCTCGCTCGCCCGGACCGTACGCCGCCCGGCACGGCCCGGTGTCGCCCTGTCGCTGCTCGACCATCCCGACCCCGGCGAAGCCCCGGCGTGGGCGGCCGGCACGCCCGTCGGCCTCGCCTACGCGGCGCTGCTCAGGGCCGCCCTGTCGGGAGCGGGCCTGCTCGACACCGACGACCAGGACCTCGTGGAGGCGGTCGTGCAGGACTGGGACGGCACGCATCCACCGCTGAACCTGGCAGGCTTCCCGGACCGGCGGGAGCGGCCCGGCGCACGCCTCGCGCTGCTGGCCGCCCTCGCGCCGTACCGCATCACGGACGCGGACGTGGCGGCCTGGCGTCGGCCGGAGCACACCGACCACTGTCTGGTGCACCTCGTGGCATACGGGGCGTTCCTCGCCGTGGACCGTATCGAAAGCACCTTTTCCGCCCAAAACATGCAGGAGGCCGCGTAACTGGCCCACACCACCACGTAATTGAGGGCATGCTGTAGCGGCGCCGGTACGGAGCGAGTTGGCACTTCCGCCTCACAGGGAGCCATGTGACACTGGCGTCCCGTCCGCAGTGCGGACTCCCTCCGCACCGTCCCCCACGAAAAGTGCGCCGTGCGTTTTCTTCCCCTGCCGATCGCCCTCACCGCGCGTCTGTCGCCCGTCGTCGTGCTCGCCGCGGCGGGCTGGGCGCTGTCGTCCGGACCGTTCGCCGCGACGCCGGCCGCCGAGGGCCGGACGGCGCAGAAGGCCGAGGAGGAGTCGCCCGCGGCCCCCGCGACGACGGCGGTGTCGAAGACGTACCCCGCCGCTCCGGCGCCGTGCGACAGCCTGGGCGCGAAGACGGTCAAGTCGCTCGTGCCGGGCGCCAGGACGGCCGGCAAGGAGATACCGTCCACCGACTCGAAGCTGCGCCGCACCTGCTCGTGGAACGCGCTCAAGGGCTACGACTACCGGTGGCTGGACGTGTCCTTCGAGATCACGGCGTCCGACGACGCGGCACTGACGTCGTTCAAGGAGCGAGTCGCGGCCAGGAGCGGCGGGGGCGACGTCCCCGGCATCGGTGACTCCGGCTATTCGGTGGTGAACCTCACCACCGAGGACGGGCAGCAGACCCGTGAGGGCGTGGTGCTGGTCCGCGCCTCCAACGCGCTGATCTCGGTGACGTACAGCGGCAGCGACTTCGAGTCGAAGAAGGCGCCGGCCACGGCCGAGATCAACAAGGGCGCGATCAAGGCGGCCAAGGAGGCGGTGGCCGCCCTGGAGGACGGCCGGCAGGGCTGACCGTCCTCCGAAGCCGCATTCAGGCCTCGTCGCGTTCCCGGTGGCCGGACATCAGCGCCACATACAGCAGCAGCGAGGCGCCGAGGCCCACCGCCCAGCCGTAGTCGGCCAGGGGCTTGAGGAACGGGACCAGGCCGTCGACCGGGAACGGCCCGGTCTTCGAGCCGTCCGCCCCGACGCCCGAGTACGAGCCGCCGACCGCGAGGAGGCCGCCGACCGCGAAGGCGACGATCGCGCGCCAGTTCCAGCCGGACGAGTACCAGTAGCGCCCCCCGGGCGTGTACAGGTCCGCCAGGTGCAGGACGGTACGGCGGATGATCCAGTAGTCGGCGATCAGGATGCCGGCGACCGTGCCGAGGAGGCCGCCGACGACGCCGAGCCAGGTGAAGATGTAGAACTCGGGCGTGGAGATCAGCTTCCACGGGAAGATCAGGATGCCGACGACACCGGTGATCAGCGCGCCGGTACGGAAGTTGATGAGTCGGGGCGCCAGGTTGGCGAGGTCGTACGCCGGGGAGACCACGTTCGCCGCGATGTTCACCGAGACGGTGGCGACGAGGACGACGATCAGCGCGAACAGCAGACCGAAGACACTGTCGGTCTTGGCGGCGAGGGTGACCGGGTCCCAGATGGCCTCGCCGTAGACGGCCTCGGAGCCGGAGGTGACGAGGACGGCGAGGACGGCGAAGAGCGTCATCGTCGTGGGCAGCCCCAGTGACTGCCCCCAGGTCTGCGCCTTCTGACTGGCGCCGAAGCGGGTGAAGTCAGGAATATTGAGGGACAAAGTGGCCCAAAAACCAATCATTCCCATGAGGGACGGGAAGAAGACCGGCCAGAAGTCGGCGCCCCAGCCCAGCTTCGACGGCTGGTCGAGCAGCGCCCCGAAGCCGTCCGCCTTGACCGCGATCCAGATCAGCAGCACGAAGGCGCCGACGATCACGAAGGGCGCGGCCCAGTTCTCGAAGTGCCGAAGGAAGTCCATGCCGCGGTAGATGATGGCGATCTGCAGCGCCCAGAAGAGGACGAAGCAGAGCCACAGCGGCCACGGGTTGCCCGCGATCCGGCTCGCGTTCTCCCACCCGCCACCGGTGAGCTTCGAGCCCAGCGCGAAGATGCCGCTGCCGCCGATCCAGGTCTGGATGCCGAACCAGCCGCAGGCGACGGCTGCCCGGATCATCGCCGGGATGTTGGCGCCGCGCAGTCCGAAGGAGGCCCGTGCCAGCACCGGGAACGGGATGCCGTATTTCGGTCCGGCGTGACCGGTGGCCAGCATCGGCAGCAGCACGATGACGTTGGCCAGGGCGATGGTGAAGACGGCCTGCTTCCAGTCCATGCCGAGGGCGACCAGTCCGGAGGCCAGGGTCCAGCTGGGGATGCAGTGGGCCATGGATATCCACAGCGCGGCGAAGTTGTACGTCGTCCACTTGCGCTCGGAGACCGGGACGGGACGCAGGTCCTCGTTGGCGAAGGGACTGTCGGCGGGGAATGCCTCGGGGGCGAGTTCGACGCGGCCGTCGGCCTGGGCGAACTGGGACATGGGTGACCCCGTGGGGACTGTTTCGGTCATGGGCAGGCCAATCGATCAGGTGGGACGGGAAAGGCCGTGCGGGGGCCTTGGGCCCCTCCCCGGGGCGGCGGGGAGGCCGGGACCGCGGGGAGGGAGAACAAGGTGTGGGGGGTCGGGGGGGCGGTGCGTGAACTCGCCGCCGGGTGTCAGGAGTTGACGGCGGGGATGACGGACGAGCCGTACGCGTCGATCACCGCTTCCTGCGCGTCGTGCATGTCGTACACGGCGAACTGGTCGACGCCCAGCTCCCGCAGCGCGTTCAGCTTCTCGATGTGCTTCTCGACCGGCCCGATGACACAGAACCGGTCGACGATCTCGTCGGGCACGAACGCGGTGTCGGGGTTGTCGGCACGTCCGTGATGGGAGTAGTCGTACCCCTCGCGGGCCTTGATGTAGTCGGTGAGTTCGTCGGGTACGGCGGCGGAGTGCTCCCCGTACCGGGAGACCAGGTCGGCGACGTGGTTGCCGACCATCCCGCCGAACCAGCGGCACTGCTCGCGCGCGTGGGCGAGGGCCTCGGGCGAGTCGTCCGCGGTGACGTACGCGGGGGCGGCGACGCAGATCGTGACGTCGTCGGGGTCGCGCCCGGCGGCGACGGCCGCGTCCTTGACGGCCTTGACCATGTACTCGGTCAGATACAGGTCGGCAAGTTGCAGGATGAACCCGTCGGCCTCCTCGCCGGTCATCTTCAGCGCCTTGGGACCGTACGCCGCCATCCACACGGGGAGTTCGGCGCCCGGTTCGATCCACGGGAACCTGACGACCGTCCCGCCGCCGAGGTCGGCCTCGTCGCCGCGGCCCAGCGCCCTGATGACCTTCATGGCGTCGCTGATGCGGGCGAGGGTGTTGGGTTTGCGGCCCGCGACGCGCATCGCGGAGTCTCCGCGGCCGATGCCGCAGACCGTGCGGTTGCCGAACATGTCGTTGAGGGTGGCGAAGGTGGAGGCCGTGACCTCCCAGGTGCGGGTGCCCGGGTTGGTCACCATCGTGCCGACCTTCAGCCTCTCGGTGTTCGCGAGGATCTGGCTGTAGATCACGAACGGCTCCTGCCACAGCACGGCGGAGTCGAAGGTCCAGCCGTAGGTGAAGCCGCTGCGCTCGGCGCGCTTCATCAGGCTGACCACCCGCGAGGCCGGCGGGTCGGTCTGCAGGACGAGTCCGAAGTCCATGTACTCCGCTCCTAGTTGAGGTACTGACAGGTGGAGCGGGGGGTGTAGACGCCGTGCCCGGCGCGCCCGGTGTACTCCCGCTCGGTGATGACGAGTTCGCCGCGCGAGAGGACCGTCTCGACCCGGCCGGTGGTGCGCTTGCCCTCGTACGCCGAGTAGTCGACGTTCATGTGGTGCGTGACGGCGGACATGACCTGCTCGGCCGCCGGGTCGTAGATCACGACGTCGGCGTCGGCGCCCGGCGCGATCGTGCCCTTCTTCGGGTACATGCCGAACATCCGGGCCGGTGTCGCGCAGGCGATCTCGATCCAGCGGCGGCGTGAGATATGGCCGTCCACGACGGCCTGGTGGAGCAGGTCCATACGGTTCTCGACGCCCGGCAGGCCATTGGGGATCTTGGAGAAGTCGCCCCGGCCGAGCTCCTTCTGGCCCACGAAGCAGAAGGGGCAGTGGTCGGTGGAGACCACCTGGAGATCGTTGGTGCGCAGGCCCTTCCAGAGCTGGGCCTGATGCTGCCGGGGCCGCAGGGGCGTGGAGCACACGTACTTGGCGCCCTCGAAGTCGGGCTCGGCGAGGTTGTCCGTCGACAGGAACAGGTACTGCGGGCAGGTCTCGCCGAAGACGTTCAGCCCCTCGTCACGTGCCCTGGCCAGCTCGGCGACCGCCTCCATCGCCGAGACGTGCACGACGTACAGCGGGGCGCCCGCGACCTGGGCGAGCCGGATGGCACGGTGTGTGGCCTCGGCTTCGAGGAGCGCCTTGCGGACCTCGCCGTGGTAGCGGGGGTCGGTCTCCCCGCGGGCGAGCGCCTGCTCGACGAGCACGTCGATCGCGATGCCGTTCTCGGCGTGCATCATGATCAGGCCGCCGTTCTCGGCGGAGCGCTGCATGGCGCGCAGGATCTGGCCGTCGTCGGAGTAGAAGACGCCGGGGTAGGCCATGAACTGCTTGAAGGAGGTCACGCCCTCCTCGACCAGCAGGTCCATCTCCTTGAGCGTCTCCTGGTTCACATCGGAGACGATCATGTGGAAGCCGTAGTCGATCGAGCAGTTGCCCTCGGCCTTGGCGTGCCAGGCGTCCAGGCCCTCGCGGAGGGTGTGGCCCACGCTCTGCACGGCGAAGTCGACGATCGTCGTGGTACCGCCCCAGGCGGCGGCCCGGGTGCCGGTCTCGAAGGTGTCGGAGGCGAACGTGCCGCCGAACGGCAGCTCCATGTGGGTGTGGACGTCGACGCCGCCCGGGATGACGTACTTCCCGCTCGCGTCGATGGTGCGGCCGGCCGTCCAGGCCTCGGCGGCCGGGGTACCGCTGGCGGCGAGGGCGGCGATACGGCCGTCCTCGATCAGGACGTCGGCGTGGATCTCGTCGGACGCGGTGATGACGAGACCGCCGCGGATGACGGTACGGCTGCTCATGGTCCCTCTCCTGGTGTCGTACGAGTCGGTCGGTGCCGCCGGTCCGGCCCCCGTGCTCCGGACCGGCGGCGGTCGGGGCCGGTTACGGAGCGGTGAGCGGGGAGTACGCGTCGGGGCGGCGGTCGCGGTAGAACTGCCAGCGGTCGCGGACCTCGCGCAGCCCGGCCATGTCCAGGTCGCGCACGACGAGTTCGCTCTCCTTGTCGCTCGCCACCTCGCCGACGAACTGCGCCTGCGGGTCGACGAAGTAGCTCGTCCCGTAGAAGTCGTTGTCGCCCAGGTCCTCGACCCCGACCCGGTTGATGGCGCCCACGAAGTACTCGTTGGCGACGGCCGCCGCGGGCTGCTCCAGCTGCCACAGGTAGCGGGAGAGGCCGCGCGAGGTCGCCGAGGGGTTGAAGACCAGCTCGGCACCCGCGAGGCCCAGCGCCCGCCAGCCCTCGGGGAAGTGCCGGTCGTAGCAGATGTAGACGCCGATCCTGCCGACGGCGGTGTCGAAGACCGGCCAGCCGGCGTTGCCGGGGCGGAAGTAGAACTTCTCCCAGAACCCCGGCACCTGGGGGATGTGGTGCTTGCGGTACTTGCCGAGGTACGAGCCGTCCGCGTCGATCACCGCGGCCGTGTTGTAGAGGACGCCGGGCTGTTCCTCCTCGTACATGGGCAGGACCAGGACCAGGCCCAGCTCCTTCGCCAGTGCCTGGAAGCGCCTGACGATCGGGCCCTCGGGGATCTGCTCGGCGTACTCGTAGAACGCCTTGTCCTGGACCTGGCAGAAGTACGGCCCGTAGAACAGTTCCTGGAAGCACAGGACCTGGGCGCCCTGCGCGGCCGCGTCGCGCGCCGCCTGCTCGTGGACCTTGATCATGGATTCCTTGTCGCCGGTCCAGGCGGTCTGGAAGATCGCGGCACGGATCACTCTGCTCATCGGGACCTCCGGTCGCTCGGTGTCCGAGGAGCGTAGGAAGCCGGCGAGCCCGCTTTGAGTTGCACGGTGTCACGTCTGCGGGCGTGCGGCGTGCCACGGTGTCACCTTCTCTTGGAACCATGTTTCACCGCCGTTTCCCCTGGTCATTGCGGGTTTCAACCGTGTTGCGCATCGTGTGCGAGGAGTGCGATGTGCACCGAGGCGGCCTGCTCGAAGTCGTCGAGGTCGACTCCGAGCCGGGTCTGTATCGCCTCCAGGCGGCGGTAGAGCGCGGGCCGCGAGACGTGGTGGAGCTGGGCGGTGCGGGACTTGTTGCGGCCGGTGGCGAGGTAGGTCCGCAGGACGGCGAGCAGATCCTCGTCCGCCGTGCGCAGCAGCCCGTCCAGCTCCCGTTCTGCGAAGGACTGCACATGCGGGTCGTCGCGCAGGAGACGGACGAGACCGCGCAGGTGGACGTCCCTGAGGCGGACGACGTCCGGGAGGTCGAGGGCCGCCGAGGAGTCGGCCACGGCGTCGGCGACGTGCTGGGCCTCGCGCAGTCCCGCCGGCACCTCGTCCCACACGGTGCGCGGGTCGGCGGCGGCCACGACGGCCGGGGCGGCGCCCAGCTCGGAGCGCGCGCGGGCGGCGAAGTTCGCGGTGAGCACGCCGGCGTCCTGGTCCCGGGCGAGGCTCAGCAGTACGGCGGTGGCCCCGTCGGCGAGCTCGGCGACGATCCCGGGCAGACCCAGCAGCCGCAGCACGCGCTCCAGCCGGTCCGTCCCGCCGTCCCGCACCACCAGCGGCACGAAGGTGCGCCGATTGACCGGCAGTCCGGCGGCCCGCGCGCGTGGCAGCAGCTGCCGTGCCGGTACGACCCCACTGACCAGGTCGGTCAGCAGGCTCTGCGCGGACTGCTCCTCCCAGGTGTGCGCGGAGGTGCCGCCGAGCATGCGGTGCAGCACGAGCGCCTCGGCGGCCCGGTCGGCGAGCAGCCGCCCGGTGGCGGTGTCGCCCCGGTACCCGCACAGCACGATCCGGCCCCACCGCTCCCCGCGCCCGCCCAGCTCGGCGTGGATCCAGCCGTCGCCCTCGCCGCCTCCGCCGGTGCCCGAAAGACCCGGGTGGTGCCCCCATGCCTGGCGGGCGATGCGCTCCCAGTCACGCAGTACGTCATCCACCGCCGACCGCTCCCCCGCCGTGGCGAGGACACGGTGGGCGAGGTTGGTGACGACGACGGGGCAGGCGCTGTGCGAGGCGACCTCGTCGAGGAGGCGTTGCAGCGGGGCACCCGCGGTGATGAGTCCGGTGAGCGCGGTCCGTACCGCCTCCGAGAGGCTGACGGCGGCGAACTTGCGCCGTACGAGCCGGGACTGGACCTCCTCGGTCAGCTCGGCGAACGGGAAGGGCCGGTGCAGCACGACCATGGGCAGGCCGCACCGCTCGGCCGCCCGGCGCATCACGGGCGGCGGAGCGGGGAACGCCCGGCCGAGTCCCAGGACGACGGCGGCTGCCTCCGCCCGGTGCAGGGAACGGATGTACTCGGCCTGCTTGTCCTCGTCCCCGGCGAGCAGCACCCCGGTGGTGAGCACCATCTCCCCGCCGGTGAGCATCACCCCGACGTCCGGCGCCTCGGCGACGTGCACCCAGCGCACGGGGCGGTCGAGCTGACCGGCGCCGGCCACCACCTCGGGCTCTCCGGCCAGGACACGCTCCAACGTGAGGACCTGACGGACCGACAGCGCCGGTTCCAGGGGTTCCGCGGGCTTCGGCGACGTGGAGGTGGTGGCCATGGCAGTGCTTCCCTTGCTCGGGTGGGTCCCGCTAGATGCTCCTCAGAGCGTTCTCCAGGATCGCGGCGCCCTCCTCGGCCTCCGCGACGGTGAGGGACAGCGGCGGGGCGACCCGCAGCGAACTCGTGTTGTGCCCGCCGCCCTTGCCGATGAGCAGGCCGCCCCGGCGGGCCGCCTCCAGCACCGCGGACGCGGCGGAGAGGTCGGCCTCGTCGGTGCCGGGCCGGGTGATCTCGATGCCCAGCATCAGACCCCTGCCGCGCACCTCCCGTACGTGCGGCACCTGCGCGGCGACGGCCCGCAGCCGCTCCAGGAGCAGCCCTCCGACCCGCCGGGCGTTGCCCTGGAGATCGTGCTCCAGCAGGTAGTTGAGGTTGGCGAGGCCGGCCGCCATGGTGATCTGGGTGCCGCCGAAGGTGGAGATGCTGTTGGCGTCCAGGCAGTTCATGATCTCGGCGCGGGCGACGACACCGCCGATGGACATGCCGTTGCCGATGCCCTTGGCGAAGGTCATGATGTCCGGCGGTCCGGCTTGGCCGTGCGCCTGCCAGCCCCAGAAGTGCTCGCCGGTGCGGCCCCAGCCGGTCTGCACCTCGTCGGCGATCCACAGGATGCCGCGCTCGGCGAGCACCTCGCGGAAGGCGGCGTAGAGGCCGTCCGGGCCGGAGGTGAAGCCGCCGACGCCCTGGATGGGCTCGGCGATCAGGGCGGCGGGCGGGCGGGTGTGGCCGAGGAGGTCCTTGAGGTCCTCGACGCAGGCCGCGATGAAGTCGGCGTCGCTCAGCGCGGCGTACGGGCCGCGGGTGCGCACGCCGCCGTGGACGTACAGCGTCTGCAGCGGGGACAGCGCGGTCGGCGACCAGCCGCGGTTGCCGGTGATGCCGACGGCGCTGAAGGAGCGGCCGTGGTAGCTGTTGCGCATCGCGAGGACGGTGTTGCTCTGCCGGTAGGTCGTCGCGAGCAGCAGGGCGGTGTCGTTGGCCTCGGTGCCGGAGGTGGTGAAGAAGACGCGGGCGTTCGGGATGCCGCTCAACTGGGCGATGCGCTCGGCGAGTTCGACCATCGGCCGGTTGAGGTACAGGGTGGAGGAGTGGATGATCCGCCCCGCCTGCTCGCTCACCGCCTTCGTGACCTCGGGCAGCGCGTGCGCGGTCATCGTCGTGAGGATGCCGCCGAAGAAGTCGAGGTACCGGTTGCCCTCGGCGTCCCAGACGTGGCGGCCCTCGCCGTGGGTGATCTCCAGCGGCTCCTCGTAGTACAGGGCGAGCCAGTCCGGCATGACGGCGCGGTGGCGGCCCAGCAGGTCCTTGGTCACGGCTGCACCAGTCCTTCGTAGGCGTCGGGGCGGCGGTCGCGGTAGAAGGCCCACTGCTGCCGCACCTCTTCGATGAGATCGAAGTCGAGGTCGCGGACGACCAGTTCCTCGGTCTTGTCGTTGGCGATCCCGCCGACGAACTGGCCGCGCGGGTCGACGAAGTACGACGTCCCGTAGAAGTCGTTGTCGCCGTACTCCTCGACGCCGACCCGGTTGATCGCGGCGACGAAGTACTCGTTGGCGACCGCCGCCGCCGGCTGCTCCAGGCGCCAGAGGTAGGAGGACAGGCCGCGGTGGGTGGCGGAGGGGTTGTAGACGAGCTGGGCGCCGTTGAGGCCGAGTTGGCGCCAGCCCTCCGGGAAGTGCCGGTCGTAGCAGATGTAGACGCCCACCTTGCCGACGGCCGTGTCGAAGACGGGCCAGCCGAGGTTGCCCGGCTTGAAGTAGTACTTCTCCCAGAAGCCCTTGACCTGCGGGATGTGGTGCTTGCGGTACTTGCCGAGGAAGGTGCCGTCGGCGTCGATCACGGCCGCGGTGTTGTAGTAGAAGCCGGACTGCTCGACCTCGAAGACCGGTACGACGACGACCATGCCGGTCTCGCGGGCGAGCTCCTGCATACGGCGCACGGTCGGCCCGTCGGGGACCGGCTCGGCCCAGCGGTAGTGCTCGGGCTCCTGGACCTGGCAGAAGTAGGGGGCGTTGAAGACCTCCTGGAAGCCGATGATCTTCGCACCCTGTCGAGCCGCCTCGCGGGCGTGCTCCTCGTGTTTCGCCACCATGGACTCGGTGTCGCCGGTCCAGGTGGCCTGGACCAGGGCGGCACGAACGACGTTGGCCATGAGCTGCTCCTTCGACGGGACGTCAGAGCCTCTACGCCCGTAGAGGGGGGCCGTAGAGGCTTGAAAGTAAGCCCCCAAAACAGCCTTGCCAAGACCATCGTCGTTAACCCGCTGAGTCGATCACGTTTCACACTCCAGTGGGTGACGGACGGGGCCGGTGGGACGGATGCGGCACCCGTGGTCAGGCGGTGAAGCCCGCCACCCGCAGGGCGTGGACGAGGTCCCAGCGGCGCTCGTCGGAGACGCCCCGCGCGGCCTCCAGCAGGAGCGGTACGAGCGTCTTCGGGTCGGGTGCGGCGCTGCGGGCGGCTTCCTCGGGGGTGCGCACGCTGACGTACGCGGCGAGCAGCGCGCGGACCTCACGCTCCCGGCCCTCGCCGGCCAGCGCGGCCACGGCCTGCCCTATCTCGGTCGCGGGCCGGGCCACGCCCTGCCGCAGGATCTGCTCCCCGTCCTCGGTGCGCCCGGCCGCGGTCAGCGCGTCGGCGGCGGCGACGAGCCGCTCGGCCGGCAGCGAGGCGGCCTCCCACAGCAGCGTCGCCCAGTCGGCACCGAGTCCGGCCCGCTCCATGGCGGCCGCGAGTACGGGGAAGCGGGCGGAGGGCCAGTACGCGGCCTCCGCGAGCAGCGCGTGCGCCTCACCGCTGCGGCCCTCGGCACGCAGCCCGACCAGCGCCTCCACGGTCCGGGCGACCTCCTTGCGGTCCGCCTCGCCCATCGGCTCGACCCGCGGCTGCGGGGCGACCACCGGCACCTCGGCGGCGGCCCCGGCGAAGCGGGCACCGCGCGGCGTGCGGCGCGGGGTGGCCGGTTGGGCGGGGAGGGTGGGCGCGGCGCTCGGCGGTACGACGAGGGGGGCGGCCTCCTCCTCGACGATCCCGGCGAACCTGGCACCGCCTCGGCGGCGCTTGCGCTTCTTGGGGTCGGGGCCGGAGGTGTCCGTGGGCTCATGGGCGGGGGCGGGGTGGGCGTCCGCCCAGGCGGGAGATGCGGGGGCTCGGGCCGCGGTGGCCCGGTCGGCGGGCTCGGTGGGCCGGGTGGGGCGGTCCGTGTCGGTACCGATGCCGTGGGCGTCCGGCCGGACGGGGGCCGCGGGGACACCGGCCGGGGCGGTCCGGTCGGCGGGCTGCCGGGGGTGGACCATGTCGGCGTCCCTGTGGTGGGCGTCCGGCCAGGCGGGGCGTGCGTCCAGGCCGGCCATGCGTTCCCGGAGCTCGGCGCAGCGGGCGGTGGCCCGTTCGTGGTCGTCGCGGGCCCAGGCGAGGTCGAGGCGGATGGCGTCGGCCTGCTCGCGGGTGGTGGCGGAGGCGAGCAACCGGCCCAGTTCCGCGTGCCGTTCGGCGGCGTACCGCTGTTCGCGGAGCATGACGTCGAGCCGGTCCCCGAGGGCGTCGCGGGCGTCCGGTCGGGCGTCGTACGCGGCGAGGGCGGCGGCGTGCAGGGCACGGGCCCGCTCGGTCTCGGGGTCGGCGCCGCCGGGGCCGTACTGGGCGGCGAGGTCGTGCAGGAGGGCCTCGACCACGTCCCAGGGCGGCACCTCGCGTCCGTCGAGGCAGGCCTGCATGCCGTCCGGATCGCGCTGCCAGAACACGGCGCACCAGCCGCCGCCCTGGTCCAGGCGCGCCAGAAGACCGTGCAGATAGTCCACGAACTCCCGTACATGAGCCGGGAGTTGTTCCAGTGACATCGCCCACTCCCGCCAGACCGGATCGCTCCGGTCCGCTAGGCAACACCAGCGATGTTACGAACGCGCTACGGGAAGTTTTCCTCTTGAACGCAGAGTACGCCCGGCCTGCCGGAACGTGACGTGCGAACCCGTCAGGCGGCGGTGCCGACGACCGGTGAGCACCGCCCGGCCAGCGCGTCCATGGACAGGCCGAGAGCGTGCGCGAGGGCGGCGACCGTGAAGAAGGCCGGAGTCGGCGCCCGCCCGGTCTCGATCTTGCGCAGTGTCTCCGCGGAGATGCCGGCGCTCGCGGCGACCTCCACCATGCTGCGTTCGCCGCGGGCCTCGCGCAGCAACCGGCCGAGCCGCTCGCCGCGTTCACGCTCTTCAGGGGTGAGAGGGGTGCGCACCATGGCGCCCATTCTAATACCGCCCCCGCACCTCCCCCATTTAAATACCGGTATAATAATTGGCATGGTTGAGCTGAAGACGGACACGTCGATCGACGCGATGCACGCGGCCGGGCAGGTCGTGGGGCAGGCCCTCACCGCGGTGCGAAAGGCCGCCGGCGTGGGGGTTTCCCTGCTGGAACTGGACGAGGTGGCACGGGAGGTCCTGCGCGCGGCGGGGGCCTCCTCCCCCTTCCTCGGCTACCGCCCCTCCTTCGCACCCGTCCCCTTCCCCGCGGTCATCTGCGCCTCGGTGAACGACGCGATCGTGCACGGCATCCCGACCGGCCGCCGGCTGCGCGACGGCGACCTGGTCTCCATCGACTGCGGCGCCGAACTGCACGGCTGGGTCGGCGACTCGGCGATCAGCTTCACGGTGGGCAGGGCGCGCCCGGCCGACATACGGCTGATCGAGACGGCGGAGCGGGCACTGAAGGCGGGCATCGAGGCGGCCGTGGTCGACAACCGCATCGGCGACATCGCGCACGCCGTCGGCTCGGTGTGCCGGGCCGCCGGATACGGCATCCCGGACGGCTTCGGCGGGCACGGCATCGGCCGCCGTATGCACGAGGACCCTCCGGTGCCGAACGAAGGGCGCCCCGGACGTGGACCGCGTCTGCGGCACGGCATGGTGATCGCCATCGAGCCGATGCTCGTCGGCGGCGGCACGGACGGCTACCACGCGGCCCCGGACGGCTGGACCCTGCGCACGAACGACGGCTCCAGGGCGGCGCACGTCGAGCACACGGTGGCGATCACCGACGCGGGACCGCGCATTCTCACCGCTCGGCAAGCCCTCTGATCAACCCACGCGCCGGGCCGCCGCCTCCGAGGTGGTGTGCGGCGGCGATCATGTCGTGCGCCCCGGCGGCGCCCCTCCCCCTCCTGTCGTGAACGGTGGACGCGCCCCCCTGGAGGGCCGCACCTGAGAACGTTTCTTCGCACATGCGCACGGCAAACCACCGCGCGACATGAGGCTACGTGCCGGCCGGCTGTGCGCTTCCATCAGGCCAGAGGCATCTGCCTTTTCGTACCGTCATACTTTCGTGCCGCGCCTTGCCCCGCCCTCACGTTTCACCGCTAGCTGGTGCTGCGCCCGTTCCCCGCCCTGGGGTCCGGGTCGACACCGCAGTGAGTGAGGAGAAGTCATGAAGAAGGCATACGAGGCACCGACGCTCGTCCGGCTCGGCTCGTTCCGCAAGGAGACGGGGCTCCTGGGACGCTCCGGCAACGACCGGCTGATCCTGAGCAAGAACTGACGGGCGACGGTACTGACCCGACGTCATGACTGAACTGCACGAAAGTGCGGGGGCGGGCCCCGGCGACGCGGACTTCGCGGTCTTCACCGACCGTGCGGACGCGGCCGCCGTGGCCCGTTCCGCCGCCCGGCCCGGCTCCCGCACCCTCACCCACGCGTCGGGCCGGCCGTGGCTGGTGGGGCACTGGCACGACGAGGAGGTCGTCACGGCGAGCGCCGGTTCGGCCGCCCTCGCCGTCATCGGCTGCTGCCCGGTCACGGCGGACGAACTGCGGCGCAGGGCCGCTCGCCTCAGGGACCTCGCGGAGCTCGACACCCTGGCCCGCTCCCTCCCCGGCAGCTTCCACCTCGTCGCCGCCCTCGACGGACAGGTCCGGGTACAGGGCACCGCCTCGGGGCTGCGGCTGGTCTTCCACGCGGAGATCGACGGCGTACGGGTGGTGGCCACCCGCGCCGACACGCTGGCCGCCGCCCTCGGCCTCGACCCCGATCCGGGGGAACTGGCCTTGCGGCTGCTGTGGCCGGCCCCCTACCCCCTGTTCGAGAGCTCCCTGTGGCGCCCGGTCACCGCCGTCGCCCCGCAGGACGCCGTGATCGTCGCGGCGGACGGACGCTCCGTGCGGCACACCCGCTGGTGGACACCCCCGGCACCGGTCCGGTCCCTCGCCGAGGCGGCACCCGCGATCCGGGAGACGCTCCAGAAGGCCGTGGACGCGCGGACCCGGCTGGGCGGCGTGGTCAGCTGCGACCTGTCCGGCGGACTGGACTCCACCTCCATCTGCTTCCTCGCCGACCGCTCCCCCGCCCGCGTGGTGGCCAGTACCTGGCCGGGCCGCGACCCGGCGGACACCGACCTGCACTGGGCCGAGCGGGCCGCGCAGCACCTCCCGGACGTCGAGCACGTCATCTGGGACGCGGACGCCTCACCGCTGGTCTACGACGACCTGCTCGGCATCGGCGACCTCCTCGACGAGCCCACCATCGGCGTCATGGACCGCTCCCGGGTCCTGCACCACCTTCCTGCCCTGGCCGCACGCGGCAGCCGGGTGCACCTGACCGGCATCGGCGGCGACCACGTGGCCTGGTGCTCCGAGGCCTACTACCACCGGCTGCTGCGCACCCGTCCGCTGTTCGCCCTGCGGCAGCTGCGCGGGTTCCGGGCGCTGTGGCAGTGGCCGGCCGGCGGCACGGTCCGCGCGCTCGCCGACTCGCGGCCGTACCGCAGGTGGCTCGCCGACGCGGCGGACGGGCTGCGCGACCCGGTGCCCTCCTCTGTGGCCACCGGGCTCGGCTGGGGCATGGCCCCACGGCTGTTCGGCTGGGTGACCGCCGAGGGCGAGCGGCTGGCGCGCCGGGCCCTGCTCGACGCCGCGGCCACCGCGGCCCCGCTGCATCCGGACCGGGGGATGCACGCGGACCTGGAGCAGATCCGCTCGACCACGCGGGTCATCCGCCAGTGGGACCACATGGCGGCTCGCGCCGGTCTGCCGATGGCCTCCCCCTTCCTCGACGACCGCGTCATCGAGGCGTGTCTGGCGGTGCGCCCCGGCGAGCGCGTCACCCCGTGGGCGTACAAACCGGTGCTGACCGCCGCCATGAGGGGGGTGGTGCCCGAGTCCTGTCTGCGGCGCACGACCAAGGCAACGGCCTCCATGGACGCCGCCGACGGGCTGCGCGCGCACCGCGCGGACCTGCTGGCGCTGTGGGAGGACTCCCGGCTGGCGCAGCTGGGCCTGGTGGACGGCGCCGAGCTGCGCCGCCTCGCCCTGCGGCCCGCCTCCCCGGGGCTGTCCGACGCCATCCTCTACTCCACGATCGCCGCCGAGGTGTGGCTGCGCGGCCTGTCCCGCAGCCGTGCCCGCACCCACTGAGAACCCCCGCCGCGTCAGAAAGGTGAGCGCATGCCCTTGCGGTTCGACGCACACATCTCCACGGCCGAGACCGACTACGGCACCGTCCTGCTGGACGAACGTGCCGGCACCTACTGGGAGTTGAACCCGACGGCCACACTGGTGGTCCGCACCCTGCTCGACGGCGGCGAGGAGGCGGACGCGGCCGCCGCCCTGGTCCGGGAGTTCGACATCGACCGGGCGCAGGCCCAGCAGGACGTCGAGGCGCTCGTCGCGAACCTGCGTGAGGCGGGGCTGGCGTCATGACGACACCCAGCGCGCTGGAACGCCCCACCGGTGTGCCGTTGGGCCGCCGTCTGGCCGCCCGCCTCGTGATGCTCCCGGCCGTCGCGCTCGCCCTGCTGCCGCCCCGCCGCATCCGCGCCGTCCTCGGTGTCCTGCGCCGCGGGGCCGCACCCGCCACCACCGCGCAGGCCCAGGCCGGACGGGACGCCATGTGCGCGGTCAGCCTGCGCTGCACCGGGCCGAAAGGGTGCCTGCCGCGTTCTTTGGGGGCCGCGCTGCTGTGCAGGCTCCAGGGAACGTGGCCGACGTGGTGCACCGGGGTCCGGGTGGTGCCGCCCTTCACCGCGCACGCCTGGATCGAGGTGGCGGGCCGCCCCGTCGGCGAGGACGTGCCGGACGGCTACTTCGCCCGGCTGGTGGCCGTCGAGCCGGCCGAACGATGAAGGGCGGTACGGCCACGGACACCGGGCCGCCGGCCGGTTCGGCGGTCGAGGACGCCGGCGGGCGGGGGAGCCCCGGCGAGGACAGGTCGACCCGTGCGGCGGTGGTCACTCTGTTCCGGCTCACCGCAGGGCACCGGGCCGCCGTCATGGTGGCCGGAGTGCTGACGCTGGCCGGCTCCGCCCTCGGACTGGCGCAGCCGCTGGTGGCCAGGCAAGCGGTGGACGCGAGCGGGCGCGGCCAGGTCGTCTGGCCGCTGCTGGCACTCCTCGGCGCGCTGTTCCTCGTCGAGGCGGCCATCGGGTCGGCGGGACGCTTCCTGCTGGAGCGGATGGGCGAAGGTGTCGTACGCCAGCTGCGGACCGGTCTGGTGGGACGTCTGCTCCGGCTGGAGATGCGGGAGTACGACCGCCACCGGGGCGGTGACCTCGTCTCCCGGGTCACCTCCGACACCATCATGCTGCGCGAGGTGGTCTCGCAGGCCCTCGTCGACCTGGTGACCGGAAGCATCGTGGCCGCCGGAGCGCTGATCCTGATGGCGTGGCTGGACCCGCTGCTGCTGCTTCTGGTCGTGCTCACCGTGGCCGTCGCGGCCGCCGTGGTCACCTCGCTGCTCCAGGGCATCCGGCGCGCCTCCGAACGCATGCAGGACTCGGTCGGCGCCGTCGCCGCGGATCTGGAACGGGCCCTGGGCGCCCTGCCCATGGTTCGGGTGCACCGCGCCGAGGAGCGGGAGGCGGACCGGATCGGGGCCCGGATCGAGGACGCCTACGACGCGGGCGTACGGACCGCGAAGCTGGCGTCCGTCATGAGTCCCGCCGTCGAACTCGCCGTCCAGGGCTCCTTCCTCGTCGTCCTGGTCGTCGGGGGTCTGCGCGTCAGCGGCAGCGCCGGCTCCCTCGGAGACCTCGTGGCGTTCCTGCTGTACGCCTCGTACCTGGTCCTGCCGCTGTCCTCCGTGTTCCACGCGGTGGGGCTCATCCAGCGCGGCATGGGTGCGTACCGGCGCGTCGACCAGGCGCTGCGTCTGCCCGTGGAGCACACGGCGCCGTCGCCGGCGCGGATCCGGCCCGAGCCCGTACCGTCCGCCCCCGCCGGCCGGCCCGCCGCGCTCGCGCTGCACGACGTCAGGTTCGGCTACGACCCGGGCCGCCCGGTGCTGGCCGGTGTGTCCTTCGCCGTCCCCCACCGCCGGCACGTCGCCCTGGTGGGCCCCTCGGGGGCCGGCAAGAGCACCGTGTTCGCGCTGGTGGCGGGGTTCTACGAACCGGACGCGGGAGCCGTGCTGTTCGACGGCCGGCCCGCGGCGGAACTCGGCCGTGACGCGTGCCGCCGGCGCATCGCCGTGGTGGACCAGAACACCCATGTCGTCCACGGCACCCTGCGGGAGAACATCACCTACGCCGCGCCCGACGCCCCGGAGGCGGAGGTGCGGCGGGTCCTCGCGCTCGCCCGTCTGGAGGAACTCGTCGAGCGGCTGCCCGGTGGTCTGGACGCCGTCGTCGGCGAACGCGGCAGCACCCTGTCGGGCGGCGAACGTCAACGCGTCGCCCTGGCCCGTGCCTTGCTCGCCCGTCCCGGGCTGCTCCTGCTGGACGAGCCGACCTCCCACCTCGACGCGATCAACGAGGCGGCGCTGACCACGGTGATGAAGGACATCGCCCAGGAATGCGCCCTGCTGGTCATCGCCCACCGCCTGTCCACCGTGCAGCACGCCGACCACATTGTCGTGCTCCACGAGGGCCGTACCGCCGCCTGCGGACGGCACGAGGACCTGCTGGCCCGCGACCCCCTCTACCGAAAGCTGGCCACCAGCCAGATGCTGCGCCCCGGCGGCCCGTCCGACCCCAGCCAGGGGCGCGGCGCGAACGGCTGAGCAGGACGCGCCGGAGCACGCCCGCCACGCGCGCCGGACCGCCGCACGGGGTGGGAGGGGGCCGCGGCCCCCGCGTCCTTGCACATGCCCCCTGGGCGAGAACGTGCCATCGTTGCATGAGCGAGTCCGAACCGGGTTACCCGACTCCGGCACGTCGATCAGCGAGGGCGACCCTGCCCGCGCAGGGACGCCGGATGGGAACGCCATGACCAGCGGCTTCAGTGGTCCGGAGGACTACGACCCCTTCGGAGAATTCCTCGCCCGTTTCTTCGGCGGACCGCGTCCCGGTCCCCGGCAGATCGACATCGGCCGGCTGCTCAGTCAACCGGCGCGGGAGCTGGTGCGGGGGGCCGCCCAGTACGCCGCCGAGCACGGCAGCCGCGACCTGGACACCCAGCATCTGCTGCGGGCCGCGCTGTCCTCGGAGCCGACCCGGAGCCTGCTCAGCCGGGCCGGCGCGGACCCGGACTCGCTGGCGACGGAGATCGACGAGCGGTCGGGCCCGGTCCAGCACCCGCCGGGTGAGGCCCCGCCCCCCACGTCGCTGTCCCTGACACCGGCCGCCAAGCGCGCCCTGCTGGACGCGCACGACCTGGCAAGGGCGCGGGGCGCCGGATACATCGGCCCGGAGCACGTGCTCAGCGCCCTCGCCGCGAACCCCGACTCCGCGGCGGGCCACATCCTGAACGCGGCCCGCTTCGCGCCCTCCGGCATGCCCTCCGAGGCGCAGGACAGCACCCAGACGCGGCCGGGCACCGACCAGCGGCCCCGTGTCGACGGCGGCACGCCCACCCTCGACAAGTACGGCCGCGACCTCACCGACCTCGCCCGCCGGGGCCGGATCGACCCGGTGATCGGCCGGGAGGAGGAGATCGAGCAGACCGTCGAGGTGCTCTCCCGGCGCGGCAAGAACAACCCGGTGCTCATCGGTGACGCGGGCGTCGGCAAGACGGCGATCGTGGAGGGCCTGGCCCAGCGGATCGCCGACGCCGACGTGCCCGACGTGCTCAGCGGCCGCAGGGTCGTCGCGCTGGACCTGACGGGCGTGGTGGCGGGTACCCGCTACCGGGGCGACTTCGAGGAGCGGCTCAACAACATCGTCGGCGAGATCCGCTCGCACTCCGACCAACTGATCGTCTTCATCGACGAGTTGCACACCGTCGTGGGTGCCGGAGGCGGTGGCGAGGGCGGCTCCATGGACGCCGGGAACATCCTCAAACCGGCTCTCGCGCGCGGCGAGCTGCACATCGTGGGAGCGACCACCCTGGAGGAGTACCGCAGGATCGAGAAGGACGCGGCGCTCTCCCGTCGCTTCCAGCCGATCCTCGTCCCCGAGCCCACCCCCGCGGACGCCATCGAGATCCTGCGCGGCCTGCGCGACCGTTACGAGGCCCACCACCAGGTCCGCTACACCGACGAGGCGCTCGTCGCCGCCGTGGAGCTGTCGGACCGCTATCTCACCGACCGCCGCCTGCCGGACAAGGCTATCGACCTGATCGACCAGGCGGGCGCCCGGGTCCGGCTGCGGGCACGGACCAAGGGCACCGACGTACGGGCCATGGAGCGCGAGGTCGAGCAGCTGTACCGGGACAAGGACCAGGCGGTCGCCGACGAGAGCTACGAGCAGGCGACGCAACTGCGGGACCGTATCGTCGAGTTGCGCAAGCGCATCGCGGAGGCGTCGGACACCGAGGAGGTCGACGAGGGCCAGCACCTGGAGGTCACCGCCGAGGCGATCGCGGAGGTCGTGTCGCGGCAGACCGGTATCCCGGTGAGCAGCCTCACCGAGGAGGAGAAGGACCGGCTGCTGGGCCTGGAGGAGCATCTGCACCAGCGGGTCATCGGCCAGGACGAGGCCGTCCGCGTGGTCTCCGACGCGGTGCTGCGCTCACGTGCCGGTCTGGCGAGCCCGCATCGCCCGATCGGCAGCTTCCTCTTCCTCGGTCCGACCGGTGTCGGCAAGACCGAGCTGGCGCGGGCCCTCGCCGAGGCGCTGTTCGGCAGCGAGGAGCGGATGGTCCGGCTGGACATGAGCGAGTACCAGGAGCGGCACACCGTGAGCCGTCTGGTCGGCGCCCCGCCCGGTTACGTCGGGCACGAGGAGGCCGGGCAGCTCACGGAGGTCGTGCGCCGTCACCCGTATTCGCTGCTGCTGCTCGACGAGGTCGAGAAGGCGCACCCGGACGTCTTCAACATCCTGCTGCAGGTCCTGGACGACGGCCGGCTGACCGACTCCCAGGGGCGGACGGTCGACTTCACCAACACGGTCATCGTGATGACCAGCAACCTGGGCTCCGAGGCGATCAGCCGGGGCGGCTCGGGGATCGGGTTCGGCGCGGGGGACGCGGTGGCCGACGAGGAGGCACGGCGCGAACGGATCCTGCGGCCGCTGCGCGAGCACTTCCGGCCCGAGTTCCTCAACCGTATCGACGAGATCGTCGTCTTCCGGCAGCTCACGCACGAGCAGTTGGAGCGCATCACCAACCTGCTGCTCGACCAGACCCGCGGTCTGCTGCGGGCCCAGGGCGTCTCGGTCGAGTTCACGGGCGCGGCCGTCGACTGGCTCTCCGAGCGCGGCTACCAGCCGGAGTACGGCGCCCGCCCGCTGCGTCGCACCATCCAGAAGGAGGTCGACAACCAGCTCTCGCGGCTGCTCCTGGACGGCCGGATCGGCGAGGGCGGCCGGGTGACGGTGGATGTGGAGGACGGGCGGCTCTCCTTCCGTACGGAAGAGCTGCCGCCCGCCCCCGAGTTGTGACGCCTGCCGTGCGGTCGGGCGCTACGTCGTGTCGCGGGGCAGGCGGGACTTTGCGGATACGGCCTACGAAGCCGGCCGCACGACCATCGCCGAGCCGCCGCCCCGCCGTACCGTCTCGGCGGCGGCCAGCCACTTCCCGTTCGGCAGCCGCTGCACCCCGGTCGTGGCGCCGATCTCCGGGTTCTGCCGGAACCCGTGCCCGATCGCTTCCAGCTGGGCTCGCAGCGGGCTGTTCCACAGGCCCGGTTCGAGTTCCGTGGTGGTCTGGTTGCGCTGGCTGGCGCGCGGTGCGGCGATCGCGTCGACCAGCGGCAGCCCCCGGTCGAGGAACCCGGTCAGCGTCTGCAGCACGGTGGTGATGATGGTGGCGCCACCGGGTGAGCCGAGTGCCACCACGGGCTTGCCGTGCCCGTCGAGCACGATCGTGGGTGACATCGACGAGCGCGGGCGCTTGCCCGGGCCCGGCAGGTTCGGGTCGTGCACGGCGGGGCTCGCCGGGGTGAAGGAGAAGTCCGTCAGCTCGTTGTTGAGGATGAAGCCACGGCCCGGGACGGTGATGCCGCTGCCGCCGGTCTGCTCGATGGTGAGGGTGTAGGAGACGACGTTGCCCCACTTGTCGGCGACCGTGAGGTGGGTCGTGCTGTCGCCCTCGTAGGTGGTGGGGGCCGCCGTGCCGCTCGCGTCGCAGGCGGCCGGGTTGCGCGGGTCGCCCGGGGCGACGGGGCTGGTCAGCACCGCGTCGTCCTTGATCAGGCACGCGCGGGAGTCGGCGTAGCGCTGCGACAGCAGTTCCTTCGTCGGTACGTTCTCGAAGGCCGGGTCGCCGACCCAGCGGCCCCGGTCGGCGAAGGCGATGCGGCTGGCCTCGATGAAGCGGTGCAGGTACTGGGCCTTGGTGGCCTCCGACAGGTCCGTGCGCTCCAGGATGTTGAGGGCCTCGCCGACCGTGGTGCCGCCGGAGGAGGAGGGCGCCATGGAGTAGACGCCGAGACCGCGGTACGAGGTCCGGGTGGGCGCCTGCGACTTGACGCGGTAGGCGGCCAGGTCACGCGCGGACAGGTCGCCGGGGCGGGCGTTCCAGCCGGAACCCGGGTCGACGGGCGGCTTGTTGACCGTGTCGACGATGTCCTGGGCGAGGTGGCCCCGGTAGAGCGTGCCCACGCCCTTCCTCGCCAGCTCGGCGTAGGTGCGGGCGAGGTCGGGGTTCTTGAAGGTGGAGCCGACGACGGGGAGCTTTCCGTTCGGCAGGAACAGCTCCGCGGTGTCCGGGAAGTAGCGGAACCGGGTCTCGTTGGCGGCGGTCTGCGCCCGGAAGGTCTCGTCGACGACGAACCCGTCCCGTGCGAGCCGTTCGGCGGGCTTCAGCAGGGTGCCGAGCCGCTTGCTCCCCCATGTGTCCAGCGCCTTCTGCCAGGTGGCGGGCGTGCCGGGGGTACCGACGCTCAGACCGCTGCTGACGGCCTCGGCGAACGGGACCGCCTTGCCGTTCTCCACGAACAGGTCGGAGCCGGCACTCAGCGGTGCGGTCTCGCGGCCGTCGAGGGTCTGCACCGTACGGGACTTCGCGTCGTAGTGGACGAAGTAGCCGCCTCCGCCGATGCCGGCGGAGTAGGGCTCGGTGACGCCGAGCGCGGCGGCGGTCGCCACGGCGGCGTCGACGGCGTTGCCGCCGTTGCGCAGGACCTCGATGCCGGCCGCGGAGGCGTCCGGGTCGACGCTCGACACCGCTCCGCCGTAGCCGACGGCCACCGGCACCTTCTGCACGCTGCCGGTGGGGGAACCCGGCGGCGCCGCCGCCCCCACCGAGACCACGGCGGCCGAGACCACCAGGACCGACAGTTTCCGCGCGACAGGGCGACGCATCCGCACCTCCAGTCAGGAACCGTCCGCGCAGCCTATTCGATCGGCATGCCCCCGTCAGCCCGGCCACGCCAGACCGTTGTCGAACACGGGTTTGCGTTCGCCCGCTACCATGCGCGCCCATGAATGACGACGTGCGCAACATCGTGCTGGGCGTGGTCGCGGCGGGCATCAGCGCCGCGCTGGGCTGGCTCGCCCGTACCTATCTGTGGCGGCGCAAGCTCCGCCGCAAGCAGGCGTTCTTGGGGCTGCCGCAGAACTCGGAGTCGCTGCTCGTCGTCAACCGCGACCCGGCGACCTCCGAACCGGCCGTCCACCGGTTCGACGTGTTCGCCCTGCTGGAACTCGCCGCCCTGATCAAGGACTGCGGGGCGCACCTGCAGATGGTGACCCAGGACAACGTCCAGCAGGGCTTCGGCGAGCGCACCGAGTTCTGCGTCGGCGGCCCCGGCTCCAACCGGCGGATGCTCGCCCACATGGCCGCGATGCTGCCCGGGGTGCGCGTGAACATCGACCCGGAACCGGGCCCGGACCGGGGCGCGTTCCGGATCGGCGGCGAGCACTACCGGATGGAGCCCGGGGTGACGGAGTACGTCCTGCTGGCCCGTCTCACCGCGGGCGAGCGGAGCGAGGCCCGGCCGGTGTTCCTCTTCTGCGGGCAGCGCGCGATCACCAATCAGGCCGCGACCCGCTATCTCGCCCGCAACCACGAACGGCTGGCTCGCAAGCATGGCACCAAGTCGTTCGTCCTGCTGCTGAAGGTCGTCAACTCGCAGGCGTACGGCCCGGACGTGGTCGAGCTGGTCGCGGACGTCACCCGGGCCGCGCAGGCTCCGCTGCCAACCGCGGAGGCGGTTCCCGCACGGAACTCACACCGCGCCCCCTGAATTCATTCACACCACAACAATCGTTACTCCCACGTAACTTACCGACGGGTTACCTACGGTAAGGAGCCACGGTTACCGTTCGGTCACTTTGCATTGACACGAGTGAGGAGTGACCGTGGGAACCCAACGCAAGGCCCTGCGTACGACCGCCGTGGGTGCCGTCTCCGCGACCATGGTCGCCGGCGCCCTCGGGTTCGCCCCCACCGCCCAGGCGGCCATCAACAGCGTGCGGTTCGTCGACATCACCGGCGACGGCGGCACCGTCCTCAAGGCGAACGTCATCACTCCGGCCGGCGCCGACGGCTCCCGCCGCTACCCGCTGCTCGTCATGCCCACGAGCTGGGGCCTGCCCCAGGTCGAGTACGTCGCCCAGGCACAGAAACTCGCGAACTCGGGCTACGTGGTCGTCAGTTACAACGTGCGCGGCTTCTGGCAGTCGGGCGGCGAGATAGAAGTGGCGGGCCCGCCTGACACAGCCGACGCGTCCAAGGTCATCGACTGGGCACTCGCCAACACCCCGGCCGACGCGGGCCGCATCGGCATGGCGGGCGTCTCGTACGGCGCCGGGATCAGCCTGCTGACCTCCGCGCACGACGAACGGGTCAAGGCGGTCGCCGCCCTCAGTGGCTGGGCCGACCTCATCGACTCGATCTACTCCGGCCGCACCCAGCACGTCCAGGCCGGTGCGCTGCTGGACGGCGCGAGCGTGGTCACCGGCCGGCAGAGCGCCGAACTCCGGCAGATCTTCGACAACTTCTACGCCTCCAACCTGTCCAAGGAACAGGACATGATCAACTGGGGGAAGAAACGTTCGGTCGCTACGTATGTGGACCAACTGAACAAGAACGGCACCGCGGTCATGATGGCCAACGCCTGGGGCGACACGGTCTTCCCGCCCAACCAGTACGCGGACTTCTACGAGAAGCTGACCGGGCCCAAGCGCCTGGCATTCCGGCCCGGCGACCACGCCACCGCCGAGCTGACCGGCCTGTTCGGACTGCCCAACGACGTGTGGAACGACACCGAGCGCTGGTTCGACCACCACCTCAAGGGCGAGGCCAATGGCATCGACCGCGAGCTGCCCGTCCAGCTCAAGTCCCGCTCCACGGGCGGCTACGAGGGCTACCCGGACTGGAAGTCGGTCGCCGCGACGCACAGGAAGATCGCCCTCGGCGGCACGACCACGATCCGCACGAACGTCAACTCCGGCGCCGACGGCGGGATCGTCTTCCTGTCCAGCATCCTCGACCAGGTGGCCCAGCTGCCCCCGATGGCGTCGATCCCGCTGCTCCCGCGCCGGTGGGCGGCCGTCTGGCAGTCGGAGAAGTACCCGACGGCCCAACGCGTACGGGGCACGGCGAAGTTGCACACGACCGTCACCCCGACCGAGGAGAGCGGCACCCTCGTCGCCTACCTCTACGACGTGGGCCCGCTCGGCCTCGGCAAGCTGGTCAGCAACGCGCCGTACACCTTCCACGGACGCACGCCCGGCCGGCCGTTCGGCGTCGACCTGGAGCTGTTCTCCACGGCCTACGACGTCCCGGCAGGCCACCGGCTCGCCCTGGTCGTCGACACGGTCGACCCTCTCTACATCGAGCACAACCCGTCCGGCGCGCGGCTGACCTTCTCCTCACCGGCGAACGACCCGTCGTACGTGTCGATTCCACTGCGCGAGCAGTGATCTCCGGCCGGCGCCGGGCGGGTATGGCTCTATGACTGCTGCCCCCTGCTGCCCCTGGGTCCAGGGGCCGTGGGGGGATCCCCACCCGGCAGCAGCGTCCCTGGTCGCGGCCGGGGCCACCTCCACGGCCTTGGGGACGGACGGAACATCGTAGTCGAGGTCATGCCCGGCGAGGATTCCGGTGCGGGAAACCCCGTTCGCCCCGGCACGGGTCGCGCTCCCCGCTCAGTGGTGGAGGATCTTCGACAGGAAGTCCTTGGCACGCTCACTGCTGGGGTTGTTGAAGAACTCGTCGGGGGTGCGGTCCTCCACGATACGGCCGTCGGCCATGAACACGACGCGGTTGGCGGCCGAGCGGGCGAAGCCCATCTCATGGGTGACGACGATCATCGTCATTCCGTCGCGGGCGAGTTGACGCATCACCTCCAGGACCTCGTTGATCATCTCGGGGTCGAGTGCGGAGGTCGGCTCGTCGAAGAGCATCACCTTGGGCTCCATGGCCAGGGCACGCGCGATGGCCACGCGCTGCTGCTGGCCGCCGGAGAGCTGCGCCGGGTACTTGTCCGCCTGGTCGGCCACGCCGACGCGTTCGAGGAGTTCGCGGGAGCGCCGGTCGGCGTCCTCCTTCTTGCGGCCGCGGACCTTGACCTGGCCCAGCGAGACGTTCTGCAGGACCGTCTTGTGGGCGAAGAGGTTGAAGGACTGGAAGACCATGCCGACTTCGGCGCGCAGCCGCGCGAGCCCTTTGCCCTCGTCGGGCAGCGGCTGTCCGTCGAGCAGGATGGTGCCGGACTGGACCGGCTCCAGTCGGTTGATGGCCCGGCACAGCGTCGACTTCCCCGACCCCGACGGGCCGATGACCACCACCACCTCCCCCCTGCCGACGGTGAGGTCGATGTCCTGAAGGACATGCAGGTCCCCGAAGTACTTGTTGACGTCGCGCAGCTCGATCAGTGGATCGCCAGCCATGCCCAGCCCCAGTCATGTTCAGCTGTGTAGCGGTGGCCGCAAACTATCCAGGCAAAGATGGACTTAATACTCGACACGCACTTTTCGGGCATAAGCCGTATTTACGCCGAACTTATACGCGCGGCTCACACGGCGTCGCCCGGACGGCTCCACCGACGCCGTCACGCCTCCGCGACCTCCGCGTACAGCTGCGACAGCTCGGGCACCCCGCTCGTGGCCCACTCCTGCCCCGAGGCCACGACATCGAACTCACGGCCGGAGGCGAGGCGGACGATCGGCTGGCCGTCCGGCCAGATCCTCCAGGCGGCGCCGGGCACGGTGCGCACGATGACGGTGCCGAGGTACAGCCCGGCGTCGTTGCCCAGCCACGGCAGGACCTCCGCGTCGTCACGCCAGCGCGGCACCAGTTGGTCGAGCGCCTCCAAGGACGCAGCGGTGTCGTCGAGTTGCACTCCCGCCCGGGACGCGTGGGAGCGCAGCAGTTCGCATTCGGCAAGGAGTTCGGCGATGCCCTCGGGGTCGGGGGCCCCGCGCTTCTCGGGCCGGTCGCCCAGAAAAGGGATCTTCATACCTCCAGCGTGTCATTCGCACGGCCGAACGCACCACAGGCGCGCCAACCGCCGATTCCGGTCGAGTTCACGCCGAGTTCGGGCATGGCTCGTTGACGGGTCACGGGCGCCTCTCTAACTTCACGATGCGTCTTGCGTCTCGTCCGGACGTCACACCCGAGCTTGTCATGTGCAGCCATTCGCAGCCCTGAGCAGTCGTGAGCGGGAGGAGTCGGAGTTGCGCCGACGTGTGTGGAGTTCCACGGTCGTCCTCGCTCTCTTCGCGGTCCTGGTGCCGGGAGTCTCCGCACAGGCGGCCCCCGAGCGCAGAGTCGGGCCGCTGCCGCTGGAGCGGCTCTTCGACAACACGGCCGTCAGCGACGACGCCCGGCCCGGCACGGGGAACTTCGACGGGACGGGCGCCTCCCTGTCGGCACAGGACCTCGCGGCGGCGGGCTGGACGCCCGGCCGCGCGCTGACGGTGCAGGGCGCCAGGCTGACCTGGCCGAACCGTCGTCCGGGCGAGCCGAACAACGTCGTGGCCGCCGGGCAGGACGTACGGGTGCGGGGCCGGGGCGACGCCCTGGCCTTCCTGGTGGCGGGTACGTCGGGCTCCCTCACGGGCGGCCCGGGAACCGTGTTCTACGCCGACGGCAGCCGCTCCGCGTATCACTTGTCCGCCCCCGACTGGCGCACCGGCCCGCTCGCCACCAAGGCGGTGGCCCTGCCGCACATCAACACTGCCGGCGGTCAACTCGCCTGGCGTACACGGCTGTACGTCGTCACCGTGCCGCTCCTCACCGGGCGCGAGGTGGCCGCCGTACGGCTGCCGCACCACCGCGCGCTGCATGTGTTCGCGGTGGCGGTACGGACTCCCGCCCCCGGCTGGACGGGGAGTTGGACGACGGCGACGGGCGGCTACGCGGCCGTGGGGCCCTGGACCGACCGGACCCTGCGGCTGGTGGTGCACACGTCGGCGGGCGGGCCGCGGGTCCGGCTGCGGTTCGACAACACCTTCGCGGCGGCACCGGTGCGGATCGGGAGCGCCACCGTGGCGGTACAGGCGGCGGGCGCGGCTTCGCGGGGCACGCCGGTCCGGGTGTCCTTCCGCGGTGCGCGGGGCGTCGAGATCCCCGCGGGGGCGCAGGCCTACAGTGATCCGCTCGCCTTCCATGTGCCCGCGGACACCAGTCTGCTGGTCAGTTTCCATCTGCCCGGGACCGTGCCCGCGGCGCCCGTGCACCGCCTGGCGCAGCAGCGGTCGTACGTGAGTGCTCCGGGCGACCACACGGCGGACGCCTCCGCCGTCTCCTATCCCACGGTCCTGACCAGCTGGCCGCTGCTGACGGGAGTCGACGTGGGCGGCGGACCGGGGTCCGTGGTGCTGCTGGGCGACTCGATCACCGACGGCGACAAGTCCACGATGGACGCCGACCGGCGCTGGCCCAACGTGCTCGCCACACGACTGCTGAACCAGAATGTGGTGCCGCGATATGGGGTGCTCAACCAGGGGATCTCCGGCAATCGTGTGGTCTCCGACCGCTATCCCGGGGACGGCGTCTCCACGGACACGGCCGGGGTGAGCGCCCTGTACCGGTTCGACCGGGATGTACTGGCCCAGACCTCCGCGCGTACGGCGGTGGTCTTCGAGGGCGTGAACGACGTGCGCTGGGGCACGACCGCGGAACAGGTGATCGCCGGGCTGCGTGAGGTCGCCGACCGCGGGCATGCGCGGGGGCTGCGGATGCTCGCGGCGACGATCCTGCCGTGCGAGGGCGAGGTGCGGTGCACGCCCGCGGTCGACGCCGAGCGCCTCAAGGTCAACCAGTGGATCCGCTCCGGCGCCGGCTTCGACGGCGTGCTCGACTTCGACGCGGTGGTACGGGATCCCGCGCGGCCCTCCCGGATGCTGCCCGCCTACGACAGCGGGGACCATCTGCATCCCGGGGACGAGGGGCTCGCCGCACTCGCCAGGTCGGTGGATCTGCGAGCGCTCGTGCCGTGACGCCGGGCGCCGGGACACCGGGCGGGCCGGTGGGACCGGCCTCGGCTACACGTCCAGGTCGACCACGACCGGCGCGTGGTCCGAGGCGCCCTTGCCCTTACGTTCCTCGCGGTCCACGTAGGAGTCGGTGACCGCCTTCGCGAACGCCTCGTTGCCGTAGACCAGGTCGATGCGCATGCCCCGGTTCTTGGGGAAGCAGAGCTGGCGGTAGTCCCAGTACGTGAACGGCGCGTCGTACTTCAGGGGGCGCGGGACCACGTCGGACAGACCGGTCTCGCGCAGGGCGGCCAGGGCGGCGCGCTCGGCGGGGGTGACATGGGTGGAGCCCTCGAAGGCGGCGCGGTCGAAGACGTCGTCGTCGGTCGGCGCCACGTTGTAGTCACCCATCACCGCGAAGGGGCGGCTGCCGCCGGCGTCGCCCGCGACGGCCGCCTTGAGCGCCTCGAACCACTGGAGCTTGTACGCGTAGTGGGGGTGGTCCACCTCGCGGCCGTTCGGCACGTACACCGACCAGACGCGGAGCGGGCCGCAGGTCGCGGAGATGGCGCGGGGCTCCACGGCGCCGTCGTAGCCCGGGTCGCCGGGCAGCCCCTTGACGACCTCCTTGAGGCCGACTCGGGAGAGCACCGCCACGCCGTTCCACCGGCCGGTGGCGTGCACCGCCGCCTCGTAGCCGAGGTCGCGCAGCGGGTCGAACGGGAACTGCTCCTCGGCGACCTTCGCCTCCTGGAGGCACAGCACGTCCGTGCCGCTGCTCTCCAGCCAGGCGAGGAGCCTCGGCAGGCGGGCGGTGATCGAGTTCACGTTCCAGGTCGCGATGCGCATGCCTGACAACCTACCGGGCGGGACTGACAACCCGGCCCCGCCCAGCGTGGGGCCCCGCTCACACCTGCGCCGACTCCCCCGGCGTCAGACGCAGGTGCTCCGAGCCGCCGAGGCCACCGATCTGCCGGTCGTAGATGGGACGGGCCAGGTCGGTGAGCAGCGCGTCGTGGATGTCGTAGGCGCGCTGCGGCGCGACCTCGCGCACGTAGTCGATGACCTCGGAGATCTTGTTCCAGGGAGCCATCACGGGGAGCATCAGCGTCTCCACCGGGTGGTCGGGGACGGTGAGGGCGTCGCCGGGGTGGAACACCTTGCCGCCGTCCACGAGGTAGCCGACGTTGGTGATCCGCGGGATGTCCGGGTGGATGACGGCGTGCAGTTCGCCGTGGACCTGGACGTCGAAGCCGGCGGCGGTGAAGGTGTCTCCGTGGCCGACCGTGTGCACCCGGCCCGGGAAGGCCGACGAGAGCTTGTCCGCGACCGACTTCAGCGTCCAGACCTCGGCGGCCGGGTTGTGCTCCATGGCCGCCCGCAGGCGCGGTTCGTCGAAGTGGTCGGGGTGCTCGTGGGTGACGAGGATCGCGTCCGCGCCGAGCGCGGCGTCCATCTCGCTGAACCCTCCGGGGTCGAGGACGAGCGTCCGGCCGTCCTTCTCCAGCCGGACGCAGGCGTGCGACATCTTCGTGAGCTTCATGACACCATCCTGCCGCGCCGAGGCTCGCCGCCGAGCCTTCACTCCTCGGGCGTGGTCTCCTCGCGTATGACCTTCTGGGCGACCCGGAACGCGCTGTTCGCCGCCGGTACGCCGCAGTAGACGGCGGCCTGGAGCAGCACTTCCTTGATCTCGTTCGGGGTGAGGCCGTTGCGCAGGGCGGCACGGGTGTGGAAGGCGAGTTCGTCCAGGTGGCCGCCCGCGACCAGGGCGGTGAGGGTGACACAGCTGCGGGAGCGCCGGTCGAGGCCCGGTCTGTTCCAGATCTCGCCCCAGGCGTAGCGCGTGATGAACTCCTGGAAGTCCCCGGAGAACTCGTCCGCCTGCGCCAGCGCCCGGTCGACGTGCGCGTCCCCGAGCACCTCGCGCCGGACCTTGATCCCGGCGTCGTACGGGTCCTGCGGGCCCGTCGGCTGCGGCACCACGACGGCGGGGGCTATCTCGGCGACCGGCGCCGGCTGCGCGGGTGCGGCGGACAGGACCGGCCTGACGGCGACGGCCGGGACGGCGATCTGGCCGGTGGTGTCGAAGCCGGGCTGCCAGGCGGTGGAGAAGTGCCGGACCAGCAGGTCCGTGACGGCGGCGGGCTGCTCGACCGGCACCAGGTGGGAGGCGCCGGGAACCACGGCGAGACGGGCGTCCGGTATGCCCGCGACCAGCGTGCGGGCCTCGGCGGGGCCGGTGACCTGGTCGTCCGAACCGACGAGGACGAGGGTGGGCACGGCGACGCCGGCGAGCTGCGACCGTACGTCGAAGGACGCGAGCGCCTCGCAGGCGGCGATGTAGCAGCCGGGGTCGGTGGTGCGCACCATCTGCACGGCCCACTCGGTGATCGCGGGCTGGGCGGCGGCGAAGCCGGTGGTGAACCAGCGGTCGGGCGACGTGCGGGCGATGGGGTCGAGGCCGTTGGTGCGCACGATCACGCCCCGCTGCCGGAACTCGTCGGCCGTGCCGAAGCGCGGAGAGGCGGCGATCAGGGCGAGCGAGGCGACGCGCTCCGGGCGCCGCAGCGCCAGTTCGATACCGAGGGCACCGCCCAGCGCGCAGCCCGCGTAGCCGAAGCGCTGCACGCCGAGGCCGTCGAGGGTGGCGAGCAGCCGGTCGGCGAGGTCGGCGACGGAGCCCGCCGGGTACGCGGGCGCGCCACCGTGTCCGGGCAGGTCGAACCGGAAGACCCGCCACTGCTGGGTCAGCTCCGGGACCTGCCGGTCCCACATGTGCCAGGTGGTGCCCAGTGAGGGACCGAGGATCAGGACGGGGGCCTCTTCTGGCCCGTCAAAGCGGTATTGCAGGGTGTTCGACGGTGTCTCACTCACCCGCCCGAGCCTCTCATCTGTCACGAGATGTCACATCGCCGGGGTGGGTTAGCGGGCCTTGTCCCGCTCCGGCGCTGCCGCGCCTGCCGGCGAGAGTCAAGGTACATATTCTCCGCGGCGCCTGTTGGTCCTCCTGGCACCTACCCCGCACCAGCGCCTCCGGATCTCACCTCCGACCCACCAGCGGACGCCGACCGTATCTCTGCCTGAAGTGCGTCCGCATCGTCCGGCGCAGCATCCCTTCCCAGTTCGGAGCGACCACCGCCAGCCTCACCCGTTCCCTCACCGAGGCCGGGCGGAAGGCACGCGCACGTCTCCTCCCGCCCCGGCACAACCGGGACTGCCCGCGCGCGATCAAGAAGCCGAACCGATGGCCGGTGCTGAGGACCCGCGCCAAACGCGGCACTGTGCAGCGAGGCCGCTGGGCCCACAACCCCGACCACATAGCCGAAGAGCACCTGCCGGGCTGGAAGACCCGCACTTGGGACAGGCGCCCCCCTACGATGTCGCCATGATGATCTCTGGACAGGGACAGCCGCTGATACGTGTCCTGCTCGACGAGTCCCGACGTGACCTGAGGGATCCGACTCGTCCGCGCCCTGTCCGTCTTTACCTGTGGGAGCCGAGCCACCCACAGGCCGCACCCGCTCCGCTTGTCGTCGTCTCTCACGGCACCGGAGGTTCGGGCAGCGACATGGAGTGGCTGGTACGACCGCTGCGCGAGGCGGGTTTCCGGGTTGTTGCCCTCGATCACCACGGCAACAACTACGTCGACGGCTACGAGCCGGAGGGCTTTCTCCACGTATGGGAACGGCCCCGGGACGTCTCCTTCGCACTCGAAGCGCTCGCCCGGGAAGAGTTGCTCGGTCCGGTCGGTGTAGCGGGTTTCTCCCTCGGCGGTTACACGGCGGCGGCCCTTGCCGGGGCCCGTGTCGATCCGCAGATCCTGTGGGCTGTGCTGACGGGAACGATCCCTCTGCCGGAGATCCCCGAGTTCCCCGGCGCACTGGACGCGCTGCGGAAGAAGTATCCACTGGACGAGTCGTCACGACGTGCGCTGGATGCCGCCGCGGCAGACCTCTCGGATCCCCGAGTGCGGGCGGTCTTCCAGGTAGCCCCCGGTGTGGGCAGTCTCGTGACCCCGGAAAGCCTGGCAACCGTGCGGGTGCCTGTGGGCATCCGCTGGGGTGGAGCAGACACGGTCAACCCGTACGACGTCGACACCAAGCCGTACCTGGAGCACATTCCCACAGCGAGTGGTGGCTCGGCCGGCCCCGATGTCCGCCACGACGACTTCTTCGCCCCGGAACCTGCCGACCCGACTGTCCGCGTTCGGGTCGGCAGGGAGGCGGCCGCCTTCTTCCAACAGCACCTTGGCTGACACCCCGGCGGACACGGCGTCGGCGTAGAGCACGGGGCTACCAGCGTTGAGTATCGAGCACGGGGCCACCAGCGTTGAGCACGGCCACTGGCGCCAAGGCAACTGCATTGGTCGTCGCCTGGGCCTGAGCCATCTGGGCGTGAGGCGCTGAGCTGACTCGCTGACCCCCTGCTTTCATGGCGCCCGGTTTGCGAGCGATCCTCGGGTCTGGTTGCTCCGGCGCACAGGTCCCGGCCGTGGCAGGGATATGGGAAATCGCTGACGTGCCGCCGTGCAGCGAGTGGCACTCGGTACGGGCGCCCGGACTTGTGCCCGACGGACACGGTGGTGGCTGCGCTGCGGACGCTGTGGCGTTCAGGGCGACCCCATCATCCGAAGTCCGTGCCATCCCCCGGGCCAAGACCTGGTCAGCACGGACACCACTGCCTGGTCACTCGTCTCCCAGGGCACCCCAGGCGCAGCACACCTGAACCGTCTGGCCCGGCACCCGGCCGGGCCGTCTGCACTGTGTGTCCTCAAGGAAATGGGGCCTGCGCCCGATGGCCTTCTCCTGCCCGGGCGATGAGGGTGGAAGGCCAGGTCACGTCGGTGGGGGAAGGGGCGCCGACGCCGGGGGTGCGACGGGGACGGCGGTGCTGCCCGCCGCCTCGGCTCCGTTCCGGCCCGGTCGGCGCCCGGTCGACGGTGGACTCGACGCCGAGGGCGGCGGAGGGTGTCGAGCGCTGAGGTGGGAGCGGGAGGCCGCTCCGGTGGGAGCGGGAGGCTGACCGTCAGTCAGAGTCCGTGGCCGGAAAAGGCCCCTGGCGAAGGCGATCACACCCCAGCGGGGGCGGGTGAGCGCGTGGTAACTTCCGGACGCCAGTCGAATCCGTGGGCGCGGTCGTACGCGTACACGGGTCAGGGAATCCGGTGAGAGTCCGGAACTGACGCGCAGCGGTAAGGGTGACGGGCGGGGCAACAGCCACTGGAGCACGGCCACGGCCGGATCCGGGAAGGCGCCCCGTCAGGGCGATCCCGAGTCCGAAGACCTGCTGGCAGCAGACCGTCCGAACGGGCTCCGCGCATGGGCCCCGACGCCGAGGAAGTCACACCGTGCTCCTGTCACGTTCCGTCCGCTGTTCCGTTCTGCTCCTGACCGGAGCGCTGCTGCTGTCCGCGTGCGGTGCGGGCTCGTCGTCCGACGGGGCCGGCGCGTCCGGCGGCTCCGGCGGCAAGGCCGTCACGCTCGCCAACTGCGGGCAGAAGGTGACGGTCAAGGCCCCGCCCGAGCGGGCCGTGTCCCTGAACCAGGGCACCACCGAGATCATGCTCTCCCTCGGCCTGGCCGACCGCATGGTGGGGACCGCCACCTGGACCGACCCGGTCATGAAGGGACTGGAGACGGCCAACGCGATGGTTCCCCGGCTCGCTGACAACCAGCCGTCGTTCGAGAAGGTCCTGAACACCGAGCCGGACTTCGTCGCCGCCTCCTTCACGTCCCTGCTGAGCAAGGGCGGAGTGGCACCCCGTGAGAAGTTCGAGGAGCTCGGGGTGCCCACGTATCTCTCGCCCGCGGACTGCGAGGGCAAGGACAACGGCGGCGACGGGGACGGCTCCCGGACGAGGCCGCTGACCATGGAGACCGTCTACCGCGAAGTGCGGGAACTGGCGCGGATCTTCGGGGTGGAGGCGCGCGCGGAGAAGCTGGTCGCCGAGCTGAAGGCCCGGGTGGCGAAGGCCACGTCCGCGACCCGGGCCGAGGACGCGACAGTGCTGTACTGGTTCGCCAACCAGGAGTCCCCGTACATGGCGGGCTGCTGTGGCGCGCCCGGCATCATCACGCACGCGCTCGGCGCGAAGAACGTCTTCGACGACAGCACGCAGGAGTGGCCCCAGATCAACTGGGAGACCGTCGCCGACCGCAACCCCGATGTGCTCGTCATCGGAGACCTGACCCGCAAGCGGCAGACCGCGGAGACCGCCGCGAAGAAGATCGCTTTCCTGGAGTCCAACCCGGCGACAAGGAACATGGACGCGGTCAAGAAGAAGCGGTACGTGCTGGTCAGCGGGCAGGTGATGAACCCGACCATCCGCACCGTCGAGGGCGTGGAGAAGGTTGCGGCGGCCCTGCGCGAGTACCGGCTCGCCGGATGACCACCACCCTGCGCCCGCCCGCGGCCCGGCCGTCGCGGACCGCCGCCCGCGCGCTGCGTGACGCGGCCGGCCTGGGTGCCGGACTGGCGGTGCTCGCCGCGTCCGTCGCCGTGGCCATCACCATCGGCCCGGCGGACATCGGCGTCGGCGACGTCTGGTCGGCGGTGGCCTCCCATCTCGGTTGGGGCAGCACGGAGTTGTCCCCCATCCGGGACGGCATCGTGTGGAACCTGCGGCTGCCGCGCACCCTGCTCGCCGCGGTGTGCGGGGCAGGACTCGCCGTGTGCGGAGCGGTGATGCAGTCGCTGCTGCGCAACCCGCTCGCCGACCCGTTCGTCCTGGGCGTGTCCTCCGGGGCGTCTACCGGCGCCGTCGTCGTGGTCGTCCTCGGCGCCGGGGGCGGTGTCCTGTCCGTCTCCGGGGGCGCGTTCGTGGGCGCGGTCGGCTCGTTCGCGCTGGTGCTGCTGCTCAGTCACACGCTCGGCGGGACGACGGACCGGGTCGTGCTGTCCGGGGTGGCCGCCATGCAGTTGTTCTCGGCGCTGACCTCGTTCGTCGTGATGACGGCGGCCGACGCCGAGACCACCCGGGGCGTGCTGTTCTGGCTGCTCGGGTCGCTCAGCGGGGCCGACTGGAGCGAGGTGTGGCTGTGCCTGGCCGTCCTGGGGCTCGCCCTCGTGGTGTGTCTCGGGTACGCGCGCACCCTGGACGCCTTCGCCTTCGGCCAGGACGCGGCGGCGACGCTCGGGGTCGCGGTCGCCCGGACCCGGCTGGTGCTGCTGTGCGTGACCGCGCTGCTGACCGCCGCCCTGGTCAGCGCGGCGGGCGCGATCGGCTTCGTCGGCCTGGTCCTGCCGCACGCCGCCCGCGCCCTCGTCGGCCCGGGGCACGGCCGCCTGCTACCAGTCACCGCGGTCGCCGGGGCGGTGTTCCTGGTGTGGGCCGACACCCTGGCCCGTACCGTCCTCGACCCCCAGGAGGTGCCGGTCGGCGTGGTGACGTCGCTGGTCGGCGTTCCGGCGTTCGTCCTGGTCCTGTACCGCACGAGGAGGCGGCGATGACGATCGGCACCGGGCGCCGGGACGAGGATTCCCGGCCTCCGCACCCCGGAGCGGCACCTGACGGGTCTGCACCTGACGGGTCTGCACCTGACGAACCAGCACCCGAGGGGCCGGCACCCGCCACGCCGGTGACCGCCGGGCCCACATCCGCGAAGCGGACGACCGGCGGATCGACCACCGAGGGGCCGGCAACGGTCGGGCGGACGACCGGTGGGCCGACAGCCGCCGAGCAGTCGCCCGGCCGGCCGCCCACCCTCGTCGCCGACCGTGTGAGCCGCACCGTCGACGGGCGGCTGATCCTCGACGGTGTCAGCCTCGACCCTCGGCCCGGCTCCGTGACCGGCCTGCTCGGTCCCAACGGCTCGGGGAAGTCGACGCTGCTGCGGCTGCTGTCCGGGGTGCTCGCCCCGGCCTGCGGGGTCGTCACCCTTGACGGGCGCCCCCTGCCCGACTGGAACCGCCGCGCGATCGCCCGGCGCGTGGCGGTGGTCGAGCAGCACGCCGAGACCCTCGTCGAACTGACGGTCCGCGACGTGGTGCGCCTCGGCCGCATTCCGCACCGCCGCGCCTGGACTCCCACGACCGAGGCGGACGAGAACGCCGTACGCACCGCCCTGGAACGCACCGGACTCGGCGGCCGGGCCGACCAGCCCTGGCAGACGCTCTCGGGCGGCGAACGCCAACGCGTCCAGATCGCCCGTGCCCTGGCCCAGGAGCCTCGCGAGCTGCTGCTGGACGAACCCACCAACCACCTCGACATCCACCACCAGCTCGACCTGCTGCACCTGGTCGCCCACCTGCCCGTCACCAGCGTCGTCGCCCTGCACGACCTCAACCTGGCGGCCATGTACTGCGACCAGGTCGTCATCCTCCGGCAGGGCCGGGTGGTGGCCGCCGGAGCCCCGGGCGCCACGCTGACCGAGTCCCTGATCGCCGACGTCTACGGCGTACGCGCCGCGGTCACCCACCCCGGTCCGGGTGCCCGGCCGCACATCCGCTTCCTGGGGACGGTCGCCGACAGCTGACGGCGGCATGCACACGGCCCAGCCACGAGCCACCAGCCACGAGCCACGAGTACGGACGTTCGACGCCGAGGCACGATCCGGACGGCCTTTGAGGAGCTGCCCCGCACGCCGTCCGCCCGGTGGACACCGCCGCCCCCGACAAGGGCGGGGCTGGCGTACTGTGACCGAACCGGCGATCGAGGCGGGGTGGTGGCGGTGGACTGGCAGGAGTACGCCGAGCAGATGGCTGTGCTGGCGCGGGAACTGCTGGCACAGGACTCGGTCCAGGCGACCCTGGACGAGATCGTGGCGTCGGCGGTGAAGCTGGTGGACGGCTGTACCGCCGCCGGCATCCTCGCGGTGCGCAAGGGCCGGGCCGTGACACTGGCCGCCTGCGGAGACATGGTGCATGAGTCGGACCGCCTGCAGGGCGAACTCGGCGAAGGTCCCTGCTTCGATCTCGCCCGCGGCAAGGACGGCGAGCGGGTGTACCGGATCGCGGACCTCACCCAGCCACAGCAGACCTGGCAGCGCTTCGCTGAACAGGCGCGCAGGCTGGGCATCGGGAGCATGACCGGCGTACTGCTGTACACCGACGACGAGGACTTCGGCGCGCTGAACCTGTACGCACGGCGTCCCGGAGCCTTCAGCAAGGACATCGAGACCGCGGGCTGGCTGCTGGCCTCGCACGCCGCCGTCGCCCTGGCTGACGCCCGGACCATCGACCAGCTGGAACACGCCATGCAGACCCGGCACGCCATCGGCGAGGCCATGGGCATCCTCATGGAACGCCACCGCCTGAGCGAAGACGACGCCTTCAGCGTCCTGCGCCGCATCTCCCAGCACCACAACATCAAGCTGCGCGACGTCGCCCAGCGGGTCCGGTCCGAGCCCACCGCCCCGGACTGATCATCAGCGTCTCCGCTGCCCGGGGCCGGTCCCTGACCGGGGCCGTGTCAGCCGTCGGGCGAGACGCCCAGGCCGGTCAGGGCACCGACCGGGTCGAGGTCGGGAGTGCCCCTCGGCCACCAGTCGTCGCGGCCCGGTTCCGACTCGTACGGATACCAGAGGCCGTCGCGGCCCAAACGGAGCTGGACGTGGCCGTGGGGGTGGGTGAGGCGGTTGCGCCAGGGCCGGAAGGCGGGCAGGTCGGCGGCGAGAAGCAAGGGGCGTGCCCGGTCGAACCGGCCGGCCGGTGGGTCCCAGGGTTCTTCGAGGACGGTGAGGCCCTCAAGTCCCCCTTGGCGCCAGGCGGCGACCGCCCGGGCCAGTTCGGCAGGGGTGCGGTCGGCGGCGGAGGCTAGGGCGGCGTACAGACCGCGGGTGGCGCCGGTGAGTCCGGAGCCGGGGCGAGCCGCGGCGAGCCGGACCGCGTCCTGCCACAGGGTCAGGTCCGCCACCGGGTCGCGGCCGGTACTGAGCAGGGCGTGCGCTCGGGCCGCGGCGTCGGTCGCCAGTTGGTCCAGCGCGAAGGGGTCGGGGCCACCCGGAGCCGCCGGATAGGCGGGCGGCTGCTCCGGGTGCGGGGGCACGGGCAACGGAGGCGGCAGGGAAGGGAGTTGCCGATCCGACGCGATGGTGTCGGTGGCCCGCACCCCGGGGAGGGGCGCCGGCTCCCGGTCCTGCGCGGCGCGTGCGGCGCGGGTGGCGTTGCGGCGAGACAGTGCGTCGAGCAGTTCGCGTTCACCGCGGCCGCGCAACAGGAGCAGGACGAAGGGGTCGGCGTCGAGCAGGCGGGCCGTCTGGTAGCAGAGTGCGGCGGCGTGCTTGCAGGGGTGGCCGTTGTCGGGGCAGCTGCAGTGGGGGTCCAGATCGCCGGGGCCGGGCAGCAGGGGGACGCCGCAGTCGGCGAGGGACTGGGGCATCTCCTTGTCGAGCAGCGCGGCGATGTGCCCCGGCCGGTCCGCCGCGGAGTCCAGGAACCGCGCCCAGTCGTCGTCGCCGAGCGTCCGCAACCGCACCTGGACCCGGTACGGCCGGGGCCTGCTGCCGCGGACATAGGCGAGCACGAGCCCCGGCGTCACGGTGATGGCATCGACATGCCCCTGCTGTGCGTAACCGCGACCGCGTGCCAGCCTCTTGGTGTCGAGGGCGCCCTCCTCCAGCGCGGCCACCCACGCGTTGCCCCACCAGGTCTCGGCGAAGGCGGCGTCGTCCGGCGGGCGAGGGGCGAACGCCGGGAACGTGCGCCGGAGTTCGCCGTCACGGCCGGGGGCGGCCATGGAGCGGGGCACCTGGGGGGTGGCGGGAACGTCAGGCAGGAGCGGGGCGTCGGCGTCCGGGTGGGCCGAGGGGGTCGTGTAGGACCGGCTCTGCGGTGACGTGGAGGGCTGCCGGAGGGGGGCGGCGGGCTCCGGGAGCGGGGCGGCAGGCGTTCGTGGCGCCCATGGTTCGGAGGGTTCGGAGGGTGCAAAGGGTTCGGAAGGCTGAGAAGGCTCGGAAGGCTGAGAAGGCTCGGAGTGCCGAGAGAGCTCAGACGGCCGGGCGGACTCGGAGGGTCGAGAGGGCGACACGGGGGCCGGATCAGCCGTGCGGTGAGTGTCGTCGCCGCGGGGCCGGGCCGTCGCTCCGGACGTCTGCGACACGTCCGTGTCCGGCTCGTCCATGGGTGGCATCTTGAAGGCGTCGGCGAGCAACTCCCTCACCGCACGGGCACGGTGCCCGGCGACACCGCCGCCGGACCCCTTCCGGCCATGCGGGCCGGACGAAGCCGGTCGCCCTTGCCTGCCGCCGCGCTCGCGGCCCTCACCGTCGCCCTCGTCGACCGCCCGGGCCTGCCTCCTGTCCCCCAGAGCCGCCCGCAGCGCCTCCCGGGCGGCATCGGCGGGACGCGAACCCCGTGGCCCGGAAGCAGGAGGGCGCGCCGGTACCGCCGCATCGGAAGCAGGGGCGGGCGGCGATGCGAACGGCCCGGAAGCGGGCGCGCGTGGCGGTACGGCCGGGTCGGGAGCGGGGGCGCGCGACGGCACCGCCGGATCGGATGCGGGACCACGCGGCGGTCCACCCGAATCGGATGCGGGGGCGCGCAACGGCACCGCCGGATCGGATGCGGGACTACGCGGCGGTCCACCCGAATCGGATGCGGGGGCGCGCAACGGCACCGCCGGATCGGATGCGGGACTACGCGACGGCACCCTCGAATCAGGTGCAGGGCTACGCGACGGCACCCCCGGATCAGGTGCAGGGCTACGCGACGGCACCCCCGGATCGGGCTCCGGTGAGGCATGCTCCCTGCCCGTGTCGGTCCGGTCGGCTGCCGTGTCCGACGTGCCGCTCCCCGCGACGGCACGGCGCAGCGCGGCCCGGGCCGCATCACCTGGGCGGGTCACGGGGCGCTCGCCCCGGGCCACATCACCCGGGCGAGTCACGGGGCGCTCGCCCCGTTCCGGCGCCGGCTCCTCCGCAGCGGCCTCCCGCCGCTCCCTCGCGGCCCGAAGCGCCCGGCGCGCGGCATCGGCCGGACGCCCGGGGGCGACCTGGTGAACCGAGGGGTCCTGCGCGGCCGGTGCACGGTCCGGGCCGGCAGCGGGACCCGGATGGCTTTCGGAGTTCCGACTCGGCTCCTCCTGGACCGGGTCGGGCGCCGTGTCCACGACCCGTTCCTCGCCGAGTCCGGTGGCGTGCATGTCGGTCTCGCCCGCATCCGAAGGTGCGGGGCCGTCCGGGCCGCGGCCCCGGCCGTTCCCGTCCCGCGCGCTCCCCCGGTTCGTCGCTCCTGTCATGACTGCCTCCGCAACGACACCAGGTCGGACAGCTCCCGGTCGGTCAGTTCCGTCAGGGCCGCCTCGCCGGTGCCCAGGATCGCGTCGGCGAGGGCCCGCTTGGACGCGAGCATCTCGGCGATGCGGTCCTCGACGGTGCCCTCGGTGATGAGGCGGTGGACCTGGACGGGCTGGGTCTGGCCGATGCGGTAGGCGCGGTCGGTGGCCTGCTCCTCCACGGCCGGGTTCCACCAGCGGTCGAAGTGGACGACATGACCCGCGCGGGTCAGGTTGAGTCCGGTTCCCGCCGCTTTCAGCGAGAGGACCAGGACCGGGGTCACGCCGTCCTGGAAGCGGTCCACCATGCGCTCCCGCTCGGCGACCGGCGTCCCGCCGTGCAGCATGTCCACCGGGACGGCCCGGGCGGCGAGGTGGGAGGTGATCAGCCGGGCCATGCCCACGTACTGCGTGAAGACCAACGCCGAGCCGTCCTCCGCCAGCACGGTGTCCAGCAGCTCGTCCAGCAGTGTCAACTTGCCCGAGCGGACCGCCAGGCGGTCGTCGGGCGCGCGCTCCTCCTTGAGATACAGCGCGGGGTGGTCGCAGATCTGCTTCAGCGACGTCAGGAGCTTCAGCACCATGCCCCTGCGTGCCATGCCCTCCGCCGTCTCGATGGCGTACATCGACTCGCGCACCACCGCCTCGTAGAGCGCCGCCTGTTCACGGGTGAGCGGGACGGGATGGTCGGTCTCCGTCTTGGGCGGCAGCTCGGGGACGATGCCGGGGTCGGACTTCTTGCGGCGCAGGAGGAAGGGGCGGACCAGCCGGGCCAGGCGCTCCACCGCCTCCTCGTCCTCGCCGTTCTCCACCGCGCGTGCGTGCCGGGCCCGGAAGGACTTCAGCGGGCCGAGCAGGCCGGGGGTCGTCCAGTCGAGCAGGGCCCAGAGCTCGGAGAGGTTGTTCTCCACCGGGGTGCCGGTGAGCGCCACGCGCGCGGCGGTCGGGATCGTGCGCAGCGCCTTGGCCGTCGCGGAGTACGGGTTCTTGACGTGCTGTGCCTCGTCGGCGACGACCATGCCCCAGGTGTGCCGGGCCAGCGTCGTCGCGGTCGACCGCATGGTGCCGTAGGTGGTGAGGACGAAGCCGGTGTCCAGGTCGTCCAGGGTGCGTTCCGGGCCGTGGAAGCGGCGGACGGGGATGCCGGGCGCGAAACGGGCGATCTCCCGTTGCCAGTTGCCCAGCAGGGACGCCGGGCAGACCACCAAGGTCGGGGCGGTACCGGCACGTTTCAGGTGCAGGGCGATGACCGTGATCGTCTTGCCGAGTCCCATGTCGTCGGCCAGGCAGCCGCCGAGCCCCAGGGACGTCATGAGGTCCAGCCAGGCGAGGCCCCGGAGCTGGTAGTCCCGCAGCGTCGCCCGCAGTCCCGGCGGCGGCTCGGCAGGTCGCACCCCGGCGGTGAGACGCTCGCGCAGGGCGGCCAGGGCACCGACCGGCACCGCCTCGACCGTCTCTCCGTCGACCTCCGCACTGCCGGTGAGGGCGACGGAGAGGGCGTCGACCGGGTCGAGCAGGCCCAGTTCGCGCTTGCGTGCCTTGCGGACCAGGGCCGGGTCGACCAGCACCCAGCGGTCCCGCAGCCGGACGACCGGGCGGTGCGCCTCGGCGAGGGCGTCCATCTCGGCCTCGGTGAGCGGATCTCCGCCGATCGCCAGCTGCCAGCGGAACTGCAGCAGTTCCTCGCTCTCGAAGAAGCCGGTGCCGTCGGTCGCCGAGCCCGGCGCGGGTCGTACCACCGCCGCCGCGCTCAGGTCGTGGGCCAGGTCCCGGGGCCAGTGCACGGCGACTCCCGCGGCCGCGAGCCGGGTCGCCGCGATGCCGAGCAGATCGCTCAACTCCTCGTCGGACAGGGCCAGTACGTCGGGCACGTCCTGTTCGGACAGCCGGTCGAGCGGCGCCCACACCCGCGCCGCGCGGCGCACCGCGAGCGCCGCGTCCACCCGCGCGCGCGGGCCGAACGCGGCGTCGGCCTCGCCGGACCACAGGGCCGCCGCGTCGACGACGAGGGTGGGGTCGGCGAGGCTGTGCACCTGGACGATCGCAGCGCCGGCGCTGCGGGCGCCGTCACCGCTGTCGTCGAAGAGGTCGTACGCCGACAGGTCCAGGCGCAGCGAGACGCGCACGCCCGCGTCCATGCCGGCGGCGACCTCGGCCGCCCAGTCATGGGCGGTGGGCAGGTGCACGCCGTCGCGCGCGGCGAAGGGCCTGCCGGAGCTGTGCGGTGCGGCGGGGGTGCGGGGCAGGGTGTCCGCGACCGCGTCCAGGAAGGACCGCATCAGCGCTTCGGGCTCGGGCAGCCGCAGGGGGCCGGGGCCGGGCAGCGGGACCGCGTGGCCCTCGTACGGCAGGGCCGCGGCGACTGCGCGCAGGTGGGCGATGTCGTCCGGGTCGAGGGGGCCGGCCCGCCAGGCGTCGTGGCCGGTCGGGGTGAGGCCGGGCAACAGCCGGCCGCGCGCGGTGAGCCTGAGGGCGTGCAGCGTGGCGGCGCCCCAACAGGCGGTGGCGGGGTGGGCGGCCGGGTCGTGGCGGGCCCGCACGAGCAGCGGCAGCGCCTCGCCGAGCGGCAGGGCCAGCGCGGGGGTGGTTCTGCGGCGGACTCCGGCTCCATGGCGTCGTACGACGGTGAGCTCGGTGTCCTCGGCGGGCAGCGGGCCGCCGTCGGGGTCCCAGAAGGCCATCCGGCCCTCGCGCGGCAGCGGAGCGGGCAGGAAGACGGCCGCGAGCCGCACGGGCACGGCGTCCCCCGCGCGCTCGGCCACCACAGCACTGCCGCTCATACGTCCTGCCACCTCCCGCCCCTGAGTCGGATCAACCGTCTCCGACTCTACGGGCGGGGTCTGACAATCGGCCCCGGCGGCGGGCGGCGGTCTCGGTGCCCAGGTGACCGCCGCCCGGCGCGGAGGGCTCGGGGACCGGTCAAGGGACCGTGCGCGAGACGACGTACACGAACGGATTGTCCGGGTCGGACATGTTCACGACGACGTCTCGGGTGGGTGCCGGGTTCTTCTGCTTGTGGACGAAGCCGTACCACGGGCCTGGACCGCTGAAGTCCCAGCCGGTGACCTTCTGGTCGCGGGCGCTGATGGTGATGGCTCCCGGTTTCAGATCGCCCCGGGTGACTCCCACGGTCCTCAGGAACCAGTCCATGTTGGAGTCGGCCGTCTGGAACTGGACGTAGAGACGGCTGGTCCTCCAGTTGTTCGTCTCGTAGTACGCGACCTTGTACGACGGGTCCGGGACGGGGATCTGGTACAGCCGCCGCTGCACCCGGGACGGCCAGCCCTCGGTGAGGCCGGTCGCGGAGTACTTCCGCTCCTTGTCCTTGCCGCTGTCACGGCTCTGGTTGGCGGAGATCACCAGGTAGCCGGCGGGCACGCCGATCAGCAGCACGATGATGAGCAGGGTGAGCGCCCTGCGGCGGATCATGTGGCGGCGGTCCTCGGTCGGCGGCTGCGGCTCGTCCGGGGAGTCGGCCTGGCGGGGTACGGTCACGGTCACGCCGACCCCTGTTCGGACCGGCGGGCCTCGGCGAAGCGGGCATAGCGCTCGTAGCGCTCGACCCGGCGCCGGTTGGCGCGGCGGAAGCGGCGGGCGACCAGCCGGGCCAGGTCGGCGGCGCCGACCATGCCGGCCTCGGGGCCGAGCTGGGCCCGGGTGATGCGGGCCTCGGGGCGATAGCCGCGGCCGGTGAGGTGGCGTTTGAAGGCGTCCCGGGCGGGGCCGATCAGCAGGTCGTCGGCGGCCGACACACCGCCGCCGATGACGAAGCAGGACGGGTCCAGGGCGGCCGCGAGGTTGGCGATGCCGACGCCGAGCCACTGGCCGATGTCCTGGAGCAGCTCGATGCACATGGCGTCGCCCTCGCGGGCCAGCTCCGTGATCATCGGGCCGGTGATGTCGCCGATGCTGCCCTTGACGTGCTCGATGATCCCGTAGGCCACCGGCGAGTCGGCGGCCGCCAGCTCACGCGCCTCCCGCACCAGCGCGTTGCCCGAGCTGTACTGCTCCCAGCAGCCTCGGTTGCCGCACGGGCAGCGGTGGCCACCGGGCACGACCTGCATATGGCCGAACTCACCGGCGACGCCGTACTTGCCGCGCTTGACCTGCCCGTCCTCCAGGATCGCGCCGCCGATGCCGGTGCCCAGCGTGATCATGACGAGGTGGTCCTCGCCGCGGCCGGCGCCGAAGCGCCACTCGGCCCAGGCGGCGGAGTTGGCGTCGTTGTCGACGAGTACGGGCACCGCGAGCCGGCCGGCGAGACGGTCCCTGAGGGGCTCGTTGCGCCAGGACAGGTGCGGGGCGAACAGCACGCGGTTGCGGTCGGCGTCGACCCAGCCGGCCGCGCCGATGCCGACGGCGTGCACGTCGTGGCGGTCGGAGAGGTCCAGGACCAGCTCGACGATCGTGTCCTCGACGACCTTCGGGCTCTTGGACTTGTCCGGGGTCTCCGTGCGGAGCTTCTCCAGGATGTTGCCGTCGGCGTCCACGACGCCCGCCATCACCTTGGTGCCGCCGATGTCGATGCCCACGGTGGGGACACGGGGCGCCGACAGGTGCGAGCGGCGCTCTCTGGAGCCCACCGTCCTCAGGACGGGGGCTCTGCGGGAGCCGATCGGTGCGGTGAAGTCGCGGTAGGTGCTCATCAGGCCCGATTGTGCCGCACGCTGACACTGGGTGCCGAGCGGGGGAACGAGGGCGCCACCCCCGCGTCCTGCCCGGTACGGGTGGTTTGTGGTCGCTCGCACGGTTCACCGCGCCTCTGGGGCACGCCACCGACCGGGAGTGCCCATTGTCCTGACATTGCAACGTACCGCGCGGTCCGTCGGACCCGGACGACCTCGCGGTCCGTGCCCGTCAGGACCGTACGAGCAACTGGAACTCGAAGGAGTACCGGCTCGGCCGGTACGTGTGCGTGCCGTACTCGACCGCTCGACCCGTGTCGTCGAACGTCACTCGCTGCATCGTGAGGAGCGGCGCGCCCTCCTCCTCGGCGAGGCGTTCCGCCTCGGGGGCGGTGGCCGCGCGGGCGCCGATGGTCTGCCGGGCGCTGTGCAGGGTGATGCCGGCGGCGCGCATCAGGCGGTACAGGCCGGTCGCCTCCAGCTGCGGGGTGTCCAGGTCGATCAGGCCGGGCGGCAGGAAGTTGCACAGGTACGCCATCGGCTCGCCGTGCGCGAGACGCAGCCGCTCGATCCGGTGCACGTCGCTGTCCTCGGCGACACCCAATGCGGCGGCGACCTCGGCGGACGCCGGGACGACGGTGTTCACGAGCACCTTGGTCGCCGGTCGCTGGCCGGCCGACTCCAGGTCGTCGAAGAGGCTGCTGAGTTCCAGCGGGCGCTTGACCTGGCTGTGCACGACCTGCGTCCCGACACCCCGACGGCGCACCAGCAGACCCTTGTCGACGAGTGACTGGATCGCCTGGCGGACGGTCGGCCGGGACAGGCCGAGGCGTGCGGCGAGTTCGATCTCGTTGCCCAGCAGGCTGCCGGGAGTGAGCGCTCCGTGCTCGATCGCGGCCTCGAGCTGCTGGGACAGCTGGAAGTACAAGGGCACCGGACTGCTCCGGTCCACACTGAGCTCGAGTTCCACGGTCGGGTCCACTTCTGGTTTCGGCACGGCCTGACTGTAGCTCTACGCGTTGTTGACGGGAAGTCGTGTAGTTCGATTGTCCGGACATTTGCATTGACAGCGTACGCACTGAACCCGCACTTTGTTTCCATGCGCATCGGTGTCATCGGTACGGGCCGCATCGGCACGATCCACGCCAACACGCTCAGCCGCCATCGCGACGTCGGGTCCCTGATCCTCACGGACGCGGACACCGCGCGGGCCCAGACGCTGGCGCACCGGCTGGGCGAGACGGCGGCGCCCGGAGTGGACGAGATCTTCCGGTGGGGCGTGGACGCCGTGGTGATCACGACGGCGACCTCGGCCCACGCCGAACTGATCGGTCGGGCAGCACGGTCGGGTCTCCCGGTGTTCTGCGAGAAGCCCATCGCCCTCGATCTGCCGGGCACGTTGAGCGCGATCGGCGAGGTGGAGACGGCCGGGACGATCCTGCAGATGGGTTTCCAGCGCCGCTTCGACGCCGGGTACCTGGGCGCCCGCGAGGCGGTGCGCTCCGGGCGGCTCGGGCGGCTGCACACCGTGCGGGCGGTGAGCAGCGACCAGGAGCCGCCGCCGGCCGCGTGGCTGCCGCTGTCCGGCGGGCTGTACCGGGACACGTTGATCCACGACTTCGACGTGCTGCGCTGGGTGACCGGGCGCGAGGTCGTCCTGGTGTACGCGGCCGGGTCGGACGCCGGCCCCGCGATGTTCCGGGAGGCGGGTGACGTGGACACCGCGGCGGTGGTGCTCACGCTCGACGACGGCACGCTCGCCACGGCCACGGCGACACGGCTCAACGGCGCCGGGTACGACGTGCGCATGGAGCTGGCCGGGGAGCGGGACCAGATCGTGGTGGGCCTGGACGACCGTACGCCGATCGCGTCCACCGAGCCGACGGGGCCGCCCGCGGCGGACAAGCCGTGGTCGGGGTTCCTGGAGCGGTTCGCGCCCGCGTACGAGGCGGAGCTGAACGCGTTCGTGGAAGTGGTGCGGGGCGAGCGCGCCAATCCCTGCGACGGGCGGGAGGCCCTGCAGGCGCTGCGGATCGCGGAGGCCTGCGAGGTGTCGAGGCGCGAGCGAAGACCCGTCCCGCTGGCGGAGATGCCGGGCGGGGCCTCGGCGTCGGCGCTGTGAGAGCCGTCCTCGCCAGGGCTCCGGCCCCGCGCCCCTACCAACGCACCGGCAGACTCCGCACCCCGCGCATCAGCGGCCCCGGCAGCCACTCCCCCGGCGCCCCGTCCAGGGCGAGGCCGGGAGCGCGCTCCAGCAGGGACCGGAGCGCCGTGCGGGCCTCCAGGCGGGCCAGGGGCGCACCCAGGCAGTAGTGGATGCCGTGGCCGAACGCGAGGTGGCCGCGGGAGTCACGGCGGATGTCGAAGCGGTCCGCGGCGGGATAGCGGGCCGCGTCACGGCCGGCCGCGGCGAGGCCGACCAGCACGGACTCACCCGGCGCTATCGCGACGCCGGCGATCTCCAGGGGCTCGGCGGCGAATCGGAACGTCGCGTTCTCCACCGGGCCCTCGTAACGCAGCGCCTCCTCCACGGCGGCGTCCAGGAGAGTCATGTCGGCGCGCAGGGCGGCCAGTTGGTCCGGGTGGGTGAGCAGGCCGTGGACCGCGTTGGTGATGAGGTTGACCGTGGTCTCGTGGCCGGCGATCAGCAACACGAAGGCCATGCCCCGCAGTTCCTCCGGGGAGAGCCGGTCGCCGTCCTCGGCGGTGGTGCGGATCAGCTCGCCCAGCAGGTCGGCGGTCGGACCGGCCCGGCGCTTGTCCTCGATGAGGTCGGTGAGGTACTCGGCGAGGCGCACGAAGGCGGCGTACTCGCTGTCCGCGCTGGTGGGCGCGACCGCCTCCGTGGACAGCTTGCGGAATTCCGCACGGTCCATCTCGGGTACGCCGAGCAGCTCGCAGATCACCGTGATCGGCAGCGGGTAGGCGAAGGCGTCGACGAGGTCGGCGCGGCCCTGCGGCAGCATCACGTCGAGCAGTTCGTCGGTGATCTGCTGGATCCTCGGCCGCAGTTCCTCGACGCGGCGCATCGTGAACGCGCGCGTGATGAGACCGCGCAGCCGGGTGTGCTCGGGTGGGTCGGCGATCAGCAGGTACTTTCCGATCAGCTCCTCGTCGAGGAACGTCACCCCGATCTTGCGGCCGTCCTTGGCCAGCCGTGGGTCGGCGAGCGCCGCGCGCGCCTCCTCGTACCCCACCACGAGCCAGGTCTCGTGGTGGGCGTCGGGCTCCGGCAGCCGCACCCGGTGCACCGGGCCCCGCTCACGCAGCCGTGCGTAGACGGGGTGCGGGTCGGCGCGGAACTCGTCGCCGTACGCCCCGAGGTCGATCACTTCCGTCATGGCTTCCCCCTTCTCACCACTCCGACAACGACCCGTTCTCCGCGCTAGTGCCCGTCTTCCTCCAGTTCTTCCAGAAGTCCCGCGTCGTAGGCCAACAGGGCGATCTGCACACGGTTGTTGAGGTCGAGCTTGGCCAGGACGCGGGAGACGTGGGTCTTGACGGTGGCGACGCTCATGAAGAGCCCCGCGGCGATCTCCGCGTTGGACAGGCCCCGGCCCACCGCGACGGCGACCTCGCGCTCGCGGTCGTTGAGGACGGTGAGCCGCTCACGCGCGCGTGCGCGGCGGGTGTCGGCGGCGGTGCCGGCCGCGTGCTCCATCAACTGGCGTGTGACGGTGGGCGACAGCACGGGGTCACCGGCCGCGACGCGGCGCACCGCGTCGACGATCTCGGCGGGCGGGGTGTCCTTGAGCACGAACCCGGCGGCGCCGGCCCGCAGGGCGCGCAGCACCTGCTCGTCGGCGTGGAAGGTGGTCAGCAGCACGACCTGCGGGGCGTCCTTCCTGCCGCGCAGCCGCTCGGTGGCGGTGATGCCGTCGACCGAGGGCATCCGGATGTCCATCAGGACCACGTCCGGGCGGGCGCGGTCGACCAGCGCGTCGACCTCGGCGCCGTCGGAGGCCTCGCCGACGATCTCGATGTCCTGGGCGCCGCCCATCATGAAGGACAGGCCGGCCCTGACCAACGGGTCGTCGTCGACGAGGAGAAGTCTGATCGCAGTCATGGGGCTTACGTAATCACGGTTGTGCGGGCCTGCGTTCCGGACCGGCGCCACCTGGTGAGCGGCACGACCACGCGGGTCATCGCCAAGGCAGCCAGGCCCGCACCTCGAACCCCCCGTCCGCGGCCGGGCCGTGCTCCAGCCGGCCGCCGGTCAGGACGGCCCGTTCCGTCAGGCCGATCAGGCCCTGCCCGGAGCCGGGGACGTGCGGGACCTCGCCCTCGGGCGCGGGATTGCGCACCGACACGTTCAGCCCCTCGCCGGGTGTGCCGGTCACCGTCACGGTGACCTCCGTGCCGGGGGCGTGCTTGCGGGCGTTGGTCAGGCCCTCCTGGGCGATGCGGTAGGCGGTGCGGCCGACCGAGGCGGGCACGTCCGCGGGGTCGGTGACGCGCTGGTCGAGGGTGACCTTCATGCCCGCCTCGCGGGACTCGGCGGCCAGCGCCTCCAGTGCCGCGAGGGTGGGCTGCGGGCGGCCGGTGTCGTCGGGCTCCCCGGCCCGCAGTACGCCGATGATCTCCCGCAGGTCCTGGAGCGCCTCGTGGGAGCTCTCCCGGATCACGCCGGCCGCCCGCTGGATCTCCTCGCGGGGCGCGTCGGGACGGAACTCCAGGGCGCCCGCGTGCACGCTGAGCAGCGTCAGCCGGTGCGCGAGGACGTCGTGCATCTCGCGGGCGATGGCCTCGCGGGCGAGCCGCTGCGCCTGCTCGGCGCGCAGCCGGGCCTCCGTCTCGGCACGGCGGGCGCGGTCGCGCAGGCTCAGCAGGAGCCGCCGTTTGGACCGGGCCAGCATGCCCCAGCCGACCACCAGGGCGGTCATCAGCGAAGCCAGCAGGACGGCCCAGCCGTACGGCAGATCGGGCTCGGGGCGCCACCAGAAGTACAGCGGGTTCAGTACCGCGGAGGCACCTGCCACCCAGGCCACGTACCGGAAGGGCCGGTGGACGGCGAGCGTGAACAGGGCGATCAGGCCCGCGCCGCCCGCCGTGGTCGACACGAAGGCGACCGGAAGCATCGCCACGGCGAGCCCGAGGGGCCAGCGGCGCCGCAGCCAGACCGCCGCGCAGGAGAGCGCGCCCAGCAGTTGGTCGAAGGCCGCGTAACCGGCCGGCAGGTCCTCCTTCTGCAGCGTGTCCGCGCCGAGCAGGCCGATGACGACGGCCGCCAGAAAGCAGGAGAAGTCGACCACCCAGTCGCGTGCGGTGCGCCGGGGGCGCCCGGTGGGCGCGGCATCGGGGTCGAACTCCTTGATCAGGGCTGAGGGCAGCAGCCAGCGCCGCCCCGCGAACGCCTGGGGTACGGGCTCCGGCTGGTCTCCACTCACGGTCGCCCAATCTACGCAGTGCGGACGACCGGGGGCGCCACGGCGGCGCGTTCGTCGACCAAAGTCGCGGCATCCGCGACCTTGGTCGCGGCCGGGGCGTACGGAACCTGGACTTCCGTCCGACATGGCTCGCCCCGCGGCCGATTGGGGGTGGGGGGTCCGCGGGGCGAGGATCATGCCATGAAGCAGCTGCTGGAGATCATTGGATTCATCGCCCTGGTGCAGGGCGTCGCGGGCCTGGTGCACGAGTTCACCGACTGGAACTGGGGTCTCGTGCAACGGATCGACTTTCTCGACGGCTTCGAGATCTACGCGAACGTCGCCCTGCTCGCGCTGGCGTTCGCGCTGTTCGCCGCCGCCGAGAGCCGCAGATCCGGCTGAAACCGGGCCCGGTGGGGGTCAGGCCCGGTGGGTTCAGGCCCGGTGAGTTCAGCAGCCGTAGTCGACCAGGTCGAACGACTCGTAGTGGTCGGCGGTGTAGTAGTCCTCCTGGTTCCGCTCACCGGTGACGATCCGGCGAGCTCCGCGTGTGTCGGAGCCGGGCGTGATCACCGTGTACTCGTGGTAGTACCCGGACGACTGGCTGGGCAGGATGCCTTCCCGGTTCTGGAAGACGGTGCCGTCCTGTTCGAAGGGGTAGGGCCCGCCCTGCTCGATCAGGTCGAGGGTGTCGTGGGCCTGGGAGGGCAGGCGGCTGTAGCAGATGCTGCCGACCGCCGCGGCCGCCGGCGTGGCGGTGACGGTTCCGCCGACGAGCAGGGCGGACAGGACGGCGGCCGCGGTGCCGATACGGCTGATTCGTGGGGGGAATCTCATGCCCCTCATGATGACGCGCGTAGACAGTGGCATGTCAATGACAACGCCGGAGATTTTCCCGGCAAGTCCGATCAGTTTTCGGGAAGTTAACGTTCGCCCGGGCGTCCTCACACGATCTCCAGGAGATGGTGCGAGGACGCCGTCGGCGTGTGGGGCGGGGTGCCGCGGTCACGTGTTGTCGGGCAGTCCGAAGGTGCCGTACTCGGGGCGGCCAGCCAGGTCGTACGAGTGGATGGCGACGCCGGTGCTCGTGGTGCGGCCTCCGGTGTGCCTGAACGCGGTGGGCACGGCGCCCTCCGTGAACAGGCGGTGGCCCGTGCCCAGCACGACCGGGAAGGTCAGCAGGTGCAGCGTGTCCACCAGGCCGAGGGCCAGCAGGGACCTGACGAGGGCGCCGCTGCCGTGCACCTGGAGCTCGCCGTCGGTGCGCTCCTTGAGGGCGGTGACCTCCTTTGCGAGGTCGCCGCGGACCACGGTGGTGCCGTCCCACTCGGGGGCGGTCAGCGTCGAGGAAACGACGTACTTGGGCAGCGTGTTGAGCTTGGACGCGACCGGGTCGGACGGGTCGGTCACCTTCGGCCAGAAGGAGGCGAAGATGTCGTACGTGTACCGGCCGAGGAGGAAGGCGGCCGGGCGCTGGAAGACCTCGTCGACGAACCGGCCGAAGTCGTCGTCGGCGTAAGGAAAGCTCCAGCCGCCGTGCTCGAAGCCGCCGCGGGTGTCCTCCTCCCGGCCGCCGGGTGCCTGGTAGACACCGTCGAGCGTGACGAAGAGTGTGGAGACGAGCTTGCCCATGACAGGTGCCTCTTTCCGGGGTGGGGTCTGCTGTCATCACCTCAGACCCCGGTGGCGCCCGCAACTCATCGGTGGGCCGCGCCCCGCCGGCCCTGCGGATCTCGATGTCCGTTCACCGCCGGTGCCCGGGCCCGCGCGGCACTGCAATGGACCCATGACAACCACTTACGGAATTCTGGACGGCAAGGTCGCCCTCGTCACCGGCGGCAGTCGCGGCATCGGCGCCGCGACGGCGCTGCGGCTCGCGCGGGAGGGCGCGGACGTGGCCGTGACATACGTGAACGGCGAGGAGGCGGCCGAGGAGGTCGTGCGGCGCGTGACGGCGCTCGGGCGGCGGGCCGTGGCCCTGCGGGCGGACTCCGCGGACCCGGACGAGGCCGCCGGCGCGGTCGAGCGTGCGGCGGAGGCGCTCGGGGGCCTGCACGTGCTGGTGAACAACGTCGGCGTCGGCGTCCTGGGCCCTTTGGAGGACCTCTCGCTCGCGGACGTGGACCGGGTCCTCGCCGTGAACGTCCGGGGCGTCTTCCTGGCCTCCCGGGCAGCGGCCGCCCGGATGACCGCGGGGGACAGGATCATCACCATCGGCACCTGCATGACCCAGCGGGTGCCGGGGCCGGGCGGGACGCTCTACGCCACCAGCAAGTCGGCGCTGATCGGCCTGACGAAGGCCCTGGCGCGGGAGCTGGGCCCGCGCGGCATCACGGCGAACATCGTCCACCCCGGGCCCATCGACACGGACCTCAACCCGGCGGACGGCCCGTACGCGCCGGACCAGTCGGCGATGACCGCGCTCGGGCGGTTCGGCACGGCCGAGGAGGTGGCGTCGACGGTCGCCCACCTGGCCGGGGCGGACTACGTCACGGGTGCGGAGTTCGCCGTGGACGGCGGCCACGCGGCGTGACGTCGGGCCCCCGGCCATGACGTGGGGCGCACCGGTGCTGTCCGGGCCGGTGCGCCCCACGGGTTCGGTCGCCCGGTACGGGCGTCAGCCGCCCAGCTCCCGGTGGCGCGCCGCCAGCCCCGCCGCCCCCTGCTCGGTCAGGGAGCCGAACAGGCGCAGCCGGGAGATGCCGCCGTCCGGGAAGATGTCCACGCGCGCGTGCGTGCCCGTCGCCGGGGCGTCGAGGACGAACCGGTGGTTGGTGTCGGGCTGCAGGCGGGTGCGCGGCAGCACCTCCCGCCACTCGCCGTTCTCACCGTCCTTGACCGAGACGGACGCCCAGCCGGCGCTGTTGCCCTTCAGGTACGCCGTGTCGATCTCGATCGCCCGGATCTGGGACTGCGCCACCAGCCGGTAGCGGATCCAGTCGTTGCCCTGGTCACGGCGTCGGCGGGTTTCCCAGCCGTCGTCCATCTTGCCGGAGCGGCCCGGCTGGACGGTGTTGGTGGCGGGCGAGTAGAAGAGGTCGGAGGCGTCCTCGACCTGGCCGCCGTTCTCCAGGGCGACCACGTCGACGGTGTCCAGCGCCTGAAGCCACCGCGGGTCCGGAGCCACCTCCCCGTACACGCGCAGGCGCGCGATGCCGCCGTCGGGGTGCTGGTTGATCCGGAGGTGGGTGAAGCGCTGCTCGACGGCGACGGCGAAACCGTTCGCCGCGTGGCCGCCGACGGGCGTGCGGGGTATCAGCGTCGTCCACTTCACGTCGTCCGCCAGCAGTTCCTCCGGGGACGGGGAACCCGGTACCGAGGCGGCCTCGACCGACACCGCCTGCGGGTAGTTGCCGCGGAAATGCGCCGTGTCGACGACGATCCCGCGGATCACACCGGGGGCCCCGAGCCGGACCAGCGCCCAGTCGTGGTCCTCGGCCGTGGGCCAGGGGTGCTCGGCGGAGGCACCGCGTCGCCGCCGGGTCTCCCAGCCGTCCATGATCTTGCCCTTGTGCCCGAAGTGCTCGGGGTCGAACTCGGCCCGCTCGGGCACCAGCAGGTTCTCGCGCTGGGCGAAGAACTCGTCGTTGGCCGCGATGACACCGGCGCCGAGACGCCGGTCGGCGAGGTTGGCGTACCGGGTGAAGGGGAAGTCGGCGGTGCGGTAGTCCGCGTACGGGTCGCCGCCTCCGTAGGGGTGTGCGTCGCCGGTGAAGCGAGCCAGAGCAGATGGATGCTGCGCCGTCACGGTGATCAGGTCTGCCTTTCGGTGTCGGTGGGTGGTGGTCAGCTGGTCCGGGTGAGCAGTCGCCCCTTCGGCTCGGTGAACTCGCCGTCCACGACGATGCGTTCGCCGCGCAGCCAGGTGGATCTGACGACGCCGTACAAGGTCCTGCCCGCGTACGCCGTCACGCGGTTGCGGTGCTGGAGGGCTGCCGGGTCGACGGTGAAGGTCTCCTCGGGGGCGACCACGGCGAAGTCGGCGTCGCGGCCCACCGCGATGGCGCCCTTGCGGTCGTCGAGGCCGACGAGTTCGGCCGTCCGCGTGGACATCCAGCGGACCACGTCCTCCAGGCCGTGCCCGCGCCGGCGGGCCTCGGTCCACACCGCCGCCATGCTCAGCTGGAGCCCGGAGATGCCGCCCCAGGCCGTGGCGAAGTCGTCGGTCTTCAGGTCGGCGGTGGAGGGCGAGTGGTCCGTGACCACACAGTCGATGGTGCCGTCGGCCAGCGCCTGCCAGAGCAGGTCCTGGTTGGCGGACTCGCGGATCGGCGGGCAGCACTTGAACTCGCTGGCACCGTCCGGGACTTCCTCGGCGGTCAGGGTCAGATAGTGCGGGCAGGTCTCGACGGTGACCCGTACGCCCTCCCGTTTGGCCTCGGCGATCAGGGGCAGCGCGTCGCTGGAGGAGAGGTGCAGGACGTGCACGCGCGCGTGCAGGCGCCTCGCCTGGGCGATCAGCTGGGCGATCGCCGTGTCCTCCGCGTCGCGCGGGCGGGAGGCGAGGAAGTCGGCGTATCTGGGGCCGCCCTGCTGCGGGGCGGCCTGCAGGTGGTGCGGGTCCTCGGCGTGCACGATCAGCAGGCCGTCGAAGGAGGCGATCTCGGCCAGCGACTGGGCGAGCTGGTCCTGGGTCAGGTGCGGGAACTCGTCCACGCCGGACGGCGACAGGAAGGCCTTGAAGCCGAAGACGCCCGACTCGTGCAACGGGCGCAGGTCCTTGACGTTGTCGGGCAGCGCGCCACCCCAGAAGCCCACGTCGATGTGGGCCTTGTCGCCGGCCACGTCCCGCTTGGTGCGCAGGTGGTCGACCGTGGTGGTGGGCGGCAGGGAGTTGAGCGGCATGTCGACGAGGGTGGTGATGCCACCGGCGGCCGCCGCGCGCGTGGCGGTCCAGAAGCCCTCCCACTCGGTGCGGCCGGGGTCGTTGACATGCACGTGCGTATCGACCAGGCCGGGCAGCAGGACGTCGTCCCCGAGGTCCTCCAGACGGGCGCCGGGCGGGACTTCGGCGTCGTGCGGCAGCACGGCCGTGATCTTCCCGCCGGCGACCGCGACCGAGGCGGCGCGCGTCCCCTCGGGTGTGATGACGCGCGTCGAGCGCAGCACCAGTTCAGCGTCGGACACCCGGACCCCTCTCTGCCGCCGTCAACTTCCGCGTGACGGAATTCAACTTTCTGTTGAAGGAGTCTTCACTCCCGTTCCCGAGCCGTCAAGGGCACACTTCTCCACAGTGCACCCACCGGACCCACTCTGGACGTTTCCACAAAGCGGAATTAGAATTCCGCCAAGCAGAACGTAGCTATGCACAAGCGGGGAGTCAACCGACCGACGGGTAGGCTTTGGCCCTCCCACCGGCCCCGAAAGGAACGCGCCGTGCCGACGTCCAGCGCCAGCACCACCGACTCCGCCAGGTCCTCCAACGGTGGCGTCCAGTCCCTTGAGCGCGCCTTCGACCTGCTCGAACGGATGGCCGACGCCGGCGGCGAGGTCGGCCTGAGCGAGCTGTCCGCGAGCAGCGGGCTGCCGCTGCCCACCATCCACCGCCTGATGCGCACGCTCGTGGCCTGCGGATACGTACGCCAGCAGCCCAATCGCCGCTACGCCCTCGGCCCGCGTCTGATCCGCCTCGGCGAGTCCGCGTCCCGGCTGCTGGGCACCTGGGCCCGGCCGTACCTCGCCCGGCTGGTCGAGGAGACCGGCGAGACGGCGAACATGGCCCTGCTCGACGGGGACGAGATCGTCTATGTCGCCCAGGTGCCGTCCAAACACTCGATGCGGATGTTCACCGAGGTGGGCCGACGGGTACTGCCGCACTCCACCGGTGTCGGCAAGGCGCTGCTCGCCGGCTTCCCTCCGGAGGAGGTGCGCGCACTGCTGGCCCGTACCGGCATGCCGGCCGCCACGGAGAAGACGATCACTACGCCGGACGGCTTCCTCGCGGCCCTGGAGGACGTGCGGAACAACGGCTACGCGGTCGACGACAGCGAGCAGGAGGTCGGCGTCCGCTGTCTGGCGGTCTCCGTCCCGAACTCCCCCACCGCGGCGGCGATCTCGATCTCCGGCCCGGCGGGGCGGGTCACCGAGGCGGCCACGGACAAGATCGTGCCGGTGCTCCAGCAGGTGGCCGGAGAGCTGTCCGAGGCACTGGCCAGCCAGAACCAGGCGTGACGGCGAGACCGCGCCGGCCTGTGTGACGCACCGGCCGGCCGGCCACCGTCACACCGCGGGCACACCGGCCGTGCGACGCAGGGCGCGCCCGCCCTCCGGCCCGGGGCCCGTCGACACCGGCATGGTCCGAGGACAGCTCCTAGCCACGCCCGCGAGGCTGCTCCCCGAACAGGTCCACGGCGTCACGAACATCGGACAAACCCCGCGACAGGGCGCTGACGGACCCGATCGCACCCGCGATCAGCAGTAACGACCTCCGCAGCCGCGGTGTCTCGGGCACCCCGCCGTCCGTCATCGCGGCCAGCGCGGCCAGTTCGTCCTCGGCGATCGCCCGGTCCCGGAACTCGGCCGGATGCGCGGCAAGTTCGCGACGCAGCCGGGACACGGCCGTCCGCAGTGCCACCACCCTCGCGTCCTCGTCGCCGCTCGTCACCGGCCTCTGCCCCAAGCTCCGCAACACAGCACTCCCCCTCGCACGCCGTTGTGCGCCAGTGGTCCCGCTCCCCCTCGAAGCTCCCCCGACGTAGGTCGGGCGCCGGGGACGCGGGTCAGTAAACGCCACCCGATGCGGGGCGCGCCACCATGCGGACGGAAATTCAGCCCTGAGAAACCGGGCTCTCGCGCAGGTGTCAGGTAAGCAGGACATATGACTGAGACAGAAGCGTTCCCGGTCGCCGGTCTGGTCCTCGCGGCGGGGGGCGGCAGGCGGCTCGGCGGACGCCCCAAGGCACTCCTGCCGCACCGTGGCCGGCCGCTCGTCGAGCATGCCGTGGAGGTGCTGCGCGCGGCCGGCTGCGCCCGTGTGCACGTGGTGCTGGGGGCGCGGGCCGCCGCCGTACGGGCACGGGCGGAACTGGGTGGCTGCGTACTGGTGGAGAACCCCGACTGGGCGGACGGAATGGGCTCCTCCTTGCGCGTGGGGCTCGACTCACTGGCCGGGACGGGGGCGAGAGCGGCACTCGTCTCGCTCGTCGACCAGCCGGGCATCGGAGCGCAGGCGGTGGCCCGGGTACGCGCCGCCTACGAGGACGAGTCGTCGCTCGCCTCGGCCGCCTACGACGGCGTACGCGGACATCCCGTCCTCCTCGGTGCCGCCCATTGGGCGGGCATCGTGGCGACTGCCACCGGCGACCGGGGTGCACGCGCCTATCTGAAGGAGCACGAGGACGCGATCGGGCTCGTCGAGTGCGGGGACGTGGCCCGTCCCTACGACATCGACACCGAGGCCGATCTCGCCCACCTTGAGTGAAGGCGGTGGCACCGAGAGCCACCTTGCCTCGACTCAGAGAATCTCGACATCAACAAACCATTGAACTTCCACCATGAGGAAACTAGTATCCACTGTTCAGAAGCGCCCGACTGCTCCGCGGGCGTTGTCCGCCGTATCCGGGAAGACTGGCACCCGGTGCCAGAGCTCGACAGCTCGTCCACGTAGCTCGCTGAAGGAAGTGACAGCTCATGTCCGCACCAGCGCCGTCCCCGCTGGCCATCGTCGACGCCGAGCCCCTGCCCCGGCAGGAGGAGGTCCTCACGGAGGCGGCCCTCGCCTTCGTGGCCGAGCTGCACCGCCGGTTCACGCCCCGGCGTGACGAACTCCTCGCCCGCCGTGCGGAGCGCCGCGCCGAGATCGCCCGCACCTCCACCCTCGACTTCCTCCCGGAGACCGCCGCGATCCGCGCGGACGACTCCTGGCGGGTGGCCCCGTGCCCGCCCGCGCTGCAGGACCGCCGGGTGGAGATCACCGGTCCCACCGACCGCAAGATGACCATCAACGCCCTCAACTCGGGCGCGCGGATCTGGCTCGCCGACTTCGAGGACGCCTCCGCGCCGACCTGGGAGAACGTGATCCTCGGCCAGCTCAACCTGATCGACGCGTACACCCGGAACATCGACTTCACCGACCCGCGGTCCGGCAAGTCGTACGCCCTGCGCCCGAACGACGAGCTCGCGACCGTCGTCATGCGCCCGCGCGGCTGGCATCTGAACGAGCGTCACCTCCAAGTCGACGGTCAGCCGGTCCCCGGCGCCCTGGTCGACTTCGGCCTGTACTTCTTCCACAACGCCCAGCGCCTGCTCGACCTCGGCAAGGGCCCGTACTTCTACCTGCCGAAGACGGAGTCGCACCTGGAGGCCCGCCTCTGGAACGAGGTCTTCGTCTTCGCGCAGGACTACGTCGGCATTGCGCAGGGCACCGTCCGCGCGACCGTCCTGATCGAGACGATCACGGCCGCGTACGAGATGGAGGAGATCCTCTACGAACTGCGCGACCACGCCTCCGGGTTGAACGCCGGCCGCTGGGACTACCTGTTCTCCATCGTCAAGAACTTCCGTGACGGCGGCGCCAGGTTCGTCCTCCCGGACCGCAACGCGGTGACGATGACCGCCCCGTTCATGCGGGCGTACACCGAGCTGCTCGTGCGCACCTGCCACAAGCGCGGCGCGCACGCGATCGGCGGCATGGCGGCGTTCATCCCGTCGCGGCGCGACGAGGAGGTCAACAAGGTCGCGTTCGAGAAGGTCAAGGCCGACAAGGACCGTGAGGCGAACGACGGTTTCGACGGTTCCTGGGTCGCCCACCCCGACCTGGTCCCGATCGCCATGGAGTCCTTCGACAAGGTGCTCGGCGACCGGCCGAACCAGAAGGACCGCCTGCGCGAGGACGTCTCCGTCAAGGCGGAGGACCTCATCGCGGTCGACTCCCTGGACGCCAAGCCGACGTATCCGGGTCTGGTCAACGCCGTCCAGGTCGGCATCCGCTACATCGAGGCCTGGCTGCGCGGTCTCGGCGCGGTCGCCATCTTCAACCTGATGGAGGACGCGGCCACCGCCGAGATCTCCCGCTCCCAGATCTGGCAGTGGATCAACGCGGGCGTCGAGTTCGAGAACGGCGAGAAGGCCACCCCGGAACTCGCCCGCAAGGTCGCCGCCGAGGAACTGGCGAACATCCGGGCGGAGATCGGCGAGGAGGCCTTCGCGGCCGGCCACTGGCAGCAGGCCCACGACCTGCTCCTGGAGGTCTCCCTCGACGAGGACTACGCGGACTTCCTGACGCTTCCGGCGTACGAGCAGCTGAAGGGCTGAACCCTCACGGACCCCGCGCCGACCCTCGCTGAACCCTCAGGGGGCCGGTTTCTCCGAGTGGCCCAGGGACTTCCCCGGGGCCACTCGGTCGCGTACGGCCTGCTTGACCGCCGTGGGCTCGGGAAATCCCTGCTCACGGCGGTCCCAGACGGTCTCTGCGTCGACCCGGACGACGAAGACACCGCCCGTGCCGGGCTTGAGCGCCAGTTCCGTCAGCTCGGCCTCGAACGTCGTGAGCAGTTCCTGAGCCAGCCAGGCCGCACGCGGCAGCCAGCGGCACTGGGTGCAGTACTCGATCTCGACACGGCCACTCATCCGAGGTGCACCGACCAATCCTGTTGGGCCGCGGGCTTGCCGTGCAGGTCGGGGACCTGCTTGAGCCACGCGGGACGTCCTTGACGGCTCCTCGCCGCGCGCCGGGACTCCTCGGCGGCGAGTTCCTCCCGGGTGGGGAAGCCCGTGGGGATCCACTGCCGCGAGGCGCGCACGCGCGCGTTGAGGTACGCCACATAGGCCTCGCGGGCCTCGCCGGGCGAGGCGAAGTCGGTCAGCCACGCGTCCGGCACCTCCGCCACGATCTCCCGCAGCAGCTCCTCGGTCACCCGGGGCGCCAGCTCCGCGTCGGCCGCCCGCACGTCCGGGGCGTAGTGGCCGAGGGCGTGGTGGCGGAAGTCGTACGCCTTCTCGGGGTCGGAGCCGTCCCAGCGGTGGTGGAAGACCAGGGCGGCTCCGTGGTCGATCAGCCACAGCCGCGCCGGTGCGGTGCCGAACGTCGGCCAGACCATCAGGTTCGAGCTGTGCACCGTACGGTCGACGTTCGCGGTCAGCGCGTCCAGCCAGACGACCCGGCCCGCCTCCAGCGGGTCGACGCGGAAGGTGCGGGCGACCTCCGGGGTGAAGTCGTGCGCGCCCGGCAGATAGTCCATGCCGAGGTTGACGCCGGCGCTCGCGCCGTGCAGGTCGCGTACCTCCTGATGGGGCTCGCTGTCGGCGATCGCCGGGTCGAAGTGGACCAGGACCAGCTCGGGGAAGCGCAGACCGAGCGCGCGGGCCAGCTCACCGACGATCACCTCGGCGACCAGCGCCTTGCGGCCCTGCGCGGAGCCCGTGAACTTCACGACGTACGTACCCAGGTCATCGGCCTCCACCACCCCGGGGACGGAGCCGCCGGAGTGGAGGGGAGCGACGTAGCGGGTGGCGGTGACCTCTCTCAGCATGCTTCGAGGCCCCACGGTTCACGTGCCCTGTGTTTCACGACGGCCCCATGTGATCCCTCGGAGGCCGTGCACCCGGTGCATCCGGCCTCCGTCCGAAGAGAACCCCTGACATGAAGAGAACATAGTAGTCGTCGAGCGTGAGAGACCCCGCGGCCTACCACCAGGGGCAGCGTGGCAGCCCCGGGAAGGGGTCCTGGGGCGTCCACAGGTGGTTCGCGGGAATGGTGCCCCACGCCTCGACGGACGGGACCTGCAACGTCTCGTCCCCCTGGGTGTAGTACCAGACGTTGTTGCCGCCCGGATGCGGTTCGCCCATGGTCCAGCAGACGAACCAACTGGTCGTGCTGTTGAGCAGACCGGTCACCGGAGCCTCGAACGCGGCGCGCCCGTACACCTTGCCCGGGCTGTTCTCGCAGTAGAGGTCCTTGGTGAAGGCGTTCCCCAGTGTGTCCTGGTGGCGTACGCCCTCACGGATGTGGCAGGTCCGCTCGACGGAGGCGCCGGCCGCGACGGAGTCCGTGGACAGCACCGCTGCGGCCGCGAGCAGGAAGGCCCCCGCCGCGCTACGGGCCCTGCGACCCGCTGCGGGCCGCGTCATGACCGCTCCGTCGTGCCGGACTTCTCCTTCATCGAGGGCAGGCACGGCGGCAGGCCCGGGAACGGGTCCTGTTCCGTCCACAGGTAGAACGCGGGCACGTAGCCCCAGCCCTTGCGCAGCGGCCAGTTGAGGATGCGGTCGCCCTGCGTGTAGTACCAGATGCGGTTGCCGCCGGCGTGCATCTCACCGGTCTCCCAGCACACGAACCAGCTCAGCGTGGTGACGAGCTTGGCGATGACGGTGCCGTAGTTCTCCGGACTGGCGTAGACGTCGGCGGCGGCGTTCTCGCAGTACAGGTCCGTGGTGAAGGTCTTGCCGGTGTGATCGGTGTGGGACACCCCCGTGCGGACCTGGCAGATGCGTTGCGCCCGGTCCCGCTCGGTGTCGGCCGCCGCCGGCGGCGTGGCCGCGGTCGCGGCCAGCACGGCGGTGGCGGCGGTCGCGGCCACCGCCGCCCAGCGCCCTGTCCGGCGCCGTTTCGGTCCCTCGACGGGCTCGTACCTCGTCATCTCTCCCCCTCGTCGGCGTTGCTGTTCTGTCGTCATCCCCAGGGACACCTGGTCAGGCCGGGTGCGGGATGGCTGCCGGAGTACACCATGGAGGCCGGCAGGTAGCCCCATGCCTGGGCGGAGGGCCGGCTCACGACCTCGTCGCCCTGCGTGTAGTACCAGATGCTGTTGCCGCCGGCGTGGAGGTCGCCGAGCTTCCAGCAGACGAACCAGCTCCGGGTGGTGTGCATCCGCCCGACCACCGGGCTGGCCGAGAAGGACTGCAGGCGTACGTCCCCCGGCGCGTTGTCGCACACCACGTCGTGGTCGAACCACATGCCGGTCCAGTCGACGTGCTGGACCCCTTCGCGTGTCTCGCACGCCGCCGCGGCGCCGGAGGGGACGCCGCCCGCCCAGGCGGGGCCGGACGCGGTGGTGGCCACCAGTGCCACGACCGCGCCGAGCACGCTCAGGGCCCGGGCCCGTGCTGTCTTCATGACCGTCCTCGATGTGTCGGCCGGCCCATGGGGCCGGAGATGGCGGGTGACCTGCGTGAGGCGTCGGTCGGGTCAGGGGTGCAGGGCGGCCCAGGTGCGCGGGCCGACGAAGCCGTCGGCCGTCAGGCCGACGGACTGCTGGAAGTCGACGACCGCGGCTCGTGTCGCGGGGCCGAAGATCTTGTCGATGCTGACGCTCGTGTAGCCGTACACCTGGTTCAGCACGCACTGGAGGTGCCCCACGGCGTCGTTCGCATGGCCCTGGCCCAGCTCCGGGTGGGTGCCGGAGTAGGGGCACAGGCGCCATTCGCCGTTGACGGCGTTCATCACGCGCGGGGCGGAGTGGGCCGCGGGTTCCTGTCGGCCGGCCCCTGTCGCGCCGGAGTTCAGGGCCATCACGGGGGCGGACAGCAGGGCGCAGCCGAGCACCGAGGCCAGGGTGGCCCCGAGGTATCTCTTTCGCTTGACGGGCATGGGATCTCCTGAGTCGAGACGGACCGCGGCAGGGATCCGCCGGGCAGGTTCCGCCGGGACGTCGCCCGGAGCCGGGGAGGCCGCCGCGCGGGCGGAGCGGGGTGGATCAGAACCACGAGCAGCGGGGCAGTCCCGGGTACGGGTGGGCGGGGGCCTGCACGATCCGCGCGGGCACCACGCCCCAGCCCTTGATGCGCCGCTGGGTCAGTACGCGGTCGGCCTGCGTGTAGTACCAGACCCGGCTCTCCCCCGCGGGGGCGGAACCCTCGGTCCAGCAGACGAACCAGCTCGGCGACATCATCAGGCGCCCGGTGATCGGTGCGTCGAAGGCCGCCCTGCCGTAGACGTCCGAGGCGAGGTTGTCGCAGTACAGGTCGAAGGAGAAGACGTTTCCGATGGCGTCCGCGTGGGGCCGCTGCTGGCGCAGCGAGCAGGCGGCCCGCGCGGTGTCCGGGGCCCCGGCGTTCGCGACCGCGGTGGGCGTGGCAGCGATGCCCAGGCAGAGCAGGACGGCCGTGAGCGTCCTGCGGGCCCTCGCCGGGGTACGTTCGGCTCTCAACGCGACCTCCTGGCTCAGGACCAGGTGCACTGGCGAAGGCCGGGCACCGGATGGACGGGAACGCGCAGCTCTGCCGCGGGAAGGTAGCCCCAGCCCTTGGAGATCCGGCTGGCGGAGACCGTGTCGCCCTGCGTGTAGTACCAGATGGTGCTGCCCTGGTACTCCCCGCCCCGCTTCCAGCACACGAACCAGCTCGGCGAGAAGCGGATCTGGCCGTTGACCGAGCTCTGGGTGGTGGACTGCAGCCGTACGTTGCCGAGGGTGTGCGGGCAGACGACGTCGCCGACGAAGTTCATGGGCGTCCAGTCGACGTGCTCCGCGGTCGGCCTGCTCACGCAGGAGTCGGCGGCCTCGGAGGTCCCGGGGACCATCAGTGCGCTGCCGGCGAGCAGGGCCGTCACCGCCACCGCTCGTACTCCGCTGCCCGGTGTGCGGGCGCGACGCCCGCCCCGGGCTCTGGCTCTGCCGATCTTGGCCGTCATTCGTGAATCCCCCCTTTGATGCAGGTGAATCGGCGAACACCTGTCAGTGACCGGAGAGGTGGCGGTCTTCAGCCGTTGACACGGCACACCTCCCACTGCTCGTCCATTTTGGCCAGGTGCCCTGACATTGAGCTGACACTGGCCTGATTTCAGCACTCCTCGCAGCTGGAGCCGTATGCCGGAACGCCGGACGATCATTGCGGGGCGGTTGGATGTCAAGACCAATGAACGCCCACCGAGCCGCTGGTTAATTTGTCTTAAAGGGGGTGCCTCGACGACCCGGGCGAGCGGGCACAGTGTGTGAGGCGATTGAGCATGGGCAGGGTTTGTGAGAAGTGAACGACAAGGTCGCCGCAGAAGCCGGGTTGACTGCCGCTTCGACGGTGTGACGGGGGGTGATCCCATCGCGGGCACCGGAGCACGGGTCCGTGCAGGGACGATGCGCAGAGCGCGTTCAGCAGTCGGCCGATCGCCGTCATATGACCGGCGGGGGTCCGGACGGAGGGGCTCACGGGGCCTTCGGCGGGCCTCCGGTTCACGATGCCCATGAACGCATATGGCCTCTATTCATTCCCTTAACAATTTGGTTGACGCGCAGCCAGTCACCCGTGGTACGGATGAAAGCGCTCTACCCGTACATCCAGAAGATCGCGGCGAAGAACGCGATCACCCGATTTCACCGAACACAATCACGAGGCGCCGCACCATGCCCGGAAGCCCTGTCGGTGAAGCCCTCTGACAGCTGAACTTTGCGCCGCGACCGAGACGACGCGAATCGTTTCCCCACCTTTTCGAAAGGAAAGAGAACCGTGCTGAAATTTTCCATTCTCGGGGCTCTGGAGATCGACACGCCCGACGGAAGGATCGAGGTGCCCGGATGCCTGCAACGCTCGCTGTTGCAGACGCTGCTGGTCGGAGAGGGCGAGCCGATTCCGAGTGAGGAGCTGATGCACGGTATGTGGGGAGACGCCGCCGAGGACATCCAGGCGAACGCCCTGCACGCACATGTAAGCCGACTGCGACGCCGCCTGCGCAGTCTCGAACCCGACCGTCCCTCACCCCGGTTGACCGCCCACCCCACCGGTTACCGACTGGCCCTGTCGGAGAGGGAACTCGACGCCGTCGAGTTCGTCAAGGCCGTCAACACGATAGAGGCCGCCTCGCACATACCCCCGCACGAGTTAGCGGGCCGCCTTCGGGCGGCCCTGTCCATGTGGCGCGGGCCGGTCTTCGGCGGCTCCGTGGAGATCCCTCTGTGCCGTAGGGCGGCGGCCCGCTACGAGGCGTACCGCATCCGCGCCCTTGAGCTCATGTTCGATGCCGAACTCGCCGCCGGCCATCACGCGGGGGTGATCGCCGAACTCTACGAACAGCACTACGCCCACCCCATGAGCGAGCACTTCTGCGAGCAGCTCATGATCGCTCTCTACTGCTCGGGCCAGCAGGCCGAGGCCCTGGACATCTACCGGCGGATGCGCCGTCGGCTGTCCGAGGAGCTGGGTGTGGAGCCCTCACCCAAGCTGCGCCGGGTGGAACAGGCCATCCTGGCGCACGACCCGGAACTCGGGCCGCTGGCGGAGGCCCCGCTGTCAAGGCGCCCGGGATGAGTCCGGCTTGCGGGCCGCGCCCAGCAGGTAGTCGCCGCTGACCACGGTGTACGCCCCACGGATGTCCAGGCCCTGGCGCTCCAGTTCTTCCAGGAACTGCCCGGCGGAGAAGCGGTCGTGCCGGGGATGGTCGAACAGCAGCCGGTAACTCGGGCGCGCCAGGGCGTGGGAGGTGACCTCGTCGAAGACGAAGACGCCGCCGGGGGCGAGCACCCGCACGATCTCGGCGACCGCCGCCCGCCAGTCGGGCACGTGGTGGATGATGGCGAAGTCGAACGCGGCGTCGTAGGTGCCGTCCTCGGCCCCCAGAGCGGCCCGCAGGTCGGTCGCGTCGCCCGCGGCCAGGCGCACTCGTTCGCCCCGTGCCGCCAGCCGCCGTCGGGCCCTGACCACCATGTCGGGGTCCAGGTCCATGGCGTCCACCCGGGCCGCGCCGAACCGGTCCAGGATCTCCTCGGTGGCGAATCCCGTGCCGCAGCCGACCTCCACCGCCCGTCCCCCGGCCGGCAGCGGCCCGCCGGCCAGCCGCAGCAGTGCGGGGATCTCGTACCGGCGCAGCAGGGCCCGCCGGGCCCAGCTGTTCACGAGCGCCTTCTCGACCCGGTTGAGCAGCATGGGAACCCCCTTCACCGGCCGCGGCGAACGGAGGTTCCGAACAGCGCGTCCCAGTAGGGCGCGCTGATCCCGAAGCCGCGGCTGTCGTCTCGGTGGTGATGGCGCATGTGGCGCGAGCGCAACCCGCGCAGCAGACGGTTCCTGGGCCGTCCGTGGTGCAGGTACAGATGGCACATGTCGTACAGCAGATAGCCCGTCACGAAGCCCGCCGCGAAGATCGGCGGCAGGTCCAGCGCACGGCCCGTGGCGAAGGCCGCCGCCGTCATCGGGACGCTCAGCAGCGGGCTGAGCACGGAGCGGCGTACGTCCTGCGGATAATCGTGGTGGACGCCGTGCACGACGTAGTGCAGCCGGGCTCCGAGGCCGCGTTCCGGTTCGAAGTGCAGGATCAGCCGGTGGCCCCAGTACTCGGTCAGGGTCCAGGCGACATAGCCGGCCCCGGCCCAGCCGGCCAGTGCCCACGGCTCGGCCCGGCCGGCGGAGGCGACGGCGGCGCCGGCCGCGAGGGGACCGTACACGGCCGCCGCGACCGCGGGATGGACGTGGAGCAGGCCGTCGAGCAGGCGCCGCCCGGTCACCGGCGGCGCGTCACCGCGCCGGACGGTGCCCCGGGCGGAGGGGGCTGTGCGGGCGGAGATGTCCGTGGTCACCGGCCCACCTCCGCTCGCGCCGACCTGATCCTCGTCTCGTAGCGGGACCGGGCCGACTGGTCGGTGGTCCGCAGCAGTTGGTCGGCCTTCAGCAGCCGGCCCACGGTGTCGCGCCAGGGCTGCGGCAGCAGGAACAGCGACCGTGTGACGGGGTTGGTCCAGCCGGGCACGTACCGGTTGTAGACCGGGCGCCGGGCGGTGCGTACGACGGCCTGGGCGATCTGCTGGGGCGTCAGCAGGGGAACGAACCGGCCCTTGCCGACGCCGGACGTCAGATCGGTTCCGGCCGGGATGGGCAGGATGACCGACAGGTCGACGCCGCTGCCGCGCAGTTCGCCGCGGACCGCCTCGGACAGTCCGGTCACCGCGTGCTTGGCGGCCGAGTACGTGGCGCAGCCGGGCAGACCGACCATGCCGACGGCCGACACCATGTTGATGATGTGCCCCCGCCCCCTGGCCCGCATCGGGGGGATGGCGGTCTTCATGCCGTTCATCGTGCCGAGCAGGTTGACCCCCAGCTGGTGCATGGTGTCCTCGGGGCTCTCGTCCTCGAAGCGGCCCACGAGCATCTCCCCCGCGTTGTTGACGAGGACGTCGATCTCACCGGACTCGGCCTCCACCGCGTCCCAGAAGCCCTGGACCGAGGCCGGATCGGTGACGTCCAGCCGGTGGGCCCGGGCGCCGATCCCGGCGGCGGCCTTCTCGGCGTGGTCCAGGTCTCGGGCGCCGATGGCCACCCGGGCTCCCTGGCGGGCGAAGAGTTCGGCGGTGGCGAGGCCGATGCCGCGGCTGGCGCCGGCGATGGCGACGACCTTGTCGTTGATGTCCCTGGGCACGGGATCCTCCTTCGGGGGTGGGTGGTCCGGCTGGGGCCGACGGAAAGGGTGGGATTCACGCGGAGACGCGGGGCGCCGGGAGCACGCCCTCGCCCTCGGGGCCGTCCGGGACGGTGACCGTGATCCGATCTCCCAGAAGTCCGCGCAGGATGAGCCCGACGGACTCGGCCAGCGCCTCCCGGGCGATCGGGTCGAGGACGGCGGCGAGGGTGGGCATCCCGAGATCGAAGGCGGCGGTGAAGCGCACGGTCACGGCCCCGTCGTGGGCGCGCACCCGCCAACTGCCCTCGAACCGCTCGAAGTCGCCATTGGTCTGGACGAAATCGATGCCCAGCGCCGCCCGGTCCACATGGTCCCTTTCGGACCAGCGCAGCACGCCGCCACGGAAGTCGACGGACCAGTCGGAGTCGAGGACACCGCCGCCGCGGTCGGTGACGGTGACCTGCCGTACGGCGGAGCAGTGCCGCGGGTAGGCGGCGAAGTCCCGCAGGCGGTCGAACACCTCCCCGGCACGGGCCCCCGGGACGTGTGCGTCCACGATCACCTCGGGCATGTCAGCGCACCCCTTCCGAGAGGCGGGCGGCGGTCGGGGCCAGCCCCTTGGCACGGGCCAGGTGGACGATCGAGGTGCGCAGCGCGGCCCTCAGGTCGGGGACGGTCGGCGCGGTCGGACCGCCCAGGGTCGCGCCCAGGCTGGTGGGGAAGTCCGAAGCGCCGGAGAACAGGCAGGTCAGCGCGAGCATGGCCTCGAACTGGCGGCGGTCGCCGGGGCGGAGATGACGGAGGAAGACGGGTCGGATCAGACGCTCCACGGCGTCGGGGTCGATCAGGCGGGGCAACGCCACGGGGATGCCGAGGTCTTCGGCGGTGTCCGTGAGGACGTGCAGGGCGTCCTCGACGGTCAGGGCCCGTTCTCCCGCCGTGATCCACATCTCGCCGCCGCACCGTCCGGCGCGTACCAGTGCGGCGATCGCCGACGCCGCCACGTCCTGCGGGACGAAGTCCACGAGTGACCCTCGCGCCAGAGGCAGCATCGGCACCAGACCGCGCAGCAGGCCGTGCAGCATGGCGTGCAGGCCCTGGAAGGCGGTGATGGCGCCGGTGACGCTGTCACCGATCAGGACCGAAGGCCGCACGATCGTCGCGGCCGCCCCCGAAGCCCGCACCTCGTTCTCCGCCGCGCGCTTGGAGTTCAGGTAGTCCGCCGGGTGGGCGGTCCTCGCTCGCGGCGGACCGGTGCGGAGCCGGGCGAGGCCGGTGCGGGCGACGAATGCCGTGGACACGTGGTAGAGCGCGGCGCCGGTCTCGGCCGCCAGCCGGGCCACCCGGCGGGTCCCCGCCACGTTCAGCGCGAAAGCGCGGTCGGGCCCGGTGGCGAAGCCGGTGGCCGCCGCACAGTGCACGACCGCGTCCACCCCCGCGGCCAGCCGCCGGCGGGCGGCTCGGCCCAGCCCGAGGCCGGGCGCGGTCAGATCGCAGGCCATCTGCTCGTCCGCGGCGGGAACGGGCCTGCCGTGGGTCAGGGCGATGACATGGCAGTCGGCCAGTTCGGGCAGCAGGGCACTGCCCAGGACGCCGGATGCCCCGGTGAGTACGACCGTGGGGGACTTGGACATGAGCGAACACCTCGCGGGCGATGGGGGGACCAGGGGGCTGGGGTAGGGGGCAGGGAGTACGGTCGGCCGCCGGGGTGACGGGCCGGGACACGGGGGCGGGCGGCCTACGGTCCGCGCGGCGTGTCGGCCGGACCGGGCGGCCGGGTCAGGGGTGACCGCGGCCGGCGGCCGGGGCGACGCGGTGCTCGGGTCGGCCACCCGCCCCGACCTCAAGGCATGCGCAGCGGCGGGCCGTCCGTGAAGCGGCCACCGCCGGCCCGGGCGGGCGGCCGGCAGGCCGGGGCGGGGGTGCGGCAGGCCGCGTACCGGTGGGCGCTCCCACCGGAACCCACGAAGCTCATGCCTCCCCACGCCTGCGCGCACCGCGGCAGGACGCGGTCGAGCGCCGCGGAGGACGGCAGCAGGCCCTGCCGGGGACGGCCGACGACCGGCCGCAGGCCCTGCCGGGCGACGGCCGCCGACAGTGGACACTCCGTGCCCGGACCGTCCGCGACCGTCTCGGTGAGCGATGCGGCCGAAAAGTGGTGCATGGTCGTCGCCGCGGCGGGAGAGACGGAGCGTGCCCGCCGGCGGGCTGCACCCGCACGGCCGTGAGCAGGTCGGCACCGCGTCCGCCGTGCGGCGCGGGCACCGGCGGCCCCGGGCCTCCGACCCGGACGAGGAGGCGGGCACCGCGACTGCCCCCGGCCTCCGGCCTCGCCGGGGCCTGCGTGGCCGACCGCCCGTCCGGACCGGGCAGCGGTTCCTCCGGTACGGCACGCTCGCGCTGCGGGAACCTCACACCTCACTCCCTTCCCCGGCCCCGTCCCGTGGTGGTCAGCCCAGTTCGCGCACGGCCGGCACGACGGCCTCGGCGATCTCCTTGAGCTGTGTCTCGGGCTGGAGGGAGCCGACGCGGATGATCAGGTGCCGGGCACCGGCGCGCACGTATCCGGCGAGCCACTGGGCGCACTCCTCGGCGCTCCCCCAGCAGTACGCCTGGATCGCGGACATCTGGTCGAGCGAGCGTCCGTAGTAGTGGCTGATGTAGTGCTCCAACTGGGCGCGGGCCCGGGCCCGGTCGGGGTCGACGGTGAGGGTGGCGTACAGGGCGGGGGTGACGGCGTCCGCCGGGCGGCCGGCCGCGTCGCGTGCCCGTTGGATGCCGTCCCAGGCACGGCCGTAGGCCTCGGCGGACGGGACGAAGGGCATCCAGCCGTCGTAGTGGCGGGCCACCCGTTCCACCACGCGGGGGGTGTCGCTGCCGGCGAGCCACAGGGGCGGTCCGCCGGGTCGGTGGGGCGGGGGCAGCCGGTCGAGGCCCTCGGCCTGCCAGTACCGGCCGTTGAAGTCGGCCCGGCCGGCGCCCTCGTGCCGCTGCCACGCCGTGCGCCACAGGGCGGTGATCTCGTCCAGCCGTCCCGCGCGGCCGGAGAAGCTCGCGCCCACCGTGTGGAACTCCTCCTCGGTCTCCGGTACGGGGAAGCCCGAGCCGAGGCCGAGGATCAGACGGGATCCGCACACGTGGTCGAGGCTGGCGACCATGTTGGCGCCGATCACCGGGTGGCGCAGGGCGGGTGTGAGCGCGGCGGTGCCCAGGGTGATCCGCGTGGTGACCGCGCCGGCCGCGGCCAGGACCACGAGGGGGTCCAGGCGCGGCCGGGCGGTCAGGGAGTCACCCGTCCACAGCGAGTCGAAGCCGAGGGATTCGGCTTGGCGGGCGAAGTCCAGCAGCGGGGAGGCGGCGACGTTCTCGGAGATGGCCTGCTCCCTGGTGGGGAGCAGGATTCCGATGCGCAGCGGGTGCCGTGGCAGGGCCATGTCTGCTTCCGTTCCGGTTCGGGAGTCGTACGTGTGCGTGTGCCGTACGGTGGCTGCCCGGCTGGAAGGGAGCGCGCGAGCGCCCGCGGCCGTCCCGCGAGCGGGGTCAGTTCGTGGCGCGGTCCTTCGCAGCGAGCACGATCTGGGTCTGGGTGGTCTGCCCCACGAGCCGGTCCTTGTCGTCCCGCAGGTCGGTCTGCACGACGACGAGGGTGCCGCCGACGTGCAGGGGGCGGGCGGTGGCCTGGACCCGTCCGGAGGCCACTCCGCGCATGAAGTTGGTCTTGGACTCCACCGTGGACGTCGCGGCACCCGGCGGGAGGTTGAGGTAGGCGCAGACGGCACCGACGGAGTCGGCCAGTGTCATCAGGGCGCCGCCGTGCAGGATGCCGCCGGCGGTGCAGGCATCCGGGGTCCAGGACAGGCTGCCCACCGCCCGGTCGGGGGTGGCCTCGTGGAGTTCGATGCCCGCGTGCGCCGCGAAGGGCATGGCCGCCAGGAGGTCGGCGGGGCTGGGGGCTGCCGTCTCGGAAGGGGGCATGGAGTGCTGCCTTTCGGGTCCGGGGAAGCGGTCTGGGGCACGCGGGAGTGATCGTCCGGCGTGCCGACCGTGCCAGTGTGGCAGCCTGCGTCGGGGGCGCCGCCGCGACGGACGAGAACGCGCCACAGCCTCGCCGCGGGCCCTGCCGCGACCCACCGGGCCCCGGTGCGTGGTCACGCCCGGGCGATGGCCAGGACCGCATTCTGTCCTCCGAAGCCGCAGGAGTTGCTGAGCGCCAGATCGAGGACGCCCGCCTTGGGTGACCGTGCCACCTCGATGTCCGCACGCGGGTCCAGCCGGTGCAGGTTGGCCGTCGGCGGCACCAGCCCGTGCTCCACGGACAGCACGGTGAACGCGGCCTCCACCGCTCCCGCCGCGCCCATCAGATGCCCCGTCACCCCTTTGGTGGAGGTGACCAGCGGGCCGTGCGGCAGCGTCTGCCGGATCACCCGGGCTTCCGCCAGGTCGTTGAGCGGCGTGGAGGTGCCGTGCGCGTTGACGTGCCGTACGTCGCCGTGGGCGGCCCCGGCGTCGTCGAGGGCCGCGCGTACGGCCAGGGTCAGCCCGGTGCCGTCCGGGTCGGGCGAGGTGATGTGGTGGCCGTCCGCGCTGGCGCCGTAGCCCACGATCCGGGCGCGGACCCGTGCGCCGCGGGCCCGTGCGTCAGCGGTCCGCTCCAGGACCAGTAGGCCCGCCCCCTCCGCGCCGACGAAGCCGTCGCGGTCGGCGTCGAACGGGCGTGAGGCGCCCGCGGGGTCGTCGTGGCGTCGGGACAGCGCCCTCATCCGGGCGAACCCGGCCATGATCAGCGGCGTGACGAGGGCCTCGCTGCCCCCGGTGAGCACGATGTCGCAGCGGTCCAGGGCCAGCAGGTCCCGGGCGGTCCCGATGGCGCTCGCCCCCGAGGCGCACGCCGTGGCGACCACCAGGTTGGGGCCGCGGGCGGCGAACTCGATGGCCACCTGTCCCGCGACCATGTTGGGCAGTTCCATGGGCAGCAGCAGCGGCGAGACCTGGTCCGGCCCGTCCTCCCGCAGCACCCGGTGCTGTTCCTCCACCGTCCCCGAGCCTCCGCCGGCCGAGCCCAGCACGACGCCGACCCGGGCACCGTCCCAGGTGGCGGGGTCGAGTCCGGCGTCGGCGACCGCCTCACGCGCGGCCACCAGGGCGAACTGCACGAAGCGGTCCAGGCGGTGCGCGCGCCTGGCCCCGAGCAGCCGGTCGGCGTCGAAGTCGGGGACCCGGCAGGAGATCCGCGCCGGATGGTCCCGCAGGGCGGGGTCCGGTGCCCCGGCGGACCTGCCCTCGCAGACCCTCTCCCAGGCGGCCGTCACACCGATGCCGGCCGGGGTCACGAGGCCGAGACCGGTGACCGCGATGTCGGAGCCCATCAGACCGCCGCGCTCCGTTCCTCCAGCAGCCTGACCATGGCGCCGACCGTCGGGATCTCCATCAGCTCGTCGTCGCTGATCCGCAGGTCGAGTTCCTTCTCCAGCACCAGGGACAGCTCGACCACCGCGAGCGAGTCCAGTTCGATGTCCTCGCGCGTCGCGTCGGGTGTGATGTGCTCCGGATCCACCTTGAGCTTGCTGACCAGGATTTCCTTCAGCTGTTCGAACATGGCGGACATGGTGTGCTCCTCTCGTTCGGATGGTGTGGCGCTCTGGGTGAGCGGACGGTGTGCAGCTCGCGGCGACCGGATGGTGTGGCGCTCGCGCCGACGCCGGGCGCCGGAGCTGCCCGAACCGGTCAGCCCGCGGTGACATCGGGCCAGGTCAATGTGGTGGCGCCCCAGGTCAGCCCACCGCCGAAGGCGGTGAGCAGGACGCGGTGGCCGGCCGTGAGCCGTCCGGCCTCCACGGCCTCGGACAGCAGCAACGGGATCGACGCGGCGCCGGTGTTGCCGACGTGCGCTACGTTGCACAGCAGCCGTTGCTCGGGCAGGTCGAGCCGGTCGGCGACGGCGGCGATGATGCGGGCGTTCGCCTGGTGCGCGGCCAACCGGTCGACGTCGGCGAAGGTCCAGCCCGCGGCGTGGACCGCCTGCCGCGAGGCGGACGTCATCCGTTCGACCGCGTGCCGGTAGGTGTCGCGGCCCCGCATCCGCAGGTAGGTGTCCTGCGGCCGGGCCGGGACCCGGGCCGAGCGCTGGCGTGAGCCGCCCGCCGGGACCTCGATGAGATCGCTCGCCGTTCCGTCGCTGCCCAGCACGAACGAACCGACCGCACCGGGTTCACCGGCGGTGCCCGCGCGCAGCAGCACCGCGCCCGCCCCGTCCCCGAAGATGATCGCGGTGTGCCGGTCGTCGGGGTCGACGAGGCTGGTGAACGCCTCGGCGGCGACGAGCAGCACGCTGTCCGCGACGCCCGCGACGACGAGGGAGGCGGCCGTGGCCAGGCCGTACAGGAACCCGGTGCACACCGCCGACACGTCGAACGCGGCGGCTCCCGCGCAGTCCAGCCGCGCGGCGACCTGGGGCGCGGTCGCCGGGCAGGGCTGGTCGGGCGTGGTGGTGGCCAGGACCACCGCGTCCGCATGGGAGGCACCGGCGGACTTCAGGGCTCGTTGCCCGGCCTCCACCGCGAGGTCCGAGGTCGCGGTGCCCGGTGTGATCCGGTGCCGGGTCACGATGCCGGTGCGGGTGCGGATCCACTCGTCCGACGTCTCCAGACGGGCGGTCAACTCGTCGTTGGTCACCACGTCGGGCGGCACATAGGACCCGATGCCGGCGATCACCGCGGCCCGCAGGGCGCCTTCCGGGGCGTGCGGGGGGTCGGGGGCGCTCACGCTCCGGCCTCTCCCGCGCCGGAGAGGACCTCCAGGGGCAGCCCCATGTAGGCCATGCGGGCCTCGGCGAGTTCGTCGGTCCACGCCTCGGCCATCTCGTAGCGCTGCTCGGGCGTGGTGTCCAGCATCCGCACGCCGGGCCACAGTTCGTAGTCGCCGATGAGGTCGGCGTGCCGGAGCATGCCCTCCTGGAACAGCTCCTCCCGGGGAATGACGAACTCGCGGTCGGGGACCTCGTCCCAGAGCCGGACACCGGCCCGGAGGATCTCCAGCAGCCGGGGCCGGTACTCCGGGTGCGCGGCGACGTGATCGCGCAGGATGGTGCTGGCGACCGTCAGATGGCGGATCTCGTCGATGGCGGTGCCGCGGGATATCTCTCCGGTGGCCGGGGACAGCGGTGTCCACTTGCGCTCGCTGAGTTCGGCGGCGGGGGCGAGCACGCCCTCGATGACGATGGCGAAGACCGCCACTCCCCCGGCGAAGTCGCGCTGCTCGCGCACGATGTCGTTCGCGAAGTCCTCCACGGGTTTGAGGACCCGACGGCGGTAGTCGGCCGCCATCTCGTCGATGTCCCGTACGAGGGTGTCGGCCGGCTGTCCCAGCTCCACGAGGTGTTCGCGGAAGACCCGGGCGTGCCTGGCCTCGTCGATCAGTTGCGTGGCGTAGAACTCCATCTCCGGGATGCCGGGGGCGAGGGTGACGTACTGTCCCAGCAGCCGGGTGGCCAGTTCCTCGGACAGGGCGCGCAGGCCGAACTCCTGGATGAGCGCCTCGCGCAGCGGTCCGGGTTCGGTGAGGAACGCCGGTACGGTCGCGTCCCGGTGGTGTCCGGTCCTGCCGCGGTCCCTCAGCGTTCCCTGTGCCACCTCGGTGATCCAGTAGGCGAGATCGCACTCGCGGGGTCCGAGGGTGAGTTCCTTCGCTCCCTCCAGCAGTCCGGGAGCGCGGTCCCAGTCGGCCTCCGTGGCCACGGAATCGGTCATGTCGCGATGTTCTCCTTCCTGTTCCTCGTGGGGGCGCCGCGGGTCGCGGCCGCCGGGGGGATCGCGCCCGCGAACATGTCCCCGGCGTACGACAGGAGCGGGACGCCCTGGTGGACGGCGGCGCGGGTGACGTGGCCGAGGAGCACGTCGTGGTCGCCCACCCGGGGCACGGCGAACACCCGGCAGCTGTAGTGCGCCAGGGCCCCGGCCAGCAGGGGGGCGTCGGCGTAGGGGTCCGTGCTCCACGGGACGTCGGTGAACTGCTCGTCGCCGTCCGGCCGGGCCGGGTCGGCGAACCTCCGGGCCACTGCGGTCTGGGACGCGTCCAGCACGTTGACCACGAACCTGCCCTCGGCGGCGGCGAGTCGGGCGAAGGTCGATCCGGTGCGCAGGCAGACGCCGAGCAGCGGAGGCATCTGGGAGACCGCGGTGACGCTGCTGGCCGTGGTGCCGTGCGGGTCGCCTTGGTGACGTACCGTCAGAACGGAGACGGCGGACGCCAGATGGCGCAGGGGACGCGGCTGCCGTCGGCGCGTGGCCATGGTGCTCACCGGACCGCCTCCGGCTGCTCCGGCAGCCCCGGCCCGTGCCCGGGTACGGCGGCGGGCACATGGCCGACCGGCACGGGGTCGAAGGTGTGCCCGAGCGGCTTGGGGTGGGCGACTCCGAGGTCGTCCAGGAGCCGGAGGTAGCCCGGCTGCCGCACCGGCTCGAAGGGCAGGGCGTACGGCTTGTAGAAGTTTCCGAACAGCCCGCGGTCGCCGAAGAGATGGAACGGCAGCGCCAGCAGGGCCCATTCCGGTCCCACCAGCCAGCACCACAGCGCGGCGACCGCTGCCTGGGTGATCAGGCTGTGCATGACGTTGTAGAGGGTGTAGTAGGTCTTCGCTATGGGCCGGCCCTTGGCGCGTCGGAACGCGATCGCCCCCGGGATGTAGCCGATGAGGTCGATGTAGAGGAACAGCCCGATGGCGGGCAGCCAGCGGATGTCGTCGAAGTGCGCGACGATCAGCCCGGTGGTGACGGCGAGCCCGACCAGGTACTCGGCGCGGTGCAGGGTGAAGGTCCTGGGGGTGTCGAAGGGGTTGGCCTGATCCATCGGTTCGGCTCCTCGGGCGGGGGCATGCGGTGGCGCGTGGGGGGTGGGGTGCTCATACGGCATCGCCTCGGACGGGCGTCAGATCGGCCTCCCCGAGGATCTCCGCGCGCTGGAACAGCCCGGTCAGGGCCCAGGCGACGCTCTCCTTCAGCACGCGTTCAGCGATCGGGTCGAGGATTCCCTCCATGCTCGGGATTCCGAAGTCGAACTCGGCCCGGAACAGGACCTCGACGTCGTCGCCGGTCTGACGCAGCTGCCAGTCGCCGCGGAAGCTGTCGAAGTCGCCGTGCGTCTGGGTGAAACGGATGCACAGCTGGTCCCTGAGGAACTCCTCCTGCTCCGACCAGGTGAGCAGCCCGCTGCGGAAGTGCAGCTCCCAGCTGGAGGAACACACCGGCGCGGGCGGGGCCGCGTGCACCTGGGTGGCGTGCACGTGCGGCGCGAGCTCCGGGTATCTCTCCCAGGCGCCGATGCGGTCGAGGGCGGCCAGGGCGTCCTCGCCGTGCAGGACGGCCCGCAGTTCAACGCAGCGCATGGGAGGCTCCTTCCGGCATCCTTGCCGAGCGGCGGACGAGGTCGCGGGTGGCCCGTTCGAAGGCGTCGAGGAGGTAGGAGACGTCGGCGGGCGTCAACGTGGCCGGCGGGGTGAACCGCACGACCGCGTTGCCGTTCATCGAGTGGTTGGCGACCACTCCGTTGTTGAACAGCTCGATCAGCAGTTCCCCGGCCAGTCCCGCCTCGGTCATCTCCACCCCGATCAGCAGCCCGCGTCCGCGGACGTCGGCGACCATCCCGGGCAGGTTGCGGTGGGCTATCTCGGAGAGCCGGGGCAGCAGTTGCGCGCCGAGGTCCATGGCCCGGGTGACCAGGCGCTCCTCCTTCACGGCTCGGATGGCGCCCTGGACGGCGGCCATCAGTACCGGCTGCCCGGAGAACGTGGCGGTGTGGACGAAGGGGTCCTTGTCGAAGGGGCTGAACGCCTTGCGGGTGGCGACCGCCGCGGAGACCGGCAGCACACCGCCGCCGAGCGCCTTGCCGGCCAGCAGCACGTCGGGCTGGATGCCCTCGATGTCCGCTCCCCACCATTCCCCGAGGCGGCCGAACCCGCTCTGGACCTCGTCCAGAACGAGGAAGCCGTCGTAGGTACGGGTGAGTTCCTCGACCTGCTTGAGGTAGCCGGCGGGCGGGATGACCACGCCCCCCTCGCCCTGGACGGGTTCGACGATGACGCACACCTCGCCGGGATGGGCGGCGAGTTCGGCGCGCAGCGCGTCCGCGTCGCCGTAGGGCAGTTGGGTGAAGCCCGGTACCAGCGGGCGGAACGGCCGCTGGTAGACCTCCTTGGCGGTGGCGGACAGGGCGCCGAGCGTCTTGCCGTGGTAGCCGCCCGAGAAGGAGACGGTGCGCCGGTAGCCGTTCGCCCGGGCCAGTTTGAGTCCCGTCTCCACCGCTTCGGCGCCCGACAGGGCGAAGTGCACCCGGTCCAGTCCCGGTGGGAGGACCGAGACCAGTTCCTCGGCGGCCCTGGCCACCATCGGTTCGAGCAGGATGCGGGTGGCGGTGGGATGGGTGTGCAGCTGACGCGTCACGTGTTCGAGGACGAGCGGGTGGCGGGCCCCCATGATGAACACGCCGTAGCCTCCGGCGTTGAGGAACCGCTCGCCGTCGCTCGTGGTGAGCCACGCTCCGCGTGACTCCACCTCCATGTGGCTGCCCAGCAGTTCCGCGAGGGTGGCTCTGCCTTTGCTGAGATGGGCCCGGTAGAGAGCGAGGGTCTCCTTCTCCACGTCGCCTCGGGCATCCTGGCGCTCGCTCACGGCTGTCTCCTCCAGGTCGGCGCGGTTCTGGTCCGGTGCGGGTGTCGGGGACGTCAGGCGAGTTCGAGGGGGCCGCCCGCGAAGTAGCCCAGCAGCGGCTCCGCGGTGGCCCGCCGGGCCGGGGGGTGGAAGGCGAGGGGGCGTACCGAGGCCGCGAGGTGCGCGGCGTCGAAGGAGCGGATGAAGTGCATGCCGCCGAGCAGTTCCAGGGCCTGCTGGGTGACCCGGACGAGGGTCTCCTGGGCGGAGTACCGGGCCACCAGGACGGCCGCCACGGCCTCCTCGCCGGGCTCCTCGTCCCGCGCCGCCCGGGCCGCTCCCTCCAGCAGCCCGAAGGCCGCCTCGCACTCGACGACGAGGGTCGCGCGCTCCTCGGCGGACCCGGCGCCGTGCTCCAGGACCTGCCCCACCAGGGCGCCGGCCGCCCCGGCGTAGCCGGCGGAGATCAGCAGCTCGAACCAGACGAATCCGGCCGTCTGCAGGTCGTCCAGCCGGTGCGGGTCGTCCGCGGCGGTGCGCACCACCAGTTCCTCGGGGACGAAGACGTCCGCCAGCCGGACCTCGTCGCTCTCGGCGCCCGCCAGGACCCCGCTGCCCCAGAAGGGGTGCACCGACAGTCCCGGGGAGGAGGCGGGCACGAGGGCCACCGCCAGTTCGGGTGTCCCGTCCGTGCCCGGCACCGCGACGCTCGCGGTGAGCAGGTCCATGGAGCGCGACAGGCTGCACGGCTTCTTCACGCCCGAGAGCAGGTAGCCGCCCTCGACCGGGCGCGCGGTGACGGACGGGGTGAGCACGTTCGCCCGGGTCCTGCCCTCGGCCCAGCCGGAGGCCATCAGCTGCTGCTGGGGGACCACATCGCGCAGCAGGTTCAGCTGGGCCTCGGTGAGGCGTCCCGGCTCGGCGGCCAGGGCGTACAGCATCGCCGCGGTGAAGTGGTGCATCGTGGCGGCGGCCGCCAGCGAGGGCGAGAGCGAGCCGATCGCCCGCTGCACCCGGATCGCGGTGAGTGGATCGGCGCCCTGACCGCCGTACTCGGCGGGGACGAGCAGACCGACGCCGCCGCAGGCGCGGAAGAGTTTGATCACCGGGCTGCCGGGCTGCTCGCGCTCGGCGTACGGCACGTCCTCCAAGGCCTTGACCAGTCCGGGGTGGTGGCGTTCGCAGACGGTGCGCGCGAAGTCCAGGGTACGCATCGGGAAACTCCGTTCGGCTCTCGCCGTGAGGGGATGTCAGGTGCCGAAGACGGCGCGGTGCGGGCTGATGCCGCCGGCGATGCTCACACCCTGCAGATGCGAGGTGCGCAGCATCGGGTAGTTGGCCTCGCCGAAGGCACCGCCGGTCAGGCCGGTGCCGCCGTGGCTGGGCAGGCAGGGGACGAACCCGATGTGGGAGTCGTTGACCTTCAGCAGACCGCCGTTGCCCACCCGCCCCACGAACTCGTCGATCACCCGGTCGGAACGGGCCCACAGGGAGTTGCGCAGGCCGTAGGGGTTGGCGTTGACGAAGTCGATGAAGCTGTCGAGGAGTTGTGCGTCGGGCGCGGGCTCGGGCACGACGACGGGGATGAGCGGGAAAAAGGTCTCCTCCCGGACCAGGTCGTAGGAGCGGGCGTCGGCCAGTCCGTCGATGCGCACCACCGTGGGCTGGAGGAAGACGCCGGTGTCCGAGGGGGTGCCGTCCAGTTCCGTGCGCCGGCCGCCGGTGACGAGCCGCGCCCCCTTGTCGAGCGCTTGCCGCAGCAGGGCGAAGAAGCGTTCGCTGCGCCGCACCGGGGACAGCAGGACGTCCTCGTCCTCGGGGTGGCCCGGGCGGATGGAGGCGATCTGCTCCTTGACGCGGGAGAGCAGTGCGTCGGCCACGCGGGGGTGGACCAGGACGCAGTTGGGCACCATGCAGATCTGACCGGAGCCGTAGAACGCCTCCGTGACGGCTTCGGCCGCCCAGTCGAGGTCGGCGTCGGACCAGACCACGATCGCGTCGTTGCCGGCCAGTTCCAGGATGGGCTTCTTGCCGTGGGCCACGCAGTCCCGCTCGAAGCGCAGGCCCTCCTCGCTGCCGCCGATGTAGAAGATGTCGTCGACGAGCGGGCTGCTCACCCAGCGGTCCAGCGTCTGCTTGGGGTTGCCGCACACCACGTTGAGCGTGCCCGGCGGGGCTCCGGCCTCGTCGAGCAGCGGGGCCACGATCTCCCGCAGCAGCCACATGGTGCTCAGCGCGATGCTGCGGGGTGCGCGGACCACGACGGCGTTGCCCGCCATGAGGACGAGGACCGCGAGTGCCGCGCTGGACATCGGCGCGTTCTGCGGAGGGTTGAACGCCACGACGCCGTCCGGTCGGCGGCGTACGACCAGTCGCCGCTCCCCGAGCCGGATCTCGGTGTGCATCTGCCGTCGGCACCAGTCGAGGCTCTCCTCGCTGAAGATCTGCAGCAGGCCGCTCAGTTCCCAGCGGGCCAGCTTCATCGGGTGCGACTCGACGACGAGCATCTCCAGGAAGGTGTCCTGCTGCCGCATCAGCTCCTCGCGGAACCGGTGGCCGAGCCGCATGCGCCGGTCCAGCGGTACGGACGCCCAGCCGGGGGCGGCGGACGCGGCGGCTTCGGTGGCCAGGTCGATCTGGGCCTCCCCGGCGACGGCGCACCGGCCCACGACGTACGGATGGTGCGCGGCCTCGGAATCCGGGTCGCGTTCCAGCGACCGCTTGAGGCTGATGCTGGTGAAGACGTCCTCCAGGAGGGAGCGTCCGCTGACGGTGTAGACCCATCCCTCGCCGTCGATGTCCTTGCCGGCGACGAGGAGCGGATAGCTGAGCAGCGGTCGTTCGCGTGGCGGGTGGGCGGGTGCCGTGGCTGGGGTGGGGTCCACCGTGGGGCTTCCTCCCTGCTGTGGGGCGGGTGTCGTGGGGTTGTGCTGGGCGGGGCCGTTCATCGCAGCGCCGCCCCGAGCCACTCGCGCAGTCGGCCGGGCGTCATGTCGGCGACTTCGCCGGCCGCCGCGGCCACGTCCTTGTCGCCTCCGTGGGCGATGAACTTCTCCCGGGTCAACTCGGCGTGGTGCGCGCGGGTGTGCGGGCCGGCGCCGCCGAGCGGGATCAGTCGTTCCGCGCTGCGGACGCGACCGTCGGCCAGCCGTACCGTCACCCGTGCGCCCGTGGCCTTGGTGGCGCCGCTGAAGTCGGGGGCCCGGTGCCCGGCGGCGGCTTCGGCCGCGACCGCGGCCAGCCGGGGCCCGGCGAAGTCACGCAGCCATGGCACGGCCGCCTCTCCGGCGTGCCGCACCGCTTCCCCGAACGGCGCCTGAGAGGCGAACAGGGCACGGGTGAACCCCTCGTCGTGCACGAGCCGTACCCGCTGCGCCACCTGCCAGCGGGCACGCTCCGCCACCCGGGGCCCGGTGAGGTCGGCGACCGTCAGACCGCCGGTGAGCAGGGCGGTGGCCACCGGGTACGGGGTGTGCAGCACGAGGGCGCCCAGCGGGGCGTCCGGGCCGGTGACATAGCGCTCGGCCGTGCGCGCGGCCAGCAACGTGTAGAGCGAGGTCTCCACGACGACCTCGGCGATGTCGTCGGGTCGGGGGGAGCCGAGTTCGTGGTGGAGGTCGGCGGCGCAGTCGACGGCGGCGTCGATACCAGGCCCGCCGGGATGCATCTTGAAGGAGAGCGTCTCGGTGTGCCAGCGGGTGCCGAGTGCGGCGTTCACCGCGGTGGGCAGCGGAACGGCCGCGAAGTGGGCCAGGAATCCGTCGGGGTGCTCCATGACGTCGGCGGGCCCGCTGAGGCCGGCTCGGGCGGCGTCGCAGGCGTCCATCGCCGTGCGCACCGGCGTGAGGGAGTTGAGCAGCCTTCCGTCGCTCGCCAGGAAGGCGCGCATCAGCGGCCGGTTCGGCATCGAGAAGGCCATGCTCAGGGCGGCGGTCCACAGGGTGCGGTCGGCGCCCTCGCAGTGCAGTCTGCCTGCCACCGCACCGGCCAGGTGGGTGTGCACGGCGCTGTGTCCGCGCAGGGGACCGAGGGTGGCGGCGGCGGTGATCCGGGCGGCGCACTCGTTGGCCGCCACCACGGCCGTCAGCAGTGCCGCTCCGGAGAGTCCCAGCGCGTACGCGAAGGCGACGGGTACGGCCGCGGTCGAGTTGGACAGGTGTCCGGCGTAGGCGGTGTCGTCGAGGTTCAGCCAGGATCCGAGTCCGGCGAGCACACAGGCCGAGTTCCGCGCGTCCGGCTGGAACGGCGGTCCGAAGGCGTCGGTCATCCGGCGGCCGAGCGGATGGGCCGCGCCCGCGCGGATGGAGGCGAGCTGGGACAGCAGCTGGCTGCCGGCCAGGGCCCGTACCCGCTCGGGAACGTCCTCGGCGCGCAGCCCCGCCGCCCAGTCGCACAGGTCCTCAAGAACGGTCGGCACGAACCCTCCAGGGGCCGTCCTCGTCCGCCTCGGGCGCGGACCAGGCGGGCAGCGCGTGCGGGAGGACCTCCAGCGTCATGCGGTCCCAGCGTTCCGGTTGGAGTTCGCCGTCGTGCTCGAACACCAGCGGCCGGCCGTCGAGGCGCTCCACGGTGACGCGCCGGCCGCGGCCGTAGTGGACACCCGGGTGGCCGAGGTGCGCTCCGTCACGGGTCAGCTCGGGCACGTTCGCGGGGGCCACCTCGTCGCCGATGACGCAGACGTCCAGCAGGCCGTCGTCGAGCTCTGACCGCGGGAGCAGCAGGTACTGGCCGCCGCGGTGGCGGCCGCCGCCCACGTTGGCGAGCACCGTGCCGCCCTCGTGCAGAACGGTTCCGTCCACGCTCACGCGTCCGGGGTACGGGACGTAGGACCGGGCGGTCTCGCGGTACGCGCGCCGGTATCGGGCGTGGCCGGTCAGCGGCAGGGTCCGGGCGGTCGCCAGGGCCTGAGCGACCAGGCCGGAGCAGGCGCCGAGCAGCACGAGCGCACCGGTCTGCTCCAGCCGGGCGAGGTCCAGGCGGCGCCTCATGGCGCGGTCCTCGCCGCCGGTGAGGACGGCTGACAGCGCCTCCTGCCAGGGGCGCCGGCCCCACAGGGCGCGATACCCCGAGTTGCCGGTGCCGAACGGGGCGATGAACAGGGCCGCCGACGGTACGCGTCCTGCCTCGGTCAGGCCCTCGACGACCTCGCGCACGGTGCCGTCGCCGCCGACGGCGACGACCAGATCGACGGCGGGGCCGGCGCCGGAGCCGTACAGGGCGTCGCGTACGACTTCGGTGGCCTCGCCCCGGCCGCCCGTCAACCGCAGTTCGACCGTGGCCAGTCGCTCTCGGCACAGCTCGGTGAGCTCCGTCAGTCGGGTGTCCTGGAAGGTGCCGGCGGTCGGGTTCGCGACGATGAGGGCACCGCGCGGCGGCCGGGCTCCGGACGTCGGCGCGGTCTTGGTCGGACTGTGGGTGGTCATGCCGTCCTCGCACTCAGCGGAAATGAGCAAGTGAAATCCGTCGGGACTGCAGGAATTGATTCCAGACCATAAAAGATGCCGGCCCCCGCGGAGTTCGACCGAGACTCGGTACGTTATTCCGCTGCAATTTGTCAGGACTCTGGTCCATGGCACGGCACGGCGGAGAGGGCAGGATTCGAACCTGCGTGGGCGTACACCCAACCATGAGCTGAGCTCAGGTTCCCGATAAGCCACTCCGGGCACCTCTCCTCGCTCCCGGCCCGGTCCCCCGAGCCGTTCACGGAAATGACTCTACAGGCCCTCCCTGATACACCCCTGACGCAGGACTGACGTTTCATCAAACCCTTTTGAAGCCCTTTCGTTCGGAGCTGCACCGGTGTTTTACTCATCGCGTCGCCGTCTCTCCGACAAGGGAGCGTGCATATGTCTGCACCCGCTGCCGACCATCCCGTTCTGAGCGCGGTCCGCACGCATTCGCTCGCGGAGAATCCGAGTTCCTTCCTGGCACTCAACGCAGGGAACGACGTCTTCGCGGCCCCGGACGCCGAGGGTGTGATCGTCTATCGGCGCACCGGACGCCATGTGGTCCAGTTCGGCGGGCCGTTCGCGAGCCCGGACTCCTACGGCACGCTGCTGGAACGGTTCGTCGAACACGTCAGAGACCGTGGCCTTCGGCTGGTCGGCGTGCAGTTGCAGCGCGCGGACGCGGAGCGCTACGCCGCGGCCGGCTTCACCGTCAACCAGATCGGGGCGTCGTGGGCGGTCGGACTTGCCGACTTCGCCCTGCGCGGCACCCGTTTCATGCAGCTGCGCAACAAGATCTCCCGCGCGCTGCGCAGCGGCCTGCAGGTCAAGGAAGTGACCGCCGACGACTGGTACGAGGCGCTGGCACGGATCGACGGGGCGTGGCTGGGATCCAAAGGGGAGCACGCCCGCCCGCTGGAATTCCTGGTGGGCGAGGTCGGTGGCCAGTTCCAGGCACACCGGCGCCTGTTCCTCGGCACCATCGACGGCTCGCCGGTCGCCTACATCTCGTACTCCCCGGTCTACGGCAGTAGGGCCGGCTGGATGCACGACCTGAGCCGACGCGTTCCGGACGGCTCACCGGGGCTCATGGAGGCCATCAATGCCCATGCCATCGAGCAGTTCCGGTCCGAGGGCGTCCAGTGGCTCCACTTCGGATTCACGCCCTTCACGGGGCTGGACTCCCGGCACGAACTCCCCGGGCACAGCCCTTCCTTCCAGTGGCTGATGCACTGTCTGTGGGCGCAGGGCGAGCAGCTGTATCCGGCGCGGTCCCAACTGGCCTACAAGCAGAAATGGGCTCCGGACCTGGCGATCCCCGAATACATCGCCTTCGACGGTCAGGCGTCCCTCGCCTCCTTCGCCCATGTCTTCCGTGCCTGCAACGCCTTTTGAGGAGACCTTCATGAACGAGGAAAGCACAGCGGATCAGGGCGGTGGCGACCTCGACGCGATGAGGCTGTCGCTGGTCGACTACCTGATGCGCATCATCCAGGCACCCGACGACGAAGGGCTCGCGCGGCAGGCGGACACCGCCCTGCGCGACCTGGACGCCCTACCGGACGTGCCGGCTCCGGCGTCGCACACCAGGTGAGGAGAGCAGCACAGATGTCTCAACAGTCCATGGGAGCGTCGGCCACCTTCACCGAACTGCTGAAGCGGGTGAAGGACGAGGGGCTGCTGGACCTCGATCCGCGGTACTACGCCGGCAGACTGGCGCTGAACACCGCGCTCCTGGTCGGCGGCCTGGTGGCCTTCTTCCTGATCGGCGACTCCTGGTGGCAGTTGCTCGTGGCGCTGTGGATGGGCCTGTGCGGCGGCCAGAGCGGATTCATGTGGCACGACGCGGGGCACAAGGCCATGTTCCGCAACAAGAAGGCCGCCTCGGCGGTGGGCTACCTCCACGCCAACCTCGTCAACGGGGTGAGCTACGGGTGGTGGGTCAACCACCACAACAAGCACCACAGCAATCCCAACCACCTGAGCCTCGACCCCGACATCGGCCGCCGGACGGCGATCTTCCATGTGAAGCAGTACGCCACCCGCCGGCGCGTGCAGCGTTTCATCGTGCGGCACCAGGCGGTGCTCTTCTTCGTGCTGCTGGTGCTGGAAGCCTTCAAGATGCAGAAGACGGCGGTGCGCTCGATCGCGGCGGGAAACAGCAAGCGGCCGGTGCTGGAGGCGGGGCTGATCCTCGCCCGTGCGGCCGTCTATCTGACCTGCGTCTTCATGGTGCTGTCGCCGCTGCTCGCGGTCTGCTTCATCCTGGTGCAGCAGATGTCGATGGGCGTCTACATCGGCCTGCTCTTCGCACCGAACCACAAGGGCATGGAGGTTCGTGACGGCGAGGCGGAGACCCTGGACTGGCTGGAACGCCAGGTGCTGACCTCCCGGAACATACGCCCCTCCTGGTACGTCGACTTCCTCTACGGCGGGCTCAACTACCAGGTGGAGCACCATCTGTTCCCGGCGATGCCGCAGAAGAACCTGCCGCGGGCACGGGAGTTGACCCGCGCGTACTGCGCAGAGCGCGGACTGCCCTACCACGAGGTCGGGTTCTGGGCCTCCTACCGGGAGGTGGCCTCGTATCTGCACGAGGTCAGCGAGCCGATCCGCCGCGGCCGGCTGGACCGGGCGGGGCACCCGACGGGCGCCTGACCCGGCGTGCCGGGGCGGCCGCCGGGTTCCGGCGCGGCGCCGGACCGCGGTGGGCTCAGGGGCGGGCCAGGGGGTTCGGCAGCGGCCGGTAGCGGGCGTCCGCCCCGTCGGCGTTCGTCCAGCGCAGGAGCAGGTTCGTCTTGCCGGGGAGGGTCGCGGCCGTGAGCAGCCCGGCGACCTCGGGCAGGTCGTGGCGGGCCAGTTCACGGCGTACGGCGGCCCACACGTCCACCGCAGGGTGGCGTTCGGCGAGGGCGCCGGCCATCTCCACGAGGTGGTTGACGACCAGGCAGTACACCAGCCGTTCCCAGCCGGCCGCCCGCTCCACGTCCGTCAGCAGCTTCACGCCCTCGGCGTCCCGGAACAGGGCCTGCACCGGCATGCCCTGGGCGTCCACGGCGACCAGGGTGTTCTGCAGGTGTGCTTCCAGCACGACGCCGTGCTCGGCGAAGGCCTCGAGGGCCGGCGGCACGACCTGGGCCAGGTACGCCTCCCACCACAGCGCCGGGTCCGCGGCGCCGTCGAGCGGGCTCCCGTCGAAGCCCTCGACCAGCCCCGCGGCGAGCAGCGGGGTCGCGCCCGGCAGCAGGTGGCCGCGCAGCCCGTCCCGGACCAGGACGGCGAGTTCCTCGAAGGCGAAGTCGGCGGTGCGATAGCCGCGGTCGCTCAGCCAGGCCGCGCGGCCGGCGGCGAAGGCCGCGGTGGCCGCCGCGTCGGTGCGGCGCACTTTCAGCAGGTCGTGGCGCCACAGCCGGCGGATGTCGTTCGTGATCCGCACATCGAGGCTGAACTTCAGGAACAGATCGCGCTCGGGGGCGTACAGCGTGCGGATCGCCGCCGTCGGCCAGGTGTCGAACCCGGTCGTGCCGAGCCGGATCAGCCGGCCGTCGGCGAAGGCCGGCGCGAGGTCGACGAGGCCGAGCTGCCAGGGGTGGGCCGGCAGCAGGCGGTAGCCGGGCGGGGCCTCGCCGAGGGTGTCCAGGGCGGCGGTGTCGCCCTCCTCGACGACCGCGTCCGCGCGCACGCCGAGCAGTGTCAGCGGGAAACGGGCGTGCGCCTCGGGGGCGTACGGCAGCCAGGCGGCGACCGGTCCGCCGCCGCGCGCCTTGGGGGCCGGGTGGTGGGGGTGGCCGGTGAGCAGGGACTGCTCGGAGCGCTGGTACGGGTCGTCCGGGACGGTGGCACGCGCGCGTGCCGTGAGCAGCGCCGCCACCGCGTCCCGGCTGTCGATCATCTCCGCGGGCAGTTCGAGGTTGGAGACACCGGTGTACCGGCGCAGCTCGTCGGCGACGAGTTTGATCAGATCCGGGTGGCCGACGCGCTGCCACGCACCGGCCACCCGCAACTCCGGCTCGGCCGGCCGCCGCTCCCCGAGGACCCGCAGCAGACGGCCGGAGCCCGACAGCCGGTAGACCCGCCGTCCGTCCGTGCCCGGCCGGGGTTCCGCCACCTCACGCAGGAAGCAGTTGAGCAGGGGCGCGACGGCGTGGGCGTCGGCACGGGCCACGACGTCCTGGTCCGGGTCGGCACAGGCGGCGGAAGGGGGGCTGAGGTGCACGCGATCCACTCGTTCTCTACTGTCCGTATCTGCGGGAGGGCGATCAGTATGTCTGTCGTCGGCACCTGCCCGACGCCCTACTCGTACCCGAGGAGTTCGCCCTTGCACCGTCACCCCAGCGCCGAGGCCGAGGTCGCCGCCGAACTGGCCGATGTCCGCCCCGACCTCGCGTCCCGGTACGCGGCCGAGCTTCCCGGGGCCCGGGCGGCCGTGCTGACCCGTCTGTGGCGTGCCCTCGCACACGAGCCGCTGCCCTGGATCGCCGGGCGTGCGCCGGGCCGGGAGGGTCTCACCCTGCGCCTGGCCGACGGCCGCCGGCTGCACGGCCCGCACGCCGACCCGTACGCCACCGCCGCGTACGTCGGGGCCGTCCGGCTCGACGAGGTGTCGTACGACGATCCGGCCGGGCTGCTGACCGACCTCGCCGTACCGCACGGCACGTCCTTCGCGGCCGAACTCGGCCACAGCGTGGCCTCGCTGGCGCTGGCCCGGGCGGCGCAGGACGCTCACCGGGCCGAGTGGCCGCTGCTCGACTGGGAGTGGGAGCAGCGCGTGGTCGACGGGCACCCCTTCCACCCCAACTGCCGCTCCCGACCCGGCTTCTCGGTCGCCGAGCAGCTGGCGTACGGGCCCGAGCACCGGCCGGTGGTCACGCTGGGAACCGTGCCGGTGCGGGCGGACGAGTGCCTGGTGACGGGTCGGTGGCCCGGTGAGCTGCGAGACGGGGAGCGGCTGCTGGTCCCGGTGCATCCGTGGCAGGCCGAGCATGTGCTCAAACGCCCGAACGACTCCTACGGCGGCACGGTCGCCGCACACCCGCTGATGTCCCTGCGGACGCTGGCCCTCCCCGAGGGGCCGCATGTCAAGACCGCGCTGAGCGCACGGCTGACGTCCTCGGTGCGGGACATCTCGGTGTACTCCGTCGGCCTGTCCGCCACGTTGTCGGAGTTCACCCAGACGCTGGCGGCCCGCATGGACGGGCTGCTGCACGTCACCCGCACGCTGGGGGCCGCCACGGCCCACTCCCCCGACCTCGCGGCGGTGCTGCGGGAGTCGCCGCAGGCGTACGCGGGTCCGGGGGAGCGCGTCGTGCCGGTGGCCGCGCTCGCCACCACCGAGCTGCCCGCATCCGCCGGCTGGCTGGCCGAGTTCACGCGTCTCGCCCTCACCGTGGGGCTGCGGCTGCTGGAGTTGGGGGTCGCGCTGGAGGCGCACGGCCAGAACCTGCTCGTGGTGCTGTCCGCGAGCGGCGCGCCGGTGCGCCTGGTCTACCGGGACCTCGCCGACATCCGCGTCAGCCCGGCACGGCTGGCCCGGCACGGCATCGCGGCGCCGGAGCTGACCGGCCGGATCGTCACGGACGATGTGACGGTTCTGCGCCGCAAGCTGTTCGGCTCCCTGGTGGCCGGGGCGCTGGCGGGTACGGCCGGTTCGGGGGCGGCGCTGCGCGGGGCGCTGGAGTCGGTCGTACGGGATCTGCCGGGCACCGCCGATCGAGCCGCTCTGTTCGGTGAGCCGCTGCCCACGAAGGCGTTGACGCTGATGCGGCTGTCGCCGGGCACACCTGGGGACCAGTGGGCGGAGCTGCCCCATCCGCTGCTGACCGAGGTGTTCTGACCTCGTTTTGAAGCGGGCCGCCTCTGATCAATAAGATCCGCCGATGATCAGAACACTACGGTCGGCGGCCCGGGTCTTCGCCCTGCTCGCCGCGCTCACGGCCGGGATGGTCTTCCCGGCCGGAGCGATGGCCGACGAGACCACCGCCACGGCCCCGAAGGTCGATCTCGTGATCGACGTCAGCGGTTCGATGCGGGCGAAGGACATCGACGGCCGGTCGCGGATGGCCGCGGCGAAGCAGGCGTTCAACGAGGTGCTGGACGCCACGCCCGAGGAGGTCCAGCTCGGGATCCGCACGCTGGGCGCCGACTACCCGGGCGACGACCGCAGGACCGGCTGCAAGGACACCGCTCAGCTGTACCCGGTCGGACCGCTGGACCGCACCGAGGCCAAGGCGGCGGTGGCCACCCTCGCGCCCACCGGCTGGACGCCGATCGGCCCGGCCCTGCTGAAGGCGGCCGAGGACCTGGACGGCGGCGAGGGCTCCAAGCGCATCGTGCTGATCAGCGACGGCGAGGACACCTGCGCTCCGCTCGACCCGTGCGAGGTGGCCCGGGAGATAGCCGCCAAGGGCATCGGCCTGACCATCGACACGCTCGGCCTGGTCCCCAACACGAAGATGCGGCAGCAGCTGAGTTGTATCGCCGAGGCGACGGGCGGCACCTTCACCTCCGTGGAGCACACCGACGAACTCGCCGACAAGGTGAACCAGTTGGTGGACCGGGCGGCCGATCCGGTGGCCGTTCCGCAGGCCGTGGAGGGCGCCGTCACCTGCGAGAAGGCGCCGGTGCTGAAGTCCGGTCTGTACACCGACCGCGAGGAGTTCGGGCAGCAGCGCTGGTACCGCGTGAACGTTCCGGACGGCCACGAGCTGCGTGCCTCGGTGAGCGTCGCGGCCGACCGCGCGGTCGACCCGTCGTACGGGCTGCTGCTGCGGGCGGTGACCGAGCGCGGGCGGGAGATCGTGCGCGGTGAGGCGGCGGGCAACGGCCGCACCGACGTGATCTCCACAGGGCTGCGCCACCCGAGTGCCGACCGGGAGGACGAGGACGGCGCGCTGCCGCCCGAACCGGTGTGCCTGCAGGTCACCCACTCCTTCTCACCGGCGGCCGGTGTGAAGAGCAGCCCCGGCCTGCCCCTGGAAGTGACCATCGACGTCGTGCCGGGACCGGACGAATCCAGCGACGTGGCCTCCTTCGGCCTCGGACGCGGCTGGTGGCTGCTGGGCGCGCTGATCCTCGCCGGCTTCCTGGCCGGTCTCGTCTGGGGCTGGCTGTCGCGCTGGCGGATCGCGGTCTGGAGGACCAACTGATGCGGATCACACGAGTGCTGAGCGCGTCCCTGCTGATGCTGGGGCTGGCGACGGGCCCCGCGGCGGCCGACTCCTCGCCGTCGCCGAGCGCGCCGCAGGACGGCGGCGCGCCGACCGAGGCGGGCACGTCCTTCCGTACGGCGACCGAGATCGAGCAGGAGCAGACGGCCACGGCGAGCGCGTCCACGGGTGACTACCTGTACTGGTCGTTCCCCGCCGACGCCGGACAGCGCCCCACCGTGAAGGCGACGGTGAAGCTGCCGGACACCCACGCCGCCGAGACCTGGCAGATCGACGTGTACGACGGCCTGCGGCGCCGCCAGGCCTGTCAGTACGGGGCGCAGACGCGCACCGCCGGGGCCGACGCGTCCTCCGTGGCGCTGACCTGCGTCCTGCGTACCGTCCGTGCCTGGTCGGAGCCGTGGGCCGATGATCCGCTGCCGGGCACGTACTACATCCGGCTGACGGTGGTGGACCTGCCGGCCTCCGACCGGGGGCTGCCGGTCGGCGCCGAGGTCCGGGTCGGCTCCGAGGACGTCGGCGGTGCGGCGGCGGTGGACGGGGCGCTGGCGCATCCGCTGGTGCCGGGGGCCGGGGCCATCTCCGAGGGTGACGAGGAGGAGTCGACCAAGCAGGCCCTGCTCGCGAGTCTCGAACCCGACGGTGGGTGGGCGTCCGGCTGGTGGTCCGACCGATGGGTGTGGACGGGGATCGGCGGCGTGCTGGCCGCGCTCGCCGGAGTCGGCGGGTACGCCCTGACGCGCGGATCGGGACGGCCCGCGCGGGTTCCGCCGGGAGCCTGACGGCTTCTCGAACCGTCAGCGATGCCCGCCGTACCACCCGTACGGCGGGCATCGCCCCGCCCCGCCTCACCCAGCGACCGCGGCCCGTCAGCTCTCCCGCAACGCCTTGGCCAACGCCCCGTCCCCCATCACCTCGACCCGCCCGTCCCGCACGGCGTCCACGACCCCCGACTCCCCCCGGGCGAGCGCCTCGCACGTCCCCGAGTCCAGCACCAGACGCACATCGGGCTCCTCCGGAGCGGGGCCGTCCCCGTAGACCGGCCCGTCCTCGGCGCCGAGGTGCAGGTGGAAATCGCCCCCCTCCAGCCGGACTTCGACCAGGCCGGCCCCCGCGTACGCGTCCCGCAGCGACCGCAGCAGGGGCAGCGCGAACCAGTGTGCGCGCACGGCGTCGGTGGGGCGCCGTGCGCCGAGTTCGCTCTGCCCCCACTCCCCCAACGCCTGGAGCACCGGCAGCAACTGCCGTCCTCGCGGTGTGAGTTCGTAGACGTAGGCGGCCCCTGGCGGCGGCAGCCGGCGTCGGGTGCCGAGGCCGTCGCGCTCCATGTCCTTCAGCCGAGAGGCGAGTACGTCCGTGCTGACGCCCGGCAGGTCGGCGTGCAGGTCGGTGTAGCGCCGCGGACCGGCCAGCAGCTCCCGGACGATCAGCAGGGTCCAGCGGTCGCCGACCAGGTCGAGCGCGCGGGCGGCGGAACAGTACTGGTCGTAGCTTCGGCGAGGTGGCATGTGACGCAGTGTAGACAACTTGTTGGACTTTCCAAGCTCGAACTTGGTAAAACCAAGTAACACACGAAACCGGAGGGGCGAGCGCGCATGGAGTTCCGGCAGTCGAGCAAGCTGAGCGAGGTCTGCTACGAGATCCGCGGTCCGGTGATCGAGCACGCGAACGCACTGGAGGAGGCGGGCCACAGCGTGCTGCGCCTGAACACGGGCAACCCCGCGCTGTTCGGCTTCGAGGCGCCGGAGGAGATCCTCCAGGACATGATCCGGATGCTGCCCCGGGCGCACGGCTACACCGACTCCCGCGGCGTTCTCTCCGCCCGCCGGGCCGTGGCCCAGCGGTACCAGACGCTGGGCCTGGAGGTCGACGTCGACGACGTCTTCCTCGGCAACGGCGTGTCCGAGCTGGTCTCCATGGCCGTCCAGGCACTGGTCGAGGACGGCGACGAAGTCCTCATCCCCGCCCCGGACTTCCCGCTGTGGACGGCGGTGACCACCCTCGCCGGCGGCAAGGCCGTGCACTACCTCTGCGACGAGCAGGCCGACTGGTACCCGGACCTGGACGACATGGCGTCGAAGATCACGGACCGGACCAGGGCCGTGGTCATCATCAACCCGAACAACCCCACCGGCGCGGTCTACCCCCGGGAGATCGTCGAGGGCATCCTCGACCTGGCCCGCCGGCACGGCCTGATGGTGTTCGCCGACGAGATCTACGACCAGATCCTCTACGACGACGCCGTGCACCACTCGGCCGCCTCCCTCGCCCCCGACCTGGTCGTCCTGACCTTCTGCGGCCTGTCGAAGACGTACCGGGTGGCGGGCTTCCGCTCCGGCTGGCTGGTCGTCACCGGCCCGAAGCAGCACGCCAAGGACTACCTGGAGGGCCTGACGATGCTGGCCTCCATGCGGCTGTGCGCCAACGCGCCCGCGCAGTACGCCATCCAGGCCGCCCTGGGCGGGCGCCAGTCCATCGCCGACCTCACCGCACCGGGCGGCAGGCTGCACGACCAGCGCGACGTGGCCTGGGAGAAGCTCAACGAGATCCCCGGCGTGTCGTGCGTGAAGCCGAAGGGCGCGCTGTACGCGTTCCCGCGTCTGGATCCCAAGGTGCACCGGATCCACGACGACGAGAAGTTCGTCCTGGACCTGCTGCTGCGGGAGAAGATCCAGGTGGTGCAGGGCACGGGCTTCAACTGGCCGGCCCCCGACCACTTCCGGATCCTGACCCTGCCGTACGCGGACGACCTGGAGGCTGCCATCGGGCGGATCGGACGGTTCCTCAGCTCGTACCGGCAGTAGCTCCCGGCCCGCTGGGCCGAGCCCGCGATGTTCGCTGATTCAGGATCACGGAGACAGGGGATGCCGTAGAGTGCGGCCACTGATCTCTGGGGTCGGGGATGGGGGAACCGGCAGGTGTTCTTGTCTCTTCGGAGTGAGTCCGGCTCGCCACCACACTTACGCGCCCGTGTCACCGTCCTGCTCCTGCTCGTCCTCGCCGGAGGCAGCCCGTGGGCGCAGCGGCGGGTCTGGGACTTCTACATCGAGAAGTTCTACGTCGAGATGTCCGGTGGCGAGACCCTCCGCACGCTCGTCGAAGCGGCGTTGATCCCCGGCTGGGAGTACTCCGCCGACAGGTACGCCGACACGACCTTCCTGGTCATCGACGACGTCTGTGTCGCGGCGCTCCTCGCCGGACTCGCCCTCTTCGCCTGGCTCCTGCTGCGCCGCGGCGCGGGCTGGACGCGCTGCCTCGCCGTGGGCGTGCTGGCGGCCGAGTGCGAGGCCGTGCTGCGGTGGGTCCTGCTCGAAAGCTTCGCCTCCGACGCGGGATTCGTGTCCACCGACACCCTGCTGAAGGACCTCACGCTCTCGGCACTCGTCTTCGGACTCGCGGTCGGCGCGCTCCTCGCGCTGCTGACCGTCGGACTGCCCGGTCTGCGGGTCCGGAGATCCGTCGCCGCCCCCAGGACGTCACCGGCCAGGAGGAACAAGGGAGGACTCGGCATGACGATCGGGCAGGTACGCATGCCGGTCGGGCGCACACCGGGTGACGTCACCCGCTATCTGTGTGCCGCGGCCTATGTGGACGAACGTTTCGCCGACCGGGTGGTGGAGGAGGTCCTGGCCGACGAGGCCAGTGCCGTGGCCCCCTCCCCCGACGTCGACCTGGTCGCGGTGGCACGCCACTGCCTGACGGCACAGGACCTGCGCCACCGGCGTGATCTGCGACTGGCCGGGGCGTTCGCCGCCCTCGCCCTGATCGCACCGCTGTGGCTGCTGTACGTCGTGGTGCTCCTGTCGTTCACGGGGCGCCCCGCCGCCCAACCGAGCCTGGCCACGCGGGGCCATCACCAGCCCGGCAGAGGGGTGCTGGTAGGCACCGCCGTCACGGGCGCGGTCGTGGTGCTCCTCGGGTTCTACTTCGGCTTCCTGTTCTCGGCGCTGCCCGCACCCGGCTTCGTCGCCTGGCTGCTCGGCGCCTACCTGGGCGGGGTGCCGGCCGTGCTCGCGTCCCTCGCCGCGGTGGCGTTCGCCTACGCCACGGTGGTGCGGCACGACCTCGACATCGACCGGTTGCTGCGCACCACCATGACCCGGGACACCTTCGCCGGGCAGCCCCGTCCCTCCGTCCCGCGGCGCAAGTGGATGGCCGAGCGTCTGGCGGCTCTCCAGGAGGCGCAGACCGGCAACGTCACCGTCTACAGCGGATACACCCCGTTCGTCGGCTATGCGGACACCAGCTCCAAGTGGTCGCTCGCGGTGCCTCTCCTGCCCGCCGAGGACCATGTCGGAGGGCGCTCGCGGCCCGCCGAGCCGGAGGCCTTCACGGTCGCCGAACTCGTCGACCATGTCCGGGCACGGCTGCGGGCGGTCGCCGCGCGCGGTGTCACCGACGGGGCCGCGGAACCGGGCGAGGAGGCTCTCGGCTCCCTCCTCATCGAGGACCGGGTGTTCGCGAGCGGCACGACGATCGGTGACGACGAGCGGTTCATCAAGGCCCGCAGCATCACTCCGGCCGCACGGCTGTCGCCCGAAGAGGTCGAACGGATCATGGTCCGTCCGACCGGTACCGTCCGCCACTATCTGGCGGTCCACGTGCCGATGTGGGGCGGGGACGTGGTGCCGAGCGTGTTCCTGCACTTCTCGACCACGGGCAGGACACTGCACCTGCACTGCGACAACCATGTGCTCGGCCCGGTGGCCGCGGGCTACCACGTCGTGGACCGGCTGCGCGGCCCCCTCGGTCCCGACGCCAGACGCGGCCTGCTGCTGGCCGCCCTCGCCCGCACCGGCGGGGCGTTCCTCACCGCGCCGTTCCGGGCGCTGCGCCACGCCCGCTCCGAGACCCGGCACAGCAGACGCATGGTGGACGAACTGAAGGCCATGGAGCAGGACCCCCTCTACGACTACGGCGCCCGGGTGAGCATCCGGGAGATGGCGCTGAGCCCCGACTACCACAACTACTTCCAGGTCGTGGACGCCGGCCGGATCACCTCCCTGGTGGAGCGCCACACCCTCGCCGCCATCCGGGAGTTCCTCGACGAACACGGCTACGACATCACCGACTTCCGCACCCAGCAGCAGACCATCCTCAACCAGGGGCTCATCCAGCAGGGCGGCATGAGCATCATCGGCAACCAGGCGATCGGCTCGGGCGCGACCGCCCACCAGAACTTCCCGCAGCAGTCCGGCTCCTCCGCGCTCAGCGCCGCCGGCGGCTCCGACAAGTAGAGGACTTCTCATGCGCGACGACGACGGGCGCCAGGACCCTCCCGTCAACAAGGGCGTCATGATCAGCGGCGGCACCCACTACGTGGGCAACCAGGCCGTGGGAGACGGTGCCCGGGCGTTCTCCGGCTCGGTCTCCTTCCAGCCGCAGGACCCCGAGCAGGCCGCACGCACCGCCGAGCTCCTGACCGTCGTCGAACGGTTGCTGGAGGAGCACCGCGCGGCGCTCGCCGACCCGGACGCCACCACCAGGGAACTGCGCCGCCTGCGCGAGGAACTCCAGGAGGAGGAACCGCAGCCGACCGTCCTGCGGCGCGCGCTCGACCGGCTGAACGAGTTCGTCCAGCCGGTCGCCCCGCTCGTCGTCGCCGTCGGCCAGCTCGCGGCGTCGGTGCAGGGCCTTCCTGGGGGCTGAGGCGGGGCGGGGCGGGCCGGCACGCCGGGACCGGGCGCTGACGACGCCGGGCCGGGAGCGAGACCGTCCGGCGGACCCACCATCGATCGGGGCCGGCGGCGGAAGGCTGGGCATCCGACGCCGTGGATCCACCCGCGCCGACCCCAGGACCGCCTTCGTCCTGGCGTCCCGAAGCACCCGGACTGCCGAACGGTCGGCCTGGCACACGGCGACCACGACCACCGAGAGCCGGCGCGAGCGGTGCGCCGGCGCACGGGTTGACGGTGCAGGCCGCACTCGTGCCCCGAGCATCCCCGGGGACAGGGGCGAGGAGGTCCGGGTGCGCGCCGGGGGCTGTTGGGTCCCCGTGGGGACGGGCGGCGGGGCTGCTGGGTATTCGTAGGGGCGGGCGCCGGGGTCTGCGGGGTACGCCGTGGTCTGCTGGGTCCCCCTGGGTACGCCGGGGTCTGCTGGGTCCCCGTGGGAACGCCGGGGCCTGCTGGGTCCCCGTAGGGGCGGGCGCCGCGCACGAGGGGTGTCGTGGGGCCGGCCGCGCCCAGGGGCACCCCGTCCCGCGGGAGCACCGAGCAAGGGCCGCCGGCGCTCGCCGGAGGGATTGTCAGAGCCGCGTCGTAGCCTTCCGGGCTAAGAGGGCGAGTGTCCGAGCGCCCGGGGAGGAGCACGCCGTGACCAGGCCACCGACCGCAGCACAGCGGCGTGTCATCGACGCCGCCGACCCCGTCACCGGACGTCTCAGGGGTACGGAGGCGCAGCTCGCGGCGCTGGTGAGGCGGGGGCTCGCCTTCCGGCACCCACGGCCGCCGCACGATCACTTCCTGACGCCGGCGGGGCACCGGATACGGGAGGCGGCGCCGCGGGGCCCCGAGCCCGCCGAGGCGGCTTCCACCAGCGCCGCCGCCGGGGTGTTCGCCGCGCGCGTCGGCGGCGAGCAGGACGCGCCGGCCGCGGGGGCCGCCCGTATCCGCGAGGTGCACAGCGCCTGGCAGGGCCTGCTGGAGCTGCGCCGGATGACCCATGCGGACGGGGCTCAGGACCGGCCGTGCGGCTGGGAGCGTACGCATCTGGTGCAGGCCGCGGCGCTGGCCCTGGAGGCGGCCGGGCACCCTCCGGCCGGGCGGGACCCCGCGGAGGGCTACCGGGTGCGGGCCACCCCGCAACCGGAGGCGGTCGCCGTGTACGACCCGGACGGCACCCGTCTGCGGGCCTGCGCCAGCACGCTGGAAGGGGCCGGGTGGCAGGTCGGTGAACACACCGACCCTCGTACACGAGAGCGATACCTGCTGGCATCCCCGCGACGGATGTAGAGGGCACATGTCAGGATCGGACCGACCGTGAAAGCCAGTACGAAGGGGAAGTCGTGACCGAGCCGTTCTCCGTTCCGGTGACCGTCCGTGGCTACGAGACGGATGTGCAGGGGCACCTCAACCAGGCGGTGTACCTGAACTACGCCGAACACGCCCGCTGGGCGCTGCTCCAGACGGCCGGGATCAGCCAGACCGGTCTGATCTCCAAGGGCGTGGGGCCGGTGGCCCTGGAGACGACGATCCGCTATCGGCGGGAGCTGCTCGCGGGCGACGAGGTCGAGGTGACGTGCGCCTTCGTCTGGGGCGGCGGCAAGACGTTCAGCATCGAGCAGACCATCCGCAAGGCCGACGGCACGGTGGCGGCCGAGATCACCGCGGTGGGTGGGATCCTCGACCTCAAGGAGCGCAAGCTGGTCGACCACCCCGACGAGATCTTCAAGGAACTGGCGTCGGATCCGGCCCTGTTCGGGCTCTAGTCAGCCAACTGCCGTGCGTGACTGCGGTCGTGGGCCGGGCGACTCGGCGACTCAGCGGGCGGCCTCGGCGGCGAGCGTCCAACTCGCCTTCCAGGTAGGGACGTTGATCGCTGCCGGGATCCTGGTGCCGAGACGGCGGTGTTGAGGAAGCGACAGAACCGAGCACAACCATTCGCATACCCCGCGGGTCACACCATGCAGGAGCAACCAACTCCAATACGCACCAGGGGGAAATATGCGATACGCGCGCTCTGTCCTGTCCACTGCCGCGTTGGCGGCCCTGACGGTGGGGACCACGGCCGCCCTGACGGCGCCCGCCTCCGCAGCGCCCAACACCACGCCGCAGAAGGTCTGCGGCAGCGCCTACAAGACGGTGAACTCGGTGCCCGTCGGCACGCTCGGCACCGTGTACCTGACGTACAACGCCGCCAACGGCAAGAACTGCGTGGCGACCATCCGCAACAACCCCGGCACCGCGGTGGAGATGTCCGCGTGGGTCGGCGTCCCCGAGACCGACGAGTACGACGACGACTACGGGCGCTTCACCTCGTACGCCGGACCGACCTACGTCTACGGCAAGGGCCACTGCGTGGACTGGGGCGGCCACATCAACAACCACTACGTGCACGTGTCGGGCTCCAACTGCGGAGCCCTCAAGGAGCACCGGGTGACCTTCACCCGCTGATCCAGCCACAGTGACACCGTGCGCCCCGGCAGAACCGCGACCTCCTGCCGGGGCGCACGCGCGGGTCACCGAGTGGTCGGGCCGCCTCGCACCGGAAGGCCGTGAGTCGACCGGGGCAGCAGCCCAAGGGGAATTCGGATGCGGGAGGCCCGGCCACCTGGAAGGCTCCGGGGCCATGGCCGCACGACGCATCAGACCCAGCCTCTACATCTCCGTCGACATCGAGGCCGACGGCCCGATCCCGGGGCCGTACTCCATGCTGAGCCTCGGGGCGGCGGTCGCCGGGATGCAGGACGCGGACGGGTTCGCCGCGGCCGACCCCGAGCGGCAGACCTTCTACCGGGAACTGCGCCCCATCAGCGAGGAGTTCGTGCCGCAGGCGCTGGCCGTCAGCGGGCTCGACCGCGATCGCCTCGGGAGGGAGGGCCTCGACCCCGCCCTGGCTCTCGCGCAGTTCACGCGCTGGGTGCGCGAGGTCTGCGGCGACGCGCAGCCGGTGATGTGCGGCTATCCGGCGTCGTACGACTGGACCTTCCTGTACTGGTACTTGATCCGTTTCACCGGCGAGAGTCCCTTCGGGCACTCGGGCTGCCTGGACATGAAGACGCTGTACGCCACGAAGGCGGGCCTGCCGCTGCGCGCGGTGGCGAAGGGCACGATGCCGCGCGAACTGCTGTCGAGGCGCCGTCACACGCACCATGCCCTGGACGACGCCGTCGAGCAGGCCGAGTTGTTCGCCCACCTCATGGAGTGGCGGGGGCCCGGGGCGTCGTCCCGGTGAGCTCCTCCCCCGCCTCCATCGGGTGGGTCACGTCGTGGGCGTCCCGGCCGCCGGTGCCCAGGTGGTTGAAGACCAGGTTCAGCAGGACCGCCGCCACGCAGCCGGTCGAGATGCCCGAGTCCAGGACGATCCTCGCCGTCTCCGGGAAGGCGTGGTAGAACTCCGGCGCGGTGATCGGGACGATGCCGACGGCCAGGGAGACCGCCACGATCAGCACGTTGTTGTCCTTGTCCAGGCCGGCCCGGACGAGGGTCTGGATGCCGCTCGCCGCGACCGAGCCGAACAGCACGACACCCGCGCCGCCGAGGACCGGACGCGGTACGACCGCGATCAGCGAGGCGGCCATCGGGCACAGGCCCATCAGCACCAGGAAGCCGCCGCCGACGGCGACGACGTACCGGCTGCGGATCCTCGTCATCGCCACCAGGCCGATGTTCTGCGCGAAGGCGCTGCACATGAAGCCGTTGAAGAGGGGGCTGATCGCCGAGCCGAGGGTGTCGGCGCGCAGGCCGGCGGCGATGGTCTTCTCGTCGGCGGGGCGGTCGACGATCTCACCCAGCGCCAGCATGTCGGCGGTCGACTCGGTCATCGACACCACCATCACCACGCACAGCGAGATGATCGCGGCGAGCTGGAACTGCGGGGCGCCGAAGTGGAACGGGGTCGGGAAGCCGATGACGTCCGCGTCCGCCACCGGGCCGAAGTCCGTGACACCGAACGGGATCGCGATCAGGGTGCCGGCGACCAGGCCGAGCAGGACGGCGATCTGCTTGACGAAGCCCCTGGTGAACCGGCGCAGGAGCAGGACGATCAGCAGGGTCACGGCCGCCAGGCCCAGGTTGGTCGCCGAACCGTAGTCGTCGGCCGAGGGGTTCGGGCCCTGTGCCCAGCCGAAGGCGACCGGCAGGAGGGAGATGCCGATGAGCGTGATGACCGTGCCCGTCACCACCGGCGGGAAGAAGCGGACCGCCTTGCTGAAGAAGGGGGCGGCGAGGAAGCCGAGGAGGCCGGCGACGATGACTGCGCCGAAGATGATCGGCAGCGCGTCGGACTTGTCCTCGGTGGAGGCGACGATCGCGGTCATGGGGGCGACACCCGCGAAGGTGACGCCGTTGACGAAGGGCAGACGGGCGCCGATCTTCCAGACGCCGAGGGTCTGGAGGAAGGTCGCGAGGCCCGCGGTGAACAGGCATGCGCCGGTCAGGAAGGTCAGGTCGGCGGCGCTCAGGCCTATGGCCGCGCCGACGATCAGGGGTGGGGCGACGACTCCCGCGTACATGGCGGCCACGTGCTGCAGGCCGGTGGTCGCCATTTTCAGGGCGGGGAGTTTCTCGTCAACGGGGTGGTCGGCCACGGCGGCGTCCCTCCGGTCGGTTACACGGCTCGCCGCATGGCTGCCGTGGGTTTCAGGGAGGTGGTGCGGGTGGTCGTGCGGGACCGGACGTGCGGTGACGGGTGACCGTTCCGGGGCGCGCGCGTGAACGCACGCGCCCCGGCGACGGCCGCCATGGACCCCGCTCGGGTCCACGGCTGCCGGCCGGGAGCCGTCCCTCCCGGCCGGTGATCAGGGGCCGTACCGCCCTCAGCGGTCGGCGAACGGGGTTACCGCGCGGCGATCCGCGCCAGCCGCCGCGCCTCGTCCCGCGTCGAGCGGGCGATGGCGTCCTCGTCGGCCGTGAGCAGCCGCCCGTTCTCGACGATCTGCCGGCCGTCGACGAACGACGCGGTGACCGGGGCCGCCGCGCCGAAGACCAGCGCGGTCACCGGGTCGGCGATGGAGGCGTGGGCGAGGGTGTCCAGCTTCCACAGCACGAGGTCGGCCAGCTTGCCCGGTTCCAGCGAGCCGATCTCGGCGGCGCGGCCGAGGACCTGCGCTCCGCCGTACGTCCCGAGCCGCAGGGCCTGCCGGGCGTTCAGGGCGGCCTCGCGGTGGGCGCCGAGGCGGTTGATGAGCAGCGCGTTGCGCAGTTCGGTGTGCAGTTCGCCGGACTCGTTGGAGGCGGTGCCGTCGACGCCGAGGCCGACCGGGACGCCGGCCGCCAGCATGTCGGGGACGCGGGCGATACCGGCCGCGAGGCGGGCGTTGGAGGACGGGCAGTGGGCGACACCCGTCTTCGTGCGGGCGAAGGCGGCGATGTCGGAGTCGTTCATGTGGACGCAGTGCGCCATCCACACGTCCTCGCCGAGCCAGCCGGTGGACTCGAAGTAGTCGGTCGGGCCCATGCCGAACAGCTCGTGGCAGAACTTCTCCTCCTCCACGGTCTCCGACCCGTGGGTGTGCATGCGCACGCCGAGCCGGCGAGCCAGCTCACCGCCCTGCTTGAGCAGTTCGGTGGAGATGGAGAACGGGGAGCACGGGGCGACGGCGACCTGGGTCATCGCGTCGAAGGAGGCGTCGTGGTACCGCTTGACGGTCTCCTCGGTCGCGGCGAGCGCGCCTTCGAGGGTCTCGACGGCGAAGTCCGGCGGCAGTCCGCCGTCCTTCTCGCTGCGGTCCATGGAGCCACGGGCGAGGGTGAAGCGGACGCCCATGTCGCGGGCGGCGCCGATGATGGCGCCGGACAGGTCGCCGGAGTTCCGCGGGTAGACGTAGTGGTGGTCCATGGCGGTGGTCACGCCGCCGCGGGCCATCATCGCGAGCGAGCCCTGCGCGGCCGAGCGCACCATCTGCTCGTCGATGCGCGCCCAGGTCGGGTAGAGGGCGACGAGCCAGTCGAAGAGGTTGTGGTCGGTGGCCAGGCCCCGGGTGATCCACTGGTAGAAGTGGTGGTGGGTGTTGATCAGGCCAGGGGTGACCAGATGCCCGGTGGCGTCGATGCGGCGCACGACGTTCTGCAGGCCGTCCGGGGCGCTGCCCGCGCCGAGCGACTCGATGCGGTTGTCCGTGACGACGAGGTGGCCGGTGGCGTACTCGGTGTCGTTCGCGTCCACCGTCGCGATCGAACAGTTCTCGATGACGATGCGCTGGGCTGCTGCCATGATTCGTCCTTTGCGCTGAAGTGGAGAGGGCACGGCAGGACCCTGGGGGATTTGAGTACCGCGGCCGGGAAGCCCTCGGAGCCCGGCTCTCCGGCCGCGGGTGCCGAAATTTCCGTTGTCGCTTACAGGTTGGTGAGGTCCACGGGGATCCGCGCCTCGCAACCGTCCCGCAGGATGGTGGCCTCGATCAGGCCGTAGGGGCGGTCGGCGGCGTAGTACACCTCGTTGTCGTTCTTCAGCCCGAACGGCTCCAGGTCCACCAGGAAGTGGTGCTTGTTCGGGAGGGAGAAGCGGACCTCGTCGATCTCGCTGCGGTGGTTGATGATGCGCGAACCCATCTGGTACAGGGTCTGCTGGAGCGAGAGCGAGTACGTCTCGGCGAAGGCCTGGAGCATGTGCTTCCTGGTCTGCTCGTAGGACTTCTCCCAGTTGGGCATCCGCTGCTCGTCGTCGGTCCAGTTGAACCGCCAGCGGCCGGAGACCTGGGTGGCCAGGATGCGGTCGTACGCCTCCTTCAGCGTCGTGTACTTGTCCTTGACGTAGCCCCAGAACTCGGAGTTCGTGGAGTTCATCACGACCAGGTCCTTCAGACCGGACACGACCTCCCACTGCTCACCGTCGTACGTGATCTGCGTGAGCCGTGTCTCCTGGCCCTTGCGGACGAAGGAGTGCTTGACCTCGTCGGCGCCGATGAACTGCGAGTTGGCGTCGGAGGCCTCGATCCGCTCCCAGGCGTACTCCTCGATGCGGATCCGGGCCGTCTTGATCGGCTCCTGGCTGGTCACGAAGTGCCGGGCGAGGTGGATGCCGAACTGCTCGGCGGACTCGATGCCGTACTCCTTGGCGAACGCGTACACCGTGTTCTTGGTGGTGTCGGTCGGCAGGACGTTGGCGTTGGAGCCGGAGTAGTGGACCTCTTCCATGTCGCCGGAGAGGGCGACGGAGACGTTCAGGTCCTTGATGTGGTGGGTGGCGCCGTCCCGCGTGATCTTCACGACTCGGTTCTCGGCCTTGCCGTACTGGTTCTGTCCCAGGATCACAGGTCGGCCAGGGCGGGAATTGACGGTCATTTAGCTAGCTCCCTCGGTAAACGGAGTAGCCGAACGGGTTGAGCAGCAGCGGTACGTGGTAGTGCTCCCCGGGCTTCACGGCGAAGGTGATCGCCACCTCGGGGAAGAACACGGCACCGCTGTCCCGATTCGCGGGGGCGTCCTGCTGCGCATCGGCTTGCTTCTTCTCGAAGTACGCCTCGACCGCGAAGTCGAGCCGTACGTGGGTGGTCCCCTCCGGCGGCAGCGGGAGGTCCTTGCACCGACCGTCCGCGTCGGTCGTGGAGCCGCCGAGTGCGCGCCAGTCGGTGTCCCGGCCCGAGCGGGCCGAGAGGTGGACGGCGACGCCCTCGGCGGGGCGGCCGATGCTGGTGTCCAGGATGTGCGTGGACACGGAGGCGGTGGTGCTGGTGCTCATGGTCTGCGTCCTCTTCAGGATTCTTCGACGAGGCGGGCGAGCCGGATACGGTTGATCTTGCCCAGCTCGGCGCGGACGATCTCCCGCTCCTGCTCCGGCGAGTTGCCGATCCGCTCCTTGACCGCGTCGCGCATCTGCTCGCCCGTCCGGCCGGTGGCGCAGATCAGGAAGACATGGCCGAACCTGTCCTGGTAGGCAAGGTTGAGTTCGAGCATCTCCGCCTTGAGGTCCTCGGAGGCGCCGGCCATGCCGCGCTGCTCCCGAGCCGAGGTCGGGTCGCCCGGCTTGGGGCGGCCGATCGGCGGATGCCCGGCCATCGCCTCCTGGAGGTCCTCGGTGGTCAGCTCCGCCATGGCGGCGTCGCTCGCGCTGTAGAGGTCGTCGGCGGTGGCGTAGGGGCGGGCGGCGAGCAGTCTTGCCGCCCATGCCGTGGAGGCGCACGCCTCGTGGAGAGCGGCGTGGGCCGCGTGCTCCTCCAGGGCGTTGAACCGGGCCAGGCCCGGGGGCGTGGAATTCGACGTCACGGGAGCCTCCGTGGCCGCGCAGGGCCTTCGTACTGAACGGGCGTGCCGCTAGCTAACGCCCTACGACGACGAGACGTCAACACTTTGTTGAAAATTCGCGGTAACGAAACCGAGCGGACGCCGTCAGGGGTTCTTGTCCCGATTCAGGTAGTTGTAGACCGTGAACCGGCTCACCCCGAGCGCGCTCGCCACGGTCTCCACGCCGTGCCGCACGGAGAAGGCACCGCGCGCCTCCAGTATCCGCACGACCTCCTGCTTGGCCTTGCGGTCCAGGTCGGCCAGGGGCTTGCCCTTCCTGCGCTCCATGGCGGCCAGGATGTGATCGAGGGAGTCGGCGAGCTGGGGCAGGCGCACGGCCACCACATCGACCCCCTCCCAGGCGAGCACGACATCCTCGGGGCCGGCCTCGTCCGGCGGGAGGATCTCGCCGCCCATGGCGTCGACCAGCGGCTTCACCGCCGCGATGAAGGGCTCGTCCCCGGTTCCGCTCATGCCTCGCCCTCCCCGACCACATTGAGCTGGAGCGAGATCCGGGTGGCACCGGCCTCCAGGGTCCGGCGCAGCAGGGCGTCCACGGCGGCGAGCACGGCGTCGGCGCCCCCCTCCGCCGTATTACCGAAGGGGCCGACGTCCACCGCGTCGAGCTCGGCAGCCTCGACCACCTCGCGGGCCACGACCGCGTGCGCGGGCGCCTCGTCGAGGTCGAAGGGCTCGGTCGTGAACTCCACTCTCAATCGCACGCGCTCAACCTAACGCGCGGTGCGGCCATCCGCCGAGCCCTCTTGACAAGCTTCGACACACAACGGCAATCTTCCAGTACGCAGAAACTAACTTCCGCAATATGGAATCTCGACACGGAAGGGAGCGCCGGCGATGGGATTCGCAGAGCAGCGCTTCAACGTCAACCTGTCGATCCTCTTCACGGAACTCCCGCTCCTGGAGCGCCCCGCGGCCGCCGCCGCGGCCGGCTTCACCGCGGTCGAGCTGTGGTGGCCGTGGATCGACTCCCCCGACCCCGGACAGTCCGAGCTCGACGCCCTCAAGAAGGCGATCGAGGACGCGGGCGTCCAGCTCACCGGGCTGAACTTCTACGCGGGCCGGCTGCCCGGTCCCGACCGCGGCGCCCTGTCGGTGCCGGGCGAGGAGTCGGAGAGGTTCCGCGCCAACGTCGACGTCGCGGCGGACTTCGCGAAGTCCCTCGGCTGCGGGGCGCTCAACGCCCTGTACGGCAACCGCGTCGAGGGCGTGGACCCGGCCGAGCAGGACGCGCTCGCGCTGGAGAACCTGGCGCTCGCCGCGCGGGCGGCCGACCGGATCGGCGCGATCCTGCTGATCGAGGCCCTGAACAAGCCCGAGTCGCCGCTGTACCCGCTGGTGTCCGCACCGGCCGCCGTCGGCGTCGTCGACAAGGTCAACGCGGCGACGGGACTGGGCAACGCCCGCTTCCTCATGGACCTCTACCACCTGTCCATGAACGGCGAGGACCTGCCCTCGGTGATCGAGCGGTACGCCCCGAAGACCGGCCATGTGCAGATCGCCGACAACCCGGGACGCGGCGCGCCCGGCACGGGCACGCTCCCGCTGGAGGAACTGCTCGACCGGCTGGGCAAGGCGGGCTACGAGGGCTGGGTCGGCCTGGAGTACAAGCCGGGCGACCGTCCGAGCGCGGAGGCCTTCGGCTGGCTGCCCGTCGAACAGCGCTCCGTGCGCTGACGGCACGCCCCCGGTCCCGTCGCGGCCTCGTCCCGGCACCCGTCACGACCGCGTCGCGGCACCCGTCACGACCCTGTCGCGGCACCCGTCACGGTCCCGTCGCGGGCCGCGAAAAGGCCTCGCCCACCGACTCCGGACAGGCCGACGGTCGCCGACCGGCGCACTCATTCGTTCACGCACCACAGCAGTACAGAGAGGCACCCCCATCATGAGCAATCTCCCCAAGATCGCGTGGATAGGCCTCGGCATCATGGGCTCCCCCATGTCCGAGAACCTGATCAAGGCGGGTTACCAGGTCACCGGCTTCACGCTGGAGCAGGACAAGCTGGACCGCCTGGCCGCCGCGGGCGGCACGGCCGCCGCCTCGATCGCCGAGGCCGTGCAGGACGCCGACGTCGTCATCACGATGGTCCCGGCCTCCCCACAGGTCGAGGCCATCTGCTACGGCCCCGACGGCATCCTGGAGAACGCGAGGTCCGGCGCGCTGCTGATCGACATGTCCTCGATCACCCCGCAGACCTCGGTCGACCTCGCGAAGGCCGCCGAGGACAAGGGCATCCGGGTCCTGGACGCCCCCGTGTCCGGCGGCGAGGCCGGTGCCGTCGAGGCGGTACTGTCGATCATGGTCGGCGGTGAGCAGGCCGACTTCGACGCGGCGAAGCCGATCCTCGAAGCCCTCGGCAAGACCATCGTGCTGTGCGGTCCGCACGGCTCGGGCCAGACCGTGAAGGCGGCCAACCAGCTGATCGTCGCCGTGAACATCCAGGCGTGCGCCGAGGCCGTGGTCTTCCTGGAGAAGTCCGGCGTGGACCTCAAGGCGGCGCTGGACGTCCTGAACGGCGGTCTCGCGGGCTCCACCGTGCTGACGCGGAAGAAGGACAACTTCCTGAACCGCGACTTCAAGCCCGGCTTCCGTATCGACCTGCACCACAAGGACATGGGCATCGTCACGGACGCCGCCCGCAATGTCGGCGCCGCCCTGCCGGTCGGTGCCGTGGTCGCCCAGCTGGTCGCGTCCCTGCGCGCGCAGGGCGACGGCGGCCTGGACCACTCCGCGCTGCTGCGCGCGGTCGAGCGCCTCTCCGGCGCCCAGGTCTGACCCACCCCGAGACTTCCGGGCGGCGCCTTCGCCGACACCTGTCCTGTCGCGCCCAGGCGGGGGCGTCGCCCGGAACCGACTTCAACAAACTGTTGACGCTCAGTTTCTCCCACTTCTAGGCTCCATCAAGCGGAAAGATTTTTCCGCTGCCACCCGCACGGAAGTGCTCCCGCACGGAAGGTCCACGATGTCGAAGCGCGTGCTCACGACCGAGGCCGGCGCCCCGGTCGCCGACAACCAGAACTCCGCCTCCGCCGGCGTCGGCGGCCCGCTCCTGCTCCAGGACCAGCACCTCCTGGAGAAGCTGGCGCGCTTCAACCGCGAGCGCATCCCGGAGCGGGTGGTGCACGCACGGGGCTCCGGCGCGTACGGCCACTTCGAGGTGACCGATGACGTCACCGGCTTCACCCACGCCGACTTCCTCAGCGAGGTCGGCAAGCGGACCGAGGTGTTCCTGCGCTTCTCGACCGTGGCCGACAGCCTCGGCGGCGCGGACGCGGTGCGCGACCCGCGCGGCTTCGCGGTCAAGTTCTACACGGCGGAGGGCAACTACGACCTCGTCGGGAACAACACCCCGGTGTTCTTCATCAAGGACCCGATCAAGTTCCCGGACTTCATCCACTCGCAGAAGCGCGACCCGTTCACGGGCCGTCAGGAGCCGGACAACGTCTGGGACTTCTGGGCGCACGCCCCCGAGGCCACGCACCAGGTGACCTGGCTGATGGGCGACCGCGGCATCCCGGCGTCGTACCGCCACATGAACGGCTACGGCTCGCACACCTACCAGTGGACGAACGCCGAAGGGGAGGCGTTCTTCGTCAAGTACCACTTCAAGACCAACCAGGGCGTCCGCTGCCTGAGCAGCGAGCAGGCCGCCGAGCTCGCGGGCAAGGACCCCAACTCGCACCAGACGGACCTGCTCCAGGCCATCGAGCGCGGGGTGCACCCGTCCTGGACGCTGTACGTCCAGCTCATGCCGGCGGCCGAGGCGGCGGACTACCGCTTCAACCCGTTCGACCTCACCAAGGTGTGGCCGCACAAGGACTACCCGCTCCAGCGCGTGGGCCGGCTGGTCCTCGACCGCAACCCCGACAACGTCTTCGCCGAGGTCGAGCAGGCCGCGTTCTCGCCCAACAACTTCGTGCCGGGCATCGGCCCCTCCCCCGACAAGATGCTCCAGGGCCGCCTGTTCGCCTACGCGGACGCCCACCGCTACCGCCTCGGCGTCAACCACACACAGCTGGCGGTCAACGCCCCGAAGGCGGTGCCGGGCGGCGCCGCCAACTACGGTCGCGACGGCTTCATGGCCTCCAACGCCCAGGGCCGGGGCGCCAAGAACTACGAGCCGAACTCCTACGACGGCCCGGTGGAGACCGGCCGCCCGCTGTCGGCCCCGCTCGCGGTGACCGGCCACACCGGCACCCACGTGGCGCCCCTGCACACCAAGGACGACGACTTCTTCCAGGCCGGCGAGCTGTACCGGCTGATGTCCGCCGAGGAGAAGTCCCGACTGGTCGCGAACATCGCCGGTGGCCTCTCCCAGGTCTCCCGCGACGACGTGATCGAGAAGAACCTGGCCCACTTCCACGCCGCCGACCCGGACTACGGCAAGCGCGTGGAGGAGGCGGTCCGCGCCCTGCGCGAGGACTGAACCGCAAGGCCGCGCCCGGTTCCTGACGGGAGGTCATGAACCGGGCGCATCGCCCGCGCCCCGCCACCGGCCGACCCGGATGAGGGGTGGTCGCCCGGGAGGGGCGCGGGCAACGTGAGGACCGCGGCGGTGTGCGAGCCAGTGCGGTGGTGAAGGTCCGGCCTCCTTCTTCGACCTGAGGGAAGGAGCCCCCGGTTCCGTCGCATCCGCCGCGGTCCCGAACCCTCTCAAGGCCCCGTCCGGCGGCGCGAACGTCCTGTCGCGCCCAGCCTCGCACCGTCGGACGGCCACAACCCGATACCTCACCGGCTGAAGAGCGCCGGGTACGGACGGTCCCGTACCCGGCGCTCTTCGGCGTGCCGCTGCGCCCCGCACGCGACCCCGACGGGCGCGTACACCACGGGTCGTACGTCGCCTACGCAACCCTCAGATCAACCTCTGAACCGGCGCCAAAAGGCTTCAACCACCCCCGTCGCAGGGCACATTCTCCTCACACGGGGCCCGCCGGCACGGGGGCGGCGGGTTCCGTGAACGGGGGTACACCGCACGGGGGACAGCACGGGGGAGCGACACGGGGGAACACAAAGGGGGCGGTCCGACCTCTCGGTCGGACCGCCCCTTGCTGACGGGAGGCGTCAGGACCTCCCGCGTCAGACCTTCAGCGTCCTGATGGACGTCGGCGCGTGTCCCGGCTCCGTGGCGAGCTCCTCGAACTCCACGACGTTGCCGATGTCGTTCGTGGTCGACATGGAGATGTTGGTGACGCGCTCCAGGATCGCCTCGACGACCACCGGGACCTGGTACTCCTGCGCGAGCTTCTTGGCCTGCTCGAAGGCGGCGCCCAGCTCGCTCGGGTCCGTCACCCGGATCGCCTTGCAGCCGAGGCCCTCGGCGACCTTGACGTGGTCGACGCCGTAGACGCCCAGCTCGGGCGAGTTGATGTTCTCGAACTCCAGCTTGACCTGGAAGTCGATGTCGAACGCCCGCTGCGCCTGACGGATCAGGCCCAGGTAGGAGTTGTTCACCAGGACATGGACGTACGGGATCTTGTGCTGCGCCCCGACCGCCAGCTCCTCGATCATGAACTGGAAGTCGTAGTCCCCGGACAGGGCGACGACCTGCGCCTGCGGGTCGGCCTTGGCGACACCCAGCGCGGCCGGGATCGTCCAGCCGAGCGGGCCGGCCTGGCCGCAGTTGATCCAGTGCCGCGGCCTGAAGACGTGCAGCATCTGGGCGCCCGCGATCTGCGAGAGGCCGATCGTGGAGACGTACCGGGTCTCCGGCCCGAAGGCCTTGTTCATCTCCTCGTAGACGCGCTGCGGCTTGATCGGGATGTCGTCGAAGTGCGTACGGCGCTGGAGGGTCGCCTTGCGCTCCTGGGCGGAGGCCGCCCACGCGGAGCGGTCGGGCAGCCTGCCCGCGGCCTTCAACTCCCGTGCCACCTCCACGAACAGCTCCAGGGCCGCCTTCGCGTCGGAGGCGATGCCGTAGTCCGGGGCGAAGATCCTGCCGATCTGGGTGGGCTCGACGTCGACGTGGACGAACTTCCGTCCGGCCGTGTAGACGTCCAGCCTGCCGGTGTGGCGGTTGGCCCAGCGGTTGCCGATGCCGAGGACGAAGTCGGACTCCAGGAAGGTCGCGTTGCCGTAGCGGTGCGAAGTCTGCAGGCCCACCATGCCGGCGTTCAGCTCGTGGTCGTCGGGCAGCAGACCCCAGCCCATCAGGGTCGGGACGACCGGAGTGCCGGTCAGCTCGGCGAACTCGACGAGGAGGTCGGCGGCGTCGGCGTTGATGACACCACCGCCCGCGACGATCAGGGGGCGCTCGGACGCGTTCAGCATCCCGATCGCCTTCTCGATCTGGGCGCGGGTCGCGGCGGGCTTGTAGACCGGGAGCGGCTCGTACGTCTCCGGGTCGAACTCGATCTCCGTCAGCTGCACGTCGATCGGCAGGTCGATGAGGACCGGGCCCGGACGGCCGGAGCGCATCAGGTGGAACGCCTGCTGGAAGACGCCGGGGACCTGCGCGGCCTCCAGGACGGTCACCGCCATCTTCGTGACCGGCTTGGCGATCGAGGCGATGTCGACGGCCTGGAAGTCCTCTTTGTGGATCACCGCGGTCGGGGCCTGGCCGGTGATGCACAGGATCGGGATCGAGTCCCCGATCGCGGAGTACAGGCCGGTGATCATGTCGGTGCCGGCCGGGCCCGAGGTGCCGATGCAGACACCGATGTTGCCCGGGTGGGTACGCGTGTAGCCCTCGGCCATGTGCGAGGCGCCCTCGACGTGACGGGCGAGCGTGTGGTTGATCCCGCCGGATGCCTTGAGCGCCGCGTAGAAGGGGTTGATCGCCGCTCCCGGCACACCGAACGCGTTGCTGACGCCCTCGCGCTTGAGGATCTCGACTGCCGCTCGGGCAGCGGTCATACGAGCCATTGAGTACTCCTGCTTCGGCTGTCGGATTCGCACTCCCGTCGCGCCCCGCGGTGAGCAATTCCGTGTCGATGGCATCTCCACTGCTGCTATTTCGCATAGCGGAAATACTTTTCTACTATCTGGAAGCAATGTAGGTGGGCCCGTGAGGAGCGTCAAGGGGCGGACAACCGGCCGCGCGGTGGAGGACCATGGGGCTGTCCGGTGCGAGGTCGACCTGGAGGGGCCATGTCCGAGAGCGTGTCGGTGCGCTGCCCGGCCTGCCGGCGCGAGCATCTCTACACGGCACCCGCCTATCCCTGTGCGTGCGGGACGCCCGTCACGCCCGCGCTCGACCCCGACGGGACCGCGACCGCCGTCACCCGGCGCAGTTGGGACGACGAGTGGGTCGGCGTGCGCTGCGGGGCGTGCGGCCGTACCACCGAGTGGCCCCGCCCGGAGGTGGGCTGCCCCTGCGGGACGGTGCTGTGCGTCCCGCTGGCCGGAGCGGACACTGAGGCGGCACCGCCGAAGGCACCCGCCGCGCGCCGCCCCTTCCAGCCCGTGACGATCCGTTCCGCGCGCGACGCGGTGACCGCGGCCGCCGTCTATCTGCGCTGGCTCGGCTACCAGGGCATCCGCCGCGCCGACCAGCGTCCCCCGACCGGCATCGGCATCGCCGCGCACGGCCTGCTCGCCCAGGTCGACCCGACCGTCGGGCCGGCGTCCCTGCGGGACGTGGAGTGCCTGTGGCTGACGGCCATGACGGAGTCCGCGGCCTGCGTCTACTTCTCCCTCGCCGGTTACGCTCCCGACGCCCGCGCCCGCGCGGACACGCTGGGCGTGCCCCTGTTCGTCCTCGACCTCACGGGTACGCCCCAGCCGGTCAACAGCCTCGCCGACGAACTGGACGCGACGGGCGCGCGATAACTCGCTCGCGCCGCACCCCACCGACGACCGACACTCGACTCATGCGTATCCGCCCCGCGACGTCCGACGACCTGCCTGGCCTCCAGGACATCGAGCGCGCCGCGGGAGCCGCCTTCCGCGACGTCGGCATGGCGGCGATCGCCGACGACGAGCCGCCCACCCTGGACGTCCTGGACCGCTACCGCCGGGCGGGCCGCGCCTGGGTCGCCCGCGACGCCGATGAATGCCCGGTCGGTTACCTGATCTGCGAGCCCGTCGACGGTGCCCTGCACATCGAGCAGGTCTCGGTCCACCCGGACGCCGCCCGCCGGGGCGTCGGCCGCGCCCTCCTCGCGTACGCCGCCGACCGCGCACGCGAGCAGGACCTCGCCGCACTCACCCTGACCACCTTCACCGAGGTCCCGTGGAACGCGCCGTACTACACCCGCCTGGGCTTTCGCGTACTGGACCGGGCCGAGCTCACCTCCGGGCTTCGGGAGATCCGCGCCCACGAGGCGGAGCTCGGCCTCGACCGATGGCCGCGCGTGTGCATGCGCCGCGACCTGGACAGCCGGTAGCACGACCGGGTGTGCATGCGCCGCGACCTGGAGCCGTCAACACGACCGCGTGGACACCGCCGTACTCGAACAGCTCCTGGACGGCGTCGTCGACCAGGCCGTCGTGCACACCCGTTCGTCTTCGTCAGGGACCGAGCGGTCAGTCCCGGCTCTCCGCGTACCTCTCCCGCAGCTCCACCTTGCGCACCTTCCCGGAGACGGTCATCGGGAAGGAGTCGAGGACCCGCAACCGGCTCGGAACCTTGTAGTGCGCCAGCCGCCCGTCGCAGAAGGCCCGCAGTTCCGCCAGCGTCAGCGGGTCGTCGGGGTCACGCGGGATGACGCACGCCAGCACCTCCTCGCCGTACCGCTCGTGCGGCACCCCGACGACCTGGACGTCCGCGATCTTGGGGTGGGCGTACAGGAACTCCTCGATCTCGCGCGGGTAGATGTTCTCGCCGCCACGGATGATCATGTCCTTGATGCGGCCGACGATCTCGACATAGCCGTCCTCCCGCATCGTCGCCAGGTCACCGGTGTGCATCCAGCGCCCCGCGTCGACGGACTCGGCGGTCTTCTCGGGCTCGTTCCAGTAGCCGAGCATCACGCTGTAGCCGCGGGTGCACAACTCGCCCGCCGTGCCGCGGGGCAGGGTCACTCCCGTCACCGGATCGACGATCTTCACCTCGATGTGCGGCAGCACGCGGCCGACCGTGCCGGTGCGGTGTTCGAGGTCGTCGTCGCGCCGGGTCTGGGTGGAGACGGGCGAGGTCTCCGTCATGCCGTAGCAGATCGACACCTCGGCCATGTGCATCTCCGAGACCACCCGCTTCATCACCTCCACCGGGCAGGGCGAGCCCGCCATGATGCCGGTGCGCAAGGAGGTCAGGTCGTACGAGGCGAAGTCGGGGTGGTTCAACTCCGCGATGAACATGGTCGGCACGCCGTACAGGGAGGTGCAGCGCTCCCGCTGGACGGCCTCCAGCGTGGCCTTCGGGTCGAAGGAGGGGGCCGGGATCACCATGCAGGCGCCGTGGGAGGTGGCGGCCAGGTTGCCCATGACCATGCCGAAGCAGTGGTAGAAGGGCACGGGGATGCACACCCGGTCCTGCTCGCTGTAGGCGATCATCTCGCCCACGAAGTAGCCGTTGTTCAGGATGTTGTGGTGGGAGAGGGTGGCCCCCTTGGGGAAGCCCGTCGTCCCCGACGTGTACTGGATGTTGATCGGGTCGTCGCAGGACAGGTCCTCGAAGGGCACCGGCGTTCCGCGCGCGAGGAGCGCCTCCCAGCTCGGGTCACCGATGAACACGGTCTCCCGCAACCGCGGGCAGCGGCCCCGCACCTGGTCGACCATCGCCCGGTAGTCACTGGTCTTGTGGCTGAGGGAGGCGAACAGCAGTGAGACACCGGCCTGGTTGAGGACGTACTCGACCTCGTGGGTGCGGTAGGCCGGGTTGATGTTCACCATGATCGCGCCGATCCGCGCGGTGGCGTACTGGACCAGGACCCACTCGGGACAGTTGATCGCCCAGATGCCCACCCGGTCGCCCTTGCCGATCCCGCTCGCGAGCAGCGCGTACGCCAGCTGGTCGACGTCGGCCGCGAACCGGGCGTACGTCCAGCGCCGCCCGGACGGCACGTCGACCAGTGCCTCCCGCTCCGGCCAGGCCGCCACGGCCCGGTCCAGGTTGGCCCCGATCGTGTCCCCCAGCAGGGCCGTCCCGCTCGTCCCGTGCGTGTACGACAGCTCGGACGTCACCGGAAGTCCTCCTCGCGGTACTCGGCGTCCGACCCGGCCGCCGTGGCCTCGCGCAGTTCGATGCGCCGGATCTTGCCGGAGACGGTCTTGGGCAGCGGCGCGAACTCCAGGCGGCGGACGCGCTTGTACGGAGCCAGGACCTCCCGTGAGTGCTCGAAGAGCACCTTCGCCGTGTCGGGGCCCGGCTCCCAGCCCTCCGCGAGCACGACGTACGCCTTCGGCACCGCGAGCCGCAGTTCGTCCGGCGCCGGCACCACGGCCGCCTCGGCCACCGCCTCGTGCTCCAGAAGGGCGCTCTCCAGCTCGAAGGGGGAGATCTTGTAGTCGCTCGCCTTGAAGACGTCGTCCGCCCGGCCCACGTAGGTGATGTAGCCCTCGGCGTCGCGGGAGCCGATGTCACCGGTGCGGTAGTAGCCGCCCGCCATCGCCTCCGCCGTGCGGTCCGCGTCGCCGTGGTAGCCGGTCATCACACCGACCGGCCGCGCCGAGAGGTCGAGCGCGATCTCGCCCTCCTCGGCGCCGGGCGCGCCGGTCACCGGGTCGAGGAGCTCGACGCGGAAGCCGGGGCTGGGCCGCCCCATGGAGCCTGTCTTCAGGGGCTGGCCGGGGCTGTTGGAGACCTGGACGGCTGTCTCGGTCTGCCCGAAGCCGTCCCGGATCGTCACGCCCCAGGCCTCGCGGACCCTTTCGATGACCTCGGGGTTGAGCGGCTCACCGGCGGCGACGGCCTCACGGGGCCGGTTGCGCAGGGCGCTCAGGTCGGCCTGGATGAGCATGCGCCAGACGGTCGGCGGGGCGCAGAAGGTGGTGACACCCGCGCGGTCCATCTCGGCCATCAGCCGGGCCGCGTCGAAGCGGGTGTAGTTGTGGATGAAGACGGTCGCCTCCGCGTTCCAGGGCGCGAACAGGTTGGACCAGGCGTGCTTGGCCCAGCCGGGCGAGGAGATGTTCAGGTGCACGTCGCCGGGCCTGAGGCCGATCCAGTACATCGTGGCCAGGTGCCCGATCGGGTACGAGGTGTGGGTGTGCTCGACCAGCTTGGGGCGGGCCGTGGTGCCGGAGGTGAAGTAGAGCATCAGCGGGTCGTCGGCCGCGGTCGGCCCGTCGGGCGTGAACGCGGCGGAGGCGTCGTACGCGTCCTCGTACGTCTGCCACCCCTCGCGCGCCCCGCCGACGGTGACGCGTGTGTAGCTCCCGGGCACCTCGTCGAACTTGCCGGTGTCCTCGGCGCGCACCAGCACATGGCGGACCCGGCCCCGCTCGACCCGGTCGCGCAGATCGGCGGGGCCGAGCAGCGGGGTGGCCGGGATGACGACGGCGCGCAGCTTCATCGCGGCGAGCGCCGTCTCCCACAGCTCGACCTGGTTGCCGAGCATCACGAGGACGCGGTCCTCGGCCCGCACCCCGCGCTCGCGCAGCCAGCCCGCGACGCGCGCGGAGCGCTCGGCCATCTCGGCGAAGGACACCCGGACCTCGGTGCCGTCCTCCTCGACGATGTGCAGCGCGGTGCGGTCGTTCCCGTCCGCGATGACGTCGAACCAGTCGAGCGCCCAGTTGAACCGCTCGGGCCGGGGCCAGGCGAAGCCCTCGTAGGCCGCGGTGTAGTCCTCGCGGTGTTCGAGCAGGAAGTCCCGCGCGCTGCGGAACAGTTCCGTCCCCGTCTTCATCTGTCCTCCTGGTTACCGGACCTTGCCGGGCGGCTCTCTGTCATCGTCTAATCCGTGACGTGGGTCTCACTACCCCCGAACGGGGGTGTGCGCTCCGGGGAAGCCGCAGCGAAAGGGCGAGTACGTGGCAGTGGACGCGGCCGCAACGGTGGAGATGAGGGGCGCGTTGGCGCGCCTGCGCCGCACCACGGGCCTCCCGGTCGCCTTCGGCGGCCTGATGGAGTCCGGGTGCCGCCAGATGCGCCTCAGCGAGCTGAACGGCACGGCGACCGAGTCCCTGAGCGGACTCGCCGTGACCGCCGGCCACGGGCTGGGCGGCAAGGCGGCGGCGCTGGCCCGCCCCTGCGCGGTCACGGACTACTCCCGCTCGCGGCAGATCAGCCACGAGTACGACGCCGCCGTCGCCCGCGAGGGCCTGTGCTCGGTGGTGGCGGTTCCGGTCGTGGTACGGCGCCGGGTGCGCGGTGTCCTGTACGGCGCCCTGCGCACGGCCCAGCCGCTCGGTGACCGCACGCTGACGGCGGCCGTCGCGGCGGCACGGGACGTGGAGCAGGCGCTGGTGGTGCGGGACGAGGTGCGGGAGCTGCTGGATGCGGCGGCACGGCCGGGGCAGGCGCCGGTCGAGGCGGGCGCCGACCGGGAGCAGGTGCGCGAGGCCCACGCGGCGCTGCGGGCCCTGGCACCGCGCATCACCGACCCCGCGCTGCGCTCGGAGCTCCTCGCGGCCTGCGCCCTGCTGACGGCGGAGCGGCCCGCCAGCGCGGTGACGCTGGCCCCGCGTGAGCTGGACGTGCTCGCCTGTGTCGCCGCCGGCGCCACGAACGCGGTGGCCGCCGAGCGGCTCGGGCTGCGGGCCGAGACGGTCAAGGGCTACCTGCGCTCGGCCATGCGCAAGCTGGGCACGCGCACCCGGGGAGAGGCGGTGGTGGCGGCACGCCGGGCCGGGTTGCTGCCGTAGACGCCGGGGTGGTGCGTCCGTGGGGGGGGGTGGGGCGGTGCGCGGGTGGTGCGTCGGTGGTGGGGCCGCGATGGGGCCGTGGTGTCCGCCGGGGGTCCGGGGGTGGACCGGCAGCCGGAGCGCAGTGGGCCGGCATCGGGTCGTCATGGTGGTCCAGCCCACCTCGACGACCCTCCATTCATTCGGCGGGCCTTTGAATTTGCCCATGCCTCGCGGCTGTAATTTGCCTCACCACGTCGTCGGTCCGAATTTCAAAGATCTGTTGCCTAATATTGGCCCGAACACGACACACGGAGGGGAGCGGTGACCGTGCGACGGGACTTCAAGGAGCCTGCGAGATGCCGCCCCGACCAGGTCATCGGCAGGGAGGAGCTGTTCGGCGCGGCGCGTGAGCAGCTGGAGCGGGGCGGCAGCGTGCTGCTCCACGGGCCTGCCGGAATTGGGAAGTCCACGGTCCTGCGGGCATTGGCCGCGGAATACGGCCACGAGGCCCGCACCGTGTTGCGCTGCTCACCCACGGAGACCGAATCCCATCTCCCCTTCCTCGCCCTGGCCGACCTCCTCGGTCTGGTCCTGGACGAGGTGTCCGACCGGCTCCCCGCCGCCCAGCGCACCGCCCTGGAGGCGGCGCTCACCGGCCGCGGCGAGTCCACCCTGCAACGCGACGGCCTGGCGCTGCGTCTGGCCGTGCTGTCGGCCCTGCGCGCCCTCGCCGAGGCCGGGCCCGTCCTCGTCGTCGCCGACGACCTCCAGTGGCTCGACCCCGCCAGTGCCGAACTCCTGGGCTTCGCCGCCCGCCGCCTGGGCGACACGCCCGTGCGGATGCTGTGCGCGGTACGCACCGAGGACCAGGAGTACGACCGTCATCTGCGGGCGGCGCCGCCGGACACCCTCGCCGTACGGCTGGGTCCGCTGACGCGCGCCCAGATGTCCGCACTTCTCGACCACCGCGGCTTCACGGGCCTGCCGCGCTCCACGGTCCGGGACATCCACCGCACCAGCGGGGGCAACGCCCTGTTCGCCCTCGAACTGGGCCGCGCCCTCGCCGAGAACCCCACCCCGCCCCGGGCCGGCGAACCCCTGCCGGTGCCCACCTCGCTGCGCGCCCTGGTGCTCAACCGCCTGGAGATGCTGTCGCAGGAGGCCCGCCGCACCCTGCTGGTCGCGAGTGCCGGCGCCCGCCCCACGCTGGCCCTGCTGCACGCGGCAGGCCGGCACAACGCCGAGGCCGAGACCGCGCAGGCCGCCGAGCTCGGGCTGCTGGCGACCGAGCCCGAGGGCCCCGCCCTGCGGTTCGCGCACCCGATGATCTCCGCCGCGCTGTACGCGGAGGCACCGGCGCAGGAACGTCGCGCCGCGCACACCGCGCTGTCCACCGCGGCGTCCGACCCCATCGAGCGCGCCCGGCACCTGGCCCTGGCGACCTCCGGCACGGACCCCGAGGTCGCGGCCCGGTTGGCCGAGGCCGCCGCCCTGGCACGCGACCGCGGAGCGCCCTCGGTGGCCGCGCAGCTCTCCCTGCTGGCCGCCCGGCACACCCCCGCGGACGGTCCGCCGCGTCCGGAGGTGCTGCGGCTGGACGCCGCCGAGGACGCGGTCACGGCCGGGGAGCTGGACCTCGCGCGGGACATCGCCCGCGAGGTGCTCACCCGGGCGACGGTTCCCGCGGACCGGGTGCGGGCCTGGATCATCGTGATCGACACGGCGGGTCACGCGATGACCGAGGTCGACGCGGTCTTCCCGCAGGCCCTGGCCGACGCGGGCGAGGACCCGAGGCTGCTGGCGCTCGTCCACTACCAGCTGACCTGGCGCGCGGTACTCGTCAAGGGCGACTTCGACGAGGCCCGGGAGGAGGCGGCGTACGCCGCGGCGCTGGCCGCACGCGCGGACGACCGGTACACCGAGCTGATGGCGCTCGCCTTCCAGGCCCAGATCGAGACCCTGATGGGGCACCCGGACGCCCCGGCGACCATCCGGCGGGCGCTGCAGGAGCCTCAGGACCCGAGGGTGGCCTGCCATCACAACGGGGCCGGCTACTCCCGTTTCCGCTGGCTGATCATGAGCGACCAGTTGCCCGAGGCCCGTACCGCGGTCACCACCCTGCTGCGCGAGGTGCGCAGGCACGGGTGGGTGGAGAGCGAGGTGCACTTCCTGCGCGGAGTCGCCGAGACCGAGCTGCACTCCGGCCATTGCGGGCACGCCCTCGACCTCGCCCGCGAGAGCCTGCGGCTGGCCCGCGACACCGGGATCGGCGAGGTGGCCTCCGCCGTGCTCACCTCGCTCGCGGAGGCCGCGGGCGGCGAGGTGGACCGGGCGCTGGCGCTGGCGCGTGAGGCCCTGGAGCACGCCGAGCGGGACGGCGACCAGATGTACTGCTCGCGCGCCCTGGCCGCTCTCGGCCACGCCCAGCTGGTGGCCGGGGACACCTCCGCCGCCGTCGGCTCGCTGCGCCGGGTGCGGGAGGTGGAGCAGAGCCTCGGCATCACCGACCCCGCCCGCGGCCGCTGGCACGGCGACCTCGCCGAGGCCCTGGTGCGCGGCGGGGAGTTGGCGGAGGCGCAGGACGTCATCGACGTCACGCGCGAGCAGGCGCTGCGGCTGAACCGCGGGAGCGTTCTGGCCGTCCTCGACCGGGCCGAGGCACTGGTCCGAGCGGCACGCGGCGAGCAGGAGGCCGCCGTGGCCCAGGCGACGTCGGCGCAGGACCGGCTCGGCAGACTGGGCTACGGCCTGGAGGAGGCCCGGGCCGCCTTCGCCCTGGCCCAGCTGCGTACGAGCGCTCCGGGTCCGACGTCGTACGACGAGGCGACCCGGCTGTTCCGCCGTTGCCGGGCCCTGCCCTGGCTGCGGCGGGTGGAGGCGGCCACCGAGGCGCGCCGTGCGCAGGCGGTCCCCACCCCCGCCTCCGCGCCGAACGGTCGGGACGGCGTGGACGGCCTGGACGGGCTCGCCTCGATGGAGCGTCAGGTCGCCGCCCTCGTGATGGAGGGCGCGACCAACCGGGAGATCGCCACGCGACTGTTCATCAGCGTCAAAACGGTCGAAGCGACCCTTACCCGTGTCTACCGCAAGCTCGGTATCCGATCGCGGGTCGACATCGTGAGGCTGGCGGCGGGCCGCCGCACGACCTGAGTCGGAGCCGAGTGTCGCGAATTCACCCGTCCTGGTCGGTCGGTCGAGGTTTGACCTGACACGACCGAGGGTTTTCCCTGCCCAACTCCCCTAGGGGGTTCCCTCATTGGGAAGGGATGTCGCGCGACCTAATTTGGGGGGCGTGCCGCTCGCCGGGCACACGGGGGCGGTCCCGCGGCCCCCGTGCACACCCCCCACATCCGCGCTTCCCCCCACCGGCGATCCCCAAGAGGAGTCTCATGTTCGGGCTCACCCGTGCCAGAAAGACCGCCGCCGTCGCGGCGACCGCTGCCGCCGCCGCGGCGGCGTTGCTCAGCGCCCCCACCGCTGAGGCCGCCTCCACGCGCATCGTGGGGGGCACGACGACCACGACGACCGCGTACCCGTTCATGATGCAGATCACGGACGCCTCGCAGAGCCAGTTCTGCGGCGGCACGCTCGTCTCCGCCACCAAGGTCGTCACCGCGGCGCACTGCCTGGCCGGCGAGACCACCAGCAGCCTCCGTGTCGTCGGTGGCCGCACCTACCGCAACGGGACGAACGGCACCGTCAGCCGGGTCAGCAAGATCTGGGTCCACCCGGACTACACGACCGCCACCGAGGGCAACGACGTGGCCGTGCTGACCCTTTCGACCTCGATGCCGTACACGGCGGCCAAGTACGTCGGCGCCGCGGACACCGGCGTGTACGCCGCCGGCACCACGGCCCGCATCATCGGCTGGGGCACCACCTCCTCGGGCGGCAGTTCCTCCAACCAGCTGCGGACGGCGACCGTGCCGGTCGTCGCCGACTCCAGTTGCGCGACTTCCTACGGCTCGGACTTCGTCCGGTCCGACATGGTCTGCGCCGGACCCACCTCCGGCGGCGTCGACACCTGCCAGGGCGACAGCGGCGGTCCCCTGATCATCGGGGGCGTCCTGGCAGGGATAACGTCCTGGGGCGAAGGCTGCGCCCAGGCCGGTTTCCCGGGTGTCTACACCCGGCTGACCACCTTCTCGGCGGAGGTGACCGCACAGGTGCGGTCATAGCCGGGAACGGCGCCCTGAAGGCTTCCCGAGTACCTCTCGGGTGAAAGACCAGGGGGCGTTGCGGGCCTCCACGAGCGGCCCGCAACGCCCCCTGTCCATGTCCCGTCCGGATCCGCGTCGTCGTCCGCGTCCAGGTCCATTGTCGGTGCGCCCTGTTTCAATGGGTCCCGGATGGGGGTGATGGGCATGGTGTCCGCAGACCGGTTCCTGGCCTTCGCGGCGATGTCGGTCCTGGTGATCGTGATCCCGGGACCGAGCGTGCTGTTCGTCATCGGCCGTGCCCTGGCCCACGGCCGCCGCACCGCCGTGGCGACCGTGCTCGGCAATGTCATCGGCTCGTACCTGCTGGTGGTCGCCGTCGCGGTGGGAATCGGCTCACTGGTGGAGCGGTCCGCGACCGTCTATCTGACGGTGAAGCTGGCCGGCGCCGCGTATCTCGTGTATTTGGGCATCCAGGCGTTCCGGCACCGCAAGGAGCTGAAGGCGTCGGCGATACGGACGCAGTCCGCGGGACCGCCGCGCGGTGACCTGCGCACGGTCCTCGACGGCGTCCTCGTCGGCGTCACCAACCCCAAGGGCGTCGTGTTCTTCGCCGCCGTCCTGCCCCAGTTCGTGGACCACTCGGCCGGCGGTGTGCCGCTGCAGATGCTGCTGCTGGGACTGATCCCGATCACCATCGGCCTGGTCACGGACACGTTGTGGGGCCTGACCGCGTCGGCGGCCCGCGCCTGGTTCGCCCGCTCCGACCGCCGGCTGTCGCTGATAGGCGGAGCCGGCGGGTGCACGATGATCGGACTCGGGGTGACGGTCGCGGTGACCGGGCGGGCGGACTGACGATCAGGTGCCGCGGCCCGGCGACGGACGCCAGGGGGTCTCGCCGAAGTCCCGCGCAGCACCCCCTAGGAGATAACGGTTCCGAAGCGGACGTCGTACGGCGTCCCCGAGTGCACCACCCGCAGCACCCGCTCCGCCTCCTCGCTCACCTCTTCGCGCTGGGCCTTGGTCAGCTCCGTGAACGGCTCGATGACGAGGGCGTCGCCCAGGATCCGCCACACCCCCGCGAGGAAGCCGTCGACGAGGAGCGGGCAGTAGAAGGTGTTGGCCTGCCAGGTGCGGCCGCGGTTCGCGGGCGGGATGACCCGCGTGCGGTCTGCATGGGAGAGGAGGAGGTTGTCGAACTCGGGCAGGAAGCGGGGCGGGGCCGGGGTGTCCGGATCGGGCCGCGGGGCGTCGGGGAGGTCGAAGAGTTCGACGCCGTTCTCGTCCCGGAAGGTGGCCAGCTCGGGGCGGAGCCGTTCGAAGGCGTCGCGCATCCTGGTCAGTCCGGACCAGGTCTGCATGTCCTTCACGGAGGCCGGCCCGAAGGCGGCCAGGTAGCGCAGGACCGCGTCCTCGGCGGAGGCGGCCGGTTGCGCGGGGCGGTCGAGCCAGTGCTCGGCGGTCGTGAGGGTGACCTGGGCACTGCGGCCCCACATTCCACGCGGGGTCACCTGGACCAGCGGGAGCTTGCAGCGGGCCGCGACGGCCAGCGACTGCGGGTCGGCGTCCGGCCACTCGGCGCCGAGGGCCTCGCGCAGCTGCTTCATGGTGCGGGGCTCGGCCTCGACGAGTTCACGGGCGAGCACGGCGAGGCGGTCCAGGTCGACGCCGACGAGGCCCTTGCGGAAGTAGTTGATCTCGCGGTCCCGGGCGGGTTGCACCAGCGGACGCAGAGTGAGGCTGTCGTCCGCGGTGTGCATGTGGATCGTCGAGCGCATGGTGACGATGCGTACGACCGCGCGGTCGGCGAGCAGTCCGGAGAGCTCCTCGGTCGTGAAGCCGTCGAGGCGGGCGGCGAGCGCGTAGTACGGCGGCTTGACCTCCTGGGCCTGGAGGCCGACCAGATGCTCCACGGCCGCCAGGGCGGACAGCGGCGACCGGCGCAGCAGCAACTGCCGGTCGAGGGTGGCCCGGTTGAGGGCGCGTGCGCTGAGGACGGTGCCGGTCGCCGCCGTCGCCCTGCCGGCGCCGCGGCTCGTCGTGGTGCGCTGGTTCGTGGTCCGCTTCGTCATACCACTCACGCTAACCAGGCTTGCGGACATCTTCTGTCCTCAATCCCATCCGGCCCCGACCGACTCCCCCTCGCGCTCGCGACATTCGCCCCGTATATCCTGCTCCGTGATCACGCACGCACTCGTCGTCCCGACCGGGAGGCAGCCGCGATGTCCGAGCGACGCGCCCGACCCGTCTCCAAGAACCCCATGAAGTCAGTCTGGCGCCGAGCCCTCGCTTCGCCGAGGTCACCGGAAGCACCGACCTCGGCCACCGCCCAGCCGGAGGCCGAGGCCTCGGAGACCGCCGAGGTGGCGAGCGTCGTGGAGGCGGCGCTGTACCAGGACGGCGTACGCGTCTCCTCCCCCACCGGCCTCGCCGACACCTACCGCGAGCTGCGCGAACAGCCGTCCGGCATGGCCTGGATCGGGCTGGCCCGCCCCACCGAGTCCGAACTGCTCTCGCTCGCGGCCGAGTTCGACCTGCACCCGCTCGCCGTCGAGGACGCGATGGAGGCACACCAGCGCCCCAAGCTGGAGCGCTACGGCGACACCCTCTTCGTCGTCCTGCGCGCGGCCCGCTACCTGGACGCGCCCGAGGAGGTCGACTTCGGCGAGCTCCACGTCTTCGTCGGCCCGGACTTCGTGATCACGGTCCGCCATGGCGCGGCCCCCGATCTGTCGGCGGTCCGGCGGCGCATGGAGGAGTCGCCGGAACTGCTCAAACTCGGCCCGGAGGCGGTCCTCTACGCGATACTCGACGCGGTGGTCGACGGCTACGCACCGGTGGTGGCGGGCGTCCAGAACGACATCGACGAGATCGAGACCGAGGTCTTCCGCGGCGACCCGGAGGTCTCCCGCCGCATCTACGAACTCTCCCGCGAGATGGTCGAGTTCCAGCGCGCCACGCGCCCCCTGGTCGGCATGCTGCACGGCCTCATGGCCGGCTTCTCCAAGTACGACACGGACGAGGAACTGCAGCGCTATCTCCGCGACGTCGCCGACCACGTGACGCACACCAGCGAACGCGTCGACGGCTTCCGCCAGGCCCTCACCGAGATCCTCACGGTGAACGCGACGCTGGTGACGCAGCAGCAGAACGCGGAGATGCGGGCGTTGGCGGAGGCGGGGTTCGAGCAGAACGAGGAGATCAAGAAGATCTCGTCGTGGGCGGCGATCCTGTTCGCCCCGACGCTCGTCGGGACGGTTTACGGCATGAACTTCGAACACATGCCGGAGTTGCACTGGGGATTCGGATACCCCTTTGCCATCGCCCTGATGGCTGCGGTTTGCACCAGTCTGTACGTCATCTTCAAGCGGCGGGACTGGCTCTGAGCAAGCACGGCTGAGCGCAGCGGCCCCACCGCCAGGTCACCGCAGGACGGGCCTCACCCTGGTCGAGACCGCCCCAGCGTCACCATCGACGTCGGCCGGGCCCGCGCGGACCGGTGCCGTTGCACGTGTGGACCGCCTGCGCGCACCCGCTGGAACTCGGACGCCCTCGCTCTTCCGTTCCTCCGAAGGGCGATCAGCCGGCGCTGGTGACTTCTGTGGCTCCGGTGGCCCCCCGCGGCCCGCACACGGAGGCCAGAATGTGCGGGGCCGCCTCGCTCAGACTGGCGAAGTGGCGGTGCACACCCTCCACGGGGACGGCGGCGTTCACGCCCCACACCGTCATCCCGGCCCGGGTCCCGGAGCGCACTCCGGACGGGGCGTCCTCGATGACCAGGCAGTCTCCGGGGTCGGCCCCCAGGTGCGCGGCGGCTTGGAGGTACGGGACGGGGGACGGCTTGCCCTCCTCGACAGCGGCGGCGTCCACGATCACGTCCGGGACCGGCAAGCCCGTCCGCTCGAACCGGCCGCGTACCCGGTGCTCGTAGTTCGAGGTGACCAGCGCCCAGGACCCCGGCGGCAGGGCACGCAGCAGCTCCGCGGCGCCGTCGAAGGCCGTGTAGCTGCCCGAGCGGACGTCCTCGTCCTCCAACTCGTGCAGCACGGCCAGGCATTCGTCGGGGTCACGGCCCGCGGCGACCTGCGCGAACGTCTCCATCGGCCGGGTCCGCAGAGCCACCCGGTAGACCTCGTCGGCGTCCAGCCCGTACCGCTCCGCCCAAGTGGCCCAGACCGTGCGCTGATTGCTCAGCGCGTCGATCAACGTGCCGTCGACATCGAACAGTACGTACTTCATGCGGCTCGGCTGCGCCGTTTCACTGATCACGGAGCGATCATGCCAGGCGACCGCTCGCGACGGCGCACGGACCGGCCCCCGCATCGCTGCCCGTTCGTGGGTATGGGCTCACGGGCAGAGGCGGCCCCACACTCCACCAAAGGTGCGGAACAGGACATCCCGGCGGCACGGTCGTCGTTGAGCCAGGCATGAAGAAGACGATCACTTCCCTCACCCTCGCCGGCGCGGCCCTCCTCGCGGCCCCGGTGCCCGCCTCGGCGGACGACGGCCCCATCGACTTCGGCATCCTCCAGGGCGTCAACGACACCAAGGGTTCAACCTCCACGGACCGCAGCCCGACCTTGGGGCAGAGCGGCGGCTGGGGGGACGAGACCGTCCCGAAGTCGGCCGTGGTCCAACTGCTGGAGAACCTGACGGCGCCCGGCGGGCAGTGAGCGTCATGCACTCGATGCCGTAGGACCGGCTGCATGACACCGTCGTCCGCTCGCTGTGCCTGAGCACCGGCGAGGCGGGCGACGACGCACCGCCGACACCCGGTCCGCCCCCACCACGAGCCGAGACGACGACGGAAGGGCTCCCGCGGGTCCACGCCCAGGAAGAGCCCTTCCGTCATGTCCGGCGACGCGCTAGCCCGTCACGGCGCGAGCAGCAGGCTGTCGCCGCGCTCCTTGGCGGCGGCGTAGCGCCTGGCCACGTCCTGCCAGTTGACGACCTGCCACATGGCCTCGATGAAGTCGACCTTCTGGTTCCTGTACTGCAGGTAGAAGGCGTGCTCCCAGGCGTCGAAGACCAGGATCGGGGTCGAGCCCTGGCCGACGTTGCCCTGGTGGTCGTAGACCTGCTCGACGATCAGACGACCGCTCAGCGGCTCATACGCGAGCACACCCCAGCCCGAACCCTGGGTCGTGGCCGACGCCTTGGACAGCTGGGCCTTGAAGGCCGCGAAGGAGCCGAAGGACTCGGCGATCGCGTCCGCCAGCTCGCCAACGCCGTCCTTCTCCAGCGGCTCGCCGCCGCCGTCGCCGGTCATGTTGTGCCAGTAGATCGAGTGCAGGATGTGGCCGGAGAGGTGGAAGGCCAGGTTCTTCTCCAGGCCGTTGATCGAGCCCCACGACTCCTTGTCCCGCGCCTCGGCAAGCTGCTCCAGGGTGTCGTTGGCGCCCTTGACGTACGCGGCGTGGTGCTTGTCGTGGTGCAGCTCGATGATCTCGGGGCTGATCACGGGCGCGAGAGCCGCGTAGTCGTACGGAAGCTCCGGGAGCGTGTAAACCGCCATGTCCAACGTCCTCCGACGTTATTGCGAATGGTGTGCAGCTGCACGCTAACAGCAGGAGCGACACCTTATCGATCAGGCGTTGGACCTAGGACCTCCGCCGTGTCGCGGAGGTCCTGGCGGCACGCTCGCCCACGGCCCTCAGTCCTCGCCCCCTTCGAGGTTCCCCTCCGTCTCCAGGTACACCTGGCGCAGGGCGTCCAGCACCGCCGGGTCGGGCTTCTCCCACATCCCGCGGGACTCGGCCTCCAGCAGCCGCTCGGCGATGCCGTGCAGGGCCCAGGGGTTGGCCTGCTGGAGGAACTCGCGGTTGGCCGGGTCCAGGACGTAGGTCTCGGTGAGCTTGTCGTACATCCAGTCGGCGACCACGCCGGTGGTGGCGTCGTAGCCGAAGAGGTAGTCGACCGTGGCGGCGAGTTCGAAGGCGCCCTTGTAGCCGTGGCGGCGCATCGCCTCGATCCACTTGGGGTTGACGACCCGCGCGCGGAAGACGCGGGAGGTCTCCTCGACCAGGGTGCGGGTGCGGACCGTCTCGGGGCGGGTGGAGTCGCCGATGTACGCCTCGGGGGCGGTGCCGCGCAGGGCGCGGACGGTCGCCACCATGCCGCCGTGGTACTGGAAGTAGTCGTCCGAGTCGGCGATGTCGTGTTCGCGGGTGTCGGTGTTCTTCGCTGCGACGGCGATCCTCTTGTACGCCGTCTCCATCTCGTCCCGGGCCGGACGGCCGTCCAGTTCGCGGCCGTAGGCGTAGCCGCCCCAGACCGTGTAGACCTCGGCGAGGTCGGCGTCGGTGCGCCAGTCGCGGGAGTCGATGAGCTGGAGCAGGCCGGCGCCGTAGGTGCCGGGGCGGGAGCCGAAGATACGGGTGGTGGCGCGGCGTTCGTCGCCGTGGGCGGCCAGGTCGGCCTGGACGTGGGCGCGTACGTGGTTGGCCTCCGCCGGTTCGTCGAGGGAGGCGGCCAGGCGTACGGCGTCGTCCAGCAGGCCGATCGTGTGCGGGAACGCGTCGCGGAAGAAGCCCGAGATGCGCAGGGTCACGTCGATGCGCGGGCGGCCCAGTTCCTCGTACGGGATCGGCTCCAGGCCCGTCACCCGACGGGAGGCGTCGTCCCAGACCGGGCGGACGCCGAGGAGGGCGAGGGCCTCGGCCACGTCGTCGCCCGCCGTGCGCATCGCGCTCGTGCCCCACAGGGACAGACCCACGGAGGTGGGCCATTCACCGTTGTCGGCGCGGTAGCGCTCCAGCAGCGAGTCCGCGAGGGCCTGGCCGGTCTCCCAGGCGAGGCGGGAGGGGACGGCCTTGGGGTCGACGGAGTAGAAGTTGCGGCCGGTCGGAAGGACGTTCACCAAGCCGCGGAGCGGGGATCCGGAGGGGCCGGCCGGGACGAAACCGCCGGCCAGGGCGTGGACCGCGTGGTCGAGTTCGGCCGTCGTGGCCGACAGGCGCGGGACGACCTCGCGGGCCGCGAACTCCAGGACGGCCGCCACCTGTTCGCCGTGCTCGGTGGGGACGGCGGCCGGGTCCCAGTCCGCGTCCTCCATCGCCTGGACGAGGGCACGGGCCTTGCCCTCGGCCTCGTCGGCCGTGGTGCGGGTCGCGGCGGACTCGTCCAGGCCGAGGGCCTCGCGCAGGCCGGGCAGGGCCGTCGTACCGCCCCAGATCTGGCGGGCGCGGAGGATGGCCAGGACGAGGTTGACGCGGTCCTCCCCCGCCGGCGGGTTGCCCAGGACGTGCAGGCCGTCGCGGATCTGGGCGTCCTTGACCTCGCAGAGCCAGCCGTCGACGTGCAGCAGGAAGTCGTCGAAGCCGTCGTCGTCGGGGCGGTCCTCCAGGCCGAGGTCGTGGTCGAGCCTCGCGGCCTGGATGAGGGTCCAGATCTGGGCGCGGATCGCCGGGAGCTTCGCCGGGTCCATGGAGGAGATCTGGGCGTACTCGTCGAGCAGTTGCTCCAGGCGCGCGATGTCGCCGTAGGAGTCGGCGCGGGCCATGGGCGGCACGAGGTGGTCGACGAGGGTGGCGTGCACCCGGCGCTTGGCCTGGGTGCCCTCACCGGGGTCGTTGACGAGGAAGGGGTAGATCAGGGGGAGGTCACCGAGGGCCGCGTCGGGGCCGCAGGCGGCGGACAGGCCGGCGTTCTTGCCGGGCAGCCACTCCAGGTTGCCGTGCTTGCCCAGGTGGATCATCGCGTCGGCGCCGAAGCCGCCGTCCTCGGCACGGGCGGCGATCCAGCGGTAGGCGGCCAGGTAGTGGTGGGAGGGCGGCAGATCCGGGTCGTGGTAGATGGCGATCGGGTTCTCACCGAAACCGCGCGGCGGCTGGATCAGGATCAGCAGGTTCCCGAAGCGGAGGGCGGCGAGCACGATGTCGCCCTCCTTGTTGCGGCTGCGGTCGACGAACATCTCGCCGGGCGGCGGGCCCCAGTGCTCCTCTACGGCCGACCGCAGCTCCTCGGGGAGCGTGGCGAACCAGCGGCGGTAGTCGGCCGCTGGGATCCGGACCGGGTTGCGGGCGAGCTGCTCCTCGGTGAGCCAGTCCTGGTCGTGGCCGCCGGCCTCGATCAGCGCGCGGATCAGTTCGTCGCCGTCGCCCGAGACGAGCCCCGGGACGTCGTCGAAGCTGTAGCCCTCCGCCTTCAGCCTGCGCAGCAGCGCGACCGCGCTGGCGGGGGTGTCGAGGCCCACCGCGTTGCCGATGCGGGAGTGCTTGGTCGGGTAGGCGGACAGCACGAGCGCGAGACGCTTGTCGGCGGCCGGGATGTGCCGAAGACGGGCGTGGCGTACGGCGATCCCGGCGACGCGGGCCGCGCGCTCGGGGTCGGCGACGTACGCGGGCAGCCCGTCCTCGTCGATCTCCTTGAAGGAGAACGGGACGGTGATGAGGCGGCCGTCGAACTCGGGTACGGCGATCTGGCTGGCCGCGTCCAGCGGGGAGACGCCCTCGTCGTTCTCCTCCCAGTCGGCCCGCGAGCCGGTCAGGCACAGGGCCTGCAGGATCGGCACGTCCAGGGTGGTGAGGGCGCCGGCGTCCCAGGACTCGTCGTCGCCGCCCGCGGACGCCTCGGCGGGCTTGGTGCCGCCGGCGGCGAGGACGGTGGTGACGAGGGCGTCGGCGGCGCGGAGTTCCTCGATCAGCTCGGGTTCGGGAGCGCGCAGCGACGCCACGTACAGCGGGAGCGCACGGCCGCCCGCGTCCTCGATCGCACCGCACAGGGCGTCCACGAAGGCGGTGTTGCCGCTCATGTGGTGGGCGCGGTAGTAGAGCACGGCCACCGTCGGGCCGTCCGTCGCACGGGAGTCGCGTTCCAGCGGGCCCCAACTCGGCGCGGGCGCCGGGGCCTCGAAGCCGTGCCCGGTCAGCAGGACCGTGTCGGACAGGAAGCGGGCCAGCTGCTCCAGGTTGGCGGGGCCGCCGTGGGCGAGGTAGGCGTGGGCCTCGGCGGCGATGCCGACCGGCACCGTGGAGGCGGCCATCAGCTGGGCGTCCGGGGCCTGTTCGCCGGTCAGGACGACGACCGGGCGGCCGTCGGCGAGGAGCAGGTCGAGGCCGTCCTGCCAGGCGCGGATGCCGCCGAGAAGGCGTACGACGACGAGGTCGACGCCGTCGAGGAGGCCGGGCAGGTCGTCGAGCGGGAGGCGCGCGGGGTTGGCGAAGCGGTAGGGCACCGGGCCGCCGGCCGCGCGGGCGCTGAGCAGGTCGGTGTCGGACGTCGACAGGAGCAGGATGCGGGGGTGCGGGGAGCGACCCCCGGAAGAATGCAGCATGCGGCGTCGGCCTTCCTCGGGGTGTCCGCGCCCCGGGCGGTGTCGGGTTGGGGTCTCCCCTGCTCGTACGCAGCCGAGCGCTCGGGGAAGGGAGTTCCTGGCTCACCCGCCTTGCGGGGCGGGCTCACAGTGGCGGGACCGCGCCGGATTCGCACCGGGCTTCCTCCCTGCTCGCCGTCTTGGCGATGGCGGACCGGATGGTCCGCCGAGGAGCATAGTAAGGGTCGCCTGAAAAGGGCGGGGCGTACCGCTCCTACGGCGGTCGGTATGCTCGCCGCCATGTCCACGCCTGCCGTCCCCTCATCGCCCCAGGCCACAGCGGTCTCACGGGGCCGCGGCGACGCCTGCCCGGGGACGCTGCGGCTGCATACGGCGGACGACGGCGCCCTGGCGCGGGTCCGGATTCCGGGCGGAGTGCTGACCGTCGCGCAGGCCGAGGCGCTCGCGGACGCGGCCGAACGGCTGGGCGATGGTGATCTTCATCTCACCTCGCGGGGCAATGTGCAGCTGCGCGGACTTCGTCAGTCGTGCGGTGCGGAGCTCACCGAGGTGCTCGACGCGGCGGGCCTGTTGCCCTCGCACGAGCACGAACGGGTCCGCAACATCGTCGCCTCGCCGCTGTCCGGCCTCGACGGACGCGGTGTGCGCGATGTACGGCCGTGGCTGTCGGCGCTCGACGAGGCGCTGTGCGCGAGCCCGGCGGCACGGGCGCTGTCGGGGCGGTTCCTGTTCGCGCTGGACGACGGGCGCGCAGACGTGGCCGGGCTCGGCGCCGACGTGACCGTGCGGGCCGTCGCGGACGGGGGCGCGCTGCTCGGCCTGGGCTCGGCCGGCGAGTGCCTGTACGTGTCCGGCGAGGACGCGCCACGTGCCGCCCTGGTGGCGGCGAAGACGTTCCTCGCGCTGGCCCGGGACCGCGGGGCACGCGTCTGGCGGATCAGTGAACTCCCCTTCTCCCAGGACGAGTTGGTGCAGGAGGTCCGGCGCGCGCTGGCCGCCGACGGCATCCGCGCCGCGCTGCGGGCTTCGGTCGGCGCGGACGTGACGCAGGGGCCGCCTCCGGGGATCGTCGGGGCCGCCCTGTGCGTACACGTTCCGCTCGGCCGGCTCACACCGCGGCAGTGGCGGGAGTTGAGGCGGGCCGCGGTGGACGAGCTGCGGCTGACTCCCTGGCGCGGTGTCGTCGTCCCCGTCCCGGGAGTGGGCCCGGACGACGCCGCGGGCGCGCTCGCCCGGCTCGCCGCCGCCGGTCTCGTCACCGACCCCGCCTCCCCCTGGCTGCGGGTCGGCGCCTGCATCGGCCGGCCCGGCTGCGCCAAGTCCCTGGCCGACGTACGAGCCGACGCAGAACGTGGCCTGGCCGCCGCGGGCGGTGCGCCGGTGCCGCTGTACTGGTCCGGATGCGAGCGGCGCTGCGGACATCCCCGGGGCGACCGGATCGACGTGGTGGCCACCCCGGAGGGCGGCTACCAGCTCACCGCCGTCACGGCGGGACGACAGCCGCGCGCGGCCTTACTGGACGACAGCCGCGACCTCGCCGCCGCCCTGGCGGCGATCACTTCATGAGCCGGATCACGACCGAGAGCAGCGAGAAGAACACCGTGACCACGTACGACTACGAGAAGGACGGCGCGGCCATCTACCGCCAGTCCTTCGCCACGATCCGCGCGGAGGCGGACCTCGCGGGCCTGCCCGCCGACGTCAGCCAGGTCGCGGTCCGGATGATTCACGCCTGCGGGATGGTCGACCTGGTACGGGACCTGGCCTACACCCCCGCGGTCGTGTCCCGGGCCCGTGCGGCCCTGCGCGCCGGCGCGCCCATCTTCACCGACGTGCAGATGGTGGCCAGCGGCGTGACCCGCAAGCGGCTGCCCGCCGGCAACGACGTGCTGTGCACCCTGTCCGACCCGGCCGTCCCGGAGCTCGCGGCGAGGCTCGGCACCACCCGCAGCGCCGCCGCGCTGGAGCTGTGGCGGGACCGGTTGGAGGGCTCGGTCGTCGCGGTGGGCAACGCGCCCACCGCCCTGTTCCGGCTGCTGGAGATGATCGAGGAGGGTGCGCCCCGCCCCGCCGCGGTCATAGGCGTGCCGGTCGGTTTCATCGGCGCCGCCGAGTCCAAGGAGGCCCTGGCCGATCACCCGTCGGGCCTGGAGCACCTGGTCGTACGGGGCCGTCGTGGGGGCAGCGCCATCGCCGCCGCCGCGCTCAACGCGATCGCGAGTGAGGAAGAGTGAGCGGGAAGCTGTACGGCGTCGGGCTCGGCCCCGGCGATCCGTCCCTGATGACCGTGCGGGCCGTCGAGGTCATCGCCGAGGCGGACGTGGTCGCGTACCACAGCGCCCGGCACGGCCGGTCCATCGCCCGCTCCATCGCGGCGAAGCACATCCGGGCCGACCACATCGAGGAGCGGCTGGTCTACCCCGTCACCACGGAGACCACGGACCATCCCGGCGGCTACAAGGGCGCCATGGAGGAGTTCTACGCCGAGGCGTCGGCGAGACTGGCCGTGCACCTGGACGCCGGCCGGACGGTCGCCGTCCTCGCGGAGGGCGACCCGCTCTTCTACGGCTCCTACATGCACATGCACAAGCGGCTCGCCGACCGCTACGACACCGAGGTCATCCCCGGTGTCACCTCGGTGTCCGCGGCGGCGGCCCGGCTGGGCACCCCGCTGGCCGAGGGCGAGGAGGTGCTCACCATCCTGCCGGGCACCCTCCCCGAGGAGGAGCTGACCGCGCGACTCGCCGCGACCGACGCGGCGGTGGTGATGAAGCTGGGCCGTACCTTCAGCAAGGTGCGTGGCGCCCTGGCGAGTTCGGGGCGGCTGGACGAGGCTCGGTACGTCGAGCGGGCCACCATGGCCGGGGAGCGCCTCGCCGAACTGGCCGACGTGGACGCGGAGTCGGTGCCGTACTTCTCGGTGGCCGTGCTGCCCAGCCGGGTCGACGCCGAGCCCCCGGTGCGGGAGCGGGGGGAGGTGGTGGTGGTCGGCACCGGGCCCGCCGGCCCGCTGTGGCTGACGCCTCAGACGCGGGGCGCGCTGGCCGCCGCGGACGATCTCGTCGGTTACACGACGTACCTGGACCGGGTGCCGGTCCGTCCCGGTCAGCACCGGCACGGTTCCGACAACCGGGTGGAGGCCGAGCGCGCCGAGTTCGCGCTGCAACTCGCCCAGCGGGGGCGGCGGGTGGCCGTCGTCTCCGGCGGCGATCCGGGGGTCTTCGCGATGGCCACGGCCGTGCTGGAGGTCGCCTCGCAGAAGGAGTACGCGGACGTTCCCGTACGGGTACTGCCCGGGGTGACCGCGGCCAACGCCGCCGCCGCGCGCGCCGGTGCCCCGCTCGGGCACGACTACGCCACCCTCTCGCTGTCCGACCGGCTCAAGCCCTGGGAGGTCATCGCCGAACGGCTGCGCGCCGCCGCCTCGGCGGACCTGGTGCTGGCCCTGTACAACCCCGGCTCGCGCAGCCGCACCTGGCAGGTGGGCAAGGCCCGCGAACTGCTGCTGGAGCACCGGGCGCCGGACACGCCGGTCGTCGTCGCGCGGGACGTCGGCGGATCCGGTGAGCGGGTGCGGATCGTACGGCTGGCGGACCTCGACCCGGCCGAGGTCGACATGCGCACCATCCTGCTGGTCGGTTCCTCTCAGTCGCGGGTCGTGCGGCGCGGGGACGGCGAGGAGGTCGTCTGGACGCCACGCCGCTATCCGGAGGTCTGAGAGCGACGGGCGTGCGCCGGCGCGCCAGGTGCGGGAGGCGTTCGCGCAGCCGTCGGCGGCACGGCGGGTGGACGCCCCTCGTCACCGGCCTGCGGGCGCTACCGCCGCGCGATCCACTCGGCGGCCCGCTCGGGATCGGCCACCACCCGCACCCCCTCGGGCACCGGCGGTCTGCGCACCACGACCACGGGCAGCCCGGCCTCGCGGGCAGCGGTCAGCTTCGGCGCGGTGGCCGCTCCCCCGCTGTCCTTGGTCACCACGACGTCGACGCGGTGCCGGCGCAGCAGCTCGCGTTCACCGTCGAGGGTGAACGGGCCCCTGTCGAGCAGCACCTCCATCCTGGGCGGGTGCGGCGGTTCGGGCGCGTCGACGGAGCGTACGAGGAACCACAGGTCGTCCAGGGCCGCGAAGGCCGCCAGGCCCATGCGTCCGGTGGTCAGGAACACGCGTCGGCCGAGTGCGGGCAGCAGTCCGGCCGCCTCTTCCAGTGAGCCGGCCTCGTGCCACTGGTCGCCCTCCACCGGGACCCAGCCGGGACGCCGTAGCGCGAGCAGGGGAACATGGGCGGTGGCGGCGGCCCGCGCCGCGTTGAAACTGATCGTCCGAGCGAAGGGGTGGGTGGCGTCGATGAGTGCGTCCACCTCGTGCTCCCGCAGCCACGCGGCCAGCCCCTCGGCCCCGCCGAAGCCGCCCACTCGTACCTCGCCGGGCGGCAGCCGGGGCGCGGTCACGCGTCCGGCCAGGGAGTTCGTCACCCTCAGCTCGGGCCGGGCGGCGGCCGCCAGGAGTTCGGCCAGGCGACGGGCCTCGGTGGTTCCGCCCAGGATCAGTACGTGCACGAAGTCCGGTTTCCTTCCGAAGAGTTCCTGTATTTCCCAGAGTTCCGAAGATTTCCGAGACGCCCCCAAGAGTGAGGCATGAGCAGCGAGGCCAAGGGCGGCCGTGGCGCCCAACTGAAGCACACCGGGCTGCGGCACGGCTGGACCACGGGTGCCTGCGCGACCGCGGCGACGACGGCCGCGTACACGGCGTTGCTCACCGGCGAGTTTCCCGATCCGGTGACGATCACGCTGCCCAAGGGCCACACGCCGTCCTTCGCGCTGGCGGTCGAGGAACGCGCGGACGGGTCCGCGACGGCCGGGATCGTGAAGGACGCCGGCGACGATCCGGACGTCACCCACGGCGCGCTGGTGCGGGTCACCGTGCGGGCGCTGCCCGCCGGAGCCGGCGTCGTCTTCAGGGCGGGCCCCGGCGTGGGCACCGTCACCCGCCCCGGACTACCGCTGGCCGTCGGCGAACCGGCCGTGAACCCGGTGCCGCGGCAGCTGATGCGCGACCATGTCGCCCTGGTCGCGGGGCGGTACGGCGGCAGCGGCGACGTCGAGATCACCGTCGGCGTCGACCACGGCGAGGAGATCGCCCGCTCCACCTGGAACCCCCGCCTCGGCATCCTGGGCGGGCTGTCCATTTTGGGCACGACGGGCATCGTGGTGCCGTACTCGTGCTCGGCGTGGATCGACTCCATCCGGCGCGGGGTGGACGTGGCACGGGCCGCCGGGCGGACGCATGTGGCCGGCTGCACCGGCTCCACCTCGGAGAAGACCGTCGTGGCCACGTACGGGCTGCCCGAGGACGCCCTGCTCGACATGGGCGACTTCGCGGGCGCGGTCCTGAAGTACGTACGCCGCCATCCGGTCGACCGCCTCACGATCTGCGGCGGCTTCGCCAAGCTGTCGAAGCTCGCCGCGGGCCACTTGGACCTGCACTCCGCCCGTTCCCAGGTGGACAAGGGCTTCCTGGCCGAGCTGGCCCGCCGGGGCGGTGCCGACGAGGCCCTGGTCACCGAGGTCGCGCGCGCCAACACCGGCCTGGCCGCCCTCCAGTCGTGCGCGGCGGCCGGCGTGCCGCTGGGCGATCTCGTGGCGGTCACCGCCCGCGACGAGGCCCTGGCCGTGCTGCGGGGCGCCCCCGTCGCGGTCGACGTGATCTGCATCGACCGGGCGGGGACGATCGTGGGCCGCAGCGCGGTGCGGTAGGCGGGGGTCAGGACAGCGCGAACCACAGGTCGGGGCGCTCCCAGGTGACCGCCGGCGGCGACGGTGCGATCGCGCCGACCCGCTGGGCGCCGGTCCGCCGGTGGAACCCCCGGGTGGGACAAGCGGGGGTGGCCCGGTGGCCGGCGAGGATCGAGGCGTACGACCCCTGGTGGGCGCCGGACTCCCGGACCATCGCCGTGAGGCGCTCCGCGTCCCCCGCCGCGGCCCGCCGCCGGATCAGGGGGTCAGCAGACATGCCGCTCCCGCTCCGGCGAGTACAGGTGGCTGTCGCGGAACTGCTCCGCGCCCAGCGTCCGACCGACCATGATCACGGCGGTGCGCAGGACACCGGCCTCCTTCACCTGCCCGGCGATGTCGTCGAGCGTGCCGCGGATGATCAGTTCGTCGGGGCGGGAGGCGTAGGCGACGACGGCGGCCGGGCAGTCGGCGCCGTAGTGCGGGAGCAGTTCCTCGACCACCCGGTCCACGTACTTGGCCGCCAGGTGCAGCACGATCAGCGCCCCGCTGCGTCCGAGGGTGGCCAGGTCCTCGCCCTCGGGCATGGCGGTGGCGCGGTTGGCGACGCGGGTGAGGATGACGCTCTGGCCGACCGTCGGCACGGTCAGCTCCCGCTTCAGGGATGCCGCGGCGGCGGCGAAGGCGGGCACGCCGGGCACCACCTCGTACGGCACCCCGGCCGCGTCCAGCCGCCGCATCTGCTCGGCGACCGCGCTGAACACCGAGGGGTCCCCGGAGTGCAGCCGGGCCACGTCGTGCCCCTCCTCGTGCGCGCGCAGCAACTCGGCGGTGATCTCGTCGAGGTTGAGCTGCGCGGTGTCCACCAGCCGTGCGTCCGGCGGGCATTCGGCCAGCAGCTCGCGCGGCACCAGGCTGCCCGCGTACAGGCAGACCCGGCAGGCGGCGAGCGTACGGGCGCCGCGCACCGTGATCAGGTCGGCGGCGCCGGGGCCGGCACCGATGAAGTACACGGTCATCTGTCTGCTCCAGGAAGGGAATCGAGGGTTTTCTCCACGGCCCACTGCGTCACCGGCATCGCCTGCCGCCAGCCGGTGAAGCCGCCCACGGGGACGGCGTGGGCCACCGCGAGCTTGGTCAGTTCGCCGCCCAGGCGCCGGTAGGCGTCGGTCAGCAGTGCCTCCGACTCCAGTGTCACGGTGTTGGCGACGAGCCGCCCGCCGCCGGGCAGCGCCTCCCAGCAGGCGTCGAGCAGGCCGGGCGCGGTGAGCCCGCCGCCGATGAACACGGCGTCGGGAGCGGGGAGTTCGGCCAGGACGGCGGGTGCGGCACCGGTGACCACGCGCAGTCCCGGGACGCCCAGCCGCTCGGCGTTGCGTCCGATGCGCTCGGCCCGTACCGGGTCGCGCTCCACGGTGACCGCCCGGCACGAGGGGTGCGTCCGCATCCACTCCACGGCGATCGAGCCGGAACCGCCGCCGATGTCCCACAGGAGTTCCCCGGGGGCGGGCGCGAGAACGGCCAGTGTGGCGGCGCGGACATGGCGCTTGGTGAGCTGGCCGTCGTGTGCGTAGGCGGCGTCCGGCAGTCCGGGTACGGCGCCCAGGCGGGGTGCGTCCGGGGCGCGCCGGCATGCGACGGCGATCAGGTTGAGGGGGTCGCCGGGCGGCTGGGACCACGTGTCGGCGGTGTCCTCGGCCGTGATCCGTTCCCGCGGGCCGCCGAGTTGTTCCAGCACGCGCATCCGGCTCGGCCCGAAGCCGCGGTCCCGCAGCAGGGCGGCGACCTCCCCGGGGGTGGTGGCGTCGGCGCTGAGCACCAGGAGCCGGCGGCCCTCGTGCAGGGCGGCGGCCAGGCGGGCGGCGGGCCGGCCGACCAGGGTGACGACCTCCACGTCCTCCAGCGGCCAGCCGAGGCGGGCACAGGCGTACGACACGGAGGAGGGGTGCGGCAGGACACGTACGGCACCGGCGCCGAGCACCTCGGTGAGGGCGCGGCCGATGCCGTAGAACATCGGATCGCCGCTGGCGAGGACGGCGATACGGCGGCCTGCGTGCGCGGCGAGCAGGCCGGGGACGGCCGGCCGCAGGGGTGAGGGCCAGGAGATCCGCTCCCCCGGGCACTCGGGCGGCAGCAGGTCCAGTTGGCGGGGCCCCCCGATGAGGACCTCGGCGTCGAGCAGCGCGGTGCGGGAGGCCTCCGGGATGCCCGCCCAGCCGTCGGCTCCGATCCCGACGACGGTCACGGCGACGGGCCGGGCGGTTCCGGCTCCGGCGGGTCCGGCGGCATCGGCGGGGTTCACGGAGGTCACGGCTCGGTTCCTCGGGCTCGGCAGGGCAACGAAGAGGCACTTTACGGGGCAGTGGCCTGCGCTTCCTCGGTCGGGTCGCCCCCCGCGCATCGCCGTTGCGCACGCGGGCGTGAGGCCGGCCGTACGACGCCGGACACCACGGCGCCGACGACGAGGGCGGGTGCCAGGTGAGGGACGGGCAGGACGGCGGCGCTCCGGCCCCCGGGCGGGTTCAGCGGTCGATCGGGTCGTGGTACGGGTCGGGCGGGGCGTCGCCGCCGCCCGACCGGACGCGGCGGTAGGCGGCGCGGGCGTGCAGGAGGCGGGCCAGGGTCGTGCCGAGGAGGGTGGCGGCGAGCAGGCAGGAGAGCCAGAACGTGTCGCGGTGCCCGGCCCAGGTGAGGGTGCCGGCCGGCGGGATGGCGAAGCCGTTGAGGAACAGCCAGCACAGGACGGCCGTACCGGGCGCCGCGGCGAAGTGGGCGCGCAGCCCGAGGAACGCCGCGAGCAGGGACAGCACGACCAGGGCGAGCGAGGGGCGTCCGATGCCGACGAGGAAGTTCAGCAGGGCCACCAGGAGCAGTGCGCCGCCGGACGCGGCGGCCCACACCAGCGGCGTGGCCGCGGGTTTGGGAACGGGCCGGGCTCCGGTACCGAGTGACACCCACTCAATCATGCCTGCGCTTCCTTCCGGTGTCCCCGTCCCGGTGATGCGGGATCCCGGGCGTTCGTCAGGGTGTCATTAAAGATCGTCCGTGGAAACACCGTTGTCGGACAGGTACGTGCGGCCATGCCCCCGGGTCCTCGGCCGTGAAGCGGACGGCGCCGAACTGCAGGAGATCGGGCCGGTGCCGCTGCGGAACTCTCATGTGCGTGGCCACCTGGACGCCGTGGCCGCGGTAATCCATGGAGCAGTACGGGCCGTTCACCTCGACCGTGCGGCCGGCCTCCTGCGGGCGGAGCGCGGTGGCCTCACCCGAGGGGCCCGTCGGCGCCGTGGGACGAGGTGGGGTTCGCCGCCGCCCGGGTCAACCAGGGCTCGGAGTACTACACCATCCGGTGACTAATGGGCGCCGCCGCGTTATTCATATCACCCGATTTCCTATTCATTCCACTGTCCGGCTCTTGGTGCTGACGAGTTGTCACTAGGCCCTGACCCAAGTCGAGGAGAGTGGAGAAGATGACACCATCGCCGAGATGGCGATCTGTTCTGGTGCCGGCGGCCATGGCTGCCGCGCTGGCCGCAGCCGCACTGGGGAGCGCGAGCACTGCCTCCGCAGGAGACCACACCACCCCGCACCCCCCGTACCCGGCGAAGCCCGCCCACCCGGCCCACGGACCGAAGCCCGCCCACCCCGCGCACGCGGCGAAGCCGGCCCACCCGATCCACCATGCGAAGCCGGCTCACCCCGTGCACCCTGGGAAGCCCGCCTACCCGGTCCACCCGGTCAAGCCCGCCAAGCCCGTACACCCGGTCAAGCCCGCCTACCCGGTCCACCCGGTCAAGCCCGCCAAGCCCGAACTCCCGGTCAAGCCCGCCTACCCGGTCCACCCGGTCAAGCCCGCCAAGCCCGAACTCCCGGTCAAGCCCGTTCTTCCGGCCAAGCCGGCTCACCCCGTCAAGCCCGAACTCCCGGTCAAGCCCGTTCTTCCGGCCAAGCCGGCTCACCCCGTCAAGCCCGTTCTTCCCGCCAAGCCTGCGATGCCGGCGAAGCCTGTCCTTCCCGCCAAGCCTGCCTTGCCGGCGAAGCCGGAACTGCCTGCCAAGCCCGCGCTGCCTGCAAAGCCCGTACTCCCGGCCAAGCCGGATCTCCCCAAGAAGCCCGACCTCCCCTCGAAGCCACACCTCCCGGCCAAGCCCGCACTTCCTGCCAAGCCGGAACTGCCCGCAAAGCCCGCACTCCCCGCCAAGCCCGCCTTGCCGGCCAAGCCGCAACTGCCCGCGAAGCCCGCACTCCCGGCCAAGCCCGCACTCCCCGCGAAGCCGGAACTGCCCGCCAAGCCCGCCTTGCCGGCGAAACCGGAACTGCCCGCAAAGCCCGCACTCCCGGCCAAGCCCGCACTCCCCGCAAAGCCGGAACTCCCCGCCAAGCCCGCCTTGCCGGCGAAACCGGAACTGCCCGCAAAGCCCGCACTCCCGGCCAAGCCCGCACTCCCCGCAAAGCCGGAACTCCCGAAGAAGCCCGACCTTCCCTCGAAGCCGCACCTCCCGGCAAAGCCCGACCTCCCGTCAAAGCCCCACCTGCCGTCGAAGCCCGACCACCCCAAGAAGCCCGACCACCCGAAGAAGGGCGAGCACCACTCGAAGAAGGGCGAGCACCACTCGAACGAGCACCACGGCTGACGACCATCAGTGGTAGCTGATCCAGTTCGGCCATCGAGCCGGGCCCGGGACACTCGGGCCCGGCTCACCGCTGCGTCGTCGTGAAGCACCACCCCGGTCTGCAGGCGGCAGCGCTGCGGTCGGCGTACGGCGCGCTGTCGTGATCGCCCGTCAGGGGGTCTCCTGCTCGGCCCAGATGACCTTGCCTCCGGCCGTGTAGCGGGCTCCCCAGCGATGGGTGAGCTGGGCCACCAGAAACAGGCCGCGGCCGCCCTCATCCATGCTGCGGGCGTGGCGCAGCCGCGGCGCGGTGCTGCTGCCGTCGGCGACCTCGCAGGTCAGCCGGGAGTCGCGCAGGAGCCGTACGCGGATGGGTGGTTCGGCGTAGCGGATCGCGTTGGTGACCAGCTCGCTCACGATCAGCTCGGTCGTCATGGCCAGTTCTCCGAGGCCCCAGGCCTCCACCTGTCGGGTCGCCAGGGCCCGGATGTCGGCGACGGCGGCCGGGTCCACGGGCACGTCCCAGGAGACGATGTGATCCGGGCCCAGGGCGTGGGTGCGGGTGAGGAGGAGGGCGATGTCGTCGGGCTGCGGTACGGGCAGGAGGTGGCGCACCGCGGTCGCGCACAGGGTGTCGAGGTCGAGGCCGCGCCGGGACAGCAGTTCACCGAGCCGGGTCATGCCGCGTTCCATGTCCCCGTCGGCGGACTCGACCAGGCCGTTGGTGTACAGGCCGAGCAGGCTGTTCTCGGCGAGTTCGATCTCGCCGGCCTCGAACCCCATGCCGCCGAGCCCGAGCGGTGGTCCGGCAGGGGGTTCCGGGAAGGAGACCTGACCGTCGGGTGCGACGACGACCGGGGGCGGATGGCCGGCGCGGGCCATGGCGCAGCGCCGGGTGGCCGGGTCGTAGACGGCGTACAGGCAGGTCGCGCCCTGGAAGGCGGTCGCGCTGTGGGTCGTCCCGCCGTCCGTCTGCTCCTCGCTGAGCCGGAGCACGAGGTCGTCGAGGTGGGCCAGCAGCTCGTCGGGCGGCAGCTCCATGTCGGCGAGGGTCTGTACGGCGGTGCGCAGCCGGCCCATGGTGGCCGCCGCGGTGATCCCGTGGCCGACGACGTCGCCGACGACCAGGCCCACGCGGGCGCCGGACAGCGGGATGACGTCGAACCAGTCGCCGCCGACTCCGTCGCTCGGGTCCGCCGGGAGGTAGGAGGAGGCCACCTCCAGTGCCGTACCGCCGGTCAGGGCCTGGGGCAGCAGGCTGCGTTGCAGGGTGACCGCGGCCGTGTGTTCCCGGGTGTAGCGGCGGGCGTTGTCGACGCACAGTGCGGCGCGGGCCACCAGTTCCTGGGCGACGAGGACGTCGTCGGGCTGGAAGGAGGCGGGGTTGAGGGACCGGATGAACGTGGCGAGGCCGAGGGCGGTGTTGCGGGCCCTCATCGGCACGGAGATGAGGGAGTGCAGGCCGAACTCGCGGATGCTGGCAGCTCGCGCGGGCTGTTCGGTGGCCCACGCCTCGTCGGAGGGGTCGAGGACGGGGATGAGGATCGGGTCGCCGTCGACGATCACGTGGGCGTCGTGCGGCGGGGGCACGAAGTCCACCGGTTCCCCGATCCGTACCACGGCCTCCGGGCAGCCCTCGCGCACCGAGCTCATTCCGGCCCGGCGCATCACCGGCCCGGCGGGTGCGGGGCCGGCGTCGGGGAGCCACGCGCCGTGCCCGTCGGTGCTGAGGACCGGCTCCAGGAGGTCGACGACGACGAAGTCGGCGAAGCGCGGTACGGCGAAGTCGGCGAGCTCCTGAGCGGTGCGCAGCACGTCCAGCGTGGTGCCGATCCGGGTGCCGGCCTCGTTGACCAGCGCGAGCAGCTGGCGGGCGTTCCATCGCTCGGTGACGTCCAGGACCATGTAGCCGACGCCGGTGATCGAGTTGTCGGCGTCCACGAGGGGGAAGAACGAGGTGGAGTAGGCGTGCTGACGGTGGGGGTCGGCCCAGCTCCATCCCACGTACTCGTAGTCGGTGACCGGGACGCCGGTCTCGATGACCTTGCTCATCAGGCCCTCGATGGCGTCCGTCTCCAGGCCGGGCAGCAGTTCGCTCAGCCGGCGGCCCAGCCGCTGCTGGCGGGGCACACCGCCGAAGCGCTCCAGGGTTTCGTTCAGCCAGAGGTAGCGCAGCTGGGTGTCCAGCACGGCCATGCCGACCGGGGCGCGGGTCAGGAAGCCGTCGAGGAGGGACCGGCCCACGGTCCACTGCGGGCGCTGTTCGCGTGCCGAGAGCAGGAAGCACTCGTCGGCGCCCAGCTGGAAGGAGGCGGAGACCCGCAGGTCCGCCTCGACGCTGCGGCCGTCGCGGTGCCGCAGCCGGATGAGCCCGCTCCAGCCCTTGCCGGCCCGGCAGCGCTCCGCGACGCCGGCCGCCCGTACCGGATCGCCGGGCATCGCCAGCAGGCGTGCGGCCGGGGCGCCGACGATCTCTGCGGCGGGGATGCCGAGGAGGTCCTCGGCGGCCCGGGTCCAGCCGATCACCACGCCGCGCGCGTCGACCACCGCCACGGCGTCGGTGGACGCATCGAAGACAGCGCGCTGTCCTGCGGACGCGGGCGCCGCCGTTCCCTCTCGCGGAGCATCCATGGGTCCTCACGGAGCGTTCCTGGGTCCCACCTCTACAGGACCATGTTCCTGCTTGTGCGCCCGATGTGCACGGGCCCGGCGGACCGCTCTTCCCCGTGCGGGCCCGGCGGAGCCCTCTTCCCCTGTGCGGGCCCCGCGGACCGCTCTTCCCCGTGCGGGCCCCGCGGACCGCTCTTCCCCCGTGCGAGCCCGACGGACCGCTCTTCCCTCGTGCGAGCCCGGGGCCGTCCTCAGCCGCGGGGCGGGTGCGCTCGGACGGTCGAGCCCGGTCACGCCCTCGCAGGTCGAGCCCGATCGCGCCCTCGCAGGTCGGGCGGTCGTGGGTCCCGTCGACCGTCCGGACTGGGCAAGGCGCCGGGGCGGAGGGAGCATGGAGGTACCGGTCGTCGCAGTCGGGTACCGGCTGTGGCCGAGTGGCAGGGCCTGCCGGCCGGTGGCCAGGGAGCTGCGATGACAGCGGGATCCGGATCCTTCGAGTCCAGCGGTGGCGGGTACGGCGCGGAGTCGCCCCGGCCGACCGGTCTGCTGGACATGCTGAGTGTTGCCGCGGTGGTGGTGGACGCCGACGGGCGCATCGTGTTCTGGACGCCGCAGGCCGAGGAGTTGTTCGGCTACACCTCCGAGGAGGCGCTCGGCACGTACGCGGCGCGGCTGTTCATCCACCCCCAGCACCTGCCGGCCGTGGCGAAGCTGTTCGCCGAGGTGCTGAAGACCGGCCGCAGCTGGGCGGGGGCCTTCCCGGTGCGGCACAAGGACGGCAGCACCCGGCTGACGGAGTTCCGCAACATGCGGCTGCTGGACGACCTCGGTGACGTCTACGCCCTCGGCATCGCGGCCGACCACTCGCTGCTCCAGCGGGTGGAGACCGATCTGGCCCTGTGCGAGCGGCTGATCAGCCAGTCCCCGATCGGCATCGCCCTCCTCGACCCCGATCTGCACTATCTGCTGGTCAATCAGGCTCTGGAGCGGATCGACGCCACCCCGGCCGAGGAGCACATCGGCCGACGGCTCCGGGAGACCCTGCCCCTGCCGGACATCGACACCATCGAGTCCTCTCTGCGTCAGGTGCTCACCACCGGCACCCCGCTGCTCGACCAGTACCACGTGGGCCGCCCGCCGGCCGACCCGGACACCGAGCACGCCTGGTCCCTGTCCTTCTACCGGCTGGAGGATCCCAGCGGTCGGGTCCTGGGCGCGGCGATCTCGTTCGTCGACGTCACCGAGCGGCACCGCGCCTCCGCCGAGGCCGACCGGGCCCGGCGGCGGCTGGCACTGATCGCCGACGCCTCCACCCGCGTGGGCACCACGCTGGAGGTGGAGCAGACCGCCCATGAGCTGGCCGAGGTCGCCGCTCCGGAGCTGGCGGACGTGGTCGCCGTGGACATCCTCGACTCGGCCCTGGCCTGCCGCCGCAAGCGCAGGCCCGACAACGGGCCCGAGCTCTTCCGGGCCCTCGCCCTCAAGGCGGCGTATCCCAGCGTGGCCCTGCGTGCCGCCGACCCGCCGGGTGACCTGGCCGCCTACGAAGGGGACCGCCTGGTCACCCTGTGCGTGCACACGGCCCGGCCGGTCCTGGTGCGCCATGTCGGTGAGCGCGATCTGCCCCGTATCGCGCGGGACGCCGAGGCCACGACGCTGCTGGCGCGGGCCGGGGTGCACTCGTATCTCGCCGTGCCGTTGATCGCACATGGCGAGGTGCTCGGCGCCCTCGACCTCAAGCGCACCCGCAACCCGGTGCCGTTCGACGAGGACGACGTCGTCCTGGCCAGTGAGCTGGCCAGCCGTGCCGCGGTGGCCATCGACAACGCCCGCTGGTTCCAGAGCGTGCGCAACACCGCGCTGACCCTGCAGCGCAGCCTGCTGCCCGACCACCCGCCCCACCACACCGGTCTGGAACTCGCCTCCCGCTACCAGCCCGCCCAGGCCACCAGCGAGGTCGGCGGTGACTGGTACGACGTGATCCCGCTGACCGACGACAAGACGGCCCTGGTCGTCGGCGACGTCATGGGCAACGGCATCGACGCCGCCGCCACCATGGGCCGGCTGCGCACCGCGACCTGCGCCTACGCGGACCTCGACCTGGAGCCGGCCTCCGTGCTGCAGCACCTGGACAAGATCACCTGCGATCTGGAGCACTACATCGTCACATGCCTGTACGCGGTGTTCGACCCGCGTACCGGGCAGTGCCACATCGCCAACGCCGGACACATGCCGCCCGCGCTGGCCCGCCCCGACCGCCCGCCCGAGCTGCTGGAACTGCCCGCCGGAGCTCCGCTCGGCGTCGGGGGCGTCCCCTTCGAGGCCACCACCGTCGACCTGGGACCCGGTGATCTGCTGGTCCTGTACACCGACGGCCTCGTCGAGACCCGCCACCACCCGATCGACGACCGTCTGGACGTGCTCCTCGGTTTCCTGGACGAGCCGCGCCGCCCCTTGGAGGAGAGCTGCGACCTCCTCCTGTACGGTCTGCGCCACCCAGACGACCACGACGACGTCGCCCTGCTCGTCGCGCGCGTCCTGTAGTTGCCCGTACCGTGCGCCGGGCGCACGCTGTTCGTATGGGTGCGAGTGACGGCCCGACGCTGATCAGCTCCGTGCAGCGGGCCTTCCGGTTGCTGGAGGTGGTGAGCGCGCACGAGAACGGTGCACCGGCGAAGCAACTGGCCCGGGAGGCGGACCTGCCCCTGGCCACGGCGTACCACCTGCTGCGCACGCTGGTCCACGACGGGTACGTGCGCAAGCTCGACGACGGCGGGTTCATCCTGGGCGACCGGCTCCGGACGCTGCACACGGCGGGTCGGACGCAGACGCTGCTGAGCCGGATCCGGCCGACGCTCGCGGCACTGCGGGACGAGCTGTCGACCCCCGCCTACCTCACCTTCTACGAGGAGGGCGAGATCCGGGTCGCCGAGATCGTCGACGGGCCGCGCACCCCCAGGGTCGACCTGTGGGTGGGGTTCGAGGACGCCGGGCACGCCACGGCGCTCGGCAAGTCGGTGCTGCGGGAGCTCGACGAAGAGGCGCGCAAGGACTACCTGTCCCGGCATGCCCTCGCCGACCTGACGCCCAGGACGATCACCCGCACTCCGGAGCTGCTCCGGCGACTGGACTCCTCGCCGCTGGCGCCAGCCGTCACGGACATGGAGGAGTACGCCCTGGGCACGGTGTGTGTCGCGGTGCCGGTGTACAGCGGGAGCACGCTCGGCTCGCTCGGCGTCTCGCTGCGGGCCGACCAGCTCTCCCGTCTGCCGGAGATCAGGGCACGTCTGATCCCGACCGCGAGCCGGGTGACCAGAGGGCTGTCGTTCACTATCTGAAAATCCACGCCTTGTCGCGCCAGGGGTCGAACCTATTCCCTAGACGAAACGGACATTTCCGGGCTACATGCCCCTGCGTACAGGTGAGGACAGCGGACAAGACATGAGCCAGGCTGCAGACCATGGTCCTGATCACTGGCCCAGGCAATGGGTCGCCGCTCTGCCCATACTGCCCCTCCTTCCGATACTGATCGTCTCCGTCATCGTGCTGATCGATGTGATCGGCGGCTCGGGGATGACGTGGCTGCCACTGCTCGCCGCGGCACCCGCGCTCTCGGCGACCACCAACGCGCCGCGCGGTGTGCTGAGCGTGGGAGTGCTCACCGCCGCCGTCGGCGCGGTCCTCGGCATCCGGGACGGCGCCGCGCGCAGCGATCTGGCGGTCGTACTCGCCGCCCTGCTGGCCGTCACGCTGGCGGGCTGCCTGGCCAGCGCGCTGCGCGGACGGCGCGAGCGGGTGCTGGCGGCGGTCCGCTCGGTCGCCGAGGCGGCCCAGCACGCGCTGCTCCAACCGGTGCCAGCGACGGTGGGGCCGTTCCGGGTGGCGGTGCGCTACAGCGCCGCCGCGGCGGAGGCCCGGATCGGCGGCGACCTCTACGCGCTGGTGTCCACGCCGTACGGCGTGCGGATGATCGTCGGCGACGTGCGCGGCAAGGGGCTGCCGGCCGTGGGGACCGCCGCGCTGGTGCTCGGCGTCTTCCGCGAGGCCGCCCACGACGAGCCCGACCTGCTCGCCGTCGTCGCCCGGATCGAGCGCAGCCTGGCGCGCAACCTGGACAGTGACGACTTCGTCACGGCCGTGGTCGCCGGGTACCCGCGGGCGGGCCGGATGGAGGTGGTCAACTGCGGCCACGCCCCGCCGCTGCTGGTGCGCGACGGGGACGTCGTCCCGGTCGAACCGGACCGTCCGACGCCGCCCCTCGGCCTGCGCACGCTCTCGGGGGAGACGCCCGTGCTCCAGGTACTGCCCTTCGCCGACGGCGACCAGTTGCTGCTGTACACGGACGGGGTCACCGAGGCCCGCGACCACGCCCGGGAGTTCTACCCCCTCGCCGAGGGCCTGGCACGGCACGCGTGCGACGAGCCCGCCCGCACCGTCACGGCGCTGCACGACGAGCTCCTGGCCCACGTGGGCGGCCGGCTGCACGACGACGCGGCGCTGCTCCTGCTGCGCATACCGGCCGCCGAGGCGCCGGTCACCGCCTCGCCCGCCGGGGCCGACCCCGATCGGGTGGGGACCCGCTCGCCGTAGCACGACGACTGTCCGCCGCCTGTCCGTACGGCGCCGGGACGGTACCGGCTGCCGCTGACCGTGCCGTGCCCACCTGCGCCGAACGGTGCTAGAAATGAGGCATGGCCGGAATCCTCGGCCGCCTGCGCTCGCTGTTGAGCGCGCGTACCGTCGCCCGGCAGGTCTTCGTGATGCAGGCGGCGATCGTCGTGCTCCTCGTCGTCGCCGCGGTGGTGGCCCTGGTGCTGCAGATCCGCACCGACACCGAGCGGGAAGCCCGCAACCGGTCTTTGGCCGTGGCCGAGTCCTTCGCGAATGCGCCAGGTGTCGTCGAGGCCCTGTCCGAACCGGATCCGACAGTCGTGCTCCAGCCGCGTGCCGAGGCGGCGCGCGAGGCGACCGACGTGGACTTCGTCGTGGTGATGAGCCCGCAGGGGCGCAGGTACACCCACCCCGACCCGGAGCAGATCGGCAAGCAGTTCGTCGGCACGATCGCCCCGGCCGCGGCGGGCGGGGTCGTCCGGGAGACGTACACCGGCACCCTGGGTCCGTCCGTGCGGGCGGTGGTGCCGGTGACGGACGACGGCCGGGTCGTCGGACTGGTGGCGGCCGGGGTGACCCTGGCGAGCGTGAGCGGGCTGGTCGACCATCACCTGCCGGTGCTGCTCGGCTCGGCGGCGGCCGCGCTCGTCGTGGCCACCGGCGGGACCGCGCTGGTCAGCCGACGGCTGCTGCGGCAGACGCACGGGCTGGGGCCCGCCGAGATGACCCGGATGTACGAGCATCACGACGCCGTGCTGCACTCCGTACGGGAGGGCGTGCTGATCCTGGACGGCGAGCGGCGGCTGGCGCTGGCGAACGACGAGGCGCGCCGGCTGCTGGGGCTCTCCGCGGACGCGGAGGGGCGGCTCTGCGCCGACCTGGGCATCGGCCCCGATCTGGCCCGGCTGTTCGCCTCGGGCCGGGACGCCACCGACGAGGTGCATGTGGCGCGGGGCCGGCTGCTGGCGGTGAGCCAGCGGTCGACCGACCGGGACGGCGGGCCGCCCGGCAGCGTGGCCACCCTGCGGGACACCACCGAGCTGCGGACCATGACCGGCAGGGCGGATGTGGCGCAGGAGCGGCTGAAGCTGCTGTACGACGCGGGGCTGGAGATCGGCACCGTCCTCGATGTCACGCGCACCTCTCAGGAGCTGGCCGACTTCGCGGTGCCGCGGTTCGCCGACTTCGTCAGCGTCGATCTGGCGGATCCGGTCCTGCGGGGCGAGGAGCCCAAGGTGGGCCGTACCGACATGCGCCGGGTCGCCTTCCGGGGTGTGCGGGAGGGCAGTCCGCTCTATCCCCTCGGCAAGCTGATCCACTTCGCTCCGTCCACCCCGCAGGCCTTCGGTTTCGGCACCGGCGAGTCGGTGCTGGAGGCGGACATGCCCGCCTTCTCCGGCTGGCAGGAGCAGGACCCGGTGAACGCCCGCCGGATCGTCGACTTCGGGATCCACTCGATGCTGACGGTCCCGTTGCGGGCCCGCGGCGTCATCATGGGCATGGCCACCTTCTGGCGGGCCGAGCGGCCCGAACCCTTCGAGCCGGACGACGTCTCCCTCGCCGAGGAGCTGGTGGCCCGGGCCGCCGTCAGCATCGACAACGCCCGCCGCTACACCCGCGAGCACACCCTGGCTGTGACGCTCCAGCGCAGTCTGTTGCCGCGGGCGCTGCCCGAGCAGAGCGCCCTCGACGTCGCCTACCGCTACCTGCCCGCGCACGCCGCGCAGGGCGGGGTCGGCGGGGACTGGTTCGACGTCATCCCGCTGCCGGGCGCGCGGGTGGCGCTGGTCGTGGGGGACGTGGTGGGGCACGGGCTGCACGCGGCGGCGACGATGGGGCGGCTGCGTACGGCGGTCCACAACTTCTCCGAGCTGGACCTGCCACCCGAGGAACTGCTCGGCCATCTGGACGAGTTGGTCGCCCGTATCGACCAGGACGAGGGCGACGGGGAGGCCGCGCCGGTCACCGGGGCGACCTGTCTGTACGCCGTGTACGACCCGTCCTGCGGGCTGTGCACCCTCTCCCGTGCCGGCCATCTGGAACCGGCCCTCGTGCACCCCGACGGGGCTGTCGAGTTCCCGGCCGTGCCGGGCGGACCGCCGCTGGGCCTGGCCTCCGGCCTGCCCTTCGAGTCGGTCGAGTTGCGGCTGCCCGAGGGCAGCGGGCTGGTCCTGTACACGGACGGGCTGGTCGAGGACCAGGGACGGGACATCGACGAGGGGCTGGCCCTGCTGCGCGGGGCGCTCGCCTCGGCGCCGCCGACGGGCGGCCGGACTCCGGAGGAGACCTGCAAGGAGGTCCTGGAGGCCCTGCTGCCGGAGCGCCCGCGTGACGACGTCGCCCTCGTGGTCGCGCGGACCCGGCTGCTGCCCGCCGACCGTACGGCGGAGTGGGACGTCCCGGGTGATCCCTCGGCCGTGGCCCGGGTGCGGGCGGCGGCCGCGCGGACGCTGGACGAGTGGGGGCTCGCGGAGGAGGCGTTCACGACCGAGCTGATCCTGAGCGAACTGGTCACGAACGCCATGCGCCACGCCACCGGGCCGATCCGCGTCCGCCTCCTTCGCGACCGGGCCCTGATCTGCGAGGTCTCCGACGGCAGCAGCACCGCCCCGCACCTGCGCAGCGCGGCCACGACGGACGAGGGCGGCCGGGGGCTGTTCCTGGTGGCCCAGTTCGCCGAACGCTGGGGCACGCGGTACATGGCGGGCGGCAAGGTGATCTGGACGGAACAGCCGCTGCCGGACGGGCGGGCGGACGTGTCGGCCGAGCCGTGACGGCGGACGCGCGGCGCGAGACGGCGGCTTTGCGGCCACGCGCCGGTTCGTGAAGCTCGACCGGACCGAAGCGTTGACTGGAGCATGTCCCCCTCTTATCTTCTGACCCAATCACGATCGGAATCACGAACCTCGTTCGAAATAGCGGACAAGACGGTCTCGTATGCCACGAACGCCTGACCCGCCCCTGCGGAAGCGCACCCCCTGATCTGGAGAACCCCCTTGAGACGCATAGCCATCCGGCTGCTCATGGCCGTCCTCGTCGGCCTGGCGGCCTGCCTGGTCGGGCCGGCCCCCGCCGCCCAGGCCGCCGTGCCCGCCTCTCCCGCCGTGACCTACACCAACCCGGTCGCGGAGAAGCGGGCCGACCCGCACATCTTCAAGCACACCGACGGCTACTACTACTTCACGGCGACCGTCCCCGAGTACGACCGCATCGTGCTGCGCCGCGCGACCACCATCCAGGGCCTGTCCACGGCCCAGGAGGTCACCATCTGGACCAAGCACACCAGCGGCGTGATGGGCGCGCACATCTGGGCGCCGGAGATCCACTTCATCGACGGCAAGTGGTACGTGTACTTCGCCGCCGGGGCCACCAACGACGTGTGGGCGATCCGGATGTACGTCCTGGAGGGCACCGGCGCCAACCCGCTGACCGCCACCTGGACCGAGAAGGGGCAGATCAGGACCCAGTGGGAGAGCTTCTCGCTGGACGCCACGACCTTCGTCGTCAACGGCGTGCGCTACCTGGCCTGGGCGCAGCGCGATCCGTCGGTGAACAACAACACGGACCTCTACCTCGCGAAGATGGACACCCCGTGGTCCATCACCGGCACCCCGGTGATGCTGTCGCGGCCCACCTACTCCTGGGAGACCGTCGGCTACAAGGTCAACGAGGGCCCGGCGGTGATCCAGCGCGGCGGCAAGGTGTTCATGTCGTACTCGGCGAGCGCCACCGACAGCAACTACTGCCTGGGCCTGCTGTCCGCCTCCGCGAGCGCCGACCTGCTGAACGCGGCCAACTGGACGAAGAGTCCGACGCCCGTGTTCACCAGCAACGCGGCCACCGGTCAGTACGGACCGGGCCACAACTCCTTCACCGTCTCCGAGGACGGAAAGAGCGACGTCCTCGTCTACCACGACCGCAACTACAGGGACATCACCGGCGACCCGCTCAAAGACCCCAACCGCCGCACCCGCGTCCAGAAGCTGTACTGGAAGGCCGACGGCACCCCCGACTTCGGCATCCCGGTGGCCGACGGTGTGACGCCGCAGCGCTTCTCCTCGTACAACTTCGCGGACCGCTTCATCCGGCACTGGGAGTACCGGGCCCGTATCGAGGCGGGCGTCTCGCCGCTCGCGGACTCGCAGTTCCGGGTCGTCACCGGCCTGACCGGCAGCGGCACGGTCTCGCTGGAGTCGACCAACTTCCCGGGCTACTACCTGCGGCACAAGAACCAGGAAGTGTGGCTGGAGAGGAACGACGGATCGGCCCAGTTCAAGGCGGACGCCAGCTTCCACAGGCGGGCCGGGCTGGCCGACTCGGCCGGGGCGTCCTACGAGTCGTACAACCTCGCGGGCCGCTACATCAGGCACTACGCGTACCTGCTGTACGTCCAGACGCCGAGCACCGCCACGGACCGGGCGGACGCCACGTTCTACGCCCAATGATTCCCTAAGATCGTTCCGTGGTCGACTTCCTCCTCGAACGTACGGTTCCGCTCCCTCTGGACGAAGCATGGCGTCGCCTGACGGAGTGGCACCGGCACGGCGAGGCGGTCCCCTTCACCCGCGTCTCGGCGACCACCCCCGAGCCCACCCACGAGGGCACCCTCGTCGTGGCCCGCTCGGGGGTCGGCCCGCTCTCCTTCGACGACCCGATGGAGGTGACCGTGTGGCAGCCACCCGGCGACGACACGCCCGGGCTCTGCCGGCTCGAGAAGCGGGGCCGGGTGGTCACGGGCTGGGCCGAGATCGAGGTGCGGCCCGGGCCGGGAGGGCGTGCGCGGGTGGTGTGGCGGGAGGAGCTGGAGGTGCGTCGGCTGCCGGGGCTCTTCGACGGTGTGCTGGAGCGTACGGCGCGCCATGTGTTCGGGCGAGCCGTGAACCGCCTGCTGCGCGGAGCCTGACCGGTCGTCGCCGGTGCCCTCTCCCGGGCGGCCGTGGCCGTGATCAAGCCACCGACCCGATCCGCCCCGTCGGCTCGGACGTCGACGTGGTGTCGTGGTGGATCGGCGTGTGGGCGCCGGTCAGTGACACCCCGCTGCCGCCGCGTCGGGCGGCGACGATCTCCGAGGCGATCGACAGGGCCGTCTCCTCCGGGGTGCGGGCGCCGAGGTCCAGGCCGATCGGGGAGCGCAGCCGCGCCAGCTCCAGGTCTGTGACGCCGACCTGCCTGAGCCGCTCGTTGCGGTCGAGATGGGTCCGGCGCGAGCCCATCGCGCCCACGTACGCCACCGGCAGCCGTAGGGCGAGCCGCAGCAGCGGTACGTCGAACTTGGCGTCGTGGGTGAGGACGCACAGGACGGTGCGTCCGTCGACCTCCGTGCGCTCCAGATACTGGTGGGGCCATTCCACGACGATCTCGTCCGCCTCCGGGAAGCGGGCCTTCGTGGCGAAGACGGGGCGGGCGTCGCACACCGTCACGTGGTAGTCGAGGAACTTGCCGATCCGCACCAGCGCTGACGCGAAGTCGATCGCGCCGAAGACGATCATCCGGGGCGGCGGGACCGAGGACTCGACCAGCACCGTGAGCGGGGCGCCGCAGCGCGAGCCCTGCTCGCCGATCTCCAGGGTGCCGGTGCGGCCCGCGTCGAGGAACGCCCCCGCCTCCGCCGCGACCGTGCGGTCCAGTTCCGGGTGGGCGCCGAAGCCGCCCTCGTGGGAGCCGTCGGGGCGGACCAGCAGGGCACGGCCCGTCAACTCGGCGGGGCCCCGCACGATCCGTGCCACCGCCGCAGCCCGGGAGCCCGCGGCCGCCCGCAGTGCGGCTGCGAGTACCGGGCGGGCCGGATCGGCGGACCGTACCGGCGTGACCAGGATGTCGATGACGCCCCCGCAGGTCAGGCCGACCGCGAAGGCGTCCTCGTCGCTGTAGCCGAAGCGTTCCAGGACCGTCTCGCCGTCCCTGAGCGCCTGTTGGCACAGCTCGTAGACCGCGCCCTCCACACAGCCGCCGGAGACCGAGCCGATCGCCGTGCCGTCGGCGTCCACCGCGAGCGCGGCGCCGGGCTGGCGGGGCGCGCTGCCGCCGACGGCCACCACGGTGGCCACGGCGAAGTCACGTCCCTGCTCGACCCACCGGTGCAGCTCTTCGGCGATGTCCAGCATCTCTCGGTCTCCTTAACGGCGGATGTGTGGAGGGTGGTTCACCGACTGGCTCTCGGTGAACCGGTGTTCATGTACGGGCCTAGTGCACGCCCATCCAGCTCTCAATGGGATTGAGGGCGAAAAAGACCAGGAAGATGCCTGTCAGGACCCACATGAACGCCCCGACCTCCCGTGCCTTGCCCTGCGCGATCCTGATGGCGACGTAGCTGACGACACCGGCCGCGACACCGGCGGTGATCGAGTACGTGAACGGCATGATCACGACGGTGAGGAACACCGGGATCGCGGTGCCCCGGTCGGCCCAGTCCACGTGCCGCGCGTTCATCATCATCATGGCGCCGATCACCACCAGGGCGGCCGCCGCGACCTCGCCCGGCACGATCGCCGTCAGCGGGGTGAAGAAGAGGCAGGCCGCGAAGAACAGGCCGGTGACGACCGAGGAGAGGCCCGTACGGGCGCCCTCGCCGACGCCGGTCGCCGACTCGACGAACACGGTCTGGCCCGAGGCACCGGACACGCCGCCGATCGCGCCGCCCGCGCCGTCGATGAACAGCGCCTTGGACAGGCCCGGCATCCGGCCCTTGTCGTCGGCCAGCTTGGCCTCGGTGCCGACGCCGATGATCGTCGCCATCGCGTCGAAGAACCCGGCGAGCACCAGGGTGAACACGATCATGCCGACCGTCATCGCGCCGACCTCGCCCCAGCCGCCGAACTCGACGTTGCCGAAGATGGAGAAGTCGGGCATGGAGACGGCGCTGCCGTGCAGTTCGGGGGCTCCGCCGGCCCACTGCTCGGGGTCGATGGCGCCGAGTGCGTTGAGGGTGACGGCGAGGACGGTGCCGCCGACGATGCCGATCAGGATGGCGCCGGGGATGCCGCGGGCCTGCAGCATGAAGATCGCTAGGAGGGTGACCGCGAAGAGCAGCACGGGCCAGCCGGCCAGTTCACCGGCGGGGCCGAGGGTGACCGGGGTGGCCTCGCCCTGGTGCACGAAGCCGGCCTTGTAGAAGCCGATCAGGGCGACGAACAGGCCGATGCCCATGGTGATGGCGTGCTTGAGGGCGAGCGGGATGGCGTTCATGATCATCTCGCGCAGGCCGGTGACGACCAGCAGCATGATGACGACGCCGTACATCACGCACATGCCCATGGCCTGCGGCCAGGTCATCTGCGGGGCGACCTGCGAGGCGAGCACGCCGGAGACGGACAGGCCGGCGGCGAGGGCGAGCGGCACCTTGCCGAAGAAGCCCATCAGCAGCGTGGTGAGGGCCGCCGCGAACGCGGTCGCGGTGATCAGTGCCTGCTGGGCGAGGGTGTCCCCCGCGGAGTCCTTGCCGGACAGGATCAGCGGGTTGAGCAGGAGGATGTACGCCATCGCCATGAAGGTGGTGACGCCGCCGCGCACCTCGCGCGCGACGGTGGATCCTCTGTGGGATATGTGGAAGTACCGGTCGAGCCACGACCTGCCGGCGGGGACGCGGGTGCCTTCTCCCGCGTCTTCGGCTGAGGTCGTGGGCTCCAGTGACTGCTGGGTCATGTGGGCCTACTCCCAAGGTTCAAAGGGGCACCCGCATCGGAACCCTGACGGGCTGCGGGATTTGGGAAGGTGCTTCGGCCGCACGACCCGGGGGACGGCCCGAGGCGAACGAAAGGGATCTCTAGCACGGGTACTTGCTCCTCGACCGCCGCGAGCGGTGCGGCGTGCCGAGTACTCCGGGCGGCGCGGCGGAGTGTGTGACGTTCCCTGCGCCGCCCGGAGGGTATTGCGGGTTCTTCCTTACGCCGTACCGGTGAGGTGTTCCGGCCGTACCGGCGTGCGGTTGAGCTCCAGCCCGGTCGCGTTCCGGATCGCCGCGAGGACGGCCGGTGTCGACGACAGGGTGGGGGCCTCGCCGATGCCCCGCAGCCCGTACGGGGCGTGGTCGTCGGCGAGTTCGAGCACGTCGACGGGGATGGTCGGCGTGTCGAGGATCGTGGGGATCAGGTAGTCCGTGAAGGACGGGTTCCTGACCTTGGCCGTCTTGGGGTCGACGATGATCTCCTCCATGACCGCCACGCCGAGGCCCTGGGTCGTACCGCCCTGGATCTGGCCGATGACGGACAGCGGGTTGAGCGCCTTGCCGACGTCCTGGGCGCAGGCCAGCTCGATCACCTTCACCAGGCCGAGTTCGGTGTCGACCTCGACGACGGCGCGGTGCGCGGCGAAGGAGTACTGGACGTGGCCGAAGCCCTGGCCGGTGCGCAGGTCGAAGGCCTCGGTCGGGCGGTGCCGCCACTCGGCCTCCACCTCGACGCTCTCGCCTTCGAGGACGTCCACGAGGTCGGCGAGGACCTCGCCGCCGTCGGTGACGACCTTGCCGCCCTCCAGGAGCAGTTCGGCGGTGGCCCAGGCGGGGTGGTAGGAGCCGAACTTGCGGCGCCCGATCTCAAGGACCTTCTCGCGGACCAGCTCGCAGGAGTTCTTGACCGCGCCGCCGGTGACGTACGTCTGCCGGGAGGCGGACGTGGAGCCGGCGCTGCCCACCTGGGTGTCGGCGGGGTGGATGGTCACCTGGGTGACGCCGAGTTCGGTGCGGGCGATCTGCGCGTGGACGGTGACACCGCCCTGGCCGACCTCCGCCATGGCCGTGTGCACGGTGGCCACGGGCTCACCGGCGATGACCTCCATGCGCACCTTGGCGGTGGAGTAGTCGTCGAAGCCCTCGGAGAAGCCGACGTTCTTGATGCCGACCGCGTAGCCGATGCCGCGGACGACGCCTTCGCCGTGCGTGGTGTTGGACAGGCCGCCCGGCAGCTGCCGTACGTCCGCGCCCTCGCTGGACTCCCACTGGCGCTCCGGCGGCAGGGGCATCGCCTTGACGCGGCGCAGGAGTTCGGCGACCGGCGCCGGGGAGTCGACGGGCTGGCCCGTCGGCATGATCGTCCCCTGCTCCATGGCGTTCAGCTGCCGGAACTCCACCCGGTCCATGCCGACCGCGTCGGCCAGCTTGTCCATCTGCGCCTCGTAGGCGAAGCACGCCTGGACCGCGCCGAAGCCGCGCATCGCGCCGCACGGCGGGTTGTTGGTGTACAGGGCGATGGCCTCGATGTCGACGTCGTCGACCACGTACGGGCCGATCGACAGCGAGGAGGCGTTGCCGACGACCGCCGGGGAGGCGGAGGCGTACGCGCCGCCGTCCAGCACGATGCGGCACTTGACGTGGGTGAGCTTGCCGTCCTTCGTGGCGCCGTGCTCGTAGTACAGCTTGGCGGGGTGGCGGTGGACGTGTCCGAAGAAGGACTCGAACCGGTTGTAGACGATCTTGACCGGCTTGCCGGTGCGCAGTGCCAGCAGGCAGGCGTGGATCTGCATCGACAGGTCCTCGCGGCCGCCGAAGGCGCCGCCGACGCCGGACAGCGTCATGCGGACCTTGCTCTCGGGCAGGCCGAGCACGGGCGCGATCTGCCGCAGGTCGGAGTGCAGCCACTGGGTGGCGATGTAGAGGTGGACGCCGCCGTCCTCGTCCGGCACCGCGAGACCCGACTCGGGCCCGAGGAAGGCCTGGTCCTGCATACCGAAGGTGTACTCGCCGCTGACGACGAAATCGGCCCTGCGGGCCGCCTCTTCGGCGTTGCCGCGGATGATCGGCTGACGGTGCACGATGTTCGGGTGCGGCACATGACCGCAGTGGTGGTCGTCGCGGTTCTCGTGGATGAGGATCGCGTCGGGGGCGGTCGCGGAGGCCTCGTCGGTGATGACGGGCAGCTCGCGGTACTCGACCTTGATCTTGGCGGCGGCGCGGCGGGCCGTCTCCGGGTGGTCGGCGGCGACGATCGCGACCGGCTCACCGTGGTGGCGTACCTTGCCGTGCGCGAGGACCGGCGTGTCCTGGATCTCCAGGCCGTAGTTCTTCACGTCGGTCGGCAGGTCGTCGTACGTCATGACGGCGTAGACGCCCGCCATGGCGAGGGCCTCGCTCGTGTCGATGGACACGATCTCGGCATGCGCGACGGTGGAGCGCAGGATCTGCCCCCAGAGCATGTCCTCGTGCCACATGTCGGAGGAGTACGCGAACTCGCCGGTGACCTTGAGGGTGCCGTCCGGACGGAGCGTGGACTCGCCGATGCCGCCCTTGGTCCGGGAGCCCTGCGTGATCTTCGTCGGAGCGCCGTTGGTGGGCATGATCAGACCGCCTCTCCCTGCCGGGCGGCCGCGAGGCGGACCGCGTCCATGATCTTCTCGTAGCCCGTGCAGCGGCACAGGTTGCCCGACAGGGCCTCGCGGATGTCCGCGTCGGTCGGGTTCGGGTTGCGCTCCAGCATCTCGTCGGCGGCGACCAGCAGACCCGGGGTGCAGAAGCCGCACTGGACGGCGCCGGCGTCGATGAACGCCTGCTGGATCGGGGAGAGTTCGGTGCCCTCGCCGGTGTGCGAGTCCTGGCCCTTGGCGGACCAGCCCTGGGCGTCCTGCACGGACGTGCCGCAGGCACCGGAGGCGCAACCGCCGCCCTCCGCACGCTGCTTGGCGTAGTCGGCGAGCCCCTCGACGGTGACGACCTCGCGGCCCTCGACCTGCCCGGCGGCGACCAGGCACGAACACACCGGCACACCGTCCAGCCGGACCGTGCAGGACCCGCACTCGCCCTGCTCGCAGGCGTTCTTCGAGCCCGGCAGACCGAGCCGCTCGCGCAGCACGTACAGCAGGGACTCGCCCTCCCAGACGTCGTCGGCTTCCTGCGGACGTCCGTTGACAGTGAAGTTGACGCGCATCAGGCGACACTCCCTTCCTGATTGGTCGTGCCGTCGGTGCCGCGGTACGACTCCCAGGTCCAGGTCAGCGTGCGGCGGGCCATGATGCCGACCGCGTGGCGGCGGTAGCTCGCCGTGCCCCGGACGTCGTCGATCGGGTTGCAGGCGGCGGAGCACAGGTCCGCGAACTGCTTGGCGACCGACGGGGTGATGATCTTTCCGTTGTCCCAGAAGCCGCCCTCTTCGAGCGCCGCGTTCAGGAACTCCTCGGCGGCCTTGGCCCGGACGGGCGTGGGAGCGGCCGAACCGATCCCGGTACGGACGGTCCGCGTCTCGGGGTGCAGCGCGAGCCCGAAGGCGCACACGGCGATGACCATCGCGTTGCGGGTGCCCACCTTGGAGTACTGCTGCGGCCCGTCGGCCTTCTTGATGTGCACGGCCCGGATGAGCTCGTCGGCCGCGAGCGCGTTGCGCTTGACGCCGGTGTAGAACTCGTCGATCGGGATACGGCGGCTGCCGCGTACCGACTCGACCTCGACCTCGGCGCCGGCCGCCAGCAGGGCGGGGTGGGCGTCTCCGGCCGGGGAGGCGGTGCCGAGGTTGCCGCCGACGCCGCCGCGGTTGCGGATCTGCGGGGAGGCGACCGTGTGCGAGGCCAGGGCGAGGCCCGGCAGCTCGGCGCGCAGGTGCTCCATGATCTGGGTGTACGGGACGGAGGCGCCGAGCCGCACGCTGTCCTCGCCGACCTCCCACTCGTAGAGGTCGCCGATGCGGTTCAGGTCGAGCAGGTACTCGGGCCGGCGGTGGTCGAAGTTGATCTCGACCATCACATCGGTGCCACCCGCAATCGGCACAGCGGTGGGGTGCTCGGCCTTAGCGGCGAGCGCCTCCTCCCAGCTGGCGGGGCGAAGGAAGTCCATGACCGGCTCTCTTCTTCTTCGTCTCGTGGGTCGTACGGTTTGAGCCAGATCAGGTGCGGCGGGCCCGGCTCGTTCATGTGCTGTTCACGCGGATCGACGTCAGTACACAGCGCCGTCCTCCACCGGGGTCAGTCACGGAAACCATGAAGGAGTTGGCTGGCCACGGAGGTCATCTTGTAGATTCGTATGAACGGGGGCCACCAGTAACCTCCCCGTTTTTCCGTGGAAACGTGAGACACACCCCTTGTGACCAGGGACACAGCCGGCACCCGGCCCGGCGGACGGCGGTCGTCACTCACCGGCCCGCAGTGCGGGCCGCTCACCACACGAGCCACTGGATCCATCGTAGATTTCGAGACAAAGAACGGCGGCGACGAGAATGCGGCTGCGCGCACTGCTGGACACCGACGCGCTGGGCCTCAGGCTGCTCGGCGGCGAGGACGAGCTGGACCGCACCGTGCGCGGTGTGATGACCACCGACCTCAGGGACCCCAGCCGCTACCTCTCGGGCGGTGAGCTGGTGCTCACCGGGCTGGCCTGGCGCCGGGGCCCCGCGGACTCCGAGCCGTTCGTACGCATCCTGGCGCAGGCCGGGGTGGCGGCTCTGGCGGCCGGTGAGGCCGAGCTGGGGGACGTCCCGGACGACCTGGTGACGGCCTGCGCCCACCACCGGCTGCCGCTCTTCGCGGTGCACGAGTCGGTGGCGTTCGCGACGATCACCGAGCATGTCGTACGGCAGGTCAGCGGCGAGCGGGCCGGGGACCTCGCGGCCGTCGTCGACCGGCACCGCCGCATGATGACGTCGGGCCCGACGGGCGGCGGCCCGGACGTGGTGCTCGACCTGCTCGGCTCCGACCTGGACCTGCGGGCGTGGGTGCTGTCGCCGACGGGGCGGCTCATCGCTGGCTCGAAGGTGTCGGGCCCGGCACTGCCGGCCGAACTGTGCGCGCGGCTGGCCTCGGAGCACCTGGCGGCCGCCCGCACGGGCCGGCGCGGCCCGCACCGGGTGGCCCTCGGCACCACCCCGTACTCCCTCTTCCCGATCCGCAGCTGGGGGCACCGCCCAGCGGCAGCGGGGGAAGGCCGCTCCCCGCAGGCCGCGCGGGACGTGCGCGAGACGGTCCTGTCGGACTGGGTGCTGGCCGTGGACGCGGACGCGAGCGACTGGCCCGAGGAGCGCCTCGACCTCCTGCAGGGCGTGACCCAGCTGATCGCGGTGGAGCGGGACCGCAGGGACGCGGCACGCACGGTCCGCCGGCGTCTGGCGCAGGAGGTGCTGGAGCTGGTCCAGACGGGCGCGGCTCCCGCCGAGATCGCCGCGCGCCTGCGGGTCGCGGCGCCGGTGCTGCTGCCGGGCCTGGGGGCGGCCCCGCACTGGCAGGTGGTCGTCGCCCGCGTGGAGTGGGAGGGCGGGGACGTCGAGACGGGCCCGGTCGCCCAGTCCCTGCTGGAGGAGATCCTGGTCGACCCGCGGGCGACCGGCCCCGAACCCTCCGACCGCATCGCCGTGGCGCACACCGGCGACGAGGCCATCGCGCTGGTCCCGCTCCCCGCGGTCTCCGCGGAGCACGACGGCTCCGAGGCGGGGATCCTCGCCGACGCGCTCCTGGAGGCGGTCCGCGGCCCGCTGTCGGCGGGCCTGGACGACGACGGCCGGGTCACGCTCGGCGTGAGCGCCGCCGTGCACTCGGCGGAGGGCCTGCGCGGCGCCCTGGAGGAGGCCCGCCACGCCCGCCGGGTGGCGGCGGCGCGCACCGGCCGGGTCTGCGCGGCCGGTCACCAGGAACTGGCCTCGCACGTGCTGCTGCTGCCCTTCGTCCCGGACGACGTGCGCCGGGCCTTCACAGCCCGCCTCCTGGACCCGCTGCGCGACTACGACCGCCGTCACCGCGCCGAGCTGATCCCCACCCTGGAGGCGTTCCTGGAGTGCGACGGCTCCTGGACGCGCTGCGCGACCCGGCTGCACCTGCACGTCAACACGCTGCGCTACCGGGTCGGGCGGATCGAGCAGTTGACGGGCCGGGACCTCTCGCGCCTGGAGGACAAGCTGGACTTCTTCCTGGCATTGCGGATGAGTTGACCCTCGGGGAGCCCGAGGGAACCGGGGCGCGGATGGCACCAAGTGCCGCCGCTGTCCCACGACTTTGTGAAATCCTTCACCCACCCTCTTGGCCGGGCGCGCCGATTCGTGCTGAGATGCCGCCACCACTCAACAGCTCGATGGCGTGCTCGGGGAGGGCGAGGTGGCGCATACCGCCATGTCTGGTAACGGAACGACCGCAGGCGACGATCCACTCCAGACCGCGGTATGGCGGTTGCGCTCCCGCGCCTGCTGGGCGGACGCGGCGGCCCTGCTCCAGCCGGTGACCGCGCCGGCCGCGCTCCAGCGGGCGGCACTGCTGGTGGAACGGTGTCTGTACACCGAGCAGGGCTGGGAGGAGGCCGAGGACGCGCTGCGCACGGCCGAGGCGCTCGCCCACACCGACGAGGAACGGGGCGCGGCCGCTTGTGAACGCGGGCAACTTGCGTACGCGGCGACCCTGCACTCGGTGCGCGACCGGGCCGACGAGGCGCGGGCCGCGCTCGGGCGGGCGGCGGCGCTGATCCCGCCGGGGGCGGCGGGGCGGGCCCTGCTGGACTTCCGGCGGGGGCTGCTGGCGGAGAACCTGGCGCGTTCGCCGCAGGCGGCGCGGGCGGCCTACCGCCGGGCGCACGCGGGCGCGACCGCGCACGCCGATCCCCTCCTGCTGTCCTTCACCTGGCGCCACCTGGCCGGACTCGCCCTGCGCGACGGGGAGTTGGCGGAGGCACGGCACGGCTTCGCCGAGTCCCTGCGAATCCGCGAGGAGCTGGGATATCTGGTGGGCACGGCCCCGGCCCTGGTCTCCCTGGCCGAGACGGAGCCGGAGCCGGAGGCCTCACGGCTGCGCGAGGAGGCCGGACGGCTGTTCCGCCTGCTGGGCGGTGTCCCGACGTGGCTGTCCCGCCAGCTGGCGGCGGCGCCACCGGCCGCGGGGGCGGCCACGGCGTGATACGGCGGCACAGGGCCCGTCGTTCGCTTGGGTTCGGCTGAGGCGAACGGCTGCGTTCAGCCGAGCCGAGCGGGTCCCGGCGCGTGCGGCTGCGAGGCGGCGCGGGACGACGACCCGACTGGGGGCACCCCTCCGGGAGCGCGCGTCCACTCCCGGACGCCGGCCGATCCGAACGACAGGCCCTGCGCCGGCCGTCAGCGCGCCCCGGCGAAGTGCTCCCCCACCAGCGACCGCACCACGTCCTCCTCGCGGGCGATCAACGCGTCCAGGAGCGCGGTGTGTTCCGCCGCGTCCGCGATGAGGTCGGCGCGGCCGCGGGCGGCGGGGCGGACCGGTCGCACCAGGGGCCACTGGGCACGGCGGTGGAGGTCGTCGGCGATCCGGACGAGTTGCTCGTTGCCGCACAGGGAGAGCACGGCACGGTGGAACGTACGGTCCGATTCGGCGTACGTCGCCGGACAGCCGGTCGACGCCGCGCGCACCGTCGCCTCGGCCAACGGGCGTAGTTCCGTCCAGCGTTCGGCGGGGACGCTGCGGGCGAGGCGGAGCATCACCGGGATCTCGATCAGCGCGCGGACCTCGGCCAGTTCGGCCAGTTCCCGGGCGCCGCGTTCCACGATCCGGAAGCCCCGGTTGGGGACGACCTCCACGGCACCCTCCAGCGCCAGCTGCTGCATGGCCTCGCGGACCGGGGTCGCCGAGACGCCGAAGCGCTCACCGAGGGCGGGGGCGGAGTAGACCGCGCCGGGGGTCAGCTCGCCGGTGACGAGCGCGGTGCGCAGGGCGTCGAGGATCTGCCCCCGCACGGAGGCCCGCTGGACGACCGGCCGGGGTCGTGGGACGGGCTGCTCACTGTGCGTGTGCTCGCCACGGGCCGTCGGCGCCGGGACGGCGGGGCCCGGGTCCAGGTCGGCGGCCGGTGCGGCCGTCCCCTGCGGCGGCACCCGGGGCGGGCCGGTACGGGCCCGCGGGGCCTCGTGGTGCTGAGGAGTGCCCGTGGCCGCGGAGCCCTGCGCGCCCTGCTTCACGGGTCCTCCTGCGGATGTGTCGGCACTTGGGGTCATTACTGCGGGTTGTTACTCGTCCGTCAAGCACCATAGGCGCAGAACTCGACAGTTCAAACCGCACCGATCTCAGGTAAGGTAAGCCTTACCTTAAAGTCTCGCGGATCGGCGGTCCTCCATGCCCGTGCCTTCCTCGGCCCTCGCGGACGCCCACACCCGGCTCGCCGAGGTCCTCCCCGGGCTCGACATCGTCCAGCCACCGCCCGGCGAGCAGCTCCCGCGGCACGCCGGCTGGGTCGCCGCCACCTCCCTCGCCTCGGGCGACAGCGGCCTCGACAAGTTCCTGGCCTGGGATGACGCACAGGTGCGACGGGACTACGGACAGTCGGGCCGCCCGGATGTGATCGCGAGCTTCGGCCTCCACCGCTACGCCTGGCCGGCCTGCCTGCTGATCACCGTGCCGTGGTTCCTGCTCCGCCGCGTCCCCCGCTACCCCGTGACGCATGTCTCGTACGACCGCACGGCCCCCGGTCTGTCCATGGGCCGCCTGGCGGCCCGCCCGGCCGGCTTCTCCTGCCTGCCCGGCGATCCGGCGGCCACGCTGCACGGCGCCAGGGTCGTCCCCGACGAGGAGGCGCTGCGCGCGGAGGTGCGGGCCGCCGTCGCCGAGCACCTCGAACCCGTCCTCGGCGGCTTCGGACCCCGCATGCGGCGGCGCGGGCGGGCCCTGTGGGGCATGGTGACCGACGAGGTCGTCGAGGGCCTGTGGTACGTCGCCCACCTGCTCGGCGACGACGAGCGGGACCGGGCGAGGCGCGAGCTGGAGCTGCTGCTGCCGGGCGCGACGAAGCCGTACGTCGGCTCGGCCGCCTTCCGTGAACTGACCGGGCCGAACGGCGAGTCGCTGCCCACCCGGGACCGGGCGAGCTGCTGCATGTTCTACACGCTGCGCCCGGAGGACGCCTGCGCCACATGCCCCCGCACCTGTGACGCCGACCGGGTCACCAGGCTTGTGGCAGCGGCGAGTTGAGGGCTCCTGGGATCGGGGCGTACGGCTTCGTGCCGTAAGATCACCCGCGAGCGCGACCCTCGTTGCGGTTACAGGCGTTTCACAAATCCCTCACGCGGCACGGGAACTTTTCCTGGAACCACCCGTACGGGTAGTCTTGTTCGAACTCAACTCCCGCCCCTCAAGCGGCAGTTCGAGCAGATCGTCGCCCTGGGCATCCCCTTGCACCTCCTTGGCGGCCTCTTGCCCCGAAACCCCCTGAGGGCCGTCGGGATTGGGCCACTATGGCGGGCGTTACGCCCTATCCCAATGCAAGGGACCCCAGATGAGATTGACCGACATATCGCTGAACTGGCTGCTTCCGGGCGCCGTCCTGCTCCTGGGCCTGCTGGCGGCGATAGCGGTGCTGCGGCGCGGGAAGGCCTCGGGGAAGGACACGAGCGCGGACGACTCGTGGGAGCGCAGCGAGGAGCGCCGCAGGCGCAAGGAGGCCATATACGGCACCGTCTCCTACGTCCTGCTGTTCTGCTGTGCGGCGGTCGCCGCGGCACTCTCCTTCCACGGTCTGGTCGGCTTCGGCGAGCAGAACCTCGGCCTGTCGGGCGGCTGGCAGTACCTGGTGCCGTTCGGCCTCGACGGCGCGGCGATGTTCTGCTCCGTCCTCGCCGTCCGCGAGGCCAGCCACGGTGACGCGGCGCTCGGTTCCCGGATACTCGTGTGGACCTTCGCCTTCGCCGCGGCCTGGTTCAACTGGGTGCACGCGCCGAGGGGCATCGGCCACGACGGCGCCCCTCACTTCTTCGCCGGTATGTCCCTGTCCGCGGCCGTGCTGTTCGACCGGGCGCTGAAGCAGACCCGCCGGGCCGCGCTGCGCGAGCAGGGCCTGGTGCCCAGGCCGCTCCCGCAGATCCGGATCGTCCGCTGGCTGCGGGCGCCCCGTGAGACCTACAGGGCCTGGTCGCTGATGCTCCTGGAGGGCGTGCGCAGCCTGGACGAGGCGGTCGACGAGGTGCGTGAGGACAAGCGCCAGAAGGACGAGGCCCGCCTGCGCCGACGCGAGCAGCAGCGCATGGAGCGCGCCCAGTTGAAGGCCATCAGCCGGGGGCACCGGGGTTTCGTCGGCCGGGTCGCCGGCCGCCAGGCCGAGCCGCAGGCGCTGGAACGCGCCGACCGAGTCACCGCGGAGCCTGCCATATCCGCGCCGGAGCAGCTGCCCGTCCGCTCGCGTCCGTCCCTGCAGCCCGTCCGCCCCGGTTCTGATCCGGTGACCGTCGACCTCACCGCGGAGGACGACACCATGGCACTGCCACGGCTCGACTCCCTGGAGCGCAAGCTCAAGGACCTGGAGCAGCAGTTCGGCTGAGACCGAGGACGCCTCTCATCGACGGCAAGGGGCGTGACCCGCAACCCGGGTCGCGCCCCTTCGCGTTGCCGTGGGGAACGCCCTCGTCACGCGGCTCCCGCGTCGAGTTCGAACCACACCGCCTTTCCCACGCCGTGCGCCCGCACCCCCCAGGCGTCCGCGAGGGACTGGACCAGGAACAGGCCTCTGCCGTTCGTACCGTCGTCGGCGATCGGTACGCGCAGTCGGGGCCGGCGGGCCACGAAGTCCCTCACCTCCACCCGGAGTCCGCGGGGTCCGACGGTGGCCGTCAGGACCGCCTCACGGTCGGTGTGCACCAGCGCGTTGGTGACGAGCTCGCTGGTGAGCAGCTCCGCTATGTCCGATCGTCCGGGTCTCCCCCACTGCCCCAACAGCTCGCGCAGCGCCCTGCGCGTCTCCGGTACGGCCCGCAGGTCCGCCCGCCCGAGTCTGCGACTGAGCTGAGGCGTCTGCGCGCGCTCCCCGGCGCTCGCGGCCTCGTCCTCCACCGTCTTGACCGAGGAGGCCCCGACCACCATGGGACCGCCTCCTCGTGCCTGCCTCTTCATGACCCCCGCCCGCGTGCCGATGTCGGTGCCCCTCCAGCTCGAACACGTTCACGGGAACCATTCCCAGTCGAACCGGCGCCAGTCATGCCGGGTCGTCGACGGCCGGGTGTTCGGCCATGGTGGTGGCGGCGCACGCCGGGTGGACGAGAAACGGAACGGCACCCACCGGGCGCTCCGGCGGCGCCGTGCGCCGTGACCGAACCGTGTCGGCCACCGGCGGCGAGCCCGACCGCCGAGCGCGGCGGGGCCGCGGCGGCGGGCGAGGAGTCGGTACGGGTGTTCCTTGAAGAGGCGGCCGACCAGGGCGGTCCGCGCGGCCGGCGGCCGACGTGCCCGACGGCGGTCCGAGCGCGGGGGATCGGCTCGTCCACGGACCCCGCGCTGCCGCGACGGCCGTACCGGACACGGACGGCGGGTGGCCGGGGACCGGTGCCGAGAACGGACCGGGCCACGGCACGGAGGGTGGAGAAACTGGCCGGAACTCGCTTGTCCGGTGGCCCTCGGCCGGTACGGCTCCGGCGCGGATGATCTTGTGGTTGGCGCCGCCTCGACGCTGTTCCGGTGGCACGGTGCTGCGGGGCCGCCCGCCCGACCCCCGTCCGGGAGGGCGGCCCCGCTGGTGCGGTGGTCCGGTGGTGCGCCCGTCAGTAGAGCTTGTTGACGGCGGTGGTGGTCGTCTTCTTGAAGGCCTTCACCGGCGCGTCCGTGAAGTCCCCCATCTGCCCCCACTGCACGACGGTGACGGTGCCGCCGTCCCGGCCGACGGAGACCAGGTGGATGTCCTTCGCCCCCCACGAGGCGCGGGTCGCGAAGCCGTGGACGCGGGCGCCCTCCTCGACCGGCAGGCTGCCGTAGCTCTTGTAGTCGGCCTCGATGTCCGCAGCGGCGTCCATGCGCGCGACACAGCGCCGGACCTCCTTGTCCAGGCGGGTGGCGAGGGCCTTGGCCTTGGCGTTGTCGCCGACGACGACGTTGAGCTGCTCGGCACCGGTTTCGAGCTCGGTACGGAAGGTGCGGTAGCGGGAGTCGTAGGCGAGCAACGCCTCGCCGAAGCAGTACTGCATCTCCTCCGGGACGCCGTCGGTGACCTTGTCGGCGACCCAGCCGGAGGAGGGGTGCGGCGGCAGTTCGGACGCCGACAGGAACTTCGGTGCCGGCGCCTTCGTCGCGGCACCGGCGGGCGCGGCGGCGAGTGCGGTGCCGGCGGCGAGGCCCGCGACGACGAGTGCGGTGAGCGCGCCGGCTCGGGTGTGCTTGGGCATGGGTGTCCCCCGTGGATGACATGAGTACGTGAACGGTTCGATGTCGCGACACCGACGCCGGGTGGTCCGTCCGGCCTGGTCGGTGCGACACCAAGAGCATCGGACGTCTCGGTGGCACCGCGCAACGGCCACCGCCCGATCCACCACCGTGGAACCATCCCAGCCTTTCTGACGTGCAGATATATGGAGTGCCTGGGATGCCGTCCCGGGACGGGGAGGACACGGGAGAACCAGTGTCGGCATTACAGGACGACGAAGTGCGTCAGTTCGCGGCGTTGCTCACGCGCCTGAAGGAGCGCACGGATCGCAGCTACGGTCAGCTGGCCCGCCGCCTGCACATGAACACCTCCACCCTGCACCGCTATTGCGCAGGTGACGCGGTCCCCCTCGACTTCGCGCCCGTGGAACGCTTCGCCGCCCTGTGCGGGGCGACACCGCAGGAGCGACTGGAGCTGCACCGGCTGTGGATCGGCGCGGTGGCGGCACGTCGGCGGGCACGGACGGCCACGCCCGACGACCCGGCTCGCGAAACCCCCGAGCCCGACACGGCGCCGCCCCCCGCGAAGGATCCGGTCACGGCGGACGACGCCCCCGCGAAGGATCCGGTCACGGCGGACGAGGCCCCCGCGACGGCGGCCGGCTCACCGGCGTCCCCGCTCGTCGAGCCGGCCCCTGCCGCATCCGACCGCCGCCCCTGGTTCCGCCGTCGGCGTCTGCTGGTCTCCGCCGCCGTGGTGACCACGCTCCTGGCCACGCTGGGCGCCCTGTCCGCCCTGCCGGACGACCGTCCCCGGGCGAGCGACTCCGTCGAGGGCGCCGGTCCCTCCCGTACGACGAAGGCGGGCGCTCCCCGGCCGACGTCGACGAGGTCCCCGAGCCCCACGCCCAGCACGCGGTCCCCGTCGCCGACCCCCTCGAAGAAGTCCTCGGCCGAGCCGAGCGGGCCGGCCGGCGGCCCCACGAAGAAGCCCGGCGGGAAGCCGCCCGCCACCGGCGTCCCTCTCACCTGGAGCACCGACTCGCACGTCTGGCAGGCCGGCTGCGGCCACGACTACGTCATCGCCAAGCCTCCGCGGCAGGTGCCGCCGCCCCCGGCCCCGCAGCACGCCGAGACCTGGGCGGCGACGCAGAACGCGGTGCACGGCGGGCAGACGATGGTGAAGATCACCGTGCAGGGGCGCTCATCGACGGCCGTCGTCCTGGAGGCCCTGCGGGTGCGCGTCGTCGGCCGCTCGACACCCTCGCAGGGCGCCGCCGCGTACGCCATGGACCACGGCTGCGGCGGAGCGTTGACGCCCCGTTACTTCGACGTCGACCTGGACAAGGACCGGCCCATCGCCCGCCCCGCCGACGGCAACGACACGGGCACCCCGATCCCGGCGATGAGGCTGCCGTACCGCGTGTCCGCCGAGGACCCGGAGGTGCTGCTGGTCGACGCGCGCACGAAGTCCTGCGACTGCGACTGGTACCTGGAGCTGGACTGGTCCTCGCAGGGCCGCACCGGCACGGTCCGCATCGACGACCGCGGCCGTCCGTTCCGTACGACGAGCATCGAGGGCAGGACGAGCTACGCGTTCGACACCTCGACCCGCGGCTGGGTGCCGTACTCCTGAGCCTGCCGTACGACCGCGAGCGCTCTCACGCCTCCCAGACCGCGGCGGCCGTGCGGTCGTCGGCGTACCCCTTGACCCGGACCTGTGCGTCGGCGAGGAACGCGGCGAGACCGGGTGGTTCGGGCGCCGCCCACCGCCCGCTGAGGTAGGCGGCCAGGTCGGGCTCGCCGCGCAGGGGGTCGGCGAGGCCGCCGGTGCACATCAGCAGCGTGTCCCCCGGGCGGGCCACCGAGGCGCGGAAGCGGAAGGGCTCGCGGGGCGGCTCGGGCGCGGGATCGTAGGGGCTCGGCGGTGTGGTGATGCCGAGGTCCATGGTGAGGCGGTCACCGTCGGGGGTCTCGGCGGGAGGCGCGGCGACAGCGCCGCCGGCCTCGGTGACACGGGGCTCGATGTCCTGCCACTCCCCGTCCCGCAGCCGGAAGAGCCCGCCGGTGCCGACGCCGAAGAAGACGCGGGTACGGCACTCGGGGTCGGCGGGCAGCAGCAGGCAGCGCAGCGTGGCCGCGTACTCCTCCGGTTCGATGCCCTGCTCGGCGGCGCTGGCGCGGAGTTTGCCGAGGCTGCGGTCGGTGAGGCGGTGCAGCCCGGACTTGAGGTCGCAGCGCCGTGCGGCCCTGATGTCCTCCGCGAGCCTCGGGTGGCTGCGGCCGACGGCCCGGCCGATCCAGTGACAGGCCTCGGCCGCCGCGCGATGGGCGTTCGGGGTGGCGCGGGCGCCGGTGGCCATCGCCACGAGGACCAGGGCGTGGTCGCCGGTGCCGAAGCGGGCCGTGAGAAGGGAGTCGCGGCGGGGTTCACCGCGGTAGCGGGCGGAGTCGCCGCGCAGGGAGACGGCGCGCAGGGTGCAGGCGCCGTAGTGGGCGCCGTCGAGGACGGTGTCGGCGACCAGGTCGTCGAGGTCGTCGGGGTCCGCGGGAGGCAGGGCGGTGGGTTCGGCGGCGTAGGTGGGCGGGCCGCTTCCCACGTAGTCCAGGGGCGCCGGGGGCGAGGCGGGAAGGTCCTCCCGGGGGGCGGGGCGCGCGGAAGGGGGTGGGGGCGGGGGCGCGGACCGGCGTGGGTCCTCACTCCCCGAGTCGGTGCGTTCCCGGGGTGGGTGGGGGCCGTCCTCCTGCGGTGCCTTCACCGTGAAGCCCGGTGGCTTCGGCAGGCCCGCCGGGAAGGCCGACGCCGGCGAGGGCCGCTCCTCGGCGTCCGGGGCGCCGCGCTGCGGTGGCACCGCGGTGCCCTTCCCCGGCACCCCGTTCACCGTCCCCGCCGCCGAGGCGAACCGGTCGTCCAGTGAGTCCGGCGCCGCCGTCGGACCCGTGTCCTCGGTGGCGTCGCCGTACAGCTGCCCCCACCAGTCGTCCTCGTGACCGGTGGGCCTTCCCCCCTGCTGGCTCATCCTCCGATTCTCCACCGCACGGGCCGGATGAAAACGGGGCATCCGGAAAATCCGACCCTGTACGCGGGGTCGAAAACGGCGGGTCGGGTGAGGTGGTGAACAGCCGTACGAAACACGCGGCACAGGTCGCCGGGCGGTCCCACCCCCCACGGGAGAACCGCCCGGCGACTGTCGGGTGACCCGGGCCCCGATCCCCTTCGCGCGCGTCGGCGCACGTCGTGGACCCGGGTCACGTCCTGGGTGACCGACCGTCCGCGCCCTGCGGCAGCGTGTACCGCGGGACGGCGCAGGTATGCCTCGCGCGTGGCCGTCGTCGTCCCGGGCGGTGCGCGGTGGCGCTCTCCCCGGGCCCGCCCTCTTCCCGTGCCGCCGTCCGCCCTCCGACGCCGAAGCGCAGGCCAGGACAGGTCAAGTCGGGCAAAGAGGGCGGCAGTTGATACTGCGGTGGCGACACCTTGGCACAGTGACGGGTGATACGGCGATGATGTGCCGAGGCGGTTTTGCGCCGTGGCCGTTTTCCGCCATGGGCCGAACGCCGGTGTTGCTGGGGAAGGGCGCAGCCTGATGCTGTCAGTGATCGGTCTCGACGAGACACACGAGTCGGCCTACCGGGCGCTGGTGTCCGTGGGCGCCGCCGACGTACCCGATCTGGCGCGACGGCTGACGCTCGGCGAGTACGACACCGAGCGCGCCCTGCGCCGCCTGGAACGGCACGGCCTCGCCGCCCAGTCCTCCGCCCGGCCCGGCCGCTGGGTCGCCGCACCCCCCGGGGTTGCGCTGGGCGCGCTGCTCACCCAACGGCGCCACGAGCTGGAGAAGGCGGAGCTGGCGGCCGCGACGCTCGCCGAGGAGTACCGGGCGGCGGCCGCCGAACCCGCGGTGCACGACCTGGTGGAGGTGGTGGTCGGCGCGACCGCGGTGGCACAGCGGTTCCTGCAGCTCCAGCTCGGCGCGGGCAAGGAGGTGTGCGCCCTGGTCACCGGCAACCCGGTCGCCGTCACCGGCATGGAGAACGACGCCGAGGCGCAGGCCGCCGGCCGCGGCGTCCGCTACCGGGTGGTCCTGGAGCGCTCGGTCCTCGACCAGCCGCACGGCCTCACCGAGCTGTCCGCCGCCCTCGGCCGCGAGGAGGAGGTCCGGGTGATGGACCGGGTGCCCACCAAGCTGGTGATCGCCGACCGGACGCAGGCCCTGGTGCCGCTCACCTCGCACACCGCGGAGCCCGCCGCGCTGGTCGTCCATGCGAGCGGCCTGCTGGAGCTGCTGTGCGGGCTCTTCGAGTCGGTGTGGCGGGAGGCACTGCCGGTACGCCTCGGAGCGGCCGGCATCACCGAGGAGGAGCCGGACGGGCCCGACGACACCGACCTGGAGGTGCTGTCCCTGCTGCTGGCCGGCCTGACCGACGCCAGCGTCGCCAAGCACCTGGACCTGGGCCTGCGGACCGTGCAGCGCCGGGTGAAGCGGCTCATGGAGCTGACCGGGGTGACGACCCGGCTGCAGCTCGGATGGCACGCGTACGAGCGGGGGTGGGTGGCGCGGGAACGGCGGGGATGACGGGGCCGCGTTCCGTGCCGCACCCACGGTGACAAGGCTGATCTGCGGGTTCTCCTGAGCTCCGGCAGTCTGGTCAGATGGGAGTGTCGGACCTCGTGCTGGTCGGCCTGGTCCTCCTGCTCGGCCTGTGCGGAGTGCTGATCCCCGGGGTGCCGGGGTCGTGGCTGGTGTGGGCCGCGGTCATGTGGTGGGCCCTGCAGGACCCCCAGCCGGTCGCGTGGTGGGTGCTCGTGGGGGCGACCGTCGTGCTCTTCCTCTCCCAGGTGGTCCGCTGGGCGTTGCCTCCTCGCCGACTGCGCCCGAGCTGGGCGAGCCCTCGTCAAGCCGTGTACGCCGGAGCGGGGTCCCTGCTGGGCTTCCTCCTGATCCCCGTGCTCGGCGCGATCCCCGGCTTCATGGCCGGCCTCTACGTCGAGGCACGCCTTCGGCTCGGCCGCCACGGAGAGGCGATGGCCGCGCTGCGGACGGCGATGCGGTCGGGTGGGTCGAGCGTCCTGACGGAGCTGTACACCTGCCTGCTGATCGCGGGGGCCTGGGTCGGGGCGGTGATCTGGGGGTGACCCCTCAGGGGAGCGCGCCTTCGAGCGAGAGCAGCCGTACCTTGCGCTCGATGCCACCCGCGTACCCGGTCAGTGAACCGTCCGCGCCGATGACCCGGTGGCAGGGGCGGACGATCAGGAGCGGATTGGCGCCGATCGCGCCGCCGACGGCCCGTACCGCGGCCCGGGAGGCGCCGATCCGCGCGGCGATCTCGCCGTACGTCGTGGTGGCCCCGTGGGGAACGGCGTCCACGGCGGCCCAGACCCGCTCCCGGAACCCGGTGCCGTGGGTGGTCGTCTCCAACCGGAACTCCTTCAGTTCACCGGCGAAGTAGGCGGCGAGCTGTTCCTCGGCCGCGCGGAAGAGCGCGGGGTCGCGCCGCCAGCCGTCCTGGACGGTACGGCCACCCTTCTGACCGGGCACGGACAGGGACGCCAGGGCGCCGGTGGCGGGGTCGGCGGTGAGCAGGAGCGGGCCGACCAGGCTGTCGAGCTCGGTCCAGCGGGTCACTCCCGCCATGGTGGTCGAGGTGGTCATCAGTACTCCAACTCCCCTGCTGCGCGCAGGTGCTGTGCGGCGTAGGAGCGCCAGGGGCGCCAGCTGTCGGGGACGTCGACGCCGGGCGGGGCGACGTCCGGGTCACCGAGGGCACGGGTGCGGATACGGGCGACGGTCCGATCGTCCAGTCCGGGCACGCCGAGCAGCGCGGCCGGCGCCTCGGCCCGGTCGGCACCCGGGTCCAGTCGTACGACACCGTCGGCGAGGGCGGCGGCGAGCGCGCCCAGCGGCCCGTCGGGCTCGGCCTCGGCGAGGACGGCCGGTTCGGGGAACAGATGGGTGAGGCTGCCGCAGGGCGCGTCGAGCGCCTTGCCGTACCGCCGCACCAGCCGCTCGGCCTCCGCCGGCCCCACCAGTGCCCGTACCGCCAGTTCGTCCGGGTCGGCGGCGCCGGGCGAGCGCAGCCCCGGCCGGGCGGCGACCATCGGCCCGAGCCCGGGATCGGCGGCGAGCCGCTCGTCGACGGCGTACGGGTCGGCGTCCAGGTCGAACAGCCTGCGCAGCCGGTGGACGGCGGTGGTCAGATCACGGGGGTCGGTCAGGTGAAGCCGGACGTCGAGCCAGCCGCCGACGCGGGCCGGGGCGCCGGGTGCTGTCGGACCTGGGCCCGCGCCCGGTGCCGGGGAACGGCGATGCACTCCGGCTGCCGACGGACCACCACCCCGGTCGGCGAACCGCTCCGCCGAACCGTCGGGAGCGACGGCCGGGGCCGTGGACCGGTGCCTGCCCGTACCGCCGAGTCGCTCCTGCACCGCCACGATGCCGGTGCCGTGCGGCAGCCGGAGGGTACGGCGGTAGGTACGGCGCCCGACCGGCCCGGTGAGGTCCTCGATGCCGGGTACGGTCTCCCGCGCCAGCAGATCGAAGACGGCACCGACCTGGTACGGGCCCCGGTACGCCAGGCGCAGCGGTATCCCGGCCGACGGTGTGCCCGCGTGCCGGGCGCCGCGGCCGCCCCCGGGCGCGGCGGCCCGCAGCCCGCTCGGCGTCGAGGCGTACACCTGCCTGACGGTGTCGTTGAACTGCCGCACGCTGGCGAACCCCGAGGCGAACGCGATCTCGGTGATCGGCAGCTCGGTCGTCTGCAGCAGCACACGCGCGGTGTGCGCCCGCTGCGCCCGGGCCAGCGCGACCGGCCCGGCCCCGAGCTCGGCGGTGAGCTGCCGCTGGACCTGCCGCGCGCTGTACCCCAGCCGCGCGGCGAGCCCGGCGACGCCCTCCCGGTCGACGATCCCGTCACCGATCAGCCGCATGGCCCGCCCCACCACGTCGGCCCGCACGTTCCACTCGGCGGACCCCGGCGCGGCGTCCGGCCGGCACCGCCGGCAGGCCCGGAAACCCGAGCCCTGCGCGGCGGCGGCCGTCGCGAAGAACCGTACGTTGCGCCGCTTCGGCGTGACCGCCGGGCAGCTGGGGCGGCAGTAGATCCCGGTCGTCTCGACGGCGAAGAAGAACGCGCCGTCGAACCGGGCGTCACGGCTGCGCACCGCTTCGTACCTGGTGTCCTCGTCCCTCACGACGTCCAGTCTCCGCCCTGCCGGGAAGCGGGGCTGGCGGAAATCGGACAGGGCGCTCCGCGCGCCGTGGTGCTGCGCGGGACCAGTGCGTGCCGGGCGTCGCGGGGCAGGCGGGACTCTGGGGACACGGCCTCAGGTCGTGTCCGCAAGTCCCGTCGTCCGCCCGGAGGGCGGGCCCCGCGGCGTCCGGTGCGTGCTCCGGGTGCGCCGGGCGCAGTCCCTCGTACTGGATGTACTCGGGGCTTCGCCCGGTGCGGCGAGCGTGCGTGCCAGGCGTCGCGGGGCGGGCGGGATTTTACGGACACGGCCTCAGCGCCAGCCGCGCCGCTTCGCCTCCATGGCCGCCCTCCCCTCGGCGCCCTTGCGCTTCCAGTCCTTGCGGATCTCGGCCCGGACGCGCGCGTCGGTCTTGGCCACGATCCACTGGTTCTCGCGCATCAGCTTGCGGTAGCTCTCCAGTCGGCGCAGCGCAAGCGCGCCCGAGTCGATCGCGGCCAGTACGGCGCACCCGGGTTCGCTGTCGTGCGCGCAGTCGTGGAACCGGCACTGCCGACCCAGTTCCTCGATCTCGGCGAAGACCTGCCCGACCCCGGTCCCGGCGTCCCAGAGCCCGACGCCCCGCAGCCCGGGTGTGTCGATCAGGACCCCGCCGCCCGGCAGGGCGAGGAGGTTGCGCGTGGTGGTCGTGTGCCGGCCCTTGCCGTCGACGTCACGCGCGGCCTGGACCTCCATGGCGTCCTCGCCGAGCAGCGCGTTGGCGAGCGTCGACTTGCCCGCGCCGGACTGGCCGAGCAGCACGGACGTACCGCCGCCCACGATGGCGGTGAGGACGTCCAGCCCCTCGCCCCGCGTCGCGCTGACCGTCAGCACGGGCACGCCGGGGGCCGTGGTCTCCACGTCCTGGACCAGGTGCGACAGGGTCACCGCGTCCGGCACCAGGTCCGCCTTGGTGAGCACCACGACCGGCTGCGCGCCCGACTCCCAGGCCAGCGCGAGGAACCGCTCGATGCGCCCGAGGTCGAGCTCGACGGCGAGGGACACGGCCACGATGGCGTGGTCGACGTTGGCCGCGAGGATCTGCCCCTCGGACCGCTTGGAGGAGGTGGAACGGACGAAGGCGGTACGGCGCGGCAGATACGCGCGGACGTACTGCGGGTTCCCCGCGGGCTCGACGGCGACCCAGTCACCGGTGCACACGACCCGCAGCGGATCGTGCGGGGTGACGAAGGCCGTGTCGGCCCGTACGACACCGTCGGCGGTGACGACGTCGCACTGCCCGCGGTCGACCCGCACGACCCGTCCGGGCAACAGCCCTTCGGCGTCGTACGGGATGAACGCGTCGGCCCAGGCGGAGTCCCAGCCGTAGGGAGCCAACGCGGAGAAAACAGAGGTGGAAGTCAACGGGTGACCCTTCACGAGGGTGGCCCCGGCAGCCGCGTACGAGGGACGCGGAGAGATCAGGTGGGATCAGCCGGCGGCCATGGAGGTGGACGTGATGAACTGGATGCGGGCAGCGCTCATCGCAAAGACAGCCATCGGTCAACACCTCCTCATGCGGGTCTGCTCGGCAGCGGCGGCCCTGGGCCACCGCTCGGAACTGCCGTCACTCTATCCGGGCCCCTCGAAGGCCCGTCAACCGGTTTTGGCGCAGTCGTGGCCGTTCAGCGCGAAGTCGTATCCCGCCGCGTTCTCCCCGTCCCTGGAGGCGAGGAAGCCGAAGGAGAGGGTGCCGTTCGCGGCGACCTTCCTGTTGTAGTCGGCGGCGGTGGCGGTGACGCGGGAGCCGCTCTGGGCGAAGCGCGCGTCCCACATCTGGCCGACCTCCTGGCCGTTGCGGAAGGACCAGGCGACGCGCCAGTCGTCGAGGGCCCGTTCGGTGGTGACGGTGACGGTGGCCTGGAAGCCGTCGGGCCATTCGTTGACGAGTTCGTACGCGACACTGCACAGGGGCGGTGCGCTCGTCGACGGCTCCGGGTCGTCCTCGCCGGCCGTGGCCGACGAGGTGCCCTGCGGGCCGGGGCCGGGGCTCTTCGGTTCGGGCGAGTGGTCGTCGGACGGAGCGCTCCGGGACGGCTCCGGGGAGTCCTCGGAGGGGCGGGGGGCATCGGCGACCGGCAGGGAGAAGCCGGGGTCGGCGACCGGCTGGCGGTCGGACGGATCGCCGCCGGCGGTGGCACCGTCGACGCTGGTGCCGCCCGGCATCATCGACACGGCGAGGGCCAGCAGGGAGACGAGGACGGCGGCCACGAGGAGGCCGCTGCGCACGACGCGCGCCTTCTGCGCGCCGGGCTCGTCCGGGTCGGTGTCGGTGTCGGGGCGGCCGGGGCCGAGGCGCACGTCGGCGGCTCGGCGGCGCCGCTCCAGGTAGGCGAGCCCGCCCCAGCCCATCACGCCCCCGGCCAGAGCCGCGGGCAGCCCGCCGCCGTGCAGCCGCAGACAGGCGGCGGCCTCGGCGCACTGCACGCAGGTGGCGAGGTGGCGGGAGAGGTCGTCGGGGGTGTCGGCGGCGGTCGAGCGGGTGACGGCGTCGAGGAGCCGGGCGTAGCTGCGGCACCCCGCGTCCATCGGCGTGTCGAGATGGTTGCGCTGGCAGCGGTCCCTGAACAGGCCCCGTACCTGGGCGAGTTCCTCGGACAGGGTGGCCGGGTCGAGACCGAGCCGCCGGGCCACCACGGCCGGTGGCAGCGCCTCCACCTCCGCCAGCCACAGCAGCGCGGCGTCCGGTTCCTGCAGGTCGCGCAGTCCGCGCAGCGCGAGCGGGCGCTGCAGCGGGGGGCCGGTGTAGCGGGCCGCCTTGTCGGAGTTGAGCCACAGGCGCAGGTCGGGGTCGAGCTTGTGGCCCTGACCGCTCTCCTCCCAGCCGGCCGCGGTGGTGCGTACGGCGGTCAGCAGCAGGGGGATGCGGGGCAGCCGGGCCGGGCGGCGGCCGGCGCTCCTGAGGGGCCCGGCCTCGGTCTCGCGTGCCTCGCGTATACCGGCGGAGAACGCCTCCCTGGCGAGCTGCCCGGCGGCGGCGGAGCCGGCCGTGCACAGGTCGGCGTACGACAGCACGGCGTCCCAGCACTCGGAGAACAGCGCGGCCTCGGTGGTGTCCTGGGGGGTCGGCAGGTCGGGCATGGGTCTCCTGCATCCACATGCGAGGTCAACTCGCCATATTGGCAGTGGAGTTGGGGGGAACCTCGCGGCAGGACAGGAGCCTTTCACGTATTCGACACAACTGACAAGCGCTGTGTTCACATGTCAGGACAGGCGGCCGCGTCCGCAACTCCGGCCTCTTGTACGGACGCAGGCCCCGCCTGTCTCAACGGTATCGCCGTGTTTTTCCGCCGTGCGTCCCGCCTACACCGCGGCGGTGTCCTCCGCGGCAAGGCTGTCCATGAAGGAACTGACCGAGAAGACGGCGCGGCCGGGCCCGGGCGGGCCGTAGCCGGGGGGTGAGGAGAGGCCGAAGTCCTCCATGGTGGCGCGGTACGCCTCCAGCAGGCGGATGTGGTACTCCAGCGGCGCGCCCTGCGGGTTGGCCTTGCCGAGCGGGGTCGTGGGTTCCGGGCACCAGGTGGTGAAGCGGGGTGTGATGCCGTGGGACATGAAGAAGCGCAGGCCCTCGGTCGTGGAGGCGATCGCCTCGTCGACCGTCTTGAAGCCGAAGGGCTCGGCCATCTCCACGCCCGCCACGAAGTTGGGGATGACGTTGCGCGCGCCGAAGACCTCGGCGGAGTCCAGGATGCGCTTGTGCCACTCGTCGCGGCCGACGTACCGCTCCTTGCCAGGGCAGTACATCTTGAACAGGTACTCGTCCCAGACCTCGTAGTTGGGGTGGTAGATCTGCACCCCGTAGTCCTTGAACCGCTGGACGTCGTCGCGCGGCAGGGCCTGGGCGACGACCTTGCCGATCCAGCGGCCGGGGAAGCGCTCCTCGATGGCCTTGGCGTAGTGGCCGTAGAAGTCGGCCTCGTCGCGGCCGGAGACCGTCTTGGTGATGGCGCCGCCCGTGAGCGTGTAGGCGGTGGACGCCTTGGCGGTGTCGTAACGATCGATGATCTCCAGGGCTTCGAGGACCTCCTCGACGTCCTTCACCCCGGTGTACGGCCGCCCGGCGGCCTTGTGCTGGCGCCAGTTGTGGTTGATGTCGCAGTACTGGCACTCCTCCTTGGCGCCGAAGTACTGGCAGACCCGGAAGACGGTCAGATAGATGAGGTAGCCCCACTGGATGGTCGGGGCGACCTCCATCACCGACTTCCCGCTCGCGAGGGTGTGTCGGTAGTACTCGGGCATCGGCGGCACACCGACGTCGGCGATCCGCTTGCCGTCGAGATACAGCCCGAGCACACCGTCCTCGTTCGCGGCGACCCGGTACGGCGAGGACGGGTTCACACGGACGGACACGACGGTGCGCCGCAGGTCGTACGGGCCGCCGGTGAGGATGATCTCCTCCGGCGGGCGGCGCAGCGCGGCCTCGCCCAGCTCGGGAAGCGTGCCGTGGTCGAAGGAGAAGATGAAGTACGACTTCGGCTTGACCTCGCCGCCCTCGTTGTCGCTGAGGGCGGACGGGTCGAAGGCCACGCCGCCCCGGAGCAGGTCCTCCTTGAAGACGGCTTCCCGCGGCACGTGCGGGAAGCGCTCCATCAGATCCTCGACCAGCGCGGTTCGGCTGCCCATCCGTAATCTCCTCCCGGCTCAGGCGTACGACTCCTCACGGTATGCCCCCGCCCGGGCGTGAGCCGCGCCGGGGCCCCCTGAGAGCCGCCCGGCGCCGAGGGAGACCCTCCGAAAGCCTCCGCCGGGACGACTCACCACACCGTGCCGCTCCCCCTCACGCCTCCCGCTCCAGCGCGCCGGGGTCCACGGGGTGGGCCAGTTCCTCACCCGCCGCCAGGCGCTCCGCCTCCCGCGCCACGGCGAGACCCAGGCGGGCCGCCTCGTTGCCCTGGGAGCCCGCGAGGTGGGGGGTGATGAAGGCGTTCGGCAGGTCGAACAAGGGTGAGTCGGCGGGCAGCGGCTCGGGATCGGTGACGTCGAGGATCGCGGAGAGGCGGCCGGTGCGCAGTTCGGCGATCAGGGCCTCGTGGTCGACCAGGGCGCCGCGCGCCGTGTTGATCAGGACGGCTCCGTCGCGCATCAGGGCCAGTTCGCGGCGTCCGACGAGGTGGCGGGTCTCGGGGGTTTCGGGGGCGTGCACGGTGACGACGTCCGAGGTGCGCAGGAGGTCGTCCAGCGGCAGCAGCGGTACGCCCAGTGCGGCGGCGCCCGCCTCGTCGACGTACGGGTCGGTGAGGCTCACGGCCAGGTCGAAGGGGCGCAGCAGTTCGATCACCTTGCGGCCGATGCGGGAGGCGCCGATGACGCCGACCCGGCGGCCGTGGTTGCCGATGCCGGGGACGAGGCCCCAGCCGGGGAAGGCGCGCTCGGTGCGCAGTCGGTCGCGGGCCGCGAGCAGGTCCTTCCCGGTGAGCAGGATCATGGCGAGCGTGTACTCGGCGACCGGGACGGCGTTGGCGGCGGCGGCCGAGCTCACCGCGATGCCGCGCCGCCACAGTTCGGGGGTGGCGAAGCCCTTGACCGAGCCGGCCGAGTGCAGCACCGCGCGCAGTTTCGGCGCCGCGTCCAGCACGGCCGCGTCGAGGCGGGGGCAGCCCCAGCCGGTGACGAGGATCTCGGTGCGGGCGAGCACGTCCCGCAGGCGTGGGTCGGTGAGGTCCTCGGCCACCAGGGCGGGGTCGATGTCCAGCGAGGCGCGCAGCCGCGCGAGCACGTCCGGCGGGAAGAGTTGGGGCACGTTCTCGGCGGACATGGCGAAGAGAGCGTGCGGCCGCGGGGTCAAGGAGGTGGCCTCCGGTTCGGCGGGACGGGGGCGAGAAAGCGTTCTCTACGGTAGGCAGGCGCGGGTGAGAGGGTCAACGCACACGCAGGCACCTCGAAGGGCGGGCAGGGATGACCGAGACGATCACCAACTGGGCCGGGAACATCACCTACTGCGCCAAGGAGCTGCACCGGCCTTCCTCGGCCGGCGCCGTCAGCGCCCTGGTGGCCGCCGGCGCGAGGGTGCGGGTACTGGGCAGCGGGCACTCCTTCAACGAGATCGCGGAGCCCGGCCCCGAGGGTGTCCTGCTGTCGATCGCCGGGCTGCCGCCGGTGATCGACGTGGACCGGGAGGCGCGGACGGTACGGGTCTCGGGTGGCGTTCGGTACGCCGAACTCGCCCGCGCCGTGCACGCGCACGGCCTCGCGCTGCCCAACATGGCCTCCCTGCCGCACATCTCGGTGGCCGGCTCGGTCGCGACCGGTACGCACGGCTCCGGGGTCGGCAACGGCCCGCTCGCCACGTCCGTACGGGAGGTCGAGCTGATCACGGCGGACGGGTCGGCGGTCACCGTCGGGCGGGACGACCGCCGGTTCGGCGGCGCCGTCACCTCGCTGGGCGCCCTCGGCGTCGTCATGGCGCTCACCCTCGACCTGGAGCCGACCTTCGACGTCGAGCAGCACGTCTTCACCGAACTCCCCCTCGACGGACTGGACCCGGCCGTGTTCGAGACGGTGATGGCGTCGGCGTACAGCGTGAGCCTGTTCACCGACTGGCGGGCACCGGGGTTCCGGCAGGCCTGGCTGAAGCGGCGCACCGACCAGCCGCTGCCCGGCTTCCCGTGGGCGGCGCCCGCCACCGAGAAGATGCACCCGGTACCGGGGATGCCCGCCGTCAACTGCACGGAGCAGTTCGGGGTGGCGGGCCCGTGGCATCAGCGGCTGCCGCACTTCCGGGCGGAGTTCACACCCAGCAGCGGGGTGGAGTTGCAGTCGGAGTACCTGCTGCCGCGCGGGTACGCCGTGGACGCGCTGCGTGCGCTCGACGCGATACGGCACACCGTCGCGCCTGTTCTGCAGACCTGCGAGGTGCGGACGGTCGCCGCCGACGACCAGTGGCTCAGCCCGGCCCACGGGCGGGACTCGGTGGCGCTGCACTTCACCTGGATCGAGGACACCGCTGCCGTGATGCCGGTGGTGCGGCGGCTGGAGGAGGCTCTGGACGCGTTCGAGCCGCGGCCGCACTGGGGGAAGGTCTTCGCCGTGCCGGCAGGGGTGCTGCGCGGGCGGTATCCGCGGCTGGACGATTTCAGGGCGCTCGCGCGGGAGCTGGACCCGGGGCGGAAATTCGCCAACGCCTTCGTGCGGGAGATACTGGGGGACTGAGGCCCTGCCGGACTTTATAAAGCCCCTTTCCTAACCCCTTGTCGAAAGTCCCCGCAGGCCATAGCCTTGCGGCGCGCCGGGGCCGATGACGCTGCGGTGCCCGAGCGAGAGGACGGGGGCAGGTCCGGTGAAGCGCACATCACGCGACATCCGCACGGCGAACCGCTACGAGGTGCTGCGCCAGATCATCGCCGCGTCACCCACCTCCCGGCAGGAGCTGGCGGCCGCCACCGGTCTCAGTCTCGCCACCGTCGCCACTCTCGTGGGCGAGCTGCTCGACCTGCGGATGATCACGGAGGTCGGGTTCGAGGACTCGGCCGGTGGCCGCCCCCGAGGGCTCGTGGCGGTCAACGCCCCCGGCGGGGCGTTGATCGGCGTCGACATCGCGGAGACGTACGTCCATGTCGAGCTGTTCGACCTGGCGTTGAACGTGCTGGCCCGCGCCGAGGAGGACGTCCGGCCCGGCGAGAGCCTGCCCGAGCAGGTCGTCGGCCATGTCGCCGCGGCGGTCGGCTCGGTCGTGGCGCAGGCCGGCGTGGAGGGCGCCCGGGTGCTCGGCGTCGGGGTGAGCGTGCCGGGACAGGTGGACCGGGCCACGGGCATCTCGGAGTACGCGCCCAACTGGGACTGGCACGACGTGCCGCTGCTCGACCTGCTCACCGAGCACATCGCCTATCCGCTGTACCTGGACAACCCGTTGCGCGCCTCCGCGGTGGCCGAGCTGTGGTTCGGGGCGGCGCGCGGGCGCGGGGACGCCGTGGTGGTCAACCTCGGGACGGGCGTGGGTGCCGGGCTGGTCCTGGGCGGTGGGCTGCACCGGGGCGTGAGCAACAGCGCCGGCGAGTGGGGCCACACGACGATCGTCCTGGACGGCCGGCTGTGCCGCTGCGGCCGGCACGGCTGCGTGGAGGCGTACGTCGGGGCGTCCGGGATCATGCTGACGCTGCGGGAGCTGAGCGCCGACAGCGCGCTGCTGCACCCGGAGGACCAGACGGCCACGATCGCCGCGCTGGCCCGGGGTCTGCGTGAACGCGACCCGGTGGCGCTCCGGGCGGTGCGCGACACGGTCCGCTATCTGGGCGCGGGCATCGCTGACCTGGTGAACCTGTTCAACCCCGAGGTCGTCGTGCTCAGCAGCTGGGTCGCGTCCGCCCTCGGTGAGCCCCTGGTGGCGGAAGTGCGCGAGGCCGTGGCCCGGCATGCGCTGCCGCGGCCGATGGCCGCCACCGAGATCGTCCTGTCCCCCATCCCCAGCGACCCGGTGTGCCTGGGCGCGGCGACGTTCGCGCTGGAGGGGGCGCTGCAGTCGGTGGGGCAGCGGGCTTCGGCCAAGCGCGCCGCCCCGGCGAGGAGCCGTACCGCGCCGCATCCGTGACGGCGGAAGGGACAGGGAAGGGGGCTCGCTGACCGCTGGTGCGGCGGACCGCGAGCCCGTTGCGTCCGGTATTCCGAACGTTCCGCAACGCTTCGCACAGACTTCGTCCAACCCCTTGCCGAAGCCTTAGCCGAAGGTTAACGTCCCGCACCGCAACCCCGTTTGAGCCAACTGGCGCTGAGCCGCTCCAGCCACGGACACAGGGCGCAGCCGCACTCGAGACAAGGACGTCAGCATGTCGGCATCGAGCAACACCAACTGGGACCGCCGAAACGTTCTGCGGGCCGCGATGGGCCTGGCCGCGGCGGGCGGACTCGCCGCCTGCGGCAGCAACACCGGACGCAGCGGCGGAGGTTCGGGCGACGGCCTGGTCCAGTACTTCCACGCGTACGGCGAGGCCGGCGTCGAGCAGGCCGTGAAGAGGTACGCCAAGGCGTACGACAAGACCGACGTGACCACGCAGTGGATCACCGGCTCCAACTTCGAGCAGAAGCTGTTCGCCGCGCTGCTCACCAAGAACGCGCCGGACGTCTTCGAGTTCCACCCGCAGATCCAGCTCATCAAGAGCGGCCAGGTGGCGGACCTGACCGACATCATCGAGCCGGTCAAGGACGACTTCAACGCGGCCGACATCACGTCGCACACGGTCGACGGGAAGATATACGGCGTCCGGATGATCGACGACCCGCAGTTCTTCTTCTACCGGCCCTCGCTGTTCGAGAAGGCCAAGGTCGAGGTCCCGACCACGCTCGAAGAACTGATAGAGGCCGCCGACAAGCTCACCACCAACAAGGTCAAGGGCGCCTACCTCGGCAACAACCTCACCCCGGTCCAGCACAACCTGATCTGGTCGGCCGGCGCCGACACCCTCACCGCGGACAACAAGCCGGCGTTCAACACCGACGGCGTCGCCGACGGCCTGAAGCAGCTGCGGTCCCTGTTCACCAGCGGCAACCTGCTGCTCGACGCCCCCGCCGACTGGTGGGACCCGTCGGCCTTCACCCAGGGCCTGGCCGCGATCCAGTGGTGCGGCATGTGGGCCATGCCCGCCATGCAGCAGGCGCTCGGCGACGACATCGGCATCTTCCCGTTCCCGAAGGTCGGTACGGCCGGCAAGGATTCTGTGTACAACGGCGGCTGGTCGATGTTCGTCAACGCCAAGGGCAAGAACGTCGAGGCGGCCAAGGAGTACGTCAAGTGGCTGTGGATCGACAAGAAGGAGTACCAGGAGGACTTCGCCACCTCCTACGGCTTCCACATCCCGCCGCGCACCTCCCTCGCCGAGTCCGCGAGCAAGCTGAAGGCCGGCCTGCCGGCCGAGGGTGTGAAGCTGTTCAACGAGTTCGGCCACTTCGACAACATCGGCTGGACCCAGTCCATGATCGCCTCGTTCAACGACGTGATGGCCAACGCCGTCCGCAAGAACGGCGACCCGAAGGCCCAGCTCGACGCCTGTGAGAAGAAGGTCGACGCGGAGCTCAAGAAGCTCTTCGGATAGGCCGCCGGACGGATCTCGACATGTCGACCACCACCACACCCGGGGTCGCCAAGGACCCCGCCCCGGCCGAGGTCTCCCAGGACCGGCCGCGGCGGGGCCTCAGGGCGAGCAGCACCTTCAACTTCTGGCTCTTCACCGGGCCGTTCCTGATCGGCCTGGTGATCTTCGTCTTCGTGCCGATCGGCTGGAGCGTCTGGCTCAGCTTCTTCGAGGCACGTTTCACCGTCACGCCGAGCGAGTTCGTCGGCCTCGACAACTACCGGTCGATCCTGACGGACGAGGACTTCCTGAACTCCCTCGTCACGTTCACCGTGTTCGCCGCGTTCATCGTGCCCGCCACCTGGGCCCTCTCGCTGGGCCTGGCACTGCTGGTCAACCGGCTGCGGTTCATGCGGGCGTTCTTCCGGTCGGTGTTCTTCCTGCCCACCGCCGTCAGCTACGTCGCCGCCTCGCTGATCTGGAAGATGTCCCTCTTCAACGGCGTCCGCTTCGGCCTGGCCAACACCGTTCTCGACTGGTTCGGCATCGAGAACATCGCGTGGCTGGCGAACCCCGATCCGCCCTGGTACTGGCTGGTCATCGTGACCGTCCGGCTGTGGCTCCAGTCGGGTTTCTACATGATCCTGTTCCTCGCGGCGCTGCAGAACATCCCGCGGGAGCTGTACGAGGCGGCCGCCATCGACGGCGCCAAGCCGGGTTGGCAGACTTTCCGGTACATCACGCTGCCGCAGCTGCGGGCGACCTCGACCGCGGTGATCCTGCTCCTGCTCATCGCCGCCTACCAGGCCTTCGACGAGTTCTTCAACCTGCTGCAGAAGGCGACCTGGGGCCAGCCGCCACTGGTCGAGCTGTACAAGATGGCGCTGGGCGAGAACCAGAACTACGGCGTGGGCAGCGCGGGCGCGGTCGTCCTGACCGTCCTCATCTGCGTCGTCACCCTGTTCCAGGGCAAGATCATGGGTTTCGGAAGGGGTGAGGAGTCCAAGTGACCACCACAGCACCCGACCTCGGGAAGACCACGGAGCCGGCCAAGGCCAGGCGCGGCGGCGGCGTCATGGGCAGCACCGGTCTGTACATCGCGACCGGCGTCGCCGCCCTCCTGTTCCTGATCCCCTTCTACCTGATCGTCCGCAACGCCTTCATGACGGACCCGGAGATCACGGGCGAGGAGTGGAAGTGGTTCCCCACCTCCATCCAGTGGGGCAACATCACCGAGCCGTTCGACGACGTCACCGTCGACTTCGCGCAGTCGCTGTGGAACTCCGTGGTCGTCGCCGTCCTGCACACCGCGGGAATCCTGCTGATCTGCTCGATGGCCGGGTACGGCCTCGCCCGCATCCCGTACAAGCACGCCGACAAGGTGTTCTACGCCGTCCTGGTGACCCTGATGGTTCCGACCGCGGTCACCTTCGTGCCGAGCTTCGTCCTCGTCTCGTCCCTCGGCTGGGTGGACAGTTACCGGGGTCTCATCATCCCCGGCCTGTTCAGTGGTTTCACCTGCTTCCTGTTCCGGCAGTACTTCCTGGGGTTCCCCAAGGAACTGGAGGAGGCGGCACGCGTGGACGGGCTCGGCTACTGGGGCGCGTACTGGCGTGTCGTGGTGCCGAACTCGCTGAACTTCTTCGCGGCGATCGCCACGATCACCTTCATCAACGGCTGGAACGCCTTCCTGTGGCCGCTGGTCATCGGCCAGGACCCGAGCGCCTGGACCGTTCAGGTCGCGCTCTCGTCGTACATGACGAACCAGACCGTCAACTACCACCTGATCTTCATGGCCACGGCCATTTCCATCCTGCCCCTGGTGTTCGTGTTCCTCTTCCTCCAGCGCTGGCTGGTCCAGGGGATCGCGCAGACCGGCATCAAGGGCTGACCTAGGAGAGAGATGTCTTTCCGCACGACCCCATCCGTCGCATACGTCGAGGACGTCTCCCCGGGCAGCGGGACCCTGCCGCCCCGCGCCTGGTACGCGCGCTCGGACGCGAAGTCCCTGTCCCTGAACGGCCGATGGCGCCTGCGTCTGTCGGCCACCGCCGACGCCGAGGACGACTCCTTCGCCGAGGAGGGCCACGAGCCCGGGGACTGGGCCGAGGTCACGGTCCCCGGCCACTGGGTCCTGCAGGGCGACGGAGCGTTCGGCTCGCCGATCTACACCAACCACCTCTACCCGTTTCCGGTCGACCCGCCGCACGTCCCGACGGAGAACCCGACCGGCGACCACCTGCGGGCCTTCGACCTCCCGGCGGACTGGCCGGCAGACGGCGACACCGTCCTGCGCTTCGACGGCGTCGAGTCCTGCGCCCGCGTCTGGCTGAACGGCACGGAGCTGGGCGAGTTCAAGGGCTCCCGGCTGCCGCACGAGTTCGCCGTGGGGCAGGTGCTGAAGCCGAAGGGCAACGTGCTCGCCGTCCGCGTCCACCAGTGGTCGGCGGGCTCGTACCTGGAGGACCAGGACCAGTGGTGGCTGCCCGGCATCTTCCGTGACGTCACCCTGCTGCACCGCCCCGAGGACAGCGCCCGCGACTTCTTCGTGCACGCCTCCTACGACCACGCCACGGGCGAGGGCACCCTGCGCGTCGACTCCGACGTCGAGGGGCGGGTGTCCGTGCCCGCCCTGGACATCGATGTGGCCACCGGCGAGCCGGTGACGGTCCCCGTCGAGCCGTGGTCGGCGGAGACGCCGAAGCTGTACGACGGGGAGCTGATCACGCCCGGCGAGCGCGTGCCGCTGCGAATCGGCTTCCGCACGGTCGTCCTGGAGGACGGCCTGATCAAGGTCAACGGCAGGGCGGTCCTGTTCAAGGGCGTCAACCGGCACGAGTGGCACCCCGAGCGGGGCCGCGCCCTCGACCTGGAGACCATGCGCGAGGACGTGCTGCTGATGAAGCGGCACAACCTCAACGCCGTGCGCACCTCCCACTATCCGCCGCATCCCGCCTTCCTCGACCTGTGCGACGAGCTGGGCCTGTGGGTCATCGACGAGTGCGACCTGGAGACACACGGGTTCACCGAGCAGGCGTGGCGCGACAACCCCGTCGACGACGACCGCTGGACCCCGGCCCTGCTGGACCGGGCCGCCCGGATGGTCGAGCGCGACAAGAACCATCCGTCGATCGTGATCTGGTCCCTCGGCAACGAGGCCGGCACCGGGCGCGGCCTGACCGCGATGGCCGAGTGGATCCACGGCCGGGACCCCGACCGGCTCGTGCACTACGAGGGCGACTGGGACTGCCGGGACACCGACATGTACTCGCGGATGTACGCCTTCCACGACGAGGTCGAGAAGATCGGCCGCAAGCTCGACGGCGGCACCCACAGGCGCCGCGAACTCCCCTTCATCCTGTGCGAGTACGGGCACGCGATGGGCAACGGGCCCGGCGGGCTCGCCGACTACCAGGAGCTGTTCGAGAAGTACGACCGGCTCCAGGGCGGCTTCATCTGGGAGTGGATCGACCACGGCGTCAAGCATCCCGAGCTGGGCTACGCCTACGGCGGCGACTTCGGCGAGGAGTTGCACGACGGCAACTTCGTCTGCGACGGGCTGGTCTTCCCGGACCGCAGGCCCTCCCCCGGGCTCGTCGAGTACAAGAAGGTCATCGAGCCGGTCCGCATCGAGGGCGACGGCGCGGGCGGGACCGTACGCGTGACCAACCGTTACGACTTCGCCGATCTGTCGGCGCTCGCCTTCGAGTGGTCGTACCAGGTCGACGGTGAGACGGTCGAGGCCGGCAGCCTGTCGGTGCCGGCCCTCGCGCCCGGCGAATCGGCGGAGGTCAAGCTGCCGGAGCCGCCCGGCCACGAGAGCGGCGGCGAGACCCAGTGGACCGTACGGGCGCTGCTCGGCGCCGACACGGCGTGGGCGCCGAAGGGCCACGTGGTCGCCTGGGGCCAGTTCCCGGTGTCCGCACGGCGGTCGCCGTCGGTCGCCGCGAGCGACCGTCCGACGACCGGGGATCGCCTGATCACCCTCGGCCCGGCCGCCTTCGACGCCCGCACCGGGGCGCTGAGGAGCATCGGCGACGTGGAGGTGGCCGCTGCACGCCTGGACGTCTGGCGGGCGCCCACCGACAACGACGACGGTGCCGAGTGGCAGACCGACACCCGCTACGGGATGCTGTGGCGCAAGTACGGCCTGCACCGCATGCGGCACCGCCTGGACGCCGTGGAGCTGACCGACGACGCGCTGACGGTACGGACCCGGGTGGCGCCCGCCGCCTGGGAGGTGGGCCTCGCCACCGTGTACCGCTGGACCTCCGACGGCAGCCGGCTGCGGCTCACCGTGTCCGTGACGCCGGAGGGCGACTGGAGGGTGCCGCTGCCCCGGCTCGGCATCCGCTTCGGGTTGCCGCAGGCGGACGCGGTGCGGTGGTTCGGTGGCGGCCCCGGTGAGGCCTACCCGGACACCAGGACGGCCTCGATGCTCGGTCGCTGGCACTCCACCGTGGACGAGCTGCAGACGCCGTACGTGCGTCCGCAGGAGAACGGCGCCCGGGCCGACGTCCGCTGGGTGGAGCTGGGCGGGCTGCGCATCGAGGGCGATCCGGAGTTCTGGTTCAGCGCCCGGCGCTGGACCAGCGAACAGCTGGACGCCGCGCGGCATCTCACCGATCTGGCGCCCGGCGACACCGTGTGGGTCAACCTCGACCACGGGCAGCACGGCATCGGTTCGCAGTCCTGCGGCCCGGGCCCGCTGCCCCGGTACTTCCTGGCGGCCGAGCCCACGGAGTTCTCGTTCGTGTTCTCGACCACCGGGTGAGAAGGCCGGTCATGAGAAAACCGGTTAATCGATTGACCGATTGATCGACATTCCGACAGGGTCGGGATGTCATCCGCGGCCGGTCGGCCCTCGCAGCCGACCGGCCGTAACTGTGTTCACCACAACGGAAGTCGGTGGGTCGGTTGAATGTCGCCATCGAGGTCCGCGGGTTGTCCCGCACCTTCCACACCACTGTCCGTCGCCCCGGTCTCCTGGGCGCCGTCCGCTCCCTGGTCAACCCCGAGCGGGTGGCCAAGCACGCCGTCACCGAGATCACCTTCGACGTGGCCCAGGGCGAACTCCTCGCCCTGCTCGGCCCCAACGGCGCCGGCAAGTCCACCACCATCAAGATGCTCACCGGCATCCTCACCCCCACCTCCGGCGAGGCCCGGGTCGCGGGTGTGGTGCCGTACCGGGAGCGTGAACGAAACGCCCGCAACGTCGGCGCGGTGTTCGGGCAGCGCACCCAGCTGTGGTGGGACCTGCCGGTGCGCGAGTCGTTCGCGATCCTGCGGGACATCTACGAGGTGCCGCGAGCCGAACACGCCGCCCGGCTCGCGGAGTTCGACGACATCCTTGACCTGTCGGCGTTCTGGGACACCCGGGTCCGTCACCTCTCCCTCGGCCAGCGGGTGCGCAGCGATCTGGCCGCGGCCCTGCTGCACGACCCGCCGGTGGTCTTCCTCGACGAGCCGACCATCGGCATGGACGTCGTCGTCAAGGAGCAGGTGCGGGAGTTCCTGCGCCACCAGGTGGAGCGGCGCGGCCGTACGGTCCTGCTGACCACGCACGACATGACGGAGGTCGAGCGGCTCGCCGAGCGGGTGGTGCTCGTCAACCACGGGCGGCTGATGCTGGACGGCACCCTCGACGAGATCCGCCGGAAATTCGGCTCGACCTGGCAGGTGCGGGCCACGCTCGCCGACCCGCACGCCGACGTCGTGCCGCCGCCGGGCACCGCGCTGCTGCGGCACACCGGCGCGCAGGTGGTCTTCGGCCCGGACGGGTCGGACGCCCCCACGGTGCACCAGGCGTTGAAGGCGGTGATCGAGCGGTTCGAGGTGACCGACATCGCGCTGGACGAGGCGGACCTCGAAGACGTGATGCGGGCCGCCTACGTGCATGCCGGGGAGGCCTGAGATGGCGGTGCCGCACGCATGGCGCGCCGCCCGCGTAACCCCGCTCGGCGAGTTGAACGCCCCGCCCCGGATGACCGCCGTCGCGCTCCGGCTGACCGTGCAGGTGGTGCTGGTCTGGTCGCTGTGGCGGGGTCTTTACGCCCAGACCGGCACGACCGCGGGCCTGAGCCGCGACCAGGCGGTCACGTACGCGGTGCTGGCCGTACTCGCCTCCCGGCTCAGGGAGCTGGACCAGCACGCGGGCCGGGACACCGTCCTGCAGCACATGCACTTCGGCACCATTGTCTACTGGTACCTGCGCCCGCTGCCCCCGCAGCGCTACTACGCCCTGCGGGCCGCCGGGGAGCAGGTCTACGGGCTGGCCTGGGCGCTGACCGGGTACGTGATCTGCCTGGCCGCGGGCATCGTCGAGCCGCCCCGTTCGGCGGCGGTGGCCGGGCTCTTCGTGGTCAGCATGCTGCTGGGCCAGTGGGTGCTGTACTACGTGATGCTCGTGCTCGACCAGTTGTGCTTCTGGACGATCCGCAACAACGCGGCCATGCTCATCCTGCTGTTCGCGCAGAACCTGCTGTCCGGGGTGTACGCGCCGCTGTGGTTCTTCCCGGACTGGTTCGTGACGATGAGCGCCTTCCTGCCCTTCCAGGCCACGCTGAGCGTGCCGCTGTCGCTGTACGTGGGACGGATCCCGTTGTCCGACGCGGCGTTCCAGCTCTGCGTCCAGGCGGCGTGGGTGGTGGCGCTGGCCCTGTTCACCCGGCTGCTGTGGCGGCGGGCCGCCCGGCGCGTGATCTCGCAGGGAGGCTGAGATGTCGCTGAAGGCACTGCGGATCGTCTGGCGGGTGACCGCGCTCAACTTCCGCGCGCAGATGGAGTACCGCACCGAGTTCCTGCTGATGATCGCGATCGGGGCGGTCTGGCAGGTGTCGGTGATCGTGTTCGCCACGGTGCTGCTGTCCCGGTTCACCGGGATGGGCGGCTGGGACAGTTCGGACGTGCTGCTGATCCCGGCCGTCCGGATGCTGGCGCACGGGCTGTTCGTGCTGTTCCTGGGGCGGATGCACTGGGCGGGCCGGCAGATCCAGGAAGGCCGGGTCGACATCTACCTGATGCGCCCCATGCCGGTGCACCGCCAGATCCAGCTCGCCTACTTCCCCACCAACGCCATCGGTGACCTGACGGTCGCGGCGGGCCTGATGGTGGGCGCCCTGTCCCGCAGCGACCTGGACTGGACGGCGGGCCGCGTCGCCTACCTGATCGCGGCCGTGCTGGGCGGCATGCTTCTGGAGGCGGCACTGTTCACGCTCGTGGCCAGTGCGGCCCTGCGCTTCCCGGCCGCCGACTACTGGGGCCGCTGGCTGGAGGAGCTCCTCGGCACGTTCGGCAGCTACCCGCTCAACGTCCTGCCGCGTGCGGTGGGCGGCTTCCTGACGTATGCCCTCCCCCTCGCGTTCGTCGCCTATCTCCCGACGGCCGTCCTGACGGGCCACGACCACGACATCGGGGTGCCGTACTGGCTGGCGGCCGCCTCTCCGCTGCTCGGCGTCGCCGGGTACGTGGGGGCGCGGCTGGTGTGGCGGTGGTCGCTGCGGCACTACACGGGAGTGAACGGCTGACCCGGTCACGGCAGCCTGAAGGGCGCCGGCCACGACCAGGTGCGCGAAGTCCTGGGGCGCGGACGGGAAGCCGCTGCGTCACCGGGACGCCGTCTGCGGGTGACGGCACTCGTCCCCCACTGTTTTCCCGACTTCCCTTGCGTCGCACCGGGGTTGAGCTCGAACCTGAGCACTGTTCACTTCTTCCGCCCCTGCTCGACTCACCCCCTGTTCCCCCACCGAAGACAGGACCCCATGAGAAGACTGACCGGCGCCCTCACCGCCGCCGTACTGGCACTCACCGGCCTCACCACCGCGGGCGCGCCGCCCGCCTCCGCCGCGGACTCGGGCTCCTTCGACGTCCTGACGTACAACATCGCGGGCCTCCCCCTCGGCCTCGGCGACAGCGATCCCGAGACGAACACGCCGCTGATCGGCCGGAGGCTGGCCCCGTACGACATCGTCAACGTCCAGGAGGACTTCAACTACCACGCCTCGCTGTACGCCAACGACACCCACCCGCACCGCACGGCCACCAGCGGCGGGGCCGCGTTCGGCGACGGCCTGAACACCCTCTCGGACCACTCCTTCGAGGACTTCGAGCGGGTGAAGTGGAAGAACTGCACCGGAACGAACTGCCTGACCCCGAAGGGGTTCACACTCGCGCGGGTACGGCTCGCCGAGGGCGTGTTCCTGGACCTGTACAACGTGCACACCAACGCGGACAGCGACGACGCCGCGCTCGCCGCCCGCCGCGCCAACATCGAGCAGCTGTCGGACTTCATCCGGGCGAACTCGTCGGGCAACGCGGTGATCGTGATGGGCGACACCAACACCCGCTACACGCGCACCGGCGACAACATCCGCACGCTGACCGGCGAGAACGGGCTGCGCGACGCCTGGGTCCAGCTGGTCAGGGGCGGTACGCCCCCGGCGGCCGGCAGCGACGCGCTGGTGTGCGACGCCACGGCTCCGACCGACGGCTGCGAGGTCGTCGACAAGGTCCTGTACCGCGGCAGCGACCTGCTGAGCCTCGACGCGACCCGCTACCGCAACGACTGGGCGAAGTTCCGCCGCGACGACGGCAAGCACCTCTCCGACCACTTCCCGCACGCGGTCGACTTCTCCTACACCCTGAACCCGTCCCTGCGGGCGAGCGACTTCTTCGGTGGCCCGCACGGCACGGCCTTCAACGACGCCGACGACATGCCCGCCTCGGTCTCTCCCCGCACCCTGACGCTGCGCGGCGGCTCCCGTCTCGACGCGGTGTCCCTCACGCATGACGGCGGCACGACCCTCACCCACGGCGGCACCGGAGGCACGGCGACGTCACTCACCCTGGCCCCCGGCGAGCACCTGACCTCCGTGAAGCTGAGCCAGGGTCAGAAGGACGGCCGTACCCGGATCTTCTCGGCGTCCTTCACGACGGACAAGGGCCGTACCCTCGCCGCCGGTACGCCCACCTCGGCGACCAGGACCTTCACGGCACCGGCCGGCCGGCAGATCGTGGGGTTCACGGGTCGCTCGGGGAGCGAGGTGGACAAGCTCGGCGTGCTGTACGCGCCGATCGGCTGAAGCCCCGCCCGCTCGGCACCGACACGGCTGCGGCACCCGCCCGCTCGGCACCGACACGGCTGCGGCACCCGCGTGCCGCAGCCGCGCGGCGAGGGGGCTGTGTACCCGGGCACCGCCCCGCTACTCGCTCCGCAGCACCTGCGCGATCGGCAGCCGCCCGGCCCGCCGCGCCGGAACGAACGCGCCCAGCACCGCGATCACCAGGCCCGCGAGGGCGAGTACGGTCAGGGTCGGCAGGTTCCAGACGTCCGTCATGTGGGCGGGCAGGGTGATGTCGACGGCGTCCGCCATCCGCGGGACGACCAGGTGGTGGCCCGCCACGCCCAGCGGGATGCCGAGCAGCGAGCCGATCGCGCCCAGGACGGCCATCGACGTCACCGTCATCACCGTGACCTGCCGCGGCGTCATCCCGATCGACTTCAGCATGCCCAGGTCGCGTCGGCGGTCATGGGTGTTGAGGACGACCGTGTTGAAGACGCCGAGGGCGGCCACCACGGCCAGCAGCAGGGTGAGCGCGGAGGCCGAGCCGACGATGGTCCGGGTGACGGGGTCGGGGCCCCGCACGTCGGGGGAGACACCGCCGTCCGCGGCGCGGGCCGCGCGGGCGTAGGCGTCCGGATCGGTGCCGTCACGCAGGCCCACGTGGTAGGCGATGGGCTTCTCGTCGGGCGCCAGCGCCGTCAGCGTGGACCAGTCGGCGACCACGACCCTGGCGTTGCTCTGCATGAACTCCCCGACCACACGGACCCGTTCGGTACGCCCGCCGTGCTCCAGGCCGACCCGGTCACCGACCCGTACGCCGTTCTGGCGCAGGAAGGCCGAACCGGCCACGACCTCACCGCTGTCGCGTGTCCAACGGCCCCGGGTGAGCACGCTGTCCAGCTGCGGCCGGTCACCGCGGCGCCCCTCCAGCATCACCGGGTGCGCGGAGCCGGCCAGGCGTACGTCGATGTTCCCTCGGGCGGTGACCGCGCTCGCGCCCGGCAACCGGCGCAGGAGCGAGGCGAGTTCGCGGTCGTCGTGCTCCGGCTGGATCTCCTTGCCGTCCTGGTGGCGGGAGGCGTACACCGTCACCTGGTAGGCGTCCGTTCCGGCCTCCCCGAACCGGGTCATCGTGGTGGCCAGTCCGGAGGCGAACGTCACGGTCGTCACACCGAGGACGACGGCGGCGAGCGTCAGGACGCTGCGTCCGGGCCGGGCGAACGGCAGTCCCATGCCGAGGCTCACCGAGCGCGGCAGCCGGCTGCCCGCCAGCCGGCGCTGGACGCGCAGGGCGCGGCCGGCACGCGGGGCGCTGCCCGTGCTGATCGCGCGTGCCGCCGACATCCGGTGGGCCCGCAGCGCGGGCACCAGCGCGGCGAGCACGCAGACGCCGGGCATCCCGAGCAGGGTGAGGGCGTCGATCCAGGGCGCGACGGTGACGGTGTCGTGGAAGACCCCCGCGTCGGGGCCGGTGAACACGGCACCGAACAAGGGCCGTGCGAGCAGGTTGCCCATGACGGTGCCGAGCGCGCAGCCGAGCACCGCGGGCACGCAGACCATCGTGAGGTGGACGGCGACGACCTGCCACGGAGTGAACCCCAGGGCCTTCAGCACGCCGATGTGCCGGAACCCGGAGATCACAGCACCGCTGACGACATGGGCGATGATGAGGACCGCCACCGCGATCCCGAGGATGCCGAAGGCCATCAGGTAGGGCGTGTACGCCCGGGCCGCGGCGCTCACCTGGTGCTTGAGGGCGAGATACGACCGTGAGGCCGTGAGCGCGCCCGACGGGAGCCCTTCGGTCACGGCGGCCGTCTGTGCGCGCAGCCGGCCGTCCGAGGAGGCGTCGGGGAACCGCAGCAGCAGCTGGGCGGCCGTGGGGTGCAGGGCGTCGATCTGTGCGGGCGCGACCCAGGCGTCCGCGGTCCGGCTCAGGTCGAAGGCGAAGCCGACGATGGTGAGGGCGGGGCCGCCCGACGCCGGCCTGAGCTGCTTGCCCAGGTCGTCGGGCGCCCAGTCGGGCTGCCGGTGCAGGACGACCTCGCCGGGACGGGTCGCCCAGCGGCCCGCCCACAGGTCCAGCCGGCCCACGGGGCCGCCGGGACCCGCGCGGCCGACGACCGTGATCTCACTGCCGATGCCGAGGCCGAAGTTCGGTGTGTCGTCGGGGAGTCGGACGGTGGCCTGTGCGAAGGGCCCGGCGCCCGCCTCGACGCCGGGCCGCCGTACCGTCTCGGCCAGCCGGGCGTCCGAGACCTTCGCGGGATCGAACAGGGCCACGACGTGGGGGCCCCGCTGATCGGCGAACGTCTTGTCGAAGGGGGCGGAGGCCGCGTCGATCAGGCCCAGGGCGACCACCATGGCCGTCGTGGAGGTCAGGGTGACCAGTGCGATCACGAGGGTCTGGAGCCTGCGTCGCCGTACCGCCGCGCGGGCGGCGCGCCACACGGCCCTCATGCGGACGGCTCCAGGGTGTACTCGCCGGTCACCCGGCCGTCGGCGAACTCGAACAGGCGGCTGGCGCAGCGCCGGGCGAGATGCTCGTCATGGGTCACCAGGACCAGCGTCTGCCCTATCTGGTTGAGGTCGAGCAGCAGGTCCATCACCTGCTCTCCGGCGCGGCTGTCGAGGGCACCGGTCGGCTCGTCGGCCAGCAGCAGGGCGGGGCGGTTCATCAACGCGCGTGCCACGGCGACGCGTTGGCGTTCACCACCGCTGAGCACCGCCGGGTAGGCGTTGCGCCGGTCGGCGATGCCGAGTTCCTCGAACAGCTCCAGCGCGCGGCGCCGGGCCGGCCGGGCGGGCGTGCCGGTCAGCTGGGCGGCCAGGGCGACGTTGTCGAGCGCCGAGAGGTCGTCGATGAGGTTGAAGAACTGGAAGATCATGCCGATCCGGCGCCGCCGGTACAGGGCGAGTTGCTTCTCGCTCAACTCCCCCACGTTCTCCCCGTGGACGACGACCGTGCCGCCCGTCGGCCGGTCCAGCCCGGCGATCATGTTGAGGAGCGTGGACTTCCCGCACCCGGAGGGCCCCATCACCGCGACCGCCTCCCCGGCGCGGATCCGCAGCGACACCCCGGCCAGCGCCGTCGTCTCGCCGTACTCCTTGCGCACGCCGTCGAGCCGTACGACGACTTCTTCCCCGTCGTGCACGTGTGACCTGTTGTCCTCAGTGACCATGGGCAGGACGCTACGAGGCGGGCCGGGGGCGGGGCATCCCCCGGCGGATGGCAACCGGCGCCGCGTCTCATCCCGCAGATGCAGCACCTGCATCCCGGGGCTGATGCGGACCCGGTGATCGTCTGCCAAGGTGAACCCCATGGGGGACTGGGAGACGAGCGGGCTCGCGGCGGCACTGGCCGTGGCGTGCGCGGCCGTGGTGGCGCTGACCGCGGCCCTGCTGCGGACGCGGCGGCGCTGGCGGGAGGCCGTCGGGGAGCGCGGCTGGCTGCTGGAACGGGAACGGGAGAGCGCGACCCGTGCCGCGATCGCCGCCGAACGCGACCGCATCGCCCGCGAGTTGCACGACATCGTCAGCCACAACGTCAGCCTCATGGTCGTCCAGGCGGGTGCCGCCCGGGAGGTGCTGGGCACCATGCCGGACGAGGCCGTGACGGCCCTGCGGGCGGTCGAGGACGCGGGACGCGGCGCGATGACGGACCTGCGTCATCTGCTGGGGCTGTTGGCGCCGTCGCCCAGCGGCGCGGACGACGACCTCGACGAGGGGCCGCGGAAGGGCCCGGGCCCCTACGGCGACGACACCACCGCCGACCTGACCCCGCAGCCGGGCCTCGACCGGCTCGGCCAACTCGTCGACCGGGTGTCCTTCGCGGGGCTGCCGGTCGAGGTCCGGATCTCCGGAGACCCGCGCCCCCTGCCCCAGGGGATCGGCGTGACGGCGTACCGCATCGTCCAGGAGGCGCTCACCAACGCGCTCAAGCACGGCGACGGAGGCAGCGCCGAGGTCACCGTGCGGTACGCGGACCACGCGCTGCGCGTGGAGGTGCTGAACAGCGGGCCGAGCGTGCTCACCGGCGGCACGCCGTCCGCGGGGCCGCGCCCGGCCCCGCAGCACCGGGACGGCGCCGGGCGCGGCCTGCTCGGGCTGCGCGAACGGGTCGCGGTCTACGGCGGTGACCTGGACGCCCGGCGCCGGCTCGGCGGCGGCTACCGGGTGCGGGCACGCATCCCCCTGGACCGGCCGTGACGACGGCCGGGCCGCCCACGGCGGCGCCCCTGCCCGAGCGGTCTCCTCGTGTGCTCGTCGTCGACGACCAGACGCTGATCAGGACCGGGTTCCGGCTGATCCTGACCGTACGCGGCATCGAGGTGGTCGGTGAGGCGGCGGACGGGGTGGAGGCGGTGGCGAAGGCGCGTGAACTCGTCCCGGACGTCGTGCTGATGGACATCCGCATGCCGGCCATGGACGGCCTGGACGCCACCCGCCGCATCCTCCGGGAGATTCCGGGCTGCCGGGTGCTGATGCTCACCACCTTCGACCTGGACCGCTACGTCTACACGGCCCTGTCGATCGGCGCGAGCGGCTTCCTGCTCAAGGACGTCACGCCCGAGCATCTGGCGGCGGCCGTACGCCTGGTCAGCACGGGTGACGCCCTGCTGGCTCCCTCCATCACCCGCCGCCTGGTGGAGCGCTTCGCCCCGGACCCCGCGGCGGGACCCTCCGCCGTCCCCGTCGACCTGGAGTCCCTGACCCCCCGCGAACGGGAGGTCCTCACGCTCCTGGGCCGTGGCCTGTCCAACACGGAACTCGCGGCGCACCTCACGCTGAGCGAGGCCACGGTGAAGTCGCACGTGGCACGGATCTTCGCCAAGCTGTCCCTGCGCGACCGCGCCCAGGCCGTCGTACTGGCGTATGAGACGGGGCTGGTCCGCCCCGGCCACGGCGGCGGGGCCGGGGGCGGGCATTAGCATCCTGCCCAGTCATCCCAGGTTTCCCCGGCCGGAAGGACCCCATGGCCCGCGCAGGACTGACCGCCGACCGCCTCACCGCGGCCGCCGCGGAACTCGCCGACGAGGTCGGGTTCGAGAACGTCAGCCTGTCCGCGCTGGCCCGGCACTTCGGCGTGAAGGACGCGAGCCTGTACTCGCACGTGCGGAACCTGCAGGACCTGCGGACGCGGGTCGCCCTGCTGGCCGGCGGCGAGATGATCGACCGGATCGCCGCCGCCGTCGCCGGACGCGCCGGCAAGGACGCGCTCACCGCCTTCGCGGACGCCTACCGGGACTACGCCCTGGCGCATCCCGGGCGGTACGCGGCGACCCAGATCCGGATCGACCAGGCCCTCGTCGCCGACTCCCCGGCCGTGCGCCGCACCGCGGAAATCACCTACGGCATGCTGCGCGCCTACGGCCTGGAGGAACCCGACCTCACCGACGCCGTCCGTCTGCTGCGCAGCACCTTCCACGGCTACTGCTCCCTGGAGTCGACCGGTGCCTTCGGCGCCCCCCGTGACGTACGGCGGTCCTGGGAGCGTGCAGTCGACGCGCTGCACACGGCGCTCGTGAACTGGCCCCGCAAGGAGCACGGTGTGCGGCCGCCCCAGCCGACCCGCTGACGACGCGCACTGCGAGCCGCGCCCGTATCTCCTGGTTCCCGCCTCCGACGAGGACTCGCGGCGGCTCGCCTCCGGCGGGTTCGCCGCCCGGGGCCCGCACCCAGAACGTCAGAGGAAGGGACCTCGGTGAGGTCCCCTCCCCTCCCCCACGCCTACGCCCTTGCGGTCCGCCCCGTCGGCTCGGTGACCGGCCGGTCCTCGGCCGCTGCCCCCGGCCGGACCAGCACCTCGCGTCCCGTGCTCCAGCGGACATGGACCTCACCGGACCGCACGAGACGCACCTGCGCCAGCTCGTGAAGCGGTGCGGGGTCGGTCTCGGCCGTGAGGCGGGCGAGGACGACGAACACGGTGGGCCCGTCGGCGGTGACGCCGGCCGGCTCCCCGTCCCCCGACAGACCGAGGACGGGGGCGATCTCGGCGTGCACGCCCTCACCCGCCGCCCACCCGGTGACGCGCACGGGCGTCCCGGGGGCGGCGCCCTCGACCTGGTGGACACGCACCTCCACCGCGCCCTCGACCACCACCACACTGGTGACGCGGACCCCGTCACCGGCCGAGTGCCGGGACGCCACCCAGCCCTCCCCCACCCCCAGCGGCACGATGTCCGTGCGGCTCGGGTCGTCGCCGACGATCACGCTGTTGTCGTACGACGGCGAGGGCGCCGTCGCGGTCGAGTAGGCGAGCCGCGTGTAGTACGGGTCGTAGCGGACGTCCTCGCTGCCGTGGTTGTGGAGGCGGACCAGACCGTCCGTACGCGTGGACTGCACCAGCCAGTTGGGGGCGGCGATCGCGGTGACGGCGTCCGCGCGCTCGACGGGGGCCGGTTCCTCCGGTGCCGTCCACACCTCGTGGTCCGGCGGCAGCAGCAGTCCGAGGAAGCCCTTGCTCGCCCAGTACGGGGACGCCGGGCCCGAATAGCCTTGCAGGACCGTCTCGTCGGGGCCGTGCCAGCCGAGGGTCAGCAGCCCGTCGGCATCCACCGCGCCCCGCTCCAGGAAGTACTTCAGCGCGCCGGAGGCCAGTCGCCGGGTCTCTCCCGGCGTGAGCGGCGTGCGACCCGTCAGGGCGCCGAGCCACAGCGGGGCCGTGGTCGCGAAACGGTAGGTCAGGGAGCGGCCCTGGTGCATGGGGGCGCCGTCGGCGCCGAACAGGCGGGCGTAGTCCTCCAGGTGGCGGGAGAGGCGGCCCCCGTACAGCTCCAGCAGCCGCTCGTCCCGCGCCAGCCAGGCGTGCAGCACCGGGTACAGGTGCATCGCCCAGCCGTTGTAGTAGTCGAACTTGCGGCCGTCGCCGTCGGTGTACCAGCCACCGCCGACGTACCAGTCCTCGATGCGCTCCAGTCCTCGGTCGATCGCCTTGCGGGACTCCTCGGCCGCGTGGCCGATCTCCTGGAGGAAGCCGCCCACCGTCACCGGGAACAACTCCCAGTTACAGGGCCAGGCTTCGGCGGTCACGGCGTCGGTGAGCCAGGCCGCCGCCCGCTGTCGCACCCCGTCGTCCAGCCGGTCCCACAGCAGTGGCCGGGTCAGCCGCAGCGCGAGGGCGATCGACGCGGCCTCGACCAGAGGCTGGCTGCGGTCCTCGATGCGGGGCCAGACCCCCGAGACGCCGGCCGCGAGTCCGTCGGCGTAGCGCTGCAACGCCGTCTCGTCCCGGCGGAAGGCGGCCAGGAGCAGCGTGCGGGCGTAGCCCTCCAGTCCGTCGGAGAGGCGTCCCGACCAGCTCTGGCGGTCACCGGGGAAGTGGTAGAGGGCCCGGTCCTCGGTGGCGTACGGCTCCACGGCGGCGAGCAGGGCGTCGGCCGCCGCATCCCAGTGGGCGCGGGTGCAGCCGGTGCGAGGGCTGAGGGTGCGGTCGTCGGGGGGCAGGTGCATCGGTTCTCTTTCTCACCGGCTCGGCTCGGACCTGGGACGCCCCGGTTCCGGTCGGGGCGCCCCAGGGGTTTCATCCCACCCGTACCAGGCCCTCGGGCACCAGACGCCGGGCGAGGAGTTCGTCGCGGACCAGGCCCGCGTACACCGTGGCGCCGTGCACCGAGGTGTGGGTGTTGTCCCGCTTCTCGTTGTAGAGGTACAGCGCCTTGGAGGCCTCGACGCCCAGGGACTCCACCAGCGCCTTCGTCTTCGCCGTCAGGTCGATCAGCGGGACGTCCTCGGCGGCGGCGACGGAGCGGATGACGGCCGGGTGGTCCACGCCCAGGCCGTTCACCAGCAGGGCCGTGCCGTTGTTGAGCGTGCCGTCGGCGTTGAACCAGCGGCGCACGATCGGGGTGACGAGGACCGGCTCGCCGCCCTTCTCGCGCACGCCTGCCACCAGGGTCTCCAGGTTGGCGCGGTAGGTCGCCTCGTCGGTCGTCTTGTCGTTGTGGGCGAGTTGGATCAGGACCAGGTCGCCGCGGCGGATCTGCGGCTGGACGGTGGCCCAGAGCTGCGGGTTCCCCAAGTAGGTGACCGTACTCTCGCCGGAGTCGGCGTAGTTGGCGACGGACACGCCCTTGCGGAGGTACTGCGGCAACTGCTGGCCCCAGCCGGAGTACGGGTCGCCGGGCTGGTCGCAGACCGTGGAGTCGCCGACGAGGAAGATCTGGCGTGCGTGCCGGGCCGGGGTGACCCTGATGTCGGCGAGTGCGGGCGCCGAGCCGCCGAGGGCCAGGTCCAGGCCGGGGGCGCCTGCGGGGCCCGTCGGCTCGCCCTCGGGTGTGCGGACGTTCACGGTGAAGCTGCGGGCGACGCGCTCCCCGGCGGGGGCCGCCGTCTCCTGGAGCAGCGCGCGGCGCGTCTCGCCGGTGACGCTCGTGCTGGACGCGGCCTCGCCGCCGAGGAGGACCTTCACGTCGTACGTGCCGGGTGGGACGTCGAAGTGGCAGGCGGTGGCGGTGCAGTTCTCGATGCCGAGGGGACGCTGAGCGCCGTACGGCTCATGGGCCTGAGCCGGTACGGCCGTCAGGACCGACAGGCCGGTGCTCAGCGTCACCGCCGCCAGGACGGCGCGGTTGAAACGTCTCATTCGTCGGCTCCTCCACAGGACGACATGGCCTGGCGCTGGACCGTACCCGTTTCTGCAAGCGCTTTCTAGACCTCAGTCCGGTTTCACAAGACTGCCAACTCCTCGGCGACGAAAGCCCTTTCGCGAAATCGATTCAACTGTCACCCTCGCTCTCACCCGCACCACCCCCACGTCTTCGAGCACCTCTCGAAGGAGGCACCCCCCATGTCCGGATCCACCCCCAGACCGGTCCGCCGCCGTACCTTCGTGCTCGGCACCGCGGCCGCCGCAGGCACGGCCGCGCTGAGCGGCACGGCCTCCGCCGCGGCCTTCGGCTGGAGTGACGACGGCTCGAACTACGTCGTCGACACCGGCGCCGACCTCGTCTTCAAGGTCAGCAAGACCAACGGCGACCTGACGTCGCTGGTCTACCGCGGCACGGAGTACCAGGGCTACGGCGGCATGAACTCGCACATCGAGTCGGGGCTCGGCACCTCCACCGTGTCGATCCGGCAGTCAGGGCCGACCATCCTGATCTCGGTCGCGTACGGCACGCTCAGGCACTACTACGCGGCCCGCAGCGGCGAGAACAACATCTACCTGTGGACCGACAAGGCCGACACGTCGGTCTCCGCGACCCGCTACATCCTGCGCGTGAAGAAGGGCCTGTTCCTCAACGACGAGCCCGACTCCTACACGTACACGAACAGGACCATCGAGGCCTCGGACGTCTTCGCGAAATCCGACGGCCAGACCCGCTCGAAGCACTACTCCAAGCTCCGGGTGATGGACTACGACTACGTCGGCTGGACATCGGGCGGCGTCGGCCTGTGGATCGTGCGCAGCAACCACGAGAAGGCGTCCGGCGGCCCGTTCTACCGCTCCCTGCTGCGGCACCAGAGCGCGGACGGCGGTGGCCTGTACGAGATCCTCCACTACGGACAGAACCAGACCGAGGCCCAGCGCTTCGGCCTGCAGGGCCCGTACGTCATCGCCCTCACGGACGGCGGGGCGCCCTCCTCGTCGCTGTTCCCGGGCACGCTCACCACCTCCTGGGCGGACTCGCTCGGCATGTCCGGGTACGTCGGCGCGAGCGGGCGCGGCAAGGTGGCCGGGGTCGGGATCTCCGGGCGCAACACGGCGTACCCGTACACGGTCGGGCTCGCCAACCCGGCGGCCCAGTACTGGGGTTCGGCGCGCTCCTCGGACGGCCACTTCTCCATCGGGGGTGTGCTGCCGGGGACGTACACCCTCACCGTCTTCAAGGGTGAACTCGCCGTCCACACGACCTCGGTGTCGGTCACGGCCGGTGGCACGACCACCCTCAACACGATCGCCATCCCGTCCTCGAACGACCCGAGCAACGCCACCGCCATCTGGCGGATCGGCGACTGGAACGGCACGCCGGGCGGCTTCAAGAACGCCGACCTGATGACGTACGCGCACCCCTCGGACGTCCGGGCGGCATCCTGGACCGGCAACGTGGTGATCGGCAACAACGAGACGGCGTCCTTCCCCTGCTACCTCTGGAAGGACGTCAACAGCGGGATCCTGGTGTACTTCAAGCTGACGGCGGCCCAGGCGGCGGCCGCGCACACCCTGCGGATAGGGGTGACGACGGCGTACGCCAACGGACGACCGCAGGTGTCGGTCAACGGCGCCTGGACGTCCGCCATCCCCTCCCCGCCCACCCAGCCGAACACCCGCTCGCTGACCAACGGTTCGTACCGGGGCAACAACCACACGTTCACGTACAGCGTGCCGGCGTCCGCCTGGCTGACGGACACCGGCCGGTACAACGTGCTGAAGATCGACGTGGTGAGCGGTTCGGGGACGACGGGCTATCTCAGCGCGGGCACGGCGATCGACGCGATCGACCTGCTCGCCTGACGACACCTCATGTCCCGCGCGCCCACTGCTGGTTCGTGCCGCCGTTGCACGTGTACGTGATGATGGCGGCGGAGTTGGCGGTGGACGCGCCGTTCACGTCCAGGCATTCGCCGGTCGCACGGGACTTGACGTTCACGTAGGAGCCGGTGGTGGTGAGCGACCACTGCTGACTGGTCGAGGAGGCGTTGCAGTTCTCCTGCGTCACCGTGTTCGCGTTCTCCTGGACGCACAGGGAGCTGCTCCTGACCATCAGTTGGTAGGAGCCGCTGCCCACCGACTTGAACCAGTACTTCTGGTTGTTGCCGCCGTTGCAGTCGTACTGCTTGATCTGCGCGCCGGCCCACAGCGACTGACTGGTGACATCGGCGCACCTGCCGCTGTGCCGAGCGACGAGCGTGTTGTACGTGGCGTTCGTCCCGCTGATCGACCCGGTGGCCGTGTCGATGGTGACCTCCGGGGACCAGGACATGGACATCGAGGTCGAGGAGGGGAAGGTCAGCGGCAGCCAGACGTAACGGGAGTCGTTGACGGTGCCGCCGAAGGAGTTGCCCCAGCGGTCGCCCATGTACAGGTACGAGGTCGTGGAGCTGCCCTGCACGGGAAGGACGTAGGCGGTCTGCGAACCGTACGTCGTGGAGTCGCCGATGTTCCTCATGGCCGACCAGGGGCCGGTGATGCTGGTGGCCGTGGCGTACTGCTGCTGGTTGGGGTTCCAGCCGGTGGCGCCCGAGGTCAGCATGAAGTAGACGCCGTTCCGCTTGAACAGCGCGGGCGCCTCGCGGTGACCGCCCGGCCAGGGGTTGGCGACCAGGCTCGCGATGCCGGTGTAGTCGGCGGTGAGGCGGTAGATCTGCAGGTCGTAGTTCTCGCGGGCCGCGGAGATCATGTAGCCGGCGCCGTCGGTGTCGACGAAGACCGTGATGTCCCGGGACATGTGCTGGCCGAGCGGCCGGAAGCTGCCCTTCCAGGTGTAGTTCCCGTCGACGGTGTCGGAGACGGCGACCGCGGCGCGGGCCTCGCTGTAGTCGGTGCCGTTCTCCTTGTGCATCCACATCACGAACTTGCCGGTGGCCGCGTTGTACATGACCTTCGGCCGCTCGATGTTGGCCGTCGCCAGCTCGGGGTCACTGGCCTCGGTCAGGACGTGGTTGCGGAACTCCCAGTTCTTCAGGTCGGTCGAGCGGTAGGCGTCCACGTACCGGAAGGTGTTGTCGGGGTTGCGGTGCTCGCCGAACCAGTAGTAGTAGGTGCCGACCTTGATGACACCGCCGCCGTGGGCGTGCACGGGATTGCCCGCGGTGTCCTTGAACTGCGCGCCGTTGGTGAGTGTCTGCGGCGCGGCCTGGGCGGGGCCGGCGGTGGCGAGGGCGCCGAACAGGCCGAGGCACACGGCGAGAAGAGTGGCGTACGCGCGTCTCATGTCATGCTCCTGCCTGCGCGGTATCGGCGACCGGGATGCCGAAGTCCGGTGTTCCGTCCGGCTTCCAGCCGAGCTTCTGGACACGGGTGTGGCGGTTGGGGTCGTTCAGGGGATCGCCGTCGATCTCCTTGTACTGGCGGGCGTGGTAGACGAGGACGTCGGTGCGGCCGTCCTCGGCGACGGTGAAGCAGTTGTGGCCGGGGCCGTACTGCTTGGTCGTGTCGTTGCTGGTGAAGACCGGCGTCGGCGACTTGGTCCAGCTCATCGGGTCCAGGAGGTGGCTGTCGGCGTCGGCGGTCAGCAGGCCCACGCAGTAGTTGAAGTCGGTGGCGCTGGCCGAGTACGTCATGAACAGGCGGCCGTTGCGCTTGAGGACGTACGGGCCCTCGTTGACCTTGAAGCCGATGCACTCCCAGTCGTACTCCGGTGTGGACAGGCGCACCTGAGGTCCCTTCAGGGTCCATGGGTTGGCCATCTCGGACAGGAAGATGCCGGTGTTGTTGGCCATGCCGGGCTCGTGCTGCGCCCAGGCGAGGTAGCGCCTGCCCCGGTGGGTGAAGGTGGTGGCGTCCAGGGAGAAGGTCTCCCAGGCCGTCTTGACCTGGCCCTTCTCCACCCAGGTGCCCTTGAAGGGGTTGGGGTGGGCGTTCTCCAGCACCCATATGCGGATCGCCCAGACGTCCTCGGCGGGCGCGGAGGCGAAGTAGATGTACCACTTGCCGCCGATGCGGTGCAGTTCGGGCGCCCAGATGTGGGCGCCCATGGGACCGGTGGGGTGGGCCCTCCAGAGGACGGACTCGTCCGCCGTGCCGAGTCCGCCCAGGGTGCGGGAGCGGCGCAGGATGATCCGGTCGTACTCGGGTGCGGTCGCGGTGAAGTAGTAGAAACCGTCCTTGTGCCGGTGGATGTGCGGGTCGGCCCGGTTGCGGACGAGCGGGTTGACGCAGGGGGCCGGCTCGGGCCGTCCGGCCGGGGTGGCCGCCGGGGCGGCTGTTGCGGCGGTGGCGGCACCGGGGACGGCGGCGAGGACACCGGCGGCTGCGGCGCCCATCAACAGCGCCCTACGGCTGGGGGGTTCGGGCAGAGCGTGGTCGCGGTCGCGGCTCATGCGGGGGGCCTGCCTCTCCATGGGGGGAAACACACGGCGTAATCACCTGATGCTTCGCCAGACATCAGCGATCGTCTGGTATTTCGAACACCATCTGTGATTACGAACGCCGAAAAGGTAAGGGGGTGGCACAAGGAGGTCAACGGGTCCGACGGTATGAACACGACTCGACCCGGCGGCCCTACGGCCGCTGGTGGTCGGCGGAGCCCATCGCTTCCACCCACCACGAACCCGGAGCCCGGTCGGCCGTCCGATTTTCTGTTTTTCTGTTATCCGTCACCCCGGTCCGCGTCTCCGGTACGTGCGCAGCCTCATCCACACCGCAGCAGCGGCCGTCGGCGCTCTCGCCGCGGTCGCCGCCCTGACCGTGGCCGCTCCCCCGGCGGCCGCCGCCACCCGCGACGCGACCGCCGACGTACTCGCCGGCCGGGACGTGACGCTCGACGGCGACACAGTGATCACCGTCCCACCGGGTACCACCACCTACGACGGCGTCCTGAGCGGCCGGGGCACGCTCACCGTCCGGGGCACCGGGACGCTGATCCTGACCAGGGACGGCGACTTCACGCTGCCCCGGTCCCGGCAGCGGCAGCACGTACGGATCCAGGGCGGGAACCACCCGTACGTCACCACGACGGACCCGGACCCGCCCGCGATCACGGTCGCGCGCGGGGCGACCCTCCAGTACGGCGACGGCGGCACGACCGGGCTGATCGGCCACTTCCCGTACGGCACCCCGGCGTTCCGGCTCAACCAGAACAACATCCGGGTCGACGGCACACTGCGCCTGGCCCTGAGGAGCGCCTACAACCTGGGCACCATCAGCGGCTCCGGCCTGATCACCCAGCCGCGGTTCCTGTGGGGCACGTGGGACCTGGCGGGCGCCCATCCCTTCTCCGGGGTGATCGACAACGGCACCCAGACGAACGCCGGGCGGCCCGAGTACGCGACCGCGCTGCCCCACGTCCGCAAGGTCCTCAACCAGGGGACCTGGACCGTGGACACCCCGCTGGGCAAGACCGTCACCCTGGGCATGGACTTCTACCAGCGCGAGTACGGCAGCGACATCAACGTCCAGTCCCGGCCGGGCGGCAAGGTCGTGCTGACCGGGCAGTACAGCTGGTCGGACCGGGGCGGGGACACCGACCCCTCGCTCAGCGACCCGTCCCTGAACTGGACGCCCGCGCGGAAGAACGTCAACAAGCGCGGCACCAACATCAAGGGCGCCGACGTCCAGTGGGGCGACGGGACGACCGACAGGATCTTCATGCCGGGCACGGCCGAGACGGTCTACATCAACCTGCTGGCGGCGCGCTCCCGGTCCCGCCTGACGTTCGACTACAACGGCCCGGTGACGCTGGGCGCCCCCATCGGCGGCGGCCGGTTCCACGACACGCTCGCGGCACCCGGCGCGGGGGACGTCGTCATCAAGGGGACACAGGGCAACGACGTCACCTTCGCCGCCGTCCAGTACTACGACGGATCGACGACCGTCGAGAAGGGCGCCGTGCTGCGGCTGGGCAGCGGCAGGCCCGGCGGAGACGGCGGGCTCTACACGCGCGGCGGGCACCACAGGGTCGTCAACGACGGCTCGCTGGTGCTGAACAACACCCGCAGGGCGCTGTCGCTGTCGCGGATCAGCGGCGGCGGGTCGCTCACGCAGGCGGGCACGGCGACGACGACCCTGACCGGGAGCGCGGTGACGTACACCGGCCCGACCACGGTCAGGAAGGGCACGCTGGCACTGCGCGCCGGGGCGACCCTCGGCCACAGCAGGGCGATCCGGCTGACGTCGGCTCGGTCGCGTCTGGACGCGGGCGCCTCGGGACTGCGGGTGACCTCGGCACTGACCGGCAAGGGCACCGTGAAGGGTGCGGTGACGAACGACGGCGCGGTGACGGGCGGACTGACCGTGTCCGGCTCGTACGCGCAGTCGGCGCGGGGCGAACTGGTACTGCGTGACGCTCCGTTGACGGTGACGGGAGCGGTCCGGCTGGCCGGGGACCTGGACCTCGCGTCCGTCGCGACCGCGTCGCGGCCCGCCGGGAGGATCACCATCCTGGACCACAGGGGCCGGTCGAGGACGACCGGCGCCTTCGACGGCCTGGCGGAGGGCGAGCGGCTGAAGCTGAACGACACGACGTACCGGATCAGCTATCGGGGCGGCGACGGCAACGACGTGGTCCTGACCGCCGTCAGCGCGAGCCCCTCCTCCGGCGCGCCCCGCGGAGCGGCGGACACCCTCGTCTCCCCCGACGCCCGGACCGCGGGCACTGCGACCGGCGGCCTCGGCTGGTGGCCGTATGTCCTGGCCTCGGGGCTGCTGGTGGGGCTCGCGGTACCGGCGACGAGGCTGGGCAGGAGACGACGCGGTGGCCATCGGGGCGGACGGCACGCGGCCTAGGGTGCCCGGTGGTCCGTCCCGCGTTCCGGGCACCGGTCCCGTCTCGACTACCGTCGTCAGCATGACCAGCACCATCACCCTCGCCGAAGCCCTCACCGCCGGGACCGTCGTACTCGACGGCGGCATGTCCAACCAGCTGGAAGCCGCGGGGCACGATCTCAGCGACGAACTGTGGTCGGCGCGGCTGCTCGCGGAGCGGCCCGAGGCGATCACCGAGGCGCACCTGGCGTACTTCCAGGCGGGGGCGGACGTGGCGATCACGTCCAGTTACCAGGCCACCTTCGAGGGCTTCGCGAAGCGCGGGATCGGGCCGGAGCGGGCGGCGGAGCTCCTCGCCCTGAGCGTGGAGCTGGCGCGCGAGGCGGTACGGCAGGCGGGCGCCGCTGGTGTCACCCGGCCGCTGTGGGTGGCCGCGTCCGTCGGGCCGTACGGGGCGATGCTGGCGGACGGCTCCGAGTACCGGGGGCGGTACGGCCTCGGCGTCGACGAGCTGGAGCGCTTCCACCGGCCCCGTCTGGAGGTACTGGCCGGCGCCCGGCCCGACGTGCTGGCCCTGGAGACGGTCCCGGACACCGACGAGGCCGAGGCACTGCTGCGGGCGGTGCGCGGGCTCGGCGTCCCGGCCTGGCTGTCGTACTCCGTCGCCGGTGACCGTACCCGTGCGGGGCAGCCGCTGGAGCAGGCGTTCGCCCTGGCCGCTAACGCCGACGAGGTGATCGCGGTCGGCGTGAACTGCTGTGCCCCCGAGGACGTCGACGGTGCGATCGCCACCGCGGCGCGCGTCACGGGCAAGCCGGTCGTCGTCTACCCCAACAGCGGCGAGGCCTGGAACGCCGAGGCCCGTGCGTGGGACGGGCGTTCCTCCTTCGCCACCGAGCAGGTGCGCGGATGGCGGCAGTCCGGGGCCCGGCTGATCGGCGGGTGCTGCCGGGTGGGTCCGGAGGCCATCGGCTCCATCGCGCGTACGTTGACTCAGGCGCCGTAGCCGCCGGCGGGCGTGACGCGCCCGGAGCCGGGTGCCCTGCCGGATCCGGCGCCGGCCCGGACGCGCGTCGTGCCGGCAACCGGCCGGATCGGCGGTGAGGCTGCCGCCACGTCAGTTTCCGGACATCGCCGACCGCGCCTCGCCGTCGTTCTCGAACGGTGATCGGATACTCTGACCGCGCCGTCGTGTGACGATCGCCGGGCAAACCCTGGGGGCCACTGATCGCCCGGCGGAACCACCGGCATCTGCGTCAGGACGCGTGACGTGCCCGTCCACCCGTCCCTTGGGGATGCATGTGTCGCGAGCGCGCACGAAGGAGACAGCCATGGGGGACCGAACGCCCGACACCAGCGTCCTCGGCCAGGACGACCCACCGACGCAGCGCTCCCGCGCGCAAGGCGATCAGGCCCGCACTCCGGCCGGCCCGGACACCGACCGCCCGTCGGACGATCCGGCGTCGGACTCGGCACCTGCGGAGACGCCGGGTGAGGCGACCGAGTCGGGGGATTCGGACGAGTCCGCGCCGGGGGAGCCGACAGGGACGCGGGAGACAGCCGCGGGAGCGGCACGGCCTGATGATCCGGAGGGGTCCGAGGCAGCGGGTATATCCGACGGGCCGCAAGAACCCGAGGCAACAAGCACCGCCGACGAGCCGCAAGAACCCGAGGCAGCAAGCACCGCCGACGGGCCGCAAGAACCCGAGGCAGCAAGCACCGCCGACGGGCCGCAAGAACCCGAGGCAGCGGATGCGTCGGGAGCTGCGGAGGAACCTCAGCGGACGACGGACTCCGTGGACGAGCCCTCGGACGTCGACGACGCCGACCAAGCGGACACGGCGCCCCGCCAAGGCACCGACGTCACCGAAGCCACCGCCGAAGACGACACCATCCCGCCACAGGCGGGCATCGACACGGCTGCCCGAAGCGGCGCCGCGACCTCGGACGAGACCGCCGAACCGACCGCCCGGGACGAGGACACGGCACCGGACGGGGGCGCCGAAGCCACCGCCGAGGGCGACGACACGGAGCCGGGCAAGGACGCCGAACCGGACACCGACGACGACGGCACCGCGACGGACAACGATGCCCAAGCAGCCCCCGACGGCGGCACGAAGTCCGGCCAGGACACCGAACCGGCCACCGAAGACGACGGCACCGCGACGGACAACGATGCCCAAGCAGCCCCCGACGGCGGCACGAAGTCCGGCGAGGACACCGAACCGGCCACCGAAGACGACGGCACCGCGACGGACAACGATGCCCAGGCAACCCCCGAGGGCGGCACGAAGTCCGGCCAGGACGCCGAAGCGGACGACTCCGAGCCGGGTGACGAAGCCGGACCGGCCCCTGAGGGCGACGGCGCGGAGCCGGACAAGGACACCGAACGCCCCGCCGAGGACAAGAGCTCCGGTTCGGCTGCCGCCGACGAGCCCGGCGACGCCACCCCGGCGGAGTCCTCCGAGAGCACGCGGACGGTCGCGTTGCGGCCGCCGAAGGACGTGGCCGGATCCGACAGGACGATGACGCTCGGCGTCGCCGACCTGCCGCCCGTGGAGCCGCGCACTCCCCCGGCCTCGCCCATCGACCTGCTCGCGCAGCTCACCAACACGCCGCCGCCACCGAACACTCCGGCCCGCACGGCCCTGCGCCGGGTCAAGATCTGGTCGCCCCTCGTGGCGCTGCTGGTGCTGGTCGCGCTGGTCGTGCAGGTGGTGCGCCCGTTGCCCGAGCCGAGCCTCGTGGTCGACACGAAGGCGGCGTCGTTCACCGTGGGCGGCGGTACGTTCAGCATGCCGTGGCCCGAGAAGGGGCAGGCCGCGGTCATGGTCGCGGGCTCGGGCAGCATCGGGGCGTTCGGGGAGCAGAAGCCCGTCCCGACGGCGAGCGTCGCCAAGATCATGACGGCGTACGTGATCCTCCGCGAGCACCCGATCGAGCGGGACGAGCCCGGCCCGACCGTCACGGTCGACGCCAGGACCGTGGAGGAAGGCAACGCCAAGCACGAGTCACGCATCGTGGGACTGCGGGTCGGACAGAAGTACAGCCTGCAGGACATGCTGAAGATGCTGATGATCCCGTCGGGCAACAACGTGGCCCGGCTGCTCGCCCGGTGGGCCACCGGAGCAGCGGACGAGACCGCGTTCGTCCGGAAGATGAACGAGGCAGCCAGGTCGCTCGGCATGAAGAACACGACGTACACCGACCCCAGCGGGCTGGACAAGGGGACCGTCAGCACGGCCGTCGACCAGCTCAAGCTGGCCGAGGCGGTCATGAGGTTCGACTCCTTCCGGATGGTCGTCGCCCTGCCGGACGCCGAGATACCCGGGGTCGGGCGCATCTACAACAACAACAGTCTGACCACGGCCGGACTGAGCGTCAGAGGTATCAAGACCGGCTCCAACACCCCCGCCGGCGGCACGCTGTCCTGGGCGGCGTACAAGACGGTGGACGGCGAGGACCGGCTGATCCTGGGCACGATGATGGACCAGCACGTCACGGGTCCGGACCCCAACGGCTCGAACAGCCTCGCGCTGGTGCTGGCCAACAGCAAGAAGGTCATCAAGGCGGTCCGTGACGCCCTCACGTCCGCGACGGCGGTGCGCAAGGGCCAGGTCGTCGGACACGTCGACGACGGCCTGGGCGGCCGTACACCGGTGGTGGCCACCAAGGACCTGAAGGTGGTCGGAACTCCGGGACAGAAGCTGAAGCTCACGTTCCGCGAGGGGGACAAGGACATCGTCGGCGGGATGAAGGCCGGGACCGTCGTCGGCGAACTCACCCTGGGGGGCGTCACGGGGGCGGAACGCGTCCCGGTGGCACTGCAGTCGGAGCTCCAGGAACCGTCTCTCGGGGCGAAGTTGACCCGGATCGGCTGAGGCGGGCCGGACGGCCGAAGCCGGCGGCCGGTTTCCTCGGGGAACCGGCCGCCCGGCAGCGGCGGAGTGCCGGCCCGCTTCCCCGCCGCCGCTCTTCATGCGCCGTCTGCGCGGGCATCGCCCACGGACCCGGCGCCCGACGGCCCCCCGTGTGAGGGGGCCGTCGCGGCCGACGCCGGACGTTCCTCAGTTCACTTCTGCAGGACCGCCGTCATGACGTCCCGCGCGATGGGTCCGGCCAGGCTGCCACCGGAGATGTCCTCACGCGAGATGTCCATGTCGGTGGGGTCGATGAAGACGGCCACCGCGACGGACTGGCCGTCGGGCTTCACGCCGTACGAGACGAACCAGCCGAAGGGGACCTGGTCGCGCACGTTCACACCGCGCTGGGCCGTGCCGGTCTTGCCCCCCACCGTGATGCCGTCGATGAGGGCCTTGCGGGCACTGCCCTCCTTGGCGGTGTGCTCCATCATCTCCCGGACCTTCTCGGCCGTGGACTCGGAGACCGCCTCGCTCATGACCTGGGGCTCGTGCTTCTCCAGCGAGGTCAGGTCGGGGGAGCGCAACTCGTCGACGATGTAGGGCTGCATCACCTTGCCGTCGTTGACGATCGCGGCGGTCACCATGGCCATCTGCATCGGGGTGCTGGTGAGGCTGCCCTGGCCCATGCCGGTCAGCGCGGTGCCGGGCTTGTCCAGCACCTCCGGGTAGAGGCTCTTGGTGGCCCGCAGGTCACCGAGGTCGGACGAGTAGACGTCCTCGTTGAACCCGAACTTCTCAGCGGTCTCGCGCATCTTGTCCGCGCCCACCTTCACGGCCGCGTCGAGGAAGACGTTGTTGCAGGAGTACTGCATGGCGGTCTTCATGGACGCCTTGTCGCAGACGCCGTCACCGGCCTGGCTGCCGATCCTGTTGGTCGACTGCGGCAGTTTGTACGGCGAGGCGGCGTCCGAGGCGGCGTCGATGTCCGTGACCACGCCGTGCTCCAGCGCCGCGGCGGCGGTGAGGATCTTGAAGGTCGAGCCGGGCGGGAAGGTCTCCCGCAGCGCGCGGTTGGCCAGCGGCTTCGCCTTGTCGGCGCCGAGTGCGCGGAACCTCTCGCTCTCCTTGAGGGAGTTGCCGGCGAACGTCGAGGGGTCGTAGGACGGAGTCGAGACGAGGGCGAGCACCTTGCCCGTCGCCGGGTCCAGTGCCACGACCGAGCCGCGGGCACCCAGTTCCACGAGGCCCTTGTATCCGGCTTCCTGAGCCCGGGGGTCGATCGTCGTGATCACGTCCCCACCGCGCCGCTCCTTGCCGGTGACGACGTCCGTGAAGCGTTCGAACGCCAACCGGTCGTCCTGGCCGCTGAGCACGCTGTCGTACGTGCCCTCCAGGAAGGTCATCCCCATGGACTGGGAGGCGTATCCGGTGACCGGCGCGTACATGGGGCCGTTCTTGTACTTGCGTACGAACTTCAGGTCCGACCCCTCGGACTCCACCGAGTCCGTGATGGCCTTCGCACCCACGATGATGTCGCCACGCTCCGCGGCGTACCGGTCGATCAGCACGCGGCGGTTCTCGTCGTCGGTGGCGAGTTCGTCCGCCTGCACGTACTGGAGCCAGTTGGCCCGGATCAGCAGCGCGAGCATCAGCAGCCCACAGAAGATGGCTATGCGTCTCAACGGCTTGTTCACGCGGGAGCACCTCCAGCGTCGGGCCCGCGGCCCGTCTGCCGGGCGGCGTTCGCGACCGGCTGAAGCCCTCTGGGCGGCGTCGACCGGGCGAAGGTCGGAGTGGGAATTACCATGGCAGCACCATAGTTGAGCGCATTGACGCAATCCTCGTCGACGGATCAGAACCAGCAAACCGAAGCCGCCGTGGCGGTGGGCGGAACACCTCGAAGGCGACCGGGCGTCGATGCCCCGGGTCCCCGACGTGCCCGACCTCTGCTCCGCACACGGCACGGGGGAAGACGAGGAGCGGTCGCCGACGGTTGCCGTGACTGCCGTACGACGAGGAGCACGAGCCGAAGCTCTCGCTGATGCGCGAGGCGCCGAAGCGGGGGGGGGGGGCTGGACCTCACGGCGGTCGTCGTCGCCACCGACATGGCCGCCGACGCGCGGACCCGCCTGCCTCCGGTGACCGCCGCTCGCGTCGTCGACGGATTGCGGGCCGCCGCGGACCGCTCGCCCGCCGCCTCGAAGACTCGGAACCGAGCCTCCGCGCCGTGGAGTCGACCGAGCCGTGGCCGCGGGGCGGGGCGACCGTCGTCAGCGCCGGCGCACTGAGCCGGGCAGCCGCAACCGCCGTACGACCGACCGCACATCCGCACTGCGCAGGGGTGAACCGTCGACGAGAGCCGGCGCGGGTACGGGTTGCGCGGGCGGGGCGGTGGCCGCCCACAGGGCGAGCTCCGCGTCGCGCGGGCCGTGCGCCGTATGCGTGTCACCGTCGCCGAAGACCCGCACCGGATGCGCGTCGTCCCACGCCGGCCACCCGGGGTCGCCCTCCGCCACGAACCGCACCCACGCCCCGTGCATCTCGTCCGCCAGTTCCTGCGGGGCGTCCTCACCGGCCAGCTTGCGGGACTCGGGAGCCGTACCGCTGTCGAAGACGAAGCCGAGTTCCAGCGCGTGGCAGGAGCCTAGGCCGGGGAGACCGGAGGGCCAGGCGAACTCGTACAGGTACGACGACCCGGGGCGGGCGTCGGCCAAGCGGTGCAGGGGACGGCGCAGCAGGTGGTCGGTGACCATCTGGCCGACGATCTCGGCGGTGCCGGCGTCGGGGTGCAGGGCGCGGTAGCCGCGGGGCACGTCGGCGCCCGCGCGGCAGCGGGCCATCGCGCCGGCGAGGGCGACGGCGCCGAGCCGGTCGACGCGCTCCTTGAGGCCGCCGGGCACCAGCCACAGCCGGTACTCGTCTCGGGTCCAGCCCATCAGCAGGTCGACGTCCCGGGCCGCGCCGCCCTCCGTGAGCGCTTCCAGGGGGTCGCGGGGGACGAGGTCGCCGTCGACGACGATGCCGAAGGCGGGTCCACCCAGCACGGGGCTGCTGAGCCTGCCCACTTCGGCCTGGGTGCGCAGCAGCAGGTCACGGTCGACCTCGGCGAAGGCGGCGGCGGTGGCCGGCGTCCGCAGCCGGGCGGCCATCCGGCGCACCATCCGCCGTACCTTGTCCCGCTCGGCCGCCTCGGGCGGCCCGCTCTGCAGGACGGCCCGCCGCACCAGGCCCTGGGCCTGCGGGGCGGCGAGCAGGGCGCCGACGCTGATGGCCCCGGCGGACTGCCCGGCGAGGGTGACGCGGCCCGGGTCGCCGCCGAAGGCCGCGACGGCTTCGTGGACCCAGTGCAGGGCGGCGAGCTGGTCGCGCAGCCCGGGGTTGGCGGGGGCGTCCGGGAACAGTCCGTAGCCCTCCACGCCCAGTCGGTAGTTGATCGAGACACAGACGACGCCGTCGCGGGCGAAGGTCTGCCCGTCGTACACGGGTATGCCCGATGATCCCCTGGTCAGGGCGCCGCCGTGCAACCACACCAGGACCGGGAGCCGGGCGCCGGGGCCCGGTTCGGGTGTCCAGACGTTGAGGTTGAGGCAGTCGTCGCCGGGCACGACGGGGTCGGACAGGTACTGCGCGAAGGCATCGGAGTACGGCGGTTTCGGCGCGGTCGGCCCGAAGGACCCGGCGTCGCGCACACCGTCCCACGGCTGGGGCGGCACGGGCGGCCGGAACCGACGGGGGCCGAAGGGGGGCGCCGCGTAGGGGATGCCCCGGAACACCGCGACGCCGTTCTCGTACCGGCCCCGTACGGCCCCGTACGGCGTGTTCACCACGGGGTCTGTCCGGACTGCTGCCATACGTCCACCAGCCTCCTCACCGCGCTCGTGCACCGTGAAGATCAGAGCACTTCATTGTGGCCCGATATTCCGGCGCACGGGCTGATGTGAGGGGCCGTTCGGCGTACCCGGCTCCTTCGCGGCCGGGCGGGCGTGGGTACGCACGTCGGTCCGGCGCCGGACTTCACCCGGCTCGCCGACGACCGCGGTCCCAAGCCGCGGGTGACCGGGCGACGGCCGGGATCGTGCCGTGGATCCCGTCGACTCCGCCTGCACGGCGGGTTCACGGGAGTCCGCCTCACCTGCTGGTGGCCGGGCGCCTGTTCGACGTTTCGAGAACCTTGGGCTGCGTCGGCGGCCCGTGCCGTCCCGCGAACTCGGCCCCTTCCGGAGCCATCCCGGCGAACCTAGGATAGGAAGCGCTTACTGTTTGCGCGCCGGTCGAAACTTTTCATGGCCCTCGGGCGGGCCGGAGAGGTGGTTCCCGATGGTCCGTACGGGCAGTGCGAGCGGGGCGGCCGGGCCGACCCTGGCGGTCGTCGCCCGCGAGGCCGGGGTGTCCGTGCCGACCGCGTCCAAGGTGGTCAACGGCCGCGAGGACGTGGCGCCCGAGACCCGTCGCCGGGTCACCGAGGCGCTGGACCGGCTCGGTTACGTCCGCAGACCCCGCTTCGACGTGGCGAAGGCCCCCGGGCTGGTCGACCTCGTCGTGCACTCACTGGACAGCTCCTGGTCGGGGGCGGTGCTGCACGGAGTGGAGGAGGCGGCGCACGACGCGGGACTGGAGGTGGTGGTCTCCGCGGGTCTGACCCGTACCAGGGGCGGGCGTCCCGAACGCGGCTGGCTGGACAAGCTGATCGCCCGGGGCTCGTCCGGCGTGCTGTTCAACCTGGCCGAGCTGACGGCCTCTCAGTACGCGTGGCTGGAGCAGCACCGCATCCCGTTCGTGATGATCGACCCGGTGCTGGAGCCCCCGCCCGGGGTGGTGTCGGTGGGCGCGGCGAACTGGCACGGCGGGGTGACGGCGACGGAGCACCTGCTCTCGCTCGGCCACGAGCGCATCGCGGTCGTGGCCGGGCACCAGCGCAAGATGTGCAGCGTCGCCCGCGTGGCCGGCTACCGCTCGGCGCTCGCCTCGGCCGGGATACGGCACCGTCCCGAGTACGTCCGGCACGCGGGCTTCGACGAGGACGTCGCCCACCGCCGGATGCTGGAACTGCTCGATCTGCCCGAGCCGCCGACGGCCGTCTTCGTGTGCTCGGACGGGATGGCCCTCGGGGTCTACGAGGCGCTGGCGGAACGGCGTATGCGCGTGCCGGACGACATGAGCGTCGTCGGCTTCGACGACCTGCCCGAGGCCCGCTGGATCACCCCGGCGCTCACCACGGTCCGCCAGCCGCTGTCGGAGATGGCGGCGACGGCGCTGCGGCTGCTGGTGCGGATGATGGACGGGGAGCGGCCGGAGAGTACGCGGACGGAGTTGTCGACGCGGCTGGTGGAGCGGTCCAGCACGGCCGTCCCGCACGACGGCTCCGGTTGAGGTGCCGTCGGCGATGCCGGCCGCCCGGATCGCGGTGTCGGGGAGCGACTGTCTCCGGGTATGTCGACGACGAGCGTGATCGACGCGTGGTGTCCGCTCTCGGTGTCCGGCAGGCGGTTGGTCGGCGAAGACCGGTGCGGCACCGAGTTCGCGCGGAGGGCGTGGACCGTGCCACGTCCGGTTCGGGGGCGTCGATGTCGAGGGGGACGGGCAGGGCCTCCTGGGCTGGTTCGACGGCTCCTGTCGCACGGTGGGTCCGGGCTCCTACGGACCCGCCGTCCCTGCCTCGTCGTAGCGGTGCCCAGGGCGCGGTCGAGTTCCAGGCCGTGCTGACAGCCGTCGTCGACGACGGACCGTCGCAACCGGCGGCCGTCCCGCGCGGCCGCCGTCGCGCCCTGCGGCGCACGGGTGTTCCGTGCGGGGCCCGGCCTGCGTAGCCTCGGCTGCGATGAACGCCATCCCCGCGCTCCTGGACCATCTCGTCCTCGCGACCCCCGATCTGGCCGCCACCGTCGCCGACTTCGCCCGGCGCACCGGCGTGACGCCCGCCCCGGGCGGTGTGCATGTCGGGCTCGGCACACGCAACCACCTGGTGTCGCTGGGCGGCAGCAGCTATCTGGAGATCATCGGCCCCGATCCCGAGCAGTGCCCGCCCGGATCGCCCCGCCCGTTCGCCGTCGACGGGCTCACCGCGGCGCGCACGGTCACCTGGGCGATCAGCCCGCCCGACCTGGACGCGGCGATCGCGCACGCGCGGGCGCACGGCTACGACCCCGGGCCGGCCCAGGCGATGAGCCGCCGCCGGCCCGACGGCACGCTGCTGGAATGGCGCCTCACCGACGGCGACGACGCCCACCCCTCCGGCCTCGTCCCCTTCCTCATCGACTGGGGCAGCTCGGTGCACCCCACCGCCACGGGCCTGCCCACCACTCCCCTGCTCTCCCTGTCGGCCCGCGCCCCCGACCCGGACGAGGTCCGGCCCCTGCTGGCGGCACTGGGCACGGACCTCGGCCTCACGACGGGCCCGGTGGGCTTTTCCTACACGCTGGACACACCGCTGGGGCCGGTGACCTTCCACTGACGTCTGTCCGAAACCTTCAAGACCGGCCGGTTCCCCGGTGCCTACGGTGGCGGCATGACTCCACGATTCGACGCCATCGGCCTCGTCGTCTCCGACATGGCCGCCTCCGTCGCCTTCTACCGCCGCCTCGGCTTCGCCTTCCCCGAGGGCTCCGAGGGCGAGCCGCACGCCGAGGCCGCGCTGCCGGGCGGGCTGCGGCTGATGCTCGACACCGAGGAGACCGTGCGGTCCTTCCTCCCCCGGTGGCAGCCCCCGACGGGCGACGGCCGGCACTCGCTGGCGTTGCGGTGCGAGAGCCCGGCGGAGGTCGACGAAGTGTACGAGGCGCTGGTGGCCTCCGGCTGCCACGGCGAACTCAAGCCGTGGGACGCCTTCTGGGGCCAGCGGTACGCCAGTGTGCGGGACCCGGACGGCAACGGCGTCGACCTGTTCGCGCCGCTAGCCACCCCGCCGGCCGAGTAGCTCACCCAGCGGCACACCCGCCAACTCCTTGACGTCCCGCGCCAGGTGGGCCTGGTCGGCGAACCCGGCACGGGCGGCCGCGTCCGCGTACGGCACACCCCGGCGGGCGAGGTCGAGAGCCCGCTGCATCCGCAGGATCCGCGCCAGCGTCTTGGGGCCGTACCCGAAGGCGCCGAGGCATCGACGGTGCAACTGCCGTGCCCCGAGGCGGAGTTCGTCGGCCGTGGCGGCGACGGGGCGGCCCGAGTCGAGAGCGGCGACGACCCGCCGCAGCAGCGGGTCGGGCGGTTCGGCGTCGGCGGCGCGCTCCAATGCCACGTCTTCGAGCGCGGTGACCGGGTCGACCGCGGCCGCGACACGGTCACGCAGGCGCCGTACCTCCGAGGCCGGCCAGAGCTCGGCGAGATCCACGCGTCGGTCGCGCAGTTCATGCGCCGGAAGACCCAGGAAGGCCGGCGCGGTACCGGGGTAGAAGCGGATGCCGGTCCAGGTGCCGCCGTCGCCCGGCGTGACGTATGCGCGCGTGTCGGGCCCGGCGACGAGCAGCCGCCCGTCCTTCCAGAGCAGGTCCATGCACCCGTCGGGCAGCACACGCCCCGCGCCGGGACCCTCAGGGGTGTTCGTCCACAGGACGGCACCCGGCAGCCGGGACGCCCGCTCCTCGTACACAGGGGCCAGGCTACCGCGACGCCCTCAGGGGGCCTGCCCCGCCGCCATCCGCCCCCGGTGCTCCTGCGGGCTGACCCCGTACACCCGCTTGAACGCGCTGGACAGCGCGAACGCGCTCCCGTAACCCACCCTCCGGGCGATGGCTTCCAGGGTGTCGTCGCCGTCCCGCAAGGCGTCCGCAGCCAGTCCCAGCCGCCACCCCGTCAGATACGTCATCGGCGGCTCCCCCACCAGGTCCGTGAACCGCCGGCCCAGCGCGGCCCGCGACACCCCGGCCTTCGCCGCCAGCGAGCCCACCGTCCAGGGATGCGCGGGGTCGTCGTGCACGAGCCGCAACACACGGCCGACGACCGGGTCCGCCATCGCCCGGTACCAGGCGGGCGCCTCCGCCTGCGGACGGGCGAACCAGGTCCTGAGCGCGGCGATGACCAGCAGATCGAGCAGCCGGTCCAGGACGACCTCCTGGCCGGGCTCGTCGCGGACGATCTCCTCCATGAGGTACGGCGTGAGCGGGCAGTCCCAGGCCTCGGCAGGAAGGGACAGCAGCGGCGGCAGCGCGTTCAGCAGCCGCCCGCTGATCTCGCCCTGCCACAGATACGTGCCGATCAGCATGACGGCCGAGCCGTCCGGCCGGTCGCCCCAGGTGCGTACGCCGAGGTCCATGGAGCCGTTGAGGGGGCGGCCGTCGGGGTAGCGGCACTCGGCGCCGGGGAGGACGAGGGCCTGGGGTGCGGTGCCGGGGTCGTCGGCGCAGGTGTAGGGGTCAGGGCCGCGGGCGATCGCGATGTCGCCGGGACGCAGCCGGATCCTCCCCCGGCCTTCGGCCGGGGGGACCCCCGTCTCGCTGCGCTCACCCCGGTCCGGGATCACCCAGGCGTCGCCGCGGACCATGACCATGACGGAGAGCGGGGCACGGTCCTCGACGCGGACGGCCCAGGGCGGCTCGAAGCACGCACGGATCATGAAGGCGCCACGCGCGCGTGGGCCCTCCAGCAGAGCTGCGAGAGCGTCCATGGCGTCAGCGTAGACGTCCGCTTATGGGAATGAGCCGTTCAGCGATGGGGCGTCCCGGCGCCGGGCCGTTGACTGGACCCATGACGCAGAACACGGCGGAAACGACGCGGAAGCAAGCGATGACGGTGGTGGTGACCGGTGCCTCGGGTCGTACGGGCAGCCGGGTGGTGGAAGCGGTCCGAGCGGCGGGGCTGACGGTGCGGCCGGCGTCGCGGGCGCGGGGCTTCGCCTGGGAGGACCCGGCGACCTGGTCCAGGGCGCTGCGGGACGCGGACGCCGCGTACCTGGTGTACCCGTCCGACATCGGCTCCCCGGCGGCGGCCGAGGGTGTCGGGGCGCTGGCCCGGGAGGCGGTCGGGCTCGGTGTACGGCGGCTGGTGCTGCTGTCGGCGCGCGGCGAGGACCAGGCGCTGCCGGCCGAGGAGGCGCTGGCGTCGTCCGGCGCGGACTGGACGATCGTGCGGGCCGCGTGGTTCGCGCAGAACTTCGGCGAGGGGCCGCTGGTGGCGGGGATGCGCCGGGGGGAGCTGGTCTTTCCGGCGGCTGAGGTGCGGGAGCCCTTCGTCGACGTACGGGACATCGCGGACGTGGTGGCGGCCGTCCTGACGTCCGGTGACCGGTACGCCGGGCGGATCGTGGAACTGACCGGGCCGCGGCTGCTGACGTGGCGGGAGGCGGTGGCGGAGATCTCCGCGGCGGCCGGAAGGACGCTCACGTACACGCCGGTCCCGACCCGGGCCTACGGCGAGGCGCTGACCGGCTTCGGGGTGCCGTCCGAGGAGGCCGAGCTCCTGATCGAGGTCTTCGAGACCCTCATGGACGGCCGCAACGCCCACGTCACGCACGACGTCCGCGAGGTGCTGGGCCGGGAGCCGCGCGACTTCGCGGACTTCGCCCGGGAGGCCGCGGCGGCCGGTACGTGGCGGGCGTGAGCCGGCGTGCACGCACCGCCTAGGAGTCCTCCGGCCTGTGCGGCGGGTGGTGGTGGTGCGGGTTCTTCACATGGGTGCGCAGCCGGGACGTCACGTCCTCCGGTGGCAGGAAGCGGGACCACCGCTCGGGGAACTCCGACGGCATGTCCGGGTCGTCGGGGTCCGACTCGCGGTGGGCGGCGGCGCGGGCCACGTACTCGGCGACCTGCGCCTCACGCATCCGCTCGTTCGCGGCGCGGGCCGCGGCCGTCGCGGCGGCCGGCCAGACGCGGTCGATCGCGGCGTTGACCGCGGCCCCGACGAGCACGGCGAACGCGGACACGCCGATCCACAGCAGGACGGCGACGGCGGCGGCGAGGGAGCCGTAGATCGTCGCTCCCTCGATGGTGTTGGTCAGGTAGATGCGCAGCAGGAAGCTGCCCAGCACCCACATGCCGAGGGCGACGAGCGCGCCGGGCACGTCCTCGATCCAGGGAGAGCGCACCGGCACGGACACGTGGTACAGCGTCGTCAGGAACGCGATGGACAGCACGATCACGACCGGCCAGTACAGGACCTGGACCACGGTCTCCGACCAGGGCACGATCCGCACCACCGCGTCCGGTCCCGCCACCATCAGCGGCAGCGCCACCGAGCCGATCAGCAGCGCCGCGATGAAGAGCAGGAACGCCACCAGGCGCGTCTTGACGATGCCGCGGACGCCGTCGAGGCCGTACATCACGGTGATCGTGTCTATGAAGACGTTCACCGCGCGCGACCCCGACCACAGCGCGAACAGGAAGCCGACGGAGATCACGTCGGGGCGGCCGCCGTTCATCACGTCGTCCAGGATCGGCTGGGCGATCTGACGCACCCCCTTGTCGGACAGGACGGTGCGCGAGGCTTCGAGGAGGTTGGTCTCCAGGCTGTTGATGGTGTCGGTACCGGTCCAGTCGTCGACGTAGCCGAGGAGGCCGATGAGGCTGAGCAGCAGCGGCGGCACGGACAGCAGCGTGAAGAAGGCGGCCTCGGCCGCGAGGCCCAGGATGCGGTACTCGATGCAGGAGTTGACGGTGTCCTTGAGCAGCAGCCAGGCGGTCCTGCGCTTGGAGACGTTCCGGTAGAGGACACGTGCCCTGTGGAGACGGCCGGAGTGCCGTTGGGGGGATTCACTTGCTGGCTGCACGACCTAACGGTATCCGTCGCGCGGGGGCGCAACCGCCGCGGCGCCGGTCACGCGCCCGCACCACCTGCCGGACCGCCCGCGCCACGGCCGCCAGGAAGGAGAGCACCACCCCGTACCGGGGTAGGTTCACAGCCATGGCAGGCAGCACGCACACCGTGACCAACCAGCCCCCGCCCCTGGTCCAGTACGACGTCTACAGCTCCGACCGGGCCCTGACGGAGGCCGTCGAACGCCATCTCGCCCCCGAGCTGCTGGACGAGGTCCGCTCGGAGCTGGCGGCGCTCGGCCGGTCCTGCGGCTCGGCGCAGCTCCAGGAGTGGGGGGCGCTGGCCAACGCGCACCCGCCGCGGCTGCGCACCCACGACCGTTACGGCCGCCGGGTCGACGAGGTCGAGTTCCACCCGTCCTGGCACCGGCTGCTCGGCAAGGGCGTCGCGGCGGGGATGACCGCGGCCTGGGCGCGGCCGGGCGGGCATGTGCGGCGGGCGGCCGCGTTCTTGATGTGGACGCAGGTGGAGGCCGGCAACGGCTGCCCGCTGTCCATGACCCACGCGGCGGTCCCCGCCCTGCGCACGGACCCCGCGCTGGCCGCCGAGTGGGAGCCGCGGCTGACGTCCATGATCTACGACAGCGACCTGCGGCCGGCCGGGCGGAAGGCCGGGGCGCTGTTCGGGATGGGCATGACGGAGAAGCAGGGCGGCAGTGACGTCCGCGCCAACACGACGGCCGCCACGCCGCTCGCCGAGGCCGGGACGTACACGCTGACCGGGCACAAGTGGTTCTGCTCGGCGCCGATGTCGGACGGCTTCCTGGTGCTGGCGCAGGCCCCGGAAGGCCTCACCTGCTTCCTGGTGCCGCGCGTCCTGGAGGACGGCAGCCGCAACGTGTTCCTCATCCAGCGGCTCAAGGACAAGCTGGGCAACCGTTCGAACGCGTCCGCCGAGGTCGAGTTCGACGGGACGTGGGCCCGCCGGGTCGGCGAGGAGGGCCGCGGGGTGCGCACGATCATCGAGATGGTCGCGGCGACCCGTCTGGACTGTGTGCTGGGTTCCGCGGGCCTGATGCGGCAGGCCGTCGTGCAGGCGGTCCACCACTGCACCTACCGCGAGGCGTTCGGCGGGCGGCTCGTCGACAAGCCGCTCATGCGCAACGTCCTGGCGGACCTGGCCGTCGAGTCCGAGGCGGCGACCACCCTCGCGCTGCGGCTGGCGGCGGCCTACGACGACGGCGGTGATCAGGAGCGGGCGTTGCTGCGGATCGCGGTACCGGCCGCGAAGTACTGGGTGACCAAACGGTGCGCGCCGCTGACGATCGAGGCGTCGGAGTGCCTGGGCGGCAACGGATACGTGGAGGAGTCCGGTATGCCCCGCCTGGTCCGGGAGTCACCGCTGAACTCCATCTGGGAGGGCGCAGGCAACGTCCAGGCCCTGGACGTGCTGCGGGCCCTGCAACGGGAGCCCGCCGCCTTCGACGCCTATCTCCAGGAGGTCGGCCGGGCGCGCGGCGCCGACCACCGCCTGGACGCCGCGATCAAGGCGCTCCTGACCGAACTCGCCGACCTGGAGGGCGTCGAGGCACGAGCCCGCCGCCTCACCGAACGCCTCGCCCTGGTCCTCCAGGGCTCCCTGCTGGTCCGCCACGCCCCACCCGAGGTCGCCGACGCCTTCTGCGCGACCCGACTGGGCGGCGACGGAGGGGCGGCCTTCGGCACCCTGCCCCACACCCTCGCCCTGACGCCGATCGTGGATCGAGCCGCGGTTCGCCTGCCCGCCTAGGGTCTGTCGTTTGGATCAGGTCGGCTGGGAGGAACTGCGCCTCTCGGCCCACCCGAGCGGGGTCTGGTGCGTGCAGCTGCAAGGCGGAGGAGGGCGCCGATGCGGAGCATCGGCAACCGACGACAACGCGGCAGATGCGCGTGCCGGACCCCGCGACGCCGGCATGATCCAAACGACAGACCCTAGGTCGGCAGGGGCCGGCCGCCGGGGTGGGGGTGGTGCTGCGCCGACACGGCACCACCCCCGCTCATGGCCCGTTCGAGGCCGCGAACGCCGCTCGGGACGGCGTTGCTCAAGTTTCAATCAGGTCAGGGCGGTCCACCAGGGTTGCAAGGGGTTGCAACTCGTGGGTTTCTGTGTGCGGACTGCGTCCTTCCGCGAGCGGCGAGCGGCACTATGAAATTGCACAGTCGTTTCGCGCAGCCGCGACGAGTCGAACCGGAGGACCCTTGGCGCTCTCGCCGACAGACGTGACGCAGCTGGCCGCCGTGGACGCGGGGCGGGCGGCGCGGGTGCTCAGCGAGGTCCGCGCCGCCACGCTCTCCGGGGGGCGCGGGCCGGTCCCCCCGCGACCGGTGATCGAGCAGTCCTGGGAACGCATGATGCGCAGCGGGCTCGATCCGGACCTCGACGTCCGCTCGGGTCTGCTGTCCCGCGAGGAGGTGCAGCGGCGCCGGGAGACCACCGCGCTGCGGCATGTGCTGCCGGTGCTGCGTGAGGGGCTGTTGTCGGTCGCGGACGTCGCCCACCACATCATGGTCGTCGCCGACCACGAGGCCCGGGTGCTGTGGCGGGAGGGCCACCCCTCCGTGCTGCGCAAGGCCGACGGCCTGGGCTTCGAACTCGGGGCCGACTGGCGGGAGAGCGTCGTCGGCACGAACGGCGTGGGCACTCCGGCGGTGGTGCGCCGCCCCGTGCAGGTGTTCGCCTCCGAGCACTTCCAGCGCTCCCAGACCTCCTGGACCTGCACCGGCGCGCCGATCACGGATCCACGCGACGGCCGGCTGATCGGCGTGGTGGACGTGAGCGGGCCGCTGGAGACCATGCATCCGGCCACGCTGGCCTGGGTCGACTCGGTGGCCAAGCTCGCCGAGGCCCGGCTGCGCGAGCTGCATCTGACCTCGCTGGAGCGGCTGCGGGCGGTGGCCGCGCCGGTGCTCGCCCGGATCACCGGACGGGCACTGGTGGTGGACCGGGACGGCTGGACGGCCGCGGTGACCGGGATGCCGTACCAGAACCGTGTCGCGCTGCCCAAGTCCCTGTCGCCGGGGCGGCGGTGGCTGCCGCCGCTGGGTCTGTGCGCGGTGGAGCCGCTGGCGGGCGGCTGGCTGCTGCGGGCGGCCGACGAGCCGGTACCGATCGGGGCCACGCGCATCACGCTGGATCTGACGCAGCCGCGCCGCTGGTCGGTGACGGTGTCCGGCGGCGCGGGTTCCTGGAGCCATGAACTGAGTCCCCGGCACGCCGAGTTGCTGTATCTCCTGGCCCTGCACCGCTCCGGCCGCAGCGCCGCGGAGCTGGCCGAGGACATGTTCGGTGACGCGGGCCGCACGGTGACGGTGCGGGCCGAGATGTCCCGTGTACGGCGCTATCTCGGGGCCTTCCTGGAGCACCGCCCGTACCGGTTCCGTGAGGACGCCGAGGTCGGGGTGGCGCTCCCGGACGACCCGCGCGATCTGCTGCCGCACTCCACGGCACCGGCGGTGGCGCGGCGGCGCGCCTCGGTTTGAGCGCCCTGAGCGTGCTGAGCGCCGTGAGTGTCCTGAGCGCGCTGAGCGCAGTGAGCGCCCTGAGCGAGAGTGGCATCTTCCGCATATTTGCGGGGTCTTAGTCCGCAAGGGTGCTCCACTGCCGTAGCATCCCCCTACGGGCCACCCCACCTGCTCTTTTGGTCAACACACAGACCTTTGGCGGCAGTTGGCTCGTCTCGGGAGGTTTGATGAAGCACCGCGGCAGACACCGTCGACGCAAGCAGGGGCGCGCGCTTCGCGCGTTCCTGGCCGGAACCGCCCTCGCACTCACCGCAGCGGCCACGATGATCAGCGCCTCACAGGCCACCGTCGGCGACGACCCGGGGGCGTTGGAACCCCTCACCAGGGCGGGCGAGACGCGCCCGCTGGGACTGCGGGAGCAACTGGTTCCGCAGCCGGCACTCGACGAACTCGCCTCCCGGATGGGCAAGCCGGTCGGGGTACGCGCGGTCCTGGAGAGCGCCGACCGCGGCCTGAGTGCCGGATCCGGCTGTACGGCCGAGGACCGCAAGGCGCTGCCGGTCGCGCCGGCCGCCACGCGCGCGTACTGCTGGGACCCCGCCGACACCGGGTCCTGGCGGGCGGGCGCGGTCACCACCTCGGGCGACGCCGACGACGACGGCTGGTGGAACGACCGTCGGGTGATCCTCTCCGGCTGGAGCCAGGGCGGCGCCGGCCGGGGTCTCGCCCGGGTCGCCTTCGTCGACGCGAACGACATGGATCACCTCCGGTACGCCTCGGCCCTCCTCGTCGTGCCGGTGGACGGGGGGCGGGACTACCGCGCCCTGAGCTCCCGGCTGTCCGGCATGGTCTGGTACCAGGACAAGCTGCTGGTCACCGCCGCGGACGGGCTGTACGTGTACGACATGAACCGCGTCCAGCGCACCACGGTCGACAGCGCTTCGGTGGGCCGGGTCGCGGGCGGCTGGTCGGCCCACGGCGAGCGCTTCGTGCTGCCGGCCGTCGGCTCGTACCGTCTGACCGGCACGGGCGGTGCTCCGCGGCTCGGTGCCGTCTCGCTGGACCGCAGCACGGCGCCGGACAGCCTGGTCGCGGGCGAGTGGACCCCGGCGGACAGTGAGCGGCACGCCCGTCTGTGGCGCTACGACTTCAGCAAGGACCCGGCGCGCCCCGGTCTGCTGGCCACCGACGCCACCGGCTTCTCCCCCGTCGTGGAGGCGTACGAGACGGAGGCCTCCGGCATACGGGGCGTGCTGTCGCGCCGGGCCACCGGGGCGGACCGCGCCGACTGGTATCTGGGCCGGGCCCCGGGCACCACGGACCGGCAGGGCAGCCTGTGGCGCCAGGACACCGAGGGCGCCGAGGCGACCCGCTGCGGTTCGGAGGACGCCCCGCGCTGCTGGGGGGCCCGGGTCGGCCCGCTGTCGTACTGGGAGGCGACCGGCGAAGTGTGGTCCCAGTCGGGGCGAATGCTGTTCGCCGTTCCGCTGACGTCGATCGACCGGGCGCTGGGGTAGCCGGGCGGCTGGGCGATGCCTCGCCGAGCCACCCGCGGACGCCGGTCGACAGATCGGCCACTCGGATGATTCGCTGACGGCCATGAGCAGTGTCCCCGTGACCACCTGGTCCCTTGAGCAGACCTCCGCCATCGACGTCCTCCCGGCCGCCGCTCCGGAGGGCGACGTGCGGATCGTCCGGGCCGAGGTGCCCTCGCCCGAGTTCAGTCGGTTCCTGTACGCCTCGGTCGGCGGGGACATCCGGTGGATCGACCGGCTCGGCTGGACGTACGCGCGGTGGCGGGAGTACCTGGAGCGGCCCGGCGTGGAGACATGGGTCGCCTACGAGCGCGGAACCCCGGCGGGCTACGTGGAGCTGGACCCCCAGGACGACGGGGTCGTGGAGATCGCCTACTTCGGCTTGATTCCGGCTTTCCGTGGCCGGCGCATCGGCGGTCACCTGCTGGCGTACGGCGCCGCCCGCGCCTGGGACCTCGCGGACCGCTGGCCGGGGGTCGCGCAGACGAAGCGAGTGTGGCTGCACACCTGCAGCAAGGACGGCGAGCACGCCATGGACAACTACCTGCGCCGGGGCTTCAAGCTGTTCGACACCAAGGTGGAGGAGGAGACCGAGGTGGCCGCGCCCGGTCCGTGGCCGGGTGCCTACCTCGCCTGAGCTGGACGGACAAGGCCCTGAACGGGCCATGTGACCGACACCACTCCTGTCTCACACCTCGGGACAAAGGTGTCCGCATGGCGGACGAAGCTGGACTGTGTCCAGATCGCCGTGACACGCTTCCGTCATGCCTGGAACTGGAATTGCCTTGGTGAGTCGGCGGCACGTCGACCTCGGCCGCATGTCCAGCGCCATCTGTCCGGCGCGCTGAGCAAGCCAGCTGCGCCCGACCTCCCTTTTTTTTCGCCTCATTCCTGCGCAATGAAGCGCACGTATGCCCATGCGCCCGTACGCGCAGGTCAGAGCCGCTTTCCGCCTGTCCCGAAGGACGTAACAACCATGGCCGCCACCCCGCAGAAGCCTGCCGCCGCGACTCCCCGCCGCAAGGTGAGCCGTCACCGCGGCGAGGGTCAGTGGGCCGCGGGGCACTTCACCCCGCTCAACGGCAACGAACAGTTCAAGAAGGACGATGACGGTCTCAATGTGCGGACACGCATTGAGACGATCTACTCCAAGCGCGGCTTCGACTCCATCGACCCCAACGACCTCCGTGGCCGGATGCGCTGGTGGGGGCTCTACACGCAGCGCCGCCCCGGGATCGACGGCGGCAAGACGGCGATCCTGGAGCCGGAGGAGCTGGACGACGAGTACTTCATGCTGCGGGTGCGGATCGACGGCGGTCGGCTGACCACGCGGCAGCTGCGCGTGATCGGCGAGATCTCGCAGGAGTTCGCGCGGGGCACCGCGGACATCACCGACCGGCAGAACGTCCAGTACCACTGGATCCGGATCGAGGACGTGCCCGAGATCTGGGAGCGGCTGGAGGCCGTGGGCCTGTCCACCACCGAGGCGTGCGGGGACACGCCGCGTGTCGTCATCGGCTCGCCGGTCGCCGGCATCGCCGAGGACGAGATCGTCGACGGCACCCCCGCCATCGACGAGATCCACCGGCGGTACATCGGCAGCAAGGAGTTCTCCAACCTGCCGCGCAAGTTCAAGACGGCGATCTCCGGGTCCCCGCTGCTCGACGTGGCGCACGAGATCAACGACGTCGCCTTCGTCGGCGTCCACCACCCCGAGCACGGCCCCGGCTTCGACCTGTGGGTCGGCGGCGGCCTGTCCACCAACCCGAAGATCGGTGTCCGGCTCGGCGCCTGGGTGCCGCTGGACGAGGTCCCGGACGTCTGGGCGGGCGTGATCGGCATCTTCCGCGACTACGGCTACCGGCGTCTGCGCACCCGCGCCCGCCTGAAGTTCCTGGTCGCCGACTGGGGCGCGGAGAAGTTCCGCCAGGTGCTGGAGGACGAGTACCTCAAGCGCAAGCTCGCCGACGGTCCCGCACCCGCCCAGCCCGTGCAGCGCTGGCGCGACCACGTCGGCGTCCACCGGCAGAACGACGGCCGTTACTACGTCGGCTTCGCCCCGCGCGTCGGCCGTGTCGACGGCACGACCCTGACGAAGATCGCCGACCTGGCGGAGGCACACGGCTCCGGCCGGGTCCGTACCACCGTCGAGCAGAAGATGATCATCCTCGATGTGGAGGAGGGCCGGGTCGACTCGCTCGTCGAGTCCCTGGAGGCGCTGGACCTCACCGCCAAGCCCTCCCCCTTCCGGCGCGGCACCATGGCCTGCACCGGCATCGAGTACTGCAAGCTCGCCATCGTCGAGACCAAGGCGCGCGGCTCCTCGCTCATCGACGAGCTGGAGCGCCGCATCCCGGACTTCGACGAGCCGATCACCATCAACCTCAACGGCTGCCCGAACGCCTGCGCCCGTATCCAGGTGGCGGACATCGGTCTCAAGGGCCAGCTGGTCCTGAACGACCAGGGCGAGCAGGTCGAGGGCTACCAGGTGCACCTGGGCGGCGCGCTCGGCCTGGAGGCCGGGTTCGGCCGCAAGGTGCGCGGCCTGAAGGTCACCGCCGACGAACTGCCCGACTACGTCGAGCGCGTCCTGAAGCGGTTCCAGGCCGAGCGCGAGGACGGCGAGCGGTTCGCCACCTGGGCCGCGCGCGCCTCCGAGGAGGCCCTGTCGTGAGCGAGCGGGCCGCCCCCTTCTACTGCCCCTACTGCGGCGACGAGGACCTCCGTCCGAGCGAGGCCCTCGAAGGCAGCCACGGCGCCTGGGAATGCGCTGCCTGCAACCGCGCATTCCAGTTGAAGTTCCTCGGGCTGCTGGCCCGGGGCCTTCAGCCCGACGACGCAGGGGGAGACGCGATATGACGACGACTCGGAAAGAGCGCACGGCCGAGGAGCTCAAGGCGCTCGCCGAGCAGGCGGGCCGTGACCTGGAGGACGCCTCCGCGCTGGAGATCCTCCAGTGGGCGGCCGACACGTTCGGCAAGCGCTTCTGTGTGACCTCCTCGATGGAGGACGCGGTGGTCGCCCACCTCGCCTCGCGCGCCATGCCCGGCGTCGACGTGGTGTTCCTCGACACCGGCTACCACTTCGAGGAGACCATCGGCACCCGCGACGCGGTCGAGGCCGTGATGGACGTCAACGTCATCACGCTCACCCCGCGCCGGACGGTCGCCGAGCAGGACGCCGAGTACGGCCCCAAGCTGCACGACCGCGACCCGGACCTGTGCTGCAGGCTGCGCAAGGTGGAGCCGCTGGAGCGGGGCCTGAAGGACTACGTGGCCTGGGCGACCGGTCTGCGCCGCGACGAGTCCCCGACCCGGGCGAACACCCCGGTCGTCGGCTGGGACGACAAGCGGCAGAAGGTCAAGGTCTCCCCGATCGCCCGCTGGACCCAGGACGACGTGGACGCGTACGTCGCCGAGCACGGCGTCCTCACCAACCCGCTGCTGATGGACGGCTACGCCTCCGTCGGCTGCGCGCCCTGCACCCGCCGGGTCCTTCAGGGCGAGGACGCGCGCGCCGGCCGCTGGGCGGGCCGCGCCAAGACCGAGTGCGGGCTGCACGGATGACGACGACCACCACGACCACTGCGACTCAGGAGAACCAGGTGACGAGCGGAGCCACCGTCTGGCTCACAGGTCTGCCGAGCGCCGGCAAGACCACCATCGCCCACGAGCTGGCCGGCCGGCTCCGCGCCGAGGGCCACCGCGTGGAGGTGCTCGACGGCGACGAGATCCGCGAGTTCATCTCCGCGGGCCTCGGCTTCAGCCGCGAGGACCGGCACACCAACGTGCAGCGCATCGGCTTCCTCGCCGACCTGCTGGCCCGCAACGGCGTCAAGACGCTCGTCCCGGTCATCGCGCCGTACGCCGACAGCCGGGACGCGGTCCGCAAGCGGCACCAGGACAGCGGCACGCCGTACCTGGAGGTGCACGTGGCCACGCCGGTCGAGGTGTGCTCCGTACGGGATGTGAAGGGCCTGTACGCCAAGCAGGCCGCGGGCGAGCTGTCCGGGCTGACCGGGGTCGACGACCCCTACGAGGAGCCCGAGTCGCCCGATCTGCGGATCGAGTCCCAGGACCAGACCGTGCAGGAGTCCGCGGCGTCGGTGTACGCCCTGCTCAGCGAAAGGGGTTTGGCATGACGACCACGGTTGCCACGGTCAAGGGGGGCGAGGACGGTACGGACTCCCCGTACGCCCTCTCGCACCTGGACGCGCTGGAGTCCGAGGCGGTGCACATCTTCCGCGAGGTGGCGGGCGAGTTCGAGCGGCCGGTGATCCTGTTCTCCGGCGGCAAGGACTCCATCGTCATGCTGCACCTGGCGCTGAAGGCGTTCGCCCCCGCGGCGGTCCCCTTCTCGCTGCTGCACGTGGACACCGGGCACAACTTCCCCGAGGTCATCGACTACCGGGACCGCACCGTCGCCAGGCACAACCTGCGGCTGCACGTCGCCTCGGTGCAGGACTACATCGACCGCGGGGTGCTCAAGGAGCGCCCGGACGGCACCCGCAACCCGCTGCAGACCGTGCCGCTCACCGAGAAGATCCAGAGCGAGAAGTTCGACGCCGTCTTCGGCGGCGGCCGGCGCGACGAGGAGAAGGCGCGGGCCAAGGAGCGCGTGTTCTCGCTGCGGGACGAGTTCTCCCAGTGGGACCCGCGCCGGCAGCGGCCCGAGCTGTGGAACCTGTACAACGGCCGGCACGCGCCCGGCGAGCACGTCCGGGTGTTCCCGCTGTCCAACTGGACCGAGCTGGACGTCTGGCAGTACATCGCCCGTGAGGGCATCGAGCTGCCGGAGATCTACTTCGCGCACGAGCGCGAGGTCTTCAAGCGGTCCGGGATGTGGCTGACCGCCGGGGAGTGGGGCGGGCCCAAGGAGGGCGAGACCGTCGAGAAGCGGCTCGTGCGGTACCGGACGGTGGGCGACATGTCCTGCACCGGGGCCGTCGACTCGGACGCGGTGACGCTGGAGCAGGTCATCACCGAGATCGCCGCCTCCCGGCTCACCGAGCGCGGCGCCACCCGCGCCGACGACAAGCTCTCCGAGGCCGCGATGGAAGACCGTAAGCGCGAGGGGTACTTCTAAGCATGAGCACCATCACGACCGAGGAACTCTCGGCCACGACCCTGCTGCGGTTCGCCACCGCGGGCTCCGTCGACGACGGCAAGTCCACCCTCGTCGGCCGGCTGCTGCACGACTCCAAGTCGGTGCTCGCCGACCAGCTGGAGGCCGTGGAGCGCGCCTCGGCCAGCCGCGGCCAGGACGCCCCCGACCTCGCGCTGCTCACCGACGGTCTGCGGGCCGAGCGGGAGCAGGGCATCACGATCGACGTGGCGTACCGTTACTTCGCCACTCCCCGGCGCCGGTTCATCCTCGCCGACACCCCCGGCCATGTGCAGTACACCCGCAACATGGTCACGGGCGCGTCGACGGCCGAGCTGACGGTGATCCTCGTCGACGCCCGCAACGGCGTCGTCGAGCAGACCCGCCGGCACGCCGCCATCGCGGCCCTGCTGCGGGTGCCGCACGTCGTGCTCGCCGTGAACAAGATGGACCTGGTGGACTACCAGGAGTCCGTGTTCGCCGCGATCGCCGAGGAGTTCACCGCGTACGCGCTCGAACTCGGCGTCCCGGAGATCACCGCGATCCCGATCTCGGCGCTGGCCGGCGACAACGTGGTGGACCCGTCCGCGAACATGGACTGGTACGGCGGACCGACCTTCCTGGAGCACCTGGAGACGGTCCCGGTCAGCCACGACCTGAGCCACTGCCACGCGCGTCTCCCCGTGCAGTACGTGATCCGGCCGCAGACCGCCGAGCACCCCGACTACCGGGGTTACGCCGGGCAGATCGCCGCCGGTTCGTTCCGGGTCGGGGAGTCGGTGACCGTGCTCCCGTCGGGCCGTACCTCGAAGATCTCCGGCATCGACCTGCTGGGTGAAGCGGTCGACGTCGCCTGGACCACGCAGTCGGTGACCGTCCTGCTGGAGGACGACATCGACATCTCGCGCGGCGACCTGATCGTGCCGACCAAGGACGCGCCCGCGACCACGCAGGACATCGAGGCCACGGTCTGCCACGTCGCCGACCAGCCGCTGGTGGTCAACCACCGGGTGCTGCTCAAGCACGGCACCCGCACGGTCAAGGCGATCGTCAAGGACATCCCCTCCCGTCTCACGCTCGACGACCTGTCCCTGCACCCGCACCCCGGACAGCTCGTCGCCAACGACATCGGCCGGGTGAAGATCCGCACCGCCGAGCCGCTGCCCGTCGACTCCTACGCCGACTCCCGCCGCACCGGCTCCTTCATCCTGATCGACCCGAACGACGGCACCACGCTCACCGCGGGCATGGTCGGCGAGTCCTTCGCCTCGCCGGAGCCGGTCAAGGACGAGGCCGAGGACGACGGGTGGGACTTCTGAGATGAGGGCCCTGGACTACTACTCCACGTTCGCGAAGGAGGGCGGCCGCGTCGGCAGCGGCGCCCTCGGGAGCGGGCAGGGCGGAGTGCCGCGATGTGCGCGCTGACCCGCGCGCACCGGATGCGCGCCGCTCCGGACGAACCTGCCGACTCCCCGGCCACGACCTGGTAAGGGCGTGAGAGCCGGGCCACCGAGAGGAACCCCTCCCGTGCCTGCCACCCCCGCCCTGCGACGGACGCTCACCGTCCTGGCCGCGTTCCCGCTGCTCGCCCTCGCGGCCTGCGGCTACGGATCCCAGGCGAAGGAGAACACCGAGCAGGCCATCGCCGGGGCGCCCAAGGTGGACGGCCTGGACTCGGTGAAGATCGGCTACTTCGGGAACCTCACGCACGCCACCGCTCTGGTCGGCCGGCACGAGGGGCTGTTCCAGAAGGAGCTGGGCGGGACGAAGGCGGAGTACTCCACCTTCAACGCCGGGCCGTCGGAGATCGAGGCGCTGAACTCCAAGTCCATTGACATCGGCTGGATCGGCCCCTCCCCCGCCATCAACGGCTACATCAAGTCGGGCGGCCAGAACCTGCGCATCGTCTCCGGCTCGGCCTCCGGTGGTGTGAAGCTGGTCGTCGACCCGGAGAAGATCAAGTCCCTGAAGGACGTCAAGGGCAAGAGGATCGCCACCCCGCAGCTCGGCAACACCCAGGACGTGGCGTTCCTCAACTGGGCCTCCGCACAGGGCTGGAAGGTCGACGCGGAGAGCGGCCAAGGTGACGTCTCGGTCGTCCGCACCGACAACAAGATCACCCCGGACGCCTACCGGTCCGGTTCGATCGACGGTGCCTGGGTTCCCGAGCCGACGGCCTCCAAGCTGGTCGCCGAGGGCGCGAAGGTGCTGCTCGACGAGGCCGACCTGTGGCCGGACAAGAAGTTCGTGATCACGAACGTGATCGTGTCGCAGAGTTTCCTGAAGGAGCACCCGAAGGCCGTGGAGGCCGTGCTGCGGGCCTCGGTGAAGACCAACGCGTGGATCCAGGACCACCCGGAGCGGGCGAAGGCCGCGGCGAACGCCCAGCTGAAGGCCGACACCGGCAAGCCGCTGCCGGCCGACGTCCTCGATCCGGCGTGGCAGTCCATCCAGGTGACCGACGACCCCCTGGCCGGCACGCTCCGCACCGAGGCCGAGCACGCGGTGAAGGCGGGCCTGCTCCAGAAGCCGGATCTGGCCGGCATCTACGACCTGACCCCGCTGAACAGGGTCCTCAAGGCCGAGGGCGAGCCCGAGGTCGACGACGCCGGGCTCGGCGTGACGTCGTGAGCAACGTACTGATCCCGATGAGTTCCAGGAGGTGACGACCATGGCAACCGCCCTCGCCAAGGCCGCCGACACGGATGCGTCCGTGGAGCACGCCGCGCGCATCGAGCATGTCTCGAAGTCCTTCGCCGGCCCTGCCGGGCAGCAGCTCGTCCTCGACGACATCACGCTCGATGTCGCGCCCGGCGAGTTCGTCACCCTCCTCGGGGCGTCCGGCTGCGGCAAGTCGACCCTGCTGAACCTGGTGGCCGGGCTGGACCGGCCCAGCGCGGGCAGCATCACCACCGACGGCCGTCCGGCGCTGATGTTCCAGGAGCACGCGCTGTTCCCGTGGCTGACCGCGGGCAAGAACATCGAACTCGCCCTCAAGCTCCGGGGCGTGGCCAAGGGCGAACGGCGCGGCCGGGCCGAGGAGCTGCTCGAACTCGTCCGGCTGAAGGGCGCCTACGGCAAGCGGGTGCACGAGCTGTCCGGCGGTATGCGGCAGCGGGTCGCCATGGCCCGCGCTCTCGCCCAGGACAGCAAGCTGCTGCTGATGGACGAGCCGTTCGCCGCGCTGGACGCGATCACGCGGGACGTGCTGCACGACGAGCTGACCCGGATCTGGCGCGAGACGCAGCTGTCCGTCCTGTTCGTCACGCACAACGTGCGCGAGGCGGTGCGGCTGGCTCAGCGGGTCGTCCTGCTGTCCTCCCGTCCGGGGCGGATCGCACGCGAGTGGACGGTGGGCATCCCGCAGCCGCGCCGCATCGAGGACGCCGCGGTGGCGGAGTTGTCCAGGGAGATCACCGAAGAACTGCGTGGGGAGATCCGCCGACATGGCCAGCACTGAGACGAGCGCCGCCAAGGACGGCGGCGATCTCGCCGGGCTCGAAGCGGGGCTCGACGCCCTGGAGACGGTCCAGACCGGGCGTACGCCGCTGCGGCGGACCCTGACCCAGAAGGTCCTGCCGCCGGTCGTCGCCGTCGCCCTGGTGCTGGCGGTGTGGCAGTTCCTGGTGTCGTCCGGGATCTCCGGCGACCCGACCAAGCTGCCCGCACCGTCCGACGTGTGGGGCGAGCTGCGCGAGTCCTGGCTTCAGGGCACGCTCCACGAGTACGTGTGGACGTCCGTCTCGCGCGGTCTGCTCGGCTTCCTGCTGGCGCTGGCCCTCGGTACGCCGCTGGGGTTGCTGGTGTCGCGGGTGCGGTTCGTGCGGGCGGCGATCGGGCCGATCCTGTCGGGTCTGCAGTCGCTGCCGTCGGTCGCGTGGGTGCCGCCGGCCGTGATCTGGCTGGGCCTGAACGACAAGATGATGTTCGCGGTGATCCTGCTCGGCGCGGTGCCCTCGATCGCCAACGGGCTGGTGTCCGGTGTCGACCAGGTGCCGCCGCTGTTCCTGCGGGCGGGCCGCACACTGGGCGCGACCGGTCTGAAGGGCACCTGGCACATCGTGATGCCGGCCGCGCTGCCCGGCTATCTGGCGGGTCTGAAGCAGGGCTGGGCCTTCTCGTGGCGTTCGCTGATGGCCGCGGAGATCATCGCGTCCTCGCCCGACCTGGGCGTGGGTCTGGGGCAGTTGCTGGAGAACGGCCGCAACACCAGCTCCATGTCCATGGTCTTCTTCGCGATCCTGCTCATCCTGATCGTCGGTATCGCCATCGACCTGCTGATCTTCAGCCCGCTGGAGCGGTGGGTGCTGCGCAGCCGCGGTCTGCTGGCCAGGAGCTGAGTCACTGTGTTCACCAAGCCGGTCCTTCTCGTCATCGCCCACGGCAGCCGTGACCCGCGGCACGCCGCGACGGTGCACGCCCTGGTACGCCGGGTGCGGTCGATGCGCCCGGACGTGCGGGTGGAAACCGGCTTCCTGGACTTCAACATCCCGTCGGTGCAGGGGGTGCTGGAGTCGCTGGCGGCGCAGGGCGTGCGGGATGTCGTGGCGCTGCCCCTGCTGCTGACGCGGGCCTTCCACGCGAAGGCCGACATCCCGGCCGTGCTGCGGGACGCGCCGCCGCAGCTGCGGATACGGCAGGCGGAGGTGCTGGGGCCGTCGCCGCTGCTGCTGTCCGCCCTGGAACGCCGGCTGTACGAGGCGGGGCTGACGCCCGCCGACAAGTCCTCGACCGGGGTCGTGCTGGCCTCGGCGGGGTCCTCCGACCCGGAGGCGATCGCAGTGATCGCAGAAATCGCGCGGGAGTGGCGGCACACCGGTTGGTGCGCCGTGCGGCCTGCGTTCGCCTCCGCATCTCTGCCCCGCACCCAGGACGCGGTGCGCGCACTGCGGGCGCTGGGCTGCGGGCGTGTCGCCGTCGCCCCGTACGTCCTGGCGCCCGGGTTCCTCCCCGACCGGATCGCCCGCGGCGCGGTGGAGGCGGACGTGTCGGGCGACGTGCTCGGCGCGGCGCCCGAGGTGGCGCGGGTGCTGCTGGAGCGGTACGACACGGCGGCGGTGCCCGTACTGACGGCCGTGGGGGCCTGACAGAGCCTCAGGCCCTGCGGCGCCCTGCCCGGTCGCAGGCGGCGTCCCCGGCTCGGCGCGACCCCCGCGCCGACGCCGGTGCCGACGGAGGGGAACGCCCCGGCAACGGGGCCGACACCGACGGTCGCAGGGACCCGGCAGAGCCCCCGGGACCCCGCCGGAACGGCACAGGTCGGGGTTGGGCGGGGCGCGTCGCGGTCGGACTCCTCCGGATCCGGAGACCGAGGTCGGCCGACACCCGTCGGCAGAGCCCGTGGGGAGTCGCGTGCCGGCGGCGCCGGGATCAGCCGGTGCCCGTCACACGGTGGGAGCCGCGGCGTCCGTCTCCTCCGCCAGCCGCACCACCTGCGCCACCGGCATCGAGCCGGCGGGCCGCCGTTCACGGGCGAAGGTGTTGGCGAGGCGCTGCAGGAGGTCGTTCAGCGGCGTCGGGACGCCGTGCAGGCGGCCCAGGAGGGTGATCTCGCCGTTGAGGTAGTCGGCCTCGATGGTGCCGGTGCCCCGGGCGAGGGACTGCCAGGACGAGCCGCCGCGGTGCGAGGCGCCGTCGAGGGGGACCAGGGTGACCTTGTCGCCGCGTGCCGCCCCCTGTTCCTCGGCGTCCACGTAGGCGATCCCGGCGGCGTCGAGCACGGCGGCACCCTCGGCCCGCACGCGCCGCAGCAGGGCCGCGGCCTCCTCGCTGTCGACGGGACCGGTCACCGCCTCCAGTGCGTTGCCGAGGTTGCCCAGCAGCTTGGCGTACTGCCAGCGGGCCACGTCCGGCACCACCGGTGCCTCGAAGTGCGACTTCTCCAGGTCGGCGGCGATGAGACGGGCGGTCTCGTCGGTGCCGTGCGGGTGGCGGCCGAGGTGCAGGATGCCGGTGAGGGGGCTGCCGGCCGCGGAGACGACGCCGGGTTCGACGTACGTCGACGGGAGCCAGACGCAGACGCCGTACACCCGCCGGAACAGCCGCAGCGCGAGGCGCTGGCTCTCGACGCCGTTCTGCGCGCACACCAGCGGCAGCCGCTCGGCGGCCGTACCCCCGCCCGCGACCGGGACCGGCCCCCAGGTCTGCAGCGCGGCCACGCTGTCCTGGGTCTTCACCGCGAGGACGAGGACGTCGTCGGGGCGCAGTTCCCCGAGTGCGGACGGACCGTCGACGACCGGGAGCCGGTGGGTCAGTTCGCCTTCCGGCACCCTGAGCCGCAGCCCGCGGTCCCGCAGCGCCTCGAAGTGCGCGCCCCGCGCGACCAGGACCACCTCGTGTCCCGAGCCCGCGAGCCGTCCCCCGATGACGCCGCCGACCGCTCCCGCCCCGATGATGATGTAGCGCATACGACGAGCTTCGCACAGACGTACGCCGACTCGGTCACGCTTCCTGGGTGTCGAAGGGCGTCCCCTGGTGGAAGTACATCTGCCACCCGTCGTCGGTCCGCAGCCACAGTGAACTGCGGTGTGCGTGCACGCCGTCGTACTCCGTGTCGAAGGTCAGATGGACGACGTCCGGGGCCAGTCGGACGCCCTGGATCTCGGAGGTGACCACGTATCGGTCCGTGGGATCGGACGGATCGGTGTCCACCGGCAGACGGGCCAGGGTCGACGCCCGGTCCCAACGCCGCCCCGATGAACCGAACTCGTGGAAGTCGGGGTGCAGCAGCGCCCCGAGCAGTTCGGCCGAGCCGCGCACTCGGGGGTCGAGCAGCCTGAGCTCGCCCTCGATGGCTGCCCGCACGGCGGCATCATGTTCACTCACGTGTCATCTCCACGAGTTTCACGACGGTGTTCCAGTTGCGGCTGGTGGCGATCAAACCCTTGTTGAGCCGGGGCCGCGACAGGATTTCCGCGAGCTTGGAGCGGCCCAGGCCGTTCGGGGCGTACAGGTACAGCGCTCGGTCGCCGAGGCGGAACTCCTCCGGGAGGTGGGCGGTCCGGTCGATCTCCGCGAAGCGGTCGGCGTCGACCGGGGCCGAGAAGTAGGTGACGTGGAGTTGCTTCGGCTCCAACTCGACTGCCGGGAAAGGGCAGTTGTCGGCGATGGCCTTGAGGTAGGCGTGGTCGCGCACGATCACGTCCACCGCGAAGCCGAAGTGCTTCTCGATCGCCGACGCGAGTTCCGCGGCCAGTGACTCCTCGTCGCCGTGGTCGGCGGTGAACACCGCCTGGCCGCTCTGGAGGTAGGTGCGTACGCCGTCGTGGCCGAGGCCGGTCAGCAGGGTGCGCAGGTCGGCCATCGGCACTTTCCTGCTGCCGCCCACGTTGATTCCGCGCAGCAGCGCCGCATACGTCGTCGTCATCCGGCCACCTTAGGACGGCCCTGTGACAACCCTCGTCCTCCTCCCTGATCTTCATCCCCGACATGGCCGGATAGATGTAAGGGACCCTCATCCTCCCCAGTGACGAGAAGCCGCGCACCGAGCGGATGAGTTCCGGCCGCCGTACTTCACCGGGCAGCACGACGAGATGGCTTTATCTGCCCCATACCTTCGAACAGAAGGAGGCGGCAGGGGGCCGCCACCGCAACCAAGGGGGCAAGCCCGTCATGGGGAACGGAGACAAGCGAGTGCGGGGTCTCGCCGCCCGCGCCGGCGGCTGGAGCGCCCGCCATCGATGGGCTGCCGTCGGCATCTGGGTGCTGTTCGTCGCCCTGGCGATGGGGCTCGGTTCGGCGGCCGGCCGGGTCGACGTCAAGAACAGCGACCAGCTCAAGGGCGAGACGCACACCGCAGCCAAGATCATCGAGGACGCGGGCATCGAGGAGCCCGCCAGTGAGACCGTCCTGATCCAGGCGAAGGACGGCGGCCCCAAGGCCACGGACGCCGAGTTCAGGGCGGCGGTCACCGCGGTCGTGAAGGCGGTCGAGGGAACCGGCAAGGTCACGGACGTGACGTCGCCGTACGACACACGGACGATCTCCAAGGACGGCCGCAGCGCGCTGGTGCAGTTCGACATGCGCGGCGAGTCGGACACCGCGGGCGAGCGTGTGGAGCCCGTGCTGAAGGCCGTCGAGGACGTCCAGAAGGACCACGAGTCGCTGCGGATCGAGGAGATCGGCGGCGCGAGCATGATGAAGACGTTCGACGACGCGTTCGGGGACGACTTCCAGAAGGCCGAGTACTCCGCGGTGCCGGTGGCCCTCGGCATTCTGCTCATCGCCTTCGGCGCGGTGGTGGCGGCCCTGCTGCCGGTGCTGCTGGCGATCACCGCGATCATGGCGACGATGGGCCTGATGGGTGTCGTCAGCCATGTGATGCCGATGAGCGACACCGCGAACTCGGTGATGCTGCTGGTCGGCCTGGCCGTCGGCGTCGACTACTGCCTGTTCTACCTGCGCCGCGAGCGTGAGGAGCGCGAGGCCGGCCGGGACGCGCAGACCGCCCTGCGGGTCGCCGCCGCCACCAGCGGCCGCGCGATCATCGTCTCCGGTGTCACGGTGTGCGTGGCGATGGCGGGCATGCTGTTCACCGGTCTCGCCGAGTTCGAGGCGATGGGCCTGGCCTCGCTGATGGTCGTGGCGGTCGCCATGGTCGGCTCGGTGACCGTGCTGCCGGCGCTGCTGTCGCTGCTGGGCGAGCGGGTCGAGAAGGGCAAGATCCCCTACCTGCACCCGGAGAGCAAGCTCCGCCGCAAGCGCGGGCGCGGCACCCGCGAGAGCCGGTTCTGGACGGCCGTGCTGAAGGGTGTGCTCGCCAAGCCGGTCATCTCGGTCGTCGTCGCCGCCGGTGCGCTGCTCGCCATCACGGCTCCCGCGCTCGGCATGAAGACGCAGCAGCTCACTCTGGACCAGGAGTTCGGCGACTCGCTGCCCATCGTCCAGACGTACAACCGGCTCAACGAGGCCTTCCCGGGCGGTTCCGAACCGGCCGAGGTCGTCGTCAAGGCGAACGACATCAACACCCCCGAGGTGAAGTCCGCGCTCGCCGACTTCCGTGAGCGGGCGATCAGTTCGGGTGCCTCGCGCGGCCCGGTGGAGATCAAGCTGCACGACGACAAGAACATCGCCTTCGTGTACGTCCCACTGGTGGGCGGCTCCGACCTGGACAAGGCGGGCGAGAGCCTGGAGAAGCTGCGCGACGAGGTGCGGCCGGCCACACTCGGCAAGGTCGCCGGCGTCGAGTCGCCGATCACCGGGCAGGTCGCCGGTTCGAAGGACTTCAACGACCAGGTGGCGGGAGCGGTCGTCCCGGTCTTCGCGTTCGTCGTGGTCTTCGCCTTCGGGCTGATGCTGCTGTCGTTCCGCTCGCTGACCATCGCCGTCACGTCGATCGTGCTGAACCTGCTGTCGGTGGGCGCCGCTTACGGCATCCTCGTCGCCGTCTTCCAGCACGGCTGGGGTGCGTCCCTGGTGGGCGCGGAGGGCGTCGGCGCCATCATCACGTGGCTGCCGCTGTTCCTCTTCGTGATCCTGTTCGGCCTGTCGATGGACTACCACGTGTTCGTGGTCTCGCGGATCCGCGAGGCGCGTCTGCGGGGCCGCAGCACGAAGGACGCGATCCAGCACGGTGTGGTCACCACGGCCGGTGTCGTCACCAGCGCGGCGGTCATCATGGTCGCCGTGTTCGCGATCTTCGGCACCCTGTCCATGCAGTCCATGAAGCAGATGGGCGTCGGCCTGGCGGCCGCGGTCCTCATCGACGCGACGATCATCCGGGGTGTACTGCTCCCGGCGGTCATGGCGCTGCTGGGCGAGCGCAACTGGTATCTGCCGAAGTGGCTGAACCGCCTGCCTGACCTGACGCACGACGAGGCGCCGGAGGCCGTGACGCGGGAGGCCGCCCGGGAGGGTGAGGGCGAGCGGGTGCCCGCCTGATCCCACCCGACCGCAGAGGGGCCCGTCGACTCGGGGAGTCGACGGGCCCCCTGCCGTCCGGCACCGCTTCGCCCGCATCGCGCCGGCTGCTACCAGTCGTCCTCGTCGTCCTGCCCATAGAGGTTTTCCAGGGCGCCGACGCACTTCTCGGCGACGGTTCCCGCGAACCGCGCGCACGTCCACGCCTGCACGCTGTGGGCTCCGCCGGCGGGCGGGAACTCGTCGGGGGCGTAGAAGTGCGGCATCCCGTCGCGGAAATCCCCGGCGTCCAACGGCGGGTGGGCGTCGGTGTGGGCGCACCGCTCGGGGCGGGGAGCGGCGGCGGCCGTACGCATGATCGCGAGGATGTCGCGGGCGACGGCGTAGGGCGGGGCCGGATAGGAGATGGTCATGGCCTGGTGGGCCGTCAGCAGCAGGACGGCCCGCTCACGAACCCGCCGAACCCTTTCCAGGCCCTGGCCGAGATCCTCGGACCGCCCCAGCCGGTCGTACCGGCGTGCCGCCCACAGACCCAGCTCGTCGGCGTACCGCTCGTTCCAGCTCACGTTCCGGAGCCGATCGGTGATCTTCTCGATGTCGAGAAGGCCGTCCGCGCGGAGATACTCGGCGTCGAGGTGGGAGGTGTCGCGCGGGCTGAAGAGCTTGTCGCGGCCCGCGCGGAGTTCGGTCAGCGTCTGCCGGGCTACGTCCGCCATGAATGCGGGGCACACCAACTGCTCCAGCGGGGCGCCGTCGCCATAATGGCCGGGGTTGCGTTCGTACAGGCGGCGTCCGGCGGGACTGCTGAGGACGATCCCGAGTTCGGCGGCGTTCGTGCTGTGGTCGCTCAGCTTCGGGTGCTGCGCGTGGTCGCAGGTCGCTGCGGCGAGGTCCGGCAGCACCTTCTCCACACCGCTGATGAGGCGGTCGAGCACGGACCTGTCCTGGATCATGCCGGAGACGGCGTGCCAGCTCACGGCCCTGACGACCTGGAGGCGTCCGGGACGCTCCGCGGGCTCCGCGTGGTAGAGGTACCCGCCCTGCGAGGCGATCTCGTCGGCGACATCCGTCCCCGCCTTGGGGTACAGCTCCAGCAACGCCTCCAGTGCCTCGATGTCCTCGCGGTCCTGCAGGGACAACCGGGGTGGGACGTCGTCGACCTCACCCGGACGCAGGATGTCGAGGGCGATCCGCGCGAAGCCGGCGACATTGCGCGGACAGCGCCACGTCTCGCGGGTGTGGTCCTGCTCGTACCATTCGGCGCGCTCGTCGGCGATGCGGAGCAGCAGGTCGGGCAGTGCGGCGTCGGCGTGGTGGCCCTCGTGGGACTCGTACGGGTGGGTGTCGTGGTCACAGGGCCGGACACGCTGCGCGGCGTCCGCGGCCCGCAGCGCCGCCTCGGCCTCCGCCCGGGAGCCCACGCCCGACCGGTTCGTACAGGGGGCCATCATCGTCAGCCCCAGGACCCACACGTACGCGTCCCCGGCGCCGGGATCGGCGGCGAGCCGGGCAGCGCAGTCCAGGACCGTCCGGTCGTGCTCACCGTCGGGGGCCCAGAAGTCGTACTCGTCCTGGATCTCCTCCCAGGACTGCACCAGATCGTGGAGGGGTGTGCCATTGGTTTCCGTCACGATCTTGCCGACGCCTGGAAGGGCCGGGAGGTTCCCCGCCCCTTCGCGGTCGCCGCGCGGCAGGCGAGCCGCCTCGGACCACGCCACACAGGCGCGTGACCGAGGGCGGTAGCGCGGGGCGGCGGCGCCTACGGGTGCGCCGGTGCGTCGCGTACGGCGGCCAGTTCGGCCTCGATCAGGTCGGCGGCCCGCCTGGTGCCGCCCTCCTCGGCCATCTCGGCTCGGATGTCCTTCAGGCGGCGGGCGACGTCGGGGTCGGCGACGAGGGCGAGGCCCGTCTCGCGCAGGGTCTCGGCGGTGGCCTCCTGCGCCGGGACGTGGCGGGCGACACCGAGCGCCTGGAGCATGTCGGCGTTGCCGAACTGGTCCACCGCCTGCGGTACGGCGATCATCGGGGTGCCGGTGGCCAGCCCCTCCCGGCTGCCGCCGGCGCCTGCGTGGGTGACGAACAGGTCGGCCTGCTTCAGGATCGCCAACTGCGGTACCCAGGAGCGCACTTCGACGTCGGCCGGTACGTGCCCCAGGTCGGCCGGATCCACGTGCCGGCCGACCTGGAGCACCAGGTGCCAGCCCGGCAGGTCTGCGAACGCCTTCACGCATTCCCGGTAGAACGCCGGCTGCTTGGTGAAGGCCGAGCCGAGGGAGACGAGCACGACCTTCTCGGCGCCCGCCGGACGCCGCCAGCTCTCCTCGGCGGTGCGGTCGGCCTGGCAGGCACCGACGAAGGTGTGCACGGCCTCGTCCACACGGCCGGCGTTCGGCTGGAGGGCCTTGGGGATGAGCACGACCGAGCGGGACGGGCGGCCGGCGAAGGGATCCGGGTGCTCGCTGATCCCGTTCGACTCCAGCCAGGACCGGAACCGCCGGTAGTAGGCCTGGCCGCGTTCGGTCTTCCTCGGCTCCTGCCACATCGGTTCGGCGACCTCCTGCTCGTAGCCCTCCCAGGCGACCATGCAGGGCGAGAGCGAGATGGCGGGCACGCCCCAGCGATGGGCGAGGACGCGTGCTCCGTAGGCCGCGATGTCGTACAGCACGAGGTCGGGCTCGTCGCCCTCGTACGCCTCGACGAGCTGCGGCAGCGCCTGGATCGCGTCGTCGAGGAACGGCTCCACATGGTCCAGAAGCGTCTCGCCCCAGGCTTCGGGGTCGGCGTCCGGGCCGGGCAGCGTGGAGTTCCAGAGCTTCGGCTCGGCACCGGACTCGGCGACCTTCTCGGCGAAGGCCGGCGGGATCGCGTACGTGACCCGGTGGCCGCGCGCCACGAGCTCGCGGATCACCTCAAGGCTCGGGTTCACGTGGCCGTGGGCGGCGATGGAGAACATGGCGATGTGAGCGGCACTGGTCATGACGGCCACCCTAAGCGAGACGATACGTCTCGTGCAACTTGTTTCCGGCTGCCAGCCCCCCGTACAGCCTCAGCCACGCCTGAGGCGGTACCTCACCCACCAGGACCTCCGTGTCCAGACGCGCCGCACGGAACGCCGCGTCGACCCGTCGCCTCGGGTGGACCCGGCGCAGCGACGCGTGCAGGCAGCCGCCGACGCCCGAGAAGCCGAGTTCCACCAGTCGCCCCCAGTCCGCGTACGCGCCGGCGTCGAGCAGCGGGGTGCGGCGGCGCTCGATCCGCACGATCCCGGCGTCCACACGCGGCACGGGCCGGAAGCTGCGCCGGCCGACCCGGCCCACCAGGCGCCAGTCGTAGCGGGGCCAGGTGCGGATCGTCAGCCGGGTCCAACTGCCGTAGTCACCGGTGCGCTTGCGGGCGTACTCGATCTGGGTGAGGAGCGTGGCGTCGGTGAGGGCGGGCGCCCGCAGGCACCAGTCGACGATGGCGGCGGTGCGGGAGAAGGGCACGTTGCCGGCGACGGAGAACGGCGTACGCGGGGCCCGTGCGGTGAGGAAGTCGGCGCCGACGACCCGGACCCCGGGGGTGTCCGCGAAGCGCGTGCGCAGTGCGGCGACGAGCCGTGGGTCGATCTCGTAGGCGTGGAGGCGGCGGCAGCGCGGGGCCAGCAGCTCGGTCAACGCGCCTTTGCCCGCGCCGACTTCGAGCAGCAGAGGAGTCTCGCGTCCGTGCGGTACGGCGAGCCGGGCGAGTTGCCCGGCGGCGGCGCGGTCGGCGAGGAAGTTCTGGGAGAGCGCGCGGGATGCGCGGGTGGGGCGGGCCATGGCCTGCGGTCCTTGTCTTCCGTGGAGCGGGAAAGGGCGAACAAAGGCCCTGACCGGAAGACAGGAGGGAACGGGAAACAGCGGGTCCCGCGTGGAACAGGTGCTCAGCGGCGGGGGCGGCTCTCCGGGCCGGTCAGGGCGACGGGGCCACGGCGCATCCGTACGGAGTGCGCGCAGGCCCGGCCGTGACCGGTGACGAAGATCGCGTTGTTCGCTGCCACGTACCGCACGCTAGGTGCCGTGAGCGGGCGCGTACAACCGAATTACGCCGGCGCGACGAGCGGCCGCGCGGCTTCGGCGCCGGCACGGCCGCGCCGCTTCGGCGCTACGGCGGTCGCGCCGCTCACGCGCTACGGCGGCCGCACAGCACACGCGCTACGGCGGCCGGCTCGCACCGGCACGGCCTCAGCGCTGGTATCGCGCCAGCACCAGGTTCCCGTCCCGCTCCAGGCGCTCGCGCAACTCCCCGAGTCCGATCGCTCCGCTGTAGTACTCCTGGAAGGCGGGCGTGGCCACCTTGTCCTTCCACTCGGGATAGCCCCGGACGGACTGCGCGGGCGCCGGGCGCAGATGCCCGGCGAGGGCCGTCCCGGTGGCCCAGTCGTGCTCGGAGGTGTGCAGGGCCGGGTCCTTCAGTGCCTCGGTCCCGGTGGGCAGCATCCAGTCGCCCAGCGCCAGGCGCACCATGTTCTTCGGCCGCAGCAGGAAGTCGATGAACTCGGCCGCCTCCCGCTGGTGCGGGCTGTCCGCGGCGATGGACAGGGTCTGCGGGCTGACACCCTGCGCGAGGCCGTCGGCGCCCGCCGGGGCGGGCAGCACCTGCCAGTCGAAGCCCTTCGGCGCCTGTTGCGCGATCTGCTGGCGGTAGGAGAAGCCGAGCGGCACCATCGCGTACCTGCCCCCGAAGAAGCCGGGCAGGGTGTCGGAGCCACCGCTGCCGAGCGTCGTGGGTGAGGCGCTGCCGTCGGTGTTCGCCTGGTCGTGGATCGTACGCGGCACGACCTGGTCCCCGGTGCCGAACCGGATCGTCACCTTGCCGTCGGCGCCCCGGTGGAACAGCTGTCCGCCCGCCGACAGGGACAGGTTGAGGGTGGCGGATACGGGCTCCTTGAGCGGCCAGGCCACGCCGTACCGGCCGTGCCCGCTCAGCCGCTCGGTGATCTCCCGGAACTCCGCCCAGCTCCAGGGGTGTTCGGGCGTGGGAATGCGTACCCCGGCCCGCTTCAGCCAGTCGGCGTTGGCGACGAGCACACGCGGCTCCTGCAGGAAGGGCACACCGTAGACCCCGTCGCCGAAGGTCGTCGTCTCCCAACTGCGTTGGGGGATTTCGGACTTGATCCGCTCGGGCAGCAGGTCGGTCAGGTCCGCGAGGTAGCCGCCGTACGCGAAGTCCGCGAGATCGTCCGAGGCGTCATGGATGATGTCCGGGGCCTCACCGCCCTCGAAGGAGGTGAGCAGCTGGTCGTGGATGCTGTCCCAACTTCCCTGGACGTACTCGACCTTGACGTCGGGGTGGTCGGCGTTCCACTCCTTCACGAGTGCTTTGTTGACCTCGACGGACTCCTCCTGCCAGGCCAGGGACTGGAAGCGCAGGGTGACGGGCCCGCCGGGATCCCGGTCGCCGTCGCCGGTGCATCCGGCGAGCAGCAGGGCGAGGGCGGCGACGAGGGCCGACAGCGGTCTCGTTCTCGTTCGCATCAGCTCTTCACCGCCCCGGCGAGCATGCCGCCCGTGATCCGCCGCTGGATGAGCGCGAACACCACCAGGGAGGGCAGCGTCGCGAGGAACGCGGCTGCGGCCAGCGGGCCGAGGTCGGCCACGCCCTCCGCGCCGATGAAGTGGGTGAGGACGACCGGCAGCGTCTGCTTCTGCGCTGTCTTCAGCAGGACGAGCGCGAAGAAGAACTCGTTCCAGGCGGTGACGAACGCGAAGAGTGCCGTCGCCACGATCCCCGGCGCGAGCAGCGGCGCGGTCACCGACACCAGGGTCCGCAGCCGTCCGGCCCCGTCGACCGCCGCCGCCTCCTCCAACTCGGTCGGCACGGCTCGGACGTATCCGGTCAGCATCCACAGCGCGAACGGCAGCGCCCACACGACGTACACCATGATCAGCCCGGGCACGGAGTTGATCAGCCGCAGGTTCTTCAGCACCAGGAACAGCGGAATGATCACCAGCACGAGCGGGAACGCCTGGCTGACCACCACCCAGCCGGTCGCCACCCGCGTGAGCCGGGTGCGCCGCCGGGCCATGACATAGGCCATCGGAGTCGCGAGCACTACGGCGATCAGTGCGGCGCCCAGCGCGGCGACCAGGGAGTTGAGGGCGGCGTGCAGCAGAGGCTGTTCGTCGATGGCCTGCCGGAAGTTGGCGAGCGTGGGGTCCTTCGGGATCCACGTGGGATGCAGGCTGGCCAGTTCCCGGGGTGGCTTGAAGGCGGTGGAGATCAGCCAGAGGAAGGGGAAGGCGAGGAAGAGGAGATAGGCGAGCAGGGCGGCGTACTGGCCGGCGCGGCCGGTCCGGCTGGTCCTCACGTGTCGTCGCCTCCCCGGAGCCGGCCCACCAGGAACAGGGCGAGAAGTACCGAGATCACCGCGACCATGACGCACCCCATGGCCGCGGCGTAGCCGAACTGCCCGTAGCGGAAGGCCTCTTCGTAGGCGAAGAGCATGGGCAGCCGGGTGCGTCCGCCGGGGCCGCCGCCGGTGAGCACGTAGACCAGGGCGAAGGAGTTGAAGTTCCAGATCAGGTTGAGTGCCGTGATGGAGAGGGCGACGGGTCTGATCGCGGGCCAAGTGACGGTGCGGAAACGGCGCCAGGCACCGGCGCCGTCCACGGCCGCCGCCTCGTGCAGTTCGCGCGGGGTGTTCTGCAGGCCCGCGAGCAGGGCGACCGTCGTGGTCGGCATCCCGGCCCAGATCCCTACGACGATCACGGCGGGCAGGGCGGTGCCGAGCCCGCTGAGCCAGTCGCGGCCGTCGCCGAGTCCGAGGCCCCGGAGCGTCTCGTTGAGGATGCCCGCGTCGGGGTTGTAGACCAGCCGCCACATGACGCCGACGACGACCTCGGGCATCGCCCAGGGCACGATCGCGAGGGCGCGGGCCAGCCATCTCAGGCGCAGGTCCTGGTTGAGCAGCAGGGCGAGGCCGAGTGCCAGCAGGAACTGCGGCACGGTGACCCCGACGGCCCAGACCAGTCCGATCCGGAACGACTCCCAGAACAGGGTGTCGTGCAGCAGGTCCCGGAAGTTGAGGCCGCCGATCCATCGGGTGGGCTGGGTGCGTCCGGACTGGGCGTCGGTGAAGGACAGCAGGATGCCGTAGAGCAGCGGTCCGACGCTCAGGACGAGGATGGGGATCAGCGCCGGCAGCACGAGGAACCAGGCGCCGTGGTCCGCGGCCGTCCGGCGCCTGTCCGCGTCGGGCGTCCGCCCCACCGACCTCTCCGCCTCGGTCACCGATGTCACGTGATCAGCCCCTTTTGCGCAGCCCGGCTGGGACGGCCCCGTCATGGTCGTGAAGGGGCTGTGCCCCGTCAAGGCCGGACGCACACGGTCCGACCTGTGGGAATGCGACACTGTCGGGCGAGTGGCGGGATCAGGACAGCCACATGCGGTCGGATCAGGACTCCGTATGCGGTGGGATCAGGACAGCCGCATGCGGTGGGATCAGGACTCCGCGTGCGGTGGGATCAGGACAGTCGGCCGACGGTGGCCGGCGCCTTGGGTACGGATCGACGCGGCGGCGGGCCGGGCGGGACACGGAGGCGGACGATGGACGAGGCGCGGGCGCGGGACGTACTGGCCGCGGCGGGAGTACTGCCCGGTCCGGCGCGGGACGCCCGTCTGCTCGCTCTCGGTGAGAACGCGGTGTTCGCCGCCGGTGACCTGGTCGTCAAGGTGGGCCGCGACGCCGAAGTCCTGGACCGGGCGCGGCGCGAGCTGGACATCGCCGTGTGGCTGGCCGACGCGGGCGTTCCGGCCGTGCGGGCGGCCGGGCCCGAGGCGCTGCTGGTCGAGGGGCACCCGGTGACCGTGTGGCACCGGCTGCCCGATCCGGTACGCCCCGCCGGGCCCCGGGATCTGGCCGAACTCCTGCGCCTGGTGCACGCGCTGCCCGCGCCCTCGTTCCCGCTGCCGCCGCGTGAGTTGCTGGGAGGCGTGGAGCGATGGCTGCGGCTCGCCGGTGACGCGATCGACCCGGCCGACGCGGCGTACCTGCGCAAGCGGCGGGACGGGTTCGCGGCCGCCGCGGCCGGGCTGACGCCGCGTCTGGCGCCGGGCCCGATCCACGGGGACGCGTTGCCGCGCAATGTGCATGTCGGCCCGGACGGTCCGGTGCTGATCGACCTGGAGACGTTCTCGGCCGATCTGCGGGAGCACGACCTGGTGGTCATGGCCCTGTCCCGGGACCGGTACGGACTGCCCGCTGCGGACTACGCGTCGTTCGTCGAGGCGTACGGCTGGGACGTACGGGACTGGGACGGCTGTGCGGTGCTGCGGGGCGCACGGGAGACGGCCAGTTGCGCCTGGGTGGCGCAGCACGCGCCGAGCAACCCGAAGGCCCGGGTCGAGTTCGAGCGGCGGGTGGCCTCCTTGCGGGAAGGGGACGAGGCGGTGCGGTGGTATCCGTTCTGAGCGCCTGTCGCCCTCCGGGAAAAGCGACGTGAGCCGCCGGGGTTCGCACCGCCCTGCTCCGGTCCTCGCGCGCCGGGCCCGTGGTGCGGCGACAAGTCTCGGGCGCAGCGGCTGAGTCGGTCGGTCACGCGTTGCCGAGTGGCCGGAGGGGTCAGGTGGCGGGGCCCGCGGTGGCCCGCGTGCCCGGGGCGGTCGCGTCCCGTTCCCGGATCGTTCGCGCGGCGTGGCGCAGCTCGGCCAGGACCGTGCGGATCGCTGTGCGGGCCGTACGCTCGGGGCGGTAGAGGGCGTCGATGTGGCGCCTGGCCTGGACGCCGCTAAGGGGTCTGAGGACCAGGGCGGGATGGGGGCGCATCGTCCAGCGCGGCATCAGCGCGATGCCGCCCCCGGCGGCCACCACCTCGGCCACCACCGCGAACTCGTTGATGCGGTGGGCGAGACGGAGGCGGCGGCCGGCCGCCGCGGCGACGGCTTCGACGACCGCGAGGACCGGGAAGCCGTCATGCACGGCGATCCACGGCTCGTCGGCCACGTCGCGCGGGGTGACCCGGCGTTTGGCGGCAAGGGGATGGCCGGCCGGCATCGCCACGTCCAGCGGCTCACGCAGCAGCGTCGACGCGGCCACCGTGTCCGGCCAGGGCGGGGCGAAGTCCAGCCGGTGGGCGAGCACGATGTCGTACTCCCCGGTGAGCCGGGGGAAGTCCTCCTGCGGTACGTCCTCGTCGACCAGCCTCGGCACCGGTCGCCCCGGACCGGCCAGCCCACGGAGCAACAGCGGGAAGAACGCGGCGCCCGCGCTGTGGAACGCCGCCACGGACACCTCCGCGTCCGGCCGCTCGACGAACTCCTCGACCGTGTGCCGCGCCCGCGCCAGGGCCGTCTCCACCTCCACGGCCGCGGCCGCCAGCGCCTGCCCGGCGTCGGTCAGCGCCAGTCGGCGTCCCTGCCGCTCGGTGAGCGGGACCGGGAGGGCGCGCTGCAGCAGCCGCAGCTGCTGGGAGATCGCCGAGGGTGTCACCAGCAGCGCCTCGGCGACCGCCGTGACACTGCCCAGTTCGCCGAGTTCCCGCAGGATCCGCAGCTGCCGTTCGTCCATGGCCGCAGTCTAGGACGACGATGTAGCACTACTGAATGATCGTTGTAGAAGGTGGTACTGGGCTTCAAGGATGTCTCCGGTGCACCGTGGAGCGGTGTCCGACGTCCGCCGTACCGATGCGGTACTCCTCCTTGTCGCGCTCGTCTGGGGCTCCAGCTACCTGTCCGCCCAGACGGCCACCGCCGCGCTCCCCGTCCTGCTCGTGCTGTTCGCCCGCTACGCCCTCTCCGCGTCGGCCTGTCTCGGCGTCGTCGCCGCGCGGCGGCGCGGGCCGCGCCGGTGGACGCGAGACGAGTGGCGGGCCGGTGTGCCCCTGGGCGTGACCCAGGCCGCGGTCCTGCTCGTGGAGACGTACGGTGTCGCCCACACCAGCGCCGCCAACGCCGGACTCATCATCAGCCTGACCATCGTCCTCACCCCGCTCCTCGACCGCGGTGGCCGGCGCGGGCCACTGCCTCCCGCCTTCTTCGTCGCGACCGGTGTCTGCACGGTGGCCGTCGGGCTGCTGATGTCCGGCAACGGCTTCCAGGCCCCACGCCTCGGTGACCTGCTGATGCTCGGTGCCGCGGTCATCCGGGCCGCCCATGTCGCCCTCGTCGGCCGCCTCACCGTGGGGCGGGCCGTCCGGCCGCTGCACCTGACGACCGTGCAGACCCTCGTCGGCACCGCCCTGTTCCTGCCGGCCGCCGCAGGGGACCTGCCGACGCTGGCCCACGCGGATCCGGCGACCTGGGCGCAGCTGCTCCATCTCGCCCTGTTCTGCAGTGTGTTCGCCTTCCTCGCCCAGACCTGGGCCGTGCAACGCACCTCCGCCAGCCGGGCCAGCCTGCTGCTGGGCACCGAGCCGGTCTGGGCCGTCGCGGTGGGCGCGGCCCTCGGCGGTGAGCACCTCACGCCGCTCACCGGCCTCGGGGCGGCCCTGATGGTCGCCGGCACCTACTGGGGTCAGGCGGTGGAACGCGCCCACCGGAACGCACCGCACCCCCGGCTCTCCCCGGCCCGCCCTTCCGACCTCGACAAGGACTCCCCGTGCCCGACCACGCCCGTCACGACACCTACGACCACCTGATCTCCCTGCTCGACTCCTGCCACGTCGACTACCGCCTCCTCGACCACGCACCCGAGGGTGCCACCGAGGCCGTCTGCGCGCTGCGCGGGCACCCGGCCTCCGAGGCCGCGAAGTGCATCGTGCTGCGGGTGAAGGTGGACCGTCGCACCACCCGGCATGTCCTCGCGGTCGTCCCCGGTGACCGGCGCGTGGATCTGGACGCCGTCCGGACCCTGTTCGCGGCCCGCTACGTCGGCTTCAACGATCCCGCTACCGCCGAGCGGCTCGCGCGCGCGGTCCCCGGCACCGTCCTGCCGTTCAGCTTCGACCCGGAGCTGGAACTGGTCGCCGATCCTGATGTCGTGGCCCAGCCCAGGCTGTACTTCAACGCCGCCCGGCTCGACCGCTCGCTGCTCATCTCCGGTGCCGACTACGCGCGGTCGGCCCAACCCCGCGTCGAGCGCATCGCGGCACCGGCGACCGCCTCGGCGCAGACATAGGCGCACGCATAGGCGCAGGCGCAGGCGCAGTCATAGGCATAGGCGTAGGCGTACGCGCACGCGCAGAGGCAGACGCAAGCTTCAGGCGAGCGGCTGCCCGGCCGGCTCCCTGAGCGGCCACGTCCCGTCGACCACCGCGGTCGGGTCGCCCTTGCGGCGCAGGAAGTTCTGGAAGTCCGCCGCCCACTCGGCGTACCACTCGATCTGGCGGCGGTGCAGCTCGGCCGGACCAAGGGTCGCGATCTTGGGGTGGCGGGTGGCTATGGCGCAGGCCAGGCGGGCCGCGGCGAGGGCATCGGCGGACGCGTCGTGCGCGGAGTCGAGGACGACGCCGTACTCCCGGCAGACCGCTTCGAGGTTGCGTTTGCCGCGGCGGTAGTGGTCGGCCCAGCGGTCGATGGTGTACGGGTCGATGACCGGAGCGGGGGCGAGGCCACCGAGGCGGTCGCGCAGGGACGGCAGTTCGTACCGTCGTAGTTCGGCGGAGAGCAGGCTCAGGTCGAAGGCCGCGTTGTAGGCGACGACCGGTACGCCCGTCCTCCAGTACCCCGTCAGGACGTCCGCGATGGCGTCGGCCACCTGGTCGGCCGGGCGGCCCTCCGCCGTCGCGCGCTCGGTGCTGATCCCGTGGACCGCCACCGCGTCCGCGGGAATCTCCACCCCGGGATCCGCCAGCCACTCCTTGTGGCCCAAGGGCTGCCCGGCCCTGACCTCGATCACGGCGCCTGTGACGATGCGCGCCTCGCGCGGGTCGGTCCCGGTCGTCTCCAGGTCGAAGCCGATCAGCAGCTCACGGTGCCAGCCCATGGGCGGTCCCCCTTCTTGGTGGTGCGTTCCCCCAGTGGTCTCCACCTTCCCATGAGCCACTGACAATCAGAGGACCGCATTCCGCTTCCGCGTCGACACCGGTCCACGGGGCGGTTCGGGACCGGATGATTCAGGACACCGGCCTCGAATCCGCCCACATCAACTCGAACTCCTCGCGATACGTAGGGAAAAGCCCACCTTCGTCGATCTCGTCCGACTTGACCAGTCTGCCCGCGTTGCGCAGCACCAGCACCGGGGCCTCCAGTCCGCGGGTCCGCCGCAGATAGGACTGCACGACCGCGATGCCGTCGGAACCGTCGCCGTCGACGAGGTACGCCGTGAAGCGGGGCGTCTCGTCGAAGACCTGGATCTCGAAGGCGCCCGGGTCCCGCAGCCGGGACCGCACCCGGCGCATGTGCAGGATGTTCATCTCGACCGCGCGGCTCAGCTCGCCCCGCTTGATGCCCAGTTCACGCTCGCGTCGCTTGACCGCGCTGGAGGCCGGGTTCAGGAACAGCAGCCGTACCCGGCAGCCGGTCTCGGCGAGCCGTACCAGTCGCCGCCCGGAGAAGTTCTGCACCAGCAGGTTGAGGCCGATGCCGATGGCGTCTAGGCGGCGCGCCCCGCCGAAGATGTCCTCGGCCGGGAACTGGCGCAGCAGGCGGACCCGGTCGGGGTGCACGGCGACCACGTCGGCGTACCGGTCGCCGACCAGGTCCTCGACGGCGTCGATGGGAAGCCGCCGGGCGGACGGGACGTCGCCGCCGGCACCGAGGACCTCGATCAGACGCGCGGACGCCCGTTCGGCCTGGTTGAGCACCGCCTCGGACAGGGCCCGGTTGCGTGAGACCACGTTACGGGCCACTTCGAGTTCGTCCAGCGCCAGTTCGACATCGCGGCGGTCGTCGACGTACGGCTCGAAGCACGGCCAGTGCTGCACCATCAGCTCCCGCAGCTGCGGCAGCGTCAGGAAGCTGAGGACGTTGTCGTCGGCCGGATCGAGCAGGTAGCCCTTGCGACGGCTGACCTCGCGTACGGCGACCGCGCGGTTCACCCACTCCTGGCCGGCCGGCCCGGCCGCCGCGACCACCCAGTCGTCGCCGTGGACCGGTTCGTAGATGGGGCGCAGCACCGCGGCCACGACCGCGCGCAGCCGCTGTTCGACGAGGTTCAGCCAGATGTACGCCCGGCCGGCCCGCTGGGCGCGCGTACGCACCTCGCGCCAGGAGTCGGTGTCCCAGTCCAGCTCCGGGCCGATGGAACTGGTCTCCATCGGCCTGGCCAGGGACACCGCACCGGGTGGGACCTCTGTGGAGCCCCCCTCGTGACCCTCGTCACCAGGGGGCAGCTCCAGCCCTCCCGAGCCCACCCGCGCACCGCCTTCCGCTCCCCCGAGCACTCCCCGTCCCAACGATCAAGGAAGGGTACTCCGGGAGCGGTCGGCGGTGCAGCCGGATGGACAGGGTCGTTTCTCAACTACGCGGACGCCAGTGCCCGTTCTGCCAGGCGAGCTCGCTCGGAGTGAGCGGATTCATAGCCGTCACGTCCCGCGGGACGATGGAGAATCCCTGCCAGTGGACCGGCATGGGCTGCTGGTCCTCGTCCCTGGCTATGTGGTGGAAGCCCACGTTCGTCCAGACGATCGGGTGCGTCAGCGTCTGACCGCCGACCCACTTGTCGACGGACTTGGGGTGGGTGTTCCCACAACCCGGATTGTGGGTGGCGAACTTCTCGCACTTGTTGTACTCGGTGACGTACACGTCGTGCTTGGTGTAGCTGCGGCCCGGGTACTTGGTGCTGACGCCGGGCACGATCTCGTACGAGCGCGCGTGGCCGTCCTTGTTCTTGCCGGTCGCGCTGACCATGCGCCACCAGCGGTACGCCTTGGCGTCGCCCGCGAGTTCCTTGGTGACCTTGGTGCGGGTCGTCTTGGTCGTCGGGGCGCGGTCGCCGGCGGTGGGCGCGGTGACCGCGGAGTCGTACTGCTCGACCTTGTTCTTGGTGGAGCCGTCCAGGCCGAAGTCGAGCCGCCAGAAGACGTTGTGGCTGTGGCTGGTGGCCTTGGCGCGGTCCCCCTTGCCGATGGGCCAGCCACGGCCGTCACCGGCGTCGTAGTCGTCGTAGGAGAGGCTGCCGGTCGCACCGACGTTCATGGTGACCGTGCCGTCGTCCTGGAAGCGCCACTCGGTCATGTACTCGTACCAGCCGACCTGGTTGACCGTGTAGACGAGCAGGTCCTTGCTCTGGGCCTGGTAGACCTTGTTCGCGCTGTCGCCCTGCATGCGGTAGGCGTGGCCGCGCGCGCGTGTCGTCGTGCACAGGCCCTTGACGTTCGCGTTCTGCGGGTCCCATGCCTCGGGGACCTTGACGGACTTGATGGTTCCGCCCGGGCACTCGCTCGGCGCCAGGGTCATGAGCCCCTGGGCGAAGCCGAAGCCGGTCAGGTCGTCGTACTCGACGCTTCCGTCGTCGTACGGGACGTGGATCTGGCCGAGCCTGGCGCTGTTGAGCACCTTGATCGGCTGGGCTTCGCCCTTGGGCTGGTAGGAGATCTTTTCCAGGACGAGGCCGGCCTTGCCGTCGTAGCGCCAGCACATCCGCCAGGTCGTACCGCCGGTGAGCTTCTGCTCGATGCGGTAGGCGGCGCTGCAGTCGGCGGCCGGCGCCGGGGCGGCCTTCGGCTGGGCCGAGGCGGATCCTGCGCCGGTCGTCGCGCCGGCTGCCAGGGCCGCCAGGGACAGGCCTACGGCCGCGCCCTTGCGGGCACGGCTCATTCTGTTCACGCGCATGAAGAAATGACTCCCTTACAGGAGGTGCAAGTACATGAGAGGCGAGTTGGACAAGCGAACGGAGGCGTCTCAGCCGATGTCGAGCCTGGCGACCTTGCGGGCGCTGAGGTCGATCACGAAGGACCGGGCGTCGATCCAGGGCCCGTTCTTGACCTTCGGGAAGAGCCGCACGCACCGGTGGTCGCCGCACTTGTCGAGTACGGCGGGCTGGGCGCCCGCGACGGCCCGGTACACGGCGCCGTTGAGCAGCAGCTGGTCCGGCGAGGTGAGTTCCTTGCCGGTGGCGTCCTTGTAGTCCGCCTTCATGTCCGCGCCCAGCGGGTCGGCGATCAGCAGCTTCGCAGCCTCGGCGTACTCGGCACGGCTCAGCGGCGGCTGCACGCCACGCTCGGTGGTGGTCTGCTCCACCTTGCCGGTGTCGAGGTTGACGGTCCGGGTGACGAGCGCGTCGGCCTTGTAGTCGTAGAACGTCACCTCGGCCCGACGCGGTGCGTCAGCCCTGTCCGTCTCGTCGGCCTCCGCCTCCGCGAGGTCGACGCCGATGCGCTGCGGTCCGCGCTCCCCCTCGACGTTCTCGCCGGCGCTGCGCATCTGCGGGCTCGCGGCAAGCTCGGCGGCCCGTTCCATCTCGTCGTCGGTCAGCGGGTCGTTGCCCGTGCCCTTGTCCCCCTCGGTCGGGGCCTCTTCGACGACGCCGGGCGGCGCCGCGCCGGCTCCCTGCCCCTGGGCGGCCTGCTGGGCGGCCCGACCACTGGTGTTTCCGCCGTTGTCATCGGCCCCCGCCGTTCCCGGCAGGGTGATTCCGACCATCACGGCGGTTCCGGCCACCGCGATGGCCGTACCTGCCACCACCTTGCCCAGATGGCGGCGCATCATCTCGCGCACATCTTCCCCTTACTCCCCCAAACGTCCCCGGGAGTACCTGTTGGCCCCACACTGGTTCGGCATACCGCGTATGCACTGGTCGACCGGTAAGAGGGACGTAAGTCATGGGTGGTTGCCTCACTTTCGGGGAGACTCGACTTCAAGGCTCCCCCGACGGCGCGCTCGAACTGAAAGAGTCGTATCCATGCAGGTCTGGCCTGGAGAGGCATATCCACTCGGTGCCACGTACGACGGCGCCGGCACCAACTTCGCGGTCTTCACCGAGGCCGCGGACCGAGTAGAGCTGTGTCTGCTGCACGACGACGGCTCGGAGACGGCGGTGGAACTGCGGGAGAGCGACGCGTTCGTACGGCACGCGTACGTGCCGGGCGTCATGCCGGGACAGCGGTACGGGTTCCGGGTGCACGGCCCGTACGCCCCGGAGCGCGGCTTGCGCTGCAACTCGGCGAAGCTGCTGCTCGACCCGTACGCCAAGGCGGTCAGCGGCTCCATCCGCTGGGGCGAGGAGGTGTACGGCTACCACTTCGACGAACCCGAGCGGCGCAACGACCTGGACTCGGCGCCGCACACGATGTCCTCGGTCGTGGTCAATCCCTACTTCGACTGGGGTGACGACCGGCGGCCCCGTACGGACTACCACCACACGGTCATCTACGAGGCGCATGTGAAGGGCCTCACGATGCGGCATCCGGGGCTGCCCGAGGAGCTGCGCGGCACCTACGCCGCCCTCGCGCACCCGGCGGTCATCGAGCATCTCACCGAGCTGGGCGTGACCGCGCTGGAGCTGATGCCGGTCCACCAGTTCGTGAACGACCACCGGCTGGTCGACATGGGCCTGAACAACTACTGGGGCTACAACACGATCGGCTTCTTCGCCCCGCACAACGCGTACGCCTCCTGGGGCGACCGCGGCCAGCAGGTCCTGGAGTTCAAGTCGGCGGTGCGGGCGCTGCACGAGGCCGGCATCGAGGTCATCCTCGACGTGGTCTACAACCACACCGCCGAGGGCAACCACCTGGGCCCCACCCTGTCCTTCCGCGGCCTGGACAACCCGCAGTACTACCGCCTGACCGACGATCCGCGCTACTACATGGACACCACCGGGACCGGGAACTCGCTGCTCATGCGGTCCCCGCACGTGCTCCAGCTGATCATGGACTCGCTGCGCTACTGGGTCACCGAGATGCACGTCGACGGCTTCCGCTTCGACCTCGCGGCCACCCTGGCCCGGCAGTTCCACGAGGTGGACCGGCTGTCGTCGTTCTTCGACCTCGTCCAGCAGGACCCGGTGGTCTCCCAGGTGAAGCTGATCGCCGAGCCGTGGGACGTCGGCGAGGGCGGCTACCAGGTGGGCAACTTCCCGCCGCTGTGGACCGAGTGGAACGGCAAGTACCGCGACACCGTACGGGACCTGTGGCGCGGTGAGCCGCGCACGCTGGCGGAGTTCGCGTCCCGGCTGACGGGCTCGTCCGACCTGTACCAGGACGACGGGCGGCGCCCGCTGGCCTCGATCAACTTCGTGACCTGCCACGACGGGTTCACGCTGCACGACCTCGTCTCGTACAACGAGAAGCACAACCACGCCAACGGCGAGGACAACCGCGACGGCGAGAGCCACAACCGGTCCTGGAACTGCGGGGCGGAGGGCGAGACCGACGACCCGGCCGTCCTCGCGCTGCGCACCCGGCAGATGCGCAACTTCATCGCCACGCTGATGCTGTCCCAGGGCGTGCCGATGATCAGTCACGGCGACGAGTTCGCCCGCACGCAGCACGGCAACAACAACGCGTACTGCCAGGACAGTGAACTGGCCTGGGTGGAGTGGCCGCAGGACGAAGGGGGTGGGGGCGACGGCCCGGACGGCGATGCAGCCGGGTTGTCGCGTGAGCTGCTCGCCTTCACGCGCGCGATGGTCTGGCTGCGGCGGGACCACCCGGTCTTCCGCCGACGGCGCTTCTTCCACGGACGGCCGGTGCACGGCACCCACGACGACCTCTCGGACATCGCCTGGTTCACCCCGCAGGGCAAGGAGATGACCCAGCGGGACTGGGACCGGGCGCAGGCCTCGGCCCTGACGGTGTTCCTCAACGGCAACGCGATCTCGGAGCCCGGACCGCGCGGCGAGCGCATCAGCGACGACTCGTTCCTGCTGATGTTCAACGCCTCCCCCAAGACCCTCGATTTCGTCGTGCCGGTCAACCACGGCCGCCAGTGGCAGGTGGTCGTGGACACGGCCCGGGCGGACATGGTGCCGCCGGAGACGGGGGCGAAGGTGCAGGCCGGGGATCGGTTGACGCTGGTGGATCGGAGTCTGACGGTGTTGCAGCGGCCGGTGTAGGGAGGTTCGGGGCGTCGGGACGAGACCGGCTTGTCGCGTCGGCGGAGTCGGGACGGGACCGGAGCGTTGGGGCGAGGCCGTCGGGACGGGACCGGAGCGTCGTCCCGGCGGCGTCGGGACGGGACCGGAGCGTTGGGGCGAAGCCGTCGGGACGGGACCGGAGCGTCGGGCCACGGGCGTCGCGACGGGACGGCAGCGTCGTCCCGAATCCGTCCGAACGGAACCGGCTCGTCCCACCGCCCGCGTCCCGACGGCACTGCAGCGTCGCCCCCCACGCCCTCCCTCCCTCTCTCCCTCCCCTCCCGCACCATCCCCCGAATCCAGCCCCAGACTGAGGTCCACGTGGCGGCGCCGATGACACGAAGGGCGGCAGGACGGGTACGTAGCTCTCCATGACGCCTGAGCGACCCGACCCCACGCTGCCGACCGCCACCTACCGGCTGCAGCTGCAGCCCTCGTTCCCCTTCGCGTCCGCCGAGGCGGCCGTGCCGTACCTGGCCTCGCTCGGCGTGTCGCACCTGCACCTGTCCCCCGTCCTGGAGGCGGTCCCGGGGTCGGGGCACGGGTACGACGTCGTGGACCACGCGCGTGTGCGTGAGGAACTGGGCGGCGAGGAAGGGCTGCGCGCGCTGGCGCGCACCGCTCGTGAGCACGGCCTGGGTCTGGTCGTGGACCTCGTGCCGAACCACATGGCCATGGCCCCGCGTCACAACCGCGCCCTGTGGGAGGTGCTGCGCGAGGGGCCCAAGTCGCCGTACGCGCGCTGGTTCGACATCGACTGGGAGGCGCAGGGCGGTCGGGTGCTGCTGCCGGTGCTGGGGCATCCGCTCGGTGAGGAGCTCGGTCGCCTGGAGGTCGACGGCGATGTGCTGCGCTACTACGACCAGGTGTTCCCCTTGCGTGAGGGCACCGAGGACCTGCCGCTGCCGCAGCTGCTGGACGCCCAGTGGTACCGCCTCGCCTGGTGGCGGCTGGCCCGTACGGAGCTGAACTACCGGCGGTTCTTCAGCATCTCGGAGCTGATCGGAGTGCGCGTCGAGGACCCGGACGTGTTCGAGGCCACGCATGCCAAGATCCTCCAGCTGCTCCACGAGGGCGTCATCGACGGGTTGCGCATCGACCACCCGGACGGCCTCGCCGACCCCGACGCCTATCTCCAGCGCCTCCACGAGGCGACCGGCGGGCGCTGGACGGTCGTGGAGAAGATCCTGTCGGACGGGGAGCACCTGCCGGCCTCCTGGCCCGTCGCGGGCACCACCGGCTACGACGCCCTGCGGCACGTCGACGGCGTCTTCACCGACCCGGCCGGGTTCGGGGAACTCCTCGGCCAGTACCGGCGGTTCGCGGCCCCGCAGACGGACCGGGGCGGGGACTGGGAGGCGACGGTGCGGCGGGCGGCGTACAAGGTGCTCACGCACGAGCTGGCCGCGGAGACCGACCGGCTGACGCGGGTGGCGAGCCGGGTGTGCGCCGCGTCCCCGGAGCTGGCGCTGCGCGACCGGGCGCCCTGGGCGCTGCGCACCGCTCTGCAGGAGCTCCTCGTCCGGCTGGAGGTCTACCGGCCGTACGCCTCCGGTGACGCGTCCCTCGTGGTCACCGAGGAGGCCGCCGCCGAGGCCCGGCTCGCCTTCGCCGTGCCCGAGGAGGCCGGCGCCGTCGATGTCGTGCGCGACCTGGTGCTCGGGCGGGCCGGTGACGGGCCCGACCATGTGGAGTTCCGGACGCGGTTCGCGCAGACGGCGTCGGCGCTGCGGGCCAAGTCGGTGGAGGACACGGCGTTCTACCGCTATGTGCCGCTGCTCTCGGCGACCGAGGTGGGCGGGAACCCCGGGAGTCCCGCGGTCCCGCCGGACGAGTTCCACGCGTACTGCGCGCGCGTGCAGCGTGACTGGCCGGTGACCGGGACGGTCGCGTCGACGCACGACACCAAGCGCAGCGCCGATGTGCGGGCCGCGCTGGCCGTGCTCACCGAGTGCCCGCAGCGCTGGGCGGACGTCCTGGCGGAGGTGACCCGCGAGGGCGAGGGTGTGCCGGACGCGCAACTGGCGTGGGCCGCCTGGCAGACGGTGTTCGGGCTGGGCGAGGCGGACGTGGACCGGGTGCGGGATGCCCTGCTGAAGCATGTGCGCGAGGCCGGGCTGTACACCAGCTGGACGGAGCAGGAGCCGCCGTACGAGGAGGCGGTGGCGGCGTTCGTCGCGGCGGGGCCGTGCTCGGTCCCCGGGGAGCGTGTGGCCGCTCTCCGGAGCCGCCTGGCACCGCACATCAGGGCCAACGTGCTGGGCACGGCCCTGGCCCAGCTGACGATGCCGGGCGTCCCGGACGTGTATCAGGGCACCGAGGGCGAGTACCGGGCGCTGGTGGACCCGGACAACCGGCGGGCCGCGCGCTTCCCGCACGAGGATCCGGGCGAGAAGGGTGCCCTGACGGCGGCGGCGCTGCGGTTGCGCGGGCGGCGCCCCGAGGTGTTCGGCGACTCGGCGTCGTACGCGCCCTTGACCGCCGAGGGGCCGGCGGCCGCCCACTGTCTGGCCTTCGTTCGCTCCGGGGAGGTGGTGACCGCCGTGACGCGCCTGTCGCTGCGGCTGGCCGAGGCGGGCGGCTGGCGCGACACGACGCTGCCGCTGCCTCCGGGACGGTGGGCCGACGTACTCGATCCGGGGCGGGAGTTCTCCGGACACGCGCGCGTGGAGGAGTTGTTCGCGCGGCTGCCGGTGGCGTTGCTGGAGCGGGTCGTGGAGGAGTCGCCGTAGGGGTCGCCGCCCACCGCCTCCGGGCGGCCAGGGCGGCTCGTCCGCCGTGCTGCGCGCCTCCTCACCCGCGGCCGACGTCCTCACCCGCCGCCCTCCACCGGCCCGTCCGCAACGCCCGCGGGCACGTACGGCCCCGCCGCGCGCCCTGACTCGGCGTAGGCGCCCGGCTCTGGCCGCGCGCGCTCCAGGAGCGCATGCCGTGCGGTCGGCGCCTGGTGACCAGGGGCAGCGCTCTCCTCGGACGTACGCCTCGCTGCTCGCTCCCTCACCGGATGTCCACCCTCGTCACACGGCGGGACGGTCCCGGCGCTCCCCTGAGGCCGGCGGCATCCGCCTCCCCGCGGTCAATGCTTCTGGGCGCCCCCTCCGGGCGCCCCTCGAACTCCTTGACACCTCAACGAGAGCGTGGGGTACTGCGGATTGCGAAGCCGGGCGGACGGACGTGACGGGGGTGAGTCTCCTGCCGGAGCTGCGCTACCTCACCCTTGCCGAACTCGTCGTGGCCGCCCGGGCGCTGGCCGCGCACCGACCCGGCCTGTGCACTCTGAGACAAGTCGGGGCCTCCCGGGCCGGCAGGCCACTCCACCTGCTGTCCATAGGCCGCGCCCGACGGGCCGTCCTGGTGGTGGCGGGAGCGCACGCGAACGAGCCGACCGGGGGCTCCACGCTCCTCGCGGTCGCCGAACGCGTCCTGCACGAACCGGAGTTACGGGCCGACATCTCCTGGCACTTCCTGTTGTGCGCCGATCCCGACGGAGCATGCCTGCACGTCACCCCGGCGCCCCGCAGCCTGTACGACTACCACCTCGGCTTCTTCCGGCCCGCCGCCCAGGAGCAGCCGGAGTGGGCACCGGCGGCACTGCCGAGCGACCGGTTGCCGCCCGAGACGCGCGCACTGACCCGCGTCATCGACGAGGTGCGTCCCTACCTTCAGGTGACCCTGCACGGCACCGATCTGGGCGGCAGCTGGGTGCAGCTGACGAAGGACGTGCCGGGACTGGCCGAGCCGTTCGCGAAGTCGGCGGCGGAGTTGCACATCCCGGTGGAGACCGGGGCGTCGGACGCGGCGGGCTGGCCGGCATCGGGGCCCGGTGTGCATGTGATGCCGGCGCCGGGCGCGGGCGCGGCGTACCCGAGCATGCCGGACGACGCGCGCAGCAGCACCTGGTACCACGTGCATCGCTACGGTGGTCTGACCGCGGTCGTCGAGGTGCCGATGTGGGCGAGCGACCTGGTGGACGATCCGGCGCCGCATCCGGCGCCGGACCGGGCGCTGCGGCGGCTGGCGGTCCGGCTGCGGCGGGACGCGCGGGAGGTCGAGCGGGTGCTCGGCGAGGCGCTCCCTCGCCTGGACGGCTTCGACGGGCCCCTGTTGCGGGCGGCGAAATGGGCGCTGGAGCTGGTCCCGGGGCTCGCCGCCGACTGGATGCACACGCCTCCGGCCGACGGCACCATGGCGTACGTCGGGAGCGTGGACGCCTTCGGGCGACGGCTGCCACTGCGCGCCGCGGCGATGCTGCTGCGCGTCCTGCGGGAGGCCGACGACAGCGCGGCGCCACGGCTTGAGCACCTCGTGGCGACCTGGAGCGATGCCTTCGCCGAGCGTTTCCGGGCCCGCTGGGTGCCGTTGGAGCACCAGATCGAGCACCAGTCCCGGACGGTCCTGGCTGCGGCGCTGCACGCGCGTGACCGTTCCGCGTGACGCGCTCCGGCCACGCGCGCGCAGTGCCGCAGGTCGTCGGTGTCAGCCGTCCACGGCGAACACGGCGCCCGTGCGGGCCGCCATCCCGCACCCGTTGGAGAACGTCTCGTGGTATTCGATCGGGTGTCCGTTCCATTCCCCGCGCGCGTGGGCGGTGACCGGCGCGTAGATCATCGGGCAGAAGGCGTCCTTGCGCTCCAGCCGGCGGATGTCGCCGCCGACCTTGTCGAGGTCCGCGCAGGCTTCGGCCGCCTTCCGATGGCCTTGCGGCGGGTCGCAGAGCAGCAGCCGGCCGGGCGTCTCGGCGTGGCGGCCCTCTCCTTGGGCGACCGATACGAAGAGCCAGTTGCCGGTGTCGTGGTTCTGGGCCGCCGCCTGGGGCGGGGCCGTACCGAGAGCGAGGGCGGTGGCGGCCGCGGCGAGCAGACCGCCTCGTAGCGCTGCGATGTGTCGGGGCGTTCCCGATGCGGAGGTGATGCGTTGCGTCATTCCCGATGCATCGGCACGGCGGCCCCGGCATTCCAGCCCGACTCACCCGAACGGGAGCACGCGGGCGCGTACCGCCCGGCGAGTTCGAACGTGGCGAGCACGACCCGCGACTGGTACTCCACCTGGCGTGCGACGGGGATCCAGCGTGCCCCACAGCCGTCGCGGTAGTCCTCGCACCACTCGTCGAGGAGCCGGTCCAGTTCCGGCAGCACCCCGGCCGGGTCCCGCCCGGCGCCCGTGACGAGCTGGTGCAGCAGTCCGGCCGTGCGCAGGGCCAGGCGGCGCCCGGCGATGCGCAGGGCGGCCAGGTGGGCGGTGCTGAGCGGGGGAAGGGGACGGGTTCCGACGAGGACCGGGACGTCGGGGTCCCAGGTGTCGGCGAGCCCGGGGCAGACCAGTAAATAGTCGTCGACCGGGGCGAGCAGCCGGGCCGTCTCCGACTCGGCGGGGAGGTGCGGACGCAGGCGCTCCAGCAGCCGGTTCAGGACCCGGGCGTCGTGGCGCAGGGTGTGGCTCACCCTGCGCAGGACCGTTTCCTCATCGGCGTGCGCGGCACCGTCCTCCACCGCGGGCACGCCCCACATGGGGGCTTCGACGACCGCCGTGACGGTGCCGTGCCGGTGCGGGTGGAACCAGGTCGACTCGACGGCCGCCTCGGTGATGGCGGCGGCCAGATCGCCCCGGCGCGGGATCGGGATCCGGTAGACGGCGGGTCCCAGTTCCGGCCAGTACAGGGTGTCGTACGGGCCGAGTTCGCGCGGTATGCCCAGGCGGGCGGCGGCGTGTGCCACGCGCCGGGCGAGGCCGGGCAGGTCGTGGGTCAGCTCGACGAAGCCGCCGCCGACGTCGACGCCGTGCAGGGAGCACTGAAGGAAGGGCCGCAGTTCGTCCTGCAGTTCGAGCAGGGCGCGGGTCTCCGGCAAGGTGACGGCGTCGGCGCCGTCGGGCAGCCATTCGGGCTGTTCCAGAAAGCCGGGCCGGAAGAAGTTCCGGAAGTAGCCGCCGAGCGCGTAGGGCCCGTGCAGCCAGCCCTCGTTGCGGCGCAGGCCGTCGGGGTCCAGGCACAGCAGCAGGTTCCAGGTGGCGTCGGCGCCCTCGTGCAGGCGCGGGTCGGCCAGGACGCGTTCGGCCAGCCGCAGCACGGTGGCACCGCCGACCGGTTCGTTGGCGTGCGGGCCCGCCACCACGAGGGCCTGGCGGCTGCCGTGCCCGACGGACAGCAGCCACAGGGGGGTGCCGGCGCGGGACGTCCCCACGCGGCGCAGCCGCGCGTCACGGGGTCGGCGGGCGACGAGCGCGGCCGCGCGGGCGCCCAGCTCGTCGACGGTCGGGTAGCGGAGGAGTGGCGGCAGGGCACACCTCCACAATGTGGTGCCGTCGATTCACCTGGTGTGCATGGTGTACGCACAGTCAGTCACGACTTGACGGGTACGTCAACACCGCAGAGGGTCAAAGGGATGTGACCCGGCGCCTCGGGTAAAGCCAAGGCCTGGAGCCGAGGTTCGGCTCAGTGCGCGGCGAGGCGGAACGACATCCGGCCGAAGCCGACCTGGTCGCCCTCGCGTACCACGACGGCGCCGACGACCCGCCGTCCGTTCACCGTGGTGCCGTTGGTGGAGCCCAGGTCGCGCAGCACCCACAGGCCGGCCTGATGGCTCAGTTCGGCGTGCACCCGGGACACCGTCTCGTGGGTCAGTCGCAGCCCGTTGGCGGGGTCCCGGCCGATACGCAGCGGATGACCGGTCCCCGGGTGGGGCAGCAGCAGTTTGGGCAGCCGCTCGGCCTGCCATGCCCGGCGCAGCCGTACGGTGAAGCCGGAGATCGCTTCGACGGTGCCGAACACCACGCGCGACATGCGGCTCTCGACGGGCAGGTCGGCGGTGAGCACCGCGAGCTCGTCGACGCGGCGGGCGGCCAGGGCGAGTTCCATACGCCGCACGAACGTGTCGTGCGACAGCCGGCCCATGGCGACGCCGTCACGGAGCACCTTCAGCGCCTTGTCGCGCTCCGCGTCGGAGAGCCGCGCGGGGTACGTGTTGAACTCGAAGGACGACGTCACGGTGCTGATTGTCGGTCAGTGAACCCGAGCTGTCCAGAAAACGGGGAAACGGCCGCCACGCGCGCGTGAGGGGCGGACGAGCCACGACACCCGCCGCGAAAGGGAGGATTCAAAAGCGGATCGATCTCGTTTGGAGCACCATGGACGCGCTACATCACGGTGAGCAGACGAAGGGGAACCGTCCGTGCAGTTCGAGGTGTGGGCACCGCAGGCCGGCCGTGTGACGCTGCATTGCGAGGGCGTCACGCGCGCGTTGGAGCGCGATCCGGATCGCGCCGGATGGTGGTGGGGGGAGGCAGAGGCGAGGGACGGGACGCGGTACGGCTTCTCGCTGGACGACGGACCCGTACGGCCCGACCCGCGCTCCCGCCGGCAGCCGGACGGACCGGACGGGCTGAGCGCGGTCGTGGACCACGGACGGTACGCGTGGCGGAGCGAATGGGTCGGGCGACCGCTGCCGGGCGCGGTGCTGTACGAGCTGCATGTGGGCACGTACACGCGCGAGGGCACGCTGGACGCGGCCGCCGAGCGGCTCGGACATCTCGTGGAACTGGGCGTGACCCATGTCGAGTTGATGCCGCTGACCCCCTTCCCCGGCCGGCACGGCTGGGGCTACGAGGGGGTCTCGCTGTGGGCCGTGCACGAGCCGTACGGCGGCCCGGAGGCGCTGAAACGCTTTGTCGACCGGGCGCACGAGCTGGGCCTGGGCGTGATCCTCGACGTGGTGCACAACCACTTCGGCCCGTCCGGCAACCACCTGCCCGCCTTCGGTCCCTATCTCACGGACACGCATCACACGCCCTGGGGTTCCGCCGTCAACCTGGACGCGCCGGGCTCGGACGAGGTGCGCACGTACCTCGTGGAGAGCGCGCTGGCCTGGCTGCGGGACTACCGGCTGGACGGGCTGCGCCTGGACGCGGTGCACGCGCTGGTGGACACGCGCGCGTGCCACTTCCTGGAGGAACTGTCGACGGCCGTCGACGCCTTCTCCGCCGACGTCGGCCGACCGCTGTTCCTGATCGCCGAGTCCGATCTCAACGACCCTCGCCTGATCACCTCGCGCGACGAGGGCGGCCTGGGGCTGCACGCCCAGTGGAACGACGACTTCCACCATGCCCTGCACACGGCGCTGACCGGGGAGTCGCAGGGCTACTACGCCGACTTCGCCCGCGCCCCCATGGCAGCCCTCGCCAAGACTCTGACCGGCGGCTACTTCCACGACGGCACGTACTCCAGCTTCCGGGGCCGCAGCCACGGGCGCCCCTTGGACCGTACGCGCGTGGCGGGGCACCGTCTCCTCGGCTACAGCCAGACCCACGACCAGGTGGGCAACCGGGCCCAGGGCGACCGGCTCGCGGCCGCCCTCCTGCCCGGCTCCCCCGGCCTGCTGGCCTGCGCGGCCACCCTCACGCTGACCGCGCCGTTCACGCCGATGCTGTTCATGGGCGAGGAGTGGGCGGCGGGCACGCCCTGGCAGTTCTTCACCGACCACACCGATCCGGAGCTCGCCGAGGCGGTACGCAGGGGCAGGCGCCGTGAGTTCGCGGCGCACGGCTGGGCGGAGGAGGACGTGCCCGACCCGCAGGACCCGGCGACCAGGGAACGCTCCTGCCTGGACTGGTCCGAGCTCGAAAGGGAGCCCCACGCGCGCGTGCTGGCCTGGTACCGGCTCCTTCTCGCCCTGCGTCACGAGCATCCCGACCTGACGGATCCCGACCTGGCCGACACCAAGGTGGCCTACGACGAGCGCGGACGGTGGCTCGCCTTCCGGCGCGGTGACGTACGCGTGGCCGTGAACCTGTCCAAGGAGCCCGCCGCGATCCCGCTGGGGCCCCGGCAGGCCACCGTACTGGCCGCCTGGGAGCCCGTGGAGGCACCGGGCGCGGACGGGGTGCTGCATGTGCCCGGGGAGTCGGGCGTGGTGCTGCTGCAGGGGTGAGCCGCCCACCGGAGGGAGTTCGACCGTCGAAACAGCCCTAGGGGGTTTCGTCGTCCCGGAACTCCGTCACCCGCTCCAGCAGGATCGCCTCCCACGCGTGCCGGAGCTGTGCCCGCAGCAGCGGGAGTGGTGTCCCGCCCTCGCCGTCGAGACGGTCGGCGAGGCGAAGGACCGCGTCGCAGCGGGCCAGCCAGAGGCCGCGCAGGCAGGGGCGGGCGCCGTAGCCGGCGAGGGTGGCGGCGCGGACCGCGGCCGGGGAGCCGACGGCGAGCGCGAGGCCGGCGATGTCCTCGGCGGGGTCGCCGAGGACGCTGTCGGCCCAGCCGAGGACACCGCGCACCCGGCCGTCGGCGCTGACGACGAGGTGGTCCCCGGTGAGGGCGTGGTGGACGAGGATCGCGGCGCCGGGCTGGGCGGCGAGCTGTACGGCGGCCTGCTGGGTCAGCTGGCGCAGGCGGGTGGCGTCGAACTCGTCGGCGGCGGTGAGGCGCCCGGCGGCGTTCTCGGCGGCCCGGCGCAGGGTGTCGAGGGAGCGCGGGGCGGCGCGGGGCACGCCCAGCATCTCGGCCTGCCGTACCGGCACCTCGCGCAGCCCGGTGAGCAGTCCGGCCAGGTCGGCCTCGCCGACGGCGGAGACGTCCTGCTCCCCGCCGGACCCGCCGGGCACCTTGGTGTCCAGCGTGTAGGTGAGGCCGGGCGCCCACTCCCCGTGCGCGACGCTCGTCGGGACGGCGACCGGGACGTACGGGCGGACGAGATCGCGCAGGCGCAGTTCGCGGCGCTGGCGGGCGGCGGCCTCGCGGTGGGGGGCGAGGCGCAGCACATGGCGGGTGCCGACCAGCCAGGTGGCGGGTTCGGCGCCCGGCGCGGCGGGGCGGACCTCGGGTCCGGCCGAGTGGGACGCGCCCTCCTTGAGCAGGGAACGAACCAGTCGGCGGACGGTGTCCGCGGTGGGTGTCGGTGCCTGGGTCATGGTCGCGCCGTTGTCGCTCGGGGGTCTACGGGGGCTCCTTGCGCCGGGATCGGTCGCCGGGTCAGTCCACTATGACCATCTCCCGGGTCGTGTCGTTGAGCCGTCGGCCACCGTCCTCGGTGACGGTCACGATGTCCTCGATGCGCACTCCGAAACGGCCGGGCAGGTAGATGCCGGGCTCCACGGAGAAGCACATGCCGGGCACCAGGGGCTGCTCCTCGCCCTCGATCATGTACGGCGGCTCGTGCGTGGTGACGCCGATGCCGTGCCCGGTGCGGTGGATGAAGTACTCGCCGTACCCGGCGTCCGTGATGACCGCGCGGGCGGCCCGGTCGACGTCCTGGCAGGCGACGCCGGGCCGTACCGCCCGGTAGCCGGCCTCCTGGGCCTGGCGCACGAGGTCGTGGACCCGGCGTTCCTCGTCGGTGGGTTCCCCGACGTGCACCGTGCGGGAGGTGTCGGAGCCGTAGCCGTCCTTCAGGCCGCCGAAGTCGAGGACGACCATGTCACCGCGTTCGATCACGCGGTCGCCGACCTCGTGGTGCGGATCGGCACCGTTGGGGCCGGAGGCGACGATGGTGAAGTCGACCTGGGAGTGGCCGAACCGGCGCAGCAGGTCGGCCAGGTCGGCGGCGACCTGCGATTCGCGCCGGCCGCCGAAGGGAACCTTCCGGATCTCCTCGAACGCCGCGTCGGCAGCCGCTCCCGCCGCCGCCAGCAGCTCCAGTTCGGCGGCGTCCTTGACGGCCCGCAGCATCGGCAGGGCGTCGGTGAGGGAGGCGTAGGAGGTGCGGGGCAGCGCCTTCTGCAGGGCCAGCAGGTGCATGGCCCAGGCGTTGTCGCTGATGCCGAACCGGCCGCTCGCGTCGAGGAGGTCGGCGGTGGTGGCGTAGGGGTCCTGGCCGTCGGTCCAGTCGCGCAGGGTCAGACCTGGGGCGCCGGTGGCCTTGGCGGCGTCGGGGGCCTCCAGGGCGGGCACGACGAGGACGGGGTCCTGGCCGGGGACGAGGACCAGCAGGGTGAGGCGTTCGGTCTCGGCGGGGGGCGCGTAACCGGTGAGCCATACGAGGTCCGGGCCCGGTGCCACGAGGAGGCCGGCCAGTCCGGCGTCCGCGGCCGTCCGTGCGGCACGTTCCATACGGGCCCCGTAGTCGTCGGCGGTGAAGGGCGCGGGTGCGGTGCCGGTCATCCGGGCCTCCCTGGGCGCTGATAAGGACTACGGGCAGCATCCTGCCCGGACGGAGGGGGCGGCGCGAGCCGGTCGACGGGTCTTTCGGGTGGCAGACCTCGTACGGCGTCAGCTCTCCAGGGCCATGCGGACACCGAGGAGCAGCATCACGCCGCCGGAGACCTGTTCCAGGCGCCTGCGCACGCCCGCGCGGGACAGCACGTTCTTCATCCGGCCGACGAACCACACGTACAGGCCGTAGTAGCCGACCTCGTAGACCGCCCAGAGCGCGGCGAGGCCGACCATGGTGGGCAGGTGTGGGGCTCCCTCCGGCACGAACTGCGGGAGGAAGGACATGGCGAAGACGGCGGCCTTGGGATTGGCCAGGTTCAGCAGCAGCCCGCCGCGGTAGGAGGCCCAGCCGCTCTTGTGGGTGCCCTCCCGGGCGACGTCGTCCGAGCCCCCGTCCCGCTTGGCGCGGCGCGCCTGGCGCAGTGCCTGGACGCCGAAGCCGACGAGCACGACCGCGCCGACGAACCGCATCACGTCGTAGGCCACCTGGGATGCGGTCAGCAGGGCGGTCAGGCCGAAGGCGGCGAGGACGCCCCAGACGAAGACGCCGGTCTCGTTGCCCAGCACGGTCAGGAATCCGGAGCGCCTGCTGTGCAGTGACTGCTTGATGATCAGCACGGTGCTGGGGCCGGGGGAGGCGGCGACGAGGGTGCAGGCCCCCAGGAAGGCGAGGAGAGTGGTCGGCATGGGGTCATGGTGACCCTGCCCGCCGAACGTGACCAGTGTTTTTCGCCGGCTCGTCGTGCGCGGGGGCGCGGCTCAGACGACGACGCCCGGGACCACCGTCAGCTGCTGGTAGCCGCCGCTGCGGTGGCGCACGGTCAGCACGGCCCGGCGGCCCGGACGGGCCTCGGCGACCGCTCGCGCGAGGTCCGCGGCCGTGTCGATGCGGGTCCTGCCGAACGCGAGGATCACGTCGCCTCGGATCAGGCCGGCCGCGTAGCCGGGGCCGGGGACGTGGACGCCGACGAGTCGGGCGCCGGGCTTCTCGTCGTCCACGGCCTCCACGCCGAGGGTCGCGACGGCGGGCGCCGGTGCCGGGGGTGGCGAGGTCGGGGAGCCGGTTGGTGCCGAGGCGGTCGGGCTCACGGGGACCGTGGGCCCGGTCTGCCGCTGCAGCTCGGCGAGCCGGCTCATTCCGATCAAGGTCGCCCCTGCGGTGCCGAGTCCGATCCCGGACAGGAGCAGGACCAGGCCGAGGAGCAGGGCCGCGAGGACGGCGGTGAGCCGTCGGCAGCGCCGGCGGGGCACGGTGTGCGGGCGGGGTGCGCCGGGGCCGGCGCCGGTGTCGTCGTCGGGCCGCTGACCTGGCAGCTGACCTGGCATGGGCTTGGGTCGCAACGCAGTCTGTTCCATCCGATCGCCTCCGGCTGGTGACTACCCTGCGCAGCGGTGCGCAACGAGCCACGATCGAGTGAGACTGACCGGCGCGGTCCGGTGCGCGGCCCTCGGCTGCGTGACCGGTACCGCGAGCGTGCGGCCTCGGACGCCCCGGGGCACCTCGATGGCCGCCCGGCGGGGCAGCCGGGTCAGGCCGTGCCGGAACCCGCGGCCGCCGTTCGCGGCGCGCGGGTGGCTGGGCGAGGAGACCGCCGCGCGGGTGCGAGGGCTCAGCGGAGGGCAGGTACGGCGGGCGGGCGGTCCGGCAGGAAGCCGTGGGCCCGGCGGGCCAGGTACGGGGCCTTGTAGCGGTCGACCTCCCGGTGCCAGTTCAGGATGCCGGACAACCAGTTCTGAAGGTCGGTGACGTAGTTCCCCATGATCTCCCGGGCCTCGTCCGAGAGCCCGAAGTCCTCGTACATGATGGGCAGTTCATGCGCTGCCACGTGCTCGAACTGCTGCATGCGCTGGGTCATCAGGTCGTGGACCACACGCAGGGCGGTCGGGTAGTCGATGCCGAAGAAGTTCTGCACGACGAGGATGGCGTTGTGGATCTCCCCCTCGTACTCGATCTCCTTCTGGTACGAGAAGACGTCGTTGAGGAGGCAGGCGTAGTCGATGGCGGCGTTCTCCAGGGAGCGCACCGGGCCGCTGCGGTACACCTCCGGCGGGACGGCGGGGCCGTGGCCCATCCGGCACAGGCTCAGGGTGAGGTCGGAGCCGAAGGTGGCGCGGCGCATCTCCAGGTAGTCGACCGGGTCGGGGATGCGGTTCTGGAGTTGGTTGGACAGCTCCCACACCCAGCTCTCCGTCATGGTGTCGACCGCGTCCTTCAGGAAGCGCCGGTGCTCCTGGGACATGGCCGCCGTGGTGCGCGCCCACAGGTCGGCGAGTCCGCGTTCCATGGCGTTGACCGGGACGACGGCCTCCTCGCCGGTGAGGGGCATGCAGGCCGAGAGGCGCTGTGTGGTCAGCCGGGCGGCGGCCAGGTCGCGGCGGTGGCCGTAGACGAGCGGGTAGTAGTCGTCGCCGTAGGTGCCCCAGGCCAGCCACTGCGAGCTGAGGTCGAGTTCCTCGGGTGTGGCGTCCGGGTCGAGGCCGGCCGCGCACAGCGGGAGGTCGTAGGCGGCGAGCTTGTCCTCGTCCCAGACGCACTCCTGGAGGATGCCCATGCGGTGCGACCATTCGGTCAGACGGCCGCGGGCCTCGTTCAGATGCGGGCTGAGTTCCACCTGGAAGGGCATGTGGAACTCGGGCAGGATCGACGGGCCCACCTTCTGGAACGGCACATGCGTATAGGCGCGCAGCCGTTCGGCACCGGCCGCCGCAAGCAGGGCGCCGACATCGGCCGCGGAGGTGCCGGGGCCGGTCAGGGCCCGCCAGGGCGCGGTGGGTTCGGCTCGGCCGTTCATGTACCGGCTGGAGCGCATGTGCCACTCGTGGCCGCCGGACTGCCAGTCCTGCAGCCCCTGGGTGTAGGCCGCGACGGCGGCGACCTCCTGGGGGGTCAGCCCCTTCTCCAGTGCGACGGCCGGGACTTCCGTGAGCGCGGTGTGCTCGAACTGGTGGAGGCGGGAGGTGAGGACGTCGTTGACGGTGTCGGCGGCTTCCTGGGTGGTGCAGCCGAAGAAGGTCTCCAGAACCAGCACGCCGTTGCTGAGTTCGCCTTCGTCCTCGACCTCGCGCTGGTAGGAGAACAGGTCGTTGCGCAGGTGCACGGCGTCCGAGAACGTCTCCATCAGAACCCTGAGCGGCCTGGACTCGGCGACCGAGGCGGGCACTTCGGCCGTGGCGTACTCCACGAGCCCGGACGACCAGGGGGCGCCGCCCACCTTGCGGCGCATCTCGATGTACTCGACGGGGTTGGCGATGCGCCCCTCGTTGATGTTGGACAGCTCCCACAGCGACTCGTTGAGGAGGTGCTCGGTGGCGACGGCGAAGCGACGGCGCCAGTCGACCGACATCGAGGGCACCGTGCGCGTCCACAGGTCGGCCAGGCCCGCCTCGACCGGGTTCTGCGGTTCCGGCATCGGAGTCGACAGGTCCATCGGCATGAACAGGGGCAGCCTGTCCAGGTGGGCCCTGCCGCCGACGCGGTCCTGGGTGCGCTTGAAGAGCTCCAGGAAGTGGTCGTCGAAGAAGAAGACCCACACGTACCAGTCGGTGATGAGGGAGAGGGCGGGGCCGTCGCAGTCGGGGTGGGTGTAGGCGCACAGCAGTCCGTAGTCGTGCGCGTCCAGGTCGGCCTGCTCCCAGACCCCGGACCCCTCCAGCATGCCCATCTCGCGCGCCCACGCGGCCGAATGGGCGCGTGCCTCGTCGACGTGAGGGTTCAGCCGCGCGGGATACGGCATGTAGAAGTGCGGGAGTTCGAAGGGCTGCTGCGTCATGGCCGGGCCCTACCCCCGGCCCTCGACGGGCATCCACGGCCCGGGACATGATCACACCATCGCGTGAATCACCGGTGAACCCGGGAGTTCCCAACGGGCCTTGTGGCGTTCCTGCCCCGCGCACGCGGACTTTCCGCACGCGAACCTTTCGAGCTCCGCCCGAGCGGGGCTCGCCTGCACACCCGCCCGGCACACGTCAATCTGTCGGTCCGCACCGAAGTACGCCACCTTGGTCGCATGACCTCCTTCTCGCTTCCGCACGAGGTGCACGGTGAGGGCGCCCACAAGGTGTTCGCCGTGCACGGCTGGTTCGCCGACCGGTCCGCGTACGCCGCCGTCCTCCCCGACCTCGACCGTACGGACTTCACCTACGTCCTCGTCGATCTGCGCGGCTACGGCGGCGCCAAGGACGCGGCCGGTGCCTGCACCACCGCCGAAGCCGCTCTCGACCTGGTGGAGCTGGCCGACCGGCTCGGCTGGGGGCGGTTCTCGGTGGTCGGGCACTCCATGGGCGGTGCCGTCGGGCAGCGCCTCCTCGCGGTCGCCCCGCACCGGCTGCGCAGGCTGGTCGGGGTGTCACCGGTGCCGGCGTCGGGGCTGGCGCTGCCGCCGGAGCAGTGGGAGCTGTTCGCGGACGCCGCGCACAAGCCGGAGAACCGGCGCGCCATCATCGACGTCACCACGGGTGGCCGCCGCCCCGCCGCCTGGCTCGACCGCATGGTCGCCCGTTCGCTCGCGGTCAGCGACCAGAAGGCGTTCCGAGCCTGGTTGGACTCATGGGCCACGGAGGACTTCCACGGCCGGGTCGAGGGCTCCCCGGTACCCGCGCTCGCCGTCGCCGGCGCCTTGGACCCCGCTCTCTCGGCCGATCTGCTGCGCCACACATGGATGACCTGGTACCCCCGGGCCGAGCTGTGTGAACTGCCCGCCGCGGGCCACTACGCGATGGACGAGACACCGCTGGAGCTGATCCGGGTGATCGAGGACTTCCTGCGCGCGGACGACGCGGCCGGCGCCGGGGGCGAGCAGTGAGCGTCCACGACGCTCCCGCGGTCCCCGACGTCTTCGACCCCCGGCGTTACGCCAGCGGCGTGCCCTACGACGCCTATCGCGTCCTGCGCGACCACCACCCCGTGGCCCGGCAGGAGGAGCCCGAGGTGCTGGGATGGCCGGGCGGGCCGGGGTTCTGGGCGGTCACCCGGCACGCGGATGTGGTGCGGGTGCTCAAGGACTCCACCACGTACTCCTCGTACCTCGGCGCGACCCAGATCCGCGACCCGGACCCGGACGACCTGCGGTTCATCCGGCGCATGATGCTCAACCAGGACCCGCCGGACCACGGCCGGTCGAGACGGCTGATCAGCCGGGCCTTCACTCCCGGCCGGGTCGAGCGCTTCGCCCGGATCGCGCAGCGGCGGGCGCGTTCGCTCCTCGCCCGAGCCGTGGACACCGCTCGCGCCACGGACGGCACCGTCGACCTGGTCACCGCCGTGACCGACGACTACGCCCTGCTCAACCTGGCCGACCTGCTGGGCGTGCCGGAGGCCGACCGCGGACTGCTGCTGCACTGGACGCAGCGGGTCATCGGCTACCAGGACCCCGACGAGGCGGGCTCCCCCGTACTCGACGCGCTGGGCAGGCCCGTCAATCCTCGTTCACCCGCGATGCTGCGGGACATGTTCGACTACGCGCGCCAACTGGCCGCGCACAAGAAGCGGTTCCCCGGCGACGACGTCATGACCGTCCTCGCGCACTCCCGTTCGCCAGCTTCGTCCGAACCGGGCCGCACCCCGGCCGCCGAACTCGGCGGCCCCGAGCTGGAGATGTTCTTCTTCCTGCTCACGGTCGCGGGCAACGACACCGTCCGCAGCGCCGCGCCGGGTGGCCTGCTGGCCCTGGCCGAGCGTCCGCAGGTGTACGCGCGGCTGCGCGCCGGGGAAATGGAACTCGACCCGGCGGTGGAGGAGTTGCTGCGCTGGCATCCGCCGGCCCTCACCTTCCGCCGCACCGCCGCGTACGACACCGTGCTGGCGGGCCGGCGGATCCGCGCCGGGGACAAGGTCGTCGTCTTCCACGCCTCCGCCAATCGCGACGAGCGTGTCTTCGCCGCCCCGGACCGGCTGGACCCGTCCCGCAGCCCGAATCCGCATGTCTCCTTCGGGGACGGCCCGCACGTCTGCCTGGGCGCCCACTTCGCCCGGCTGCAGCTGGGCGTCCTCTACCGGGAGGTTCTGCGGGCGCTGCCGGTCCTGCGGCTCGCCGGGTCTCCCGAGCGGTTGGTGTCGAACTTCATCAACGGTCTGAAGTCGCTGCCCGTGCGGCTGATGTGACGTAGGGGCGGGTGTGTGCGGTCGTCACGTCCGCACCTGGATCAGGGCATGCGTCCCGCCGGTCCGCCATTTCTGCCCCTCCGCCTCGACCAGTGCCGCCTCCGTGCCCGCGTCCAGTCCGGTGATCACATCGGACTTCAGGGTGCGCAGGGCGGCGACCGGGCCCGGGAAATAGGCGGTGACCTCGGCGAACGGCGTGGTCGGCGGCCAGCGCCGGTCACCGACGAGGCGGCGGTAGTTGAGGTCGCCCTTGACGACGGTCAGGGTGGCGGAGGCGATGTCCTCGCGCAGGTCGTCGGGCATCGCCGCGAACGGCAGCGGGGCGCTGGAGAAGGGATGGGCGCGGACGGTGAGACGGCCGTCGGTCATGGCCGACCACAGGACACGGCCGTATGTCGCGGCGGCCCCCTGAGCCGCCGTCAGCCGACGCAGGGCGTCGAGGACGTCGGCGTGCGTGGCGTCGGAGACGTAGTAGGGGTACGGCTTGACGTGCAGGATCGCTCGTCCGACGCGCCCCTGGGCGAGGAGACGCGCGATGAGGAGAAGGTCGGGGACGAGTTCGCGGCCCGCGTTGTCGGCGATCAGGCACAGGGTGGCCGCGCCCGAGGGCGGGAGCAGGGACCACAGGGACGCGCTGTCGTCGGCGACCAGCGGCGGGCTGTCCGAGGAGGTCGCGCCGTGCGTGGCCGACAACCGGAAGCCGAGGTCCGCGCGGTTGCCCCACAGGGAGCCGTGCAGCAGCGCCCGGTCCTGCTCGTCGGCCGGGCGGCCGTCCAGAGCGTCGAGGGCGGCCAGTTCCCGATCCGTCTCCGGGGCGTCGAGTTCGGCCAGCTTGGCGGGCCGGAAGGGGTCGATGCCCTGCCAGGGACCGGCGGTGAAGTAGCCGACGGCCTGGAGGAGTCGGCGGTAGAAGTAGCTCTCCGACCACAGCCACGGTACGTCGAACCAGGACCGGCCGGTGTGGGCGTCGGCGCCCCAGGCCTGCCAGCGGTCATGGTCGTGCGCGTCGGCGGGGAGCGGTTCGATGACGCCCTCGGCGCAGCTCGCGAGCAGTGCGTCCAGCGCGCGCTGCTGCTCGGGGCCGTAGGGGAAGGACTCCCGTACCTGCCGGATGATCGCGGGATGGCGTTCGGCGAGGACGCCGTGCGGGAACGAGCCGGGCTCGTCGCCGAGGAGTACGGGCGCGATCGGGGTGTGGGGCCTGTCGGGCATACGGCTCACGGTATCGCGGGCGTCACACGGCCGATCTCGCGCTCCAGCTGTGTCGCGAGCGCGAGGTAGCGCGGTCGGCGGGGTACCGGGACCAGGCCGCGGATCGTGATGTGCCACATCTCGGCCACTCTGCGGGGCTGGCGTGCGACGGGTTCGAGGGAGCGGCCCACGACGCGGGTGCCGACGAAGAAGCAGACCAGGGAGTGGGCTGCGGCCTCGATGTCGACGTCGGGATGGATGTCGGACTCCTTGGCGGCGCCCAGGAGTTTGCGGGTGGTGAGGTCCAGGAGTTCGAGGTAGGGGTGCCGCAGGGGCGGTCGTATCGCCACTCCCCCGATGGCCAGGCGCAGACCGGCCCGGGGGATCGGGCCCTCGACGGAGAGACGGGTGATGCCGAACGTCGTGCGTATCAGGCTCTCCAGGCAGGAGTGGCCCTTGACGTCCATCTCGCTCGCCACCTGCCGCGACGCCCTGGCCTGCAGTTCCATGATGGCCTGGGCGAGGTCCTCCTTGGCCGCGAAGTGGAAGTACAGGGCACCCTTGGTCACTTGGGCCTGCTCGACTATGTCGCTGAGGCTGGTGCACTCATAGCCCTGGCGGTCGAACAGTTCGGCGGCGGCTGTGAGGATCGTGGTGCGGGTCTGTTCGGCGCGTAACTGCCTCACCATCGGCTGGACACTCCTGGGGGACTGAAAAGAACGGGTCATGCCGTTTGTTTTTTACTCCCTGTACACGATAACTCACTCCCCTCCGGTTCCGACGACACACTCGAAGACCGTCGATCCCCCTTGTCGTCCCACGACTTGGGTCTCGGTGCCACGCGCTCCCGGCCTGTCGGCCGCCTCGATCCAGGTGGGCCGGTCGAGTTCGGCGTACTGGTGGAAGAAGGAACGGAACGAGACAGGTGCCCGGCGGTCGTGCGGGCCGCGGGCCCGTATCGCCTGGCGCACCGCCTCCAGGAGGAGCATGCCGGGCACGTGGTCGAGCGGATGGTCGAAGAAAACAGCGTGGGCGGTATCGACACGCAACTGCCAGCGGTCGGTTCGGCCGGTCGGGGCGAGGACGACGTCCGCGGGCAGGGCGCGGTCGACCGCGGCGGGCGGCAGTCCGGGCGGCACGGGCAGCGCGGCCACCGTGTCCGCGGTACGGCCGCCGCGCAGCCGGCGGTACACGGCCGCGCTCGTCCAGGTGGTGACTATGCGCGCGGTCGCCACGCGCTCTCCGTCGAGCCGTATGTCGGCGTCGTAGCCGAACCCGGCCAGGCGGCCGCCGCGATGTTCGAAGTCGGAGACGGTGATGTGCAGGACGGCTTCGGCGGGGGCGGCGCCGACGGCCAGTCGTTCGGGACGGGTGGTCAGGGACAGTTCCTTGAGCACGAACCGATGGTCGAGCGGGACGCCGTACGCGGTGTGGGCGAGCAGTGCGCCGCACTGGCGGACCGTCTCCGCGACGAGCAGCGGTTCGTAGGCCGACCGGTCCGGCGACACGTGTAACTGATGAGCGCGCGGCCACTGGGCGAAGACCGTGTACCGGTCGGTGCCGTCGCGGGCTGCCCCCACGAGCAGGGTTTCGGCCACCGAGGCGCGATGCACCAACTGGCGCGGTACGGTGGCGGTCAGGTCTTCCACCCCGGTCGCAGGGTCGGCCAGCAGGGCCGTGGCGAGCTGCTGCGAGTGAGGCATGTCCCCCTCCTTGGGTCCCCCGTGTGTGCGTTGACAGACGGCGAGGTTCCCGTGCCGCGAGCGATAGAGTACGAGGCGACCGGTTTGTTTTCAATGCGGCCTCGGGTCGCCCGGCCGTGCCCGAAACCGCTCCGGCGCACGCCGCGCACCCTGGTCGACTCAGCGCGGCGGAGGGGCTGTTGTGGCGATGCAGGAGCGCGCCATCAGAACGCGAAGGCTGATCCTGGAGGCCGCGGGCGCGGTCTTCGACGAACACGGGTACACCGCGACCACCATCGCGATGGTCCTGGAGCGGGCCGAAGTGACCAAAGGGGCCCTGTACTTCCACTTCCCCTCCAAGGAATCCCTGGCCCAGGCCGTACTGGACGAGCAGCTCTCGCTCGGCGCGGTCCCTGCGCAGCCCTGCAAACTACAGGAACTCGTCGACATCACCTTCGTGTTCGGGCAGCGACTGCTCGACAACCCGCTGCTCAAGGGCAGTGTGCGACTGGCGGTGGACCAGAGCGCGCCGCCCGGTGTCGACCATGCCGGACCGTTTCGGCAGTGGGCGGACCATCTGACCGAGGTGCTCGAACAGGCTGCTGCGCAGGGTGAGTTGCTGCCGAGCGTCGATCCCAGGCAGACGGTGGAGCTGCTGGTCGGCGCGTTCGCCGGAGTGCAGCTGATGTCGCGGGCGCTGACCGACCGGAGCGATCTGGCGCAGCGTATCTCGGTGTTGTGGGGACACTTCCTGCCGAGCATCGCGGTGCCGGGCATGCTGACCGCCATCGACCGGGAGCCCGACCGCGGCGCCCGGGTGCTGGCCGCGCTGGAAGCCGGGGACGGCGTACGGGCGGGGATGCGTCTGTCGGCGCGCTGAGCACGCGGGACCGACCGGGAAGTCGGTTTCGGTGGCGTTCGGCCGGCGAAAGCATGACGGGTTCGGTGGCGTTCGGCCGGCGAAAGCATGACGGGCCGGCCGATGCCCCATCCGCACCGGCCGGCCCGCCCGTCTGTGGTGCGCGCCCGCTCAGGGCACGCGCTCACCTTCCTCTCAGAAGGTCAGCTTCCAGCTGTTGATCCTGCCCGTGTCCTGGGCCGCGGTGTCCTGGACCCGCAGCTTCCAGGTGCCGTTGGCGCTCTCGGCGGAGGCGTTCACGGAGTAGGTGGTGATCACGTTGTCCGCGGAGTCCGAGGAGCTGGCGGCCTTCAGACGGAAGCTCGTTCCGTCCGGGGCGACGAGGTCGATGACCAGGTCCCCACGGTAGGTGTGGGTGATGTCCACGCCGACCTGGAGCGCCGACGGGGCGTTGCCGCTGCGGCCGCTGACGGTGATCGGGGACTCGACGGCGGAGCCGTTGTCCGGGATGGAGACGGCGGACGTGCTGGCGAAGGTGGTGCCCCCCGTGGAGCCGCCGGAGCCGCTCACCGCCTGCACCGTCTTGGCCGCGTCCGCCAGGCCCGCACCGCAGCCGCCCGAGCAGGTCCCGGGCAGCGCCCGGGCGTTGGTCTTGATCGCCGACTCGATCTGCGCCGGGGTCAGGGACGCGTTGGCCGACTTCATCAGCGCGGCGAGGCCCGCGACGTGCGGGGCGGCCATGCTGGTGCCCTGGTAGTAGTCGTAGTTCTCGGAGGACGGGCCCTGTGCGCCGGAGTTCAGCGTGGACAGGATGCCGTTCGTGGTGACGGAGTTGGTCTCTCCGCCGGGGGCGGCGATGTCGACGACCGTGCCGTAGTTGGAGTAGTAGGAGCGGTTCCCCTGGCGGTCGGAGGCGGCGACGCTGATGACGTTGTTGCAGCTGGCCGGCGAGTAGTTGGCGGCGTTGGCGTTGCTGTTGCCCGCCGCGACGACGACCGTGGTGCCGCGGTTCACGGCGGCGTTGATGGCGCTCTGGGTCGCGGCGGAGCACGCGCCGCCACCACCGAGGCTCATGTTGATGACCTTGGCGACGTTGGTGTTCGCCGGGACCCCGGAGACGGTGCCGCCGGACGCCCAGGTGATGGCGTCGACGATGTCGGAGTCGTAGCCGCCGCACTTGCCGAGCACACGCAGCGGGGAGATCTTCGCGCCGTACGCGATGCCGGCGACGCCCTTGCTGTTGTTGGTGGCGGCGGCGATGGTGCCCGCGACGTGGGTGCCGTGCCAGGAGGACGTGGAGGCGGGGTCGCCCGACTGGCACTCGTTCGCGGCGGTCCAGTCGCCGGGGTCGGCCGGGTTGCTGTCGCGGCCGTCGCCGTCGTTGCCGACCGTGGCGTCGGAGATGAAGTCGTAGCCCGCGACCATGTTGGCGGCGAGGTCGGAGTGGCTGACGTAACCGGTGTCGATGACGGCCACGGTCACGCCGGTGCCGGTCGCGACGTCCCAGGCGCCCGGCACCCGCATGCCCGCCGTGGTCTCGAACAGGTCCCACTGCTTGGTGTACTCGGTGTCGTTGGGCGTGGCCAGCGGCTTGTTCAGCCGGTCCGGTACGACGTAGGCGACCTGCGGGTCGGCCTGGTACTCGGCGACGACATCGGCGACGTCCGCCTTGGTGAGGTTCTCGCCCAGGTCGACGAGGGCGGCGCCGGAGCCGAGGCGGCGCCGGAAGTCGAGGTCCTCGCCGGCCTCCTTGCCCTTGGCCGCGGCGTCGGCCTCCGCGGCCTTGTTCGACTTGGCCTCGGCGGCCTGGGACTTGTAGCCGACGATCAGGCGCTCGGCCGGGGCGCCGGGAGCGGCCTCGGTCTGTGCCGCCGGGACGGAGGCGGCTTCCTGGGGAGCGGTCTCCTGGGCCACGGCGACCGTGGTGGCGGCGGTGAGGAGGGCGGCGGAGGCCGCGGCGACGGATATCAGCTTCCGTCTGGAGGATGGGGAGGTACGCAAGGGCTTGCCTTTCGTAGCCGGCCGTACTCCGGTGCAGAGCGGAGCGGCGGTCGATGTCGCTTCGTCCTCGAAGCGGAGGGGGGTGCCGCCACCGGGTGGTGTCCGGCCGTTCCCGTCCGTCCGAAGGGCGGGCTCGGCGGCGTCTGTGGGGCGAGCGTGCGTGCCAGACGTCGCCGGGCAGGCGGGAGCGGTCGGACCCCGCCCAGGGCGGGTGGGGGCCATACGAAGTGCGGGGGCGCGGCGGCCGGCCTGGCGCGAACCTGACCCGTTGGGGGTTACCCGTGGGTTGGCTGTGGTCGAACGATAGGCAAAGAGAAGGTCAGCGGGATACAGGGGAAACCCTCGATCCGGCTGGAAAACCACCCTCTACGACGAAGGGTTGACCGGTTATACCGGACTTCACCCGGCTCGTCGCGTGGTGAACGCGCCGGGCCCGTCTCCCGTACTGCACGAGGACCCTGCCCGAGCCGGCCGAGGAGACGTTCCGGATGTCCCGGATGCCCTGGATGAGATCGCATCGCACCGCGCTGGCGGCCGTAGCCGTCACGCCACTGCTGCTCACGGTGTGGACGGCGAGCCCTGCCCGCGCGCACGGCGCGCCGACGGATCCGGTCAGCCGCGTGTACGCGTGCTCCCCCGACGGCGGCGGCGCCTCCGGCTCGGCGGCATGCCGGGCGGCGATCACCTCGAACGGCGCGCCCTTCACGGCCTGGGACAACCTCAGGATCGCGAACGTGAACGGACGCGACCGGCAGATCGTCCCCGACGGTCGGCTGTGCAGCGGTGGACTGCCCGCCTACCGGGGTCTCGACCTCGCCCGCGCCGATTGGCCGTCGACCCGGTTGGCGCCGGGCTCGTCCCTGACGATGAGGTACGTGTCGACGATCCCGCACACCGGCACCTTCCGGATGTACCTGACCAGGCCCGGATACGACCCGACGAGACCACTGGCCTGGTCCGACCTGCCGGAGCGGCCGTTCGCGGAGGTCAAGGACCCGGCGCTGAGGGACGGGGCGTACCGGTTCACGGTGCGGCTCCCGTCCGACCGGTCGGGGCGCCATGTGCTGTACACGATCTGGCAGAACAGCAGCACGCCGGACACCTACTACTCCTGCTCGGACGTGGTGTTCCCGGTGGACGGGGACGGCGGCGGGCGCGGCGAGGAGAACGGTGGTGACCGCACGACCTCGCCGGCCGGGGAGTCCGACCGGGACGCAGGCAGCAGGACCGCCGGCCCGGCGCCGGCGGACGACACCCGCGCGCCATCCTCACCGGCGCCCTCCTCACCGGTGGACGCGAAGGCGCCGCGCTCCCGGAGCGCGGACACCCCCGACGGCACGCCGGTGGCGTCCACCGGCGGTACCGGTACGGGGGTCTCGGCGCCCCTGCTGGCGGGCGGCGCCGCCGCGGTGCTGGTGCTCACCGGGGGCGCCGCCCTGGCACTGCGGCTGCGCCGGAGGTGAACTCCGGTCAGCCGAGCGTCAGTTGACGTACACGGCCTCGCCGCTGCCCGTCACCGGGGCGTACTTGGCGGTGAAGTAGCCGTTGGCGAAGCACAGGGACGAGCCGGAGACCTTCGCGAACTGCTGGCCGGTGAAGTTGATGCTGTTGTCGGCGTTGCTCGCCGTGCCGCTCAGGCTCGGCGCCTGGTAGACGCAGTTGATGCTGCCCAGCAGGGTGCGCAGAACGACCGTCGTCTGGATGGTGGAGCCCGCGGCCGGGGTCACGGTGACGGCGCCGTCGGAGGACACGGCGGCGCTGTAGGGCAGGTTGTTGACGGTGATGCTGGTGACACCGAGCACGCCGAGGACGTTGGTGGTGCAGCTGGCGGGGTCGAAGGTGTGCGCGGTGACCGACTCCGTGGCGGTGCCGGGCGCACCGGGGTTGTCGGTGACGGTGGCCGTGAACTGCGACTTCGTGCAGGAGATGCCGCTGGTGCCGGTCGCGCTGGAGTAGAAGGTGGCGGCCGTGCCGCCGGCCAGCGGAGCGGTGAGGACCTCCCCGGCCGCGACGGCCGTACCGCCGACGGAGCCGGTGGTCAGGACGGCCCCGTCGGCCGCGGAGGCGGGGCCGGCCAGGGGGAGGGTGAGGGCGGCGACGGTGCCGGCGAGGGTGAGGAGGGTGCGCGTACGCATGCGGGTACCTCGGCTTTCGTTGCGGGGGTGTGCCCTGAGGGGATCAGGGGGTTCGGGGGTTGGGGGGGCGGGTCGACGGGCGCCGTTGCCGGTCCGTGACGCCTTCTCCGTACGACACGGACCGGCAACGACGGGCGACCGGTGACCGGCCGGAACCATGGGGGGATCCCGGCCGGGCCGGGCGGGGCCCCGGCACGGAGCGAGGGGGGAGCGACCGTGACGGCGCCGGGGAGAGAACTCGCGGAACGTGAAGGACATCAGGTCCCAGAACGCGGGCGGAAGGCCACGCGGCGGCGGATCCGGCGCCACGGATCCAGGGGGGAGCCAGGGAGAGTTGTAGACCTGAGCCTCAGTCAACGTCAAGGAGTCGCAAGCGAGTTGCCGTCCACGGCGACAACCTTTCGAGGGGCACGGGGATGCGCGACGCGCAGGCGGCACACAATCAACACCCTTTTTCCACAACCATCTTGACCCTCGGGTGTAACCACCGGTAACTTCCGGGCTCGGCTACTGCGGAGTACGAGAAAGCCCTTGCACCCGCCGGGAGTGGCAAGGGACGTACACCGCGGGCGCTGTCCGCGCCAGGACAACGTGCCGCTGATGCCCTACCCGCACTTTCCTGCACTGGGAGCAGTTATGGCCTCGTCCTCGGACATCACCCACACCCCTGAGAACCCGGAAAGCGGTTCCACCCCCGAAGCCTCCGGCGCCCCCGAGGGCCCCGCGAGACGCGGTCGGGTCCGGGCGCGCCGGGCCGCCGTGATGGCGGTTCCCGCCGCCCTGGCCGCCGGCGCCCTCGCGGTCCTCACCGCCGAGGGTGCGCTCGGCGTGCAGTTCGCCATCTCCGGCATGCCCTTCACGGTCACCGCGACCGAGCTCAAGGGCACCGGGTTCGAGCAGTTCGGCGGGCTCGACCACATGGCGCCGGGCAGCCCCAACGAGGGGGACACCGGCGGTCAGGTGCTGGTCGTCACCTCCGCGATCAAGAACGCGACACTCACCAAGCTGTGCCAGAGCGTCGACCTCGGCGGCGTGAACCTGCACATCACCGCGGGCGGCGGGAGGGAGAAGGTGACGGCCACCGATCTGACCACCGACTCCACCGAACTGTCGGGTGACGCGGCGTTCGGCGGCATCGAGATCGGCAATGACGCGAGCACCTTGACCAAGGCCGGGGTGAAGGGGCCGATCGGTGTGTTCAGCCAGCAGGCGGACACGGTGTACATCGCGAATCTGCGGCAGACCAACTACGCGACCACGGCGGGCGTGTTCAAGCTCCCCGGCCTCAAGCTGCGCTTCAGCGAATCGGGGTGCTGATGCGCGCGGGTACGGATGTGCGGTCGGCCTTCCGGCGCTGGAGGGCCGACCGGCCGTTCTGGGGCGGGGTGCTGCTCACTCTGGGCGGGGCGGAGATCCTGCTCACGATGAAGGCGTCGCTGAAGGTCGTGCTCCATGTCGGGATGCAGGGGTTGGCGGGCTATCTGCTGCCGACGCTGATGGTGCTGCTGGGACTGTTGACGCTGTTCCATCCGACGCAGAGGCTCTTCTACTCGATCACCGGGGTCCTGGTCTCGCTGGGGACCTGGCCCACGTCGAACCTGGGCGGCTTCTTCGTCGGGATGTTGCTGGGCGTGGTGGGGAGTTCCCTCGCTTTCGGGTGGCTGCCGGACCAGGAGCCTCGAAGGAGCCGGCGGGAGCGTCGCCGAAGCGCCCTGGGAGCTGGTTGAGCGCGGCGGGGCGCTCCATGTCCGACGGTTGGGTCGCGTCCACTCGGCTCGGTCCCTGCGGGCCGGGGAGATCGAACCCCTGCCGGCGACCGCAGCCCGCGCCCCGGGCTCGGGCGCGGGCCCCGCGACCGGTCGAGGGAAGGACGGCGTACGCCTGAACCGCCCCGCGGGACCCGGCGGCCGCTGTGGACGCGCCGGCGTTCCGCGGGACGCGCGATCCCGGTGAGCCGGTCGCGCTGACCGTCATCGCTGTCGTGCACGTCCCGCTGGACGAGCACGACGCGGTCGGGCTCGTGCGGCGACCGCTCGACCCGCTGCCCGGGTGCCGCAGCTGTCCCGCGATGTCCGCCGGTGCGACCTCGCGCCGGACGCGGCAGGCCGGGCCGCCCGGGAGTGCGCGGCGCGAGGCGCGCGGACGCGGACGCGCGATCCCGACGGGACCGAGGAATTCTTCACCGGTCTGGACCTCGTCGGACCAGGGGCCGTCCAGGCCCGCGCGTGGCGTGCGGACGGCGCCGGTACCGCGTTGCTCCGGGAGGCGGGCATCGCAAGGCGCGCAGGGGTGGTACGCACGCCGAGTTGATCCGGTTTGCGAGCGCAAGCGATGCGGACGAGCCGACTCCGGTCTGCCTTCCCGCCAGCGGTTCATCACGATGTGGCAGCGACAACTCACACGGTGTGGTTGCGCACTTGACTACCGCTGGTCACACACGATTTGCTCCGCCCCAGCGGGAGTTCACCAGGTCGGCGCACTCGCGTACGGTTTTGGCCGTACTCTCGTTCGTTCCTCCGGCTCGGCCGCACAGCGAGGTGCCGCACCCTCATGAAGACTCCATCCCCCTCCTCCGCCTGCGCTCGCGTCGTGGCCCTGACGGCCGCCACCTGTCTGCTGCTGACCGGTTGCTCCGGCGGCGGCGGGGCCGACGAGGCATCGGGTGCGGAGGCGGGCGGCCCGCGATGGAAGATCGCGCTGATCACTCACGGCGGCAAGGGCGACGCCTTCTGGGAGCTGGTGCACAGGGGCGCGCAGGCCGCGGCCGCCAAGGACGGCATCGACCTGACCTTCGCGAACGACTCCGACCCCGCGGGCCAGGCCGCGTTGGTGCGGGACGCCGTCGAGCGGCGGGTCGACGGCATCGCCGTGACCCTCGCCAAGCCATCGGCGATGGCCGGCCCGGTCAGGGCGGCCCGGGCGGCCGGCATTCCCGTGGTCGGTCTCAACTCCGGTATGGATGTATGGCGGTCGGCGGGGCTGCTGGGGTACTTCGGCCAGGACGAGAGCGTCGCGGGCCGGGCCGTCGGCGACAAACTGGACGCCCTCAAGGCCCGGCACACCCTGTGCGTCATCCACGAGCGTGGCAATGTCTCCCTGGAGGCGCGCTGCGCGGGTGTGAAGAAGGCGTTCGGCGGCAGGACCGAGAACCTGTACGTGGACGGCACCGACATGGACGCGGTGACCGACGCCGTCGCCGCCCGGCTGTCCCAGGACTCCAGCATCGACGAAGTGGTCACGAACGGGGCGCAGTTCGCGCTGGTCGCCGTGAAGGCGGCCCGGGAGGCCGGCGGCAAGGCCCGTGTCGCGACCTTCGACCTCAACAAGGACCTGGTCAAGGCGGTTCGGGACGGGGACGTGCAGTTCGCGGTCGACCAGCAGCCGTATCTGCAGGGCTACCTCGCGGTGGACTCCCTGTGGCTGTACCGGACCAACGGCAACACGCTCGGCGGCGGCGAGGCACCCGTCCTCACCGGCCCGGCGTTCGTCACCAAGGCGAACGTGGCCGCGGTGGCGAAGCCGGCCGCCGCCGGTACCCGTTGACGGTCGCTTCGCACCGACGTGTCCCCAAAGATTCGGTCACGTATGACGCGCGCGCTCACCTGTGCGGCTAGCATCCTGCGCACCCCCCGGTGACGTACCGGACACGCCGCCACCCCCGGCGCCCGTCCCCCATCCGCTCCCCCTCCGCTGATCGCCCTAGGACGACGATGTCTGCACGGACAGGTCCCCGGCGCCGCCTCGGCTCCATACGTCTCTCCCTGATCCTCCTCGCGCTGGTGCCCAGCGTCATGCTCGCCGCCGTCTGGAGCGTGACGACGATCCAGATGTTCTCGGAGGGACTGCGGCTGCGCGATCAGACCGGGCTGAGCAGGTCGACGGGCGCCATGGGCACGGAGGCCACGCTCGCGCTCCAGCGGGAGCGCAGCTTCTCGGCCGTCTGGCTCGCCTCCCGCGAGGAGGGGGCCCGCGCCGCGCTGGAGGCGCAGCGCCGCGAGACCGACAAGGCGGTCGCGAAGCTCCTCGGCCGGTCCGACGAGATCCAGCAGGCGCCGCCCCGGATCAAGGACCGGCTGTACTCGGTCGTCGCGTCGGTGAGCAGCCTGGAGTACTACCGGGGCCAGGTGGACAAGCCCACCGACATCACGGCCGTGCAGGCACTCGGCCAGTACACGTCGATCATCGACGACCAGATCCACGCGTTCCAGGAGCTCTCCCAGGTCGACGACGGCGACCTGACCTCGCAGGCGGGCCCGCTCGTCTCCCTGGAGCACGCGGCCGAGCTGGTGTCCCAGGAGGACGCGCTGCTGACCCTGGCGGGGCCGAAGTCCAGGATGGACGAGAAGACCTGGGTCGAGTTCGCGAAGTCGGTGAACACGCATCGCTGGCTCGTCGAGGACCAGATCCTGCCCGCGCTCACGGGGAGCGCGAAGTCGCAGACCGAACGGATCCTGCGAAGCCCGCACTGGCGCACCCTGGAGTCCGTCGAGGACCGGGTGCTCGCGGCACGGGCGGCGGCCGGTGACTCCGGGAACATCGTGATCCCGGAGGTGCAGAAGCAGTGGCGGGCCGCGCTGATCGAGGTCTCGGACGCGTACTCGGTGCTGATCCGGCAGCAGACGGCGGCGTTGCTGCAGCACAGCGCCGACGAATCGCGCAGCCTGCTGATCAAGGCCGCGGCCCTGAGCGCCGGCGGTCTGGTCGCGCTGCTGCTGTGCGTGTGGATGTCCTGGCGGATCACCCGCTCGCTGTCCCGCCGGCTGCGCGGCCTGCGCGAGGCCACCCTGAGCCTGGCCCAGGAGCGGCTGCCCGACGTGGTGGCCCGGCTGGAGCGGGGCGAGAAGGTCGACGTGGAACTCGCGACCCCGCCGCTGGACTACGGCCACGACGAACTGGGCCAGGTCGCCGAGGCGTTCAACACCGCCCAGCGCACGGCCGTGCACACCGCCGTCGAACTCGCCGACACCCGGCGCGGCTTCCAGAAGATCATCCTGGGCATCGCCCGGCAGAGCCAGAACCTGGTCAACCTCCAGCTCACCAAGCTCGACGCGCTGGAGCGGGTGCACCAGGACCCCGAGGTCCTCAAGGGCCTGTACGAACTGGACTCCACGGCGAGCCAGTTGCGCCGCTACGAGGAGAACCTGGTCATCATCAGCGGTGAGCGCCCCGGCCGCAGCTGGAGCGAGCCGGTCGCGCTGATCGACATCCTGCGCAGCGCGGTCGGCGAGGTCGCCGAGTACCAGCGGGTGGAGGTGGACACCGAGGAGGAGGTGCACCTCGCGCCGCCCGCGGTGGCCGACGTGATCCATCTGCTGGCCGAGCTGATCGAGAACGCCACCCTGTACTCGCCCGCGCCCGCACCGGTCGGAGTGCGGGCCGCGATGGTGGCCAAGGGACTGGCCGTCGAGGTCGAGGACCGCGGCCTCGGCATGTCGGAGGAGGACTACGAGTCCTTCAACGCCCAACTGGCCGAGCCCCCGCAGTTCGACGTGGTGGCCCTCGCCGACGACCTGCGCCTGGGCATGTTCGTCATCGGCAGGCTCGCGCACCGGCACGGCATCACGGTCACGCTGCGCTCCTCGCCGTACGGCGGCACGACGGCGATCGTGCTGATCCCGCACGACATCGTGGTCCGGGACATGCCCGCCCCGGACCACGACGAGGCGGAGCACGCCGGGGCCGCCGAGCCGGAGGAGCCCGTACGGGAGTCCCGCCCCGTCGTCCCGGCCCGCACCGGCCCCGAGCCGACCGCCGCGCCCGCGGCCCGGCTGGGCGGGCCGACCCCGCTGCCGCGCCGGGTGCCGCAGACCAGCCTGGCCGCCGAACTGCGCGAGGAGGCGCCGCTCGCCGAAGCGGACGACGGCGCCGACGACTTCACCGCCGAACGTGCCGCCTCCTCCCTCGCCTGCTTCCAGCGGGGCACGCTCAGGGCCCGCGACGAGAGCGGCGACGGCGACACCGAGGCGCCGGACGCGCCCGAGGCCGCGAGTCCGCGGCTCCCGGCCGCTCGGGGGGCGGATGCCGACGGCAGCCGTGCAAAGCCTCCGGCGTCCGGCTCGGTCTCCGCCTCCTCCCCCACGTCCTCCACCCCGCCCGCCGACCGTTCATGAAGGACATCGCCATGACACGCCCCACCCCCGCCACGGACACCCAGCTCGACCAGTTGCTCACCGGACTCGTGGAGCGGGTCGCCGACGTCAACCACGCCGTGGTGCTCTCCGAGGACGGGCTGGTGGTCAGCAAGTCCACCGGGTTCCTGCGCGACGACGCCGAGCGGCTGGCCGCGACCGCGTCCGGCCTGATGAGCCTCAGCAAGGGCGTCAGCCTGGACTTCCGGGGCGGCCCGGTGCGCCAGGCGCTGATCGAGATGGCCCACAGCTATCTGATCCTCACCTCCGCCGGGCCCGGCGCCCATCTCGTCGTGCTCACCAATCAGGGCGCGGACGTCGGTGTGGTGGCGTACCAGATGAACATGCTGGTGAAGAAGATCGGCGAGCATCTGTCGGCGGCGCCGCGGGCCCATGTCGGCCCGGGCGCGTGAGGTGAGCGCTGACGATACGGCGGGCCGCCTGGTACGTCCCTTCACCCTGACCGGCGGCCGGACCCGGCCCAGCCGCACCGACTTCACGCTCATCACGACGGTGACGGCGGTGGACCCGCCGCCGGAGCGGGCGCCGCGTCCGCAGCCGGAGCAGACGCGGATCCTGCGGCGCTGCGCCCGGCCGCTCGCCGTGGCGGAGCTCGCGGCCCACCTCGACCTCCCGGTGAGCGTCGTGGCGATCATGCTCTGCGATCTGCTGGAGGCGGGCCTGATCACCGTGCACCCACCGCACCCCGTCACCCCCCGCACCCCGGACCTGGACCTGCTGCAGAAAGTGAGGGACGGCCTTGGCCGGCTCTGACACCACCGCGACGGCCCTCGCGCCGCCCGACACGGTCAAGATCCTCATCGCCGGCGGCTTCGGGGTCGGCAAGACCACCCTGGTCGGGTCGGTCAGCGAGATCACCCCGCTGCGCACCGAGGAGCCGCTGACCGCCGCGGGGTTGGGCATCGACGACCTGGACGGCATCGAGGAGAAACGGGCCACGACCGTGGCCCTGGACTTCGGCCGGATCACCATCAGCCGGGAACTGGTGCTGTATCTGTTCGGCACCCCCGGGCAGCAGCGGTTCTGGTTCATGTGGAACGACCTGGCGATCGGCGCGCTCGGGGCCGTCGTCCTGGTGGACGTGCGGCGGCCGGAGTGCAGCTTCGCGGCGATCGACTTCTTCGAGCGCAGAGGCATCCCCTTCGTCGTCGCCGTCAACGGCTTCCACGGTGCACACCCTTACCCCGCCGAGGACATCCGGGACGCCCTCGCGCTCCCGGCGCACGTACGCGTACTGCTGTGCGACGCGCGGGAGCGCGAGTCGTGCCGGGACGTACTGATCGCCCTGATCGACCAGCTGATCGCGGACGCCGGCAACGCGAACTGAAGGGGAGCCGTCTCCCTGACCGAGGAGAACCGAGCGGGGTGACTCCCGCCCCGGCGCGATCGCGTGGCGAGAATGCGCCAAGGCCGACCGGGCGATTGACGCGCCCCCGACACTCTCCTACCTTCTGGCCGATCAACCGAACTCAGTTCGATATACCGACCGTCGATGGCACCGGACGGCGCTGTCCCGTCCTAAGGCCCGCACCCCACCTCCCTGGAGAGCGCATGACGAAACACCTTTCCCGCAGACAGGTCCTCGGCATGACGGCGACCGTTCCGCTGGCCGCGACCGGCGCCCTGACGCTCGGCTCGGGAACCGCCCACGCCGCCGACTCGGCGTACGTCATGGCGTACTTCACCGAGTCGACCACCATGCTGGAGGCCGACTACGGCCTGCACCTCGCCGTGAGCACCGACGGCCTGCGCTGGATGCCTCTGAACCAGAACAAGCCGGTGGTCACCCCGACCTCGGGTGCGGGAGGGCTGCGCGACCCGTTCGTGCTGCGCAAGCAGGACGGCACCTTCGTCGTACTCGCCACCGACCTCAAGGGCACCGACTGGAACCGCGACAGCGTCCACATCCACGTCTGGGACTCGGCCGACCTGCGGTCCTTCACCGGCTACCGGCTGCTGAAGCTGCACGACATGACGAACACCCACAGCTGGGCACCGGAGGCCTACTGGGACGCCGGGCGCGGGCAGTACGGCATCCTCTACTCGTCGGTGAACAGCAGCGGCCACAACGTGATCATGGTCAGCTACACGACCGACTTCCGGACGACGACGAGCCCACAGGGCTTCTTCGACCCGGGCTACGACGTCATCGACGGCAACCTCACCATCGGGGTGAACGGCGTCAACTACCTGTACTTCAAGCGGAACCAGACGCTGGTGGGAGCCCGGTCCACGTCGCTGAACCCGGGCAGCTTCACCGCGTTCGGCACCGCCGTCTCCCACGGCGGAACCGAGGCCCCGACGGTGGTGAAGTCCCTGGCCTCCGACACCTGGTACCTGTGGGGAGACACCTACACCCCCAACGGGGTCTTCTACGCCTGGCAGTCGACCGATCTCGCGTCCGGCACCTGGACGCCGCTCGACCAGCGCCTCTACACCCAGCCGCTCAACTCCAAGCACTGCGGCATCCAGCCGATCACCAGGACCCAGTACGACAACCTGGTCGCGCGCTGGGGCGCTCCGGCCTGGAACCGGCTCAAGTCCTACAACTTCCCGGCGCGTTACGTCCGGCACAGCGGCTTCGCGGGCCGGATCGACGAGTACCCCTTCGACCCGTTCCCCGACTCCCAGTGGAAGCTGGTGCCGGGTCTCGCCGACCCCGCCGGGGTGTCCTTCCAGTCGGTGAACTACCCGGCCCGCTACCTACGGCACTACGACTACGCCCTGCGGCTGGACGAGAACGACGGCACCTCCACGTTCGCCGCGGACGCCACCTTCCACCGCACGGCCGGGCTCGCCGACGCCTCCTGGGCGTCGTTCCGCTCGCACAACAACCCGACCCGCTACATCAGGCACGCGAACTACGCCCTGCGCATCGACCCGGTCTCCACGGCCACCGACCGGCAGGACGCCACCTTCCAGGTCGGCTACTGAGCCGCCGCGCGTCGGGGTCGTGGCGGTACCCGCCGGACACGACCCCGACGCACGGCGGGTGTCAGTCCAGGCCGGCCGACTTCAGCCAGGCCTTGGCCACGTCGAGCGGGTCCTTGTTCTCCAACTGGACCTGTGAGTCCAGCTCCAGGAGCGTCTTGGTGTCCAGCTTGGCCGAGACCGCGTCGAGCGCGGCGACGCCCTCCTGGGAGAGACCGCTCTTGTGGACCAGCGGAGTGACGTTGGCGTAGCCGAAGAGGTTCTTCGGGTCCTTCAGGACGACGAAGCCCTCCTTGGTGATGGTCGGGTCCGTGGTGAAGATGTCCGCCGCCTGGACGGTGTTCTTCGTCAGCGCCGCCTGGGTCAGCGGGCCGCCCGCGTCCAGCGCCTTGAACGACTTGAACTTCAGGCCGTACTCGGTCTCCAGGCCCTTCAGGCCCTGGTGGCGGGTCTGGAACTCCGGCGAGCCGCCGATGACCAGGTCCGCAGCGATGTCCTTGAGGTCGGCGAGGGTGGAGTCGGCGGTCAGGTCGTACTTCTTCGCCGTCTCGGCGTTGAGGCTGACGGAGTCCTTGTTCTCGGCCGGTGAGGACTGCAGGATCGTCAGCTTCTTGTCCAGCGCCGCCTTCACCGCGGCGTCCACGGCCTCGGCCGACTTCTGCTCCGCCTTCGGGTCCAGGTAGGCGAGCAACGAGCCGTTGTACTCCGGCAGAACGGTGACGGAGCCGTTCTTGAGCAGACCGTAGGTCGTCTCCCGGCTGCCGATGTTGGGCTTGTAGCTGACCTTGATGCCCTTGGCCTTGAGAGCCTCGCCGTAGATGTCGGCGAGCAGGACGCTCTCGGCGAAGTTGTTCGAGCCGACGACGACGGTGTCCGCGCTCGCCTCGCCCTCGGCGAGCGGATCGGACTTGTCGGAGGAGGAACATCCCGCCAGCAGCGCCGCGGTGGCGGCGAGCGCGACGGCGGCCGCGCCGGGATGGTTCCTGAGGGACCTGCTGCGTGGGGCGGTGAAAGTCACGATTCCCGTTCCGAATATAGGGGGTTGGGAGAGCACTACAACTGATCCAATCCAGCTGGTTCTCTGTCAGTCAAGGGCATGCAGGTCACCGATTGGCTTCGAAAACCGGAAGGTAACGGGCAGTTGCGTTCCTGGGACGAAGGGGACCGGCCGGGGCGCGCGGGGCCTTGACGGAATCTTGACGTACAGTTCCGGTCACGGTGATCAACGGGCGGTACTGTCCCCGAAAAGAGCCGAACCGTACTCGAACAGCTGCGGTCACGTGAGACCTCGCGCGCCGTGCGACGCCCACGAAGGAGGCAACTCGGTGGCCACGAACGAGGCAGGCGCGCCCCGCCCGCGTCGTCTGCGCGGTCTCGCCGACCGCTGGCCCTTCCGGCGCAAGCTCAATCTGCTCGTCGGTGTACCGCTGACCGCGGTCGCGGTGCTGCTCGCCTACCTCATCGCCGAGCAGACGGTGCAGTCGCGCAACGCGGCGGACGCCGCCTGGCTGGTCCGCGAGAGCGCCGAGGTCGCGACCCTGGTCGACAAGCTGGCCGCCGAGCACCAGCAGGCGGTCCTGCTCTCCGTACGGCACGAGGCGACCGAGAGCGGCCCGCCCTCCGCCGCCGCCTACCGCACCGCGCAGTCCCTGGTGGACGCCCAGGTCGAGCGGGTGCGTGAGGCGTTCGGGGAGCGCCTGCCGCAGAGCGAGGCGCACGCGCTGCGGGCCGTCGAGGGGCTGAGCAGCCTGCGCGACACCGTCGAGCAGGGATATGTGCCCGCCGAGAACATCGACCCCGCGTACACCCACGCCGCGCAGGGGCTGATCGACGGCCTGGGGCTGGACCGCAACCCCGATCTCGCGACCACCTTCACCGGCAACCTGCTGGACTCCCTGCTGCGGGCGGGCGCCGCGCACAGCGCCTTCGTGACCGGGGTCTTCTCCGCGTCGACCGGGGACTCCAACGCGCTCATCGAGTTCATCGGCGCGATCGGGTCCTACGACGAGTACACCCACCAGGCCGACCGTTTCGCCCGGTTCGCCACCGAAGCGCAGACCGCTCAGCTCAACGGGATCAAGTACACGGCCGCACAGGCCACCATCAGCCGCCAGTACGCGGAGCTGCAGATCGACCCCGGCTCCGTGCAGGCCCGCTCGCCCGCCGAGATCCGCGAGTCACTGAAGGCGGCGCTCGACTCCTACCCCGCCTACCGCGACCAGGCCGCCACCCGTCTGGCGATCACCACCTCGCTCATCGGCCAGATCGCCGACCGGGCGGACCACGCCTCCGAGGAGGCGGCGTGGCGTGCCGTGCTGCTGCTGGGGCTCGCGGTGTTCGGCTTCGCCGTCTGGCTGGTCCTGGCGATGCTGGTGCGGCGCTCGGTGGTACGCCCCGTGCAGGCCCTGACGGGAGCCGCGCGGCAGGTCGCCGAGGTCGCCGAGCGCGAGCTGGCCCGGGTGGCCGACGACGACGCCGAGGACGACGGTCCGCCGCGGCTGCGCGCGATGCCGGTCACGGCACGCGACGAGATCGGCGAACTCGCCGAGACCTTCAACCAGGTGCAGGCGATGGCGGCCGCGCTGCTGGAGCGGCAGGTGCTCAGCCGCCGCAACGTCGCGGAGATGTTCGGCAACGTGGGCCGCAGGGTCAGCAATCTGACGACACGTCAGCTCGCGTTGATCGACGCGGTGGAGCGGGGCGAGACGGACCCCGCGCTCCTGGAGCGTCTCTACTCCATCGACCACATCGCGGTACGTCTGCGTCGCAACGCCGACAGCCTGATGCTGCTCGCCGGTATCCACGAGGCGGACTTCGACGCGGGGCCCGCCGCGCTCACCAACGTCGTGCGCGCCTCACTCGGACAGATCGAGGGCTACCAGCGCGTGGAGCTGCGGGCCCGCACCGCAGCCGTGGTGGAGCCGGAGGTCATCGGCGACCTGACGCTGATGGTGGCCGAACTCGTGGAGAACGCGGTGTCGTTCTCACCGCAGGGCAGCCCGGTCGAGGTGACGGTGGCGGACGGCGAGCGCAGGGACGCGGTGATCGTCGTCGCCGACCACGGCCTGGGCATGAGCCCCGAACGCCTCGACGAGGAGAACGCCCGCCTGATCCGCCGGGAGCGCCTGGACCTCGTACCGACGAAGGTCCTGGGCCTGTTCGTGGTCGGCACCCTGGCGCGCCGCTGGGACATCGCGGTCACACTGTCGCGCACGCCGGGCGGCGGTGTGACCGCCGAGGTGTCGGTGCCGTCGAAGCTGCTGGTGACGGACAGCGTGACCGAGGGGACGCCCACGGCGGCGCTGGCGGCCGTGGCCGGGGGCGCGGCCCGCGGTACGGCGGTCGCCGCGGAGGCCGAGGCGGACGCGGACGTAGCCGCAGACGCAGCCGCAGCCGCAGCCGCAGACGCAGCCGCAGACGCCCCGAGCGTCGCACCGGGCGGCGGCGCCCCGCTGCCCCAAGGCACGCCCCCGTCGCGCCCGGTGTCCGGACCCCGCGCGTCGACCGCCGCACCCACGGAACCCGCACCCACGGACCCTGTACCGGCCGACCCGAACGCACCGCGGCCCCTTCCCCGCCGGGTGTCCCAGCGGCAGGTCACCGCGGCCGACACGGCTGCGACCTCCGGTCCTGAACCGGCCGTCCGGGCCGACCGGCGCTCCCCGGTCGGCGCCGCCACGACGCCCCCGGCCTCCCCGGCCTCCGGCGATGCGTCCGCCGCCCGTCCCCTGCGGCGCCGCGTCCGCGGCGCGACCCTGCGTGCCGACGCCGGGGACGCCGCCCCGCAGGCGGCGCTGCGGCAGGGTGGGCGCACCACGGACGCGGAGGCCGTGCGGGCCGCGATCGAGGAGTTCGAAGCGGCCGTGGAGCGCGCACACCGCGACTACAGGAACGGCGGCACCGCAGACCGTTCCACCACAGTCCCGCACCCGACCCCCCATATGCACGACCAGAACGACCTCCCGGAAGGAGCGCAGCAGTGAGCACGTCGACAGGTGGCACCCCGGCGGAAGGCGTCACACCGGCCGAACTGCAGGCCGCCGCAGCCGACTTCGCCTGGCTGCTGAACCGCTTCGCTACCGAGACGGCCGGTGTCGTGGACGCCATCGCCGTCTCGTCGGACGGGCTGCTCATCGCGGTGTCCGAGCTGCGCGAGCAGGCGGACTGCGAGCGGCTCGCGGCGATCGTCTCCGGTATCACCAGCCTGGCCGCCGGCGCCTCCGGCAACTACGGCCTCGGCGCCCTCAACAAGGTCATCATCGATCTGGAGGGCGGACATGTCCTGGTTTCCGCGATCGGCAGCGGCGCCGTGCTCGGCGTGGTCACCGACAAGGAGGCCAAGCTGGGCAACATCGCTTACGAGATGACGGTGTTCGCCAACCGTGTCGGCGCCGCCCTCAGCCCGCAGCTCGTGCTGGAGCTGAAGAACAGCGTCGGCGCCTCGTCGTCCCGCTGACCCCGTACGGACGACAGGACTCCCCATGGCGGACGGCACCGAAGCACCGGACCCGGGCGGCCCGGACCCGGTGGGTCCCGCCTCCGCCGTACGGCCGTTCCTGCTCACCGCCGGCCGGGTGGCGGACGGTGCCGACGGCCGGTCGATGCCCGTCGAGACCCAGGTGGTGGCCACCGCCGAGGGACTCGACGCGCTCGACCGGCTCGCCTTCGAGCACCACGACATCGTGGCCGAGTGCCGGCTGCCGCAGTCCATCGCGGAGATCGCGGCCCGGCTGCGGCTGCACCTGAACGTGGTGCGTGTCCTCGCCGAGGACCTGCGCGCCGCGGGACAGTTGACGGTGCATGTGCCCGACGCCGGTCTCGTTCATGACGCTTCCGTACTGCGCAGGGTCATCGACGGACTGCGCGCCATCCCCGACGCACGAGGTATCCAGTGACACCGACCGAACCGGCCACCGTACGACCGCCGCTGCCGGTGAAGATGGTGATCTCGGGTGGCTTCGGCGTGGGCAAGACCACGGCCGTGGGCTCGATATCCGAGATTGAGCCGCTCACCACGGAGGCCGCCATCACGGAGGTCGCGGCGGGCGTGGACGACCTCTCGCACACCCCGCGCAAGACGACGACCACCGTGGCCATGGACTTCGGCTGCATCACCGTCGACCCGACCCTGAAGCTGTACCTGTTCGGCACGCCCGGTCAGGAGCGGTTCGGCTTCATGTGGGACGACATCGTCGAGGGCGCGGTCGGCGGGCTCGTCATCGTCGACACCCGCCGCCTCGACGACTGCTACGCCGCCGTCGACTACTTCGAGCACAAGGGCATCCCTTTCGCGGTCGCCGTCAACGCCTTCGACGGCAGGGTCGAGCACACGCTGGAGGAGGTCCGCTGGGCGCTCGACGTCAGCGACGGCGTCCCGGTCGTCGTCTTCGACGCCCGTGAGACCGGGTCGGTGCGGGACGCCCTGCTCGTCGTACTGGAACTGGCGCTGGCCCGCGCACAGGCCTGAAGCCCCCGCCGTACTGCCTCACCGTGCGGCCCGTACGGCCGCCGCGGCGGAGGCGATGTCGGCCCACCTGTCGCACGTAGGGCGCACCCGGCGGCCCCGGTGGTCCCGCCTCAGGTGCGCCTGCGCACCCCCGGTGACGTCGCCAGCCGTCCCAGCAGCCAGAAGACCGCGAGGGTCACCAGGGCCATCAGGGCGACCAGGGTGGCGCCGCCCACGACCTTCTCGTAGTCGCGCTGGTAGAGGCCGTCGATGATGTAGCGGCCCAGACCGCCGAAGCTGACGTACGCGGCGATGGTGGCCGTCGAGACGATCTGGATGGCGGCCGAGCGCAGGCCGCTGAGGATCAGCGGGAGGGCGACGGGCAGTTCGACCCGGAACAGGATGCCGGTCTCGGCCATGCCCATGCCGCGGGCGGCGTCCACCGGTGCCGGGTCGACCGAGCGCATGGCCTCGTTGGTGGTGACCAGGATGGGCGGGACGGCCAGCACGACCAGGGGGATCATCACGGGGGCCATGCCGAGGCCCAGCAGGATGAACATCAGCACCATCAGGCCGAAGCTGGGCAGCGCCCGCGCCGAGGTGGCGATGAGGGCGAGCGTGTTGCCGCCGCGCCCCGTGTGGCCGGTGAGCAGGCCGATTGGCAGTGCGACGGCGGCGGCGATGCCGAGCGCCATCAGCGTGTACTCGACGTGCTCGCCGACTCGCGACGGTATGCCGTCGTAGCCCTGCCAGTGGGCGCTGTCGCTGAAGAAGGCGCTGATGTGGCTGAGGACGTTCACCGGGCGCCCTCCTTCGCGACGCGGGTACGTGAGGAGGTGCGGGTGCCGCGCGGCATCCAGGGCGTGAGCAGGGTGCGCACGCCGATCAGCAGGGCGTCCACGAGGATCGCGAGGACGGCCGTACCCACCACCGAGAGCCACACCAGGCGCGGCTGGCCGTACCTCATGCCGGCGTCGAGCATGTTGCCGAGGGCGCCCTCGTTGCCGATCAGCATGCCGACGCTGACGAGGGAGATGCTCGACACGGATGCCACCCGCAGCCCGGCGAGGATCGCGGGCGCCGCGATCGGCAACTGCACCTGGACGTAGCGCCGTACCGGTCCGAAGCCCATGGCGGTGGCGGCGGCCAGCGTCTCCTGCGGCACCGAGCGCACGCCGTCCACGATGGCCGGGACCAGCACCACCAGGCTGTAGACGGCCAACGGGATCATCACCGTGAGTTCGCTCAGGCCGGTGTAGTCGATGAGCACGACGAAGAAGGCGAGCGACGGGATGGCGTACAGGACGGTCGTCACCCACAGCACCGGCGGGTACAGCCAGCGGAAGCGGACGCACAACTGGGCCACCGGCAGGGCCACGACCAGCCCGGCGAGCACCGGGAGCAGGCCCTCGCGCAGGTGCAGTGCGACCAGGCCGAGGTAGCTGTGCTCCAGGTAGCTCGGCATGTCCAGGAGCTCGGTCACGGAGCGACCTTCCGGACGTCGTCGTCCGTACGTCGCCGCTCGGCGTGCGCCCCGCGGACGGCCTCGCCGATGCTCTGCTGGGAGACGACGCCGGTGGCCCGGCCCTCGTCGTCCACGGCGACGGCCCATCCGGTGGGCGAGAGCACGGCGCAGTCCAGCGCGGCCCGCAGCGAGTCGGTGCCGGCGACGAACGGGCGTCCGTACGGCAGCAGTCGGTCCGTCCTGATCCCGCCCGCCACGAGGTCGTGCGGCTCGCTCCAGCCGAGGGGCCTGCCGTCCGGGTCGGTGACGAGGAGACAGGGGGCGTCGTCCGCGCCGGCGGCGGCGATCTGCTCGGCGGTGGCGTCGACGGCCACGATCGGCGCGGTCAGCAGGTCCAGGCCCGTCGAGGGGAAGAAGGACAGCCGTCGGATGCCGCGGTCGGCGCCGAGGAAGTCCTCCACGAACGCGTCGGCGGGGTGGGACAGCAGTTCGGCGGGCGGGGCGAACTGGGCGAGCCGCCCGCCGGTGCGCATCACCGCGACCATCGTGCCGAGCTTGACGGCCTCGTCGATGTCGTGAGTGACGAAGACGATGGTCTTGCCCAACTCCTCTTGGATGCGCAGCAGTTCGTCCTGCAGGCCCTTGCGCACCACGGGGTCGACAGCCGAGAACGGCTCGTCCATCAGCAGCACCGGAGGGTCCGCCGCCAGCGCCCGAGCCACCCCGACACGCTGCTGCTGGCCCCCGGACAGCTGGTACGGGTACCGCTTGGCGAGCGCCCCGTCGAGCCCCACCCGGTCCATCAGCTCGCGCGCCCTCGCCCGGGACTTCTCCTTGCCCCAGCCGAGCAGGCGGGGCACGGTGGCGATGTTGTCGAGGATCGTGCGGTGCGGGAAGAGGCCGGCGTTCTGGATGACGTAACCCATGGACCGGCGCAGGGTGTTGACGGGTTGCTGCCGGCTGTCCACGCCGTCGATGAGGATGGTGCCCTCGCTGGGTTCGACCATCCGGTTGATCATGCGCAGCGTGGTGGTCTTGCCACAGCCCGAGGGCCCCACGAGCACGGTGATCGAGCGGTCGGGTATCTCCAACGAGAGCCGGTCGACCGCCACCGTGCCGTCCGGGTACCGCTTGGTGACTGACTCTATCCGTATCAAAACGCCGAACACCCTTCGCGGCTGACAGACTTGGCTCGCTTCCGGTTTCGGCCGAGCGGGCCGTCCGCCGAGTCTAGACCGCCGCTGTTCGAGCGCCTCGTCAGGCGTCGGTCACGCCGCCCGCACCTGCGCTCCCGCCACCGGGAACCCCTCCGTACGCAGCACCCGCCGCTCGGCGTCCACCGCGAAGACCTCGCAACCCGCCCGTGCGGCGGCCCACTCGACGCCTTCCGTGCCCATCGCGAAGGCGGCGGTGGCCGTCGTGTCCGCCAGGGTCAGGGACGAGGCCACGACGGTCAGGGAGAGCAGGCCGGTCGCCGGGCGGCCGGTGCGGCCGTCGAGGATGTGGTCGCCGCGTTCGTAGCGGGCGGACGTCGCGATCGCCCCGTCGGTCAGTTCGGCGACCGTGCAGACCTTGTCGGCCTGCTCGGGGTGGCGTACCCCCACCCGCCAGGGGCCGCCGGAAGCGACCACGTCGCCCCCGGCGTTGAGGACGAAGCGCCGCGCGCCCGCCGCCTTCAGCAGGTCGGCGGCCCGCTGCACGGACCAGCCCTTGACCACCGCGCACGGATCCAGCCCGCGCCCGGGCAGCCGTACGTCGAAGGCACCGCCCGTGGCGATCCGGTACTCCTCGCACAGGTCGAGGACTTCGCGCAGGTCGGCGCTGATGTCACCGGGTGACAGCTCGCCCCGGTCCAGTCGGCACACCTCGCTGTCGGCCCTGAACGGGCTGAAGCGGGCGTCGACTTCACGCAGCCACGCGAACACGGCGTCCCCGATCGCCGTTGCGATGTGGTCGTCGTCGACCCGCAACGACACCGGGAACCCCATCACCTGCTCGACGCGGTGCACGTCAGGCGCCCTTCGCGTCGATGGCGGCCTGGAGGGACTCCTTGTAGCCCTCGCTCGTGATCGTCGCCCCCGACACCGAGTCGACGTCCGCGCTCTGCGCCTCCAGGGTCCCCGCGATCAGCTTCGGTACCGCGGCCGTCGTCTGCGGATGGTTCGGCTGCTGAAGCATCCGCACCGACGCGATCCTGGAGCCCTCGAAGGTCACCTCGACCTGCACGGGGCCCTTGTCCGTCCGCACCGTCGAGCCCTTGACGACCGTGCCGCCCGAGGCGGGGGCGGAGGCCGGCGAGGACGGTGCGGGGGCGGGGGCCGCGTCCTCCGTCGCGGGGGCGCCGAGGGACGGTTCGTAGCGCCAGACGGGGATGAGGCCCGCGACGCTCAGGACCAGGACGGGTATCGCTCGCTTCATGGTGTCTTCCTCGTCCTCTCAGCCGGCCAGGCTGAAGCGCTCGAAGTGAACCTGCTGCTTGGGCACTCCCAGCTCGCGCAGGCTGCCGATGACGGCGTTCATCATGGGCGGCGGCCCGCACAGGAAGACGTCCCGGTCGGTGATGTCCGGCACCAGCCGCGCCAGCTCGGCCGGGCCCAGCTTGTCGGGGACCGACGGACCGGTCACCAGGTGCAGCTCGGCGCCCTTGGCGTGGGCGAGTTCCGTCAGCTCGCCGTAGAGGACGGCGTCCCGGTCGGTCGCCACCCGGTAGATCACGACGGCGTGGCCGTGCAGTTCCTCCAGCAGCGCCCGGATCGGGGTGACGCCGACACCGCCGGCGATGAGGACGGCCTCCGGCCGGGTGCGGTGCAGTGCGGTGAAGGCGCCGTACGGGCCCTCGGCGAAGACGCGGGTGCCGACCTCCACGTGCCGCAGAGCCGCCGAGCCGTCGCCGGCCGCCTTGGCGGTGAGCCGGAGCTGGGTGCCGTCGGGCGCGGCCGACAGGGAGAAGGGGTTGGCCTGCCACCAGCGGTCCTTCGTCAGGAACCGCCACAGGAAGAACTGGCCGGCCCGCGCCGGGAGCTTGTCCAGGTCGCGGCCGGTGATGTAGATCGAGACCACGTTGTCGGACTCGGGGACGACCGCCGACACGCGCAGCCGGTGGCGCAGGTTGCGCCGGAGCGGGAGGACCAGGCGGCCCACGAACACCGCGCCGAGCGCCACGCCCCACAGCCCGTACCAGTACGCCGTGGCGGCGGAGGACGAGGTGAAGGACGTTCCGACCGCGACCTGGTGCGAGAAGGCCAGGACCACCGCGACGTAGGTGTACAGGTGGATGAAGTGCCATGTCTCGTACGCCAGCCGGCGCCGTGCGAACCGGGCGGAGACCACCCCGATGACGAGGATGATCCCCAGGGCGACTACGGCGCGCAGGACGCCCTCGACCGTCTCGGCGAGGTCGATCAGCTGGTTCACCGGGTCCAGCGAAGAGGATCGGGCGTAGCCGAAGGTGATGAACACGGCGTGCGCGAGCAGAGCCCACAGGACGCCGAACCCGGTCCAGCGGTGCCAGGAGGTCAGCCGGTCCATGCCGATCCGGCGGTCCAGCCAGGGCAGCCGGGCCACCAGCAGCAGCTGGAGCGCCATGAGCAGGGCGCCGAACAGGCCGGCCAGCCGGCCGAGCACGATGAGCGCGTTGGAGGCGAAGCCGGCGGCGAAGAAGAAGTAGAGCACCACGGCCACGTTCGCGGCGCACACGGCGTACAGGCCCGTGCGGGCGACCACCCTGGGGCGTATCGCCGTGGGGGGCGCTGGGGGCGAGGGGACGGTCGTCGTCACGGGCGGCAGCTCCTTGATCTCGTCTGGGACACCGAGCTTGTCCGGCGGCGGCTGTCGAAAAGCTGTCGTACTTCTTTCAAGTGGTTATCGATGTGGTCGCGGCGCCCTCCCCGCCGCCGGGGAGGGGTGCCGGGTGCCGCAGTATGAACGGGTGGAGAAAGTACGCCTTCTGGTGGTGGACGACGACCCGCCCATCGCCGACCTCGTCGCGACGGTAGCCCGCTACGAGGGCTGGGAGGCGGTCACCTCGAACTCCGGCGAGGAGGCGCTGCGGCTGGCCGCCGAGTTCCGTCCGGACATCGTGGTGCTGGACCTGATGCTGCCCGACGTGGACGGCTTCGGTGTCCTGGACCGGCTGCGCCGTGCCGGGACCATGGTGCCGGTGGTCTTCCTGACCGCGCGCGACGGAGTGGCCGACCGGGTGGCGGGGCTGACCCGGGGTGGTGACGACTATCTGGTCAAGCCGTTCGCGGTGGAGGAGCTGATGGCGCGGCTGCGCACGGTGCTGCGGCGCGCCGCCGGCCCCGGCTTCCAGCGCTCCGTGCTGCGGGTGGGCGACCTGACGATGGACGAGGACACCCGCGAGGTCCGCCGCGGCGACAGGCTGCTGACGCTCACGCCGACCGAGTACGAGGTGCTGCGCTATCTGATGCGCAAGTCGCCGACGGTGCTGACCAAGGCGCAGATCCTGGACCATGTGTGGGAGTACGGCTTCGGCGGACGTTCGAACGTGGTCGAGCTGGTCGTCAGCCGGTTGCGCCGCAAGCTCGACGAGCCCGACGAGCCCGGCGACGGCAGGGCACCGCTGATCCACACCGTGCGCGGTTTCGGGTACGTGATCCGGCAGGCGGCCGAGTGAGAGGGCGGCTGCGGCGGACGTACGGCAGGCTGCGGCTGGGCACCAGGCTCGCGCTGGGTCTCGGCGCGCTGTCGCTGGTGGTGTTCGCGGTCGTCGGAACGGCTCTGACCACGTACATGCGGGACTACCTGTCGGCGCAGCTCGACACCCAGCTGGCGCAGGCCCAGATCGCCCAGTCCAAGAGCATCGCGGACTACGGCACGCTCACGGGGAAGAAGTACTACAGCTGGTTCTACGCCGTGTACGACGTGGCGGACGGCACGCCCGAACTGCGCAGGCCCGAGGACGCCGCCGACCTGCCGAAGGACGTCGACGACTTCACCGCGCTGGCCAGGGCGCAGACCACCGCGCACAAGGAACTGGTGACCACCGAGCGTCTCGGGGACGCGGGCCTGTACCGGCTGCGCGCCTGCGAGGTGGAGCCCGGCGTGATCCTCGTCAGCGCGGCGCCCATGGACGAGATCTCCGACACCATGCGTCAGCTCGTCACGATCCAGGTCGTGACCTTCGGGCTCGCGCTGCTGGCGCTCGTGGTGTTCGGTCGGGGGATGCTGCGGCGCGGCCTGAAGCCGCTGAGCGAGATGGCGCACACGGCCCGCGACATCACCTCGCACGACCTGACGGACTCGGGGCGGCTGCCGATGCGGCACGACGCGCGCGGCGGCGGGCCCGAGGTGGAGGAGCTGCGCACCGCGTTCAACACCATGCTGGAGCACATCGACGACTCCCTCGCGGTGCGCGCGGAGGCCGAGCAGCGGCTGCGCCGGTTCGTGGCGGACGCCTCGCACGAGCTGCGTACGCCCTTGATGTCGGTACGCGGTTACGCGGATCTGTTCCAGTACGCGGCCGCCAACGCGCCTCAGGAGCGCGACCGGCATCTGGCCCGGCTGCGGGCCGAGGCCGCCCGGATGGGTTTCCTCCTCGACGACCTGCTGCTGCTCGCCCGTCTGGACGCGGCCGAGGTCGAGACGCCGCTGCGGCTGCGCGAGGCGGACCTGGTGGAGCTCGCCGAGCAGGCCGTGGACGCGTTCCGCGCCACCCACGCCGACCACCCCCTGACGGTGGCGCCCGGCCCCTCGTCCCTGAGGCTGCGCCTCGACCCGCAGCGCGTGCGGCAGGTCCTGGACAACCTGCTGACCAACGCGGCGATGCACACCCCGGCCGGGACACCGGTGTCGCTGGCGGTGTCGGTGGTGAACGGCACGGCGCAGGTCCGGATCGCGGACGCCGGTCCCGGTATCCCGCCCGCCGACCGGGAACGGGTCTTCGACCGCTTCTACCGGGTCGACAAGGCCCGCAGCCGTGACCGCGGCGGCAGCGGCCTGGGGCTGGCGGTCGCCCGGTCCCTCATCGAGGCCCACGGGGGCCTGATCGAGGTGACCAGTGAGCCGGGGGCGACGGTGTTCACGGTGACGATTCCGCCGGCCTTGGTGGACACGACACGGAGAGGAGATAAGGTTAGCCTTACCTAATTAGAGGGGTCGTCATGCCTGCTGTCACCTGCCCTGAGCCGACGCCCGCCGAGCGCGCCCGCTCGGTGCTGGCGGCGGCCGGCTCGCTGACCGTCACCACGCACGGTCACCGGGTCGAGCTGATCGGCCTGCACACCGTCGACGCCGCCGCACGGCTGCTCCTGCAGAACCCGCCGGACGCGCACCTCGCCGCCGAGCTCGCCGTGGCACCCCGGGGCGCCCTGACCGCCCTCGTGGAATTCACCGACGTGGCCCCGGTCGCCGTACGGGAACGGGTGCGCGCCCGGGTGACGCTGGGGGGCCGACTCACCGCGCTCGGCCCGAAGGCGCTGGTCTTCGCCCCGGCCCGGGCCGTGCTCACCGACCACGACGGGACGGCCACCCTCGACCTCGACGAACTGACCCTGGCCGCCCCCGACCCCCTGGCCACCCACGAGGCGGAGATGCTGGCCCGGCTGGACGCGGCCCACGCCCACACCGTGGCCCCACTGGCCCGTCTGCTCCCGTCCCGTCAGCGGCTCGGCACGAGGGACGTACGGCCCCTGCGGCTCGACCGGTACGGGCTGGTGCTCCGCGTGCAGACGCCGGACTCCCACTCCGACACCCGCCTGCCGTTCGGCACCCCCGCCACGCACCCCGGCGAGGCGGTGCGCCAGATCCACGCGCTGCTCGCCGAGGCCACCGCCCGGCCCGTCGCCGGCACCTGCCGACCACCACGTGGGCGAACTCCCGAACCGCCGGGCGCCTGAGGGGTCCTTTCACCATGAGCGTCCGATCAGGTCGCGTGGTCTGGTGCCGTGCATCGCAAGGCGCCTAAGCGCCCTCGTGGCGGAGCCACGTGGGCGTTTCGGCAACGCGGCGAGGCGCGGTGCCAGACCGCGCGACCCGGACGGGCATGGCGAAAGGACCCCTCAGGCCGTGTCCGCACAGTCCCGCCTGCCCCGCGACGCCTGGCACGCACTCTCGCCGCACGGCCCCCTCCGGGCGGACGACGGGACGTTGCGGACACGACCCAGCAGGTTCGGTTCCTGACGTTTGGATCATGCCCGCGTCGCCGGCCCCGGCACGCGTATCTGCCGCGTTGTGTTGTGGCACCTGATCCGAACGGCAATGGCCTGGGCGGGCCCCTCCGCGGCGGGTCGCGACCTCCGCCCGGCCACCCGACGGACCGCGTCCGACGGCGGGATACTGACGGCATGCGCTCACTGCGCGGCATGTCCTGCCTCGCCGCCGGGTTCGTGCTGGTGGTGGCCGTCGGCTGCACCGGGAGCGACGGCGGCCGGGACGCCGCGCGCACCGGCACCCCGGCGGCCTCGGCCCGGACCGCGACCGAACCCCCTGCCTCGACGCCCCCCTCCCCCTCTCCCGCCGATCCGGTCTCGATCCCGGCCCTGATCCAGCGCGAGCACCGCGGCAGCGACCTCCGCCTCGGCGCCGTACGGCTGCGCACGGCGGCCTACACCCAGTACGCCGTCACCTACGAGTCCAACGGCCTGACCATCTCGGGGATCATGAACGTCCCCCGAGGCGACGGCCCGTTCCCGGCACTGGTCCTGGCACACGGCTACATCAACCCGGACGTCTACACCACCGGCCAGGGCATGCCCCGGGAACAGGACCTGCTCGCCCGCAACGGCTACGTGGTCCTGCACACCGACTACCGCAACCACGCGGGATCCGACGACGATCCGGACAACGACGTCAACCTGCGCCTCGGCTACACCGAGGACGTCATCGCAGCCGCGCACGCGCTGCGCTCCGCCGCCCGCCCGCACGTGGACGACGAGCGGATCGGCCTGATGGGACGGTCCATGGGCGGCGGGGTCGTCTACAACACGCTGGTCGTCGCGCCCGGACTGTTCGACGCCGCCGTCGTCTTCGCGCCGGTCAGCTCGCGCCCCGAGGAGAACATCGACCAGTTCCAGCGGCCCGAGGACGATCCGATCGTCGCCGAGATCGAGGCCGCGCACGGCACGCCCGAGCAGAATCCGGAGTTCTGGCGGCAGGTCTCACCGGTCACCTACGTCGACCGGGTCACCGAGCCGCTGCAGATCCACCACGGCACCGCCGACACGAGTTGCCCCCTGGCCTGGTCGAAGCGGACCGCCGCCGCGTTCGAGGCGGCCGGCAAGGACGTGGAGCTGCGGACGTACCCGGGCGAGGGGCACACCTTCGGACCGCGGTGGCCGGACTCCATGGAGGTCACCATGGCCTTCTTCGAACGCCACCTGCACTGAGCCCGCGAGCGTGACGTACGCCACACGGCAGGTCGTCAACTTTTTGCGTGCCGCGGTGATTGTTTCCGGTGTCCCGTACGTACCTCCTGGGGACCAAGTCGTTCACGTCAGGAGGCACGATGCCCGTCTCGCGCCGCATGGTAGGCACCGTCTTCGTGGGAGGCGCCCTCGTCCTCACCCTCTCCGCTCTCGCCTACCCCGCCATGCTCGGCGTGGAGAACACGTCCACCTCGCAGGACCGTGTCATCGCCAACACCCAGTACGGGCCGCTGACCGAGGCCGACCGGGACTTCGTCGTCAAGGTCCGCGCGGCCGGCCTGTGGGAGCACCCGCTCGGCCTGATGGCGATGGAGCGAGGCACGACGCCGGAGATGAAGGAAGCGGGCCAGCACCTGGTCGTCGGACACGCCCGGCTCGACCTCGCGTGCCGCAAGATCGCGACCGAATTGAACATCACGCTGCCGAACCAGGCCAGTCCGCAGCAGGAGCAGTTCGTGGCGACCGTGGACTCCAAGACCGGGAAGGAGTTCGACGCCACCGGTGTCGCCATCATGCGGGTGACCCACGGGCAGATCTTCCCGGCCATCGCCAAGATCCGGGCCAACACGCAGAACACCATGGTCCGCCAGCTGGCCGACCTGGCCAACGACACGGTGCTGGACCACATCACGGTCTTGGAGAAGACCGGCCTGGTGAACTTCGACGCGAACAACTTCCAGCAGACCACTCCGCCGAAGCTGCCGAAGGAGCAGCTCACACCGCCCGCGCCGCAGCCCGGCGCGCCGGTGCTCACGCTCGCCGTTCCGAAGGGCCTGGAGGACCTGAACACCGCGTCCCCGACGGCGCTGCCGAGCGCGGACGTCAAGTGACGCGCGCCGTGGGCCGCGGCTGAGGCGCGGCGCCCTGCCGGCCGGAAGAGGACGCCGGGTCAGCCGGTCTTCCACCCCCAGGGCGTGTCCATCCGCTCCCATTCAGCGGCCCACTGCTCCAGCCGCCGACGCTCCAGACCCAGGCGCACGACCCAAGTGCACCCCAGCACGACGCCCCCGGCGCCGGCCGCGGCCAGGACGCCTCCGGCGATCGAGTGGAGCAGCATCTCGTTCTCGGACAGCGGCTCGTTGACGACGGCGCCGTGGCGGTCCGTCCACACGTCGACCCTGCTGCCCGCCCGGGTGTGGGGCGGCACCCGGGCCTCGTCGGTGCGGGTGGCGCCCTCGGTATCGGTCCAGCGCACGGTCGCCCAGACGAGGTGGTCGGTGGTGACCCGCGAGGCACCCGGATCCTCCGCGTCCTTCACCAGAACGGCCGACACCTCGCGACTCTCGGCCCGTTGCCGCTCCGCGGAGGCCACCACCGCGTCCGCCGCGAGCATGCCTCCCCACACGGCCCCGACCAGCGCGAACAGCCATCCGCACAGCACGACCCAGCCTTCGATGACATCGCTGCGCCGCCTCAGCGGGCTGCTCCGCCACCGCCACAGCCGCACCCTCGTGCACTCCGAGGCAGCCATGCCGACACCCCCTTGAGCACCGACAGCACCACTTCCAGTGTGCGCCAACCTGCCAAGGGCCGCGCAGGATCCGTTCACACTCGATGACCCGCCGCCGCGCCCGGAGGAGGTCGGCGCCGCTCAGGCGGTTCCTCGACGCCCGTTCCGAGCGTCAGCCGCGCGGTGCGAACGGTCGCGTCGCCCGCCCGCCGCTCCCCTTTCGGCTCGCGGACACCGCGGCGTCACGCCGGGCGGGCACGGTGCCGTAGTCCTCCCTTGCCTCGCCTGGCCATGCCCCGCTGCCTCGCCTAGCCACGCCCCATTGAATAGACGCGACGACTAGTCTAGTCTCAGGGTCTAGACGCAACGGTAAGTCTTGTCTCGATACCGCGTCCTACGTCTTCACGACCGCTCATGAGAGGCCACAGCAGTGGGGAACCCGACCGTCCGGGCCATGGACCGGACCAGCACACCAGCGGGGGCGAAAGGCGGTGGGCTCGCCGTGTTCAGCGTGGCCTTCGCCTTATGGATCACCATGGCGGGCACCACGGCGCCCACCCCCCTCTACCCCCTCTACGGCGCGGAGTTCGGCTTCACACCCTTCACCGTGACCGTGGTGTTCGCCGTGTACGCGCTCGGCGTCGTCCTCGGCCTGCTGGTCTTCGGCCGGCTCTCGGACCAGGTGGGCCGCCGCCCCGTCTTGATCGCGGCCACACTGCTGTCCGTGTGCGCCGCGGCCGTGTTCCTCATCGCCGAGAACGTCGGCGCCATGCTGGTCGCCCGAGTCATCTCCGGTTTCTCCGCGGCCCTGGTGACGGGTGCCGCCACCGCCTCACTGGCCGAACGGCTCGGGCCGGACGCCCGGGTGAAGCCCGCCACGATCGCGCTGTTCGCCAACATGGGGGGCCTGGCGTGCGGCACCCTGCTGGCCGGAATCCTGGCCGACCTCGCCCCCTCCCCGCTGCGCACGCCCTGGGTCGTCATGCTCGCCCTGGCCGCCATCGGCATGCTCGGGGTCATGGTGAACGGGGAGAGCTCCGCACACCGGTCCGGCTTCTCGCTTCAGTTCCAGCCGCTGCACGTGCCGAGCGAGATCCGGTCGGACTTCCTGCGCTCCGCGATGGCGGCCGGTTCGGGCTTCGCAGTGCTCGGCGTACTGACCGCCGTGACCGGCCTGTTCCTGGGCACGGTGCTGCACGAGACCAGCCACGCGCTGACCGGCCTCGTGGTCTTCGTCGCCTTCGCCTGCACCGCCTTCGGCCAGCTCCTGGTCCGCACCCTCAAACCGGCCACCGCGCTGCCGGCGTCCTGCCTGGGGCTGATCGTCGCCGCCGCCCTGATCGCCACGTCGATGGCCACCGGCACCCTGGCGCCGCTGCTCGTCGGCGCCGCCGTCAACGGGCTGGCGACGGGCATCGCCGTCGGCCACGGCATCGGCAGCATCACCACCCGCAGCGCCCCCCAGCACCGCGGCGCGTCGGTGTCGACCTTCTTCGCCATCCTGTACTCGATGCTCGCGGTACCCGCGATCGGCGTGGGCGTCCTGATCCGCGAGACCAGCCTGCGCCCCGCCGGGGAGACGTTCAGCGCGGTGGTCGCCGCGCTCTCCCTCGGCGTCCTGCTCAGCCTGGTGCGAACCGGCAGGAAGACCGCCTGAGTCCGGCCCGCCGCACACCGGTGGGCCCCCGGACCTGTGTGCCAGAATCTCCCCACACGCACGACTCGAAAGGTTGACGGGACCATCAGCGCCACGCGGAAGCCACGACCGGCCTGTGAACAGACCGCGGTCATCAGCCGAACCGGCCCACGCCGCAGCGAGAGCGTCCGGCTCGCGGTGCTGCACGCCGCGGACGACCTCCTCGTCGAGCGGGGGTTCACCGGCCTGACCATCGAGGGCATCGCCCAGCGTGCCGGCGTGGCCAAGCAGACGATCTACCGCTGGTGGAAGTCGAAGGTCGACATCCTCCTGGACACCCTCATCGACGACGCCCGCGAAGCCCTCGAATGGCGGACGGACGACGCCGCGAGCACCGAGGAGAACCTCGCGTCCCACCTGCGGCGCGTGGCCGACTTCTTCGACGAGCCGGCGGGTCAGGTGCTGCAGGCGCTGCTCGGCCAGGCCCAACTCGACAGTGAGACGGCCGCCTCGCTGCGGGAGGGCTTCCTGAAGGAGCAACGCGAACGCGACGTGGCCGGCCTGCGCGAACTCCTGGGGCGCGACGACATCACCGTGGACGACCGGACCCTCGACCACCTGGTGGACGTTCTGCTCGGCCCGCTGTACTACCGGGTGCTCGTGTTCGGCGCACCCAGCGACAAGGAACTTCTGGACTCCACGACCCGGCTCGTCGTGGCCCTCGCCCGCGAGTCGTCGTCGACCTCCTCCTGACAGACCGTTGTGCGAGTGGCCCCCGGCGTTCTGCCGGGGGCCACTCGCACACAACGCTCAGTGCAGGCTGATACAACCGTTCCTGATTCCCTCGATGACGGCCTCGGTACGCGAGGCGGCGCCTAGCTTGATGAAGATCGAGTGCAGATGGACCTTGACGGTGCGCTCGGAAATTCCCAGCACCCTCCCCACCATCCGGTTGGAGTATCCCTCCTTGATGCCGTCAAGGACCTGACACTCGCGCGGCGTGAGCACCGAAGCGGACCTCGGCACTAACCCATCGATCCCCGGACGGGATACGCGAGACATGTGTTCCCCCTGTCATGCAATGGTCATCTATCACCAAGGCAACGATTGCGCGTCGCGAAACAATTATATGGCCGGGATTCAATCACGCCATTAAACGTGGCTTACCTCACACATGAAGTTGCGGCTTGAAATTCTTAGCCTCGAAGTGATTTCCACCAGTGAAAGTGTAGGTTGCACGCAACGCACTGGATTAATAACCGCGCGGTCAATAGAGTGAAGCTCGGAGGTGAGCCGATGCTCATTCACCGCGAACGGCGAAACAATCACTCGATTTATCTCGCGGGGTGCCTCGTCTTCTCCGGGGGCGCCTATCTCTTCATCCACTCGCAGCTGGGCACCGATCCCCTCGACGTGTTCGCGCTCGGCCTGCTGGAACACTTACCCGTCACCGTGGGCCTCTCCCAGGCCACGGTCGCCGCGCTCTGCCTGGCCGTCGTGGCGGCCTGGACCGGGACGAGACCCCTGCTCTCCCCCCTGTTCACCTTCTTCTTCTGCGGCAGCGTCATCGACCTGCTCCGCTGGTCGGACCCGGCCCACGGGCTGCCGATCCCCGCTGCCGCGACCCTCGCCTGCGCGGTGCTCCTCTGCGCGTACGGCTCGGCCCTCATCATCATGAGCGGCTTCGGAATCCGGGCGATCGATCTGCTCGCCCTCACCATGACCAGCAGATGGCGTTGGCCGTTCTGGGCCGCCAAAGGACTCATCGAGACCTCTCTCATGACCCTCGGATTCCTTATGGGAGGCCCCCTGGGAATCGGCACCATCTGCTTCCTGGTGGGCGTCGATCTACTTATCCAGCCCTTTATGAAGATTCATTCGAAGACGCTCGGGAATCCGGCCGGCGGACTTCTCCAGAATTCTGCTCGGCCCGCTCGTCGATCAGCCGGAGCCATTGCTCCGCACACCATCGGGGCCCATTCAAGGAAGTGTGAAGATTGACCTCATCTCTTTTCTCCCCGCAGATTCAGGACGTACTGAACCGCATCGCTTCCGAACAACAGCGGGTGGACGAGACCGAGCAGCCGAAACTGCTCGAACAGATAAGGCGGCGCGAAGCCGCATGGACCCCCGAGGAACTCGTCGCCGCGTGCGCCGGCGGCTACTACGCCGCGCCTGCGGCCATCGGCCGGATGCTGTACGCCTGTGTCCGCGCCGTACGCCCGCGCACCGTCTTCGAGTTCGGCACCGCGTACGGATTCACCGCCATCCATATCGCGGCCGCCCTGCGGGACAACGGATCGGGAAAGCTCTACACGGTGGACCTGCACTCCGGAAAGTGCCTGGCGGCCCGGGACAATCTCAAGGCCGCCGGACTCGGCGAATACGCCGAAGTCATCACCGGTGAGGCGGTGGCCGTGGCGTCCTCGTTCTCCCGTCCGATCGACTTCCTGTATCTGGACGGCTGGGTGGATTTCTATCTCGACGTCGTCCGCGCCGCCGAACCCCACCTCCGCGAAGGTGCCCTGGTACACGCGGACGACACCGGGAAGTTCGCGGCCGGCGCCCGCCCCTATCTCGACCACGTCCGCGATCCCGCCAACGGCTTCGTCTCCCTCGGTGTCAGCGACGGGCAGGGCTTCGAACTCTCGGCGTACACGGGCCCGTCCGTGCAGGTCGTCTCATGACCGCCGCCCCGTCGGCCGGCCCCGCGCGGTCCACGGCCGCGCGGGGCGGTGCCCGTCCCGGTTCACGCACGGCCTCCGCCACCCTCGGGATGTGCGTCATGCTGGTGTTCGGCCTGGGGGCGAGTGTGAACCTGGCCGTCGGCCGGCTGGCCACCAGCGCGCTCCAGCCGACCCCGACCCAGGTCCTGTGGATCGTCGACAGCTATCTCATCGTCTTCGGCTGTCTGCTGATCCCGAGCGGCGCTCTGGGAGACCGCTTCGGTCGCAAGGGGGCCCTGCTGGCCGGTCTGGCCCTGATGGCCGTGGGATCCCTCGCGTCCGCCGTCTCCCCCACCGTCGCCCTGCTGCTCGCGGCACGAGCGGTGACCGGTGCCGGTGCCGCGCTGATCCTGCCCAACAGCCTCCCGCTGCTGATCGGTTGCCACCCACCGGAAAGGCGCGGCCATGCCGTCGCGCTGTGGACCGCGTGGGGCGGAGGCGGCGGCGTGGCGGGCAACGTCGTCGGCGGTGCCGTGCTCCAGTACTTCGACTGGCAGGCCCTGTTCGCCGTCGCCGCCCCGGTGGCCGCGTTCGGTCTGGTCGTGGCCGCGCGGTCCCTGCCCCGGGTCGAACGCCATCACCACACCGTGGACACCGGAGGGGTCCTCCTCCTCGTCGTCACGGTCTTCTGCGTGCTGTTCGGCATCATCGAGGGCGCCGAACTCGGCTGGGCCTCGCCGCCCGTGCTCCTGGCCTTCGCCGCGGGAGCGGTGCTCCTGATGGTCTTCTGCCGCTACGAAGTCCGCCGCCCCGCACCGCTGCTGGACCCCAGGTCGTTCCGCCGTCCCGGCATGCGTGCCGGCGCCCTGGGCATCGTCGTGTCGTTCCTCGCGATGTACTCGGTGTTCTGTCTCAACGGCCAGTACCTGATGGACGTGAAGGACTACCCGACCGTGCTGGCGGGTCTGGGAACGGCACCGCTGGCCGTGGTGATCTTCCTCGTCTCACCGCGTGCCGCCCGGCTCGCCGACCGGTACGGCTCCCGGCCCGTGGTCGCCTGCGGACTGCTGCTCGTGGTCGCCGGACTGGGGCTGTTCTCCCTGTGCGGACCGGACACTCCCTACGTGCTGTACGCCGGGTGCGTGGTCGTGGTCGGCATCGGCTCGGGGCTGTCGAACCCGCCTCTGTCCCACGCCGTCCTGACCTCCGTGCCGGCGCATCAGGCCGGGGTCGGCTCGGGTGTCAACAGCTTCAGCCGGGAGATCGGCGGTGCGCTCGGGTTCGCCGTCTTCGGCACGCTGCTCAACCTCCGGTTCGCCGACGCACTCCCCGCCGGACTGCGGCACCTCAAGGACGACTCGGCCGGCGGCCAGGCCCTGGGCACCGCGCTGCGCGCAGCCGGGCACCTCGGCTCCGGCGACGGTGCGCGGCTCGCCGCTGAGGTGCGCGAGGCGTTCAGCACCGGCATGGCCGAGTCGCTGCGGGTGATCGGCGTCCTGCTGCTGCTGGCGGCACTGCTGGTCATCACGTGGCTGCGACCGTACGACGCCCACCGGAACACCTCTCGGGAGAAGCATTGACCGCCACCGGTGCCGAAGACCCCGGTAACGACCGGGACTGGACCGACGCACTGTCGGGCCCCTGTTCGCCGGCCGTGGACATGCGTCTGCTGCCGGCCCTGGACGCCCTGCTCCAGGAGGGCAGCGTGACCGGAGCGGCCGAGCGACTGGCGCTGTCCCCGCCCGCCATGAGCCGTGCCCTGTCCAAGATCCGCCGGGCCCTCGGGGACCCCGTCCTCGTCCGTGCCGGACGCGGTCTGGTGCCCACCCCGAGGGCGCTGGAACTCCAGCCGAAGGTCCGCGCCCTGATGCGGGAGGCCGAGATGCTGCTCGCGCCGAGCAGACAGGAGGACCTCACCCGGGTCGACAGGACGCTGACCGTCGTCGCCGACGAGGCGTACGCGGCGGTCCTGGCGCCGGTGCTGCTGAACCGGGCGAGCACGGAGGTGCCGCTCGCCCGGTTCACCTTCACCGTGGAGAGCTCGCATGGCAGCGCGCCGCTGCGGGAGGGCGCGGTCGACCTGGAGGTGGGCATCATCGACGAGCCCAGTCCCGAGCTGTGCATCGAGCCGCTCTTCGACGACCGGTTCGTGGGAGTGGCGCGGGCCGGTCATCCCCTCCTCGACGGCACGGTGACGGCGCAGGCGTTCGCGTCGGTGCGGCACGTCAGCGTCTCCCGCAAGGGCCGTATGACAGGTCCGATCGACGTCGCCCTGCGCGCCCGGGGGCTGAGCCGGGACGTCGTCGCCGCCGTGCCGAGCTACGGCGAGGCGCTGTTGATGATCCCCGCCGGCGACTTCGTGACGGCGATGCCCCGTTCACTGGCCGGCAGCGCCCGCGGGGCCCTGGGCATCGAGGTGTTCGACCTCCCGGTCGAGACCGAACCCATCAGCATCTGTCAGGCATGGCATCCGCGCCACGACACCGAGCCGGTGCACCTGTGGCTCAGGGACGCCGTACGCACGGCGCTCGACCGGCCCATACCCCGGGGTCCCGCCTGCCGGGACGTCTCAGGAGGCCCGGGCGAGCGTGACCCGGACCGGTCCGTCGAGCAGGAGGCCGATGACTGAGGGCGGTGGCGGCGCCCCCGGCCCGTCCGCCGGGCCACCGAGCCCGATGACGGCACCGAGGAGCAGCCGGGCCGCGAGCCCCGGTTCGATGTCGGCGCGTACGTCGCCCTGTGCGGCGGCCAGGTGCAGCAGTTCCGTCAGCCGTCGGACCACGGCCTGACGGCAGAGCGCGTCGGGGCCGTCCTGGCCCGTCCCACCGCGCGTTCCCCAGAAGAGGGCGTGTCGCGCCGGGTCGCCCGCCGCCGCTTCGGCCAGCCGGTGCAGCAGCGCGGCGAGGGTCTCCACCGGCCGGCCGTGCGAGGGGGTGCTCGCGGAGAGCAGCTCCGGCACGGTCCGTCTCACCGGTGCGGTCACCGCGTGCAGCAGCTCCTCCTTGCTCCTCACATGGCGGTACAGCGCGGCCTTGGTGACGCCGAGGCGGTCGGCGAGGTCGCTCATGCTGGTCGCGTCGTAGCCACGCTCGTGGAACAGCGCCGTCGCGGCCGCGAGGACGAACTCACGACCGCGACGACGGGGAGCGGGCGGCGCCGCCCTGCGGGGTGCGCTCACCGTGCCGACCGCCCCCGGCACAACTGGAGCAGCGCCTCGGCCAGTCCGGCGCCGCCTTCACCCAGTTCCTCGGCGTACCGGCCCCGTATGGTGTGCTCGCGCCCCGAGTCCGTCGGCGCGCCGCCCCCGCCCGTGCGCAGGCGCTGGATCTCCCGGGACGTGCGCAGCCGCTCCTTGAGCGTGCCGATGATGAAGCCGTCCAGCTCGTCGATCTGCTCCCGCAGGCCTTCGATGACCTCGGGTGCGGGTTCCGCGGAGCCGCCGGCCCCGGTGGTGGGTTCGGCAGTTGCCTCGGTGTTCATCGTCCTGCTCCCTTCGCAGAAGTCGTACGGATGACACAAGTCGTGGGCGTGGAAGAGGTCTTGGGGGTCACAAAGGTCGGTGGGCTGACAGAGGTCGGTGGGGTGACAGAGGTCGGTGGGGTGACAAAGGTCCTGGGGGCGGCCCGGCCGGTGGGCCGCGGTGTACGACCCCAGGGATCTCAGCCCTGGGACGCGCAGCCGCAGCAGGCCGACGGCACGTGCCGTGGACTGCTGGTCCGGCCGGCCCGGGCAGTCGGCCAGCAGCAGCCCGCTCCTCGGGCCGTCGGGTACCAGGTGCAGGGACACGGCCCGCAGAAACGGGTGCCGCCGCAGCTCCGCCAGCAGCCCGCCGACGTCCTCCGGCCGTCCGTGGAGCCGCCCGATCAGCGAGGTGCGGTCGGCGGGCGCGCCGGCGGGCAGGCCGGGGCCGCCGGCGCGGGCGCACAGCAGGAACCGGGTGGTGGCACCGGCGGTGTCCTGTATCCCGGAGGCGGCGACCCGCAGGCCGTACAGGGGTGCGGTGAACTCACCGGCCACCGCCGCGTCGCACTCCCCGTCGCGGACCCGGCGCGCCGCCTCGGCGTTGGACGCCGCGGGCATCCGGTGCGCCCGGGGGACGCGACGGCCGAGCCAGCCGCCGACCTGCCGCAGCGCGTGCGGGTGCCCGCTCACGGTACGAACGCGCGGGAGTTCGGTGCCGGGACGCACCAGCACGGCGAACTCGATACCGAGGACGACCTCGCGCAGCACGGTCAGCGCGGGCGACTGAGCCATGGCCCGCAAGGTGTCCGGGACCATCCCCGCGACGGTGTTGTGCACGGGGAGCATGGCGGCGTCGACGTCCCCCCGCACCGCCAGCGTCAGGGCTTGCGCGGCCGTGCCGACCGGCGTCGTCCGGGCGCCCGCGGCCTCGGGAAGCGAGCGCAGCGCCCGCTCGGTGAAGGTGCCTCGCGGTCCCAGATAGGCGAACCGCCGCTCCACAAGCGGGAGTCGGGCGGGGCCGGGGAGCGGGCCCGGGTGCTGGAGTGGGCCCGTCGCGGGCCGTGCCCGTGGGTCCTGCACCGGCGGTGTCACGTCAGACGGCCGCGAGAGCCGCGTCCACCGTGCTCGCCACGGCGCTCTTGGCCCGCCGCAGCTCCTTCTCCTCCAGCAGGCCCGGTGCGAAGGCGGCTGCGTCGATGGTCACGGCGGCGGCGACCCGCCCGGCTTGCTCCACCTGAACCGTCGTACGGACCGTGAGCCTGCTGGGCTCGGACAGGTCGGACTCGTCCACGGTCAGGCGCAGGGTGGCGCCGACGGGGAAGAGGAAGTTGGAGAACGACGTGTTCATGGAGTTGAGCACGATGTAGTAGCGCTGCTGCGGCCAGCGCGAGGTGAAGTAGTGCTCGATCACCGCGAGGAACATCTGGCGTGCGGCCTCGATGGCCACCATGCCCTGCACATGGACGCGGTCCTGCACGTCGGCGAGGAGTTCGTTGTGGTCGTGCAGCCGCAGTTCGGCCTCGTAGGTGCTGTCGTCGACCCGGGTGAGGCCGGCGACGAGCACGTTGTCCTCGCGGGCCTTGTGCAGCTCCTGGCGGCGGGCCGGCCGCCCGGCAGAGTGCACCAGGACGATCCGGTCGTCCAGCTGCCGGCGGGTGATCGCGTCCCTGAGGTAGGACAGCTCGAACTCGCCTATCCCCTGGCCGGTGACCACGTGCACCGGCCCCTCCACGGTGTCCAGGTCACCGGAGTCGAGCGCATGGGTGAGGGCCGAGAGGGTGTCGGCCCCGACGGCGTCGGCGAAGTCGCGGAACCGGTCGCCGACGACGAGGCGGGAGGTGGCTGTGCTGGTCATGGACTGCCTCCAGACTGGGTGGGAACCGCGGCCGCCGGCCGCGGGAGTGGGTGCGGGTGAGGTCGGGGACGCGCCTCAGCGGGTCCGGTACTCGTGCAGGGTCACGTGCTCGGGTTCGCCGGAGCGGGCAAGGGGCGTGTCGGTGGCCGGCTCGGTGGCGGGCTCGGCCGGATGCAGGCCGGTGAGGCAGCGCTGGGCCAGCTTCTGGTACTGGAGCGTCCCGTTGCCCTTCCAGGCGATCTCGTCGGCCGTCAGTTCCCGGACCACCGTGGCAGGGCTGCCGGCCACGAGGTGCCGTTCCGGTACCTGGAAGCGGGACTTGACGAAGCTGCCGGCGCCGACGAACGCCTGCCGGCCCACGACCACCCCGTCCATCAGGACGGACTTCATGCCGATGAGGCTGTCGCGCCCCACCCGGCAGCCGTGCAGCACGCTGCCGTGGCCGACGTGGCCGTCCTCCTCGACGACCGTGTCGGCGCCGGGGAAGCAGTGCAGGACGCAGCCGTCCTGCACATTGGAGCCCGCGCGCAGCTCGATACGGCCGAAGTCGCCGCGCAGGCTGGCCAGCGGGCCGACGTAGCACCCGGGTCCGACGTCGACCGAGCCGATCAGTACGGCGTCGGGGTGGACGTATGCCGTGGGGTGCACGACGGGGACGTTGCCTTCGAAGGAGTAGGTCCTTGCCATGGTCTGCTCTCACCGTTCGTCGAGTCGGGCGGGTCGGCGCGGCCGCCGGGATCAGACGGGCGCGGTCTGCTCCCGCAGCGCGCCGAGGGCGTCGTGTCCGTGGATCCAGGCGAGGTCGTCGGGCAGCCGGGTCAGTCGCTCGTCGCGGGCCCGCGCCTCGGGGCCGTCCGGCAGCTGGAAGCAGGCGGCGTTCTTGCGGGAGCCCGCCTGGAGCAGACGGGTGCGCGGGCGGCGCGCCCGCTCGTAGGACCGCAGTGCCTGCGCGACCCCGTCGGCTCCGGCGCTGCCGAGCAGGTGCGCCAGCACCACCGCGTCCTCCAGCGACTGGTTCGCGCCCTGCCCGTGGTGCGGCAGCATCGCGTGTGCCGCGTCGCCGAGCAGGGTGACCCGGTCCGTGCTCCACACGCGCCGCGGTTCGCGGTCGTACAGCGCCCAGCGGCCGGGCCGTTCGCAGGCGGCGAGGATCTCGGTGACGAACGGGTGCCAGCCCTCGAAGGCGGCGAGCAGTTCGGCGCTCTCGCCCTCGGTGGACCAGGACTCGACCGTCCACTGGGCGTCGGGGACGACGGCGAGGAAGTTCAGCGCCGCGCCGTCGGCCACCGGGTAGGCGATGAAGTGCCGGCCGGGGCCGAGCCACAGCCACAGCACCCGTTCGGCGAGTTCGGGGATGTGCCCGAGCCGGTCCATGGGGACGAGGGCGCGGTAGCCGCTGGTGCCGGAGAACACGGCCTCGTCCGGCCCGAACACGCTGTGGCGTACGGCGGAGTGGATGCCGTCCGCCCCGATGACCGCGTCGGCCTCGGTCTCGGCGCCGTCGGCGAAGCGGATGACGGCGCCGGCGCCGGTCTGCGTCACCTCGGTGCAGCGCGCGCCGAGCCGGACCGCGCCGGGCCCCAGCTCGGCGAGCAGCGCCTGCTGCACGGCCGCCCGCTCCACGGTCCAGAAGGGCGCCCCGAACCTGTCCGCGTACCCGCCGGCCAGCGCGTGCGTCACCGTGGACCGCCCGGTGCGCCAGTGCCGGAAGTCGGCACGCACCGGCTCGACGGCCGCCCCGGCCAGTCGGTCCGCGACACCGAGGTGGCGCAGGGCGCGATGACCGTTGGCGCCGATGGCGATCCCGGCGCCCTGGTGGTCCAGTTCACGGGCCTGTTCGTGGACGACGGCCTCGATGCCCTGCTTCCGCAGTCCGATGGCGACGGCCAGTCCGCCGATGCCACCGCCGACGACGGCCACGTACGGGCGCTTGGGCGCCATGGCGCCTCCTCCTGTTCGGTGTGCGGGGCGCGATCAGTGCGCCGGTGTGATTCCGGTGAAGGTGCCCCGGTGGAAGACCAGGGGTTCGTGGTCTCGGGCCACGGCGCCCAGCACCCGCCCCACGACGAGCACGTGGTCGCCGAGGGGCTGGGTCAGGTGCAGGGCGCATTCGAGCGTTCCGGGCCCGTCCGACAGGACCAGGCAGCCGGTGTGCGGTCCGACGGTCCAGTCGGCGGCGTCCTCCACGGCGGGGCGCCGGGCGGCGGGTGCGGTGAGGACGCCGACCAGGGCACGCGCCCGGTCGCCGAGGAACGACACGGCCCACTGGCCCGACGTGCGCACCCGGGCCAGGAAGGTGGAGTCGTCCCGCAGGTACATGGACACCAGCGGCGGGTCGAGGGAGACGGAGGTGAACGAGTTCACCGCGATGGCGTCGTGCCGCACTCCGGACGGGGTGTCGAACCGGGTCGACACCGCGCACACGCCGGTCACGAACTGTCCGAGCACGCTTCGCAGCTGGGTCTGCTCCGACAGGGCGCGGCTGCTCACCGCGCGGCCTCGGTGGGTGTCCCGCCGCCGATGACGGTCGTGTCCTTGGGGTTGATCAGGTCGGGGACCGTCCAGCCGTTCTCGTCGTACTCCGACAGGCAGCGGTCGACGAGTTGCTTGTAGTCCTCGAACTTCCCCGACGCCTGCTGGGCGTGCAGCGCCTCGAAGCGGATCTGCTCGTGGTTGCCGGCGTAGTTCATCTCGTACAGCTCCCAGCGGGCGCCGAACTCGGTGCCGACCGCGTCCCAGGCGAGCTTCATCAGCTTGACCCGGTCGACCGCCTCCACGCCGAGGCCCCGGACGTACTTGTCGAGATGGGGCCGGACCTCGGGGTCGGACCAGTCGAGCGCGTGGGAGTTGTTGTAGATCAGGGCGCTGCCGAGGTCGCGCAGGAAGATCTCGCGGACCTTGGGGAAGATCGAGGAGGACAGGACCCGGAAGGCCAGCGCGGTCTCGCCGTTGGGGGTGACCGTGCCGTCGGGCCACCTGGTCGGGTTCTCGGCCATGGAGTCCACGAGGGCCCAGAACATGTTGCGGTAGGCGAGCACCTCACCGAGCCGGCTCTGCACCCCGCGGAACTCGGACGTGCCCGTCGTCTCCAGGCACTTGGCCAGCAGGCCGGTCAGGAAGTCCATCTTCACGGAGAAGCGGACACAGGCGTGGAACATGGCCCGGTAGAAGAATCCGGAGCCGTAGAAGAAGTTGTTGGCCTTGTCGACGTCGTAGCAGAAGACGTTTTCCCAGGGAATCAGCACCTGGTCGAAGACGAGAATTCCGTCGTTCTCGTCCAGGCGGCTGCTCAGCGGTTGGTCGAAGGGGCTGCTGACGGTGGCCGCCGCGAATTCGTACGAGGGCCGGGAGATGACCTTCAGGCCGGGGCTGTTCGTCGGCACGATGAAGTAGGCGGAGAATTCCTTCGCGCCCTTCGGTATCACGCCGTAGCTGCCGATGAAGATGTGCTGGGTCAGCGCGGCGCCGGTGCCGACGACCTTGGCCCCGGACACGACGAGGCCGGCGTCGGTCTCCCGGTCGACGGTCAGCATCACGTCCTTGAGCTCGGTGAGGCCCCGGTTGCGGTCGATCGGCGGGTTGACGATGCCGTGGCCGATGAACAGCACGTTCTCCTGGGCCTTGCGGTACCAGGTGGCGGCGTTGTCCTCGAACGGCGCGTAGTGCTCCCGGTTCGATCCCAGCGTGGACAGGAAAGCGGCCTTGAAGTCGGGTGTGCGGCCCATCCAGCCGTACGTCATGCGGGCCCACTCCGTCATGGCCCGCGCGGCGGCGCGCAGGTCGCCGGTGGTGTGAGGGGCCTTGAAGTAGGGGTGGGTGAAGCCGCCGTTGCCGGTGTCGGTGGGGACGACCAGCGCGCTGTTGCGCTCGGGGTCGTGCAGCGCGTCGTACAGCCGGGCCACCATCCGGGCGTTGTTGCGGAAGGCCGGGTGGCCGGTGACGTCCTGCACCCGCTCGCCGTTGATCCGCACCTCGCGGCCGTCGCGGAGGCTCTCCAGGTATTCGTCCCCGGTCTGTGGGCGGGACACGGATCCGGACGGGTTGACGGTGTGGCTCATACGGGATCACCTTTCGAGCGGACGTTTGCGCCTGCCGAAATGCTCCAGGAGTGCGACTTCCGCCGACAGTCGGCCACTGGGGCTAGTACTCGGGTAGTAGATCCGCCCTTCTAGCCCCAATGACGCACTGCACACGCCGGCTCGGCGCATGACAGGCTGCGCCCACCATCTGCCCCCACCTGCCGTCGTCGGCGGAAGGCGTTGAGGTTGTCGCCGTGAATTCTGTGGAAGTCAGAGAGAATCCCGTCGCACATCCCTGTGCGGCTCCCGCAGCGCATCCCGCGGTGGATGCGCCGGCGAATCCCGTGCCGTATGCGCCGGCGAATCCCGTTCCGTATGCGGACGCCGGGAACGCAGGCCCCGACCCCGCTCCGGAAGCGTGGCGCGCCCTCCCCGCGGCGCAGCAGCCGGACTGGCCCGACCCCGCCGCGCTGCGTGCCACCGTCGATGCCCTGTCCTGCGCACCGCCCCTGGTGTTCGCGCGCGAGTGCGACGTCCTGCTCGACCGGCTCGGCGAGGTGGCCCTCGGCAGGGCCTTCCTGCTCCAGGGCGGCGACTGCGCGGAGACCCTGGACTCGGTGAGCGCCGAGTCCGTGCGGGGCAAGCTGGAGGTCCTGCTCCAGATGGCAGCCGTCCTGACGTACGCGGCCGGTGTGCCCGTGGTCAAGGTCGGCCGTATCGCCGGCCAGTACGCCAAGCCCCGTTCGCGTGCCACCGAGACCCGGGACGGCGTGACCCTGCCCTCGTACCGGGGCGACGCCGTCAACGGGCTGGAGTTCACCGCCGAGGCCCGCACCCCCGATCCGGCGCGGTTGCGGCGCGTGTACGAGGCGTCGGCCACGACGCTGAACCTGCTGCGGGCCCTGACCGCGGGAGGGCACGCGGATCTCGCCCGGGTGCACGAGTGGAACCGTGACTTCGTGGCCCTGTCCGGCGCGGGACGCCGGTACGAGCGGCTGGCGGACGAGATCGACGCCGCGCTCGCCTTCATCCGGGCCTGCGGGATGAGCGCCTCGACGCTGCGCACCACGGAGGTGTTCGCCAGCCACGAGGCCCTGCTGCTCGACTACGAGTCCGCCCTGGTGCGCACCGACCCCGACACCGGACGGCGTTACGCCCTGTCCGGGCACATGCTCTGGATCGGCGAGCGCACCCGCCAACTCGACGGCGCGCACATCGCGTTCGCCGCCGGTGTCCACAACCCCCTCGGCGTCAAGCTCGGTCCGCACGCCCAGGTCGACGATGTGCTGCGCCTGCTGGACCGGCTCGATCCGCGGCGCACGCCCGGCCGGCTGACGTTGGTGGCCCGCATGGGGCGGAGCCTGGTGCGCGACCGGCTGCCCGCCCTGGTCGAGGCCGTACGCGCGGAGGGCGCCCGGGTGGTCTGGGCCTGCGATCCCATGCACGGCAACACCTGCACCGCGCCGAGCGGACACAAGACGCGGCGCTTCGACGACGTCCTCGACGAGGTCACCGGATTCTTCGAGGTGCACCGGGCACTGGGCACGCATCCCGGCGGTGTCCATGTGGAGCTGACGGGCGAGGATGTCACCGAGTGCCTGGGCGGCAGCAGGGAGGTCCTCTCCGACGACCTGCACCTGCGGTACGAGACGGCCTGCGATCCCCGGCTGAACCGGGCGCAGTCGATGGACCTCGCCTTCCGGATCGCCGAGTGGTACGGCGCCGAGAAGAGCCGTCTGCGCGGCCCCGGACCCCGGCCCGTCCCCGCCCGCCCGGCGGACGCGTCCCGACCCGCGGACTACGCGGCGACCGCCGGGTGAGCACCACCACCCCTGCCCCTGCCCCGGGTTCATCTACGGAGGACAGTCACGTGCGGCATTTCGAGCACTTCCCCCCAGGCACCGCCTACGAGCTGGGCGCCACCCTGCTGACCGGCGACGACATCATCGAGTACGCGCGCGCCTGGGACCCCATGCCCTTCCATCTGGACCCGGAGGCGGCCCGCCGCTCCGCGTTCGGGGGGCTGGTGGCCAGCGGCTGGCACACCGGTGCCGTGGTGATGGGGCAGTTCGTGCGCGCACTGCTCGCGGACTCCGCCTGCCAGGGCTCGTACGGCATGGACGAGGTCCGCTTCCTCGCTCCGGTACGCCCCGGCGACGAACTGCGCGGGCGGGCCACGGTGGAGGAGGCCGCGCCGCATCCTCGGCGTCCTGGCACGGGGACGGTCCGCTTCCTCGTCGAGGCGGTCAACCAGGAGGGCACGGCGGTGTACCGGATGCGTACACGGCTGCTGTTCGCCTGTGCCCGGCCGGTCGACGCCGCGCACCGGGCGGCGTCCGAGCCGAGCTGAGCCGGCGCCGCGGACGGACTCCCGTTCCTCCTCGGGCCTCCCCCTGCCCGAGGAGGAACGGGTGGAGCGGGTGGAGCGGGTGGAGCGGGTGGAGCGGGTGGCACGTCCGCCCCCTCGACCCCCTTTGACTACACGCACCGTTGCGTCTAGTCTGACGCGGGCGATCGAGGATCGAGGAGGGCCCGCCATGGACGCGCCACGACGTATCAGGAACGGCCCGAGGCGCAGTGAGGCGGCCCGTGTCGCCGTCCTGCGAGCCGCGGACGGCCTGCTGGCCGAGACCGGGTTCCAGGCCGTGACGGTCGGTTCGATCGCCGAGCGGGCCGGGGTCTCCAAGCAGACGATCTACCGCTGGTGGAGATCGAAGATCGACATCCTTCTCGACGTTCTGGAGGAGGACCTGCGCGACATGGCCTCCTGGCCGCCCCGGGCGGGATGCGCGCAGGAGGCTCTGACCGGGCACGTGACGCATCTGGACCGGGTCTTCACCCGGTCCGACACGGGCCGGGTCCTGTTCGCGCTCATCGGTCATGCCCTCCAGGACGCCACGACCGCGGCCCCGCTGCGGGAACAGGTGCTCAAGCGGCGGCGCGACCACTCCCGGGCACGCCTGCTGGACGCCCTGGCCTGCGGCTCCCCCGGCGCCCTGCCGCGGGACGAGGCCGACCGGCTTCTCGATCTGCTGGCCGGCCCCGTCTTCCACCGCGCCTTCATGACGGGGCGGCCGATCGACCCGCGGATCGCCGCGCGCCTGGTCTCCACCCTCCTGACCTGCCGACAGGACGCCCCCGCCGACGGGGCTCCGACCGCCGGCCCCACCCCCTGAAAGGTCGTCCCCCATGTTCCGCGCACGCCGAACCCGTTACACCGCCACGGTGGAGGCGGTCACCCGCATCGCCCCACGGATGGCGCGCATCACCCTGGGAGGGCCGGGGATGTCGGCCTTCCGCTGCGACGAACCGACGCAGTGGGTGAAGCTGTTCGTCACCGACCCGCTCGACGGTCGCGCGGCCGGCCGCGCCTACACCGTCCGCCACCAGTCCGCGTCCCGGCCGTGCATCGACATCGACGTCGTCCTGCACGGAAAGGGCCCGGCCGCGCGCTGGGCCGAGACCGCTCGTCCGGGACAGGAGGTCTCCTTCGGCGGCCCCAAGGGGTCCTTCCAACCGGTCCCCGGCGCCGACTTCTACCTCCTCGCGGGCGACGAGAGCGCCCAGCCCGCCGTGCTCACCATCGCCGAGCACCTGCCGCCCGCGACGCGCGGCGCCGTCTATCTGGAGGTCGCCGGCCCCGAGGCCGAGATCCCGGTGCCCCGGCAGGCCGGCCTGGACGTCATATGGGTCCACCGGGAGGCCGGCCGGCCCAAGGGCCAGGCACTGCGGGACGCCGTGCTCGCGGCGGACGTTCCCCGGCACGGGGTCGCGGCCTGGGCGGCCGGCGAGTCCGGCGCCGTGCGGGACATCCGCCGCCACCTCACGGAGAACCTCGGTCTGGACCGTCGGCACGCCTACGCGAAGGGCTACTGGAAACTCGACGAAGCGGACCACCGCGATCCCCTGGCGTCGGACTGACGCACCGGGAGCCCCGCCCCTACCGGCGAGGACGCCCGGCGGCCCCCTGCCCGCGCCCCTACTCCTGCGCGACCCGTACCACCGCCACCGTGATGTTGTCGGGCCCGCCCGCCTCGATGGCCGCCTTCCAGCACTCGAAGGCCGCCCTGCCGTCGTCGTGCTCCTGGAGGATCTCCGCCAGGACGTCCGTCGGCACCGGGTCCGTCAGTCCGTCCGAGCAGATGAGCCAGCGCTCACCCGGCACCACGGCCTCGGCCGTGACATGCGGCTCGACGGCCCGGAAGGCGAGCGAACCGCCCAGGCACTGGGTGACGAGCGACGTGGTGCGCCAGGCCGGATGCGGCGGGCTGTCGTCGACGCTGAGCTGGCGCAGCCCTTCGGCGGAGACCGCGAAGACCTGGCTGTCGCCCACGTTGAACACCAGCAGCGAGTCGGGCCGCACGACGACACCGGCGACCGTCGTCCCCATGCCGGCGAGCTCGCCCCCCTCGTCACCGCCGGCCGCCCGGTGGACGGCCCGGTTGCAGACGTTCAGGGCGTCACGGACGGCGACCTCGCTGCTCAGGGCCGGACCGAGCGAGGCGATCCTGCGGGCGACCAGGGCACTGGCCACATCCCCGCCGGGATGCCCGCCGAGCCCGTCGGCGACGGCCACGACGAGGGGCGTGCCGAGCGGGAAGATCAGGGTCTGCGGGTTCTCGGTGACGGTCGCGCACAGCGTCCAGGGACCGACGACGAGGCTGTCCTCGTTGCGCTCGCGCAGCAGTCCGGGATGGCTGATCGCGCTCACAGCGACGTACGACATGCAGCGCCACCGCCTTCCCGCACCGGACGTGCCGCCGGGCCGGATCTCCCCTACGAGTCTAGGAACGGCGGCGTCCGGCGTGCCAGCGCGGCCGGGCTCCTCGCCGGCCGCGCCGCCTCCCGTGTCAGCCCTCGTCCGGCGTCAGCCGCAGCGAGATGCTGTTGATGCAGTACCGCTGATCCGTCGGTGTCGGATACCCCTCGCCCTCGAAGACATGCCCGAGATGCGACCCGCACCGGGCGCACCGCACCTCGGTGCGCACCATCCCGTGGGAGCGGTCCTCGATGAGCTCGACGGCGTCGCTGTCCTTCGGGTCGTAGAAGGACGGCCAACCGCAGTGCGACTCGAACTTCGTGGTGGAGGTGAACAGTTCGGCCCCGCAGGCGCGGCAGGAGTAGACGCCCGTCGTCTTGGTGTCGGTGTACTCACCGGTGAAGGCGGGCTCCGTGCCAGCCTGGCGCAGAACGGCGTACTCGGCCGGGGTCAGCTCCGCGCGCCACTGCTCGTCCGGCTTTTCGACGTCGTACGACATGAGTCCTTGCCCCTCACTTCGACAGGCGGTCCAGGATGGCCGGGCCGAGGTCGGTGACATCGCCCGCGCCCATGGTGAGAACGAGATCACCGGGCTTCGCCATTCCCGCGACCAGCGAGGGCACCTCGCCCTTGTCGTGCACGGCCGTCACCTCGGCGCCGGCCGCCCGGGCCGCGTCGAGGACCAGCTCGCTGGTGACGCCCGGGATCGGGTCCTCACGGGCCGGGTAGACGTCCAGGACGAGCGAGGCGTCCGCCAGGGCGAGGGCCTCGCCCATCTCCTTGCCCAGCTCCTGGGTGCGCGAGAACAGGTGGGGCTGGTAGACGACCAGGATCCGGGCGTCGGCGGCGGCCGCCCGCATGGCCTGAAGGTCCGCCGTCATCTCGGTCGGGTGGTGGGCGTAGGAGTCGATCACCTGGACGCCCGCGGCCTCACCCTTCAGCTGGAGGCGCCGCTTCACGCCGGTGTAGGCCGCGATCGCCGGGGCCAGCTCGCCGGCCGGGACGCCCAGGGCGACGCCGGCGGTCAGCGCGGCCACGGCGTTGAGCGCGTAGTGGCGGCCGGGGACGGACACCGTGAAGGTGCGCTCCTCGCCGTCGAGAAGGACGGTCACCTCGCTCCTGAGGCCCTGCGCCACCACCGACAGCACGCGTACGTCGGCGTCTTCCGCCTCGCCGTACGTCACCACCCGCACATCGCGGGCCGCGACGAGCCGGGTCAGCTCCCGCGCCCCGTCCTGGTCGGCCGAGATCACCAGGGTGCCGCCCTCGGTGATGCGGTCGGCGAACGTCACGAAGGACTCGTAGATCTCGTCCATCGAGGCGTAGTTGGCGTGGTGGTCGAGCTCGACGTTGAGGACGATGGCGACCTCGGGCGCGTACTTGTGGAAGCTGCGGTCCGATTCGTCCGCCTCGGCCACGAAGATGTCGCCGTCGCCGTGCAGGGCGTTGGAGCCGGGGGCGTCCAGGTCGCCGCCGATGGCGTACGAGGGCTGAAGGCCCAGCTCGGACAGGGAGACCGCCAGCATCGACGTGGTCGTCGTCTTGCCGTGCGTGCCGGCCACGGCGATCGGGCGCAGCCCCGTCATCAGCGAGGCGAGCGCGTCGGAGCGGTGCACCACGGGGATGCCCAGCTCGGCCGCGCGGGCCAGCTCGGGGTTGTCCTGCCGGATCGCCGACGACACCACGACACAGCTGGCGTCGTCGGCGAGGTGCTCCGCCGCGTGCCCGATGTGCACGGTCGCACCGAGCGCCCGCAGCGCCTCGGCGGTCCCGGACTCCTTGGCGTCGCTGCCGGCCACCTTGGCCCCACGCTGCGCGAGGATCTTCGCGATCCCCGACATCCCGGCCCCGCCGATGCCGATGAAGTGCGGTCGGTCCATGGCGGTGGGAATGCCGGGTGCCATGCGTGTTCTCCCAGGAGTGCGATACGACGGTGAGGCCCCAGCCTATGGGGTACGGGACCGGGCCGGCCCGAGGGGCGCGGGAACGGGCCCTACGCCTTGCTGTGCGAGAACAGTTTCAGCACCGGCACCCCCACCTTGTGCCGGGCCCTCGACGCCCAGTCGCGGTGGAAGAACTCCTCCACGTAGTGCGGGTCGGTGAGCACGATCACCTCGTCCGCGCCCACCTCGTCCACCACGGCCTTCAACGCGTCGAGCGGATGGTCCTCCAGCAGCCGCCCCTCGGCCTGCGCCCCGGCCGCGCGCAACGCGGTCAGCGACACCTCCAGCGCCCGCTCCCCGGTGCTCATCGCCTCCTCGCCCTCCGGGGTCTTGCCCTCCCGGACGGCCTCGTCCAGTTCACCGAGGGCGATGTCGTCGATGGCGCGCAACAGTCTGTCGGCCTGCTCACCGCGCGGCTGGAGCAGCACGTGGAAGGAGACCCGCTCCTCCCCGTGCAAGGTGGTGACGAACTCCACGTCTGCGGACGTCAGGGCCTTCTCGATCATCAAAACGCTTGTGAACACCGGGCGCCCCTTCTGCGGAAACCATCCTGCCCCGCTCTCGCACGGGGACTGCGAGTTTCAGTGTGCCCGGCGAGAGCTAAACGGAACGGTAGATTCCGCCGTTTCCGGGGGCACAGCTCTCAGAGAACCCATTTCCGGGCCGATCTCACCTCCGCCGGTACCGCCCGAACAGGAAGCCCTCCTCCTCCAGCAGGGAGGCCAGCTCGAACCGTTCGGGGACGGCCACCGCCGGCCCCCCGGCGATGCGCTGGGCGTCCCCGGCGGTGAGCATCGGGGAGATCGTGAGGCACAGTTCGTCGAGCACCCCGGCGGCCACCAGCTGCCCGAGCAGCCGGGGTCCGCCCTCGGTCAGCAGGCGGGTGTGCCCGAGTTCGGCGAGGGCCTGGACGGCGCGTACCGGGTCCACCCCGACGCCGTCACCGGCGATCACCACCCGGGCACCGGCCTTCTCGGCGGTCGCGACCCGGTCCGGGGCCGCGGCGGCGCCGGTGAGGACCAGGGTGGGTACGACGGGCGAGGTGAACAGCGGCAGGCCGTAGTCCAGGTCCAGGCTCGCGCTGACCACCGCGATCGCCGGCGCGGGCGCCTGCCCGGCCGCCTCGCGCGCCTCGGCGAGCTCCGCACGCGCGCGTGCCGGGCGGTACCCCTCCCGACGGACCGTTTCGGCACCGACGACCACGACGTCCGCCAGCCCCCGCAGCGTGCCGAAGATCCGCATGTCGGCCGCGCTGGAGATGGGCTGGGAGCGGCCGTCGTGCTGGGCCGCCCCGTCCAGTGTGGACACCATGTTCCCGCGCAGCCAGGCCTGCGGTCCGCCGGGGCCGAGCTCGGGGTAGGCGTAGGCGGCGGAGAGCTCGGCGAGAGTCCACTCCCGGCCGGCCGGATCACGCACACCGGCGGACACCCCGGCCACACCCCCCTCACCGGCACCTTCGACCGCGTCGTCCCCGGCGGCACCGCCGGCGGCCCTCGATGTTGTCTCGTCGGTCACAGGGAACAGGCGTCGCATGTCATGGAGTGTGGCACGGCGCTTAGCATGGTGAACCGTGTCGTCCTCCTCCGCAGCCTCCGGTGTGCACCCGATAGCCGAAACGAGCCCGCTGTCCCTGTGCGCCCGTGAGCCGCGCGTCCCCGCGGACCGGCTGGTCGCCGAGATGGTGCCGCCGCCGCGGTTCGACGCGGTCCGCTTCAGCACCTACATCCCGGACCCGAACCAGCCCAGCCAGACCGAGGCGGTCCGGGTGCTGGAGGACTTCGCGGGCGGACTCGGCGGGGCGCACGCGAGCGGCGCCGGGAAGGCCCGGCGCGGTTTCCTCGGGTTCGGCAGGCCCAAGGCACCCAAGGCCCCGGCAGGACCGCGCGGCGTCTACCTCGACGGCGGCTACGGCGTCGGCAAGACCCATCTGCTCGCCTCCCTGTGGCACGCCACCCCGGCCGAGCCGTCCCTCAAGGCGTTCGGCACCTTCGTGGAGCTGACGAACCTGGTCGGTGCCCTCGGCTTCCAGCAGACCGTGCAGACCCTCTCCGGGCACCGCCTGCTGTGCATCGACGAGTTCGAGCTGGACGACCCGGGCGACACCGTCCTCGTCTCCACCCTGCTCGGCAAGCTCGTCGACGCGGGCGTCGCGCTGGCCGCGACCTCCAACACCCTCCCGGGCAAGCTCGGCGAGGGCCGCTTCGCGGCGGCCGACTTCCTCCGGGAGATCCAGGGCCTGTCGGCCCACTTCCGCGCGTTGCGCATCGACGGCGAGGACTACCGTCACCGCGGCCTGCCCGAGGCCCCGGCGCCGTTCTCCGACGAGCAGGTGACGAAGGCGGCGTACGCCACCGCCGGCGCCTCGCTCGACGACTTCCCGCACCTGCTGGACCACCTCGCCCGCGTCCACCCCAGCCGCTACGGCGCGCTCACCGACGGACTCACGGCGGTCTGCCTGACCGACGTGCAGCCGGTGCCGGACCAGTCGACCGCCCTGCGCCTGGTGGTGCTCGCCGACCGGCTCTACGACCGTGAAGTCCCGGTCCTGGCCTCCGGTCTGCCCTTCGACCGGCTCTTCAGCGAGGAGATGCTGAAGGGCGGCTACCGCAAGAAGTACTTCCGCGCCATCTCGCGCCTCACCGCCCTGGCCCGCGACGCCAAGGGCCTCGTGTCGCACTGACGCGCGCTACCCGACCCAACCTTCTTGGGTCAAGGGCCAGTTCAAGCCACCCCACCCTCGGGTTTCAGGCTCTCTTCAGCTCGAAACGTTAAGTTAACCCTGCAAACAACTTTGCCGGGCTAATGTGTTTCTTGACCAACGGTTGACCAAGTGTTGGTGCGCGCTAGATGCGTGAACGGGCTGGAGGGAGGCGTATGTTCCGAGGTAAGACGGCTCACGCGGCGGTTTCCGCGTTGACCGCCCTCCTCATCGCCCTCCAGTTCTTCGCGCTCACCGCGTCCTTCGCACACGCGCATACGGTCAGTCAGGCAGAGGCCAAAGCCCATCCCGGAAGCACGATCTCCGGGCAGGCGTTGCGCGACGAGGCCTTCACGTCCCGCCACTGCGTTCCGTCGGGCCATGGGGACCCGACCGGACCGCTCGGCAACCGTGATCGTCCGCGCCCCGCCGACTCCGCGCCTCAGGCGCCCGACCGACCGCTGCCGACCCGGGACCCCGCGTCCTCGCACGAGCCGGCCAGACCCGGCGCCGCGCAGAGCGGGTCGAGATCGTGGACGTCCCACACCCCGGCCGCACTTCAGGTCTTCCGCTGCTGAGAGAGCAGAGCAGTCCCCCCACCTCTGTCATGTAAACCCCGACGCGCCAGTGCGGCGCGCCAGGAGGAGTCACCACATATGCAGCCCCTCATCGACAACGCCCGCATGTTCGGACAGCGCCCTGAGGAGTTCGCCAAGCTGGCCGACGGGCAGTCCCCACAGGTCCTGTTCATCACCTGCTCCGACTCCCGGGTCGTACCGGCCCTGATCACGGGCGCCCGCCCCGGCGAGCTCTTCGAGCTGCGCACCGCGGGCAACATCGTCCCGCCGTACGTCTCCGAGCACCCCACCAGCGAGGCGGCCACCATCGAGTACGCCGTGGAGGTCCTCGGCGTCAGTGACATCGTGGTCTGCGGCCACTCGCACTGCGGCGCCGTCGGCGCACTGGTGCGCGGCGACGACCTCGACGCCGTACCGGCCGTGCGTGACTGGCTCTCGCACGCCACCCCCCGCCCGACCGGAGCCGCCGAGGATCCGGAGGTCGCCGAGGGTGTCCAGGCGCATGTGCTCACCCAGGTGCTGCGCCTGCGCTCGTACCCGTTCATCGAGAAGAAGCTGAAGGACCGTCAGCTGTCCCTGCACGCCTGGTACTACGAGGTGCACAAGGGCGCCGTGCGCGTCCACGACGCCGAGACCGACGCGTTCGAGGCGCTGTGATCGCCGTGATGACCAAGTTCCCCCACCTGCGGCAGGACTTCGCCGCCTCGTTGGTCGTCTTCCTCGTCGCGCTGCCGCTGTGTGTCGGTGTGGCCGTCGCCTCCGGAGTCCCGGCCGAGGTCGGTCTCGTCACCGGCATCGTGGGCGGCATCGTCACCGGCATGATGCGCGGCAGCAGTCTTCAGGTCTCCGGCCCCGCCGCCGGTCTGACGGTGCTGGTCTTCGAGGCCGTCCAGGAGTTCGGGCTGCCCGTGCTCGGTGTGATCGTGCTCGCCACCGGGCTGCTCCAGCTCCTCATGGGCGCCCTGAGGATGGGGCGCTGGTTCCGGGCCATCTCGGTCTCGGTCGTCGAGGGCATGCTGGCCGGAATCGGCCTTGTCCTCATCGCCGGGCAGCTCTACGCGGTCGCCGACGCCAAGGCGCCCGCCTCGGGCCTGGAGAAAATAGCCGGACTGCCCGGCGCGCTCGCCCAGGCCGTCGGGAACACCGAGGCGCTGGCCTCGATCGGACTCGGCGCGGGCACCATCGCCGTTCTCCTGCTGTGGCAGCGGATGCCGCGCAGGGTGCGCACGGTTCCCGGTCCGCTCGCCGCGGTCGGTCTGGCGACGGCGGTGACCGCCGTGTTCTCCCTGCCGGTGGCCACGGTCGAGGTCAAGGGCCTGCTGGGATCCATCCAGCTGCCGTCCATGGACGCCTTCGGTGAACTCGCGAGCGTCGGCGTGCTCACCACGGTCGTCGCCTTCACGCTCATAGCGTCGGCCGAGTCGCTGTTCAGCGCCGCGGCCGTGGACCGGCTGCACGACGGGCCGCGCACCGAGTACGACAAGGAGCTGATGGCGCAGGGCGCGGGCAACACGGTGTGCGGTGTGCTCGGCGCGCTGCCGATGACCGCGGTCATCGTGCGCAGCTCCGCCAACGTCCAGGCGGGCGCGAAGACCAAGGCGTCCCGTGTCATGCACGGCGTGTGGCTGCTGCTGTTCGCGGCGCTGCTTCCCGCCGCGCTGGCACTGATCCCGCTTCCCGCGCTGGCGGGCATCCTGGTCCACGCGGGCTTCAAGCTGATCCCGTTCCGGGGCGTCGTCTCGATGTGGCGCAGCCACCGGGGCGAGGCGCTGATCCTCGTCGTCACCGCCGTCTCCATCGTCGCGGTGAACATGTTCGAGGGCGTGCTGATCGGTCTGGCCCTGTCGGTCGTCAAGACCGCCTGGGAGGCCTCGCACGTGAAGCTGGAGATCATAGACAAGGGCGCCGGCCCGATCCAGGCGTACCTGTCGGGCAACGCGACCTTCCTCAGGCTGCCGAAGATCCTCGACAGCCTGGAGAACCTGCCGCAGGACCGCCCGGTGGAGGTGGACCTGTCCGGGCTGCACCACCTCGACCACGCCTGTCGTACGGCGCTGGAGAACTGGGCCGAGCGGCACAGCGCGGTGGGCACGGAGCCGGTGCGGGTCACCGAGCCCGAGCCCGAGCCGGAGCGGGTCACGGCGCCCTGACCGGGCCCGGCACACGCGGATGAGCGGTCCGGCCCGGGGCCTCACCATGGCCCCGGGCCGGACCTCGGGCATATCGTTGCAGGAGCAGACGTAAGGGACCTCTGGCAGAGGAGGTCGTCATGCTCGAGGCCTTGCTGACCGCGCTCGTCGCCGCGGGTTCCGCGGGCGCCGTCTACCTGGTCGCGGCGGCCCGCGTCGTCAAGCAGTACGAGCGCGGGGTGGTTCTGAGGCTCGGGCGGCTGACGGGAGACGTACGACCGCCCGGGTTCACGTTGATCGTTCCGGTCGTGGACCGGTTGCACAAGGTCAACATGCAGATCGTGACGATGCCGGTCCCGGCCCAGGAGGGCATCACCCGGGACAACGTGACGGTGCGGGTGGACGCGGTCGTGTACTTCAAGGTGATCGACGCGGCGAGCGCGCTCATCACGGTGGAGGACTACAAGTACGCCGTCTCGCAGATGGCGCAGACGTCCCTGCGCTCGATCATCGGCAAGAGCGACCTGGACGACCTGCTGTCCAACCGCGAGAAGCTCAACCAGGGCCTGGAGCTGATGATCGACAGTCCCGCCGTCGGCTGGGGCGTCCAGGTGGACCGCGTCGAGATCAAGGACGTGTCGCTGCCGGACACGATGAAGCGCTCCATGGCACGGCAGGCGGAGGCGGACCGGGAGCGGCGGGCCCGGATCATCAACGCGGACGCCGAACTGCAGGCCTCCAAGAAGCTGGCCGAGGCCGCCCACCAGATGGCCGACGCGCCCTCGGCGCTCCAACTGCGGCTGCTGCAGACGGTGATGGCGGTGGCGGCCGAGAAGAACTCCACGCTGGTCCTGCCCATCCCGGTGGAACTGCTCCGCTTCCTGGAACGGGGCCAGGACACGCCTTCGGAACCGGGTGAGGAGGACACCCGGCGGCAACTGGCGGATCGCGGCCCGAAGGGCTCGGACGACCTGAACGCCGAGCGGGCCGTCGTACCGCGGGCCGAGCGTGAGGTCGAGCGGACGATCGAGGACATCATCGACGACGCCGACCAGAAGTGACACGTGCTACGCGCGTGGTTCCCGCGGCTCGTCACAGGTGATAGACACGGCGGGGTCACAGTTCCTGTCCGCCAGCAGGAAGGTTTCCCCATGTCCGACACCCCGTCCGACACCGCGTCCGACACCGCCCCGGCATCCGGTGGCGGCTCGACGCGCCGTCAGGTCCTGGCCCGTACCGGCGCCCTGGGCGTCTCGATCGCCTTCGCCGGCGATCTCACCCAGCTCTTCACGGGCACCGCCGCCGCGCAGAACCTGGGCCACTTCGGGTACGGCCCGCTGGTCCCCGACCCGAACGGCCTGCTCGACCTGCCGAGGGGCTTCTCCTACCGGGTCCTGTCCCGCGAGGGCGACCAACTGCGCTCCGGGGAGGGGCCGGTCCCCTCCAACCACGACGGCATGGCCGCCTTTGCCGGGCGCCCCTCCCCCGGCCGCGGCCGCCGCGTCCACCTGGTGCGCAACCACGAGAACCGCGCCACCGCCACACGTCCCGTCCCGGCCGTCCCCGGTCTCACCTACGACCCGGCGGGCAAGGGCGGCTGCACGGCGCTGACGCTGGACTCCCGCAACCGCGTGCTGTCCGAGCGTGTCGCCATCGCGGGTACCGCCGTCAACTGCGCGGGCGGGCCGACCCCTTGGGGGACCTGGCTGACCTGCGAGGAGACCGAGGACAAGGCGGGCACCAACGGCTACACCAAGGACCACGGCTTCATCTTCGAGGTCGACCCCGACGACCCGCACCGTTCCGGCGCGGTCCCGCTGACCGCGATGGGCCGCTTCCAGCACGAGGCGATCGCGGTGGACCCGCGCAGCGGCATCGTCTACGAGACCGAGGACGCCTTTCAGAAGCCGTTCGGCCTCTTCTACCGCTTCCTGCCGGAGCGGCCGCGCGGGGGCCTGGGCTCCCTGCGCGCGGGCGGCCAGCTCCAGGCCATGCGGGTTCCGGGCGTCCCCGACCTGTCCTCGATCCAGGAGACGGGCGCGAGCTTCGACAAGATCGAGTGGGTCGACGTGCCGGACCCCCTCGCCGTGCGGACCCCCATCCGTCTGCAGGACTTCGGGGCGAAGGGCATCACGCACGCGCAGAAACTGGAGGGCTGCTACTGGGGCGGTCGCTGCGTCTACTTCGTCTCCTCCTTCGCCCGCAGCGCGGAGGGCTCCGCGGCGGACCACTACGGGCAGATCTGGCGCTACGACCCCGCCGCCCGCCGCCTCACGCTGGTGATCGTCTTCGGTCCGGACACGGACGTGCAACTGCCCGGCGAGTCACCGGACAACATCTGCCTCGCCCCCAGCGGCGGCCTGATGGTGTGCGAGGACGGCAACGGCGCCCAGCACGTCTACGGCGTGACGCGAAGCGGCAAGGTATACGCGATGGCGCGCAACGCCCAGAACATCGGCACCCCCGAGGAGCCGGAGTGGGGCGAGTTCGCGGGGGTCGCCTTCTCGCCCGACGGCGAGACGATGTACGTCAACTGCTACACGCCGGGTACGACTTTCGCGGTAACCGGGCCCTGGCGCAGGTGACGCCCGCCGTCCCGGGCCCGCGAGCGGAAGCCCCCTGTCCGGCGCGTCCTCTAACCTGTGCGGCATGAACGCACCGGGGGACCTCGTCGACGGCCGGTTCGAGCTGGTCGAACGGCTCGGCAGCGGAGGAATGGGCACCGTGTGGCGGGCCCGGGACACGGTGCTGCAGCGCGAGGTCGCGCTCAAGGCGGTCCGGTCCGACGCGGACACCGTCGGGGTGGTGCGCGAGCGGGTCATGCGCGAGGCGCGGGCGCTGGCCCGGCTCAGCCATCCGCACGTGGTCACGGTCCATCAGATCGTGGACGCCGACCCCCATCCATGGATCGTGATGGAGCTCGTCCCGGGCATCTCACTGCAACGACGGCTGGACGAGGGCCCGTTGGCCCCGGCGGCGGCGGCCCGGACCGGCCGTCAGGTGCTCGCCGCGCTGCGGGCCGCGCACGCGGCGGGCATCCACCACCGGGACGTCAAACCCGCCAACATCCTCCTGCGCCCCGACGGCGACGCCGTCCTCACCGACTTCGGCATCGCGGCGCTCCAGGGCACGACGGCCCTCACGGCGACCGGCGAGCTGGTCGGCTCGCCCGAGTACATGGCCCCTGAGCGGATCCGGGGTCGCGCCGACGACCCGGCCGCCGACCTGTGGTCCCTGGGTGTGGTGCTGTACGTGTGCGTCGAGGGCGTCAGCCCGCTGCGCCGCCCCACCACCCTCGCCACCCTGGCCGCCGTACTCGACGACCCGCTGCCGCCCCCGGCCCGCTCCGGCCCGCTGACGCCGGTGCTCGACGCCCTGCTGGTCCGGGACCCGGCGGCGCGCCCGGACGCCGAGCGGCTGGACGCGATGCTGGCGCAGGTGGAGGCGGGGACCACACCGTACTGGGCGCGGCCGACGCAGACCGCGCCGGTACCGCACCCGTTGCCGGCGCCGCCGCCGTTCCCCACCCAACGGGACACTCCCCGCCCGACGGCTCCGCAGCAGATGCCCGGGGGCCGGCGCCGTACACCGCTCGTGGCGGCGGCGACCGCGGTGCTGGTCGTCGCGGCGGCGACGGCTCTGGCACTCGCGCTGCGCCCCGGCGGCGGCGACGGCCGGGACACCGGCGGGCGTGCCGACAAGGCCGGTGCCGCGACGAGCCCGGCGGCCACCACGGCCGGCTCCGACCCGGCGAAGCAGCGACCGGACCCCTCGCCGACTCCGACCCCGAAGACCTCGGCACCGACGAGTGCGCCGCCGACCGTACCGGAGGCCGGCCGGTGGATCGCCCAGCTGCACTCGGAGCCGGTCGGGACCGGCGCCGCGGCCCGGGACCGGCGCCTCGCGACGATCCGGCGGTCGGTGCCGCAGGCCGCGGTCCTGCACAGCGGTGACTACGCGTCCCTGCGCCCCGGCTACTGGGTCTTCTACGCCCCCGGCCCGTTCGCCGACGGCCGCGCCGCGCTGGCCTTCTGCGCCGATCACGGCCGGACGACGGCGACCGCCTGCATCGGCCGCTATCTGAGCACCGACGCCGCCGACTTCCCCCTCCAGTGCCGCCCGCCGGCCGCCGCGCCGACGGGCCGCTGCACCCGGGAGGACTGAGGAGGCACCGCCGGGCGGGTGACACCGGTCCAGCACGCCCCCCACCAGGGGGAAATGACCGTATGACCCCCATATCGTCGGTCGGTGATCACTCTTGCCCGCCGTGCCACCGCCGTCTGCGCCGTGGTGGCGGCGCTCAGCGCTCTCGCCGCGTGCGCGGCGACCGAGGAAGCCGGTGCGCCCCGGGCGCCCCACCCCGCGCCGAGCGCCTCCGTCGCCTCCCCCTTCTCCCCCGCCGCCGGGCCGCCGACCCTCGCTCCCGGGCCCGGCGGCCTGACCCCCGTCTTCGCGCACGGCCCCCGCACCCGGGACAAGGCCGTCGCGCTCACCTTCGACGCCGACATGACCGCCGGCCAGGGGCCTCGGGCGGATCGCGGCGAGCGGTTCGACAATCCGCGGCTCGTCGCCGCGCTGCGGAAGCTGCGGGTGCCGGCGACCGTGTTCATGACCGGCCGGTGGGCCGAGGAGTATCCCGCGCAGGCCCGGGCCATCGGGCGAAACCCGCTCTTCGAGGTCGCCAACCACTCCTACAGCCACTACGCCTTCACCGACGACTGCTACGGCCTGCCGAACCTCTCCGAGCACCGGATGCGGTCGGACGTGGAGCGGGCGTACGCCGCGTTCCGCAAGGTGGGGGTGCGCGACGCCATGCCGTACTTCCGGTTTCCGGGCGGCTGCTACGACCGCCGCGCCCTGAAGGCTCTCACCCCGGTCGGCGTCACGGCCGTGCAGTGGGACGTGGTGAGCGGGGACGCGTTCGCGACGGACGCCGGCGCGGTCGCCCGGCAGGTGCTGCGCGGGGTGCGGCCGGGGTCCGTGGTCGTCATGCACTGCACGCTCAGCGCCGCTCCGACGACCGAGCGGGCGGTCCGCAGCATCGTGCCCGAGCTGCGCCGCAAGGGCTTCCGGTTCGTGAAGGTGTCCGAGCTGATCGGGGCCGCGGCCCGCCGCGCCTGAACGTCCTACGCTGGAGTCATGAGCGAGGACTACTGCCTGATCGACGCGACCAGGCCGCCGAAGGCCGACGGGCCGCCGTACGCCGAGTGCGTGCTGTGCCGGGAACCGACGGAGTACCCGGACTCGTACAAGGGGATCACGCTCTGCCCGGTGTGCGAGTGGCAGGAGGCGCAGCGCACCGCCTGCTCAGGGTGATCTGCGGGACGTCAGCGCACAGGCCCCGGCGATCGCCGCCGCCGCGAGCAGTGCCGCCGCCACCAGGGGCAGCAGCGGCAGGGCGACCGTGCCCGAGCGGGAGCCGCTGACCAGGTCGCTGACCGCCGCCTGGGCCGGGGAGCCGGTCGCCACCACGGACACCAGTGCCGCGAGCAGCATCGTGGGGACCGCGCGGCCGGTCGAGCGCAGCAGCGGCCAGTTGGTGAGCGCGCCGACGGCGGTGCCGAGCAGCGCACAGACCAGCGCGGCGAGCAGCCCGGCGGCGCCCGCGGGCAGCCGAGCCACCCGGATCTGGTGGTCGGCACTGACCGGGTCGCTGATCAGGGTCACGACGACGATCGCGGCCGTGCCGAGTGCCGCCGCCGCGGTCAGCGCCACCAGCAGCGTGGCGAGGTGTGCCCGCCCCGGGCCGACCGCCGCGGCGACGCAGTTGCGGGCGGCGGGCGGTTCGTTGGTGACGCAGATACGCACCAGCCAGGCGGCGACGGGCAGCAGGGCCGCGGCGGCGTAGCCGAGGGAGTCGAGCACCGGCTGGCCGACCTGTACGCCGACGGCGAGGAAGACGGCGTACAGGATGAACGGCGGCAGCCAGCGCTGCGAGCGTGCGAGGAGCGCGGCCTGGTAACGGAAGAGGGCGGTCATCGGCGGCTCTCGGCTTCGTCGGGGGTGGACGCCTCCTGGCGCACGCTCAGCACGTGCCAGGGCGGACGGGCGGTCAGCAGGGCACGCAGCAGGACGTCAGAGTGTGAGGCGGGGACGGTGAGGCGGTGGGTGCCGGGGTCGGGCTCGTCCACGCTCGTGACGACACGGCTCGCCTCGGCGGGCAGGTCCGCGCCGGCCGGGCCTTGGACGACGACGGTCGTGCGCGGGCCGGCGGCGGACGCGGTCGTGGGGGCGGTGCGGCGGTCGAGGCCGCCGTCGCGCACGGTGTACGTGGCGTCGGGCGCATCGGCGAGGCGGTGCGGGTCGTGGTCGACGAAGACCACCGCGGTGCCGGCCGCGGTCCGTTCGGCCACGGCACGCTCCAACTCCGTGCGCGCGGCGGCGTCCAGTCCGGTCCATGCCTCGTCCAGCACGAGCAGTTCCGGGTCGGCGAGCAGCGCCTGCGCGACGGCGACCTTCTGGCTGCTGCCCTTGGAGAGCTGTGCCATGGGCGTACGGGCGTGGGCGGCGGCACCGAAGCGGTCCAGGCATTCGCCCGCGGCGCGTATCGCGGCCGGCCGGGACAGGCCGTGGACCGTGCCGAGGTGGGTGAGGTAGCCGAGGGCGGTGAACGGCAGGGCGGTGGGGAAGCGCTCGGGGACGTAGGCCGTGCGCGGGCGGCCGGTGACGCGGCCTTCCGTGGGGGCGTCCAAGCGGGCGAGGAGGCGCAGGAGGGTCGACTTCCCGGTGCCGTTCGGTCCCTCGACACGGATCAGGGTGCCGGGGCGCACGGTGAGGTGGATGCCTCGTAAGACCCAGGGACCGCGCAGGCCGTAGCGACGGCCCACGTCGTCCAGGTGGAGATCACTTCGCATGGGCGACATCTTGTCCTACCGCGGTCAGGGGCCGGCGGGGCCGGGGGTGCCCGCCGGGCGCGGGAGCCGCGGAACCGACACGGAGCCGCGCCCTTTAGGGTGCTGTCGTGAGCCATGATGCGACGTCCAGCGGTGACAGCCCCTTCCGGTCCGAGCTCGGCGCTCGCGACGCGGCGCCCCAGTTCGTGCTGCCGCTCGTCGTGCGGATCGAGCGGTCCGCTCCCCCGGCCCGCACCGACGCCCTGGAGACCGCCGCCCGGGCGGTGCTCGTGATGCTGAGCGACGAGCGGTCCGTCGGCGACGGGGAGTGGGCGCAGGCGGTACGGGACTGGCAGGACGCCCGGATCCGGAAGGTCGTGCGACGGGCTCGTGGAGCCGAGTGGCGACGTGCGGAGGGGCTGCCGGGCGTCACCGTCACCGGCAAGTCGGCCGAGGTGCGGGTGTTCGTGCCCGTGCCGTTGGACGGGTGGCCCAAGGAGCTGGCGAAGCTCCAGGTGTCCGGTACCGACCTCGACGACCCGGAGCCGCCGGTGGCGGCGGATCCGTCGGCGCCGGTGCTCTGGATGAACCCCGAACTCGGCATGTCCGCGGGCAAGGCGATGGCACAGGCGGGACACGCGGCCCAACTCGCCTGGTGGGAGCTGTCGGACGCGGAGCGGGACACCTGGCGGGAGGCGGGGTTCCCGCTCGCCGTGCGGACCGCGGACGCGGGACGCTGGCCGGAACTGACGAGCAGTGGGCTGCCGTTGGTGCGGGACGCGGGGTTCACGGAGATCGCACCCGGGTCCTGCACCGTGGTGGCCGACCATCCCGCGCTGCGCGTGTGAACATCCCCGGCGTCCCGTGCGTACGACCTGGCGGTGACCGTTTCACGGTGTGCGGAGCGTGGTCGGGCGTGCGGGGCGCGGGGCGGGAGCGCGGGCCCCAACCTCAAATGTTGCTCTGAAGGTTCTCGCCCGGGGGTTCGGGCGGAGCCCGCGGGGCCATACCCCCGTCACGTCCGACACGTCCGCGGAGACGCGACAGCGGGTACGGAAGAGGCCGGGAGGGGACGATGCAGCCACTGGGCACGGGGATCGGATGGCGTCCGGAGATCGCGGACGCCGTGGAGCGCATGCCGGGCATCGACTGGGTCGAGACGGTCGCCGAGAACGTCTGCCCCGGACACCTTCCTAAGTCCTTGGTACGGCTGCGGGAGCGCGGTGTCACCGTGATCCCGCACGGCGTCTCGCTCGGGCTGGGCGGCGCCGACCGGCCCGACGCCGGACGGCTGGCCGCGCTCGCCGAGCGGGTGGAGGCGCTGGGGGCGCCGCTGGTCACCGAGCACATCGCCTTCGTACGGGCGGGCGGGCCGCTCACCGCGTCACCGCGTCTGGAGGCGGGGCATCTGCTGCCCGTCCCGCGCACCCGGGACGCCCTGGGCGTGCTGTGCGAGAACGTCCGTATCGCCCAGGACGCGCTGCCCGTGCCGCTCGCCGTGGAGAACATCGCCGCGCTCATCTCCTGGCCCGGCGAGGAGATGACCGAGGGGCAGTTCCTGTACGAGCTGGCCGACCGGACGGGGGTACGGCTGCTCATCGACGTGGCCAACCTGCACACCAACCACGTCAACCGGGGCGAGGACCCGGCCAAGGCGCTCGCCGAGCTGCCGCTGGAGGCCATCGCGTACGTCCATGTCGCGGGCGGCTTCGAGCGGGACGGCGTCTGGCACGACAGCCACGCCCACCCCGTCCCGCAGCCGGTCCTCGACGTCCTGACCGACCTCGCCTCCCGTGTCCGCCCGCCCGGTGTCCTGCTGGAACGGGACGAGAACTTCCCCGAACCGGCTGAGCTGGAGCGGGAGTTGGGGGCGATCCGGGAAGCGTTGGAGAAGGGGGCGGTGGAGCGGGCGGCCGGGGAGCCGCCGAAGACCGGGGCGGCCGCTGGGGCTTCGTCGGCCACGGGGTCCTCGGAGGTCTCGGAGCCGGCGGGTCCGGGCTCGCCGCGGAGGCGGCCGGCGCAGGGCGACGCCGAGCGGTCGACCGTCCATCCGGCCACCGAGCCCGCCCGCCAGCGCCTCGCGCTCGCCCAGGCCGCCCTGCTGTCCGCGCTGGTCGCCGGGACGCCGGTGCCGGAGGGCTTCGACCGGGTGCGAGTGGGAGTGCAGGCACGGGCGCTCGCGGGGAAGCGGGCGGACGTCGTGGCGAAGGTCGCGCCCGAGCTGCCGGTCATCCTCGGGGACGGGTACCGCCGGGCCTTCCTCGCCTACGGTCACGGGCACCCGATGACCGACGGCTACCGGCGCGACGCGTTGGACTTCGCGGGGTACCTGCTGGCCGAGGGGCGGCTGGAGGACGCCCGGGTGCGGGCGCAGGTGCGGGAGTGGTGGCTGGAGCGGTCGGGGCCGACGCCGCGCTCGCGGCGGCCGGGGGTACGGCTGGCCCGGGCCACCCGCCGGGTGCTGCTGCGCCGGTGAGCGGGCGGCGGGCGCGTCGTCAGCCGCCGCCCGGGTGGGGGCCGTCCGACGGGTCCTGATCGACGGCCGCCGACAGCTGGGCGACCAGGGGGTTTCGATCGTCCCTGTGCCAGGCGACGGCGACACGGGTGCGGGCGGCAGCGGGCTCGATCCCGCGGAAGGCGACGCCCTTCAGGCGGACGCGTCGGATGCTCGCCGGGGCCGGGGAAACGCCGAGACCGGTCTCCGCCAGGGCGCACACGGTCTGCCACTCCACGGTGTGCTGGGTCGCCCGGGGCGTGAATCCCGCCGCGGCGCACAGCGCGGTGATCCTGTCGTGAAGCTGCGGGCCCTCCGCGCGCGGCAACAGCACGAAAGGGGAGCCCGCCGGCTGTTCCGGTCGTACCACCCGTTGCGCGGCCGGAGGGTGGGTGGACGGCAGCACGGCCACGAACGGCTCGCTCAGCGCCGTGCGGAAGCCCAGGTCCGTCTCCTTCTCCTCGGCGGGGGTTCGCGCAGCAGGCCGATGTCGATCGTCCGGTCACGCAGGGCGGCCAGTTGCGGCGCCTTGGTCATCTCGCGGATGTCCAGACGCCCGCGGGGGAACCGTTCCCGGAAGGTGCGCAGCAGGCCCGGCAGGACGGTCGGTGCCAGGGAGGCGGCGAAGCCGATCCGCAGACGTCCTGCCCGGCAACCGCCGACGGCCCGGGCCGCGGCCAGGCCGTCGGCCGGATCGGTGAGGGCACGTCGCGCGGCGGGCAGCAGCCCCAGCCCCGCCGGAGTGAGGGGACCCGTCCCGGTGCGCGGCTGAAGAGAGCGTGGCCGACCCTGTCGCGTGCAGCTGCGGCAGGGGGAGTTCGGGGCGCTCCATACGCTCAGAAAATCAGAGCCTCCCTCATTTCGTATTAGACGTATCGATGCTGGTCACTTAGCGTTCCACGCATGACGGAGCGACGCGCGATCCTCAGCGGTTCGACCTTCGAGGAACAGATCGGCTACGCCCGCGCCGTGGTCGACGGTGACTGGGTGCACGTGTCGGGGACCACCGGGTTCGACTACACCACCATGACGATCTCGGACGACGTGGTGGAGCAGGCCGAGCAGTGTCTGCGCAACATCGGGGCCGCGCTGGCCGAGGCGGGGTGCGCCTTCGCCGACGTGGTGCGGGTGCGTTACCTGCTGCCCGACCGCGACGACTTCGAGCCCTGCTGGCCCGTCCTGCGGCGCTGCTTCGGCGAGGTCCGGCCGGCCGCCACGATGCTCATGTGCGGCCTCGCCGACCCGCGTATGAAGATAGAGATCGAGGTGTACGCGCGACGGCCGGCACGCCCCTCCCGGGATTGACACCTCGGCCGCACAGCACGCGTCGGCCCGGGTACGGCAGTTGCTGCAGGCGTCGGAGTACCCCGAAGTAATATGCCAACCCGACCCACGAAGCGCACTGACGTGCGGTGCCGTGACAGGAGGCACCATGCGACCGAGACCCCCGGTCGACGGCCGAGGCATCTTCAGCGGCACCGGACTCATCATCACGGGTCTGACCGCGACGCTGCTGGCCATGATCTTCCCGATCTGGTCGTACGCCGACCGCTCCGGGACCGGCTACGACGTGCTCAGCGCCGGGACCGTGTCGACCGGATACGGCCCGCTGTCCGGTCTCGACCGTGACTTCCTCACCAAGGTCCGGCTGGCCGGTCTGTGGGAACTGCCGGCCGGGCGGCAGGCGCAGCAGAAGGGCACGACGCCGGCCGTGCGGACCGCGGGACAGCACCTCGTCGAGGGGCACGCGTTCCTCGACGAGCGGGTGCGCGACGTGGCGGCCAAGCTCAGTCTCGAACTGCCCAACGAGCCGACCGAGCAGCAGCAGGAGTGGCTGGCGGCCCTGGACGCCGCCCAGGGCGTCGAGTTCGACCGGCAGTTCGCCAACATCGCGCGGCTCGCGCACGGCAAGGTGTTCTCCGTCGTGGCCCAGGTGCGGGCCGGCACCCGCAACTCCCTGGTCCGCGCACTCGCCGACGACGCCAACACCACCGTGCTGGACCACATCACGGTCCTGGAGGCCACCGGCTACGTCGACTACGAGGCCCTGGCACGGGACTTGGCCGCCGACAGCACGCCGCCGCTCACGCCCGCCCCCGCGCCGCCCGGTCCGACCGCCGATCCGGCTCCGGCGGTGCCCATGACCCCGCCCCCGTCGCCCACCTACACGCTGCCGCCGGCCGCCTCCAGCCCGCGCCCCGAGGACGACGCCACCGCCGCCGATCGGTCGACGGCCTCCTGACACCGTGCGCATACCCATCCGGAACGTCACGTCCCGGCAACGCTCCGTCCGGATCGTGAACGAGGCATGGCGTTTCCGGGAGCCATTGGCATAGAAACGCGGCATGTTCTGGGTGCTTCTTCTGCTGCTGGCATGGGCCGTCGCCGGCACGGCGTGCACGCGGCTGTGCCTGGCCGCCGTCCGCGCCGCGGCCGTGGACACGAGAGCGGCGATGGCAGGCCAAGGACGTGATCTGACGCTGTACGAAGCGGCGTTCCTCTCCGGCGGCCCTCGACGGGTCGCCGATCTGACCCTGGTCTCCATGGCACGGCAGCGACGGCTGCTGCTCGCGCACACCGGGTGGGCGACGGTCGTCGATCCGCGTGGCCGCGACGAGATGGAGCGCTCGGTGATAGGGGCCATCGGGCCGGAGGGCCAGTCCCGGATCGAGCCGGTGCGCGACGCCGCGGCCGCCGCCGACGCGGTCGGCACGCTCGCCGACCGGCTGGTCAGCGCGGGGCTCGCCGTACCGGACGGAGCACGCAGTGGTGTCACCGCGGCGATCCGGCGGGTGCGGCTCGCCGGGGCGGTCGTCCTGGCGCTGGGGGCGGTCGCCCTGCTGACACCCGTTCAGTCGGACCTGCCGGCGCACCTGGTCGCCCTCTGGTTCGCGCTCCCCTTCGTCCTCACCCTGAGCTGCCTCGCCATCGCCCGTATCGAGGTCCATCCCTATGCGCGGTGGGCCTCCCCGGCCGGGCAGCGGATGCTCGGCGCCCTGGTCCGGCACTCCGGGGGCGAGGGCGACCGCAGATACCTGACGTCCGTCGCCGTACGGGGCGTACGCGCGATCGGTGAACCGGAGCTACGCGCGGCCTTCGGGCACCGCGAGCCGCACCACCAGGCGTCCCGCGGACAGGACCGACCGCCCCGGAGTCGGTGACGCATAGGGGGCATTGACGCCGACACCGGCAGGCGGTGCTTGCCTTCATCAACAGACGAACCAAATATCCCTTTTGTTGCTGCCGTGCACTGAAGGGACACGCGATGAGAGCCGCCGCCTACTCGGTCGCCGGGGCCATGCTCCTGACCACCCTCTCCGCCGCCCCGGCGGGCAGTGCCGTCGCCGCGCCCGTCGCGGACGAGAGACACGGCACGGCGGTGGCCGCCGAACGCGCCGCGGCGACCGGCCTCACCTTCGCCCCTTGTCCCAAGAGGCTGCAACTGCCGGCGACCGTGCAGTGCGGCACGGTGTCCGTCCCGCTCGACTACGCGTATCCCGAAGGCAAGCAGATCCGGCTCACCGTCAGCAGGGTGCGCGCCACGCACAAGGACCCGGACAACAGCAAGCGCCGGGTGCCGCGCCAGGGCGCCCTGGTCTACAACCCGGGCGGACCGGGCGCCTCCAGCCTGCACTTCCCGCTGATCGGCCTGCTGCCCGCGTGGAAGCGGCTCGCGGGGGCGTACGACCTCGTCGGCTACGCCCCGCGCGGAGTCGGGCCGTCCGCGCCGCTGTCCTGCGAGGACCCCAAGCAGTTCGCCACGGGTCCCTCCCTGGCGCCGACGCATCCCTCGGAGGCGTACAAGAAGGAGCGCGTCGCCCGGGCGAAGGCCTACGCGCGCGGCTGCGCCGAGCGCACCGGCAGCGCGCTGCGGCACTACAACTCCCTGAACAACGCCCGCGACCTGGACGTGCTGCGCGCTGCCCTGGGCGAGCAGCGGCTGACGTTCATGGGGGCGTCGTACGGCACCTACTTCGGCGCGCTGTACGCGACCCTCTTCCCCACGCACGTACGGCGGATGGTGTTCGACTCTGCCGTGAACCCGGATCCGGAGCAGATCTGGTACCGCAACAACCTCACCCAGTCGGCCGCGTTCGAGGGGCGGTGGGCGGACTTCCGGGAGTGGGTCGCCAAGCACCACGAGGTGTACCGGCTCGGCACCACCCCCGAGGAGGTGCTGCGCGGCTACGAGAAGGCACGCGAGCGGCTGGCCGTGGAGCCTGCGGGCGGGAAGGTCGGGCCCGGGCAGTTGCAGGAGGCGTTCCTGCAGGCCGGCTACTACGACGACTACTGGCCCGCGCGGGCGAAGGCGCTGTCGGCGTATCTGAGGGGCGACTCCAAGCCGCTGGTCGAGCTGGCCGCGCCGGTAAAGGAAGCGGCGGCCGAGGACGAGAACTCGCGTGCCGTCTACACGGCCGTGGAGTGCAACGACGCTCCGTGGCCGACGGACTGGGCGGTGTGGGACCGGGACAACACACGGCTCGCGCGCGTGGCGCCCTTCGAGACCTGGGACAACGTGTGGATGAACCTGCCGTGCGCCTACTGGACGGCGCCCCGGCAGCGGCCCCTCGACGTGCGGACCGGGCCGGGAGAGGTGCCGCCGATCCTGATCCTGGCCGCCGAGCGGGATGCCGCCACTCCGTACGAAGGGGCGCTGGAGATGCACCGGCGGCTGTCGGGGTCGGTCCTGGTGACCGAGCGGGACGCGGGCACCCACGGCATCGCGTACGGCCCGAACGCCTGCGTCAACGGCCACATCGACGCGTATCTGCTGGAGGGCCGCCTCCCGGCCCGGCACACGGCGTGCGAGGGACACCCCGAGCCGAAGCCGGAGCGTCCGGACGAGCGCGCGGCGAAGCAGAAGCTGGGTGCCGCGGCGGCGACGAAGCCGGGCGGCCGGCCGCAGGGGGCCACGACCGCCCGGCTGCCGCGCTGATCAGCCGGTCAGCCGGTCAGCCGGTCAGGCGAGTCCGGCGACCAGTTCCGCCACGGTCTTGCGGCGGCCCGTGAAGAACGGCACCTCTTCGCGGACGTGCATCCGGGCCTCCGAGGCACGCAGGTGACGCATGAGGTCGACGATGCGGTACAGCTCGTCGGCCTCGAAGGCCAGGAGCCACTCGTAGTCACCGAGTGAGAACGAGGCGACGGTGTTGGCGCGGACGTCCGGGTAACCGCGAGCCATCTTGCCGTGGTCGGCGAGCATGCGGCGGCGGTCCTCGTCGGGCAGCAGGTACCAGTCGTAGGACCGCACGAAGGGGTAGACGCTGACGTAGTTGCGCGGCGTCTCGTCGGCGAGGAACGCCGGGATGTGCGAGCGGTTGAACTCGGCCGGGCGGTGCAGCGCCATGTTCGACCAGACCGGCGTGAGCGCGCGGCCCAGTTTCGTGCGGCGGAAGAGGTTGTACGCCTCCTGCAGCTGGTCGCTGGTCTCGGCGTGCCACCAGATCATGAGATCGGCGTCGGCGCGCAGCCCGGACACGTCGTAGGTGCCGCGGATCTTCACGTCCTTGGCGGTGAGCTGGTCGAACAGCTCCTGGACCTCGTCGGCGTAGCCCGCGCGGTCCTCGGGGAGCACGTCCTTCAGCTTGAAGACGGACCAGAGGGTGTAGCGGATGACCTCGTTGAGGTCCTTGGCCAGCTTGCCCTTGTTCGGGATCCTGCCGGGCTCGGTGGTGGAGGCGTCGTCACTCATGTCCCTCATTCTCCCGCTCCGCCGTGCAGGCTCTGCACCGGGTTGGCGGTGAGCTCCTCCACACCGCGCAGGTCACCCTGGATCTGGTCCACCGCCGCATGGGCGCTCGCGATGCAGGCGGGGATGCCGACGCCGTCGTAGAGCGCCCCGCAGACGGCCAGCCCGGGGAGCTCGGCGACGTGCTCGCGGACGCGGGCCACGCGCGCGTGGTGGCCGACCGGGTACTGGGGCAGGCCGTCGGTCCAGCGGGTCACGCGGGTCTCCAGCGGGGTGGCGTCGAGGCCGGTCGCCGCCCGCAGATCGCGGCGGGAGACGTCGACGAGGTGGTCGTCGTCGTGCTGGAGGATCTCCGTCTCGCCGTACCGCCCGACGGAGGTGCGCAGGACGACCACGTCCGGGTTCTCCCCGGCGATCCAGCCCCACTTCTGGGAGGCGAAGGTGGACGCCTTGATGGTGTGCCCGTCGACCGGCGGCACGAGGAAGCCGCTGCCCGCGGGCAGTACGGCCTCCGAGCGGCGGTAGGCGAGGGTGACCAGGGCCATGGAGGCGTACTCGACGCCGTCCAGCTCGGCGGCGGCCGCGGGGGCCTCGGCGCGCAGGAGGGCGGCGGCGGCCGGGGCGGGTACGGCGACCACGACCGCGTCGGCGTGCCGCACACGGTCGGCGGCGACGACACGCCAGCCGCCCGACGCCTCGCGCCGCAGCTCCGTCACCGGCGTACCGGTGAGGATCTCGCCGCCCCGGGCCCGCACCGACTCCGCCACGGCGAGCGGCAGCCGGCCCACGCCGCCCTCGATGCCCATGAACACCGGCCCGGTCTGCTGGTTGGCGGCGGCCTTGGCCTGGATCTCGCGGACCGCCTCCGTGAGCGAGTCGTGGGTCCGTGCGGCCTGATAGAGCTGCGGGACCGCCGAGCGCATCGAGATGCGGTACGCGTCGCCCGCGTAGACGCCGCCCAGCAGGGGCTCCACCAGGCGGTCGACGACCTCGCGGCCGAGCCGCGCCGCCACGTACTCCCCCACCGCCACATCCTCCCCGACCTCGGTGCGGGGCAGGTCGGCGTCGCGCTCGATACGGGCCAGGCCCTCGTCGGACAGGACGCCGACGAGGGCGGAGGCGGTGCCGGGGACGCCCATGACGTGGCCCTTGGGCATGGGGCAAAGGGCGCCGCGGGTCCAGATCGAGGCCGCCGCGGTGGCGGGCGGCTGGAGATGCTCGGCGAGGCCCACCTCGCGGGCCAGGGCGACGGCCTCGGGGCGGCGGGCCAGCATGGACTCGGCACCGAGGTCCACGCGGGCGCCCGCCAACTCGCCGGGCAGGAGTTTGCCGCCGACCCGGTCCGACGCCTCCAGGACGGTCACCCGCCGGCCGGCGTCCAGCAGCCGGTGGGCCGCGGCGAGCCCGGCGATCCCGCCGCCGATGACGACGACCCCACCCGGGCCCGTACGACTGTGAGCTTCGCGCATGTCCACAGCCTCTCAGATCCCGTCGGCCGTCCGCCCGCGCCCCGGTGTCCTTCACGAGTCCCGACCGTGACCGCATCGGGACCGTTCTCCGCCAACGTCCCGCCCCCTCCGGGCGTCGAAGAGACAGCAGTCGACACGACGACCCTCGGGGGTAGGCACCTATGCGCGCACCACGCACCGCACGATCCGTACGACCGGTTCCGGCCCTCGCCGGCCTCCTGCTGGCCACCGCGCTGACGCTCACCGGCTGCAGCGGCTCGGCAGACTCCGATTCCGGGTCCGGCTCCAGCAAGGCCGACGCGGGAGAGGCCGCGCAGGCCGACTCCCGGGCCGGCGCGGATCAGGGCGCACCCGGCGGTGGCTCCGGCGCCGGCCGGGCCACCGCGCCGCCCAAGGTCTCCGCGAGCCACATCATCCGTACCGCCTCGCTGACCGTTCAGGTCAAGGACGTGCCGAAGGCCCTGGACGAGGCCCGCGCCGCCGTCGAGAACGCGGGCGGCTACGTCGGCGACGAGACCACCACGCGCGACGAGGGGGGCCATGAGCGCACCCGTGTCGTCCTGCGCGTGCCCGTCGCCGAGTACGCGGACGTCCTCGCGGACCTGGAGGGCGCGGGCAAGCTGCTCGAACGCAACGCCAAGGCGCAGGACGTCAGCGACCAGGTCGTCGACGTGGAGAGCCGCATCAAGTCGCAGCGGGCCAGCGTCGCCCGGATCCGCGAGCTGATGGACCAGGCGACCAAGCTCAGCGACGTGGTCACGCTGGAGGGCGAGCTGAGCAGCCGCCAGGCGGACCTGGAGGCGCTGCTCGCCCGGCAGGCGTCCTTGGAGGACCGCACGAGCCTGGCCACCATCACCCTGTCCCTCGCGGAGACGCCGGTGAAGAAGGCGGCGGCGAAGGACGACGACCCCGGCTTCCTGGACGCGCTCGCGGGCGGCTGGGGCGCGTTCGTGACGATGCTGCGCTGGCTCGCGGTGGTGCTCGGCGCCGTGCTGCCGTTCGCCGCGGTCGGGGCGCTGATCGTGCTGGTGTGGCTGAAGGTGGTCCGGCCGAGGCTGCCGCGCCGCCCGGAGCCCGTGCCCGCCACGACGGCCCTGGGGCCGCTGCCGTCCGCACGGCCCGCCCCGCGGCCCGAGCACTCGGGGGAGCCCGGTGAGCGGGACTGAAATGCCCTGCTCTCGTAGCGTGTTCGCATGAACATGAGTGCTGTGCGAGGTACCGGGGAACGACTGGTCGTGATCGGCGCCGACGCCGCGGGCATGTCCGCGGCGTCGCAGGCCCGCCGCCTCAAGGGGCCCGAGGAGCTGGAGATCGTGGCGTTCGAACGGGGCCACTTCACCTCCTTCTCGGCCTGCGGCATCCCGTACTGGGTGGGCGGCGACGTGCCCGACCGCGACCGGTTGATCGCCCGTACGGCCGAGGAGCACCGGGCCCGCGGCATCGACCTGCGCATGCGGACGGAGGTGACGGAGATCGACGTGCCCGGCGGCCGGGTACGCGCCCGTGACGTCGACTCCGGAGCCGAGTCCTGGACGTCGTACGACAAACTCGTGATCGCGACCGGCGCCCGCCCGATCCGCCCCGACCTGCCGGGCGTCGACGCGCCCGGGGTGCACGGTGTGCAGACCCTCGACGACGGGCAGGCGCTCATCGACACGCTGTCACGCACGCGTGGCCGCCGCGCCGTCGTGGTCGGCGCCGGCTACATCGGCGTGGAGATGGCCGAGGCGCTGATCAACCGCGGCTACGAGGTGACGGTCGTCAACCGGGGCAGCGAGCCCATGTCGACGCTCGACCCGGACATGGGTCGCCTGGTGCACGAGGCCATGGAGGGCCTGGGCATCACGATGGTCGACGACGCCGAGGTGACCAAAATCCTCACCGGTGAGGACGGCCGGGTGCGGGCGGTGGCCACGCAGGACGCCGAGTACCCCGCCGACGTGGTCGTCCTCGGCATCGGTGTCCGCCCGGAGACGACGCTCGCGCGGGCCGCCGGCCTCCCCCTCGGCGGCCACGGCGGTCTGCTCACCGACCTCGCGATGCGGGTACGCGGCCACGAGAACATCTGGGCGGGCGGTGACTGCGTGGAGGTCCTCGATCTGGTCTCCGGGCAGGAACGCCACATCGCCCTCGGCACCCACGCCAACAAGCACGGCCAGGTCATCGGCACGAACGCCGCGGGCGGCTACGCCACGTTCCCCGGTGTGGTCGGCACGGCCGTCAGCAAGGTCTGCGACCTGGAGATCGCCCGGACCGGGCTGCGTGAGAAGGACGCCCGCAGGGCGGGTCTGCAGTACGTCACGGCCACGATCGAATCGACCAGCCGTGCCGGCTATTACCCCGGCTCCTCCCCCATGACCGTCAAGATGCTCGCCGAACGCCGCACGGGCCGGCTGCTGGGCGTGCAGATCGTGGGCCGGGAGGGCGCGGGCAAACGCGTGGACATCGCGGCGGTGGCCCTGACGGCGGGGATGACGGTGGAACAGATGGTGTCCCTGGACCTGGGATACGCGCCGCCGTTCTCCCCGGTGTGGGACCCGGTGCTGGTGGCGGCCCGCAAGGCGGCGAAGGCGGTCAACGCCGAACGCTCCTGAACGCTGCCGGCCGGGGTGAGGGCGGCGGGGCGCCCGTGGTGCCACCCAGGTGCAGGGCCAGCACCACGAGGGCCGCCACAACGGATGCCGTACCGCCGAGGACCAGTCCGGAGCGGGCTCCCAGCAGGTCGCTGAGCCATCCGACGAGGAGCGCGCCGAAGGGGGTCGTGCCCTGGAAGACCAAGGTGTAGAGGGCCATGATCCGGCCGCGGTAGGCGGGGGCCGCGCCGAGCTGGATCCGGTGATTGGCCGCCTGGGCGAAGCAGACGGAGCCGAAGCCGGTGCCGAACAGCAGCACCACGGCGACGGCGTGTGTGGGTGCCAGCCCCGCCAGGGCCTGCATGATTCCGAACCCCAGCGCCGCCGCGACGACCAGGCCCAGCGGCGGTCTGCCCCGCCGCAGGGTCGTGGCGAACGCTGCAACGAGGGATCCGGCCGCGAGGGCGGTCGTGAGCAGCCCGAACTCTGCGGCATCGGCGTGGAAGACGGTCTTGGCGAGCAGCGGCAGGATGAGCTGGAAGTTGAAACCCAGCATGCCGATCACCGCGACGAGCACCATCGGAAGAAGCAGGTCACGGCGGGACATCACCAGGCGGATTCCGTCCATGACCCGGACGCGGTCGGGGCGACGGCCACTGCGGTGGAGTTCGCCGGGGCGCATCATCCGCAGTCCCCCCACGGTCGCCAGATAACTCGCGGCGTTCACCAGCATCACGGCCGCGGTGCCGGACCAGCTGATCATCAGTCCCGCCAGAGCCGGGCCGACCACCCGTGCGCAGTTGAAGTACGCCGCGCTCAGCGCGGACGCGTTGGGCAGCAGCTCGGCCCCGACGAGCTCGCTGACGAAGGCCATCCGGGTGGGCACTTCGACGGCGTTGACCGTGCCGAGCCCGAGGGCGAAGAGAAAGACGTGCCACAGCTCCACCCGTCCGGCCAGGACGAGCAGGGCGAGCGACAGCGCGAGCGCAGCCGAGACGAGGTTCACGGCCATCAGCAGGCGGCGCTTGTCGTGCCGGTCGGCGAGCCCGCCGGCGTAGAGGGTGAGCAGCAGCAGCGGCGCGAACTGCAGCGCCGTCACCACTCCGAGGGCCGTACCCGAGTCGCCGGTCAGTGCCAGCACGAGCCAGTCCTGGGCGACGACCATCATCCAGGTGCCCGCGACGGAGACCAGCTGGCCCGCCGCGAAGAGCCGGAAGTTACGGATGGTCAGGGACTGGTAGGTGCCGGCGAGGATGCGTTTCATCAGGTCCTTCATACGACTGTCTGCAGCGGCGCTGCGGCATTCCGCGCGCGTCAGCGCTGCTTTCCGCGGGTACAGCGGATGGTGGACAGGTTGCGGTCCACCGCCGCCGCCCTGCCGCCCCACCGGGACGGCTGCGGGCGGGGCCGGCGGATCAACGGCGAGGCGCGCAGCAGCAGAAGGCCCCGCGGCCACGGCAGGGTGCTGCCATGGCGCCAGATCAGGGGCATGGTGGGACTCCACGTCGTCCTGGGGCAGCGAGGGGTACGCCAGGGAGTCGGCGCGGGCCGCCGGTGGTCCACCGGACCGTCACGGTGAGCCGCGACAGCCGCCAGCCGTCGGCCGTGCGGACGGCCTCGACGTCGTACAGCGCGCCGCCGACGAAGGTCGGGACGGTACCGTCGCCGTGCCGCACATGGGTCGCACGCACGTTCGCCCGTGCTGTGGCTCGATCCCCGCCCAGTTCGACCAGGCAGTTCGTGACGAGGTGATGGGTGTGCGCGAACTGCCGTCGGGAACGGCTCTGGAACTGCGGCAGCCCCACGATGCCGTGATGGGTGCCGTTGGGCAGGACGAGCGCGACGTCCTCGGCACACAGCGCGCGGTACCACGTCTCGTCGCACCCCTGCGCGTCGGGGTGGTCGAGGCCGGTGACGAACCGGCTGACGAGCTGGGTGAGTTCGGCGCGGTCCGCGAGCCCGAGCAGCCGCTCGTCCGGCCCTGGGACCCTCTCGTCGGGCGGAGCCATGCGAGGCATCCCTTCTCACCCGTGCGTGCGGGCGTGGTGAGCAGCTGAACGGCGGACGTCCGGTGCTTGCGCGGGCGGCTGCGGGTGGCCGGCGGGTGGCCGCCGAGGCGGTGCCGCGTCCCGCGCCAGGAGGCATTCCTCCAGGAATCCCAGCGCCTTGAGGTGGTAGGTGCGGGCCGCCCAGCCGAGGCTGATGTTGTGTCCGGCGTACGGCTGATGGTCGACCGTCACCTTTGTGCCGGACAGCGGTGCTGTGAGCGCCTCGACGGCCTCTTCGTCGAAGCGCCACCACAGTTCCCGCTCGGCGAACGTGAACCGGACCGGGATCGTGACCAGAGCGGCGATGCCCGGATACAGGCGGGGCCACAAGGGCCCTTCTGCCGCCTCCATGCCTGGTACCGGCCTCACCAGCGCCCGGCCGAGCCGGAACGCGTCCGGCGGATACAGCCGCAGCGGCCCCCAGTGGCGACGCCAGTCACCGTGGCTGTCCGGGCCGGGCAGTCGGTGCGGGTCGACGGCCAGGGCGCTGCCCAGTCCGGAGATGTCCAGGCCGATCAGCCGACCGTCGGACGGTCCGGCCGCGGCGGCCAGCGCGAGCTTGCCGCCGTTGGAGTGTGCCACCAGGAAGAAGCCGGCTCCGGTGTCGTGGCCGCCCGCGAAGTCGTCCAGCGCGGCGTGCAGCGTGGTCGCCTGGCCGTCGAGCGTCTGTCCCTCGGGCAGATGGGGGGCGGACGCGCCGTAGCCGGGACGGTCCACGGCCAGGACGGAGTATCCGAGCCGCACGCCGAGGTCGAGCAGGGAGAGACCGGGCCTGGCGCGGCTGTGGAAGTAGCCGGCGCTCATGCCGCCCCCGTGGATGGCCACCACCACGGCACGCGGAGGGCCGGCCGGTTCGGCGAGCAGTGCGGAGATCGGGACGCCCGCGGCGTCGAGCGTGATGCTGTGGATCTCCGGGGCATCGGCCATGTCTGCCATCGGGTAGGTCTCCATCAGGGCCGGTCCAGGTCGGCCGTGGTGGCGCGCCGACGCACAGCGTGCAGGAGAGCCGCCTGATGCAGCGAAGCCTCGTTCGGTGCCGCGCCGGCGTGCACGGCGTCGACGAACGCCCGTACGGTACGGGCCACTTGGTCGTCCGGCGCCAGCTGGATGTCCTCGGTTCGCGTGCCCCGCTCGATGCGGATGCGCGGCGCGTGGTCGGCGGCGGGAGTGAAGGCGCGTTCCACGCTGATACGCCCTTCGCTCCCCCAGAGTTCGTAGGCCGACCGATAGCCGTGATCGATGCCGAAGGAGAGCTGGGCGGCTACGCCTCGCGGTGTGCTCAGGAGCGCCGTGCCCGCCGTGTCCACCGCTTCGCCGGCACCCTTGACGAGGGACGCGCCCTCGACGCGGAGTTCCTGTCCCAGGAAGTACAGCGCCGCCCGTACCGGGTAGACGCCGGTGTCCCAAAGGGCTCCGCCGCCCAGCTCCGGGTCGTGCCGGATGTCGTCGTCGGGCAGCCGGGGAATCGCGAACGCCGAGATCAGCAGCCGGAGTTCGCCGATCGTCCCGTCCGCCAGCAGGCGTCGTACCGCCGCGTGCTGCGGATGATGGACGAACATGACGTTCTCCATCAGCGCGAGCCGGGCCGCCGCGGCCCGGGCGATCAGCCCCTCGGTGACGGCGTGATCAGTGGTGAGCGGTTTCTCCGCGAGGACGTGCTTGCCCGCGTCCAGCGCCGCCCGCACCCACGTCGCGTGCAGCGCGGCGGGCAAGGGCACGTAGACGGCGTCGACGTCCTCGCGAGCGAGCAGTTCGGCGTAGCCGTGCACCGCCCGGCAACGGAATCGGGCCGCGGTGGCCCGGGCCTTGGCCGCGTCCCGGCTGGCGACCGCGACGAGCTCCACCGCCGGGTCGGCCGACATCGCGGGGAGCATGCGGCGTTGTGCGATTCCGGCACAGCCCAGCACTCCCATGCGCACGGGATCCATCAGAGCCGTACCGCCCGTGAGCTCAGGCAGGACAGGAGGGTCCGGGCCTGGACGTTGACGTAGTGGTTGTGCCGCAGCAGTCTCGCGAACTGCTCCGGGGTGACCCACACATAGCCGGGCGGCGGTTCGAGCGGCGCCTGGTGCTCGTCGGCATCGATGAAGAGATAACGGCTCTCCGCGTTCAGGAACCGGCCGCCCTCCTCCGAGTGCACCGCCTCGTAGCGGATGCGGGACGGGTCCGCATTGAGCACCGCGTCGAGGAAGAGCGGGCGGTCGGCCCCCGTCAGGTGGGAGTAGTTCTCCGGGGTGTACTGGACCGTCGGTCCCAGTTCCACGGTGTCGGCGAAGCCGCCCTCGACCCGTGCGTGCGCCAGCAGGTGCGGGATTCCCCCGAACTTACGGGTCAGGAAGGCCGTGACGCCCAGGCCGCGCGGCTCGAAGAGCGGCTGGGTCCAGCGGGCCACCTCGCGGTTGCCCGCCTGGACGGCGACCGCCACCACGCTGAAGTACCGTCCTGCCTCGTGGTCGATGGTGGCGTGGCCGCGCTTCCAGCCGGTGATCCCCCTGAGCGGGACACGCTCGGCACGGACGTCGTGCCGGGCCCGTTCGGCGGTGAACCAGGACAGCAGCTCGGTGTCCGAGTGCAGGGCGTGCCCGCCCGGCTCGGGGAACATCGCACAGGACAGGACCGTACGCGCGTCCATGTTGACGACGTTGTCCCGGCGCAGCAGCTCGCCGATCTGGCCGAGGGTGAGCCAGCAGAAGTCGTCGTCGAGCGGCACCTCCTCCAGGGCCTCGACGAGCATGTTGCGGTTGCTCTTGCGCAGGAACCAGGACCCGTGCTCGGACTGCAGCGAGTCGGCGAGGATCCGGCCGCGGCCGGCCTGCGTGAAGTGGTCGATGTACTTCACGTCCGCGCCCTTGTGGGCCTTGGTGTAGTTGCTGCGGGTGGCCTGAACCGTCGGCGACAGCTGCAGGAGGTTGGGGTTGCCGGGCTCCATCTTGGCCTGCATGAGGAAGTGCAGGACCCCGTCGAACTCCTTCACCAGGATGCCCAGGATGCCCACTTCGGGCTGCTTGATGATGGGCTGTTGCCAGGCGCGGTACGGGCCGTCGCCGACGGTGACGCGCAGCCCCTCCACGGAGAAGAATCGCCCGCTGTGGTGCACCAGGTTGCCGGTGTCCTCCTGGAAGGACCAGCCCTCCAGCTCGCTGAACGGGATCCGGTCGACCCGGGACGCGTGGGCACGGCGGCGTGCGTCGAGCCAGTGCGCGAAGTCCTCGGTGCGCAGTCCCGCCCCGTCGGTGGCGAGGGCGGACCGGGCCATGCGCTCGGGCAGCCGGGGATCCTCGTGCGGGCGCAGCGCGGTGCGGTCGGTGCCGCGGGCGCTGCCGACGGTGGTGGCGGTCATCCGTTGGCCCCCACGAACTCCTTCACGCTGGAGGCGACGTAGTCGATCATCTCGTCGGTGAGGCCCGGGTAGACGCCGACCCAGAAGGTGTGCTCGGTGATGATGTCGCTGTTGCGCAGGTCCCCGACGATGCGGTGCGGCTGGTCGACATAGGCGGGCTGGCGGGTGAGGTTGCCGGCGAACAGCCGGCGGGTGCCGATCTTGCGGCTCTCCAAGAAGTCGACCAGGGCGGCCCGGGTGAAGGGCGCGTCCGGGTCCACGGTGAGGACGAAGCCGAACCAGCTCGGGTCGCTTCCGGCGGTGGCCTCGGGCAGCATCAGGTGGGGCACTCCGTCGAGGCTCTCGCGCAGCCTGCGCCAGTTGTGCCTGCGCGCCTCGATGAACCCGTCGACCTTCTTCAGCTGCGTCAGGCCCAGCGCCGCCTGGAGGTCGGTGGCCTTCAGGTTGTAGCCCACGTGGGAGAAGATGTACTTGTGGTCGTACCCCTTGGGAAGCTTGCCCATCTGGTACTCGAAGCGCTTGAAGCACGTGTTGTTCTTGCCCGGCTCGCACCAGCAGTCGCGGCCCCAGTCGCGCAGTGACTCCACCACTCGGGCGAGCTTGAGGTCGGAGGTCACGACGACGCCGCCCTCCCCCATCGTGATGTGGTGTGCCGGGTAGAAGCTGACGGTGGCGAGGTCACCGAATGTGCCGGTCTGCCTGCCGCCGTAGGTGGAGCCGACCGCGTCGCAGTTGTCCTCGACGAAGAACAGGTCGTGGGCCTGGGCGAGTTGGGCGATCTCGGCGACCTCGAACGGGTTGCCGAGCGCATGGGCGATCATGATGGCCCGGGTCCTGGGGCCGATCGCCTGCGCCACCCGCTCCGCGGTGGTGTTGTACGTGCCCAGTTCCACGTCGATGAAGACGGGGACGAGCCCGTTCTGCACGATGGGGTTGACCGTGGTCGGGAAGCCGGCCGCGACGGTGATCACCTCGTCCCCCGGGCGCAGCCGCCGGTCGCCGAGGGTGTGCGAGGTCAGCGCGGTCAGCGCCAGGAGGTTGGCCGAGGAGCCCGAGTTGGTCAGGTGGGCCTTGCGCCGTCCGAGCCGGCGGGCGAAGGCGGACTCGAACTTCTGTGAGCTGGGTCCGGCGGCTATGCGCATGTCCAGCGCGGCCTCGACCAGGGCGGCCCGGTCGTCCGCGTCGAGGACGGCGCCCGACGGCCAGATCTCGGTGACGCCCGGTACGAACGCGTTCTTGGCGCGCTGCAGTTCCTCGTGGTAGGCACGGGTCGCGTTCAGGACGTTCGCCTTGTGGGCACTGGTCTCAGCCATGCTTGAGGCCTTCCATGTGTGCGGGGCGGTGCTTGACCGCCTTCCACCAGTTGGGGTTGTCCCGGTACCAGGCGACGGTGTCGGCGAGGCCCCGGTCGAAGTCGACGCGCGGGGCGTACCCGAGCTCTTCGCGGATCTTGCTGTCGTCGAGGGAGTAGCGCAGGTCGTGTCCCTTGCGGTCGGCGACCCTGCGCACCATGGACCAGTCGCTGTCGCAGAGGTGGAGGAGCGCCTCGGTGATGTCGAGGTTGCTGCGTTCGTTGCCGCCGCCGACGTTGTAGATCTCGCCGCTCGCCCCCTTGGTCAGGACCAGCTGGACGGCGCGGCAGTGGTCGTCCACGTGCAGCCACTCGCGGACGTTGCGTCCGTCGCCGTACAGCGGCACCTGCGCGCCTTCGAGCAGGTTGGTGACGAAAAGGGGGATCAGCTTTTCGGGATGCTGGTGGGGGCCGTAGTTGTTGGAGCAGCGGGTGATCGACAGGTCGAGACCGTGCGTACGCCAGTAGGAGCGGGCCAGCAGGTCCGAGGCGGCCTTGCTGGCCGCGTACGGCGAGTTGGGGGCCAGGGGCCGGCTCTCCGTCCAGGAGCCCTCGGTGATGGAGCCGTACACCTCGTCCGTGGAGACATGGACGACCCGCTCGATGCCGCTGGTCAGACAGGCGTCGAGGAGGGTCTGGGTGCCGCCCACGTTGGTCCGGACGAACTCGGCCGCGGAGGTCAGGGAGCGGTCCACGTGCGACTCGGCGGCGAAGTGGACCACGGCGTCGTGTCCAGGAAGCAGCTCCCTCAGCAGCTCCGCGTCACAGATGTCCCCCTGGACGAACCGCAGCCGCGGGTGGCTCGCCGGCAGATTGTCGCGGTTGCCGGCGTAGGTGAGCTTGTCGATGACGGTGACGTGGGCTTCGGCAGCGCCCTCGTATCGTCCCTCCAGGAGCGCGCGTGCGTAGTGCGAGCCGATGAAGCCGGCGCCGCCGGTGATAAGGATCTTCATGCCGCCACCTCGATCCGGGTGTGGTCGCCGACCACCAGGCGGTGGCAGGAGATGCCGTCGTCGCCCGTTCCGACGTTCGCGTTGCGGCCGATCAGTGAGCTCTGCAGGCCCGGTACGTCGGTGACGGTGGCGCCGTCGAGGACGATCGAGTCCCTGATGCGGGTCCCGCTCAGGAGGCAGTCGCGCCCTATCGACGTGTACGCGCCGATGTGACAGTTCTCGATCACGGTCCCCTGGCCGACCACCACGGGGCCGTCGATGCGGGAGTTGATGACACGGGCGCCCGCCTCGATGCGGACCTGCCCGTTCAGGGTGCTGTCGGCGTCGACCGCGCCGGGGCCGGGGGCGGCGACGTCCGCGCTCAGTCCGGCGAGGATGTGGTGGTTGCACTCCAGGACGTCGTCCACCCGACCGGTGTCCTTCCAGTACCCGTGGTACTGGCTGGCCCGCACTGTCTCCCCGTGCTCCACCAGCCACTGGATCGCATCGGTGATCTCCAGCTCGCCCCGTGCGCTCGGCGTGATCGAGTCGACGGCCCGATGGATCGCCGGCGAGAAGAAGTACACGCCGATCATGGCCAGGTCGCTGCGCGGCTGCGAAGGCTTCTCCACCAATCGCTCCACGACACCGTCGGGACCCAGTTCCGCCACGCCGAACGCCCGCGGGTCCGCCACCTTGCGCACGACGACCTGCGCGGCCGGCCGCTGCGCGCGGAACGCTTCGGCGACCGATCGCACTCCGTCGGGCAGCATGTTGTCCCCGAGATACATCACGAAGTCGTCGTCCGCCAGGAACGGGCGCGCCAGCGAGACGCAGTGGGCCAGTCCCAGCGGTTGGTCCTGCTGGATGTAGGTGACCTTCACCCCCAGTCGTGTGCCGTCTCCGACCACGGCGGCGATCTGGTCCCCCCAGTCGCCCACGATGATCCCGATCTCGGATATGCCGAGCTCCCGGATGTTCTCGACCACATGCTCCAGAACCGGCTTGTTCGCGATCGGGATCAGCTGCTTGGGCATCGAATGGCTGAACGGACGCAGACGGGTCCCCGACCCGCCCGACAACACCAGAGCCTTCATGGGAATGGGTTCCTCACTGTGTAAGAGAAGCGGCCTGCGCGGAGCGGTGCTCCACGGACTTGCGCAGCACGGCGGCCACCTTGAAGACGTCCTCGTCGTCGAGCCCCTGGTGCAGCGGCAGGAGCAGAGTGTTCTCGGAGGAGGTCTCGGTGCCGGGCAGGTCGGCGTGGTCCGATCCGTACGCCGGGACCTTGTGCAGCGGCGGGTAGCGGAAGGTGGTGTAGACGCCTTCCTCCAGGAGGTCGGCGGCGACCCGGTCGCGGATCGCGGGGTCGAGCTGCACCCAGTAGAAGTAGTGGGACGAGGTGTGCCCCCGCGGCGGCCGGGGCGGCAGGACCACACCGTCGACGTCCGCGAGCAGCCGGTCGTACAGCTCACTGATGGCGCGGCGCCGCTCGACGAACTCGGGGAGCCGGGCCAGCTGGACGAGTCCGATGGCGGCAGTGATGTCGTTGCCGACGATCCGCCGGCCGAAGTCCTTGACGTTCAGCTCCCACCAACGGTGCGAGACCCTGGCCGCCGAGAACCCACTGGACTGCTCCAGTCCGTGGTACGCCAGTCGTTTGGCCCGCAGGGCGAGTTCGGGATCGCGGACGTACAGCATGCCGCCGTCCCCGGTGACCAGGACCTTCATCGCGTCGAAGCTCCACATGGCGACGTCGCCGAAGGTGCCGCAGGCCGTGCCGTCGACCGTGGAGGCCACCGCGCAGGCCGCGTCCTCGATGAGCCGTATGCCCCGTCGGCGGCAGAGCTCGGCGATCGCGGCGACATCCCCGGGGTGACCGCCGTAGTGGAGGATCAAAGCGGCCTTCGTGTCGGGGGTGAGGGCCTGCTCCACGTGAGCGACGGTCGGGTTCATGGTCCGTTCGTCGACATCGCAGAAGACCGGTCGGGCACCGGTGGAGGCGACGGCGTTTCCGGCGGCGACGAAGCTCGCGGACGGCATGACCACGTCGTCGCCGGGCCCGAGCCCGAGAAGTTCGGTGGCCAGGAACAGCCCCGCGGTGGCGGAGTTGATGAACAGCACATGGCCGGGATCGACTCCCAGATGGGCGGCGAACCTCTGCTCGAACTCCTTGGTGCGCGGGCCATGTCCTAGCCAGTTGCTCGCGAACACCTCGGAAACGGCGGCGAGTTCCTCATCGCCGAGCGTGGGCTGGAACACGTTGATCATCTCTGCGTCTCCTGTGGATGCTCTGGGCCGGGACGGGCGAACGGGCAGGCGAAAGCGCCGTCGGACGACGGGGATCGTTGCGGGTCCCACCGCGGCAGGGCGACGGCTGCCGCGGTGGGAGGGCGAACGGTCGGGCGCCTGGGGAAGGCGAACGGTCAGGCGCGGTCGGTGCTGACCGTGGCGTCCTGCGCGGTGGCGGGGACTTCTTCCTCGTCGTCCTCGTGGGCGTCGTGGTCCGGGGACGCGGTGCCGGTTGCGGGTGTCTGCCGCAGGAACACGGCCACCAGGGCCGCGGTCGCCAGTGCGATCGCCACACAGACCAGTGCGGTGGTGTGGAATGCCTCGGTGAATGACTGGCGGGACACCGCGATCAGGGCATCGCCCCAGGCGGTCTCGCCGTACTGCTCGACCGCCGCCAGGGTGCCGCCGAGCGTGTCGCCGACCGCGGCGTCGGGTACGTCGGCGGGCACCTTGTCACTGATCTCGTTCTGGTAAGCGGCGTTGAAGACACTGCCGAGCAGGGCGAGACCGAGGGCACCGCCGAACTCGGTGCTGGTCTCCTGGATCGCGGACGCCTCGCCGGCCCGCTCCGGCGGGGCGGACCCCACCAGGATGTCGGTGCTCAGCACTCCGGCCGGGCTCAGGCCCGCGGCGAAGACGACCGAGGACGCCACGAGCATGCCGATGCCGGACGAGCTGTCCAGTCGCGTCAGCATGAGAAAGCCGACGGCCGCGATGACCAGTCCGACGGCGATGATGACGGCAGGGCGCACCGTGCGGACCAGGGTCGTGGCGATCATCACGGCGATGATCGCCATCACGGTCATCGGCATCATCCACAGTCCCGCCCTGAAGGGGGCGAGACCGGCGACCAGCTGGAGGTGCTGGGCGACCAGCAGATTGACGCCCATCATCATGAGCGTGCCGAGCGTCATCGCGGTCAGCGCCGTGTTGAAGGAGCGGCTCTTGAACAGGTTCAGATCGAGCAGGGGGTGGCTCAGCGCTCGCTGCCTGCGGACGAAGACGACGCCCAGGAGCAGGCCGAGCAGCACGAAGCCCAGCGGCAGCAGCCCGAATCCCTCAGAGGCGACCTTCTTCGCTCCGTACACCACGCTCAGCACCCCGAGCAGTGACAGCAGAGCACTGGGCAGGTCGAGCCGGCCCGCGTTCTCGTTGCGGTACTCCGGCAGCACCACCGGGCCGACGGCCAGCAGCAGCACCATCACCGGGACGGCCAGCAGGAAGACCGAGCCCCACCAGAAGGTGCCGAGGAGCGCGCCGCCGACCAGCGGGCCGGCCAGGGCTCCGACCATGAAGCTGGTCATCCATACGCCGATGGCGACGGAGCGCTGTTTGGCGTCGAGGAACATGTTGCGGATCAACGACAGCGTGGAGGGCATCAGTGTCGAGGCGGCGATGCCCAGCAGGCAGCGGGTGACGATGAGCATGGTCGCGCTGGTGGACAGGGCCGCGAGCACCGAGGTCAGGCCGAAGGCGACTCCACCGATCAGCAGCAGCTTGCGGCGGCCGATCCGGTCCCCGAGGGTTCCCATGCAGATCAGGAACCCGGCCAGCGTGAACCCGTAGATGTCGGTGATCCACAGCAGCTCGGCGGCGCTGGGCTTCAGGTCCGCGCTGATCATCGGCACCGCGAGATGCAGGACCGTGAGGTCCATGGACAGCAGCACGGTGGGGAGTGCCAGGGTGACGAGGCCGATCCACTCGCGCCGCCCGGCGCGCGGCGTGGCGGAGGTGTTCATGAGGCGTCCTTTCGATCCGACGCAGAGGTGCGCCCGTGCCCGGCGATCAGGTTCGCGAGCTGCGGGATGATGTCCGCGGGCGCCGGGGCGGCGGCCATGTCCGCCCGGAGTGCGGCGGCGCCTTCCCGGAAGGCCGGTTCGGTGAGCACCCGTTCCAGTTGCGCCCGCATCTCCTCGACGCCGGCGTGCTCGGCCTCGATCACCAGTCCCGCTTTCCGGCTCTCGACGTACCGCGCCATGTCGACGTACTCGGAGCCCTTGAGCGGCAGCATCAGCTGGGGCAGTCCTTGGGCGACAGCGGCCGAGATCGTGCCGCCGCCGCCGTGGTGGATGACGGCCGAGCAGGTCGGCAGGAGCTGGGTGAGGGGGACGTAGTCGACGGCGCGGATGTTGTCGGGCAGCCTGCCCACCCCGGCGAGCTGGCCGGCGGTGAGGGTGGCCACGAACTCCACGTCCAGGCCGTCGGCCAGGGCCACCAGCCGTGCGGTGAACTCCTCGTTGCCTGCGAACAGGGCGCGGGCGCTGGTGCCGAGGGTCAGTGCGACCCGGGGCCTGGCAGGCCGCTCCCGCAGCCAGTCGGGCAGCGGCGCGGCGCCGGTGTAGGGGACCCAGCGCACCGGCACCGTGACGCCCTGGACGGGCAGCTGCATGCCCTGTGGAGTCGGGTCCACGCTGAACTGGCCGAGGAGCACCTCCTCGTCGAAGGTGTCGCCGTAGCGCTCAAGGAGAGGACGGATCATCTCCGCCATCACGTCCTGGCCCGGCGGGTTGCTGCTGTTCAGCTTCTCGGTGTACTGCTGACGGACCCAGCCGAACTGGTCCAGGCCCCAGAGGAACCGGGCGTGCGGGACCGCGGCGGCACGGGCCGCGACGGGGGACGGTGTGAACAGCGGATCCCAGAGCACCAGATCCGGCTGCCAGTCACGCAGGAAGTCGGTGAGCTCGTCCACGGCCGGCCGCGGCCCGTCCGGCTCAGGGGCGCGTGCCGCGCCGGAGGTGTACATCGCGAAGAGGGCCAGCAGGTAGTGCCGCACCATCTGCCAGCGGTTGGTGTCCGCGGGGGTGACGCCGAGAGTCCGGGCGATGGACTCCAGCCGCTCGTCGTGCGCCGTGGCGGCGACAGCGGCGGGGACGTCGATCTTCTCGCGCAGCGGTACGGCGGTCAGCCCCGCGGCGGTGATGGCGTCGACGGTCTCCTGGTCGGCGTGGGTGACCACGCGCACCTCGTGGCCCTGGCTCTGCAGGGCCCAGGCGAGTGGGGTCAGCGGGAAGAGATGTGCCGTCACCGGCAGCATCGTGAAGACGACACGCAAGGACTTCTCCGTTGGTCGGTCGGGAGTTGGCATGACACGGATCTCCCGTGTCATGTGCGGGGGGTGCCGAACCAGCGGTTCAGCGCGGTCTCCAACCCGTCGTCCGTGCCCGGAGACGTCCAGGCGACATGACCGTCGGGGCGCAGCAGCACCGCGTCGGTCCCGGCGAACGGTTCGTAGGAAGGCAGGTCGCGGAAGGCGCCGGTGGTCACCTCGACGCGGTCGTTCCAGGGCGCGGCGGTCTGGCGCAGCGTGGCGTCGTCGGCGAGGTCCAGGAGGACGCCGCGTCCCGGTCCCAGCAGTTGGGAGACGGTGGTGGTGCCGGGGTCGGCGCCCGTGGCCACGTCCAGGTCCGGCATCCGCAGGCCGAGACCCGGGTGCGCGCCGATGCCGACGTCGTAGCGGACGTCGAGGCCGCTCGCCTGCCCGATGAGGAAGCGGTTGGGCTCCTCGAAGCCGATCAGACGGGTCATCACATCGCGCAGCGGCTGGGTCTCGGACCCGCCGAAGAAGAGCATGCCCTGGGCGAGGGTGTTGGTGATCAGGGCCTGGCCCACCTGGTGGCGTTCCTCGTGGTAGGTGTCGAGGAGAGTGTCGGGGGCACGTCCGGTGACCACGGCGCCCAGCTTCCAGCCCAGGTTGAAGCTGTCCTGGAGGGATACGTTCATGCCCTGTCCGCCGGCCGGCAGATGGATGTGGGCGGCGTCGCCGGCGAGCAGGATCCGGCCGCGCCGGTAGCTGTCCACGAGGCGGGCGGCGTCGGTGAAGGAACTGACCCAGTGCGCGGTGGCTCCGCTGATGTCCTCGCCGGTCAACTGCTTCCAGGCGGCGGCGACTTCGGCGAACTCCACGGATTCGGTGCGGTGCTGGGGGCGGGCGCCGTGCAGCCGGATGACGATGCGGCTGACGTCCGGGCCCAGGGGTGCGGCGAGGACGATGCCGGCGGGCGAGCGCTCACCGGTGAAGCGCGGGCTGATGGCGGGACCGCTGATGTCGGCCAGCAGCAGTTCCACGGTGGCGTCCTGGCCCGGGAAGTCGAATCCGCCGAGGCGGCGCACCGTGGACCGGCCACCGTCGCACCCCACGAGGTACGCGGCGTGCAGCCGTTCGGTGCCGTTCGGGCCCGCGATCTCGGCCTCGACCGTGTCACCGTGATCGGTCAGCGCGGTCACCTCATGGCCGTACGCAACCGTGACTCCGAGGCTCGCGACCCAGTCACGCAGTACCTGCTCGGTGAATCGCTGTGGCACTCCGGAAACACTCGCGTGGATACCGTTGTCGGGGCTGAAGTCCAGGGGCAGGCTGCCGAAGTGGCCGGCGATGGGGGTGATCACTTCGCCGAAACGGTGGAGCAGGCCGCGCTGCCGGAAGATCTCCATGGTCCGTGCGGTGAATCCCATGCCTCGGGATTCATCTGTCGGGCCGTCGAGACGATCCACGAGGACGACTTCGGCGCCCGCCAGGCGAAGCTCTCCGGCCAGCATCAGTCCGGCCGGACCGGCGCCTACAACGATGACGGACGTACCCATCTTTCTCCCTCGCATTGATGCCGAGCTCTCGACTTCAACCTTCACGGAGGACTGCGAGCAGGCTCAATAGTTCCCACTACAGAGCTTGGTCAGCTCGATTCAAATGTCAGAAAAACCGCATTGGCGGGCGGGCACTCGGCGTCGACGATGGGATTGCCCACATCGACTGAAATCGACATTACGGAGATTCACCATGACTGTCAGCAGTGCCCCGTTGCCCCGCATGGACCGGCCCGACGCGGACATCGTGCTGGTGAGCCGTCGGTTCGTCGGCGACCGGGACCGTCAGAAGGGGGCCGTGGAAAGCATCATGGCACATTGGTCGAGCCTGCCCCTGCCCGCTGAATTCCGTTCGCTGAGCTGTTTTGAAAGCATCGACGGCGAACATGTGATGACTATTTCACAGTGGGCCGACGAATCGTCTTTCGATGAATTCTCCAAGGCCCATCCGCCGCTGCCGATTCCGGGTCTGGAGACCGAGGCGGATGCGGGGCGTCTGCGTCCGCAGGTGTTCCGCCGCTATCGAAGCAACACCTCGGGGGGCGCGGAGGACGCCGTATGTGTCGTCACGCCGGTCTTCGACGTGGATGGTCCGGAGCGGCAGCGGCAGGCGGTGGACGCACTCCTCGACGGACCCCTGGGTGAGTCTTTCCCAGGGCTGAAGGCGATGCACTTCCATCTGAGCACCGACGGGGTGCACGTCCTCAACTACGCCGAGTGGACCTCGGCGGACGCCCATCGGGCCTTTCTCGAAAGCGAGTTGTCGAGCCGGGCCTTCACCACACTGCAGGGTCTCGGCGGCGTGCGCGGGCTGGGCGGCAAGTGCTACGTGCTGCACCACCAGCTGACCGGTTCCGCCTCCTGAAGCCTCCTTGTCGACCGAGCCCCCTGGGGGCCGGGCCACTCACCCCCGCCAGGGTGTGAGAAGCCCGGCCCTCAGTGCTTCGGCGGCGGTCGGCGCGGACGCGTCCTTGTCGGACATCAGGGGTGGCTCCGTGAACCCCCATGGCAGGTCGAGTTCGGGGTCGAGGGGATTGATGTCGACCTGGGTGCCCGGGACGTGCGCCGTGGAGAGGACGTAACAGATACAGGCGTCGTCGGTGAGGGTGAGGAATCCGTGCCCGACGCCTTCGGGCACGAAGACCGATACGCCGGCGTCGGCGTCCAGGACATTGCTCACGTGGCGGCCATAGGTCGGGGATCCGACGCGCAGGTCGACCAGAATGTCCCGGAGAACTCCTCGCACGCTCGTGACGATCTTCGCCTGTCCCGGCGGGCTGGTCACGCTGTGTATGCCACGCAGGGTGTTGCGGCGGGAGACCGAGTAATTGATCTGCTGGACGGTGAAGGGGCGTTCCAGCTCTTTCTGCAGGTCGTCCACGCGAAGTGCCTCGTAGAAGGACCCCCGGGTGTCACGGATGTGCCGGGGCGTCATACGGAACGCCCCGGGTATGCCCAGCTCGGTGATGCGCACGTCAGCTCCGGAGGTTCTTCGTGTCGACCGCCCCGAGGAAGAAGCCCTCAAGCTCGGCGGGAAAGGCCCCCGCCGCGGCGGCGGTACGGACGAAGTCGGCCGTCAGCGCGACGAGTTCGGCGACGCCCTGTTCACCGAGGTGTTCATAAGGGGCACGGTCCCGCCGGTCCGTGTCCTCCTCCAGCGCGCGGCGCATCCGGCGCCCCTGTTCGGTGAGGGAGCCGTCGGCGGCCATGAAGCCGCGCTCGCGCAGCCGGTCCTCGGCCGCCGACCAGTCCTCGGCAGTCCAGCCGCGCTTGGTCATCACCACCTCGCGAGGCATGCCGTCGTCGCTCGCGCTGTGCGAGACCAGCGCCTCCAGGCCGTCCAGACCCGCGGCGCCGAGTGCGGCGACATGGCTGTCCCCACGGTGCTCGCGCAACAGGGTGGCGGCGTACCAGAGCGCCAGATGCGGTTCCCGCGGCACGGGCTGGTCGGCGTGCGCCGCGTAGAGCGGCCGCCCGGGACGCACGCCCGCCTCGGCCGCGCGCAGGGCCAGCCCGGCCGCGTCGCTCATCGACCGGGAGGTGACGGTCTGCTCGCCGAGGACCCGGCGCAATGTGCTGTCGGCCGCCCGCAGCCTGGCGGCCAGTGCCTCGCCGGGTGCCACCCGATCCCATACGGCCGGGAGGTGCCGGGCGACCATGGCGTGCTGAAAGCTGTAGAAACTCGCCGTGACCACACCCGGGCCGACCCGGCCGAGGGCCGCGGACCGGCCGGCCAGATAGCGGCCCATCGGGTCGTCCACCCCTCGGCCCGACAGCTCCTTGTCGAAGTCGGGGCTGAAGTACACCGTGGAGTGAAGAATGTTCAGCAGGTGGTGGCAGTGCCTGACGGCCTGTCCGGACAGAGGTGACATGTGCGACGACTCCCGTTCCCGCGTTGCGGCTTTCGTCATGACAGGTCCGCAGGGCCCACCCCTGCTGTCCACGCGACGTGGAACGACCAGGTGCTGAAGCGCCAGCCGTCATCGGTGCGCACGGCCTCACCCACGTAGTGACCGCCGATTCCGAAGAGCGGCCCGGGATCCGTCGGCGCACCCCGGCGGGTCTCGGGCCGGTGGACGTGGGTGGCCATCATGTGGAACCGGACGTCCGCCCGGTCACCGTCGAGCACGATGGCGTGGTTCCCGCTGAGGTGATGGGTCGCGGCGAACTTCTCCTTCGCCTCACGGTGGAACTCGGCCAGGCCCGCCCAGCCGGAGTGCCCGCCTATCGGATAGGTGAGCCGGCAGTCCTCGGTGAAGATCCGCTGAGGCCAGTCCGGGTCGACGCCGCTTTCGTCCTGGGTGTCCAGGAGAATGGTGTAGCGGTCGATGAGCGCCGATATCTCGGCCCGGTCGACCAGGTTCTGCAGTCGTTCCTCGAATCCGGTTCCGGCCGTCTCCGTCACGGGTGCCGTCATGGTGTTTTCCTCTCTGTGGACCTGTCGTAGCCGGCGCCACCGGACACCTGGAACAACCCTCTTCAGCCCCGTTGCGGGAAGCAATCGAGTTGACGTGGAGTTGAAGACCGTGTCCGACACTTGAAGATCGGGGCGGTCCGGCTTGATCTTCAGCCTGTGCCGCGAGGACGTTGATGATGGCGGCCGGGGGGCCATTCGACACCGGGGGTCAGATACCGGGCCAGGCGGCGGTCCGCCAGCTGCGCGGCGTGTGATGCGTGGCGGACTTCACCGTCCCCGCCCAGCGCGCGGCGGCCCTCGGCGGCTCGACCGGCGCCGGCGGGCCGGGCGTCCCGCACGTCAGGAGTACGGCGGTGAGCGCGGCCAGTTCCACCGCGTCGGGGTTGCCCTTCTCGATCCGGAAGAACACCTCGGGCAGAGCGAGGGGGTCACTCATGGCTGTGCCTCTCCGTCGTTGTGACAGGTCGCCGTCGGGTCACTGCGGTGGGTTGCCGTGCTTGCGCGAGGGCAGGTCGGCGTGTTTGGCGCGGAGCATCTCCAAGGAGCGGATCAGCACCGAGCGGGTCTCGCGCGGGTCGATGACGTCGTCGATCAGGCCGCGCTCGGCCGCGTAGTAGGGGTGCATGAGCTCGTCCTTGTACTCCGTGATGCGCTGCCGGCGTACTGCTTCCGGGTCGTCGGCGGCGTTGATCTCCCGGCGGAAGACCACGTTGGCCGCACCCTCGGCTCCCATCACCGCGATCTCATTGGTGGGCCAGGCAAGGGCGAGGTCGGCGCCGATGGAGCGCGAGTCCATCACGATGTAGGCGCCGCCGTATGCCTTGCGCAGGACCAGGGAGATGCGCGGCACGGTGGCGTTGCAGTACGCGTACAGGAGCTTGGCGCCGCGCCGGATGATGCCGTCGTGCTCCTGGTCCACGCCCGGTAGGAAGCCGGGCACGTCGACCAGAGTGACCAGCGGAATGTTGAAGGCGTCGCAGAACTGGACGAAACGGGCACCCTTCTCCGATGCCTTGATGTCCAGGGCGCCCGCCATCGACGCGGGCTGATTGGCGACGATGCCGACGACATGGCCGTCCAGGCGGGTCAGCGCGCAGACGAGGTTGGTGGCCCAGGCCGGGTGCACCTCGAAGTACTCGCCGTCGTCGACCACTTCCTCGATGACCTTGCGGATGTCGTACGCCTGTCCCGGGCCGGACGGAACCAGGTCGAGGAGCGCGTCGTTGAGCCGGTCCACCGGGTCTCCGGAGCGCTCCACGGGTGAGAGCTCGCGGTTGTTGGCAGGCAGCAGCGAGAGCAGGTAGCGCACGTCCTCGATGCACTCCTCCTCGTCGTCGTACACGAAGTGCGAGACGCCCGAGACAGCCGCGTGCACATCCGCACCGCCGAGGCCGTTCTGACTGATCTCCTCACCCGTGACGGCCTTGACGACATCGGGACCGGTGATGAACATCTGCGAGGTGTCGCGGGCCATGAAGACGAAGTCCGTCAGGGCCGGGCTGTAGGCGGCACCACCCGCGCACGGGCCGAGCATGACACTGATCTGCGGGATGACGCCGGACGCCCTGGTGTTGCGCCGGAAGATGCCGCCGTACCCGGCGAGGGCGGTGACGCCTTCCTGGATCCGGGCGCCCGCACCGTCGTTGAGGCTGACGAGGGGGGCGCCGGCCGCCTCGGCCAGGTCCTGGATCTTGTGGATCTTCTGGGCGTGGGCCTCGCCGAGCGCACCCCCGAAGATCCGGAAGTCATGGGCGTAGACGAAGACCGTACGGCCGTGGACGGAGCCCCAGCCGGTGATCACGCCGTCGCTGTAGGGCCTTTTGTGTTCCAGGCCGAAGCCGCTGGCGCGGTGTCGGCGCAGCGGCTCCACCTCGTTGAACGAGCCTTTGTCGAGCAGCAGTTGGATCCGCTCGTGGGCGGTCAGCTTGCCCTTGGCGTGCTGGCGCTCGGTGGCGGCCGCGTCTCCGTTGCGCGCCGATTCCTTGATCTCGGCGAGTTCGTCGGTACGGGTCCGGATCGTGTCGTCTGTCGCGGGCATGGGGGTGCGCACTCTCCGTGGGTCGGTGGTCGAAAGCGGCGGGTGCCGTCGGGTCCGGGTCCAGGTGGTCCCTGGCCTCAGCCGGCGGTGGCCGCGGGAGTCGGTACGTCGGTGGCCCGGGCCGGTCGGGGGGCGGCCGCCGTGCCGGTGCCGCCGCCCGGGCCGAGCCAGTCCTGGGCCAGCCAGCGGACGTTGACCGTGCGGGGGGCCGCCCCGCACACCGCGACCGCGGCCGCGTGGGTGTCGTCGCAGGCAATGTCGAGCACCGTCCAGCCGGACGGGTGCCGGGTGGTGTCCGCGCCCAGGTAGTCCTCGGCCGGGGAGCGGCTCAGGCCGGTGCCGATGCCCTTGAGGAATGCCTCCTTACGGGTCCAGATCCGGCCGAAGAGGGGGCTGCGGTGCGCCTCGCCCACGGCCCTCAGTTCGGCCTGCTCGTCCGGGTGCAGCGCCGCCGTGCACACCTCGACCGACTCCGGCCTCGGCAACCGCTCCACGTCGACGCCGAGCGGCACCGCCGCCACGCCCACCAGGGCCACCCCGCCGCTGTGCGAGAGGGAGAAGTGCAACGGCGCGGCGGCCAGGGCGGGGCGGCCGTGCGCCCCGCCGCAGCCGGGACATGGTTCGCGGACGAACGTCAGGTCCTGCGGGGCGGTACCGGTGTAGCGGCCGAGCAGCCGGCGCAGCGCGATGTGGGCGGCCGCGTAGAGCAGTCCGTCGGCCGGGCGGATGAACGAGGCGGCCCTGTGCCGCTCGGCCCCGTCGAGTTCGGAACGGTCCAGCTCGGCGGCACGCTCCTCGGGCCGGCGCACCAGCCACAGGTCGAGCCGTCCCAGGGCCACGGTGTACTCCCCTGCGCCGGTGCCGGGCGGGTCCGCCGCGGGGACGGTGCCCGGCGGGACTGTACTCGTCATGCCGAGACCACCGAGCCGTGCTGGTCGCCGACCGCGTCGACGTGCCGGCGCCCTGCCCCCTCGCGTGGCCCGAGCTGCCCGGCGAGACAGTCGACCAGTTCGGCAGCGCTGTTGGCGAGCAGCAGCATCGGCAGATTCAGCTCGACGTGCAGCGCCGCCTCCATGCGGTGCTGCAGTTCGAGGCCGGCGATGGATCCGATGCCCAGGCTGCTCATCGGGCGGCCCGTGGTGTCCACCAGGTGCGGAGCGATGCCGAGGACCCGGCCGAGCTCCTGGCGTACGTAGCCGTCGAGGATCCGGATGCGCTCGCTGAAGCCGGCCGTGGCCAGGGCGGCCCGGTCGGGCACGGTGACGTGGCCCGCGGCCGTGCGGGCGCGGGCGGCCCGCGCCGTACGGTTCGCTGTCATGGTCCTCCCCAAGTCGAGGGGGCCGGGGGCGCGCCGCACCTGCCGCGCGCGCCCCGGCCGTGTCTCCTGTCCGGGGCAGCGGTCAGGCCTGGTAGCGGTGCTTGGCGCGGCCTTCCCGCAGCACCGTGCCCCACCAGGCGAGCTGGTCGAGCAGCACCTTGGCGGCGCCGGCCGGGCCCGACTCGTCCACCGGCTTGCCGTCCTCGCCGAACTGCTCCCACGCGGTGTGGAAACTGACGACGTCCCGGACGGTGACGGCGTGCATCTCGGCGTAGACGGGACGCAGTTGCTCCACCGCGCGCAGGCCGCCGGACAGGCCGCCGTAGGAGACGAAGCCGACCGGCTTGGCGCGCCACTGGGTGTAGTGCCAGTCGATGAGGTGCTTCAGGGAGGCCGGGAAGCTGCGGTTGTACTCCGGGGTCACCACGACGAACGCGTCGGCCTGCTCCAGGCGGGGCGACACCTCGGACAGCGCTTCGGCGGTCTTCGGGGACGGGTTGTGCGAGAGGGCGGCCGGCAGGTCGTGGTCCGCCAGGTCGATCACGTCGACCGTCAGGTCCTCGCGCTGCCTGGCCTGCCCGGCGAACCACTCGCCGACCACCGGTCCGAACCGGCCCTCGCGCACGCTGCTGACGATGACTGCGAGCCGCAGAGGCTCATTCGACATGGGGTTTCCTTTCATCAGGGGAGGCGGGGGCGCCGGACGGCGCCCCCTTGCGCGGCACGAAGCCGACGAGGGCCACGGCGAGGCCGAACAGGCCGACGGCCGTGATCAGCCAGAGCGCCGCGTCGATGCCCACCGGGTAGAGGGCGGCACAGAGCGCGGTCATGAGGGCCGCCCCGAGCTGGACGGCACTCTGGTAGAGCCCTCCGGCCGCCTGCTGCCGGCCGTCCGGTACCGCTCCGGTGGCCTGGATGTGGAAGGCGGTGAAGGCGAGGACGAACGCCGCGCCGACGAGCAGCATGGTGGGCAGGACGTCGGTGGCGTAGTGCACGGCGGCCGAGCCGTCGCGCGGGTAGAGCAGATAACCGAGTGGTGCGGCGAGGGCGCCCGCCGCGATCAGCGGGGCGGGGCTGAAGCGGGCCACGATCCGGCCCGAGCGCAGAGCCGTGAGGGCGAGCGGCGCGGCGGCCGGCAGGAACGCGAGACCCGTCTGCAGCGGGCTCCAGCCGGCCCTTTGCTGCAGGTGCAGCGTGCTGACCAGCAACAGTCCCAGATACGAGCCGTTCAGCGCACCGGCGCCCAGTGCGGAGCGCACCAGCGCCCCATGGGCGAACAGCTCCAGGCGCAACAGGGGTTGCCCGGCGGTGAGTTCGACGCGTACGAAGACCGCCGCGAGCAGCGCGGCGAGCGCGAACGCACCGACGGTGCGCGGATGGTCCCAGCCGGCGCCCGGCCCCGAGCCGATCGCGTACACCAGCGACAGCATCGCCCCGGTGAGGCTGAGGGCGCCTGCGGCGTCGCAGCCGTGTGGCTTGCCGGGACCGGGGCGGTCGCGTGGAATCAGCCGGAGTCCGGCGACGAAGAGCAGCAGTGCCACCGGCGCCGGGGCGGCGAAGGTCCAGCGCCAGCTCACCTCGGTCAGCGCCCCGGACAGCAGCAGTCCGGCGGAGAAGCCGCTGGCGCCGAACAGGGAGTAGACGGACAGGGCCCGGCCGCGTGCGGGACCTTCCGGGAACGTGGACGCGATGATGGCGATCCCGGTGGGCGCGGTGAGCGCCGCGCAGAATCCCTTCACGAAACGGGTGGCGACGAGCAGCGCCGCACTGTCGGCGAGCGCGCCCACGACGGACGCGACGCAGAACACCAGCAGCGCCGCCAGATACACGGGTCTGCGGCCCAGCAACGTCACCACGCGACCGCCGAAAAGCAGCAGACCGCCGAAACCGATGGCGAACCCGGAGACCACCCAGTGCAGTTGGGATACCGCCAGGCCCAGGTCGGCGCCGATCGCGGGCAGCGCCACCAGGGCCACCGACACCTCAAGGGCGTCGATGAGCATGTTGCCGGCGAGCACGAGCAGCAGCCACCGCAGGGCGGGGCTCCAGCGCCCGTCGGCCGGGGCCGACCCCGTGCCGCGAGGTGTCGTCGAAAGCGTCATGGTCCCGTTCCGCCATAGGGGTTGGGTGGATGGAGAGTCCGTTCAGCCGAGCAGCGTGCCGCCCGTGGCGTCGACGAAGGAGCCGGTGATCCAGCGGGCCTCGTCGGTGGCGAGGAAGGCCACCACGTCGGCGACGTCGTCCGGCTCTCCGACCCGGTTGAAGGCGGACAGCCGTGCCATCTGCTCCACCGCCTCGGGGATGTCGAAGACGGGGTTGTCGTTGCGGGTGATGCCGGGTGCCACCGAGTTGACGGTGATGTTCCGCGGGCCGAGGTACTTCGCGAAGTGCAGTGCGAGCTGGTCCACGGCGCCCTTGGTCATGGCGTACGCGATCTCGTCCGGGTTGGCGAACCGGGTGAGGCCGGAGGTGATGTTGATGATGCGACCGCCGTCGGGCATGTTCTTCAGCGCGCGCTGGATGAGGAAGAACGGCGCCTTGGCGTTGACCGCGAAGAGCTCGTCGAACTTCTCCGGAGTGGTGTCCTCGGGCTTGACGCCGCCCATGACACCGGCGTTGTTGACCAGGATGTGCAGGTCGGTGGAGCCGGTGCGCTCCCGCAGACCGCCCTCCAGACCGAGGAAGAGTTCGTGCACATCGCCCGGGACACCGAGTTCGGCACGGACCGTGAAGGCCCGGCCGCCGTCGTTCTCGATCGCGGTGACGACCTCGTCGGCCGCGTCCTTGCGTGCCGTGTAGTGGACGGCGACGAGCGCGCCCTCCCGTGCGAGGCGGATCGCGGCCGCCCGGCCCATGCCCCGGCTGGATCCGGTGACGAGCGCGGTCTTGCCCGTGAGCCTGTTCATGTCTGTTCTCCACTTCTTCGCCGTCGCTGTGGCCGACGAGTTGTTGTTCGCCCTTGCTGTGGTCGGCACCGGCACCGGCACCACAGCGCCGGGACGGGACGTAGCCGCCGGAGCGCCGAACCAGCGTGTGAGCGCCTGTTCCAGATCCGCGCCTCGGGTGTCGGCCCAGACGACGTATCCGTCCGGGCGGACCAGGAGGGCACCGGTGTGCGGTGCCTCGGCGCCGTCCGGGCCGCCGGAGTACGCGTCGGCGGTCACCGTGCGCACCAGGTCGGCCCAGGGCGCAGCGGCTGCGCGCAGCTCCGCGCGCCGGGTCTCGTCGCCCGGCAGCAGGAGCAGGACGCCGTGCCCGGAGCGCAGCGTCGCCGCGCTGGTGACGGCGCCTTCGGAGGTGCTGAGCCGCCAGTGCGGCAACCGACGGCCGAGCAGGGGGTGTTCGCCGGGGCCCACCTCGTAGCGGATGTCGAGGCCGGACACCGCTCCGGCCAACCGGGCCCGCACGTTCTCGCTTTCGCCGGCCAGTTCCGCGAGGACCTGCCGGACCGGCTCGACGCCGGCCGGGCCCAGGAGCAGCAGCGCCTGCGCCCTGATGTTGCCGAGGACCTTCCGGCCGACGGCGTGCCTTTCGTCGTGGTAGCTGTCCAGCAGCCCGTCCGGGGCCCGCCCGGCCACCTGCGCCGCCAGTTTCCAGCCGAGGTTGACGGCGTCCTGCAGCCCGAGGTTGAGGGCCTGGCCGCCGATCGGCATCTGCTGGTGGGCCGCGTCTCCGGCGAGGAAGAGCCGGAAGTCTCGGTAGCGGTCCGCCTGCCGGGAGGCATCACCGAAGGAGTTCACCCACAACGGGGTGCCACCGCCGATGTCCTCCCCGGTGACGCGCTTCCAGGTGTCGACGACGTCCTGGAACCCGGGCTGCTCCGCTCCCGGCCGGGCTCCGAACTCGTGCACCATCACCCGGGTCACTCCGTCGGGACGCCGAGCGGCGATGGCGAGCCCGCCGTCCAGCCGCTCGAAGCGGCGGTTCGGGATGTCGATCCCCGCCACGTCGGCGCGCAGGAGCTCGCGTTCCGCGTCCGTGCCGGGAAAGGCGAAGCCGCCCAGCCGGCGCACGACGCTGTTCTCGCCGTCGCAGCCGACGACGGACTTGGCACGGAAGTACGCCGTCGTACCCGCCGTGGTGCGCACCTCGACCTCGGCATGGTCCCCGGTCACGGTCAGGCCGGTCACTTCGTGGCCGCGTCTGATGTCCGCGCCCAGATCCTGAGCCCACTGTCCGAGCAGTTCCTCCATGCGGGTCTGCGGGACCTTCCACTGCCCCGGATAGGGGCTGGGCAGGGTGAGGTCGAGCGGGATCCCCCCGAAGTGGCCCATCGGCTCGCTGGGGATGTCGCCGAGCGGCGTGAGCAGGCCCCGGCTGTCGAGAACCTCCATGGTGCGGGCGTGCAGAGTGGAGGCGCGCGACTCGGTGGTCGGCGCGGTGAGCTGTTCGAGGACCACCACGGCCGCGCCGGCGAGCCGGAGCTCACCCGCGAGGAGCAGCCCGACCGGGCCCGCGCCGACCACGATCACCTGGGTCTCGGTGCAGTCCCCGATCATGGTCAGGCCCGCGCTTCCGCGTAGTCCTTGGCGTAGCTCAAAGTGGCGCGGCTGTTGGTGGACAGGGCGTTCCTGACGTACTCCTTGGCGTCCGCCACCGTCGCTTCGGGGCCGAGGATCCTGGCGATGTTGGCCGTGTTGATCGTGACGGTGTGCTGAGAGGAGGCGGCCACACCCGCGTCGTTCTCGGCGAAGGTCCAGTAGCCGGTGTGCAGCGTCATCAACGCCGGCAGGGTCACCTGCTTGTAGGCGATCTTCTCGTGCGGGAAGGTCACCCGGTACGACTTGGTGGTGTGCACCGAGCCGTCCTTGGCGCGGGTGTCCATCTCCAGCTCCTGCAGACCGGGCGTGGACTCCTCGAAGCGGACCGTGGCCACGTGCGGCAGCCGCTCGGGCCAGGCGTGCGCCTCGTTGACGAAGTCGAAGACGTCCTTGGCCGAGCCGCCCACCTGGACCGTGTCCTCGAACGAGAACGTCAGGTCCTCGGCGGCGTGCGCGGCCTCGACGTTGTCCTTCAGCGCGGCCAGCTCCGAGCGGGAGTTGCGATCGACGGCCACGTCGATCCACTCCAGGCTCTTCGGGTCGTCGTCGACGGCCCGGTAGTCGTGCAGCAACCGGACCCGGCACTCGTCGGCGGAGACGGGCTCGATGATCCATGTGCCGCCCATGGCCGCGACCGGGGGTGCGGAGACCTCCTGGCGGAAGGTGATCCGCAGCCGGTCCGGGTCCAGGGTGCGTCGCGAGGTCCAGTTCTTGGCCTCGCCGTTGGCGGTGGCCCAGATGCGGATGCGCTCGGCGCCCTCGCCCAGCGCCTCGCGATCGACGTAGATGGTCGGCGGGAAGATCCGTGGCCAGTTTCGCACCTCGGCTATCAGCCGGTACACGGCGGCGGCCGGAGCGGAGACCGTGATCTCGTGCTCCACCTCACGCAGGCCGGGCTGCGACATGCTGTTGCTCCTCGGTTTCGGGGTTCGGGTTCGGGTGGGCCGGACGGAACGTCGGCCCGTTCGGCTCAGAAGTTGCCGAGGCCACCACAGACGTTGAGGGCCTGCGAGGTGATGGAGGCGGCGGTGTCGGAGGCGAGATAGCCGACCAGACCGGCCACTTCCTCGGGGGTCGAGTAGCGGCCGAGCGGGATCTTCGAGCGGAACTTCTCAAGAATCGCCTCCTCGGTGGCGTCGTACGCGGCCGCGTAGCCCTGGCGGACCCGCTGCGCCATCGGCGTCTCGACATAGCCGGGGCACACGGCGTTCACGGTGATGCCGGTCGGGGCCAACTCGTTGCCGAGGGCCTTGGTGAAACCGACGACGCCGTGCTTGGAGGCCGAGTAGGGGGCGCCGAGGACGACGCCCTGCTTACCCGCGGTGGAGGCGATGTTGATGATGCGGCCGCGGTCCTTGGCGCGAAGTCCGCCGGTGGTGAGGACCTCGCGGGTCAGCCGGAAGACACTGTTGAGGTTGGTGTCGATGACGTCGTCCCACAGCTCGTCGGTGAGGTCGGCCGTCACCCCGCCACCGCTGCGTCCGGCGTTGTTGACCAGCACGTCGACGGTGCCGTAGCGGTCGATCGCGGCCTGCACGAACACCCGCGCGTCGGCGGTGGACCGGACGTCGAGCGTGGTGCCGTCGACGTCGAGTCCCTCGTCCCGGAGCTGCTTGACGGTCTCGGCGACGTTGTCGGCACTGCGGGCGCCGATGAACACGCGGTGGTTCTGGGTGGCCAGAAGCCGGGCGACGGCGAGCCCGATTCCGCTGGTGCCACCCGTGACGAGGGCGACCCTGTTGTTCTGCTGTGACATGTGTCCGTTCTCCATGAGGCAAAAGGGAAGTTGGCGTACGCGCCCGCCGCGCCGGAGCCCGGCGCGGCGGGCGTCGCGGCCCCGTCAGGAGGCCACGAGATCCTTGAGGTAGCCGTTGATCGCTGCCACCAGGGCCCGCGGCGTGCGGTGCTCGGTGAAGATGTCGTCGTCGAGGGATATGCCGTACTCGCGCTCTATGCGTCCACCGGTCTCCAGCAGAGCCAGGGACTCGTAGCCCAGCTCTTCGAAGTCGGTGTCGAGGATTTCGCCGTCGAGGTCGACCCCCTCGTCGGCGCCGGCGCCCTCAAGGAGGATGCGCTTGAGGTCCGCGATGGTGAATTCCTGCTCGGACATGGAAGTGCCTTTCTGGATCGGAGATGGCTGAGCGCCGGGGACGGACGGAGAGTCAGTCGACGGCGCGGACGACGACGGCGGAGTTGAAGCCGCCGACGCCACGGGCGAGCACCAGGGCGGTGCGCACCGACGCCGCGCGCGGCTGGCCCGTCACCAGGTCGAGGCCGTACTCGGGCGCCGGCTCGACATTGGTGGTCGGCGGGATGAGGCCCTCGCGGATGGCCAGGACGGCGGAGACCACGTCGACCGGCGCGGCGCCGGAGTAGAGGCGGCCGATCATCGTCTTGGGCGCGGTGACCGGGACCCCGGACGGCCCGAAGACCGCGGTGATCGCGTCGGCCTCCTGTCGGTCCAGGTCCGGGCTGCCGGCGGCGTCGGCGAAGACCACGTCGACGTCACCGGCCTCGACGCCGGCGTCGGCGAGCGCCACCTCGATGGCGCGGCGCAGCCCCGGCTCACGGCCGCTGCCGGGCTTCGGGTCGAAGGTCGAGCCATAGCCGGCGACCTCCCCGTAGATGTTCTCGGCACCCCGCTCACGGGCGGTCCGCAGATCCTCAAGGATGAGCAGTGCGCCGCCCTCGCCCGGCACATAACCGTTCGCGGCCGCGTCGAAGGGCAGGTAGGCGCTCTCCGGCTCGTCGCTGGTGGAGAGCCGTCCGCCGGCGATCTGAGCGACCCAGCCCCAGGGGCAGATCGAGGCGTCGAAGCCGCCGGAGAAGATCAGCTTGCTGCCCTTGCGGATCTGCCGGCGCGCCTGGGCGATGGCGTCGAGACCGCCCGCGTGGTCACTGACGACCACACCGCTGGGGCCCTTCATGCCGTTGCGGATGGAGATCTGTCCGCTGTTGACGGCGTAGAACCAGGCGAAGGACTGATACGCACTGACGTACTGGCTGCCCTGACTCCACAGCTTCTTCAGCTCGTTCTGGCCGAACTCGAAGCCGCCGGAGGTGGAGGCGGTGACGACGCCCATGTCGAACTCCGGGATGTTGCCGGGTTCGACGCCCGCGTCCTCGAAGGCGCAGTCGGCGGCGACCAGGGCGAGTTGGGTCATCCGGTCGGTCTGTGGGATCAGCCGGCTCGGCAGGTGCTGCGAGACCTCGAAGCCCCGGATCTCGCCGGCCAGCCGCGCGGGGTAGGACGACGGGTCGAAGCGGGTGACCCGGCCGATGGCGTTCTTGCCGATGCGGGTGGCCGCCCAGAACTCGTCCACGCCGAGCCCGTTGGCCGTCGCGACGCCGATACCGGTGATGACTGTCCTGGCGCTCACTCCGCGCTCCTCTCGGGCCGGGCCAGCACCATCGCGCTCTGGAATCCACCGAATCCGCTGCCCACGGTCAGGACCGCGTCGACCAGCTGTTCACGCGCGGTGACCGGCACGTAGTCCAGATCGCACTCCGGGTCGGGGGTGTGGAGGTTCGCGGTGGGCGGCACCACGTGGTGCTCCATCGCCAGCACCGACGCGGCGATCTCGATCGAGCCGATCGCACCGAGCGAGTGGCCCACCATCGACTTGATGGAGCTGACCGGTGTGCGGTACGCGTGGTCGCCGAGGCTCAGTTTGAACGCGGCGGTCTCGTGCCGGTCGTTCTGCTTGGTGCCGGAGCCGTGCGCGTTGATGTAGTCGATCTCCTCGGGATTCATCCGTGCCTCGCCGAGGGCGACGTCGATGGCCTCGGACATCTCACGCCCGTCGGGGCGCAGACCGGTCATGTGGAAGGCGTTGCAGCGCGAGGCATAGCCGGCGATCTCGGCGTAGATGTGGGCGCCGCGCCGCTGTGCGCTCGTCAGCTCCTCAAGGACGAAGACGGCACTGCCCTCGCCGAGCACGAAGCCGTTGCGGGTGCCGTCGAAGGGCCGCGAGGCGTGCTCGGGGTCGTCGTTGCGCGGTGTGGTGGCCTTGATGGCGTCGAAGCACGCCATGGTGATCGGTGAGATCGGAGCGTCCGTCGCACCGGCGACCATGATGTCGGCGGTGCCTTCGCGGATCAGCTCGACGGCGTGGCCGACCGAGTCGAGGCCGGAGGTGCAACCGGTGGACACCACCGTGGCCGGGCCTTCGGCGCCGACCGCCCAGGCCACCTCGGCCGAGAAGGAGCTGGGCACGAAGTAGTTGTACAGGTGCTGCGGCGCGTAGGTGTGGTCGACAAGGTCGAGGGCGCCCGAGTCGCTCACCACGCGGTACTCGTCGTCGAGCCCGGTGGTGGCGCCGACCGCGCTGCCGATCGTGACACCGGTGCGGTGCGGGTCGAAGCCGGCGAGATCGAGCCCGCTGTCGGCGAGGGCCTCGCGGGCGGTGACCACGGCGAACTGGGCGGCGCGGTCCATGCGGCGGATCTCCTGCGGAGTCAGCCCGTGCAGGTGGGGGTCGAAGTCGGCCTCGGCCGCGACCTGGGAACGGAAGGAGGAAGGGTCGAAGAAGGTGATCCTCCGGGTCGCCGTGCGCCCGTCGCTCAGCAGACTCCAGAAGTTCTTTGCGCCGATTCCGCCCGGCGCGAGCACTCCCACTCCTGTGATTACTACCCGGCGGCCCACTAGCGGTGGCCTCCCCTCGTGTCGGTGGAAGACGGCTTCACTGAGCGGCCGTCCAGTCGTAGAAGCGCGTGGCCATCGCGTCGGCGGGCGAACGCCACGTCACGGGGTCGTACGCCTCGATGTACGGCTTGAGGTCCTCACTGATCCGCACGAACCGCGGATCCGTCTTGGCCTCCTCGATCAGCTCGCCGCCGTTCTCGCCGTCGAAGTCCTGCAGGTGGAAGTACAGGCCCTTGTACGAGAACAACTGGCGGCGCCGGGTGCCCATGCGGTGGGGCATCTCGGTCCGGTCGAACTCGCTGAAGAGCTTGGCCACTTCGGCACTGGACTCCAGGTCCATCCGGGCCACGATCAGGGTGCTGTGCATGTCTTCTCTCTCTTCCGTGACGGGGAGCGCTTCGTGGGTCAGCCGGCCGGCCGCGGGCCGAACAGCCGGAGGAAGTCCGCCACACCGGCGGCGATCAGTGCGTCGATCTCGAAGTCCGGGAGCGGCAGGGCGCCGTGGAACGAACGCTGTACGACGCCCGCGGCGACCAGCTGGATGAAGCACCCGGCCGCGTGGTCGGCGTCGGTGATGTCGAGCAGCCCGGCGTCGGCGAGGCGACGCAGCCTGCGGGCCAGTTCGCGCTGTGCCTGCCGGGGGCCGGCGGTCTGCCACATCTGCGGTAGCCCGGCGGGCAGCCGGGTGGCCTCCGCTCCGATGTGCCGGACGATCGCGAAGTGTTCGGGGAAGGCCGCCAGCGGCGTCAGCCAGGCATGGCCCAGCGCGGTGAGTTGCCGCTCAAGGTCCGTGACGTCGGCGAGGTGGCTCTCGGCGACGACCGTGAGCGCGGCGGCGACCGAGGCTGAGCCGTCGAGCAGGACGGAGAGCAGCAGTTGCCCCTTGTCCTTGAAGCAGTGCTCGACTGCGGCCGGTTCCAGACCCGCCTCGGCGGCGACGCCTTCGAGGGTGGTGTGTGTCCAGCCCTCCCGCGCGAAGACGGCGCGTGCCGCTCGTACGACGTCGCGCCGCTCCTCCGCCGGACGTGCCTGGACACGCTCGGCGGTTGCCTGCGGCGTAATCATGCGGTACTCCTCCCCATCGGTGAGCTGGTGCGACGACTTCCCCTGCGTCGGCAATCGGTCGGGACCCGGGGCTCGGGCGTTCAGCCCGCCAGGGGCTTGCCGAACCAGCGCTCCAGCGCCATCGGCAGGTCGTGGTGGGATCCGGGTGCGGCCCAGGCGACATGGCCGTCGGGACGGATCAGGACGGCCGTGGTGCCGTCGAGCCCGCCGGCCGCGGAAACCTCGCCCGGTACGGCGGTGACGATGTCGACCCGGTCGGACCAGCCGGCGGCGCGGGCGCGCAGTCGCGCATTGTCGGTGAGGTCGAGCAGCACACCGCGGGCGGAGTGCAGCAGTGCGGTGCTGGACGTGGTGCGCTTGACGGTCGTCAGCTCCAGGTGGGGCATACGCCTGCCGAGCAGCGGGTGCTCGCCGGAGCCGACGTCGTAGCGGATCTCCAGGCCGCTGACCATGGCGGCGAGGTGCTTGGCGACCTCGTCGTACGCGATGAGTTCGGTCAGTACGTCACGCAGTGGCTGCACCTCGGGGCCGCTCAGGAACAGCAGACCCTGGGCCTGCGTGTTCATCAGCAGCCGCTTGCCGACCGCGTGCCGCTCGGTGTGGTAGGTGTCGAGCAGGTCCTGCGGGGCGGTGCCGTTGACGACGGCGGCGAGCTTCCAGCCGAGGTTCACCGCGTCCTGGATGCTGGTGTTCATGCCCTGGCCGCCGGCCGGCAGATGGATGTGGGCCGCGTCGCCGGCCAGGAGGACACGGCCGCGTCGGTACTCGGTGACCTGACGGGTGGCGTCGCCGAAGGAACTGACCCAGACCGGCTCGGCGTGCGCTATGTCGTCGCCGGTCAGCCGCTTCCATGCGTCAGCGACCTCGTGCCAGGTCGGCGGGGTCTCCCGGCGCTGTGGCGGGGTGCCGCGCTCGCAGACGATGATCCGGGTGATGCCGCCGGGCAGCGGGCCGACCATGACCATGCCGCCGGGCAGCGTCTCACCGATCATGCGCGGCTGCAGCTCGACGCCCTTGATGTCGGCGAGGAACATCTCCATCGTCGCGGCGGTGCCGGGGAAGTCGAAGCCGGCAGCCTTGCGCACCATGCTGCGGCCCCCGTCGCAGCCGACAAGGTAGGCGGCACTCAGCGTCAGTTCGCCCTCGGGACCGCGCACCTCGACGGTGACACCATCCTCGTCGTCGGTCAGGGAGAGGACCTCGTGGCCGCGGCGGATGTCGGCACCCAGGCTCGTGGCCCACTCCTCCAGGTGAGTCTCGGTGACGGACTGCGGAACAGTCTTGGCGGCCTGCCGCGCGCCTTCCAGAACGCCGAAGTCGATCGGCAGTCCGCCGAAGTGCCCCTGGCTGCTGGTTTCGACCTCACCGAACCGGGACAGGATGCCCCGCTGGTCGAAGACCTCCAGGGTGCGGGCGGTGAACCCCAGGCCGCGGGATTCCCCGGTGCGTTCCTGGAGCCGCTCCAGGACGATGACGTCGACACCGGCGAGCCGCAGTTCGCCGGCCAGCATCATTCCGGCGGGACCTGCGCCCACGACTATCACTGCGGCGTTCATGTACCTCTCCTCTGCCAACTCAGGGGTTCAAATGGCGAATCACATGCAGCTCATGACAGAGCAGCGGAAGCTGATAATGAGCGTCTTCGCCGGGGATAGGAAGTTCAAGGCTTCACCGTTCAGGTTTCCGCAATTTTCCGCCAGGCAGTTACATGACGGATAGGAGAAGGTGCGGGAAGCGTCAGAGAATTGCAAAATGCGCGGCCGGACGCCGCCGGGAAGTTGGTTCCCATCAGTGGTTTCGGCACATCAGGGATACGTTAAATTCACGTAGAGGTTTTCAGGACTCCGCTTCTCCGGCCGCCCGATCCAAGGCGCGCCCGGGATCCGGAGAAAAGGCCAAGGGGGCGGCATCGCGTCAATTCCTGAGCTGCAGAGCGCGGTGCCGGCGGGGGCTGAAGAAAAGCCCGTGATCCCAGCGGTACGACGACTGCGCGAGTACTCCTGGTATGACGTTCCGGCACCGCTGCACGAAAGATTCGGCAGATCCTCTGGCCCTGGCCTGCTGCAAGCTGGGCGAACGCTCCCGGTTCCGAAGTCGGTACCCGAGGTTTCGAAGGTTCGCCGGCGATGTCGTGCGGAGGTTGTCGTGCGGCTCAGTCGTTGATCTCGCAGATGGCTGCGCCGGAGGTGAGGGAGGCGCCGACTTCGGCGGACAGGCCCTTGATGGTGCCCGACTTGTGGGCGTTCAGCGGCTGTTCCATCTTCATCGCTTCGAGGACGACGATCAGGTCGCCTTCCTTGACTTCCTGGCCCTCCTCGACGGCGACCTTGACGATGGTGCCCTGCATCGGGGAGGCGAGGGTGTCGCCGGAGGCGGCGGGGCCGGACTTCTTGGCCGCGCGGCGCTTGGGCTTGGCCCCGGCGGCGAGGCCGGTGCGGGCCAGGGTCATGCCCAGGGAGGCCGGCAGGGAGACCTCCAGGCGCTTGCCCCCGACCTCGACGACGACCGTCTCGCGGCCCGCCTCGTCCTCGGCGTCGGTGTCGGCCGGGGCGGCGAAGGGCTTGATCTCGTTGACGAACTCGGTCTCGATCCAGCGGGTGTGGACCGTGAACGGGTCGGTGGAGCCGGTCAGCTCGGGCGCGAACGCCGGGTCCTTGACCACCGCGCGGTGGAACGGGATGGCCGTGGCCATGCCCTCGACCTGGAACTCCTCCAGCGCGCGGGCCGCGCGCTGCAGGGCCTGCTCGCGGGTGGCGCCGGTGACGATGAGCTTGGCCAGCAGGGAGTCCCAGGCCGGGCCGATGACGCTGCCGGACTCCACGCCCGCGTCCAGGCGTACACCCGGACCGGAGGGCGGGTTGAACGCGGTCACCGTGCCGGGCGCCGGGAGGAAGCCTCGGCCGGGGTCCTCGCCGTTGATGCGGAACTCGAAGGAGTGCCCGCGCAGGACCGGGTCGCCGTAGCCGAGTTCCTCGCCGTCGGCGATACGGAACATCTCGCGCACCAGGTCGATGCCGGCGACCTCCTCGGTGACCGGGTGCTCCACCTGCAGGCGGGTGTTGACCTCCAGGAAGGAGATCGTGCCGTCCAGGCCGACCAGGAACTCGACCGTGCCGGCGCCGACGTAGCCGGCCTCCTTCAGGATCGCCTTGGAGGCGGAGTACAGCTCGGCGACCTGCGCCTCGGACAGGAACGGCGCGGGGGCCTCCTCGACCAGCTTCTGGTGGCGGCGCTGCAGCGAGCAGTCACGGGTGGAGACGACGACCACGTTGCCGTGCGTGTCGGCCAGGCACTGGGTCTCCACGTGGCGGGGCTTGTCCAGGTAGCGCTCGACGAAGCACTCCCCGCGCCCGAACGCGGCGACCGCCTCGCGGACCGCGGAGTCGTACAG
>NZ_JBIAEQ010000009.1:0-495456 GCF_042868655.1 Streptomyces sp. NPDC007808
CCCCCGGCACGGCCCCGCCCCACCCACCACCCCCAGGCGCTACGCACACCCCCACAACCCCGCACAGGCGCCGCAGGCACCGCGCACCCCCACCGAACCCGCACAGGCGCCGCAGGCACCCCGCACCCACCCCCCTGTGGCGGACACCTCACCCCATAACGCCGCCGCCCGGAACCGATCCTGCCGGGGGGCGCGTCTAGGGGGGCGTGCAGCGTCAAGGCTCCATCGGCGGCAGCGCCGCGATCAGCAACCCGCTTCGTGTGACGGGCAGCGTCCTGCTGGTCGCTCATCTGGCATTCGTCGCCTGGCTCACGCTGCGCCCGCTCGACGTCCCCTGGGTGATGCCCGCCAACCTCCACCCCTTCGCCGGGATAAGGGCCGACCTGGCCCTGGGCTGGCAGGAGGCCGCCCGCCGTATCGCCGAGGGCCTCGCGCTACTCGCGCCGCTCGGCGTACTCATCCCCATGGCGCACGGCAGAATCTGCGCGTCCCCCCTCGGCTCCCTGGTCCGCACGGCCACCGCCGCCGCCCTCATCTCCCTGGGCATCGAACTGCTGCAGACCGGCGTACCCGGCCAGGTCGTGGACGTCGACTCCCTGCTCCTGAACACCGTCGGCGTGGCCCTCGCGCACGCGTCGATCGTGCCCGCCTCCCGCGCGTGGCTCCGCCGCAAGTCCCAGCGCGCACACCGCTCGACGGTCCCCCAGGAGGAGCCGTCTCAGGGACGGACCCCGACGATTCCCAGGGTCGGGATAGCTCCGTAGAGTGACGTTTTGCCCGCTTCGTCGCCGTAGCGTGGATGTCAGTCGAGGCACCCACCTCCCACCGACGCCAAGCGAAGGAGCCGCACCATGACCGCGCTCGCCCGACCCACCCACGGCCGCATGATCGGCGGAGTGTGCGCCGCGCTGGCCCGGCGCTTCGGCACCTCCGCGACGACGATGCGGGTGATCTTCCTGGTCTCCTGCCTGCTCCCGGGCCCGCAGTTCCTGCTCTACGCCGCGCTGTGGATCCTGCTGCCCTCGGAGGACAAGGCGAAGGCCCGCACAGCCTGGTAACCGCGCAGACGAGTGCGCCCCCGCCGTCGGCGGGGGCGCACTGGGCAGTGTCACACGGCTCACGCGGCCGTGACCGGCTCCCGCCGCCGCAAGCGAGCCGCCCGCGTCCCGAACACCGTGATCGTCACGACCCCGGCCACCGCCAGCAGCCCGACCCCGACGGTCCCGGCCCAGCCGCCCGTGTGGAAGGCCACCGCGCCCAGCATGCTGCCGGCGCTGGAACCGACGTAGTAGGCGGACTGGTACAGCGCCGACGCCTGGGCCCGCCCGTGCGTGGCGGTCCTGCTGACCGCCGAGGACGCCACCGCGTGGCCCGCGAAGAACCCGCCGGTGATCAGGACCAGCCCGAGCAGCACCAGCGGCAGGGACCCCGCCAGGGACAGCAGCAGACCGGCCGCCGTGGTGGCACCGCCGGCGTACAGCGCTCCGCGCCGCCCCAGCCGGCCCACGAGCCGTCCCGCCGTCGACGCCGAGACCGTGCCGACCAGGTACACCAGGAAGATCGAGCCGACGACGCCCTGGGGCAGACCGAACGGCGCCTCCGTCAGCCGGTAGCCGATCACCGTGTACACGCCGCCGAACACCGTCATGAACAGCGCGCCGATGGCGTACAGACGGCACAGCAGCGGGTCGGAGAGATGCCCCCGCACCGTCCGCACGAGCACCCGCGGCCGCAGCGACCCCGGCTTGAAGTGACGCGGCGCCGGAAGCAGCATCCGGAAGGCCACCGCGCAGGCCACGGCGAGCGCGCCGACGACCCCGACGGCGACCCGCCAGCCCCACTCCTGCGCGACCCAGCCGGTCACGACGCGGCCGCTCATGCCGCCGACGCTGTTGCCCGCGACGAACAACCCGATCGCCGTGACCAGCGCCTTCGGCCGGACCTCCTCGGCGAGATAGGCGGTCGCCGACGCCGGCAGTCCCGCCAGCGCCGCGCCCTGGACCGCCCGCAGCGCGACCAGGACGGTGAGGTTCGGCGCGAAGGGGACCAGCATTCCGACGGTCACGGCGACCGCAAGCGAGGCCGTCATGACCGTACGGCGTCCGAACCGCTCCGACAGCGCGCTCATCGGCAGCACGAACAGCGCCAGCCCGCCCGTGGCCGCCGCCACCGTCCAGCTCGCCGCGCTCGCCGTGACCCCCAACTCCCCGGAGATCAAAGGCAGAAGGGCCTGCGTGGAATAGAGCAGGGCGAAGGTCGCGACACCGGCGAGGAAGAGGGCGAGACTCATCCGGCGGTAGCCGGGGCCGCCCGGGGCCATCCGGGAGTCGAGGGAGGGGACGGAGTGCGCGGCGCCCACGACGGTGGACGCCCCGGTACTGGCGGGAGACATGCTTCGAAGCTACGTACGCCCCTACTCATCCGTCCAATGCATGGATTCGACATAATCGTTCCCATGGTGCATCAACACAGCTCACAGCCTCGCCTGTCACCGTCCGGTGACACAGAAGACATGGCGGAGATGTCGAGGCTGCTCGCGCCCCGTCTCGCGTACTTCGCCGGTGTCGCCCGCACCGAGCACGTCACCCGGGCCGCTCAGGAGATGCGGGTGCCCCAGTCCACGCTGTCGCGTGCCATGGTCCGCCTTGAGCAGGACCTCGGCGTCGACCTGTTCGCCCGCCACGGCCGTACGGTCTCCCTGACCCCCGCCGGCCGCACCTTCCTCGCTTCGGTCGAACGCGCCCTCACCGAGATCGGCCGCGCCGCCGACGAGGTACGGGCCGATGCCGACCCGGCCACTGGGAAGGTCGCCTTCGGGTTCCTGCACACCATGGGCGCGGAGACGGTGCCCGGGCTCCTGCACGCCTTCCGCGCCGACCATCCCCGCATCCGCTTCAGCCTGGTCCAGAACTACGGCGAGGCGATGATCGAGCGTCTGCGGGCGGGCGAGCTGGACCTGTGCCTGACGTCCCCCGTGCCGGACGCCCCCGACCTGGTGGCCCGCCGCCTGGACGAGCAGAAACTTCGCCTGGTCGTGCCGGCCGACCACCGCCTCGCCGCCCGCAGGCGCATCCGTCTGGTGGAAGCGGCCGACGAGACCTTCGTGACGCTGGAACCCGGCTACGGCCTGCGCCGTATCACCGACGACCTGTGCCGGGAGGCCGGATTCAGTCCGCGCGTCGCTTTCGAGGGCGAGGAGGCGGAAACACTGAGGGGCCTGGTCGCGGCGGGCCTGGGGGTGGCGCTCCTGCCTCCCCCGACCGTCCCGCGGCCGGGGGTGGTGGAACTGACGGTCACGGCCCCGAGGGCGGCCCGGGAGATCGGCGTGGCCTGGCTGGCGCACCGCCCGGACACGCCTCCGGTGGCGGCCTTCAAGAAGTTCCTGCTGTCCAGGAGGGGCAACCTGCTGCCGGCCTGACGAGTGCGGAACCACCACACGATCCGCACCCCGACCCGACAGCCGCCCCCGACAACCGACCCGACAGCCGCCCCCGACAACCGACCCGACAGCCGCCCCCGACACCCGACCCGGCAGCCGCCCCCGACAACCGACCCGACAGCCGCCCCCGACAAAGCTACCGACGCAACGACTTGCCGAATCCCGCGGCCAGCGGCATACGCAGCCCCAGCGGCGGCGGAGCGGCGAACGCGTCCACGACCGGCCGCGAGAACGCCCGCCCGAACAGCACCCCCATGACGAAGTCCTCGGCCAACGCGAGGACTTCGTCCCGATGCTGCTGCAACCCGTGCCGATCGGAGTGCACTTCGAACCGGCACACCTCCCGGTTCGCCTTCTTCGCCCGCGCCGCCAACCGGAACGACAACTCGGGATCGGTCCGCTCGTCGTTCGTGCCGTGCACGATCATCACGCGCCGCCCCCCGAGCTGCTTCACCGGTTCGGGCGACGCCGCCACGTCCTCCTCGGGCAGCCAAGGGGCCATCGCAAGGACGGAGTTCACCGCTTCGTGTCCGCCGGCCTGGAGGGCCGCCCGTCCGCCCATGTCGACCCCGGCGAGGCAGACAGGAACGTCGCCGTAGCGCCGTACGACCTCGTCGGCGGCCCACAGCGCGTCGCTGCGGTGGTTCGCGTCGCTGCCGTTCCACCCGCGGTACCGGTAGTGGACGACATGCGCGGCGAGCCCCTCCTCCCGCCCGGCCCGCGCCAGACGGCGCCCCAGTGTCCGCAGATACGAGGGCGCCAGCAACGTCGCCGGCTTGCGATGTGAGACCTCGTCACCGCCGGGAAGCAGGAGCACCACACCGCTCACCGCTGTCGGCTCCGGTCCGATCGCCTTGCCCAGTCGGGCTCTGCGAACCGGCGTCGCTTGCTGTGCCATGACAGAACAGTGTCAGAAGTGCGGGTGTACGCCACCCGTCCGTGGGGTCACTGTTACGTATCGACGGATTCGTAAAGCGCGGTGCGCGCCGGGGGGCGGGCGGGTGGCGATCGGGCCGTCACCCAGCGATCTACGCGGGTAGGCGTTTAGAGTTCCACAATGACGAGCGAGACTGCCCCGAAGGCACACACCCCGAGCTCGGACCAGATCCGCCGAGCGCCGAAGGTTCTGCTGCACGACCACCTCGACGGCGGGCTCCGCCCCGGCACGATCATCGAGCTCGCCCGCGAGTCCGGCTACTCCGGGCTCCCCGAGACCGACCCCGACAAGCTCGGCGTCTGGTTCCGCGAGGCCGCCGACTCCGGGTCGCTGGAGCGGTACCTGGAGACCTTCTCCCACACCGTCGGCGTGATGCAGACCCGTGACGCCCTCGTCCGGGTCGCGCGGGAGTGCGCCGAGGACCTCGCCGAGGACGGGGTGGTCTACGCGGAGGTGCGCTATGCACCCGAGCAGCACCTCGAAGGCGGGCTCCGCCTCGAAGAGGTCGTCGAGGCGGTCAACGAGGGCTTCCGGGAAGGCGAGCGGCTCGCCCGGGCGAACGGCCACCGCATCCGGGTCGGCGCCCTGCTGACCGCCATGCGGCACGCCGCCCGCTCCCTGGAGATCGCCGAACTCGCCAACCGCTACCGCGATCTCGGCGTCGTCGGTTTCGACATCGCGGGCGCCGAGGCAGGCCACCCGCCCACCCGGCATCTCGACGCCTTCGAGTACCTCAAGCGCGAGAACAACCACTTCACCATCCACGCCGGCGAAGCCTTCGGCCTGCCGTCGATCTGGCAGGCCCTGCAGTGGTGCGGCGCCGACCGGCTCGGGCACGGGGTGCGCATCATCGACGACATCCAGGTGCACGCCGACGGCTCGGTCAAGCTCGGCCGGCTCGCCTCGTACGTGAGGGACAAGCGCATCCCGCTGGAGCTGTGCCCCAGTTCCAACCTGCAGACCGGCGCCGCCGACTCCTACGCCGCCCACCCCATCGGCCTGCTGCGCCGGCTGCACTTCCGCGCCACGGTCAACACCGACAACCGCCTGATGTCCCACACCAGCATGAGCCGGGAATTCGAGCATCTCATCGAGGCATTCGATTACACACTCGACGACATGCAGTGGTTCTCCGTCAATGCGATGAAATCATCGTTCATTCCTTTCGATGAACGACTCGCGATGATCAATGACGTGATCAAGCCCGGATATGCCGAACTCAAGTCCGAGTGGCTCTTCCAGCAGACCACGTCTACCAGCGACTCTGCAGCTGAACAGGACTGACCGGGGGAACCGCGCGTACACGGAGCGCAAACGGCATTCACAATCCGTCCTCATTTCGATGTTTGCGGCGGCAGCCGCGGCGTGTTTACGGTCGAGGACCGCTCAAAACCCCGTAACGAATTTCGAGGACGCATTTCATGAAGCAGTCTGCTGCCAAGACCCTCGGTGTCGCCGCTCTCGGTGCCGCCTTCGCCGCCGCGGGCGCCGGCGTCGCGAACGCCGCGCCGGTCGGCCCGGAGGCCGCCGGCACGGCGCTGGACACCGTGACCAAGTCGATCCCCGCCGAGAACCTCTCCCAGGCGACGCCCGCCGCCACCGAGGGGCTGGCCCAGGGGCAGGAAGCGGTCACCACCGGCCTCGCCGCCGCGCAGCCGGCTGCCGAGCAGGCGGTCGCCGGCGGTCCGACCGGCCTGGTCACCGGACTGCTCGGCGGCCTGCCGGTGCAGGGCGGCCTGCCCACCCAGGGCCTGCCGGTGAACGGCCTCCCGGTCGCCTGACCCGTCGTCGCACCCGGCCCGCACCACACTGGGGCGCACCCTTCTGCGGGGTGCGCCCCAGCTGCGTTCCGGGACCCTGTGCACGGTGACCGCATTCGGCATCGGGGCCCTTTGAACTGCGCCTTCGTCCGCTCCGGGGGCCGTTGTCAGTGGGCTGCGGTAGCTTCCGAAGTGTGGGGCGCGACGAGGCGTCCTCCGGGAGAGGCCACAGGGGTGGGTGGACGATGAGCGACGGTACGGCGACAACGACGGACCTCGACGTCAGGCTGGAGAAACACCGCGTCGAACTGACCGGGTACTGCTACCGCATGCTCGGCTCGTCCTTCGAGGCGGAGGACGCGGTGCAGGACACGATGGTCCGCGCCTGGCGCAGCTACGACAAGTTCGAGGGGCGCTCCAGTCTCCGCTCGTGGCTGTACCGCATCGCGACGAACGTGTGCCTGGACATGCTGACCGCCGGCAACAAGCGGGCCAGGCCCATGGACCTGACGGAGTCGACTCCGCTCGCCCACGCGGCGCTCTCGCCCCGCCCGGACAACACCTGGCTGGAGCCCATGCCGGACAACCGGGTGCTGCCCACGACCGACGACCCCGCCGAGGCCGCCGTCGCCAAGGAGTCGGTCCGGCTCGCCTTCATGGCCGCCCTTCAGCAGCTGCCGCCCAAGCAGCGGGCGGTGCTGATCCTGCGCGAGGTGCTGGCCTGGAAGGCGAGCGAGGTCGCCGAACTGCTCGGCACCACGGTCGCCTCGGTGAACAGCGCGTTGCAGCGGGCGCGCGCCACGCTCGCCGAGCAGCAGCAGCCGGGCGGCGACGCGGCCGTCTCCGACCCGCTGGACGACGAGCAGCAAAAGCTCCTCGACCGGTATGTCGCGGCGTTCGAGGGCTACGACATGACGGCGCTCACGGCTCTGCTGCACGAGGACGCCATCATGACGATGCCGCCGTTCGACCTGTGGCTGACGGGCGCGCGGGACATCACCGGCTTCATGACGACGCTCGGCGCCCCCTGTGCCGGCTCGCATCTGGTTCCGGTGCAGGTCAACGGGCTTCCGGGGTTCGCCCAGTACAAGCCGGACCCGGAGAAGGGCGGCTTCGTTCCCTGGGCGGTCCAGGTCCTGGAGATCTCAGACGGCCGGATCACCGGGTTCCACTGCTTCCTCGACACACAGCGTTGGTTCCCGCTGTTCGACCTCCCCCTCCGCCTCGAAGCCGAGGCCGACCAGGTCGAGGAGGGCGTGTAGCGCGGGATCGGCGTCCCTGAGCCGGATGTGGCCCCCGGCTCGCCGCGCGGCCAGCTGAAGCCGCGCCAGCAGTTCCACGGCGCCCAGTCCCGGCGGCCCCAGCCCTCCCACGTCACACACCAGGACCTTGGCCCCGGTGGTCTCCAGCAGCGCCCGCGCCCTCTCGTACAGCCCCGCCACCTCGTCCCGGGTGACGGGGCCGGCCAGCACGAGTACCGCGGGTGTCATGGCGTCCACGATCGGTAGACCGGGCGGGGGCACGGAACTCATCGGACGGCGGGCCCCTCGCCCGGCGCCCGGTGTACCGGTGCCCATGCGCGGGATGTCCGCCGACCGGGATCACATTGACCCGCGCCCCTCCTGCCCAGGAGGGTTTGCTGTATGCGCCACCTATCAGCATGTCTCCGTGTACGCCGTGGCCGCCATGCCACCAAGGGGGCTCCGTGCAGGGGGTGTTGACCGGCTTCGCGGTGATCGCGGTCGTCATCGGGGTGGGCTATGCGATCGGCCGGCGCGGCCACCTCGGTGTGCATGGCCGGGACGTCCTCACCAAGCTGGCCTTCCACGTGGCCTCACCCGCGCTGCTCTTCACCACGCTCGCGCGGACCGACCTCTCGGTGATCTTCTCCAGCCGACTGCTGGTGACGGCGCTGAGCACGGCCGCGGCGGCCGGGGTCTTCGTCGTAGTGGGGGCCGTACGGCGCTGGGGCGTGGGCCGTACGACGATCGGCGCGCTGTGCTCCAGCTACGTCAACTCCGGCAACCTCGGCATCCCGATCGCGGTGTACGTGCTCGGAGACGCCTCGCTCGTGGCGCCGGTGCTGCTGTTCCAGCTGGTCGGGGTCACGCCGATCGCCCTGACGATCCTCGACCTGTCCGGCGGGGGCGGGAAGGGCCCGCTGTGGCACCGGCTGCTCACCCCGCTGCGCAACCCGATCGCGGTCGGCTCCCTGGCGGGCGTGGCGGTGTCGGCGACGGGGCTGAAGGTCCCCGCTCCGGTCTTCGACCCACTGACCCTGATCGGCGGCATGTCGGTCCCGGCGGTCCTGCTGGCCTTCGGTATCTCCCTGTGCGGCAGCACGATGCCCGGCCGCGGCCCGGACCGCCTTCCGGTCCTGCTGTCGGTCGCGCTGAAGTCCCTGGTTCAGCCGGCGGCGGCCTGGGCCCTCGCGGCGGGGGTCTTCGGCCTGCGGGGCGCTCCGCTGCTGGACGTGGTGGTGACGTCGGCCCTGCCTGCCGCGCAGAACCTCTTCACGTACGCGTCGAGTTACGGGGTCGGCGAGCGGTTGGCGCGGGACTCGATCCTGCTGTCGACGGTGCTGTCGGTGCCGGTGCTGGTGGCCGTGGCGACACTGCTTGGGTGAGGTCAGTCGACGGGGAACTCACCGGTGTCGATCGTCACGTCGAACGGCTCCGGCAACGTGATGGGGTCAGCGAACTTGACCGCGCTCAGAACCCCGTAGACATCGCCCTTCGGCTCTCCGAAGAGCGTGGCGGTGGGCGTGGGCCCTCCGGGGGCCCAGCGGTCGATCAGCAGGTAGAGCGGGATCCCGGCGGTGGCGTAGACGGCGGGCTTGCTGACGCGGTCGTGGTGGGCGTTGGACCTGGAGGTCACCTCGACGACGAGTTCGGCCAGGGCCGCCGGGATGTGGGAGTCCGCCTCCGCGCATTCCCGCACGGGAGTGACGAGCAGGTCAGGGATGAGCATGCCCAGCCGGGACGGTACGGCGATCGCCTGTGTCTGGAAGATGCCCCGGTCCTCGGGGATCGCGGAGTAGAGGCGACGCTGGATACGGCCGCGATCACGTTGTGGCGGGACGCGGGAGCAGGTGTCACGGTGACGATCCCCTCGATGATCTCCACCTTGCTGCCCTCGGGCCAGTCCATCTCCTCCCAGAACCGGACGAGGTCGTCCCAGTTCTGGTCGGGGTCCTGGCTCACGGTGAGTGCGCTCATGGCGGTCTCCTTGTCGAGGCGCCATCGATCCCAGCACGCCGAACGGGACCGGTGGGGGTCCACCGGTCCCGTTCACCCGAAAGGGCTTTGGACGTCCGCGGCGTCCGACCGCGGGCGCGCCAGGTCAGGCGATGCGTTCCAGCACCACCGGCGACGCGGTGAAGTCCGTGCCCGCCGCAGCGATGTCGTAGGAGCCCTCGACCGACTGGAGGGCGTACTCGAAGCGCTCGGGGGTGTCCGTGTGCAGGGTCAGCAGGGGCTGGCCCTCGGTCACCGTGTCGCCCGGCTTGGCGTGCAGCTCGACGCCCGCGCCGGCCTGCACCGGGTCCTCCTTGCGGGCACGCCCGGCGCCCAGGCGCCAGGCGGCGACGCCGATGTCGTAGGCGTCCAGGCGGGTGAGGACACCGGAGGACGGGGCCTTGATCACGTGCTGTTCGCGGGCCACCGGCAGCTCGGCGTCCGGGTCGCCGCCCTGGGCCGCGATCATGCGGCGCCAGACGTCCATCGCGGAGCCGTCGGCCAGGGCCTTGGCCGGGTCGGCGTCACGGACACCCGCCGCCTCCAGCATCTCCCGGGCCAGGGCGACCGTCAGCTCCACGACGTCCGCGGGGCCGCCGCCCGCGAGGACCTCCACCGACTCGCGGACCTCCAGCGCGTTGCCCGCGGTGAGACCGAGCGGGGTCGACATGTCCGTCAACAGGGCCACCGTCTTCACACCGTGGTCCGTGCCGAGGCCCACCATGGTGGACGCCAGCTCCCGCGCGTCCTCGATGGTCTTCATGAAGGCGCCGGTGCCGACCTTGACGTCCAGGACCAGGGAGCCGGTGCCCTCGGCGATCTTCTTGGACATGATCGACGAGGCGATCAGCGGGATGGCCTCGACCGTGCCCGTGACGTCCCGCAGGGCGTACAGCTTCTTGTCGGCGGGGGCCAGTCCGTCGCCCGCCGCGCAGATCACCGCGCCCGTGGTGTCGAGGACGTTCAGCATCTCCTCGTTCGACAGCAGCGCCCGCCAGCCGGGGATGGACTCCAGCTTGTCGAGCGTGCCGCCGGTGTGGCCGAGGCCCCGGCCCGACAGCTGCGGGACGGCGGCGCCGCAGGCCGCGACGAGCGGGGCCAGCGGGAGGGTGATCTTGTCGCCGACGCCGCCGGTGGAGTGCTTGTCCGCGGTCGGGCGGGACAGGGACGAGAAGTCCATGCGCTCGCCGGAGGCGATCATCGCGGCCGTCCAGCGGGCGATCTCGCGACGGTTCATGCCGTTGAGCAGGATCGCCATGGCGAGCGCGGACATCTGCTCGTCGGCGACCTCCCCGCGGGTGTACGCGTCGATGACCCAGTCGATCTGCGCGTCGCTGAGTTCGCCGCGGTCCCGCTTGGTGCGGATGACAGAGATTGCGTCCATGGCCATGACTTTCCTTCCGGCCGTACGTTCGAAAAATGACGGCCCTTCTGAGCGGCTCGCTCGATCGAGCGCTCAGAAGGGCCGCACAGGAGTTACTTGTCGAGGTGGCCCCGCCCGAAGGCCTGGGGCAGCATCCGCGACAGCGGCAGGATCCCTTCGGGGGTCTCCAGCAGCAGGTCCGGGCCGCCGAACTCTTGCAACAGCTGACGGCAGCGGCCGCACGGGACCAGGATCTCGCCGTCGCCGTCGACACAGGTGAAGTGCGTCAGCCGACCGCCGCCCGTGTTCTGCAGCTCCGAGACCAGCCCGCACTCGGCGCACAGGCCGAGGCCGTAGGAGGCGTTCTCGACGTTGCAGCCGGTGATCGTACGGCCGTCGTCGACCAGAGCCGCGACGCCGACCGGGTAGCCGGAGTACGGGGCGTAGGCGCGGGACATGGCGTCCCGGGCCGCCGCGCGCAGCTTGTCCCAGTCGACGTCGTGGGAGGCGGCCGGGGTCACTTGCCCTGCCCCTTCCGGTACGGCAGCCCGTCCGCCTTCGGCACCCGCAGGCGCTGCGCGGACAGGACGAGGACGACGAGGGTGATGACGTACGGCGTGGCCGAGACGACCTGGTTGGGGACCTCGTTGGTGGTGGCGTACCAGGTGAGGACCAGGGCGCCGATGACCGCCGTGATCGCGGCCGAGGTGTACTTCTTGCGGACCGCCAGCCAGATCGCGCCGATGAGCAGCAGCAGGGCGGCAAGCAGCAGCAGGGCGTGGACGTTCTCCGAGCCGCCGCGCAGGTTGAGGCTGTCGGTGTACCCGAACAGGCCGGCGCCGAGGGCGAGGCCGCCCGGCATCCAGTTGCCGAAGATCATCGCCGCGAGGCCGATGAAGCCGCGACCGCTGACCTGGCCCTCCAGGTAGAAGGGGTTGGCCACGATGGACAGGAAGACGCCGCCGAGGCCGGCCAGTCCGCCGGAGATGACCACGGCGATGTACTTGTACTTGTAGACGTTCACGCCGAGGGACTCGGCCGCGACCGGGTTCTCACCGCAGGAGCGCAGGCGCAGGCCGAAGGCGGTGCGCCACAGGATCCACCAGGTCGCGGGGATCAGCGCCACGGCGACGAGGGTCAGCCAGGAGACGTTGGTGACCAGGCCGCCGAGCAGGCCGGCGATGTCGGAGATGAAGAACCAGCCCTGGTTGTTGAGGTCCCGCAGCGCGTCGGACAGGCCGGGCACGGTGAAGTTGCCGAGGGACTCGACCGCCGGGGACTGCTTGGCGGAGCCGCCCGCGTGGCCCTCGAAGGCGAGGGGCGCGAGGTAGCGGGTGGCGCCGAGGGCGAGGATGTTGATGGCCACACCGGAGACGATGTGGTTGACGTTGAAGGTGACGGTGACGAAGGCGTGCAGCAGGCCGCCGATCGCGCCGCCGAGGACGCCGACCAGGACGCCGGTCCACGGACCCCACTGGAATCCGGCCCAGGCACCGAACCAGGTGCCGAGGATCATCATGCCTTCGAGGCCGATGTTGACGACGCCCGCGCGCTCGGCCCACAGGCCGCCGAGACCGGCGAGGCCGATCGGCACGGCGAGCTGGAGCGCGGTGGACATCTGGCTGACGTTGGTGATGCCGTCCGCGCCGGTGATGATGCGGACGATCGAGGTCAGCGCCAGGGCTCCGGCGATGACCAGCAGCAGGACGGGCCACGACAGGCGCCGGCCGGTGGGGGCCGCGGGCTGCAGCGTGGGCTGGTTGACGTCGACCGCTGAAGTCTGCGGGGTGGTCATCGGCCCGCCACCTCCTTCGTGGTGTTGTTGTCGGCGCCGAGGACGTGACCGGCGGCCAGTTCGGCGCCCACGCGGCGCTGCTGGCGGCGCAGGCCCCACTCGCGGACGGCCTCGTAGGAGACGACGACCGAGAGCACGATCAGGCCCTGCATGATGACCGCGATCTCCTTGTCGTAGTCGTGGAAGTCCAGCTCGGGCGAGGCCTTGTCGAGCCAGGCCCACAGCAGGGCGGCGAACGCGATGCCGACCGGGCTGTTGCGGCCGAGCAGGGCGATGCCGATACCGAGGAAGCCGATGCCGGTGGGGAAGTTCAGGCTGTAGGTGTGGGTGTCGCCGAGCAGGATCGGCAGGCCGGCGAGGCCCGCGATGCCGCCGGAGAGCAGCATGGCGGTGAGCACCATGCGCTTGGGGTCGACACCGCTGGCCGCGGCGGCGGTCTCCGAGGCGCCGGAGGCGCGCAGGTCGAAGCCGAAGCGGGTGCGGTTGAGCACGATCCAGTAGGCGATGCCGAGCAGCACGGCGAGGAAGACCAGGCCGTAGATCTCACCGGCGTCGCCCATGTTGATGCCGGGCACCCAGCCGGACTCGTACATCTCGCCGGTGGTGTTGTTGTTGCCGACCTTGACGCCGAAGACGCTCGGCAGCCACAGGTAGGCGATCACCGAGGTGGCGATGGCGTTGAGCATGATCGTCGCGACGACCTCGCTGACACCGCGGGTGACCTTGAGGACACCGGCGATGCCGGACCAGAACGCGCCGGTGCACACCGCGGTGAGCAGCAGCAGCGGGATCTGCAGGGCGGTCGGCAGGTTCGCGTGGGCGCCGACGATGGCGGCCATCATGGCGGCGAGCTGGTACTGGCCGTCGACACCGATGTTGAACAGGTTCATCCGGAAGCCGATGGCCACCGCGAGGGCGGCGATGTAGTACATCGAGGCCTGGTTGATGATCAGGACCTGGATGTCGGAGAACGAGGCCTGCTCGAACATCAGGGTGTACGGCTCGACCGGGCTCTTGCCCGAGGCGATCAGCACGATCGCGCTGAGCACGAAGGCCACGGCGAGCGCGATGACCGGTCCGGCCACGGCGAGGAGCACGCGCTCCTTGTCGAACTTCTTCATCAGCGGGCCTCGTCTTCACCGGACTCGGGAGACTTGCGAAGGTCGGGAGTCTCGGGGGTCGTCTCTTCGTGCTCCAGGTGCCCGGTAGCGGCACCCGTCATGGCCGAGCCCAGCTCCTCCGGGGTGATGGTGGCCGGGTCGGCGTCCGCGACCAGCTTGCCGTTGTAGATCACGCGGAGGGTGTCGGACAGGCCGATCAGCTCGTCCAGGTCGGCGGAGATCAGCAGTACGGCCAGGCCCTCGCGGCGGGCCTCACGGATGTGGTCCCAGATCGCGGCCTGCGCGCCGACGTCCACACCGCGGGTGGGGTGGGCGGCGATCAGGAAGCGCGGCTTGTGGCTCATCTCGCGGCCGACGATCAGCTTCTGCTGGTTGCCGCCGGACAGGGAGGCGGCGGTGACCTCGATGCCGGGGGTACGGACGTCGTACGCCTCGACGATGCGGCGCGTGTCCTCCTGCGCGGCCTTCGGGTCCAGCCACACGCCCTTGGCGTTGGGCTTCTCGGTGACGTGGCCGAGGATGCGGTTCTCCCAGAGGGGGGCCTCCAGGAGCAGGCCGTGGCGGTGGCGGTCCTCGGGGATGTAGCCGATGCCCTGCTCGCGGCGCTTGCGGGTGGGCCAGCCGGTGATCTCCTCGTCGATCAGCTTGATCGTGCCGGAGTCGGCCGCCTTGAGGCCGATGAGCGCGTCGACCAGTTCGGTCTGGCCGTTGCCCTCGACGCCGGCGATGCCCAGGACCTCGCCCGCGTGGATGGTGAAGGTGATGTCGTCCAGCAGGGCCTTGCCGCCGGCCGTCTCCAGGCGCAGCTTGTCGACCGTGATGACGGGCCGGTCGGTGACCGTCGACTCGGCGGTCTCCGGGGTGGGCAGTTCGCTGCCGACCATCATCTCCGCGAGCTGGCGCGGGGTGGTCTCGGCGGGCACGGCCGTACCGACCGTCGTACCGCGGCGGATGACGGTGATCTCGTCGGCGACGGAGAGGACCTCGCCCAGCTTGTGGGAGATGAAGATGACCGACAGGCCCTCGGCCTTCAGCTCGCGGAGGTTCTCGAAGAGCGCGTCCACCTCCTGCGGCACCAGGACGGCCGTCGGCTCGTCGAGGATCAGGGTGGTGGCGCCGCGGTAGAGGACCTTGAGGATCTCCACGCGCTGGCGGGCGGCGACGCCGAGCTCCTCGACCAGGCGGTCGGGCTCCACGCCGAGGCCGTAGCGCTCGGAGATCTCCTTGATCTTGCGGCGCGCCCTGGCTCCGATGCCGTACAGCTTCTCGCTGCCCAGCACCACGTTCTCGAGGACGGTGAGGTTGTCCGCGAGCATGAAGTGCTGGTGGACCATGCCGATGCCGCGCACGATGGCGTCGGCCGGCGACGAGAAGGCGACCTTCTCGCCGTTGATCGCGATGGTGCCCTCGTCCGGCTTCTGCATGCCGTAGAGGATCTTCATCAGCGTCGACTTGCCGGCGCCGTTCTCGCCGACGAGGGCGTGGACGGTGCCCTTGCGGACGGTGAGGTGGATGTCGTGGTTGGCCACGACGCCCGGGAAACGCTTGGTGATCCCGGCGAGCTCGACGGCGGTCACCTGACCGTTGACCGCCGCGTCGGCCGGAGGGCTGCTGGACGCGTTGATGGCGCACTCTCCTGGGGACGGGGGTCGTCTACGCGCGTAGCGCCCCTATGGCCTGAAAGGGGGCCGACGCACCGCGACAACGGGGTACGGGCAAACACCCCCCGTACCCCGCCTCGCGGACGTAACCCCTCGGTTACCGCTGCTCAGGGTGTAGCTTCACTCAGCTGGTCTTGACCTTGATCTCGCCGCTGATGATCTTCTCCTTGGCCGTCTTGATGGCTTCCTGGACCTCGGCGTCGTCCGCGAACTTCGGGTTGGAGTTCGACAGGCCCACCTCGCCGGACTTCAGATCGCCACGAACGATACCGGTCTCGGGCTTACCGTCCTTGACCGACTTCGCCAGGTTGTAGACCGCCTTGGCGACATCCTTCATCGCCGAGGTCAGGATGGAGTCCTTGTACTTGGCGAGGGCTTCCTGCTGGTACTGGTCGGAGTCGACGCCGATGGCCCACACCTTGTTGGCGGCGGCGGCCTCGATGACACCCTGGCCCGACAGACCGGCGGCCGCGTAGACGACGTCGGCCTTCTTCTCGATCTGGCCCTCGGCGGCGGACTTGCCCTTGTCGGGGCTGGAGAAGCCACCCTCCTCCGCGGTCTGCGTGAGGTACTGGGAGAGGACCTTGACCTTCGGGTTCGTGTCCTTGACGCCCTGCTCGAAGCCCGCCTGGAACTTGTGGATCAGCGGGATGTCCACGCCGCCCACGAAGCCGACCGTGTTCGTCTTGGTGCTCTTGGCCGCGGCGACGCCGGCCAGGTACGAGGCCTCCTCCTCGGAGAAGACCAGGTCGGCGACGTTCTTCGCCTCGACCGTGGAGTCGTCCACGATGCCGAAGGTGGTCTTCGGGAACTTCTCCGAGGCTCCCTTGACGGCGGCGGCGTAGGCGTAGCCGACACCGATGACCGGGTTGTAGCCCTGCTTGGCCAGCGACACCAGTCGCTGCTCCTTGTCGGCGTCCGTCTCGCCCTCGGTCGGCTCGACGTCATCGGTCTGGTAGCCGAATTCCTTCTTCGCCTTCTCCAGGCCCGCGAACGCGGCGTCGTTGAAGGACTGGTCGCCCTTGCCGCCGACGTCGTACGCGATGGCGAGGCCCTTGTCGCCCTTCGACTCCGAAGACGAGGCGGAGGTGGAGGTGCCGCCGCAGGCGGAGAGCGCGAGGGCCAGAGAGGCGGTCGCTGCGCCTGCGACCGTGATCCGGGAAATCCGGCGCATGTTGTGTGACTCCTGTCGTACAAGCGCCGGACGGTACAGCTCGGTACAGCTTCACAGCAACGGCGCTGGCTTTCGCCGCAGAGTAACGCGCGTAGACCTGCCAGGAAACCCCTTCTGTCCACCTTGTTATGCGCCCGTGGCCAACTCCACTCGCGGCCTTGACCAAGGGCTTGCCGAAAGCAAAGGGAGGGTGGCGCTGGGTGACGCGAGGCCGGAACAGCGAACGGGCGGGCACCCTCTCGGATGCCCGCCCGTACGGAGGTGTACGACCGCGACTACTCGGTCTTGACCTTGATGGAACCGTCGATGATGCCTTCCTTGGCCTTCGCCACGGCGTCCGTGAGACCCGAGATCTTCGCGAACTCCGGGTTGGACTCGGACAGGCCGACGCCGTTGACCTTCAGGTCGAAGGTCTGGGTGCCGGTCAGCGGCTTGCCGTCGTGGACGGACTTGGCCAGCGTGTAGACCGCGCCGCCGACGTCCTTCAGGGCGGAGGTCAGGATGTAGTTCTTGTACGCCGCGAGGGCTTCCTGCTTGTACTGGTCGGAGTCGACGCCGATCGCCCAGACCTTGGCCTTGGCGGCGGCCTCGATGACGCCCTGGCCGGACAGGCCGGCCGCCTGGTAGACGACGTCGGCCTTCTTCTCGATCTGGCCCTCGGCGGCGGCCTTGCCCTTGTCGGGGCTGGAGAAGCCGCCCTCCTCCGCGGTCTGGGTCAGGTACTGCGAGACGACCTTGACCTTGCCGCCGCTGGTGTCCTGGACGCCCTGCTTGTAACCGGCCTCGAACTTGTGGATCAGCGGGATGTCCACGCCGCCCACGAAGCCGACCGTGTTCGTCTTGGTGGCCTTGGCGGCGGCGACGCCGGCCAGGTACGAGGCCTGCTCCTCGGCGAAGACGAGGGAGGCGACGTTGTCGCCCTCGACCACGGAGTCGACGATGCCGAAGGTGGTCTTCGGGTACTTCTTGGCAACGGCCTCCATCGCGGGGCCGTAGGCGAAGCCGACACCGATCACCGGGTTGTAGCCCTGCCGGGCCAGCGAGGACAGACGCTGCTCCTTGTCGGCGTCCGTCTCGCCCTCGGTGGGCTCGACGTCGTCGGTCTGGTAGCCGAACTCCTTCTTCGCCTTCTCCAGGCCCGCGAACGCCGCGTCGTTGAAGGACTGGTCGCCCTTGCCGCCGATGTCGTACGCGATGGCGACGCCCTTCTTCTCGCCGCCGTCGCCGCCGTCGCTGCCGCCACCGTTGTCACTGCTGGTACCACCACACGCCGTGGCGGCGAGCGCGATCGACGCGACCCCCACCGCGACACGGGTCAGTTTGGATGTCCGACGCATCGTGAAGTCCCCATTCTCCAAGCCCCGCAGTGGGTGCTGAGTTCGGCGCACATTAACGCGCGTAGACACTCCTGGGAACGGGGTTTCGCCGTGCCGTTATCCATTCGTGCCGATGGCCGGTTACGCCCTTGTGAACCACCGGCCCGAAAGGTACGCAAGGGGCGACTGCCCCCTGTACGCACCGCGCACTGCCGTGACCACGCGCACCAGGGGTAGCGCCGCCGTGGTGGCGCCCAGGACCGCCCGCCATGGGGCCAGACTCCCTCGGCTTCGCCGGGGCCGCAAGCGGAGGACGCGAAGGGCCCAGGGCGGGTCCGCGAAGTCCCGCCGCCCGCCCGGAGGACGGGCCGCGGGGCAGGCGGGACTTCGCGGAGGCGGCCTGCATGGAGGCGGTCTAGACGGAGGCGGTCTAGACGTGAGGCGGTCTACACGGACGCGTCGAGGAGCGCCGCCGCCGTGAACAGCTCCACGCCGACCTTGATGGCCGACTCGTCGACGTCGAAGTCGCCCTGGTGCAGGTCGCGGCCGATCCGGTCGCCCGGGTGGCGGACGCCCAGACGGGCCATGGCTCCCGGGACGCGCTCCAGGTACCAGGAGAAGTCCTCGCCGCCGAGGCTCTGCTCGGTGCCCTGGACGGAGTCGGCGCCGAGGCGGGCGGTCATGGCGTCGCGCAGCAGGGCGATGGCGTCCGCGTCGTTGACCACGGGCGGGACACCTCGCACGTAGTTGATCTCCGACTTGGCGCGGTGCAGGTTGGCGACCTCGTCGATGGCGGCGACGACCAGGTCGGCCGCCTGCCGCCAGGTGTCGAGATCCAGGCAGCGGACGGTGCCCGACAGCTCGGCGTGCTGGGGGATGACGTTCGGCGCGTGGCCCGACTCGATACGGCCCCAGGTCACGGAGAGGCCGCTGCGGGCGTCGGCGCGCCGGGCGACCAGCGCGGGCACGTCGGTGACGACCCGGGCGACGGCGGTGACCAGGTCGGTCGTCAGGTGGGGGCGCGCGGTGTGCCCGCCGGGGCCGTCCAGTGCGATTTCGAGCCGGTCGCAGGCCGAGGTGATCGCACCCCGGCGCAGCCCGATCTTCCCCGCGTCCACCTTTGGGTCGCAGTGCACGGCGAGGATCCGGCCCACGCCTTCGAGCGCCCCGCACGCGATGGCGTCCGCGGCGCCGCCGGGGAGCACCTCCTCGGCGGGCTGGAAGACCAGGCGGACGGGGCGGGGCAGCTGCCCGCGCCGCAGGAGGTCGGCAAGGACCAGCCCGGCGCCGAGCACCACGGTGGTGTGGACGTCGTGGCCGCAGGCGTGCGCCCGGTCGGGCACGGTCGAGCGGTACGGGCACTCACTCTTCGTGTCCGGGATGGGCAGGGCGTCGATGTCGGCCCGCAGGGCGAGTATGGGCCGCTCGCCGTCCCACTCCCCGATGTCACAGATGAGGCCGGTCCCGGAGGCGAGCACGCGGGGCTGGAGGCCGGCCTTCTCCAGGCGGGCCTTGATCGCCGCGGTCGTACGGAACTCCTGGTTGCCGAGCTCCGGGTGCATGTGCAAGTCGCGCCGGAACTCGATGAGTTCGGCACGGAGCGCCTCCGGCAGGGTGCCGGGAAGGGTGGCTTCCCCGGTGTGATCGGCCTCGGACTCTGGGGACATCAGTCGGTTCACCCTCTACAGGGTAGGACGCCGGAGTGGCCAACTCGCCCTCGATCAACAAAAGTTCAACCCGTTGGGGGCAGAAAACCCGGCCGCTCGACGCATGGGCGTGGATGAAGATGGGTAGGTTCCTCTTTTCTCTACGCATACCACGCCGGGAACAGAACCGTCGGTTCTGTTCATCTTTCGGGATCGCGCATCCTCGGTGAACTTCCGGACGTCGGTCCACCGCCGCGGGAGTCGGCCCATGCCCGCCGAGTACCCCGAGATCGCCGACTTTCTCGGCGCCACCGGGGCCCTGCAGGCGCCGCCTGCGCCCGCCCGGGCCGCCGGCGTCCGTCCGCCGTGCAGTCCCCGTGCGCAGCTCAGCGCGGGCGCCGCGTTACGGCTGCTCCGGGCGGCCGGCGTCCGTCCCGGCCGTCCGGCGGGCGGCACGGGCCGGACGAACCGAGCGGAACGCCGTCGCGAGATGGTCCAGCAGCGTCGCGGCGCAGGGGTGCGGGTCGCGACGCGGTGTGATCGCGTGGATCCCGCGGGTCGGAGGATCGACGAGGTCCACGGTGGTGAGGTCGGCCCGCAGCGCGCACGTCAGCACCCCGGGTACCAGCGCGATGGCGTGTCCCGTGGCGACCAGGGCGGTCTTGCCGGGCAGATCGGCCGCGGTGAGGTCGATCCGGGCGGTGACCCCGGCGCGGGCGGCGTGCTGGCGCAACAGCGCCGCCGAGCCGTCGTTGTCCTCGACCCACGTCTCGTGGGCCAGCTCCTGGATGTGTACGCGGCCGTGCCCGGCCCGCGGGTGGCCCACGGGCAGTACGACGACCATCTCGTCCATGCCCAGACACCGTCGTTCGAGACGCGAGTCGTCGGGCAGCCCCGGTGGCGCGTCCGTCACGACGGCGACATCGAGGTCGCCGTCGAGCACGCGGTCGTGCAGTTGTGCGCTCAGCCCTGGTACCAGGCTCCACCGGACGGGTCCGGCCGTGTCCAGCAGGCTGCGGACCGCGGCAGGCACGACCCCGGCGGCCAGGGACGGCGTCGCGCCGACGGCCAGGGGTCGGCTGAGCGCGCCGTCCCGGACGTCCCGTACGGCACGTACCGCACGGTCGGCCTCGTTGAGGGCGGCCAGGGCGTGGTACCGGAACGCCTCTCCCGCCGGCGTCGGGCGTACGCCCCGGGCGTGCCTGTGCACCAGTGGCTCGCCGAGCCGGCGCTCCAGCGCGGCGATCTGCCGGGAGACCGCCGACTGCGTGTAGCCGAGCTCGACGGCCGCCGCCGACAGGGACCCGAGGCGGCACACGGTCACGAACGTCCGCCATTCAGTCAGGGACATGGCGGCCAGTATGCGCTCGATATGCGTGACGCGCATGGCAGACCTTCGCGATCTGCGCTTTTCGCAACCGCCCGGGGGGCTCAGTCTGGGGTCCATGACCGCACCGCACCAGACCGCACCGCACGAGACCGCACCGCACCGCATCGCCGTCCTCGGCCTGGGCCGCATGGGTGCCGCGATCGCGACCCGACTGTCCGACCGTGCCTGGGACGTCGTCGGCTGGACACGCTCCGGACGCACCACGGCCGCCGTGGGGACGACCGGCGACCCCGGCGAGGCCGTGGCGAAGGCCGACACCGTGATCCTGGCGTTGTTCGACGGCCGGGCCTGCGGGCAGGTCGTCGACCACGTCCGCGACGCGCTGCGCCCGGACACGGTCGTGGTGAACACCAGCACCGTCGCCCCGGCCGAGGCATCGGGGCTGGCCCGGCGGCTCGGCCCGTCCTACGTCCACGCGCCCGTGCTCGGCTCCGTGCCGGCTGCCGCCGCCGGCACCCTGCAGTTCCTCGCCGCCGGCGGCACCGAGACCCTTCACCGGGTCCGACCGGTCCTGGAGACGCTGGGCACCGTGCGGCGGGTCGAGGACGCCGCCGACGCCGCCGCGCTCAAGCTGATCGCCAACCACAGCCTCGCCGGTGCCGTCCTCGCGCTGCGCGACTCCTTGCGGCAGGCCGACGCCCTGGAGCTGCCCCGGGCCCAGGTGCTGGACGTCCTGGAACTCGGCCGGCTCGGCGGGCTCGTCGGCGCCAAGCGCCCTTTCCTCACCGGCCGACCGGTCACGGCCACCGCCGAGTTCACGATCGGCGCGCTGGCGAAGGACATGGCGCTGCTGGCCGCCGCGTCGAACACCCCGCTGCCCTGCGCGGCCGACCTGGCGGCCGGTGCCGCCGACCCTTACGCCGACATCGCCGTGGCCGCCACGGCCCCCGCGGTGCAGGACGCCGTGCTCGCACCGCTCCGGGCGTACATCCGCGGACACGCCACCGGCGATCCGGCCCACTTCCGCCACGCTTTCCTGCCGACCGCCCACATCGAGGGGGTCAGGGACGGCGCGTTCGTCTCGTGGCGCCTGGACGAGTACTGCGCTCTCTTCCGGGGCCGGCCGGCCCCGGACGAACCGGCACGCTCCCGCCGCATCGACGCCGTCGACGTCCACGGCACCGTCGCGACCGCGGCCATGACGCTCCGGCACGGCGCGGACACCTTCACCGACGTCTTCCTGCTGGTCCACGTCGAGGACGTCTGGCGCATCGCCAACAAGGCCTACCACCGGCACTCCTGACCTCGGTCCGGCCGGCCGGGCCGGGCAGTCGGTCGCCCCGGGGGCGCCGTCGTCACCCGAGTGCCCACCCCGCACGCGGTCTTCTACCCTGGGCCGGGCGGCTGAGTGGGGGGATCGGCGATGAGCATGTACTTCGACGTCGGCGACGAGACGCTGTGGAACCCGTCGAGCGGTGCCGGCCGCCTCTTCCTACGGCAGGTCGAGGTCTTCGAGGCCGAGCTCGGGCTGGCCTCGGGAATCGGCCGGGGCAAGGAGGGGGGCGACCCGGACACCCTTGAGGTCGATCCGGCCGTGTACGCGACGTTCGTACGCAAGCTGGTGGCCTGGCACTGCCGGACGGGACACTCCGTCATCCTCGCGCTCTCCGAAGGGTTCGTGGCGGCAGCGGTCACGCTCGCGCGGCGCGCGGGGATCGACGTGGAGATGCCCGGAACCGGGTCCGGCTCCGCGTGGGGTGACGTCCGGCGCGACGTGCAGGTTCCCGGCGGTCCTCGCGCCGCGTCGGCCGCCGTCGTCACCGCGCTGGACACGCGGGCGCGGGAGATGGACCGCTGGATGGCCCGCTGAGCCGGTGCGCCCGGTCCCGCCCGCCGCCGGCTCGATCATCGGTGCGGACGTGCCGTTCACCTTCGCGGACGCCTCGGGGAACCGCGTACCGCAGCCGTGGTGTGGATGGCCCGAGCCGGCGATCACACGGCTGTGACCGCCGACAACCGGTGCACGTCCCGAGCCGTCCCCGTGACCCCCGACAAGAACCCCTGCGCCCGCGGCGAGGCGTTCTCGGTCAGCCATGCCGGGTCGATGTCGCAGACCGCGACGCGGACGTCCGTGCCGGTGAGGGCCAGGGGCAGGGTGTGCACGACCGTCGACGGGAAGCTCAGGATCGTTCGGCCGATCGGGCCCCGGCGGGCGATCAGCTCCAGCGGGAGGTCGGGGCGTACGACCTCCAGGCCGGTCTCGACGGCCAGCCGGTGGAGCTTGTCCGCGCTCTCGCGGCGGTGGGCGAAGTAGCGGGTGGCGCCGTGGGTCTTCGCGAGGGTGTGGACGGCCTCCAGGTAGCGGTCGTTGTCCACGACGCCGGTCTCGACGAGGGACGTGCCGACCATGTCGGCGCCCTTGGTGATGCGGGGCGGGCCGAAGCGGTCGCGGGTCCAGGCGAAGGTGTTGGCCGTGACCGTGACGCCCTGCGGGGTCTGCTCCATCGGCATCGACGAGAAGATCTCGACCCTGCGGTGGTCGCTCGGGGTGAGGCGCCTGCGGGCGGCGGAGGACACGGGGGCGAAGACCAGGTCGCGGGGGCCGGGACGGCCGCCCTTGCGGTGCCAGCGCACCAGCCTTTCGCCTCGGGCGAGTTGGGCGACGAACTCCATGGTCGCCGTGCCGTCGTCGACGACGACCAGCTCACGGGCCTTGGTGATGGTCAGCAGGAGCTGGACGTAGCGGGAGAACGGGTCGCCCAGGACCACGCGGTCGGCCCGGCGCAACCGGCCCGTGAGACCGCCGATGGTCTGGAAGGGAGCGGCCGCGCCGCCCCGTGCCTCCTCCCAGCGGACCTCGTGTCCGTCCTCGCGCGCCAGTTCCGCCATCCGGCGCAGCTGGCCGCGGGTCATGGGGTCGTTCGGGGCCAGGACGACGAGGGTGACTCCCGCGCCGACGGCGTGCTCGCGGGCGTGCGCCCACTCCAGCACGTTCAGGAGCTGTACCGGGCTCTCGACGAAGGCGAGAGTGCGGGGGCCGGTGTTCCCGGCGCGGAGGCTCATCGACGTACGACCTACCCGTCGTAAGGCGCTCATGCGGCGCTCGTATGCAGGCTGGGGATCGGCTCGTGGTCAAGAGCCCGAAGGGCGCCGAGTCCGAGCACCCCGGCTCGGGGCACTCGGACGTCGGCGCGCTCGGACTCGGTGCGTTCCGGCTCAGACCTGGACCGGCTCGCCCGCCGCCGCGGCGATCTCCGCCTCGGCGACCACGCCGGTGACGCGGCGCAGCTTCTTCATCGGGCCGAGCTCGGAGTCGTAGACCTTCTTGACGCCGTCACCGAGGGAGGCCTCGATGGTGCGGATGTCGCGGACGAGGCGGGTCAGGCCCTGCGGCTCGACCGAGGCGGCCTGGTCCGAACCCCACATGGCGCGGTCGAGGGTGATGTGGCGCTCCACGAAGGTCGCGCCGAGGGCGACCGCGGCCAGCGTGGTCTGCAGGCCGGTCTCGTGGCCGGAGTAGCCGATCGGGACGTTCGGGAACTCCTTCTCCAGGGTGTTGATCACACGGAGGTTCAGCTCGTCGGCCTTCGCCGGGTAGGTGGAGGTGGCGTGGCACATCAGGATGTTGTCGGAGCCGAGGACCTCGACGGCGTGGCGGATCTGCTTCGGCGTCGACATGCCGGTGGAGAGGATCACCGCGCGGTTGGTGGCGCGCAGGGAGCGCAGCAGCTCGTCGTCGGTGAGGGAGGCGGAGGCGACCTTGTGGGCGGGGACGTCGAACTTCTCCAGGAAGGCGACGGCCTCGGTGTCCCACGGGGAGGCGAACCAGTCGATGTTCTTCGACTTGCAGTAGTCGTCGATGGCCCGGTACTCGTCCTCGCCGAACTCCACGCGGTGGCGGTAGTCGATGTAGGTCATCCGGCCCCAGGGGGTGTCGCGCTCGATGTCCCACTGGTCGCGCGGGGTGCAGATCTCCGGCGTGCGCTTCTGGAACTTCACGGCGTCGCAGCCGGCTTCGGCGGCCACGTCGATGAGCTTGAAGGCGTTCTCCAGGTCACCGTTGTGGTTGATGCCGATCTCGCCGCAGATGTAGACGGGGCGGCCGGGGCCGACCTCGCGCGAACCGAAGGTGCGGATGCGGGAGTTGGTGCTCATGGCAGAGATGTCCTTACTTGGTGAGGGAATCGAGAGAGGGGCCGAGGATCCAGCTGGCGATCTCTCGGATCGCGCCGTCACCGCCGGGGACGGTGGTGACCGCGCGTGCGGCGCCGCGCACGACGTCGTGGGCGCTCGCGACCGCCACGGGCCAGCCCACGAGGGCGAAGCACGGGAGGTCGTTGACGTCGTTGCCGACGTAGAGCACGCGCTCAGGCGCGATGCCCTGCTCCTCGCACCACTGCTTCAGGGCGAGGTCCTTGCGGTCGATGCCGTGCAGCACGGGAATCCGCAGCTTCCGTGCGCGGGCGGCGACGACCGGGTTCTGCTCCGTGGACAGGATCAGCATGTTCAGGCCGCTCCTGCGGAGGGCCGCGATGCCGAGGCCGTCTCCGCGGTGCACGGAGACGAACTCCTTTCCATCGGCGTCGATCAGCACCCGGTCGTCGGTCTGGGTGCCGTCGAAGTCCAGTACGACCGCGTCGATGTCGTCGGCGGTCGGAAGGGCGCCGGGCCGGTCCGCGTCGAACAGCGGCGCCAGGGCCCGGGCGCGGGCCAGGTCGTGCGGGTCGTCGATCTCCAGCACGCGGGCCGGCTCGGTCCGTACGAGTTCGGTGCGGCCGAAGAAGCGGTGCCGGTGCTTGCGGAAGCCGGGCGCGTCCATCGCGTAGGCGGCGCCGGTCTCCAGCAGGTCCTGGGGGCGGTCCTGGCGGCGGGGGCGGAAGGACTTGTCGTGATTGACGCCGTAGCCGCCGCCGACGGCCGCGTCGGCCTCCGTGACGGAGCCCGCGGTGACCTCGTCCTCGCTGTCCCGCCAGATGAAGCCGTGGAAGGGGGCGACGGTCACGGCGGTGTCCGCGCCGTTGTCGGCGATCGCGCCCGCCACCCCGTCGATGTCCTCGCGGACGATGAACGGGCTGGTGCACTGCACGAGCAGGACGACGTCCACCGGCGCGCCGTGCAGGGCCTCGTGGGCGTCCATGGCGTGCAGCACGGCGGCCTCGGAGGTGGCGGTGTCGCCGGCGATGGCGGCGGGGCGCAGCACGACCTCGGCGCCGGCCTCGCGGGCGGCGGCGGCGATGGCCTGGTCGTCGGTGGAGACGACCACGTCGGTCACGAGCCGGGAGGCGAGGCACTCGCGTACCGCGCGGGCCACCAGCGGGACACCGCCGACAGGCAGGAGGTTCTTCGCGGGTACGCCCTTGGAGCCGCCCCGCGCGGGGATCACCGCGAGCACGCGGCGCACCGAAGCGCCTCGGCCCGCTTCCGGGTTGGACATGGCTTCTGCTCCTTGACGTGCTTGACGTGGTATCGGGCGGCTCACAGCTCCCCCATCCGCCGGATGACGGGCGCCACGCGCTGCACGCCGTGCCGGTAGGCGCCGCGCGCCGCCCGGCGCACGATCTGCCGGACCGGGCCGGGGTCCTTGTCGTGCGCGGGGGCGCCGGGCAGCGGGCCGCCGTCGGGGCCGAGGTGGTGGCGGGCGAGGATGCCGGGCAGATAGCCCGGCGCGGTGGCCGGCGTGTAATACGGGGTGAGGGCGGGCAGCCCGCCGGGCCGGTCCAGCAGCTCGGTGATGCGCTCGCGGGCGGCGTCGAAGGCGGTGGCGTACGAGCCTCCCCCAGAGGGGGTACCGCCGGCGCAGACACCCTGCCGGGCCACCCACTCCTCGTCGGGCACCGGCCGGTGGCCGTCGTCGAGCTGGTCCCAGGAGGCCAGGCAGCCGGAGCCGACGAAGTGGTGGTTGCCGAGCACCTCGCGCACGCCGAGGTCGGTGAGGACGACGGTGGGGATGCGGCGGTGCAGCGACTCCAGCGCGGCGGTGGAGCTGATGGTGACCAGCAGGTCGGTCCGGTCGAGGACCTCGCCCATGTTTCCGTACACGAGGCGGAAGTTGGCGGGCGGATCGAGGCGCTGCACCAGCTTCTGGTACGGCAACTCCTCGATGTGGGTGGTGTGTTCGCCCGGCTTGGAGCGCAGCTTGAGCAGCACCTCGCGCTCGGGGTGCTTGCGGGCGTGCTGGATCAGGCGGTTCAGCAGGTACGTGCGGTCCCGGCGGTTGTCCGGCACCGAGGGCTGGGCGGCGAAGACGACCGTGTAGGGCCCGCGCCGCCCCTGTTCCGCGGACGGGTCGCTTTCGCCGGGGTAGGGCTTGCCACCGAGGAACGGCAGCGCCACCTCGGTCACCGCCGAGGCGTCGGCGCCGACCCCCTCGTACACCGCGCGGAAGCGCTCGGCGTCCTGACGGGAGTTGGCGAGGACGAGGTCCGCGCCGTGCCGCAGCAGCAGGCCGTCGGCGAGCTTCTCGTAGACGACGCCGACGTAGCCGGTGACGACCACGGGGCGCTGCGGCTGTCCTTCCCAGACCCGCTTCAGCCCGTGCAGCACGGCCTGCACACCCCCGCCGACGAGGGCGAGCACCAGGACGTCGTACGACTCCCGCGCCATGGTGCGCAGAAACTCGACGGCGGTCACCTCACGGAGGAGGTCGGCGTGGACGCCGACTTCGTGGAGCTGGCGCGGGGTGGGCGTGGCCCGGCCGCGCAGGAGGTAGCCGTCCAGGCGGATGTCCGCTTCCCCGGTGTTCTCCTGGGCGATACGGCTCGCGGTGAGCGCGCCCCATTTCCACCGGGTATCGGAATCCGCGAGTACGGCAACTCGCCGGGTCTTTGTCGCACTTTCTGGCACGTCGAAGACGCTAGGAAGGCATTTCGAGGTTCCGCCCAACCCGAATGCAACAAACGGTTAACAGCACACCGACGAACGGCGAATCGAGGCCCGGGAGCGTCGAGAAAAAGCCTGGTTCACGGCATCGCCACGCGTCGTTCACCTGACATCAAGGTCCGGGTAAAGACGGGTGCCGGACCGCCCCCTAACGTCCTTCGCGTGGTCAAGCTCTCCGTCATCGTGCCGTTCTACAACGTGCAGCAATACGCACCGGACACCGTGAAGAGCCTGCGTGCGAACACACGTGAGGACTTCGAGTTCATCCTCGTCGACGACTGCTCGACGGACGCGACCCCGGAGGTGCTCGCGCGCGCGGAACGCGAGCTGCCGGGCGCGGTGGTCGTCAGACACCAGCAGAACGGAGGACTGGCCACCGCCCGCAACACCGGTATCGACAGGGCGCGCGGCGAGTACCTGACGTTCCTGGACGGCGACGACTGGCTCGCCCCCGGCTACTTCCCGCAACTCCTCGCCGCGATCGAGGAACTGGGCTGCGACTTCGTGCGCACCGACCATGTGCAGTGCACCGGGCGGGCGCGCAGCGTCCACCGGGTGCCGCACGGCCGGCGCGGGACGGTGATGGACCCGCGGGAGGCGATCCTGCCCGCCGACCGGTCGACGTCGGTGGACTACGCGTACGCCTGGGCGGGCGTCTACCACCGACGGCTGGTCGACCGCGGGCTGCTGCACTTCACCCACGGGTTGCGCACCGCGGAGGACCGGCCGTGGATCTGGAAACTGCACCGGGAGGCGGAGTCGTTCGCCGCGGTGGGACTTCTGGGTGTCCACTACCGGCGCGGAGTGGCGTCCTCGCTCACTCAGATCGGTGATGTCCGGCAGCTGGATTTCATTCGCGCGTTCGACCAGGTAATCGAGGAAACCGCGCAGGATGGGGAGGCGGACAAGCTGCTGCCGAAAGCGGTGCGCACATATTGCGCCATCATGGCTCACCACCTCGGACAAATCGAGAGGTTCGAACCCGCCGTGGCTCGAAAACTGCGCTCGCTGAGCGCCGCAGCCCTGAAAAGAATGCCGCAGGACGTGCTCGCGGAGGTCATGGACTCGATGGACGCCCAGCGAGCGGCCCGGCTGCGGCGGGTGCGCCGCAGGTCGGTGGGGGCACGGACGGTGGCCGCCTGATGCCGCGCACCACCCAGATCTTCTGTGCCTCGACCCTCTACGGCGCCGCGACCCTCGCCGCCGCCCTGGACGCCGGGCTCTTCGAACCGGCGGACCGCCGGCTGCTGCTGGTCACCAACAACGCGACCAACCCCGAGACCACCCCGTCCGTCGACGCGATGCCCGGCTTCGACCGGCTGCGCTACCGCTTCGACGAGGTGCTCTCCTGGAACGCGACGATCTCCCCGTTCCATCCCGGCGGCTGGTCCCCCCGCGCCGACGACATCCCCCTGTGGGAGCGGTACGTACGGCTGCTGTGGAACCTCGGCGACGACGAGGTTCGCCTCGCGGTCGAGTCCGTCCACGTCAATCCGGCTCTGGCGCTCTGCCGGCTGTTCACCGGCGCTCCCGTCGACGTCTACGCCGACGGCCTGATGAGCTACGGCCCCACGCGCGACAAGATCGACCCGCTGGTCGGCACCCGTGTCGGGCGCCTGCTGCACCTCGACCTCGTCCCCGGCCTCACCCCGCTGCTGCTCACCGAGTTCGGCGTCCCGGCCGTGCCGGTGCCGTCCGAGGCGTTCGTGAAGGTGCTCGGCGAACTCGCCGAGGCGGAGGCCGGGTCGGCCGAGGCCGCCGGTGGCGAGCAGCCGGCGCTGCTGCTCGGCCAGTACCTCTCGGCGCTCGGCATCCTCACCGACGCCGAGGAGGAGGAACTGCATCTGCAGATGGTGCGCGGCGCGGTCGGGCTCGGCCATCGCAGGCTGGTGTTCAAACCGCACCCCGTGGCGCCGGCCCGCTGGTCGCGGCGCCTGGAGGACGAGGCGGCGAGGCTGGGCGCCGAACTGACCGTGCTGGAACGGCCGGTGCCCGCCGAGGTGGCCTTCCAGCGGCTGCGGCCCGCGCTGGTGGCCGGCTGCTTCTCCACCGCGCTGCTGACGGCCGCGAGCCTGTACGGCGTTCCGGTCGCACGGGTCGGCACCGGGGCCCTCCTGGCCCGCCTCGCGCCCTACCAGAACAGCAACCGGGTGCCCCTGACCATCGTCGACGCGCTGCTGCCGGACATCGCGGACGCCGAGGCGGTCGAGGGCTGGACGATGCCGGCGCGTGCACGGGTGGACGAGCTGACCGCGTTGCTGAAGGCGGTCGGCTTCGCCATGCAGCCGAGGATCCACCCGGAGCTGCGCGGCGCGGCCGAGTCCTACCTCTCCCAGCACCTGAACCCGCACACCTGGCGCTACTTCAAGCGCAGGCGCCTGACGTCGCTGGCCCTGCCCGGTGCCGTGCCGGCCCAGCTCTCCTTCATCCCGCGCAACGCCACCGTACGGCGACTGGCGCGGCGGGCAAGGGCGTTGAAGCGGGCGACGGTCAGGAAGTAGCCGCCGGAGGCGTTCATCCCGGTGACATCTTCGGTCCCCCCGTGCGTCAGCCGTCACTCACCTGCCACCCGTCGGGGGGACATAGCGTTCCGTCACTCGACTCCCCCCACGAGAAGGGTCCCAGGATGAGCACGGCTGAACAGGCCACGGCACCGCCGGCACCAGCGGCACTCCGGCTGGAACAGGTCCTGGCCGAGCGGCCTGCCGTACGGCGGCCCCGGGGGGAGAGCCGGCTGCGCGCCTTGGACGGGCTGCGGCTGCTGGCGGCGCTGATGGTGTGCATGTACCACTTCACCGGCAAGAACGGTGAGGTCGCCGCCTCCTGGAACCAGTCCCCCGGCACCGTGTTCCCGACGCTGTCGCAGCTGTCCACCTACGGCAGCCTGGGCGTCCAGTTCTTCTTCGTCATCAGCGGCTTCGTGATCTGCATGAGCAGCTGGGGCCGCAGCCTGGGCGACTTCTTCCGGTCCCGGATATCCCGCCTGTACCCGGCGTACTGGGTGGCCGTCGTCATGGTGACCGGCGCGGCGGTGCTGCTGCCCGTCGTCGTCGCCCCGGTCCGGCCGGACGAGTTCCTGGTCAACCTGACGATGATGCAGCAGCCGCTGGGCGTGGAGCGGGTGCTGGGCGTGTGCTGGACGCTGTGGGTGGAGCTGAAGTTCTACGTGCTCTTCGCGCTGTTCGTGATCTGGAAGGGCGTCACCTACCGTCGCGTGGTCATCTTCTGCATCCTGTGGACGCTGGCCGGTGCCTTCGCCCGGGTCGCCGACAACCCGCTCACCGACGAACTGGTGATGCGCGACCACGCCCCGTTCTTCGTCGGCGGCCTCGCGCTGTACCTGATCCACCGCTTCGGCAGCGACCTGCTGCTCTGGGGGATCGTGGGCATGTCGTTCCTGCTGGGGCAGCGCTACTCGGTCATGGCGCTGTGGCACCCCGCTGAGCAGGGCGACTTCCACCGCTCCCCGTACGTCATCCAGGCCGTCGTCTTCCTCGCCTTCGCCGCCGTCGCGGCGGTGGCGCTGGGCTGGACGCGCTGGGCCGACTGGCGCTGGCTGACGGTGGCGGGGGCGCTCACGTACCCCTTCTACCTGATCCACGAGCACCTGGGCTGGTTCTTCATCCGGGTGCTGCACCGGGGCCTCGGGCTGGACCCGTACACGACACTGGCGCTGTCCGTGGCGAGCCTGCTGTCGCTGGCCTACCTGATGCACCGGTTCGTGGAGAAGCCGTTCGGGCCGAAGCTGAAGAGGGCGTTGCCCGCCGTGCGCTCCTGAAGCCCGAAAGGCAGTGGGGGCGCCCCGTGACCCGGGGGGCGCCCCCACTGCCCTGCACCCGCTTGTTCTACTTGCGAGCCGTCGACCGCAGCTGCCGTACGGCCTTGCGTACCGCCGGATGCCGGCGCAGTGCCTCCGCGCGCACCGGGCTGCCACCGGGCAGGCGCAGGCTGGTCAGGCGACGGCGCTTGAAGTAGCGCTGGTTGCGGTCCAGGTGGGCGGTGAGCCAGGCGGTCACCTCGGCGCGCAGGTCGTGGTGCTTGCGGGACTGCATGCAGTAGCCGACGCTGCGCACCAGCGGCGCCAGTTCCTCGGCCGCGCCGGTGAGTTCGAGCGGTCCGCCGAGCTCGGCCTGCTCCGCGTCGGGCAGGGCCGCGTCGATGATGGTGAGCGGGATGCGGTTGCTGTTCTCGTACGGGGTGATGCGTTCGAGGAGCAGGTCCGTGCCGACGCGGGCGACCGGGATGCCGTAGAAGGCGGCGGCCGTCATCAGCGCGGTGGAGAAGCAGCCGATGACCAGCTTCGGCTTGAGGCCCGCGAAGACGGTCTCGGCGAGCACGGGCTCGTTCAGCACCGTGAGCCGGACGCCGAGTTCGTCCGCGACCGCCTCCAGGGAGTCGTTGAAGACGGCGGGTGCGCTGGGGTGCGGCTTGAACAGGACGTCCCTGTGGCCGGCCCGGGCGGCGGCGCGCAGCATGCGGATGTGCAGCTGCTCCTCCTCGTCCTGGCTGATCAGGTCGATGGCCGAGAGGTACTGGCCGAGAAGGACCGCGGTGGACGGGTTGTCGACCGGGAGGCGCTCGGCGAGGACGCCGGCGCCCGACTCGCCGATCTGCGCGAGGACGTCGACGATCGCGTCGTTCGGGACGGCCTCGGGTGGGACGCCGTACTCGGCGAGGAGCATGGGCGTGAGGCCCGGCACCAGGTCGAGGTGGAGGACGCGCTTGATACGGGTGCTCATGCCGTGCGGGATGCGGTTGCGGGTGGGGCCGTAGCTCATCAGGCCGTCCGCGTACACATGGATCGGGCTGTCCGCGAAGATGTCCGCGACCGCGCGGGAGGGGTTGGCCTGGATGGACTCGCAGGCGATCTCCACGGGTTCGTCGCCCAGGTTCCAGGCGAGGCGTACGGCCTTCTCCCACAGCAGGGTGTCCTGCCCGCGCGGCGACCAGCCGGCCGGGTGGTGCGGGGAGATGAACTCGTTCCAGGAGCGCACCTCGTCGAACTCGGGGCGCAGCTTCTCGAAGCCGGCCATCTTGTCCAGCGGGGTGCCGACCTCGGGGACGGCGGAGGTGTTGCTGACGACGAGGATGCGGCGCACGCCCTCGCGCGGTCCGAACAGGCCGGCGCGGATGGCGGCGGTGACGGTCGCGGCCGCGTACTGCGTGGCCGAGAAGAACAGCTGGATCATGCCGCCACTCCCTTCATGCCGCCCCGTATCCGGCGCAGCATGTACACGCGTTCCTCGCCCATCCCGACGAGGGCCTCCTCCAGTTCGTCCTCCGGCATCCGGCCCAGCGCCTCGGCGGCCAGCTGCTTGAGCCGGGCGGCGATGCTGCGCTCGAACCGGCCGCGGCTGAGCAGTTGGTGGGCGATGACGACGCAGTAGTTGCGCAGCGCCTTCTTGCGCAGCCTGTCCGCCTCGGGGTCGTCGGCGAGCTCGGCGAGGACGAGGTCGAAGGAGCGGAAGAAGTCCAGCTGGCGCACATCGCCGATCTGGGTCAGCGAACTGGCCACGCCCCGGCGGTAGAAGACCCCGCGCAGGCTGGCCACGGCGTAGGACTCGGCCCTGCGGTGCAGGTCCCAGATCCAGGGGCGGTCCTCGGCGGTCTTGAGACCGTCGTGGAAGCGCAGCATCCCCCTGTCGAGGAGGCGGCGATGGTAGACGCCCGCCCAGGCGTAGGGGTAGTCGACCATGGTCGTGTCGTCCACGGGGAGGATCGAGGTGCGTGGGTCGAGCGGGGTGTGCCGGCGGCCCTCGGGCGCCCGGTGGACGGTGCGTTCGACGCCTGTCACCTGGACGTGGTCGGTCCGTACGAAGTCGACGTCGAACCGCTCGACGGCGTCCACCAGATCCGCGAGATAGCCCGGCGCCAGCCAGTCGTCCCCGTCGAGGAACGTGAGGTAGCGGCCCTCGGAGGCGTCGATCCCGGTGTTGCGCGCGGTGGCCAGTCCGCCGTTGTGCTCGTGTCGGATCACCCGGCTGTTCCTGAGTCTCTTCGTCAGCGTCAGCAGCGCTTCGTACGTCTTGTCCTTGGTGGACCGGTCCTCGACGAAGATGAACTCGAAGTCGTCCCGTTCGTTGTTGACCAGGCTGGTCACGGTCTCGGGTACGTACGACTCGATGTTGTAGCAGGGAACGATCACGGACAGTGTCGGGGGGCGGTTGGTCACGCGTACACCTGGGCTCTCTCCGGGGGGATCCCTGCGACCGTAGGAGACCTTCGGCGCCGGACACCGACTCCCCGCCGACCACCGGGTGAACGAAAGGTAACGGTCAGCTGATCCCGTACCGCGCCCCGATCCCGGCGATCACCACCGCCAGGCCTTCCTCGAAGTGCGTGTCGTAGTCGGTGAAGATCTCCGCGCCGGCCTGGGCCGACAACGGGAAGTCGGCCATCGACCGGGCCCGTTCCGCAAGGTCGTACCCCTCCCTGCGCTCCCCCGCCACCGGCTCCACACCCTGCTCCTCGGTGACGAAACCCAGCGTGTAGAGGTACGTCGTCGAGATCGCCCGGACCGCCTGGGCGAGGGTGAGGCCGGCGGCCGTGAACAGGCGCAGGTTGTCCTCCATCTGCTCCGCGTGGTCGGTACCGGTGAAGCGGGAGCCGCTGAACACCTTCGCGCCGTCGCGGTAGCCGAGCAGCGCCGCGCGCAGTGCCCGGTTGGACCGGAGCAGGCGTTCCCGCCAGGTGTCCGCGGGGTCCAGGGGGGTCGCGGCGACCATCCGGCGGTACATCTCGGTCGCCATCTCGTCGAGCAGCGCCTGTTTGTCCTTGAAGTGCCAGTACAGGGCCGGCGCCTTGACGTCCAGCTCCTTGGCGATGGCACGCAGGGTCAGGCCGTCCAGTCCGACCTCGTTCAGGAGCCTGAGGGCGGTGTCGGCGACGCGGTGGCGGTCGAGGGGTGCTCGGCGTGGTGCGGTCACGCTTGACAGCTTAACGACGTTAAGGGCACGCTCATGGCCAACGGGGCTTAACAACGTTAAGGGGGATTGCCCGATGCATCCAGGTAAGGACATCGACGTGCTGATCGTCGGCGCCGGCCCTACCGGTCTCGCCCTCGGCATCGACCTGGCCCGGCGCGGAGTGGACGCGCTGCTCGTGGAGCGGGCCGACGGGCTGTTCCCCGGCTCACGCGGCAAGGGCATCCAGCCGCGCACGATGGAGGTCTTCGACGACCTGGGCGTGCTCGACGCGATCCGCGCGGCGGGCGGCGGCTATCCGGTCGGGATGATCTGGCAGGACGGCCAACGGATGGGCGAGCACCGGATGTTCGACCCGGCCGAGGCGACGGAGGACTCCCCGTACACGGAGCCGTGGATGGTGCCGCAGTGGCGGACACAGGAGGTGCTGCTCGGGCGGCTGGAGGAGTTGGGCGGGAAGGTCGCCTTCGGCCGGGAAGCGGTCGGGATCACGCAGGACGAGGACGCGGTGACGGTCCGCTTCACGGACGGCGGGAGCGTCCGGGCCCGCTACGTCGTCGCCGCCGACGGAGGCCGCTCTGCGGTACGGCGGTCCGTCGGCATCGGCATGACCGGGGAGACCGTCGATGCCCACCCGATCCTGGTCGCGGACGCGAGGATCACCGGCCTGGACCGCGACCACTGGCACCTCTTCCCACCGCGCACGCAGGGCGAGGGGTTCCTGGCCGTCTGCCCCCTCCCGGGTACGGAGGACTTCCAGGTCGTGGCCCAGTTCGCGCAGGGGGCGTCCGTGGACGTCTCCCTGGAGGGCGTACGCGAGGTCGTCGCCGCGCGCTCGCACCTGGCGCCGCAGGACGTGACCGAAGTGGGGTGGGCCTCGGACTTCCGGCCGCGTGCGGCGCTCGCGGACCGGTTCCGGGACGGACGGGTGTTCCTCGCGGGGGACGCCGCGCACGTGCACTCACCGGCCGGCGGGCAGGGGCTGAACACGAGCGTGCAGGACGCCTACAACCTGGGGTGGAAGCTGGGGGCGGTGCTGCGGGACGGGGCGGACGCCGCGCTGTTGGACACGTACGAGGAGGAGCGGCGGGCCGTCGCCGCGGACATGCTGGGGCTGTCGACGAACGTGCATCGCGGGGAGGTCCGGCGCGGGGCGGCGACGCGTCAATTGGGGCTCGGCTACCGGGAGTCGAGCCTCACGGCGGAGACGCGGGCGGCGCCGGGCGCGGTACGGGCCGGCGACCGGGCGCCGGACGGGACGCTGGGCGGTGAACGGATCTTCGACGCGTTCCGGGGGCCGCACTGGACCCTGCTGGCCGTCGGCACGGCCGCCGCACCGCAGGCGCTCGCCGCGCGCACACTGCGGGGCGCCTCGCACGAGACGTACGGCACCGGGATCTTCCTGGTCCGCCCGGACGGCTACGTCGGCTGGGCCGGCGACCGGGCGGCCGGGCTCACCGAGTACCTGGCCCGCTTCGGGCTTCGCCGGTCGCCTGCGTAGAGGAGAGTGTCGACGGCGAGGTCGTCGGTGACGCCGACGGATTCGGGGAGGGGGACGGTGTGGCCTCACCCGTAGCGGGCGGGGTCCTTCGCCCCGATCACCGATTCGACGGAGTCGGCCGGCTCAGAAGGCGTCCGACGGCACGTACGTTCCCCAGACCTCCCGCAGCGCGTCGCACACCTCCCCCACCGTCGCCCGCGCCCGCAGCGCCTCCTTCATCGGGTACAGCACGTTGTCCTCCCCCTCCGCCGCCTTCTTCAGGGCGTCGAGGGCCGAGTCGACCGCCTCCTGGTCCCGCTCGGCCCGCAGCCTCGCCAGCCGCTCCGCCTGCTGCGCCTCGATGGCGGGGTCCACACGGAGCGGCTCGTACGGCTCCTCCGCGTCGAGCTGGAAGCGGTTGACGCCGACGACGACCCGCTCGCCGCAGTCCGTCTCCTGGGCGATCCGGTAGGCGCTGCGCTCGATCTCGTCCTTCTGGAAGCCGTGCTCGATGGCCGCCACCGCGCCGCCGAGTTCCTCGACCCGCCGCATCAGGTCGACCGCCGCGGACTCCACGTCGTCGGTCATCCTCTCGATGGCGTACGAGCCCGCGAACGGGTCGACCGTCGCCGTGACGTCCGTCTCGTACGCCAGGACCTGCTGGGTGCGCAGGGCGAGGCGGGCGCTCTTGTCGGTCGGCAGCGCGATCGCCTCGTCGAAGGAGTTGGTGTGCAGGGACTGCGTACCGCCGAGGACCGCCGCGAGGCCCTGGACGGCGACGCGCACCAGGTTCACCTCGGGCTGCTGGGCGGTCAGCTGCACCCCGGCCGTCTGGGTGTGGAAGCGCAGCATCAGCGACTTGGGGTTCTTCGCGCCGAACTCCTCCCGCATCACCCTGGCCCAGATGCGGCGGGCGGCACGGAACTTGGCGACCTCCTCCAGGATCGTCGTACGGGCGACGAAGAAGAACGACAGCCGGGGCGCGAAGTCGTCCACGTCCATGCCGGCCGCCACCGCCGTACGGACGTACTCGATGCCGTCGGCGAGGGTGAAGGCGATCTCCTGCGCGGGTGACGCCCCGGCCTCGGCCATGTGGTAGCCGGAGATCGAGATCGTGTTCCACTTCGGGATCTCGGCCCCGCAGTACTTGAAGATGTCGGCGATCAGCCGCAGCGACGGCTTCGGCGGGAAGATGTACGTCCCGCGCGCGATGTACTCCTTCAGCACGTCGTTCTGGATCGTGCCGGTGAGCTGGTGCGCCGCGACCCCCTGCTCCTCCGCGACCAGTTGGTACAGCAGGAGCAGCAGCGCGGCCGGGGCGTTGATCGTCATCGACGTCGACACCCTGTCCAGCGGGATCCCGCCGAACAGCACCCGCATGTCCTCGATCGAGTCGATGGCCACGCCCACCTTGCCGACCTCGCCGTGCGCGATCGGCGCGTCGGAGTCGTGGCCCATCTGGGTGGGCAGGTCGAAGGCGACCGACAGTCCGGTCGTGCCGTGGGCGATCAGCTGCCGGTAGCGGGCGTTGGACTCCGTCGCCGTACCGAAGCCCGCGTACTGGCGCATCGTCCAGGGGCGCCCGGTGTACATCGTGGGGTACACGCCCCGGGTGAAGGGGTACGCGCCCGGCTCGCCCAGCTTCTCGGCCGCGTCCCAGCCGGTCAGCGTGTCCGGCCCGTAGACCGGCTCGATGGGCAGTCCGGACTCCGACTCGCGCGCCATGGTGTTCCTCCGTGTCGCCGTTCACCGCTGTGTCCCACCATGCCCCGTAGTTCGCAACCGGTCACCCGCGGGGAACATCTCAGGTGACATCAGGGCGGTCGGGGGCGGCCGCGGTGAGACGCCGGGGGTCGGGATGCGTACCAGGGGCATGGGGAGATCGACGGCCGTACTCGCCGCGGGTGCCGCGCTCGTGGCGCTGTGCGGCTGCACCGTGCAGGGACAGGACGGGGAGCGGCGGTCGCCGGTGCGCATAGAGCTGCCGGACGGCACCCCCTCGCCCAGGTCGGCCCCGCCCGACGACAGACCCGTCGCTCCGGACCGGCCCGCGGCACCGGCCGTGCTGTGGTCGCGGGGCGACGAGGGCCGTGACATACGGGAGCTCCAGGCCCGGCTGCGGCAGATCGCCTGGCTCTTCGACGGGCCGACCGGGACCTACGACGACCTGACCGAACAGGCGGTCAGGGGCTTCCAGGGCAAGCGGGGACTGCCGAGGACGGGGAGGACGGACGAGGTCACCTGGCGTCAGCTGCTGAAGATGACCCGCGAACCCGGCAAGTGGGACCTGTATCTGATGGGCGGCCAGCCGGCCGACGCGCCGGACGCACGGTGCCTGACCGGCCGGGTGCTCTGCGTCAGCAAGACGAGCCGGACGCTGCGCTGGATGATCGACGGACGGACGGTCCTGACCGTGCCGGTGCGGTTCGGGTCGCAGTACACACCGACACGGGAAGGCGTGTTCAGCGTCTATTGGAAGTCCCGGCACCATGTGTCGACGCTCTATGACTCACCGATGCCGTACGCGATGTTCTTCAGCGGTGGCCAAGCGGTGCACTACTCGTCCGACTTCGCGGCGACGGGCTACGCCGGCGCCTCGCACGGCTGCGTCAACGTACGGGACGAGCGGGCGATCGCGGAGATGTTCGCCCAGGTGAGGACCGGCGACAAGGTGGTCGTCCACTGGTGAGGCCGGACGCGGATGTGGGGCGCGGGCGGGACCGGGGGAACGTGTCCCGCCCGCGCCGATGCACGAGCCGCAGGTACGGGGGGAACCCCGGCTCTGTGCGACGGCCGATGACCAGTCGGCTCACTCAGTTCAGCGCCACCGGGGCCGAAAGTGTCACTGCTGGCGCGAGAAAATTTGAAGAGTCGACATAACCGCAGGTCAGCGGCTTGCGGGCGGGCCGCTCCGGCTATCGGAGCGCGCCGGGCGACGCATTCGCCGGCACGGGCACCAGCGCGGCGAGGCGATCCGGTACCGGCGCGGTCACGACGGTCGGGGCGTGGGCGGCGCCGAGCGTGCGGTGATCCTGCCGGCTGCCCTGGCCGTCGCGGCCGGGGTTGCCCTCACGGCCGTGATCGGAGTGGCCGGCACCGTGCGAGCCGCCGGGGCGGTTGCCGTGGTGGCCCTTGCCGCCACGGTCGCCGGAGTCGTCCTCGTCCTGACTCCTGCCCCGGTCCTTGTCCCTGTCCTGGTCGCGCTCCTTGTCCCGGTGCGCTCCGGTGCCCCCGACGGCGAGGTCGAGGACCTTCTTGCAGTACTTAGGCACACGCAGGGAGCCGCCGGCCGCACCCTCCAGGTCACGGCGGCGGTCGAGGGAGAGCTGTTTGCCGTCACGCATGTCACGGCAGGACGAGGCGAGGTCCTGCCACCGGCCGTCGGACGACCTGTCGTCCTCGCCGGCACCGTCTCCGTCGCCGCTGGGACCACCGGGTGCCGTGTCCCGGTTGCCGCCGGAGCCCGTGGGGCCCGGCGAGGCGCCCCCGACCGCGCCGCCGTCGCGCTCGGTGCTCCGCGGCCGCGGTGAGACGAGCGTCCGTTCCTGCGGAGCCGGTGCCGAGACCGTGGCGGCCGGGCGAGCCGGTTCCTCCTCGCCGAACGGCGTCGGCAGGACTCCGGTTCCGGCCGCGACCGCGACCCCGCCGACCATGCCGACGGCCAGTGCGGCGGCGAGGGCGAGGCGCAGGGGACGGCCCCAGCGGGGGCGGCGGGTGGCCGGGGCGGACCGGCCGATCCGGACGAGCCCGCCGTCGAGGGCGTGCGAGGCGTCCGATGCGGAGCGGTGGCCGACCGGCATGGCAACGTCGTCATGACCCGCGCGCGCCGCGCGGAACGCCGCCAACGCGGCGGCCTCTCCGGGCAGTTCCGTGCTGCTCAGCGGGGGTTCGACGGTCAGCGACTCAAGGGTCTTGGCGAGGCGTTCGGCCTGGTCGCGATCGGCCGCGTCCAGAGCTTCGAGTGACTCTCCGCGCAGCAAACGCTCCGCAGTTTCGCGGTCCAGCCACCTGTACTGCTCGTCGGCCATCACACATCCTTCTGCGTCCGCGAACGCGTCTGCGTCACACTCGCGGACGTCACCGCGCGGCCGCGCGGTTCTCGCTGGGGAGGCAGGGCGTCGAGCACCCCGGTCGATTCCGGATCGTCGCCGAGCAGCTCGGCGAGCCGCTTCAGGCCACGGTGCGCGGCCGTCCGTACGGCACCCGGCCGCTTGCCGAGCGTCTCCGCGGCCGTCTTGGCGTCGAGCCCCACGACCACGCGCAGGACGACGGCTTCGGCCTGGTCCTGCGGCAACCGGGCGATGAGGGAGAGGGTGCCGTCGGTGGCCAGGGCCTCCATGGCCTCTCCCGCGGTGTCGGACTCGGCCGCCTTCCCGGTCAGCTCCGTCTCGTCGCCGCCGATCGCGGGGCGGCGGCCGCGCATGCGTATGTGGTCCAGGGCGCGGTTGCGGGCTATTCGGGCGGCCCAGCCGCGGAAGCGGTCCGCGTCCCCGCTGAAGCGCTCCAGGTCGCGCGCTATCTGCAGCCATGCCTCCGACGCGACGTCCTCGGCGTCGGGATCGCCGACCAGCGTCCGTACGTACCCGAGCAGCCGCGGGTGCACGGAGCGGTACACAGTCCGGAACGCGGTCTCGTCCCCGTCCTGTGCCGCAAGCACCGCGGCGGTCAGCTCCGCGTCGTCCCCCAGCACTGGATACCTCAAGTTGATGGTCGCGGTATGAAGACCGCAGGTCGTTGCGGTGGTCTTACACCCTCCGCGTCCGGCGCGAAAGGCACGTTACGGCCTGAAAGCGCTGCTCGTCCATGTCCGTACAACATGCAACTACCCGAGAAACCAGGAATGTGTCCCCCTGGGTGTGACAGAAAACGCAGTCACGGCGCTGTAGAGAGTACGGGCCGCCGCGCGGCCCGTGCCGCGCGACGGCCGGGGCCTCTCCTGTGGGGGGTGGCGGCCCCGGCCGTCGCCTCGGCGCCGGGGCGACCGCGGCGAGCATGACCGCGCCGAGCGATGACCGCAGTGGACGACTGCGACTGCGACAGGTAACCCGGACCAGGGCGTGGGCCTTGGAGTCAGCCCTTCCTCTCCGAATTCTGCTGAGAGTTCTGCTGCGAGCCCCCTTCGGAACTCTGCTCCGAGCTGTTCTCGGGATTCTGCCCCGCGTCCCCGCCGGAGGGGTTCTCCGGGCTCTTCTGGACACCCTCGCCCGGCGCCTGCCCGTCCCCGCGGTCCTGCTCGCCCCCGCGGTCCTGCCCGTTCTGGGCCGTCCCGCTCCCGTCGGGCGCCTTGCTGGGCCCGGTCTTCGCGGCCGCGAGCTGCTCGGCGCAGTACGCCTTCACCTTGTCGGCGCCGCCCGCCGCGCTGACGAGCCGCTCCCAGGCCGCCGCGTCCAGGGCGTTCCCGCGCTCCTCGACCTCGCTGTAGGCGCGGCACTTGGCCTCGGTGTCCTGAGCGGTGGAGGGGTGACCCGGCTTCCCGGCGTCGGACGCCCCGGCGGAATGCCCGGCGGCAGGGCGGTCGGGTGCGCCGGACGACGAGGCGGCCCGGCCCCTGTCGCCGGCGGAGGTGTCGGGCGCGTCGGCCGAACCGATCGCGGCGACGGCCACTCCGCCCAGTGTGAGGCTCACGGCGAACAGGGAGAGCAGGGTCTTCACCGAGCGCGCGAGACGCCGTTGCTCACGGGGCCGCCAGTCGTCCCGGCGCCGGGTGCGGGCCTGGGACGACGCCCCCGCCGCCCGGGCGGCCCGGAACGCGGCCACCGCGCGCTGCTCGCCCTCGGCGTCCGGGCGGTGCCCGCGCAGCACGGCGGCGGCGAGCAGCGCCTCCAGCTCGGCCTCGTCCAGCGCCAGGGCCGCACCGGGGCCGAAGACCCTGCCGTCCGGGTGCACACGCCGACGGCCGGTGGACCCACCGCCGCTCTGCTGTTCACCCATGTCCGTTCCCGTTCCTGTCCGACCTTGCCCGATGTGCCCCTGGGGGCGTTGCGCGGTTCCCGGGCCTTGCATGCCCGAAGAAGCACACGTGACCTGTGTGACTCGTGTGACCACCGTGGCTCACGAGTCCCCGGAGCCCTGTACGTCACCGAGGCCCCGTACGACTCAGCGTTCACTCCGCTCGCTTCAGCGAAGCGCCGCTGCGCCGCTCCGGCCGCCGCCGTCATCCACACTGTTCATTTCGATTCCCCCAGCGTCCGGGGGCCGTCTTCCGTCACACCTTCGACGCCCAGCTGTTTGGCCAGGCGCTTCAGACCCCGGTGGGCGGCAGTCCGCACCGCGCCCGGGCGCTTGCCGAGGACGCGTGCCGCGGCGGGCGCGTCGAGACCGACGACGACCCTCAGCAGCACGGCCTCCGCCTGGTCCCGCGGCAGGCCGCGGATCAGCTCCAGGGCGGACTCCGTGGACAGCGACTCCAGGGCCTGGTCGTACGTGCTGTGCGGACCCGGCAGGTCCAGCACGTCCTGTTCCAGCGCGGACGAGCGCGGCCGCACCTTCTGCCGGCGCAGATGGTCCAGCGCCCGGTGCCGGGCGATGGTCGCGCTCCAACCCCGGAACCCGGCTCCGTCGCCCTTGAACCGACCGAGGTCCCGGGCGATCTCCAGCCAGGCGTCGGACGCCACGTCCTCCGCGTCGTTGCCGACCAGGCCGCGCAGATACCCGAGCAGTCCCGGCTGCACCAAGCGGTACGCGACCGCGAAGGCGGCCTCGTCGCCTTCCTGGGCCCGCGCGACGGCCGCGCCCAATTCCCCGTCGTAGGCATACACCCGACGGGGTTCCCCTCCTCGACCCAAGAACTGTCCTCGTCCGTACCGGTTCGCGGCGAATCCGCACCTCCGGGTACGGCCACCCTTGACCACGCTCCTCCACGGTCAACAGCGCTCGGACTCACAGAAGTGTCACAGGGCACGCCCCGCCCGGCCCCGGCTACAACCATTGCGGCGCATCGGCAGTCAGAGACGCCGAGACGTCATGGGCGCCGTGTGACGGCCCGTCACAGCAATGGCATACGATGCGTGCGTTTCGCATAAAGTTCCCATAAGAGGATGTACACGTCATGGCAATCCGTGCCCCTTATCGTTCCCTTCGCGGTGTTTCCGCCGCCGTCGCACTGCTCGCGATCGGCGCGGCGGGCTGCTCGGATGTCTCGGATGCCGTCGACAGCGCCAAGGACGGCGCCAAGAAGGTGGCCCGTCAGCGGTCGGTGTTCACGCTGCACGTCGGGGACTGCTACAACCCGAACACCAAGGGCGAGGGCGAGGAGATACTCGTCGAGATCGTGCCCTGCGACGAGGCCCACACGGGCCAGGTCGTGGCCGACTTCCAGATCACCGAAGTGACGAAGTACCCCGGCGAGACCGAGGTTTCGGCGATCGCCGACAAGCGCTGCCCGGTCGAGGCGAACAAGTACGCCCCGGACACCTGGGCGCTGCCCAAGGAAGTCTCCCTCTTCTACTACACGCCGACCGCGCAGAGCTGGCAGACCGGTGACCGTGCCGTGAGCTGCACGTACACCAAGGAGTCGGGCAAGTTCACCGGCTCGCTGGCCGGCAAGTCCCTCAAGCCGGAGCAGAAGACGTACCTGAACGGCTCGAACGCCGTCTACGACGCGCTGTGGGCGAACCAGCCCGAGAAGGAGACCGTCGAGGACGACCTGCCCGGTTACAAGGCGCAGGCCAAGGCCGTCGCCGCCGCTCTGGAGAAGCACCTCGGCGGCCTGGACGGCATCGAGGGCGCGGAGGTCGGCAAGCTGCGCGAGCAGCTGAAGAAGGCCGCCGCGCAGTGGAAGAAGGCGGCTAACGCCGCCGACGCCGACACGTTCTACATCGCCTACGACCCGGCCTTCACCGGCATCGACCCGAACAAGACGGTCGCCGCCCGCAAGGAGTTGGGCCTGGCCACCACCGTCCCGGCCGACGAGGCCGAGGTCTGGGCGGGCTGACGCCCGACGAGAGGCGGGGCCATGTCCGACACGGACGTGGCCCCGTTTTCTCGTGGTCCCGCCCCTCCCGACCCACCCCTTCCCGACCCACCCCCTCGCGGCCGCGTGCTCGTCGTGCCCCGGGTTCCTCGTCGGCTCACCTGCTCACCGACTCACCACGAACGTATGCGCGAGTGACGGTTTGTGATCTCCGTGCGCTGGGTCTGATGCCACCTGTGTGACAGGTGATGCTCTCGTGACCATTTCCTAGGGGTGGGACAGTTGAGTCCTCGCAGGACCCGTGCGTACAAACCGCTCAGCCTCAAGAGACGCGTCTGGCTGACGCTGGGAGCCGTCGTTCTCAGCGGCGCCGGCGTCGCCACGTACGCCCTCGCGGATCAGTCCGCGCCGGCGCAGGCCGAGGCGGGCGGCCGCAAGCCGTCCGTGCACACGCTGAAGCTGAAGGACCGGGGCTCCGGCCGCAAGGGCCTGGCGAAGCAGGAGACCAGCCGTTTCAGCGCGGTGGTGCTGACCTGGAACGACCCCCGGGCCGGAGCCCGGGGAACCCCCGAGGTGCGCACCCGGGACCTCAGGACCGGCAAGTGGTCCGGCTGGCAGCGGGTGACCGTCGAGCCCAGCCAGGCCGACGGCGCCGAGGGCGAGCGGGCCGCCCTGCGCGGTGGCACGGAGTCGGTGTGGACCGGTGACTCCGACGGCATCGAGGTGCGGATCGTCGACGCGGACGGCACCGAGGTCGGCGGCCAGCCGGCCGGCATGGACGTCAAGCTGCTCGACCCGGGCACCGACCCGCAGGACGAGTTGAAGCCGGCCGCGTTCGCGGCGGAGGAGACCACCGAGCCCACGACCGCGGCGCCCACGACCGAGCCCCCGGTGCCGACCGACCCGGCCACGACGCCCGGAGAGCCGACGCCGACCGACACCCCCACGACCCCGGGGGAGCCGACACCGACCGGATCCGGCACGCCCACCGACTCGGCGTCCCCGACCGCCTCACCGACCCCGACCTCCACCGTCCCCGCGCCCCGGCCGTCGACGGTCGTCGAGCCGCCGGTCATCACCCAGACCGAGTGGGGCGCGTCGACCGAGTACGACGGCACTCCGGAGTACGGCACCGAGATCAAGGCCGCCGTCATCCACCACACGGGCGTCGACAGCGACAACACCCTGTCCTGCGCCGAGTCCCGGGCACGGCTGCGTTCCATCCAGCAGGCGCACATCAGCCAGGGCTACTTCGACATCGGCTACAACTTCGTCGTCGACAAGTGCGGCCAGATCTTCGAGGGCCGCAGCGGCGGTATGGAACTGCCGGTGATCGGCGCGCACGACGCCGGGTTCAACACCGACACGGTCGGGATCTCCTACATCGGCAACTTCGAGACTGCCGCGCCGAGCCGTGCCGGCATGGACGCGATCTCCCGGGTCGTGGCCTGGAAGTTCGGGATGTACGGCATCGACCCGACCGGCAAGGTCACACTGACGTCCGGGGTCCCGCAGGGCTACAGCGGCAACAAGATCCCGCAAGGCACGTCCGTCACCCTTCCCCGGGTCCTCGGCCACCGGGACACCAACTCCACGGCCTGCCCCGGCACCAACCTCTACTACAAACTCAGCCGGATCGCCCAGGTCGCCAAGGCCCCGGGCATCTCGCACGCCCTCGCCACCTCGGACTTCGACCGTGACGGCATCAGCGACCTGGTCGCCGGCACGCCCCGCGCGCTGAGCAACGGCGGCACCCTCACCGTCGTCCCGGGCGGCATCGACGGCCCGGTCACCGCGGCCAAGGTGACGCTCACCCAGAACAGCGCCGGTGTGCCCGGCTCCCACGAGTCCGGCGACAACTTCGGCGCCGCCACCGCATGGGGCGACGTCAACGGCGACGGCTACGCCGACCTCGCCATCGGTGCGCCCGGCGAGGACGACACCAGCGGCCACGCCGACCGCGGCTCGGTCACGGTGCTCTACGGCCCGGCGCTCGGCTCCGGGTTCTCGTACACCACGTCGGGCGGTGTCACGGCGACCGGCGCCAAGCTCGGTTCGACGGTCACCGTCGGCGACTTCAACGGTGACGGCAAGGCGGACGTGTTCGCGGCCGGCACCGGCAAGGGCGGCAACTGGAACGCGCGGCTCACCGGCGGCGCCACCGCGGCCGGCACGCTCACCACGGCCACCGGCTCCGTCGGCCATCTGGACGCCGCGACCGGCGACTTCAACCGGGACGGCTACGCGGACGTCGCCCTGAACTACCGCGACACCGGCGGCATCGGCCGGATCGTCCGCTTCGCCGGCTCGGCGACCGGTCTCACCAAGGCCGGCGTGATCTCCGTCAAGGGCGGCCGTTCGCTCGCCGCGGGCGACGTGAACGGCAACGGCTACGACGACATCGTCATCGGCCAGCCGGTGGCCTCCGAGTCGGGCGGCAGGTCCGGCGGCCAGATCACCATGGTCCCCGGCACGTCCACCGGTTTCACCACCACCGGCATGACGACGGTCCACCAGGACACGACGAACGTCGCGGGCGGCGACGAGTCCGGTGACAACTTCGGCGCCTCCGTCTCGGTCGGCGACTACAACGCCGACGGCTTCGCCGACGCCCTCACCGGCGTTCCCGGCGAGGACTTCCCGCGGGGTGGCGTGAACCAGGCCAACGCGGGTGACGTGCTGCTGTTCACAGGCACTCCTTCCGGCTTCATCGGCACCGGCTCGATCCGCATCTCGCAGGAGACGTCCGGCGTCCCCGGCACCGCGGAGGGCGGCGACCTGTTCGGCTCCGCGGTCTCCCTGACCGACCTGTCCGGCTACGGGCGCGCCGACCTGACAATCGGCGCGGAGGGCGAGGACGGCACGGACGGCATCGTCCTGTACCTCCCCAGCAACAGCACGGGCCTCGGCTACAGCCAGGCCGTCATCTACAGCAAGACCGCGCTGGGCACCCCGACGGACGCCCACCTCGGCCAGGCGCTGACGCCGTGACCGCCGGGTGAAAGCCGAACCGGCCGGGGTCCCGCCCATTCACGGGACCCCGGCCGGATTCGGTGGGCCCGCCCTACCGCACGGACCCGCCCTGCGTGGCGTCCCGGCACAGCAGTCGCAGCGAGCCGTCACCCGCGAAGCACCGGCGGGCCTCGTCGATCGGATCCCACAGCCGCCCGTCGGGCGTACGGATCCAGTGGTCGCCGCCGGACGCCCACCACTCGGCGCCCGTCTGACGGGCGATCACCTCACCGGCGTACGCGCCGAGTCCGCGCAGCGTGGCCTCGACGGCGGCGTACGGCGTTCCCTCGCCGCGCAGTTGGTCGATCATCCGGTCGACCCGCCACAGGCTCTGCGCCGAGTAGTCGAGCCTCAGCCGCGCCCCCTCACGCATCACCGACACGGCGTCCGCCGCCCACCGCACCGGCTTCGTCGCAGCTGAGGGCCTGGTCTCCGCTTGAGTCGTCACATTCTTGGCAGCGCGGCCCGAGCGCTTTTCGTCACGCGGATTCCCGGGCTGCCCAGGACCGGCGCAGGACCGCCGCACCTCGCCCCCAGGACAGTCACAGGACTCCCCCAGCGGCCGGGTTTACCCGGGAGTGACGCTTCGCCGCCGCCGTGCGCTCCTGTCACTGATGAGCATGTACTTCCATCTCCGCGCCGTGCCGCCCTCGGCCCTGCGCAACAGCGCGACCTGGTTCCAGCGCCTGTTCGAGGACGACTGGAACACCGTGCGGGACCGCATCGGCCGGCACCGCGAAGAGGTGCTCGACAAGCAGTACGGCGATGTCGAGCTCCTCTACTGCGGCATCCCCCCGCACCACGCACCGGAGGGCCCCCGGACCCAGGTGGTCCTGGGCGGTCACCCGCTGTCCCACACGGACGCGTCCCAGCCGCCGTTCCTGCTGCTCACCGCGGCCCAGGTGACCGGGGTCGCCGCGTACCTGAACGCGTCCGACTTCGACGACCTGTGGCAGCGCGCGCGCACGAAGCTGCTGCGGCCGTACCACCTGTCCGACGCGGAGCCCGAGGTCCGCGGCCTGTTCGCCGCGACACACCGCGACCTGACCGCCTTCTACGCGCAGTCGGCGCACTACGGCGACGCGGTGGTCAAGTGGCTGGTGAGCTGACCACGCCGGAGGCGACGGCGCCTCAGCCCCGGCCCCGGGCCCGGCGGGACACCACCGCCCGCAGCACCCGGCGCCCCTCCGTCGACACCTCCAGGGCCCGGCGCAGCCCGCCCGCGCCATGCCCGGCGAGCAGTTCCAGGACGCTGATCTGCCGGCGCAGTTCGGCGGCGACGAGCGGTGACATGCCCTCCGTGCGGCCGCCGACGGGAGCCCCGCCCGCGCGCACCGAGTCGAGCGCCTGAGCGCCTCCGGGGGACGCATCGCCCTCCGCGGGGTCCAGGAGCCGGTGTATCTGCAGGGCGGCGACCGAGCAGGCGTCGGCCCAGATCCGCGCCTCCGCGGCGGACCGTACGACGGGGGCGGCGGCCAGCATCCGCCGGGCGAGCAGCGCGGCCTCGTCCTCGACGTCCTCGTCGTCCACGACCTCGGCGACGCCCAGCTTCGCGCGCACCTGGTCCAGCAGCTCGCCCCACTCGGCCGGGTCGCCGACCGCCGCGAGGTTCGCCCACAGGGGTCTGAGCACCTCGTCGTCCCCGCCCAGCAGGGGCACGCACCGATCCAAACAAGCCAACCCGCTGGCGGCCAATCCGCGTTCGTCGGCCTGAGCGATCAGTTCCACCAGGCTCATCCACGCCTCCCTAAGCGGGTCGTCTTCGAGGGTCCGGGTCCCCGCACAAGACCCGAACGGGCCCGTTCCTTAACGGAGCCCGCACTTCCCCTTACTGCGTGCAACGGCCCCGGATTGTCACAGCGGCACCACACCGAGCCGGTCGAGCAGCCGGAAGAAGAGGTTTTCGGCCAAAGGATCCGCTTCAGCGGTGAGTACGTCGACCAGCGAGTCGGCGTTCACCTCGTGCCCCGCCTCGGCGGCCCAGGCGACGGCCCGCGCGGCGGCGTCGTCCGGTTCGAGGAAGTAGTCCTCCAGGGTGAGCCCCGCGCCCTCCTCGCCCGCGCCGTCGCCGTTCCCGGCGCCGAGGTGGGCGGCCATGGCGGCCCGCCCCAGACAGGTCGTCCACGCCCCGCTCTCCGGCGCCGCCGCCTCCACCACCACCGAGGCGCTGTCCATGACGTACCCGAAGAGCGCGGGCGCCCCGGTCTCGCGGGCCAGGTCGTTCATGTTCCCGATCCCGCCGTCACCGCTCGGGTACTCCCACACCTGCCAGCCGCCCGGGGCCCGGCCGCGCAGGGTCATGCCCCCGGCATCCGACAGCGCGTCCAGCTCCGCCAGCGACCGCTCGTCACGGCCCACGACGAAATAGCCCCAGTAGCCCATTCCGGATCCCCCCGGCTGTTCGGTTCGCCTCGGGCCGAATACACCACAGTCGTACGGGGGTTCGCAGCCGTATGGGCCAATCCGGAGTTCAGCCGAGCCGGTCCGCGAGCTCCCTGAACCGCTCCCAGGACAGCTCGGGCCGCCCCTCGTCCCACAGCTTCTGTGCCGTCGCCCGCAGCGGCATCCTGATCCCGGCCGCGACCTGGGCCTGTGTCTGCGCGTTCGCGAGGTCGCACCAGACCGCGAAGGACCCGCCGAGGATCTGGTCGTCGTAGGTGTCCGGCACGGCCGTGGTCCCGCGTACGACCCGCGGCGTCCACTGCTCGTAGATCCGCCGGCCCGTCGGATAGACGAAGGTCTGCGGCTCCCCGAGCACGTAGTAGAGGAACTCGTCGTTGTAGTTGATCAGTTTGCGCCCGGCACGCAGGTACTCCACCGGCAGCCGCGCGCCGATCTCCTTGCCGGTCCAGTACGCCACCTGGATGTCCTTGTCCGGCTGGACGGAGGTGTTCCGGAAGAACCCGTCGTTCCACGCCCTCGGCGTGCGGTCGTGGGCGCGGACGGTGGCGGCGCGGTCGTTGAGCCACTTGGTGGTCAGGTCGGCGACGGTCCCGCCGGATCCGAACTCCTCGCGCGCGGCCGCCGCGAGCTGCGGGTAGCTCGCCTGCGGGTCGGACACGGTCAGCGCCTGGTACTCGTCGCCGCCGAGGTGCCACTGGTCGCCGGGGAACAGAGCGGCGTACTCGTCGAGCAGGTCGTCGACGATCCGCGCGGACTTCGGGTCGGAGATGTCGATGGCCCCGCGCGTGGCGACCCCCGACACGTTCCGCAGCTGGAGGTCGGGGTGCGCGGCGATCACCGCCCCGAGGTGTCCGGGCGAGTCGATCTCGGGCACGACGGTGATGTGCCGGGCGGCCGCCAGCTCGACGATCTTCTTGACCTGGGCCTTGGTGAGGTGCTGCCGCGAGACGACCTCGGGGTGGGAGTCGGACTCGACGCGGAAGCCCTGGTCGTCGGAGAAGTGCAGCCCGAGCTGGTTGTACTTCAGGTCGCCGAGCTCCCGCACCCGGTCCTCGATCCAGTCCGCGGTGAAGTGCTTGCGGGCGATGTCGAGCATGAACCCGCGCACCGGCTTGGCCGGCTCGTCGCGCACGACACCCTCCGGCGCCGTCCCCCCGCCCTGCACCGCCTGCTTCAGGGTCCGGGTCCCGTAGAAGACCCCCGCCTGCCCCGGCCCGCTGACGGTCACGCGCCCGCCGCGCACGGTCATGGTGTACGACTGCGGGTTCGCGCCCCGGTCACCGCCCAGCGTCAGCCTGACGTCCCCGGCACGCACGTCGTCCTTCTCACCGGCGTACGTCAGCCCCAGCTCACCGGCGACGAGCCGCCCCTCGTCGGCGAGACCGGCGTCGCCCACCACGACGCGCTGCCCGCGCGCGGGACGCCAGCCGGGCCCGCGCTCGGCCGTGTGGGCGCCGACGGCGGGGATGGTCTGCGGAGCCTTCGACAGCGGGTACGACCGGCTGGGCGTCGGCGTGGGGGCGCCGGGCCGCTTCGGAGCCGACGGCGAGACGTCACCGGCCGCGCCCGGCGTGGATCGCCCTTGCTCCGAGGCCGCGGGCCCGCTGTCGTCGCCGGTCGCCAGGAGTCCGAGGCTCACCCCGGCGGCGACCGTCACGACGACCACCGCGACGATCAGCACCCATGTCTGCTTGAGCGCCCTCTTCGCCGGTTGCCGGCGCCTGTGCTTGTGCTGGCTCACGGCGCCAACCTAGCCGTGTGAGCTCGGCCGGGCGTCCACCACACGTTCCGAAACTCTCCCGTTCGACTGAAATTCGGGCATCCGTCGGACACCTCACGTCCACACTCGATAACGTGGCGCCACTCCTCTCCCAAAATCTTCTGCCGAAACCCACGTGACGCCCACACACCTTCCTGGCCGAGTGGCCATACGGTCGCTCCCCGAGCAGACCCGCACTCCACCGCCCCCCAGCGGGCTGGAGTCCTTCAACACGTCGCCCGCCGACGAGGTCCGGCGCACCCTCCTCACCTGCCTCCGCAGCACCCGCTGGGCCGACCGCATCGCCGTCCACCGCCCGTATCCCGATGTGGACTCCCTGCTGGCGGCGTCGGACGAGGCGGCGTACGACCTGTCGCCGGCCGATCTGACGGAGGCGCTGGCAGGAGAAACGTTGCCGGTGCTGCCGGAAGGGGTCTACGGAGCGGCCCATACGGCACTCAACGCGGCGAACGCCGCATACGAGGCCAAGTTCGGGCACGCGTTCGTCATCTGCCTGGACGACCTGCCACCGGCGGAGGCCCTGGACCACGTTCTGCACGCCATCCGGTCTCGATTGGCGAACGATCCGGACGACGAGCGGGTCCTGACGGCAGAGGAACTCCGGCGCCTCGCGAAGGGGCGGTTGGTGCGCGCACTCAGGGGCGCGGGGGACTGCGCGACCAGCCCCAACGGCGCCGCACCCGGCAAATAACCGCGCATACCACCCCATGAGCCACCAATCACCCATCCGCGTGCCAGTTTGATCACACCACCTGCCCCCCGCTCAGCCCAGCGGCAGCGCATGGCTACGATGCTGGGGGCCGGTGGACCGTACCCGGCCGGGCCCGACCGACAGCACAAGCCGGCGCGGCCCCAATCCCCGCTCCCGGAGGAACTTCCGTGCCGGCTGGAACGCTGTACCGCGGCCGGGAAGGAATGTGGTCCTGGGTGGCTCACCGAGTCACCGGCGTCCTCATTTTCTTCTTCCTGTTCGTTCACGTGCTGGACACCGCCCTCGTCCGTGTCTCCCCCGAGGACTACGACAAGGTCGTAGCCACGTACAAGACCCCGATCGTCGCGCTGCTGGAGTACGGCCTCGTCGCCGCCATCCTCTTCCACGCGCTCAACGGCCTGCGCGTCATCGCCGTCGACTTCTGGTCCAAGGGCCCGCGCTACCAGAAGCACATGCTCTGGTCCGTCGTCGGTCTGTGGGTCGTGCTGATGATCGGGGCGATCTACCCCGTGCTCGGCCACGCCGCTCGTGAACTGTTCGGGAGCTGACGCGCATGTCCATCACTGACAAGACCGCGTCCGGGATCGGCCCCGTCGAGGGCGGCTCGGTCTACAACGTCGACAACCCCGCCCCGTTCATCGAGGCCCCGCGCAAGCGCACCAAGAAGACCCCGCGGTCCACCCGCGGCAACTTCGAGATGGCCGCCTGGCTGTTCATGCGCCTGTCCGGCATCGTGCTCGTCGTCCTGGTCATCGGCCACCTGCTGATCCAGCTCGTGCTGGACGGCGGCGTCTCCAAGATCGGTTTCGCCTTCGTGGCCGGCCGCTGGGCGTCGCCGTTCTGGCAGGTCTGGGACCTGCTCATGCTGTGGCTCGCGATGCTGCACGGCGCCAACGGCCTGCGCACGGTCATCAACGACTACGCGGAGCGCGCGAACACCCGCCTGTGGCTGAAGGGTCTGCTCTACACCGCCACGGTGTTCACCATCCTGCTGGGCACGCTGGTGATCTTCACCTTCGACCCGAACATCCGCTAGGCACGGGGCTGAGGCAACCACCATGAAGATCCACAAGTACGACACCGTCATCGTCGGCGCCGGTGGCGCGGGCATGCGCGCGGCCATCGAGTCGACGAAGCGCAGCCGCACCGCCGTGCTGACCAAGCTCTACCCCACCCGCTCCCACACGGGCGCCGCGCAGGGCGGCATGGCCGCCGCGCTGGCCAACGTGGAGGAGGACAACTGGGAGTGGCACACCTTCGACACGGTCAAGGGCGGTGACTACCTGGTCGACCAGGACGCCGCCGAGATCCTGGCGAAGGAGGCCATCGACTCCGTCCTCGACCTGGAGAAGATGGGCCTGCCGTTCAACCGCACGCCCGACGGCACGATCGACCAGCGCCGCTTCGGCGGTCACAGCCGCAACCACGGCGAGGCCCCGGTCCGCCGGTCCTGCTACGCCGCGGACCGCACCGGCCACATGATCCTCCAGACGCTGTACCAGAACTGCGTCAAGGAGGGCGTGGAGTTCTTCAACGAGTTCTACGTCCTGGACCAGCTGATCACCGAGGTCGACGGCGTCAAGAAGTCGGCCGGTGTCGTCGCCTACGAACTGGCGACCGGTGAGATCCACGTCTTCCAGGCGAAGGCCGTGATCTACGCATCCGGCGGCTGCGGCAAGTTCTTCAAGGTGACGTCGAACGCGCACACGCTGACCGGTGACGGCCAGGCGGCGGTCTACCGCCGGGGTCTGCCACTGGAGGACATGGAGTTCTTCCAGTTCCACCCGACCGGCATCTGGCGCATGGGCATCCTGCTGACGGAGGGCGCCCGCGGTGAGGGCGGCATCCTGCGCAACAAGGACGGCGAGCGCTTCATGGAGAAGTACGCGCCGGTCATGAAGGACCTCGCGTCCCGTGACGTCGTCTCGCGCTCCATCTACACGGAGATCCGCGAAGGCCGCGGCTGCGGCCCCGAGGGCGACCACGTCTACCTGGACCTCACCCACCTCCCGCCGGAGCAGCTGGACGCCAAGCTGCCCGACATCACGGAGTTCGCGCGGACGTACCTGGGCATCGAGCCCTACACGGACCCGATCCCGATCCAGCCCACGGCCCACTACGCGATGGGCGGCATCCCGACCAACGTCGAGGGTGAGGTCCTGGCGGACAACACCACCGTGGTCCCGGGCCTGTACGCGGCCGGCGAGGTCGCGTGTGTGTCCGTGCACGGCGCCAACCGCCTGGGCACCAACTCGCTGCTGGACATCAACGTCTTCGGTCGGCGGGCGGGCATCGCGGCGGCGGAGTACAGCCAGCGGGCCGACTTCGTCGAGCTGCCGGAGGACCCGGCGCAGCTCGTGATCGAGCAGGTGGAGCGGCTGCGCACCTCCACCGGCACCGAGCGGGTGGCGACCCTGCGCAAGGAGCTCCAGGAGACCATGGACGCCAACGTCATGGTGTTCCGTACGGAGCAGACGATCAAGACGGCCGTGGAGAAGATCGCGGAACTCCGCGAGCGCTACAAGAACGTCTCGATCCAGGACAAGGGCAAGCGGTTCAACACGGACCTGCTGGAGGCCATCGAGCTCGGCAACCTGCTCGACCTGGCCGAGGTCATGGCGGTCTCCGCGCTGGCCCGCAAGGAGTCCCGCGGCGGTCACTACCGCGAGGACTACCCCAACCGCGACGACGTCAACTTCATGCGCCACACCATGGCGTACCGCGAGGTGGGTGACGACGGCTCCGAGACCGTCCGTCTCGACTACAAGCCGGTCGTCCAGACCCGCTACCAGCCGATGGAGCGTAAGTACTGATGGCTACCCCCGTTATGGACAAGGCCGAGGCTCAGTCCGCGGCCTCCCCGTACATCACGGTCACGTTCCGGGTCCGCCGCTTCAACCCGGAGGTCTCGGCCGAGGCCACGTGGGAAGACTTCCAGCTGGAGATCGACCCCAAGGAGCGCGTCCTCGACGGCCTCCACAAGATCAAGTGGGACCTGGACGGCACGCTGACCTTCCGCCGCTCCTGCGCCCACGGCATCTGCGGCTCGGACGCGATGAGGATCAACGGCAAGAACCGTCTCGCCTGCAAGACCCTCATCAAGGACATCAACCCCGAGAAGCCGATCACGGTCGAGCCCATCAAGGGCCTGACGGTCCTGAAGGACCTGGTCGTGGACATGGAGCCGTTCTTCCAGGCGTACCGGGACGTCATGCCCTTCCTCATCACGAAGGACACCAACGAGCCCACGCGCGAGCGGCTGCAGACGGCCGAGGACCGTGAGCGCTTCGACGACACGACGAAGTGCATCCTCTGCGCCGCCTGCACGTCCTCCTGCCCGGTCTTCTGGAACGACGGCCAGTACTTCGGTCCGGCGGCCATCGTCAACGCGCACCGCTTCATCTTCGACTCGCGCGACGAGGCCGGCGAGCAGCGCCTGGAGATCCTCAACGACAAGGACGGCGTCTGGCGCTGCCGGACGACCTTCAACTGCACGGACGCCTGCCCGCGCGGTATCGAGGTCACGAAGGCGATCGCCGAGGTGAAGAAGGCGCTGATCACGCGCCGCTTCTGAGGCCGTGTCCGGTACGGCTGTGCGTACCGGGTCGTGAGGGCCCCGCTCCCCGGGTCGGTTCCGGGAGCGGGGCCCTCTGGCATGCGTTGACACGTTCGAGTGAGCGCGATCGTTCCGGACGTGCCGGAGGTGCCCGCCCTACGATGATGCTCTCGACACCAGCCCCTAGGAGGCACGCGATGTCCGCTGCATCCGTCGAGCAGCCCTTCGACGCCGACGAGCCGTTCTCCCTGACGGCCATCGCCGACGAGATCATGGAGCGCCATCCGGGCTACCGCGTCGAGATCATCGGAGGCCACCTCCTCGTGACCCCATCCCCGGATGCCCCGCACGCGCGCGCCCTGACGAAGCTCATGCGCCCCTTCATCGCTGCGGGGCTCGACGACGACGAAACCGAAGTTCTCCAGAACGTCGGTCTCTGGCTCCCCACCGGCGACGAGGACTACGCCATCCCCGACCTCGTGGTGGTGGACGCCGACATCGACGACCACTTCGTCGAGAACAACGCGTACGACCCGGCCTGCTTCCGCCTGGTCCTGGAGGTCACCTCCGGGAACTGGAAGGACGACCTCAAGACCAAGGTCGCCGCGTATGCCCGGGCCGCGGTTCCCGTCTACGTCGTCGTCGACCGCAAGCATCAGCGTCTCCACGTCCTCACCGACCCGGCTGGGGACCGCTACGAGAACCACCGCCCGCACGCCCCCGGCGAGATCGTCACTCTCCCGGACTCCATCGGCGCCAAGGTCACCCTGGACGTGGCGGAGATCCTGAAGGCGGGCCGGCCCAAGAAGTGAAGGGCGGGCCGGAAGGGGGTCGTTCCCCGGGCGCCTCGCTCTCTTCCCGCGTACCGGCCTCGCGCATCATCCCCGGCCGCCTTCCTGTCCCCGGGCACCCGCCTGCGCCTCCAGCGCCCCGCGGAGGTGAGCCGCGGCCGGGTTCCCCGCCGCAACGCAACGCTCACCCCGACGGCGTCACGAGCCACCACCGGCAATCACGGCCTCCGGCCGATCATCCCCTTATTCTGACGCCATGTCAGATGACGAGTCCTACGAACTGCTCGGGTTCGACAACGTACTGCTGCCGGTCGGCGACCTGGGTGAGGCCGTCCGGTTCTACGAGTGCGCCGGGTTCGCGGTCGGGTTCCGGCTGGACGAGGCCGGGATCGCGCTGCTGAAGGTCGGGGGCGAGACGCCGGGCATCCTGCTGCGGCACGAGGAGGCGCTGGGGCACCAGCCGCCGCCATGGCCCTCCCCTCGGGTCTGGCTGGAGGTGCCGGACGCGCGGGCGGCGGCGAAGGTGCTGGCGGACACCGGCATCACGCCGCTCGACGCGCCCTTCTCCGGAGCCACCGGCTGGACCGTTGAGATCGCCGACCCCTGGGGGAACGTCATCGGGTTCACGGACTACAGCAAGCGACCGGAGCTCGGGCGCAGACCGTGAACAGAGCCCCGCGCGGGCGACCGACGCAGACGTGACACAGCCCTCACTCCACTGAGTTGAACACGTTCAAAGACGGGTCTAGAGTCTTCCTCGTCAGCATTTTGAACGTGTTCAAGAAGGGTGGGGGCAATGGACCGCACGGTCGTCGCCTACGTCATCTACCTGGTGGTCAGCATCGCCCTGACCATCTGGGTCGCGCGCACACTCAGCCGCAACGGACGGATCTTCCTCGCCGACGTACTGCGTGGGAACGAGAAGCTCGCCGACGCCGTGAACCACCTCCTGGTGGTCGGCTTCTACCTCGTCAACCTCGGCTTCGTCGCCCTGTACCTCAGCGACGACGAGACCATCGTCGACACCCGCGGCATCTTCGAGGCCCTGTCGACCAAGCTCGGTGTGGTGCTGCTGGTGCTCGGCGTGATGCACCTGGGCAACGTCTACGTGCTCAACAAGATCCGCCGGCGCGGTGTGATGGAGCGTGAGCAGGTGCCGCCGGTCGCGCCGCAGAACTGGGTCGCCCCGACGACCGGGGTGTGAGCGGTGACCGACGTGACGGACGACGCCGTCGCGGGCGGCGGACCCGGCGCTCCGCGCCCCGGGCCCGCCGCCCCGGTCCGACGGCTGACCGTGCTCTACGACGCCCGGTGCTCCCTGTGCGCCTTCCTGCGCGACTGGCTGATGCGGCAGCCGCAGTTGGTGCCGCTGGACCTGGTGCCCGCCGGGTCCGACGAGGCGCGGCGGCGCCACCCCGACCTCGACCACGGCGCCACGCTCGACGAGATCACCGTCGTCGGTGACGCCGGCCAGGTCTACCGGGGGCCCGCCGCATGGATCGTCACCCTGTGGGCGCTGCGCGAGCACCGGCCGCTCGCCCATCGCCTCAGCACTCCGTCAGGGGCCCGGCTCGCCAGGGGCGCCGTGCTCGCCGCCGCGAAGTGGCGCGAGGGCCCGTGGGGCACGGCGGCACAGCACGAGGGCCGGTGGCGTCAGCCGCAGTGGGGCGGGCGCGTCTACCAGGCGGAGGACGGGTGGTCGTACGACCCCAGCGCGGGCTGGACGTACAACCCGCCGGGATGCGACAGCGGTACCTGCACCACCCGTTGACACCCGGGCCAGGGCCCCGACGCGTCCGACTGGGTCGGCTTTTCGCTCCCTGATTTGGCATGCACCCTTCCAAAACAGGGCGGGAGTTGGCACTCTGCCCCCGGTTCTCCACTCCGCACTCGCACCGACTGTCTGTCAGCCGGGCGGCTCACCCCGGCCGCCCGGGCCCCCATCGCAGAAGGAGTACGCGTGAGAGGCACACCCGGCGTCACCCGCATACCCCGCCCCCTCCTCGGCACCCTGATCGGCGTCACCGCGCTGGTCACCGCGGGCGCCCTCGCCGTCCCCGCGAGCGCCGCGCCGAGGCCCGACACCTCGAACAACGTCAGCTCCGTCCCGGCCGGCGCGCAGCAGCAGGCCCGTGACTTCTGGACCGCGGAACGGATGCGGACGGCGACCCCGCTCGACCTGGTCACCGTCGACGGCCGGGCAGACGGCGGCAAGGCCCTGCGCAAGGGCACGCCGTCCACCGTCTCGCCCAGCGCCCCGGCCAAGGCGCTCGGCAAGGCCGCCGGCGGCATCGGGCTGATGGCCTTCCCCAACAGCGGCGGCCAGTGGACCGGCGGCGGTGCGGTCGTGTCCACCGCGGGCCGGGTGTTCTTCACCCACCAGGGACGTACGGCGTCCTGTTCCGGCAACGCCGTCACCAGCGCCAACAAGAGCACCGTGATCACGGCGGGCCACTGCGTGAAGCTGCAGGGCGCCTGGCACACCAACTGGGTCTTCGTGCCCGGCTACCACGACGGGCAGGCCCCGTACGGCCGCTGGAGCGCGACGAAGACCCTGTCCACGCCCCAGTGGACGGCGAGCGAGGACATCAACTACGACATCGGCGCCGCGGTCGTGGCCCCGCTGGACGGCAAGAAGCTGACGGACGTCGTCGGCGGACAGGGGCTTGCGTTCAACACCGGCTACAACCTGCGCATGTACTCGTTCGGCTTCCCGGCCGCCGCCCCGTACGACGGCGAGAAGTTCATCTACTGCAGCGGCACCACCAACCGGGACTTCCTGCTCTCCAACGACCACGGCATGACCTGCAACATGACCGGCGGTGCCAGCGGCGGCCCCTGGTTCACGCGGTTCGACGAGGCCACGGGAACCGGCCTGCTGTCCTCGGTGAACAGCTTCAAGTACAACTTCCTGCCGAACCGGATGTACGGCCCGTACTTCGGAGCCGACGCCCAGAACCTGTACCAGACGGCGCAGGCCTCCTGACGGTCGGCCGAAACGCCACTCGTTAGGCTCTCTTTCCGTGCCCGAGAAGAACGACAGCCCTGAACAGGGCGACACGCCCAGCAAGTCCGAGCAGACCCGTGCGCTCATCCTGGAGACCGCCATGCGGCTGTTCCAGGAGCGGGGCTACGACAAGACGACGATGCGGGCGATCGCCCAGGAGGCCGGGGTCTCCGTCGGAAACGCGTACTACTACTTCGAGGGCAAGGAACACCTGATCCAGGGGTTCTACGACCGGATCGCCGCCGAGCACCAGGCGGCGGTCCGGCCGATCCTGGCCCGGGAGACCGACCTGGAGGCACGGCTCGCGGGCGTGCTGAAGGTGTGGCTGGACATCGCCACGCCGTACCACGAGTTCGCCGTGCAGTTCTTCAAGAACGCCGCCGATCCCGACAGCCCGCTCAGCCCCTTCTCCGCCGAGTCGGAGCACGCGCGCGTGGAGGCCATCAGCATCCACCGCCAGGTCCTGGCGGGCGCGAAGACCAAGGTGCCCGAGGAACTGCGGGACGTGCTGCCCGAGCTGATGTGGCTCTCCCAGATGGGGCTCGTCCTGTACTGGGTGTTCGACCGCACCGAGGGGCGCGAGCGCAGCTACCGGCTGGCCGAGCGAGGGGCCCGCCTGACCGCGCGGGGCGTCTCGCTGGCCCGGTTCCGGGTGCTGCGGCCGCTGGTGCGCGAGGTGCACGAGCTGTTCACCGACTTCCTGCCCGGGATGACGAACGCGCTCCCGGATCCGGCGAAGAAGACCGGCGGGAAGGCCGGCACATAGGCCACCGGCAGGGGGCGCCCGCCGAGGACGAGCGCCCCCGAAGCGCCTTCGTCAGGGCCGCCTGACCGCGTCCAGTTCCCCTTCCGCCAACTCCACGTCGTACACCAGCGGGCCGTCCGCCACGACCACCTGCCCCGCCCGGGAGCCGTAGGGCTCGGCGGTCGTCGCCAGCAGATACGTCCCCGGACCCGGCACCGAGACGATGTACGAGCCGTCGGCGAGCGAGGTCACCCCGTCCAGCTGACGGCCGCCCACGGTCAGCAGTGTCACCGCCGCGCCGTCGACCGGCTCACCGTCCGCCGTGCGGACGAACCCGTGGACGACCGAGGACCTGTGCGCGGCGTCCGGCTCCGCCTCGGCCACCGGCGGCGCCTCCTCCTTCGGCTCGACGGCCAGGTGCGGCAACCGCTTCTCCAGCCAGTCCGGCAGCCACCAGTTCGCCCTGCCGAGCATGTGCATCGCGGCCGGCACCAGGGCCGTCCGCAGGACGAAGGCGTCCAGGGCGACGGCGGCCGCGAGACCGACGCCCGCCATCGCGCCCTCCATGTCACCGCTCAGCACGAACGCGCTGAACACACAGATCATGATCAGGGCGGCCGAGTTGATGACCCGGCTGGTCTCCGCGAGGCCGACGCGGACGGCACGGGCGTTGTCCTTGGTGTGCACCCACTCCTCGTGCATCCGGGAGACCAGGAACACCTGGTAGTCCATGGAGAGACCGAAGAGCAGGGAGAGCATGATGACCGGCAGGAACGAGGTGATCGGTCCCTCCTTGCCGACACCGATCAGCTCGGTGCCCCAGCCCCACTGGAAGATCGCCACCAGGACGCCGAAGGACGCGGCCGCCGCGATGAGGTTCATCAAGGCGGCCGTCAGCGGCACCACCAGCGACCGGAAGGCCACCAGCAGGAGCAGGAAGCCCAGGGCGATGATCGTCGCGACGAAGTACGGCAGGCGCTCGCCGGTCACCGCCGCGAAGTCCTTGAAGACCGCGGTCACGCCACCGACATGGGCCTCGGCGCCGGAGTCCGGGATGACGTCCTCGCGCAGGCGGTCGATGAGCCGGTCCGTCTGCTCGGACTGGGGTGAGGTGGTCGGGACGACCTGGATCACCGTCACGCCGTTCGCGGGCGGGACGGCGGCCACGTGGGCGACTCCCTCGGCCGACCGGATGCCGTCCACCAGGCCGGCGGGGGCGTCGCCTTCGACGACGACCTGCAGGGGGCCGTTGACGCCGGGTCCGAAGCCCTCGGCGAGCAGGTCGTACGCCTCGCGCGTCGTGGTCGACTCCTGGTGGTTGCCCTGGTCGGTGGCGCCCAGACGCAGGGACAGCACGGGTATCGCGAGGGCCGCCATGACGACGACGGCCATCGCCGCGATCGGCCGCGGGTGCCTTTGGACGTACGACGACCAGCGCGCCGCGAGCCCGCTCGTCTCCGCCGGCTCCGGCCCCGCCGCCGCGAGCCGGCGCCGCTGCCGCCTGCTGAGCACCCGCATGCCGAGCAGGCCGAGCAGGGCGGGCAGCAGGGTGATGGCGGCGAGCACGCTCAGGACGACGGTGAGCGAGGTCGCGATGACCACGCCGTCCAGGAACCGCATGTTCATCACGAGCATGCCGGCGAGCGCGATACAGACCGTGCCGCCCGCGAACAGCACCGCGCGGCCAGAGGTGTTCAGGGCCGTGACCGCCGACTCCTGCGGCTTCATGCCGCGCAGGATGCCGCGCCGGTGCCGGGTGACGATGAACAGGGCGTAGTCGATGCCGACGCCGAGACCGATCAACGAGCCGAGCAGCGGGGCCACTTCGGGCACATCCGCGACATGGCTGAGCAGCATCGTCCCGATCAGGCCGGTGCCGACGCCCGCGATCGCCACGACGATGGGCAGCAGCATCGAGAAGAGCGAGCCGAAGGCGAGGAAGAGCACGACCGCCGCGGCGAGGATGCCGACCGCCTCCGCCGTGCCCTGCGGCGGCTCCTGTGTGCGGGCGATGGCCTGACCGCCCAGCTCGACCTGGAGTCCGTCCCGTTCGGCGGCCTGCGCGGTCTCGACGACGTCCTCGATCAGCTCCTTGGGGATGGCGTTCGCCTGCTCGGTGAAGGTGATCTGCGCGTACGCGATGCGCCCGTCCCGGCTGATCTGCGCGGCTGTCCGCGCCGCGTACGGGTCGGTGACCTCGCCGACCCCCTCCATCCGCCCGATCTCTTCGAGGGCGGGCCGGATCCGGGACCGTACGGCCTCGTCCCGCACCGATCCGTCGTCCACCTTCCACACCACCGTGTCGGTGTCGCCCGCGCGCTGCGGGAAGGCCTTCTCCATCAGGTCGTACGCGGTCGCGGAGTCCGTGTCCGGGAGGGAGAAGACGTTCGCGTAGTTCGTGCCCGCGGCCGAACTCGCCGCGCCCAGGCCGAACAGTGCCCCCACCCACAGCAACAGGACCACCAGCCGGTGCCGATAGCACCACCGTGCCAATGCCGCCACGCTCAACGCTCCTTAATCGGTTTCGGTCGGTCCCCCAGGTCCTGGGCAACAGGATCGGTGGCGGCACGCGCGTGTGGCAGGCGATGGCCATGACTCTCAAGGAACTCCAAAGAGCGAACCCGCCCGGTTGTCGGTGGCCGCGTCGATACTGGGGCCATGACGACGGCTCCCGGCACCGTGCTGGTGGTGGAGGACGAGGAGAGCATCGCGGACGTCCTCGCCATCGCCCTGCGCTACCACCGCTTCGAGGTCGTGATCGCGGGCACGGTCCGCGAGGCGCTCACCCTGACCGAGCGCATCCGACCGGACGCGGCGCTGCTCGACGTCATGCTCCCGGACGGCGACGGCCGCACCCTCGGGCGCGAACTGCGCAAGCGGCGGCCCGACCTGGCGCTCGTCTTCCTCACCGCGCGCGACTCGCCCGCCGAGGTCGTCGGCGCCCTCGGCTTCGGCGACGACTACATCACCAAGCCGTTCAACATCGACGAGGTGATCGCCCGCGTCACGGCGGTGCTGCGCCGCACCCTCCCCCACGCTCGCACCGGCTCGCCCGGGGCCACCCCCGCCGCCGACGTCCTGCCGCAGCGCCCACCGCTTCGCTACGGCGACCTGGAACTCGACGAGACGACGTACTCGGTGCGCCGCGCGGGCCACACCGTCGAACTCACCCCCACCGAGTACGCGTTGCTTCGCTTCCTCGTGCGCAACGGCGGCCGGATCGTACCCAAGGACCAACTGCTGCGCCACGTGTGGCAGTACGAGCACGCCCCACCCGAGTCGACCGTCGTGGAGACCTACATCAGCTACCTGCGGCGCAAACTGGACGCCCTGGGACCGCCGGTCATCACCACCCGGCGGGGCGTCGGATACGGGCTGACATGAGGCTGCGGGGAGTGCGGGGCAGACGCGGTGTCCACTCGCTGCGCGGCAAGCTGACCCTGGCGAACGTGGCGCTGCTGGCGGTGGGCATCGCCGCGGCGACCGCGATCAGCCTGATGACCGCCCGTTTCTACCTGCTCGACAAGGTCGACAGCGAGCTGAAGGGGGCCCGCAGCACGCTGCACAGCGCCGACTTCACCCTGCGGCAGATCGAGTCGCTCAGCGAACTCGGCATCGCCCTGGACAAGTTCACCGACGGCGGCGCCAAGGACACCGATCCGCTGCCGAACCCGACGATGGTGTACGTCGCCGTCGACTTGGCCGGGCAGCCGGTGGCCCTGGGCCCGCTCGAACCGACGCCCCGCCAGCACGCGCTGGCGGCGGCCGCCGAGGATCCGGTCGCGCTGGCCGCCGACGAGGAGCCGCGGAACGTACGGGTCGAGGGCGACCGCCACCGGATGGTCGGCGCACGCTTGTCCGACGGCACCGTCGTGCTGATCGCCGTACCGACCGAGGGCCTGCACGAGGGCATGGGCAAGGCGCTGCGGATGGACCTCGCCGTCGGCACCGTGCTGCTGGCGCTGCTCGCCTGCCTGACCATGTTCGGCGTGCGCCGCCGGCTGCGACCGCTGGAGGACATGGTGGAGACGTCGTCGGCGATCGCCGAGGGCGATCTGACCCGGCGCATCCCCTCCAGCCGCGAGCCCACCCTGGAGGTCGAGCAGCTGCGGGTCGCCCTCAACTCCATGCTGCACCAGGTGGAGTCGGCGTACCGCACGCGCGAGCGCAGCGCGGCCCAGCTGCGCCGCTTCGTCGGTGACGCCTCGCACGAGCTGCGCACCCCGCTGTCCGCGATCCGCGGTTACCTCCAGCTGTACGACAGGGGGATGCTCCGGGAACCGGCCGAGCGCAAGCGCGTCTGGGACCGGATGAACGGCGAGGTCGACCGTATGGGACGCCTCGTCGAGGAGCTGCTCACGCTCGCTCGTCTCGACCAGCGGCCCGAACTGCGGTTCCGCAACGTCGACCTCAACCGCCTGGTGCGGGAGGCCGCCGAGGACCTGCGGGTTCAGCAGCCCGAGCGGCCGATCGCCGTCGCCGCCGAGGGCACCCTGCTCGTGCACGCCGACGAGGCGGGGCTGCGCCAGGTGCTGGGCAACCTGCTGAGCAACGTCCGCACCCACACGCCCGCCGAGGTGCCGGTGCGGCTGGGGGTCGAGCGGGCGGACGGGGTCGTACGGCTGTGCGTGCAGGACGAGGGGCCGGGGCTGTGCGAGGAGGACGCCGCACGCGTCTTCGACCGGTTCTTCCGGGCCGGCGGGGGCGCGGGCAGCGGTCTGGGAATGGCGATCGTGCAGGGCGTGGTGGAGGCCCACGACGGCGAGGTCGCGGTGCGCACGGCGCCGGGCGAGGGACTGGCGGTGACGGTGACGCTGCCGGCGGGCACGGCGGTGCGGCCGTGACCCGCCGGGGCGTCAGATCCAGGTGAGACGCCAGAGCCGGAACACTCCGGTGCCGTCGGACAGGTACTGGCCGCCGCCGACGTCCTCGCTGGTCACCACGTACTCCTTGGCCTGCCACAGCGGGATGACCGGGACGTCGCGGGCGACGGTCTCCTGCAGCGAGCGGAAGTCCCGCGTGGCCTGGCTGCGGTCGGCGAACCGCTGACTGGCCGTGATCAGCCGGTCGACGGCCTTGTCGCTGTAGCCGGTGTTCATGGTGCCGTCGGTGCCGACGAGCGGGCCGCCGTAGGTGTCCGGGTCGGGGAAGTCGGCGACCCAGCCGACGGCGTACGCGTCGAGCTTGCCGCTCGCCCAGCGCTTTTGGAAGTCGGACCACTCGTAGCCCTTGACCGTCACCTTGAACAGGCCGCTCGACTCCAGCTGCCGCTTGATCTCGGCGGCCTCCGCGGCTCCGGCGCCCCGGCCGGTGGCGTAGCCGTAGGTGAAGCGGACGGGCAGGCTCACGCCCGCCTCGGTGAGCAGGGCGCGCGCCTTGGCGGGGTCGAGCTCGGGGTAGGTGTCGAAGAACGACGTGGTGTGGCCGGTGATGCCGGTGGGGATCAGCGAGAACAGCGGGTCGACGGTCCCCTTGTACACGGTGGCCGCCAGCCGGTCCCGGTCGATCAGCCAGGCCATGGCCTGCCGCACCCGGACGTCGTGCAGCGGCGACGACGCGCGGGTGTTGAAGTACAGGTTGCGGGTCTCGGAGCTGTCGGCCTCCGACACGCGCTGGCCGGGGTCGGCGGTGTTCAGTCCGGCGAGGACCTCGGGGGGCAGCGTCCGCGTGGCCACGTCGATCCGCTTCGCCTTCCAGGCGGTGTCGAGGGCGTCCGCGTCCGCGTAGTAGCGCAGCTCGACGGGGCGGCCGCTGTCCTTGAGAGCGCCCTTGTAGTGCGCGTTGGGGGCCAGTTCCGCCCTGGCGTTCTTCGAGAACGCGGTCAGGGTGTACGGGCCGGTTCCGTCCACGGAGTCACCCTTGCGCAGCGCGTCCGCCGGGTACTTCTCGCGGTCGACGATGGCGCCGGCTCCGGTCGCCACCTTGAGCGGGAACGTGGCGTCCGGCGACGACAGACGGAAGGTGACCGTACGGCCGCTCGCGTTCACCGAGCCGAGGGTGTCCAGCAGGGAGGACGGGCCGACGTCCGACTTGATCCGCTTGACGCGGTCGAAGGAGTACTTCACGTCCTCGGCGGTCATGGCGCGCCCGCTCGGGAAGGTGACCCCCTCGCGCAGCTCGCAGCGGTAGGTGCGCAGTTGGCTGCCGACGAAGCCGCAGCTGCGGGCCGCGTCGGGCACGGGCGTGACGCCGCCCGGCTCGAAGGTCAGCAACGACTGGAAGACGTTGCTGAACAGCGCCCAGGAGCCGGCGTCATAGGCGCCGGCCGGGTCGAGCGACGTGACCGCGTCCGTCGTACCGACCGTGATGGTTCTGTCCTCGCCCTGCTGTGACGACCACAGTTGCCAGCCGCCCACTCCCACGGCCGCCAGTACGAGCAGCGACGCGAGAATCCGCATGCGAACCGTACGCATGGGTGTGCCCTCTCCCCGGCCCTTGACGGGCCCCCGCATGAACTGTGAATTCGAGCCACTCCCCTAAGCGGCGCGCACACCTAATCACACGTTTTTCACCGGGGGGAAGGGGATTTGGGGGACATGGACAAGAACTTACCTACGGGTGTTTCCGGCGAGTTTCACAGACTGCTCACAGGTACGGCGGGGCTGGGCGGGGCCGCCGGCGGACGGCCCGCAACGGTCACCGGCGCACTCAGGCCTGACGGGACGCCAGCTCGATCACCGTGATGTCCGACGGCGCTCCCACGCGCGTGGGCGGGCCCCAGGCGCCCGCGCCCCGGCTGACGTACAGCTGGGTGTCGCCGTAGCGTTCCAGACCGGCCAGTGTCGGGTTCGCCAGCTCCGCGACGAGGTTGCCGGGCCAGAGCTGGCCACCGTGGGTGTGCCCGGAGAGCTGGAGGTCGACGCCGTGCTCGACGGCGTCGTGGATCTGCACCGGCTGGTGGGCGAGGAGCACGCACGCGCGTGCGGTGTCCCGGTCGCCGAGCGCTCTGGCGAAGTCGGGGCCCTGGCCCTCGCTCTCGCCCGCCACGTCGTTGACGCCGGCCAGGTCGAAGTGGGGCAGTTCCGTGCGGGCGTTCTCCAGGGGTCTCAGACCCAGGCGGCGTACCTCGTCGATCCACTGCCCGGCGCCCGAGAAGTACTCGTGGTTGCCGGTGACGAAGAACGCCCCGTGCCGCGCCCGGAGGCCGGCGAGCGGTGCCGCGGCCGGGCCGAGGTCCTTCACGCTGCCGTCCACGAGGTCGCCGACGACCGCGATCAGGTCGGGCTGGGTGCCGTTGATCGTGTCGACGACCTTCTGGGCGAACCCGCGGCCCAGGACCGGGCCCAGGTGGACGTCGCTGACGACCGCGATCCGGTAACCGTGCGCCGCGCGCGGGAGCTTGGCCAGCGGGACGGTGACCCGCTTCACCTTCGGTCCGCGCAGCACGCCGTAGGTGCCATATCCGACGGTGCCCACGGCGGCCGCGGCGGCGGCACCGGCGACCACCCGGGAGACGAAGAGGCGTCGGGTGGGGGCGGCCAGGGGGCGGGACGGGTCGGTGGTCTCGGGGGCGGGCGCCGGGTCCGGGTCGGCGTCGGTCGCCGCGGGTCGCTCGGTGCTGGGTGCCGGGGGCTGCCCGGCTGGGGGCGGGGCGGTCGTGAGCGTGGCGGAGGTGTCCGGCGTGAGCGCCGCAAGCGGCTGGGGGCCGGCCGGTGCGGCGGCGGGTGGCGTGGCCGCCACGGCTCCCGCGGGCACGGGCTGCGGTACGGCACCCTCCTGCCCGCCCGCCCCGGCGCGCGCCCGTCGCTCGACCCACCGGCGCAGCAGCGGGCGTACGACCTCACCCGCCACCACCCCCAGCAGCAGGTACATCGACAGGGCCAGCCACAGGAAGCCCGGCCAGGCCAGGACCTGCTGGAGCCAGAAGGGCGCGCCCGAGCGCTCGGCGACCAGGGCCCCGATCGTCAGGGCCCATCCGCCGGCGATCACCACCACGCCCGCGCGGCGTACGAACCCGGGGCCGCGGGTCGTGTCGCGGAACAGCCGACGCCACATCAGCCAGTTGCCCGCCACGACGACGGACAACACGAGCAGTGCGACGAGCGCGAAGACGATGACCACGCCGACGTTCCCTTTCCTTTGCGTGCTGAGTGAACGTCCCGGTCCGCGGCCGAGTTCCTATGACGTGCGGCGCAGTGCGCGCAGTCCACGCAACCCGATGACCCCGATGACCGTCCCCAATACGAAGGAGACGACGGCGAGCAGCAGGTGCACCCAGAAGTACGCCGTCGGGTGACCGTCCTCGAACGCGAGCCCGCTGCTGTCCTTGATCAGGTTTTTGACGAAAGTGACCCAGATGACCCAGCTCCACACCCCGAAGGCGAGCAGGAACCAGGAGACGGGGCGGCTGAGCTTCATACGTTCAGTATCACCGTCGCGTGTTCGGTTCCCCGTCCGGGGTGGGGGCGGAAGCGGGACTTCCGTGCAAACGGCAGGTACGTTCTCGCTCGTGCCCGCACCCAAGAAGACCGCCAGGCGATCCCTGCTGGTCGCTTCCGCCGTCCTGTCCTCCCTCGCACTGACCGCGCCCCTCTCCCACGCGGCTCCCAAGCCCTCACCGAGCACGAGCCCGTCGGCCACTCCTCCGGCGAACATGTCGACGGTGGGCGGTGAGCGGCTGGGCAGGCCCGGCACCCAGGTGAACCTCGCGAGCGGTGTCCCCGTCCTGCCCAAGGACGTGAGCGCCCGCTCCTGGGTGGTCGCCGACGCCGAGACGGGGGACGTGCTCGCCGCGCACAACGCGCACTGGCGGCTGGCACCCGCGAGCACCATGAAGATGCTGTTCGCCGACACGGTCCTGCCGAAGTTCCCGAAGACCATGACGCACAAGGTCGTCCCGTCCGACCTGGCGGACGTCGGGGCCGGGTCCAGCATGGTCGGGATGAAGGAGGGCGAGACGTACTCCGTCCACGACCTGTGGCTCGGGGTCTTCCTGCGCTCCGGCAACGACGCCGTGCACGTGCTGTCCAAGATGAACGGCGGCATCGAGACCACCGTCGAGGAGATGAACGAGCACGCCGAGGAACTCCAGGCCCTCGACACGCACGCGGTGTCCCCGGACGGCTACGACGCCCCCGGGCAGGTCTCCTCGGCGTACGACCTCACCCTGATCGCCCGCTCCGGGCTGCAGAAGAAGGACTTCCGCGAGTACTGCTCGACCGTCACCGCGAAGTTCCCGGGCGAGACCAAGAAGAAGAAGGGCAAGTCGGTCCGCGAGTCCTTCGAGATCCAGAACACCAACCGGCTGCTGGCCGGAGACAGCGACGTCCCCGTCTACCAGGGCATCGCGGGCGTCAAGAACGGCAACACCACGAACGCCGGCGCCACGTTCACGGGCGTGGCCGAGCGAGACGGAAAGGTGCTGCTCGTCACGGTCATGAACCCGGAGAAGAGCGAGCACAACGAGGTCTACAAGGAGACCGCAAGGCTGTTCGACTGGGGCTTCAAGGCGGCCGGCAAGGTGCAGCCGGTCGGTGAACTGGTGCCGCCGCGGAGCGCGGCGCAGGCCAGCGCGCAGCCGGGGGCGAACGACGCCGGGGAGGCGGGTGGCGCCGGGGACTCCGACGGGGCCGCCGGATCCGCCGAGTCCGCCGTGGGAGCCTCGGCGGCGGGCGGTTCGAGCGGCATCGGGGTCGCACTCGGGATCACCGGCGGGCTGCTGGTGCTGCTCGCGGCGGGCGCGTTCCTGATCAACCGCCGGTGGCCGCTGCCGGACCTGGTGCGCCGTCGGAACCGCTCCTGACGCCGGGGCTCGCGGGGATTCCGGGGATCCCGGGGTTCTCGGGGTTCTCGTTCTCGGGGGCCTTCGCCAGTTCGACCTCCTTGCTCTGCGTCGCCGTCCAGGCGGCGCAGAACACGATCAGCTTCGACGTGAAGTTGATCCACAGCAGCAGGGCGACCGGCACTCCGAAGGCGCCGTACATGCTCTTCGTCGCCACGCCCTGCATGTAGCCGCTCAGCAGCAGCTTCAGCAGCTCGAACCCGATCGCGCCGGTCAGTGCGGCCACGATCAGCCGGCGGCGCGGCGGTTCCACGCCGGGCAGCAGGGTCAGCACGTACAGCAGGACCAGGAAGCCGGCGAGCACGGCGACGAGGAACGCCGCCACGCGCAGCAGGACCCCGCCCCAGCCGCCCTCGTCGACGCCGAGCTGCCGGGTGGTCCAGCCGACCGTCGCGGAGGCGACCGTGGAGGCCAGGATCGTCACGAGCACGGCTCCGCCGAGGCCGACGAGGACCCGCGCGTCCTTGGCGTACCGCAGCAGGGGGTTCTCCTCCTCGTCGGGCAGCTCCCACACCGCGCGCAGGCACTCGCGCATGGAGCCGACCCAGCTGATGCCGGTGAACAGCAGCACGGCCCCGGCGATGAGGCCGATGGTGCCGGCGTTCTGGACCAGGCCGTCGATGTCCAGCTGGTCGGAGATGCCGGGCACCTGGTCGGCGAGCTTGTCCTCCAGCCTGTCCTGCTGCTCCTGGCTGAGCGTCGCGGCTGTCACCGCGGCGGACACGGTCAGCAGCGGGAAGAGCGCGACGAAGCTGGTGAACGTCATCGCAGCGGCCAGCTGCGTCCACTTCACACGTTCCATGCGCTCGAACGAGCGCCACGCGTGCGTGGTCATCAGCCGCGCGAACAACGGCCCCACACCGGGAAGTCTCTTCAGCCAGTCCATGATCCGACTCTGCCCTCCGTCCGGAAGACCAATGTCCGTATGCCCCAAAACCGCAGCACCGTAGCCAGTGCCATGCCGATTCCCGCGCCGGAGACGATGTCCGCGCGCTGGGAGGTGAGACCGAGGCCGTAGTGGCTGATGGTGAGGCACAGCAGCTGTACGGCCGCCCCGGCGGCGTTCACCGCGAGGAAGAGGGCGCAGGGCCGCAGGCCCCGCGGCCGGGTGTGCCGGTAGGTGCCGAGGGCGTTGCCGCCGTAGGCGACGGCGCAGCCGGCCGTGAAGGAGAGGGCTTTGGCGGTGAGGGGGTCGAGGGCGGCCGGGCCGCGCAGGCCGGTGAAGAGGGCGAGGTCGACGCCGTAGGCGAGGAGGCCGACGGCGGCGAAGCCGAGGAGTTCACGGCGGGTGGTCCTCGGGCCGGTGAACCGTCGCCGGGGAGGGGCCCCGTGTCGGTCGCCCCACGCGCGCGTGCCTACCAATCGGCCACCGCCAGCCCGTACATCACCAGCCACACCACCCCGATGACGGTGAGGGCGCGGTCGCGCAGGACGACGTCCTCCGGTTCGCCCGCCGTGCCGCGGTCGGCGAAGACGGCGTAGCGCAGGATCGCGAGGATGAAGGCGACCACGGACAGCTGGCGCCAGGGCAGTACGCCCGTGTGCGGGACGCCGCCCTCCTCCAGCGCCCACAGGCAGTACCCGAGGACGGCGACCCCGGCCGCCAACTGCCAGACGAAGCGCAGGTATCCGGTCGTGTACTCGGTCAGCAACGCGCGCGTGGCGCCCGCTTTCCCGGCCATCTGCACGGCTTCGGAGTAGCGCTTGGCCGCCACCATGAACAGCGCGCCGAACCCGGTCGTGATCAGGAACCAGCGCGACAGCGGGATGGCGAGCGCGAGCCCGCCGGCCATCGCCCGCATCAGGAACCCGGTGGTGACGACGGTGAGATCGACGACCAGGACGTGCTTGAGGCTGACGCAGTAGGCCAGTTGCATGCCGATGTACGCCGTCAGCAGCGCCGCCACGGCGGGCGAGGTCGACCAGGCCGCGGCGACGGGCGCGAGGACGGCGAGGGCGCCTCCGACCGCGTACGCGACGGGCACGGGCACCAGGCCGGCGGCGACCGGGCGGTGACGCTTGGTGGGATGCGCGCGGTCCGCCTCGGCGTCGCGTGCGTCGTTGATCAGGTAGACGGCGGCGGCGCAGGCGGTGAACAGGACGAAGACGAGCGCGAGTTGGGTCAGAGCGTGGATCGAGAAGAGCCGGCCGGCGGCGGCCGGGGCCGCGGCGACCAGCGTGTTCTTGACCCACTGCTTGGGACGAGCGGTTCTGAGCAGGCCGGCGAGGAGCGCGCGAAGGCCGCCTCTGCGGGGCGGTGGCGGAGCCCCTCGGGAGGGTGTGCGCTGCCCGTGGAGCGCCGCTTCCCTGATGCGCGCCGCGCCGGCGAAGGGCGCCGTCTCAGTCATGGGCGCTCCCCCGCCTCATCCAGCCCGTCGCGACGGACGCCGTGAGTGCCCCGAGGGCCGCGCCCGCCGCCACGTCGGAGGGGTAGTGCACGCCGACGACCAGGCGTGACAGGCACACCGCGGCCGCGAGCGGCGGGATCGCGTACGCGCCGAGCGTGCCGTAGGCGACGGCGGCAGCCGCCGCGGAGGTCGCGTGGGAGCTGGGGAAGGAGTGTCGGCCGGCGGTGCGCACGAGGGGCTGGACATGCGTCGGGCGGGGGCGCCGCACCACCCGCTTCACCCCCATGCTGACGACGTGGGCTCCCACGGTGAGCGCCGCGCCACGCAGCCAGGCGCCGCGTCTTCCCCTGTCCACGGCCGCTCCCACGAGGCCCGATGCGAGCCAGAGCGCTCCGTGCTCACCCGCCCACGACAGGGCCCGCGCGGCGGTCGCGACGCGTGCGTCACTGCCGTGGGCATGGAGCGCCGAAAGGATTCGCCGGTCCGCGCCCCGAAGGCTTCGGTGGTCCATGTCGTCGAGGTGATCCATGTGGACTCACTGTTCACTCCGACAACGCCAGAATTACGGCAATATTGAGCGACATCCCATTAATCACCCATTTCGGGGAGAGTAGGTATGTTTCAGAAGTAGTCGCTCATCCATCGGCACTACGGTCGCCGACATGCCTGCCGAGACCGCCTCCGTCACGGGATGGGGCCGCACCGCCCCGACCACCGCCCGTCTGATCCGTCCACGGACGTACGAGGAGGCCGCGGCCGCCGTCCGGGACTGCGGGGCCCGCGGGGGCATCGCGCGGGGCCTGGGACGGGCGTACGGGGACGCGGCGCAGAACGCGGGCGGCACCGTGCTCGACATGACGGGACTGGACCGTATCCACGCCATCGACGTCGCCGGCGGCACCGTGCTGTGCGACGCGGGTGTCTCCCTGCACCGGCTGATGGAGGTGCTGCTGCCGCTCGGCTGGTTCTTGCCGGTGACGCCCGGCACCCGCCATGTCACCGTCGGCGGCGCGATCGGGGCCGACATCCACGGCAAGAACCACCACGTCACGGGCTCCTTCTCCCGGCACGTGCTGTCGCTGGAGCTCCTCACCGCCGACGGCGAGGTCCGCATGGTCCGCCGCGGCGCCCCCCTGTTCGACGCGACCGCCGGCGGCATGGGCCTGACCGGCCTGATCCTGACGGCGACGGTCCGGCTCCAGCCGGTCGAGACGTCGCTGATGTCGGTCGACACCGAGCGCGCGCGGGACCTCGACGACCTGATGGCACGCCTGGTCGCCGGCGACGACCACTACCGCTACTCGGTCGCGTGGATCGACCTGCTGGCGCGGGGCGCGGCCACGGGGCGCGCGGTACTCACGCGCGGCGACCACGCACCCCTGGAGGCACTGCGCGAGGGCACGCGCGCGCGTAGGGACCCTCTCGCCTTCCGTCCCGCCCGGCTGCCCGCCGCGCCCGCCTTCCTCCCGGCAGGACTGCTCAGCCGCCGTACCGTGGGCTGGTTCAACGAGCTCTGGTACCGCAGAGCGCCCCGCGCGCGTACCGGTGAACTGCAGACCCTCTCCGCCTTCTTCCACCCCCTGGACGGCGTGCCCCACTGGAACCGGATCTACGGCCCGGACGGTTTCGTGCAGTACCAGTTCGTCGTCGGACACGGCCATGAGGACACCCTGCGCCGGATCGTGCGGCGCATCTGCGAGCACCGCTGCCCCTCGTTCCTGGCCGTCCTCAAGCGCTTCGGGGACGCCGACCCCGGCTGGCTCTCCTTCCCCGTGCCCGGCTGGACGCTGGCCCTCGACATCCCGGCCGGACTACCCGGCCTCGCCGTCCTCCTGGACGAGCTGGACGAACAGGTGGCCGCGGCCGGCGGGCGCGTCTACCTGGCCAAGGACTCCCGGCTGCGCCCCGAGCTGCTGGCCGCGATGTACCCCCGCCTGGACGCCTTCCGCGCACTGCGCGCGGAACTCGACCCGCGCGGGGTGTTCGTGTCCGACCTCGCCCGCCGCCTCGGCTTTTGACACCCGGATCATCAAGGAGCTGTCGTGAAGGACGCCTTCGGCCTCCCGCAATCCCTGCTCGTCCTCGGCGGTACGTCCGAGATCGCACTGGCCACCGCACGCCGTCTGATCGCCCGCCGTACCCGTACGGTCCACCTGGCGGGCCGCCCGTCGCCCGCCCTGGAGCGGTCCGCGGCACAACTGCGCGCCCTGGGAGCCGACGTGCACACCGTGCCCTTCGACGCGCTCGACCCCGAGTCCCACGAGGCGGTGCTCGGCAAGGTCTTCGCCGAGGGCGACGTCGACATGGTGCTGCTCGCCTTCGGGGTCCTCGGCGACCAGGCGCGCGACGAACGCGAGCCGCTCAACGCGGTGCGCGTCGCCCAGACCAACTACACCGGCGCCGTGTCGGCCGGCCTGGTCAGCGCGGGCGCCCTGCAGGCCCAGGGCCACGGCTCACTCGTCGTCCTCTCCTCGGTCGCCGGCGAACGGGCCCGCCGCGCCAACTTCATCTACGGCTCCAGCAAGGCCGGCCTCGACACCTTCGCCCAGGGTCTGGGCGACGCCCTGCACGGCACGGGCGTCCACGTCATGGTCGTACGTCCCGGCTTCGTGCGCTCGAAGATGACGGCGGACCTGCCGGAAGCCCCGCTGTCGACCACCCCGGAAGCGGTGGCCACGGCGATCGAGGTCGGATTGCGCCGCCGCTCGGAGACGGTGTGGGTGCCCGGGTCGCTCAGGATGGTGATGGCGGCGCTTCGGCATGTACCGCGGGGGCTGTTCCGACGGCTGCCGATCTGAGCCGCGACGGCCCGGCCTCGTGTCGAGGCCACGGGTCAGCGACGCCCCGGGGGGCGCGGGGAACTGCGCGACCGGCCGCACGGCACCCGCCGACGATCCACGGCCGCCCGGGGCATCGCCCCGCGATCAGCCCTTCAGTTCGCGGGGATCGACCCGCGCTCCACATGACCCGCCTGCGGCGGCACCACCGCACCGCCGAACGCGAAGTCCCTCAGCCTGCGCCACACACCGTCGGCGCCCTGCTCGTAGAGGGCGAAGCCGGTGCAGGCCCAGTGCGCCTCGTAGTCGGCGAGTTCCTCGAAGGCGCGGTCCATCGACGCCTCGTCGATGCCGTGCGCGACCGTGACATGCGGGTGGTAAGGGAACTGCAGGTCGCGCGCCACGGGCCCGGAGGCGTCGCGGACCTGCTTCTGCAGCCAGGTGCAGGCCTCGGCGCCCTCGACGACCTGGACGAAGACGACCGGCGACAGAGGCCGGAAGGTTCCGGTGCCGGACAGCCGCATCGTGAAGGGGCGCCCCGCGGCCGCGACGTCGACGAGGTGCGCCTCGATGGCGGGCAGCAGCGAGGCGTCGACCTCGGTCGGCGGCAGCAGCGTGACATGCGTGGGGATGCCGTGAGCCGCGGCGTCGCCGAAGCCCGCGCGCCGCTCCTGGAGCAGGCTGCCGTGAGGCTCCGGGACCGCGATCGACACGCCGATCGTTACGGTCCCCACGTCGTCTCCTGTCGTCTGTCGGTGAGCTCGTCCGTCGAGAGCCCGTCCTGTTGTGAGCCCGTCCTGGTGTGAGCTCGTGCGTCGGTCCCGCGAGCGGCCGCCGAAACGGCCACCCGGCTATCGACTGTACGGCCACGGCTGTGCTGCGGGCAGGCGCAACCGTAGTGATGTGCAGCGCTGTGCGGTGGTACAGCGGCGTTCCGGCCGCCGTGGGCCGCCGTGGGCGTCAGTGCTTGGCGGGCAGGAAGCCCACCTTGTCGTACGCCTGGGACAGCGTCTCCGCGGCGACGGGCCGCGCCTTCTCCGCGCCCTTGGCCAGGATCGAGTCCAGCGTCTCCGGGTCGTCCAGGTACTGCTGGGTGCGCTCCCGGAAGGGCGTCACGAACTCGACCATGACCTCGGCGAGGTCCGTCTTGAGCGCACCGTAGCCCTTGCCCTCGTACTTCTGCTCAAGTTCCGCGATTCCCGTGCCCGTGAGGGTCGAGTAGATGGTGAGCAGGTTGCTGACGCCCGGCTTGTTCACGAGGTCGTAGCGGATGACCGTCTCGGTGTCGGTGACCGCGCTCTTGACCTTCTTCGCGGTGGCCTTGGGCTCGTCGAGCAGGTTGATCAGGCCCTTCGGCGTGGACGCCGACTTGCTCATCTTGATCGCCGGGTCCTGAAGGTCGTAGATCTTCGCCGTCTCCTTGAGGATGTACGGCTTCGGGACGGTGAAGGTCTGCCCGAAACGGCCGTTGAAGCGCTCGGCGAGGTCGCGGGTGAGCTCGATGTGCTGGCGCTGGTCCTCACCGACCGGGACCTCGTTGGCCTGGTACAGCAGGATGTCCGCGACCTGAAGGATCGGGTACGTGAACAGGCCCACCGAGGCCCGGTCCGCGCCCTGCTTGGCGGACTTGTCCTTGAACTGCGTCATGCGGGACGCCTCGCCGAAGCCGGTGAGGCAGTTCATGATCCAGGCGAGCTGGGCGTGCTCGGGAACGTGGCTCTGGACGAAGAGCGTGCAGCGCTCGGGGTCGAGTCCGGCCGCGAGGAGCTGGGCGGCTGCCAGGCGGGTGTTGGCGCGCAGCTCCTTCGGGTCCTGCGGAATCGTGATCGCATGCAGGTCCACGACCATGTAGAACGCGTCGTGGGTCTCCTGGAGAGCCACCCACTGGCGGACGGCACCGAGGTAGTTGCCGAGGTGGAACGAGCCTGCGGTGGGCTGGATTCCGGAGAGCACGCGGGGTCGATCAGAGGCCATGTCCACCATTCTCTCAGGTCCCGGGGGGCGGGCCGGAACTGGTCGGAAACAGATGGGAACCGATCCGTCCCCGGCGGTGTAACAAAGGTGTGAGGACGCGGGAGGGGGGCCGCATCGTCGATGAGGCTGCGGTGATCGCACGTGTACGCGCCGGGGAGCCGGAGGCGTACGCGCAGCTGGTGCGGGCCCACACGGGCATCGCGCTCAGGGCGGCCGCGGCGCTCGGGGCGGGTGCGGACGCGGAGGACGTGGTGCAGCAGGCCTTCGTCAAGGCGTACTGCTCGCTGGGCCGGTTCAAGGACGGCTCGGCGTTCAAGCCCTGGCTGCTGGCGATCGTCGCCAATGAGACGAGGAACACAGTGCGCACGGCGGCACGACAGCGCACGCTCGCCGGTCGCGAGGCCGCGTTCGTGGAGGCGGAACCGCTGATACCGGAGTCGGCGGACCCGGCGGTGGCCGCGCTGGAGATAGAGCGCCGCGCCGCGCTGCGAGCCGCCCTGGGCAGGCTCAGCGAGGAGCACCGCCTGGTCGTCACCTACCGCTATCTCCTGGAGATGGACGAGTCCGAGACGGCCCAGGCCCTCGGCTGGCCACGGGGCACGGTGAAGTCCCGGTTGAACCGCGCCCTGCGCAAGCTGGAGCGTCTGCTGCCGGGCTTTCAGCCTCGGGAAGGGGGTGATGAGCGTGAGTGACGGACAAGAGCCGTCCCACGGTGAGGGGCGCGGCAGGCACGGCGGTGACGGGCGGCGCGCGTACGAGCGCGACGGCGCCGGCAGCGGCGGCGTTCCGAGCGGGCAGGGCGGACACCTCGGCGGCGAGAGCCCCGGCGATCACGAGGGGCGTTCGGCGGCGGCGCGGCTTCCCCAGGAGCTGCGGGCCCTCGGGCGCTCGCTGGATCCGCCGGGTGCGGCCGACAGCGCCGAGACGATGGTCGAGCGGGTGCTGGGACAGCTGCTCGCCGAGCAGGTGCCGGTTCCGGTGGCCGAGCGGCCGGGCTCCGGAGAGCGGCTGCGGGCGGTGCGGCGCTGGACGCGGGCGCGGTGGCGGTCGCTGACCGCGGCCCTGTGCGGCCTGCTGACCGTGCTCGCGCTCACTCCCCCGGTGCGGGCGGCGGTCCTCGACTGGTTCGGCGTCGCCGGGGTCGAGGTGCGGTACGACCCGTCGGCGGTGCCGTCGCCCGGCGCCGGGACCCCCGGCTGCGGCCGCTCGGTGTCACCGGCGGAGATCGAGCGGCGGGCCGGTTTCCGGCCCGTGGTGCCCAGGGCGCTGGGGACGCCGGACACGGCGACGGTGAGCAGGCTGCCGCAGGGCCGGTCCCTGGTGAGCCTGTGCTGGCGCGAGCGCGGGGGCACGATCCGGCTGGACGAGTTCCGGGCGCGGCTGGACCCGAGCTTCATCAAGGGGGTCCGCGAGCAACCGGTGGTGCTGCCCCCGGTCGGTGGCGCTCAGGCCGAGGGGGTGCCGGACCCGGTGCTGTGGTTCCCCCGGCCGCACCTGCTGAGCTTTCCGCTGGTGGATCCGGACGGCGGCCACTACACATGGCAGAAGCGCACAGCCGGGCCGACCCTGCTGTGGACCTCCTCGGACGGTGGAGGTGTGGTCACGCTCCGGCTGGAGGGCGTGGAGGCCAGGGAGCGCGCGGTGGAGATCGCGGAGTCGGTCGCTGGCGGGACTGCCGGGTCTGCGACGGCCTCGCCCGATTGAGGCGGGCGAAGTGGGAACCCCGAGGGGCCGGGCGGTGTACCAGAAGTGACAGGCGGCCCGGGGACGGGTCGCAGGGATCAGTTGCTTCGGGGGTTCGGATGCACCGGTGGAAAGACTTGGTGCGGGGACTGACCGCGTGGACGGGGACGTTGGCGGCAAGTCTGGCTCTGGTCGTGGTGGCGGCCTCACCCGCCCCTGCGGGAGGGCCGACGAGCGCGCTCGTGGTGTCGCCGGGGAGTGGGGAAACGGCGTCGCTGCACTACAACGACAAGGAGTACGAAGAGCTGCAGCGGCTGCTGGGCGGCATCGGCGGGGGCGAGGGGACGCGCACGAAGCCCCCGGAGGCCGTTCTGGAGTCGTCCCGCCAGATCAATGTCACCTGGTTGATCCACGATGTGGATCCCTGGCGGGTCGACTACGTGTACCTGGCGACCGACAGCCAGAACATATGGGTGCACACCACGACAAAGCCGACCGGCTCCTTCGACGGTCTCTGGCATCGCGCCCTCAAGCCCGCCCAGCTCCGGCAGCTGCTGAAGGAGCTGGGGGTCATGGGAGCCTCAGGTGAACGCCCCTCAGGGGTGGCCCCGGCTCCGGCCCGGACCGGCGGCGGCCCGGCCGACACGACGGCCCCGGTGGCCCCGGCTGCCGGCCCCCCGGTGACCCGCGCGGACGAGGGGACCGACGCATGGTGGGCGCTTCCCGGCGCTGCGGCAGGGGCGGTGCTGGCCCTGGTCCTGCGGCCGTTCGTGTCACGGATACCGGCGAAGCTGCGCCGTCGTGAAACGGGACCGCGGCAGGAACTGCTGGACGCGTGACGCGGATCCGCGGGCGACGCGGGTATGCGGAGCGGCGGGGGGGGGGCGCGGGCGGGGGGCCCCCCCCCGGCCCCCCCCCCCCCGCGCCCCCCCCGGGCCGGGGGGGGGGGGCGGGGCCCCCGGGGGGGGGGGGGGGGGGGGGGGGGGGGGGGGGGGGGGGGGGGGGGGGGGGGGGGGGGGGGGGGGGGGGGGGGGGGGGGTGGGGGGGGGGGGGGGGGGGCGGGGGGCGGGCCCCCCGCGGCAGGAACAACGCCCCGGCTGACGGATCCGTGACCGGCGAGAGGGCCCGGACCGCCGTGGGCCTGCAGGTCGGCCCGTGGGCCGTCAGCCCAGGTCGATCTCCGGGTACAGCGGGAAGCCGGCCACGAGGTCGGTGGCGCGGCGCGAGATCTCGTCGGCGATCTTCGGGTCGAGCACGTGCTGCGCCTTGGAGGGAGCACCCTTGCTGGTGGTGCCGGGCTCCGTGGTGGTGAGGACGCGGTCCATGAGGGCGGCGACCTCGTCCATCTCGGCGGTGCCCAGGCCACGGGTGGTCAGAGCCGGGGTGCCGACGCGGATGCCGGAGGTGTACCAGGCGCCGTTGGGGTCCGCGGGGATGGCGTTGCGGTTGGTGACGATGCCGGACTCGAGAAGAGCGGCCTCGGCCTGGCGGCCGGTGAGGCCGTAGGAGGAGGCGACGTCGATCAGGTTGAGGTGGTTGTCCGTGCCACCGGTCACCAGGGTGGCACCGCGCCGCATGAGGCCCTCGGCCAGCGCCCGGGAGTTGTCGACGATGCGCTGGGCGTAGTCACGGAAGGACTCCTGACGGGCCTCGGCCAGCGCGACGGCCTTGGCGGCCATGACGTGCGGGAGCGGGCCGCCGAGGACCATCGGGCAGCCGCGGTCGACCTGGTCCTTGAGCGAGTCGTCGCACAGGACCATGCCGCCACGGGGGCCGCGCAGCGACTTGTGGGTGGTGGTGGTGACGATCTGGGCGTGCGGGACCGGGTCGAAGTCGCCGGTGAGCACCTTGCCGGCGACGAGACCGGCGAAGTGGGCCATGTCGACCATGAGCGTGGCGCCGACCTCGTCGGCGATCTCGCGCATGATCCGGAAGTTCACGAGACGGGGGTAGGCGGAGTAGCCGGCGACGATGATGAGCGGCTTGAACTCGCGGGCGGAGGTGCGCAGGGCGTCGTAGTCGATCAGCCCGGTGGCAGGGTCGGTGCCGTAGGAGCGCTGGTCGAACATCTTGCCGGAGATGTTCGGGCGGAAGCCGTGGGTGAGGTGACCGCCGGCGTCCAGGGACATACCGAGCATGCGCTGGTTGCCGAAGGCCCGGCGCAGCTCGGCCCAGTCGGCCTCGGAGAGGTCGTTGACCTGGCGGACACCGGCTTTCTCCAGGGCGGGGGCCTCGACGCGGGCGGCGAGGACGGCCCAGAAGGCGACGAGGTTGGCGTCGATGCCGGAGTGGGGCTGGACGTAGGCGTGGCGGGCGCCGAAGAGCTCGCGGGCGTGCTCGGCGGCGAGGGACTCGACCGTGTCGACGTTGCGGCAGCCGGCGTAGAAGCGGCGGCCGACGGTGCCCTCGGCGTACTTGTCGCTGAACCAGTTGCCCATCGCCAGCAGGGTGGCCGGGGAGGCGTAGTTCTCGGAGGCGATCAGCTTGAGCATCTCGCGCTGGTCGGCGACCTCCTGGCCGATGGCGTCGGCCACGCGCGGCTCGACGGCGCGGATCACGTCCAGGGCGGAGCGGAAGGCGGTGGACTCGGTGGAGAGGGGCTCGGCTGACATGGGGACCTCCGGACGTCGTGTACAGCGATCACGGTACGGCCCAGGCGCACGGCACTCGGTGCTGGACGAGAGGGTCCAGTGGGCCGCTCCCCGATGGTCGGTCCCATCCCAGCGCGCCAGTCACGGCCCGTCGATCAGCCTACCGGGCGCGCCGACGCGGCATGGTGCCGCGTCCACCATGCGAGCAACGATAGGAAGGGGGCCGCAAAGCACTCGAAGGGTCGGAAATGGACAGTGGCCACGAGCCCCGGGACCGCCGCAGCGCGGGCCCTCGTGGTGGCGGAACGGAGAGCCCCGTGAGTACGTCGAGCACCACCGAATCCCTGATCGCCACCGCCGAGGCGCGCACCGCGCGGACCTATGAGCCGCTGCCGGTCGTGGTGGCGACGGCGGACGGGGCATGGATGACGGATGTGGAGGGGCGGCGGTATCTGGATCTGCTGGCCGGGTATTCGGCGCTGAACTTCGGGCACGGCAACCGGCGGATTCTGACGGCGGCGAAGGCACAGCTGGAGCGGGTGACGCTGACGTCGCGGGCGTTTCACCACGACCGGTTCGCAGCGTTCTGCGAGCAGCTCGCGGAGCTGTGCGGCATGGAGATGGTGCTCCCGATGAACACGGGCGCGGAGGCGGTGGAGACGGCCGTGAAGACCGCGCGGAAGTGGGGGTACCGGGTCAAGGGAGTGCCGGCGGAGATGGCGAAGATCGTGGTCGCGGGCAACAACTTCCACGGCCGTACGACGACGATCATCAGTTTCTCCACCGACTCGGAGGCGCGGGCGGACTTCGGCCCGTACACGCCGGGCTTCGAGATCGTGCCGTACGGGGATCTCACGGCGATGCGCAAGGCGTTGACGGAGAACACGGTCGCCGTGCTGCTGGAGCCGATCCAGGGGGAGGCGGGGGTGCTCGTTCCGCCGGCCGGTTATCTGCCGGGCGTGCGGGAGCTGACGCAGGAGCGGAACGTGCTGTTCGTTGCGGACGAGATCCAGTCGGGGCTCGGACGCACGGGGCGTACTTTCGCGTGCGAGCACGAAGGGGTGGTGCCTGATGTGTATGTGCTCGGGAAGGCGCTCGGCGGCGGGGTCGTGCCGGTGTCGGCGGTGGTGTCGTCGGCGGATGTGCTGGGGGTTTTCCGGCCCGGGGAGCACGGGTCGACGTTCGGCGGGAACCCGCTGGCCTGTGCGGTGGCGCTTGAGGTGATCGCGATTTTGCGGACGGGTGAGTTCCAGGAGCGGGCGGCGGAGCTCGGTGAGCATCTGCTGCGGGAGCTGGGCGCGTTGGCCGGGACGGGGCGGGTGACGGCGGTACGTGGGCGTGGGTTGTGGGCAGGTGTCGACATCGCCCCCCGGTACGGCACGGGCCGGCAGGTCTCCGAGAAGCTGCTGGAGCGGGGGGTGCTGGTGAAGGACACCCATGGGGCGACGATCCGGATCGCGCCGCCCCTGGTGATCGGGAAGGAGGACCTGGACTGGGGGCTCGCCCAGTTGCGGGGTGTGCTCGGGGTGTGAGCCGGTGGGCGGGCGGCACGTGCTCGGCCCGGCCTTGCCTGACCCGGCCCTGCCTGGCCCATCCCGGACCGGCTCGGCCCCTCCCGGACCGGCTCGGCCCCTCCCGGCCCGGCTCGGCCCCTCCTGCCTGACCCAACCCAGCCCTGCCTGACCCAACCCGGCCCTGCCTGGCCCAACCCGGCCCTGCCTGACCCAACCCGGCCCTGCCCAGCCCGGCTCGGCCCCGCCCTGTCCTGCCCGCCCTGCCCTGCCCCGCCCCGAGGCAGGCTGTCCGTCTAGAGGATCACGTGAGGAAGGAAGCGCGCGTACTCGTCGGTGATCAGGCCGGACGACTCACGGATGCCGAGGCCCGCCGACTCGTCCTCGACGACCCATGCGCCGAGGACGACGTGCTGGCCGTCGAAGGCGGGCAGCGGCGCCAACTGCTGGTAGCAGCAGGGCTCGTCGCGTGTGACGGGCTCGGTGCCCTTCTCGTGCACGGTCACTCCGGCGCCCTCCCGGCCCAGGAGGGGCTTGGCGACGTAGCCCGTGGTGCCCGCCAGCTCCCTCGGACCGTCGAGGTAGGAGGGGAGGAGGTTCGGGTGGTCCGGATAGAGCTCCCAGAGGATGGCGAGGAGTGCCTTGTTGCTGAGGAGCATCTTCCAGGCCGGCTCGATCCACAGGGTCGTGCCGGTGCCACCGCCGTTGTCGAGGGTGTCGAGGACGTGGTCCGCGAAGCGGTCGGTGGTGAGCCACTCCCAGGGGTAGAGCTTGAAGCAGCTGCGGATGAAGCGGAGCCGGGTGTCGACGAAGCGGCCGGAGAGGCGGTCCCAGCCGATCTCCTCCATGGAGATCCAACCGGTGTCCAGGCCCGCCTGCTCGGCGGTCTCCTTGAGATAGGCGACCGTCATCATGTCCTCGCCGAGTTCGTCGGCGGAGGAGTACGCGAAGTACAGGGGGCTGCCCGGCGGGAGGAGGGCGGACTGCTTCTTCCAGGCGGCGACGAGGCGTTCGTGCAGGGAGTTCCACTGGTCGGCGCCGGGGAAGCGTTCCTCCATCCAGAACCACTGCGGTGAGGCGGCCTCCACCAGTGAGGTGGGAGTGTCCGCGTTGTACTCCAGGAGCTTCGCCGGGCCGGTGCCGTCGTAGCGCAGGTCGAAGCGGCCGTAGAGGGAGGGGAGTTCGGCGCGTCGACGCCAGGACTCGGCGACCGCGTCCGCGACGCGCCGGTCGCTGATGCCGAGGTCGGCGAAGCGGTCGCGGGCGACGATGTGCTCGGCTGCCGTCAGGCACATGCCGTGCAGTTCCTCCACGACCTCTTCCAACGCCTCGACCTCCGCCAGGGAGAAGACGTAGTGGGCGCTCTCGTCCCAGTACGGGCGCAGGGAGTTGTCGGGGTGGCGGGTCAGGGGGTAGATGAGCCCCTGCTCTTCCACGGTCTGCTGCCAGCCGGGGCGAGGCTCGACAGTGCGGCGCTCCATCGGTCCGTCTCCCCGCTCAGCCGCCGCCGCTGCCGGAGCCCGAGCAGCCGAAGCCGCCCCGGTCGACGGCCTCGCTGCGACTGAAGGTGCCGTAGTCGGCGCGGCCGGCGGAGACGTCGGCGTCGTAGTACCAGGCGGCGTCGGACCCGCCGGACCGGGTCTTCTTGCCGCCCCTGGAGTACGAGGAGCTGGAGGTGGAACCGGACTTGCAGTTCTTGTCCGCGACGACCTTGTAGCCCTCGTAGGTGTAGCTGTCGCGGTCCACGCAGCGGCGGTCGGGTTCCGAGCCGCAGGAGGTCAGGGCCGCCGCCATGACTCCCATGCCGCCGAGGACGACCGTGCTCGAACGCAGCCTGCGCCGTGTCTCTGCCATGTGCGACTCCCCCGATGTTCCGTTCACGAGCACCCGAGCAACCGAGCACCCGAGCGATCCATGCGATTTTCGGTCGACAGCCTAAGGATCGACGATCGACAGGCGCGCGAGGCCCCCCATCAACCCCCCTCTGGCTGCAGTCGCTTTGCGCCCTTCGCGATGATCTGCACCGATACGCCCACCCGGTAGTGCGCGTCGTCGGCCCGGCCGGTCACGGCAGCACCCGGCACAGCGCCTCCAGGGCCCCCGCCCACGCATGGTCCGGTGGGGTCCCGTACCCCACGACCAGGGCGTCGGCCGGGGGTGTCGTGGCGGCCTCGTGGCGGAAGAACGTCAGGCCGTGCAGGGCGAGGCCCTGCCAGGTCGCCGCCTGGACCACGGACTGCTCCGTCCCGGGCGGCAGACGCAGCAGGACGTGCAGGCCGGCCGCGATGCCGGTGACCTCCAGGTGCGGGGCCTGGGCGGCCAACGCCCGTACCAGGGCGTCCCTTCGGCGCCGGTAGCGCAGCCGGGCGGCGCGGACGTGCCGGTCGTAGGCGCCGGACGCGAGGAACTCGGCCAGGGTCAGCTGGTCCAGGGCGCCGCAGGTGTCGGTGCCGCCCTTCGCCGCCGTCACCTCCTCCACCAGCGTCGGCGGCAGCACCATCCAGGCCAGGCGCAGCCCCGGGGCCAGGGACTTGCTGGCCGTGCCCAGGTAGACGACATGGTCGGGCTCCAGGCCCTGGAGCGCGCCGACGGGCTGGCGGTCGTAGCGGAACTCCCCGTCGTAGTCGTCCTCCAGGACCAGGCCCCCGGTGCGGCGCGCCCAGTCCACCACCGTCGCCCTGCGATCGCGGTGCAGGGGCACGCCCATGGGGAACTGGTGGGCGGGGGTGAGCAGGACGGCCCCCTCGTCCGTCAGGGCGGCCGGATCCGTGCCGAGTTCGTCGAAGGGCAGGGGGGCGGTGGTCAGACCGGCTGCCGTCAGCTGCTTCCAGTGCCGAGGCAGGCCGTAGGACTCCACCGCGATCGTGGCCGCGCCACGCGCCCGCAGGACCCGGCCGAGCAGTTGCAGACCGTGTACGAAACCCGCGCACACGACGATGTGTTCGGGATCGGCGCGCACGCCCCGGGCACGGGCGAGGTAGCCGGCGAGGGCGGTGCGCAGTTCGGGGCGGCCGCGCGGGTCGCCGTAGCCGAGGGCCTGGTGCGGGGCGCCGAGGAAGGCGCGGCGGGCCGCCTTGAGCCATTCCGCGCGAGGGAAGGCGGAGAGGTCGGGGGTGCCGGGGACCAGGTCGTGGACGGGGCGGGGGCGCTCCCGGCGGGACGGGGCGGGCATGCGGGCGTGGGCACGGCCCGGAGCGGATGTGCGGGGCCCCGCGGTGGCGTCGGGCGGTGGGGTCACCGTGCGGTCGGCGACCCGGGTGGCCGAGCCCTGGCGGGCGGTGAGCCAGCCCTCGGCGACCAGGTCGGCGTAGGCCTCGGCGACCGTGTTGCGGGCGATGCCCAGGTCGGCGGCGAGGGAGCGGGACGACGGCAGCCGGGTGCCCGGTGCCAGGCGTCCGGTGCGGACGGCGTCGCGCAGGGCGTCGGTCAGCCCCCGGCGCAGGCCGGTGCCCGCCGGTTCCAGGTGGAGGTCGATGCCCAAAGTGGCCCAGGGTTTCGCCATGGAAGTGGACCATACTCCTGGGCTGCTTGGCTCCTAGGGTCGAGATCATGACGACGATCCCGACAGCTCCCCGGACAGCGACCCGCACGGCGACCCGGACAGCCGCCGACACGACGACCGAGGTGGAGTACGCCTTGGAGCACCCGGCCCGGCTGCAGTGGGCCCAGCTCGCCCCCGAGGTGTACAAGGCGATGATCCGCCTCGACACGGCCGCGAAGAAGGGCCTCGACCACCGGCTGTACGAGCTGGTGAAGATCCGCGCCTCGCAGATCAACCACTGCGCGCTGTGCGTCGACATGCACAGCAAGGACGCGCTGGCGGCGGGCGAGAGCGTCGAGCGGATCATCCAGCTCAGCGCCTGGGAGGAGTCACGGCACTTCTACACCGAGAAGGAGCTCGCGGCGCTGGAGCTGACGGAGGCGGTGACCGTCCTGACGGACGGGTTCGTGCCCGACGAGGTGTACGAGAGGGCCGCGAGGCACTTCGAGGAGGCCGAGCTGGCCCAGTTGATCTCCGCGATCGCCGTGATCAACGCGTGGAACCGGTTCGGGGTGACCTTCCGTATGGCGCCGGGCCACTACCAGCCCGGACAGCACGGGTGACGGCCAGGACCCGGCTCCTCGACCGGGACGTCGGGCAGGCCATGTCCGCGCTCAGCGCGAAGGCGAAGAGCGGTCTCGGCGCCCCCGCGCTCGCCGAGCTGGTGGTGATCCGCGCCTCGCAGCTCAACCACTGCGCCTTCTGCCTGGACATGCATCTCGCTCTCGCCCGGGAGCACGGCGTGCCCCGAAGGCAGCTCGACCTGCCGGCCGCCTGGGAGGAGGCCGAGGGCGTCTTCGACGAGCGGGAGCGGGCCGCGCTCGCGCTGACCGAGGCGGTCATCGTCCTGACCGGGGGCACCTCCCCGGTTTGCAGGTCCGGGGGAGGCTTCGTGCCCGACGCGGTGTACGAGCGGGCCGCCCAGTACTTTGACGACATACGACTCGCCCATCTCGTCGGGCTGATCGTGGCCATCAACAACTGGAACCGGGTGATGGTCGGCCGACGCGTTCCACCAGGGGGACACACACCGTGACTCAGTCCGTGACCAAGATCGAGGCTTTACGAGCCCTGCACCGACGCACCGCTCCCGGCGACCCGCTCGTCCTGCCCGGACCGTGGGACGCCGCCAGCGCCCGGGTCTTCGTCGAGGCCGGGTTCCCGGCGCTCGCCACGCCCAGCGCGGGCGTCGCCGCCGCCCTCGGCCACGAGGACGGGCAGACCCCGGCCGACGAGATGTTCGCGGCGGTGGCCCGGATCGTGCGGGCGGTCGACGTGCCGGTGTCCGCGGACATCGAGGGCGGGTACGGGCTCGCGCCGCGGGAGCTGGTGGAGCGGCTGCTTCAGACCGGTGCCGTGGGCTGCAATCTGGAGGACTCCGAGAAGGAAGAACTCAAGGACCCGCGGCGGCACGCCGACTGGCTCGCCGAGGTACGCCACGCCGCCGCCGACCGGCTCTTCGTCAACGCCCGGATCGACACCTTCATCCGGGCGAGCGGTGACGCCGACCCCAAGAAGGTCGCCGAACAGACCATCCGGCGGGCCGCGTTGTACGTCGCCGCGGGCGCCGACTGCGTGTATCCGATCGGCGCCCCCACCGACGTGCTGCCGCTGCTGCGGTCCGGCATCCAGGGGCCGATCAACGTGCACGGCACGGTGACCGGGGGCCCCTCACCCACCGAACTCGGTGAACTCGGGGCCACCCGCGTCACGTTCGGCCCCGGACTCCAGCGCAGCGCCGCTCAGGCGCTGCGGGACATCGCCGCCGAACTCACGCCGTGACGGTCAGGACAGCCACGTCTTCCACGTGGACTCGTGGCTGTCCACCCACTTCTTCGCCGCCTCCTCGGGCGACAGCTTCTGCTCGGCGATCATCAGGGAGACCTCGTTCTGGTCCTCGGTCGTCCACTTGAACTTCCTCAGCAGGTCGGCCGCCTTACCGCCGCTCTCGGCGAAGTCGGCGTTGAGGTACTTCTGCAGCGGGGTGTGCGGATAGGCGCAGGCGACCTTCTCCGGGTCGGCGTCGCAGCCCTCCTTGTACGCCGGCAGCTTCACCTCGGTCATCGGGACCTTCTCGAACAGCCACTGCGGCTCGTACCAGTACGTCAGGAAGGGCTTCTTCTCCTTGGCGAACTGCTTGATCTGCGTGATCTGGGCGGCCTCGGAACCGGCGAACACCACCTGGTAGTCCAGGTTCAGGTTCTTCACCAGCGCCTTGTCGTTGGTGACGTAGGAGGGCGAGCCGTCCATCAGCTGGCCCTTGCCGCCGCTCTCCGGGGTACGCAGTTGGTCGGCGTACTTGTTGAGGTTCTTCCAGTCGGTGACGTCCGGGTGGGCCTTGGCGAAGTACGTGGGGACGAACCAGCCGATGTGCCCGGTGACGCCGAGGTCGCCGCCGTTCACGATCGTCTTCTTGTCCTTGACGTACCGCTGTTCCTCCTCCGGGTGCCCCCAGTCCTCCATGATCGCGTCGACCCGCCCCTGACTGAGCGCGTCCCAGGCGGGCACCTCGTCGATCTGGACGGTGTCGACGCGGTAGCCGAGCTCGTGCTCCAGGAGGTACTGGGCGACGGCCACGTTGGCCTGGGCGCCGACCCAGGACTGGACGGACAGGGTCACCGACTTGGCGCCCTGCGCGTTGGCGAACGGCGAGGCCTGCTTGGTCATGTCGGCGGCGCCGCAGCCGGTGAGCAGCAGCAGCGAGGACGCCCCGGCCACTACGGCGGTGGTACGAAGTCGCATGTCACGCTCCCTTCTTCGCGTGGCGCCGGGTCGGCTGGGTCACCCGGTCCAGCATCAGGCCGAGGCACACGATGGCCGCACCGGCCACCAGACCGGTCGCGAGGTCGCCCTGCGCGAGGCCGAAGACGACGTCGTAGCCGAGCGCGCCACCGCCGACCAGGCCGCCGATGATGACGACGGCGAGGACCAGGACCACGCCCTGGTTGACGGCGAGCAGCAACGCCGGGCGGGCCAGCGGGAGCTGGACCTGGCGCAGTTGCTGCACCGGGGTCGCACCGAGCGAGCGGGCCGATTCCAGGGCGGCCGGGTCGACCTGGCGCAGGCCCTGGGTGGTGATGCGGACGACCGCGGGCAGCGCGTAGACCACGGCCGCGGCGACCGCGGGCGCGCGGCCCACGCCGAACAGGGCGACGACCGGGATCAGGTACACGAACTGCGGCATCGTCTGGAAGACGTCCAGGACGGGGCGCAGCAGGCGCTCGACCCGGTCGCTGCGCGCCGCCGCGACACCGGTCGCGAAGCCCAGGACCAGGGTGACGGCGACGGCCGCGAGGACCTGGGAGAGGGTGTCGAGCGAGGGGCCCCACACGCCCAGGACGCCGATCGCGGCCATGGCGAGCACGGCGGTCAACGCGGTGCGCCAGGTGCCGATCAGCCAGGCGAGGGTGGCGACGACGAGCAGCAGCGACCACCAGGGCAGCCACTGCAGGCCGTCGCGCAGGGGGTTGAGGACCCAGGTGGTGAAGTGGGCCGCCCAGTCGGCGGTGCCGCCGATGACGGGGACGCCCGAGTAGAGGTGGGCGGTCATCCAGTCGACGGCGCGGTTGACCGGCTCGGCGATGTTCATGGTCCAGCTCTCGGGCCAGTCGAGGCGGCCCGCGAGACGACCGGCGACGGCCACGGCCACGGCGGCGAGCAGGGCGTACAGCGAGCGCGCCCGGCCGTTCGGCCGGGGCTCGTCGGCGAGGGCCTGCCCGGCCGCGCCGGTCACCCGGTCCAGGACGACGGCGAGCAGCACGATGGGGATGCCGGCCGCGAGGGCCGCGCCGACGTCGACCGTGGCCAGTGCCTGGTAGACGCGGTCACCGAGGCCGCCGGCGCCGATGACCGACGCGATGACGGCCATGGACAGCGCCATCATGATCGTCTGGTTGAGGCCGAGGAGGAGTTCCTTGCGGGCCAGCGGGATACGGGCGGTCAGCAGCCGCTGTCGTGCGGTGGCGCCCAAGGACTCGACCGCCTCCAGCACCTCCTTGTCGGCGCCGCGCAGACCGAGCGCGGTGAGGCGGGCCATCGGCGGGGCGGCGTAGACGACGGTGGCCAGGACGGCGGCGGGGACGCCCATGCCGAAGACCAGCACGACCGGGAGGAGGTAGGCGTAGGCGGGCAGCACCTGCATGGTGTCCAGGACGGGGCGCAGCATCCGGTCCATACGGTCCGACAGCCCGGCGGCCAGGCCCAGCAGCGCGCCCACGACGACCGAGGCGAGCACCGCCACGACCATGAGCGCGAGGGTCTGCATGGTCGGGATCCACATGCCGAGGAACCCGCAGGCCAGGAACGCGATGCCGGTACCGGCGGCGAGGCGCGGGCCTGCGACACGCCAGGCTGTGAGGGCGGCGGCGGCGGTGACGCCGGCCCAGCCGGCGGCGAGCAGCACGAGGTACACGGCGCGTACGCAGAGCACGACCGCGTTGCTGATGTGCCCGAAGAAGTAGAGGAACAGCGGGTGGCTGTCCCGGTTGTCGATGACCCAGGTGCTGGCGTTGGTCAGCGGCTCGGAGACGTCGACGGTCAGCGCGGCCGGCCAGCTGCCGCTCGCCCAGCGGGCGTCGGCCAGCGGGACGAGGATCGCGGCGACGAGGGCGAGCAGCGCGAGCTTGCGGAAGGCGGGACGTTTGAGGACGGCGGGCAGGGTGACCCGAGGGGCCGGAGCGGTGACGGTGGCCATCAAGCGACCTCCTTGCTCTTTCCTGCCCCCGCTACGACACCTTGCTCAGCCCCCGCTGAACCGTTCTGTTCCATGCCCGCCACGACTCCGAGAAGCCGCTCGTGATCGACGACACCCAGACAGCGCGCCCCGTCCATGACGCGGACCGGGGAACCGGTGCGGGCCACCGCCTCGATGGCCTCCGACACCGTCGCCTCCGGTGCGACCGCCGGGCCGGCGCCGGTCTCGTCCGCGGAAGCCGGGCGCATGGCCGTCCGGACGGTCATGACCTGCTCGCGCGGGACGTCGCGGACGAACTCGCGGACGTAGTCGTCCGCCGGGGAGCCCACGATCTCCTCGGGGGTGCCCAGCTGGACCACGCGGCCGTCGCGCATGAGGGCGATGCGGTCGCCGAGCTTGAGGGCCTCGCTGAGGTCATGGGTGATGAAGACCATCGTGCGGCCCTCCTCCCGGTGCAGGCGCACGACCTCCTCCTGCATGTCCCGCCGGATGAGCGGGTCGAGGGCGCTGAACGGCTCGTCGAAGAGGAGGACCTGGGGATCCACCGCCAGCGCCCGTGCCAGGCCCACGCGCTGGCGCTGACCGCCCGACAGCTGGCCGGGCCTGCGGTGCTCCATGCCCTCAAGGCCGACCTTGGCGACGACCTCGGCGGCCCGCTCACGGCGCTCCGCCTTGCCGACGCCCTGGATCTCCAGGCCGTAGGCCACGTTGTCCAGGACCGTGCGGTGCGGCAGCAGACCGAAGTGCTGGAAGACCATCGCGGCACGGTGGCGGCGCAGTTCGCGCAGCCGGGACTTGTCCATGGCGCGTACGTCCTCGCCGTCGATGGCGATGGTGCCCGCCGTCGGCTCGATCAGCCGGGTCAGACAGCGCACCAGCGTGGACTTGCCGGAGCCGGACAGGCCCATGACGACGAAGACCTCGCCCTTGCGCACGTCGAAGGAGACGTCCCTGACCGCTGCCGTGCAGCCGGTGCGGCTGCGCAGCTCGGCGGGTGCGAGCGCGGTCAGCTCCGGGTCGGCGGGGACCCGGTGCGCCTTGGGGCCGAAGACCTTCCACAGCCCTTCCACGGAGAAGACCGGTGTACCGGTCGGGGGCTTGCGGGTCTCGGGCGTCGTGTTCCGGGGCGTCATCTGCGCGTTCGTACTCATCACGCCTCACCTCCCATCAGATCCGCCGCCTTCTCCCCGACCATGAGCACCCCGATCATCGGGTTCACCGCGGTCATGGTCGGGAAGACGGAGGCGTCGGCGATTCGAATTCCGTCAAGGCCGCGGATCCGCAACTGCGGATCGACCACGGCCAGTTCGTCGTCGGCGGCCCCCATACGGCAGGTTCCGGCCGGGTGGTACACGGTGTGCGCGACCTTGCGCGCGTACTCGCTCAGTTCCTCGTCGGACGTGATGTCAGGGCCGGGGCAGACCTCGCGCTTGAGCCAGCCGGCCAGGGGCTGCGTCTTCGCGATCTCGCGGGCGATGCGGATGCCGTCGACGAGGGTGCGGGCGTCGTAGTCGTCCTCGTCGGTGAAGTACCGGAAGTCGAGTGCGGGCTTGACGTCCGGGTCGGCGCTGGTCAGGTACAGCCGGCCGCGGCTCTTCGGCTTGGGGATGTTCGGGGTCATGGAGACGCCGAACTCCGGGCGCTCGTAGCCCAGTCGCTCCGGGTTGTCGGTGAAGGGGATCTGGTAGAAGTGGAACATCAGGTCGGGGCCGGGGTGTTCGGGGTCACGGCGCACGAACAGGCCCGCGTCGGAGTCCATCGCGGAGTTGTCGGGGATCGGACCGTCGGTCTCCCAGACGATGACGGACTCGGGGTGGTCGAGCAGGTTCTCGCCGACGCCCGGCAGGTCGTGGACGACCGGGATGCCCAGTTCGGTCAGGTCCTCCTTGGGGCCGATGCCGGAGTGCAGCAGCAGGCGGGGCGAGTCGACGGCGCCCGCGCACAGGACGACCTCGCGCCGGGCGCGGATCAGCAGTTCCTCGCCGTCCTTGGTGCGCACGTGCACGCCTTCGGCGCGGGTGCCGTCCAGCTCCAGCCGGTACGCCCAGGTCTCCAGGAGGATCGTGAGGTTCTCGCGCTCGTCCATCACCGGGTGCAGGTACGCCACCGACGCCGACGAGCGCTTGTTGTTCTCGGGGTGGTAGGCGAGGTCGAAGAAGCCGACGCCCTCGTTGAAGGGCTGCTTGTTGAAGCCCTCGACGCGCGGGACGCCGAGCGCGCCCTGGGCGGCGTCGACGAAGTCCCGGGCGATGGCGTTGCGGTCCTTCTCGTCGACCGGGACGATGTTGTTCTTCAGCCGGGCGTAGTACGCCTCCATCGGCACGGCGCCCCAGCCCTTGGCGCCGGCCTCCTCCCATTCGTCCCAGTCGGACGGCAGCGGCTTGAAGGAGATCAGGGTGTTGTGGGAGGAGCAGCCGCCGAGCACCCGGGCACGGCTGTGCCGGATGTGCGAGTTGCCGCGCGGCTGCTCGGTGGTGGGGTAGTCGTAGTCCAGCTCGCCGCCGAGCAGGCCCAGCCAGCGGCGCAGGGTGAGGACGTCGTCGCGGTCGACGTCGCTGGGGCCGCCCTCGATGACGGCGACGGTGACGTCGGGGTTCTCGGTGAGGCGGGAGGCGATGACGGAGCCTGCGGTGCCGCCGCCTATGACGACGTAGTCGTAGACATGGGGGTTCTCGGACATGGGCGGGTAACTCCAGGGATCTTGCGAAGTCTTGCTCGGTGGGGGGCGGACGGTCGGTGGGGACCGGAGCGGTCAGCCGGTGAACCAGCGGACCGGCTTCGGGGCGAGGTTCTGGTAGACGTGCTTGGTCTCGCGGTACTCGGCGAGTCCGGCGGGGCCGAGTTCGCGGCCCACGCCGCTCTTGCCGAAGCCGCCCCACTCCGCCTGCGGGAGGTAGGGGTGGAAGTCGTTGATCCAGACGGTGCCGTGGCGCAGCAGACCCGCGACCCGGCGGGCGCGGCCCGCGTCGGCGGTCCAGACGGCCCCGGCGAGGCCGTACTCGGTGTCGTTGGCGAGGGCGACGGCCTCTTCCTCGGTGCGGAAGGTCTCGACGGTGAGGACGGGTCCGAAGACCTCCTCGCGTACGACCCTCATCTCGCGGTGGCAGTGGTCGAGCACGGTCGGCTCGTAGAAGTAGCCGCTCTCCGGCCGCTCGGGGGACGGCTCGGGCCGCTTGCCGCCGGAGCGCAGCACGGCGCCCTCCTTGAGCGCGGAGTCGACGTACGACTCGACCTTCGCGCGCTGCTGCTCGGAGACGAGCGGGCCGCACTCGACGCCGTCGGCGGTGCCGCGGCCGAGGCGAATCCTTTCGGCACGGCGGGCGAGTTCGGTGACGAAGCGGTCCCGAACGGACTCCTCGACGATGAGGCGGGCGCCCGCGGAGCAGACCTGGCCGCTGTGGATGAAGGCGGCGTTGAGGGCCTGGTCGACGGCGGTGTCGAAGCCCTCCTCGGTGGCGCACGCGTCGGCGAAGACGACGTTGGGATTCTTGCCGCCGAGTTCGAGGGCGACCTTCTTGACGGTGGGTGCCGCGGCCTGGGCCACCTTGGTGCCGCTGACCAGTCCGCCGGTGAAGGAGACGAGGTCGACGTCGGGGTGCTCGGCGAGCCGGGCGCCGACCGAATGGCCGGGCCCGGTGACGATGTTGGCGACCCCCGTCGGCAGGCCCGCCTCGATCAGCAGCTCGATCAGGGCGATCGTGGTGAGCGGGGTGATCTCACTGGGCTTGACGACGAAGGTGTTTCCGGCGGCGAGCGCCGGGGCGATCTTCCAACTCGCCTGGAGCAGGGGGTAGTTCCAGGGCGTGATCAGCGCGCAGACACCGACCGGCTCATGGACGACGACACTGTGGATGTCGGGTGAGCCCGCGTCGACGACCCGGCCCGGGGCCTCGCCCGCGACGAGGTCGGCGAAGTAGCGGAAGGCGTCGGCGACGCAGTCGATGTCGACGCGGCCCTCTTCGACGGTCTTCCCGGCGTCGCGGCTCTCCAGCAGGCCGAGCTGCTCGCGGTCGCGCACGAGCAGGTCGGCGACGCGGCGCAGCAGGGCGGCGCGCTCGGCGACGGGGGTGCGGGGCCACTCGCCCCGGCCGCCGTCGAAGGCGCGGTGGGCGGCCGCCACGGCCAGATCGGTGTCCTTCTCGTCACCCTCCGCGACCACGGCGAAGGGTGCGGCGTCCGCGGGGTCGAGGATCTCACGCGTTGCTCCGGAGACGGCCGCTCGCCATTCCCCTCCCGCGTGGATGGTGCTGCGCGCCTGGAGTTCCGTTCGTTCCGCCATGATCGAGTGTTGCCTTCCGTTCCTGTTCAGAGCCCGTGTGTCACACAGGTGTCACTCACGGGACCGAGTGCGCATGCCCCCTGCCCCCGGATGCATGCGCGATCCGGGGGCGAAAGTGCGCTGTGTCACTGGACATGCGGACGAACCGGGCGGAATCGGTCCGGTCGGCGACGCTCAGCGACACCGCTGTGACAGTCACGCCCCGCGAGGAGACGCAGCCGACCCCTACGGCTCAGGGCGCCGGGAAGTCGGCCGGCGGGTCCTCCCCCACCCGGCCGTCGAGTGACTCGCGGATCATGTCGGCCTGCCCGACATGGCGGGCGTACTCCTCGATCAGGTCGACCAGGATGCGCCGCACGCTGGGCGTCCGGCCGTCCGGCCAGGTGTGGCGGGCCGGCTGGTCCACCCCTGCCTCCAAGAGCACGCGGCGCAGGTTCTCCCGGGAGCGGGCCACCGCGTCACGCCACAGCGCGTACAGGTACTCCGGCTCGTCCTGCGCGGCCGACCGCCACTCCCAGTCGGGGTCCGCGTCCCAGTCGACCGCGTCCCACGGCGGGGGCATCGTGACGCCGAGCAGACGCCGGGTGAAGTACTCGTCCTCGACGAGGGCCAGGTGCTTGAGCAGCCCGCCCAGGGTGAGGGCGGAGGGCGCGAGCCGGGTGCCCAGGCCCGTCGCGTCCAGGCCCTCGCACTTCCAGGCGAAGGTTCGGCGCTGCCGTTCCAGGGAGCCGATCAGGGTGTCCGCCTCGGAACCGGCGACGGGCGGCTCGACGGGGACCGGCTGTTCGGTGTCGTAGGTCATGACGCGCAGAGTAGGAACGATTCCGGTCGATCGGCTTCCGGAAATGCGGGCGTCATGGACCCCGGAGAGATCTTTGACTAAAGTCAAAGGTTATGCAGCCGGTCTCGACGGAGCACGTGACGGCCTTCCGCCGCTTCAACCGCTACTTCACCCGCCGCATCGGCGTCCTGGACGACCACTACCTCGGCCAGAACCGTCCGCTGGGCGAGGCCCGGCTGCTGTTCGAGATCGGGGACGGCGCCTCCTTGCGCGAGCTGAGGAGCCGGCTCGGCCTGGACGCCGGATATCTGAGCCGGATGGCGAAGGCGCTCGAGGCCCAGGGCATGGTCCGGCTCGGCGCACACCCCGGGGACAACCGGCTGCGCATGATCGAGCTGACCCCGGCCGGGCGGGTGGAGGTCGCGGAGCAGGACCGGCGGGCGGCCGCTGCCGCGGCCGGGCTCCTCGACGGTCTCAGCGAGCCCCAGCGTGCCGAACTGATCCGGGCGATGACCGTCGCGCACCGCCTGCTGCGCCTGGCGGGCATCACGGTGGACCTCGTCGACGGCGCCGCGCCGGAGGCCCGGTCCTGCCTGGACGCCTACGCGGCCGACATCGACGAGCGGTTCCCCGAGGGGTTCGACAAGAACGACCTCGTACGACCCGAGGAGGTGTCCGGCGACGCCGGCGCGTTCTTCGTCGCCCGCGAGGAGGGCCGAGCCGTGGGCTGCGGAGCGCTCCGGCGTCTGGAGCCCGGCGTCGGCGAGATCCGCCATGTCTGGGTGCACCCCGGCGCCCGACGCCTCGGCCTCGCCCGCCGGCTGCTCGACGCCCTCGAACGGGAGGCCGCCGCCCGGGACTTCCGGGTCGTACGCCTCGACACGCACGCCGCGCTGACCGAGGCGCAGGCGATGTACCGGGCGTGCGGGTACACGGACATCCCGGCCTACGACGACAACGTCTACGCCAGCCACTGGTTCGAGAAGCGCCTGACTGCCTGAGCAAACCGCTCAGCTGAAGAACCAGGCGATCACGAAGACCGTGCTGATGACGCAGAAGCCGACGCCGCCCGCGAGCAGGCAGCCCGCACCGCCGATCCGGCCGGAGATCCTTTCCTTGAACGGTTTCGGCGGGTGGTCCGGCGGTTCCGGCGGCACGACGGGGGCGGGTGCGGCTCGGGGCACCGGAGGGACCTGAGGTGTCGACGGAGCCGGATGCGGTCGGTCGGCCCGCAGCAGCGCGTTCCCCAGAAGCCGCCCCCAGACCTGCGGGGGCAGGTCCGGGACCTGGCCGCCCGGCGGCTCGACGATGCTCTGCCGCAGCCAGTTGCCCGTCGTGGGGTGGGGGTCGCGGCTCATGCGGTACAGGAATTCCTGAAGGGGCCGCAGATGGCGCTCCTCCCGGGCCAGCGGGGCGACGGCCCAGGTGAAGAGATGAGCCGCACGGGACGCCCGGTCCGCCCCCGACCTGCCGTCCGTGCCCGGTCCGTGGGGCGTGAAGTACAGGTCCTGACGCAGCACCTCGGTGCACAGCTCGTGCCGCAGTTCCAGCGGGCGGGCCCGCACCCGGTGGGGCTCTCCCAGCACGTCCAGCAGCAACTCGACGGAGTCCGGGGGCAGATCGCCGGAACGCAGTTCGTGCAGCAGCAGTTCGTCGGGCTGCCTGCGCAGTTCGGCCAACAGCACGCTCCGCTCCATGACGTCACCGCGCCGGTGGCCGCGGAGCTCCCGACGGAGAGCGCCCGTGTCCGGACCGCCCGGGTCGGGGGCGGGCCGCTGGAAGGGCTGCGCGGGAGTGGCGGAGGGAGGGGAGGGGGCCGTGGAACCCACCTTCGGTGTCGCACCGAGATCCGGGTGGGGCTCCCCGTACGCGTCCGTGCGTGACTCCGGACGCGGGTTCGGGTACGGCTCCTGGTACCCCTCGGCGTGCGGCTCGGGACGCGACTCTCGGTACCCGTCCGCGACCGGCTCCGGGCGCGGCTCCCGATATCCGCCCGCGAGCGGGTCCGGGCGCGGCTCCCGATACCCGTCCGCGAGCGATTCCGGCCGCGGCTCCCGATACCCGTCCGTGCGCGATTCCGGCCGCGGCTCCCGATATCCGCCCGCGAGCGGGTCCAGGCGCGGCTCCCGATACCCGTCCGCGAGCGGGTCCGTACGCGCCTCTCGATACCCGTCCCCGCCCGACTCCGGACGCGGCTCCGGGCGCGGCTCCGTACGCGCCTCTCGATACCCGTCCCCGACCGACTCCGGACGCGGCTCCGGACGCGGCTCCCGATACCCGTCCGCGAGCGATTCCGGCCGCGGCTCCCGATATCCGCCCGCGAGCGGGTCCAGGCGCGGCTCCCGGTATCCGTCCCCGACCGACTCCGGACGCGGCTCCCGATACCCGTCCCCGACCGGCTGCGGACGCGGGTTCCGGTGCGGATCGGTGTACGGCTCCGGGGCGACCGCCGCTCGGGGCGGTTCGCCCGTCAGGTCCCGTTCCCGTTCCCGCCTCCGCTCCCGGTCCCGGTCCCGGTCGCGCCCGCGTTCGGGTTCCCGCACCGGCTCGCGGTCCCGCTCCGAGGGCTGCCGGCGGTCCGTCCGCCGCGGTGCGGGCGTGGGGATCCTCGTACCGGCCGGGGGTGTGCGATCGGTGCCGAGGATCTGCTGGAGACGGACCCGCCGTCGCTCCCAGTCCAGTCGCGCTCCGCCCGCCAGTTCCTTGACCAGCTGCGGGACGCCGGGAGGCGCCTGCCGGTGGTCGAGGAGGTGCCTCACCAGTTGGGCCGCCGCCCGGTGCTCGAACCGGGGCTGGACCTGCCGGCCCTTGACCCTGGCCAGTGGGCCGGAACCGCCCGCGTCCTCCTCCCAGCGCGGGACGGCCATCAGCCGCAGGGGATGCGCGTCCGTCGTGTCGCAGGTCGCGAACGTCCACTCGTGTCCCAGCCAGCCCCCGAACAGCATGAACAGCCCGAGGTAGACCAGCGGGACCGCGTCCCGGTCCGGCCAGTCGCGCGGGGGCTCGTCCTCCAGGAGCAGCGACACCCGCTGTGTCGGATCACGCAGCAGTTCCGCGGTGGCGAGGATCAGCGCGTGCTCGACCTTCTGCAGCTGCTCCAGCATGCCCGGCAGCCGGCCCCGCGCCAGCTCGTGGAGGTGGGTGCCGTCGAACTCGGGCAGCCGCCCGGAGGCCTGCTCGGCCTTCTCCTGACTGCGCCAGCCGCCGCCGTACGCGAGCCCGAGGCACTGCCGCACCTTCAACGTGCCGCGGTCACCGACCAGGACGTGGCTGACCGTGCTGGGCCGGCCGCCCCGGTCGGTGGTGGGCCAGCGCTGGACCAGCAGGACGTCGCCGTCACGGGACAGCGTGCGCACGACGCTCGGCCGGGCCGCCGCCGCACCGGACACCCACAGCAACGGGCCCAGTTCCCGGCCCAGTTCCTCGGCACGCTCGGCGTCGCAGGAACGGGCGACGGCGCTCATGCCGGTGCCCTGGCGGCCGTGGTTGCCGTCCCACCGGTAGACGACCTGCTGCACGTGTCCCCTGCCCTGGAAGTCGTTCACTGACGTTCCCCTCCCTCGGATCCCTCGGGCTCCTCGGGCCCTTCCGACCTCTCGAACAGCTCGGCTTCGTCCCACGGCACCGCCTCCAGCGCGGGCGCCTCCCCCAGCGCCAGCGCCTCCGTGCCGCCCGGCACCTCGATCAGCCCGTGCATGGCCAGCAGCGCCAGCAGCGGCTCCAGCACCCGCCGGGGCCCCGCGCCCGCGGGATAGCGGCCGTGGTCCTCCTGGCCGCCGGTGGCCGAGGCGACGTGCAGGGTGCACCGGCGGATCGCGTCGAAGGGACGCAACCACGCCTGCCCGGCGTGCCGACGCAGCAGCCCGTAGAGGTCCCGGCTCTCCTCGCGCACCAGTGCCGGGTCCAGGGAGGTGGCCGGCGGCCGGGTGAGCCAGCGGTCGACGGGCGGCTGGAACCTGAGCAGGTCGGCCTTCCCGAGCACCATCGCGGCCGGCACGTCCAGATACCCGCCGCTCTTGGGCAGCCGGTCCAGCACCGTGCCGAAGGCGAGGTCACCGTCCCGGTTCACCTCCACCCCCCAGCGTTGCCTGGCGTGGTCCAGCTGAGGCAGTGGCAGGGCCAGCGCCGGGTCGACCACGAAGACCAGGGCGTCCACACCGAGCAGGAAACGCAGCGCCGCATCGGTCCGTACGAGGTCCTCGCCGCCCAGGTCGAAGAACGCGACCGGGCGTACCTGCCCCCTCGGGTCGGTGATCAGCAGCGACTCCACGAAGCGGGCGAAGTCGTCCATGCCCAGGGCGGGGGTGTGGTCCAGGACCTTGCCGTTGCGCAACGGCTGCACCCGGTCCCGTACGAACCTGGCGTGCTGCTCGGGGTTGACGGACTGCCACTTCAGGCCGAACGGCTCCAGGCCGCCGTCCGTGATCGCGGCGATCATCTGGGTCAGCAGATGGCTCTTGCCGGTGGAGGACTGGCCGACCATGGCGACGGTCAGCGGGCGGCCGTACGTCAGGTAGGGCACGGGGATGTAGTGCACGGGGAACTCGGGGTCCGCGCTGCACTTCTGGACGGCCCCGCGCATGATGTCCGTCCGCCGCACGGAGTTGGTGATGCCCTTGAGGTCCAGCGGCTGGTACTGCATCCGGCTGTCGGTGACGTACAGCTTGGTGAGGTCGAGACGGATGGTCTCCAGGCAGTACGGGCAGAGCACCTCCCCGTTGGCCTGTTCGGAACCGGTCGTGCCGCGGGGACGGGCGGCGGGCGCCTGCCGTTTGAGGGACAGGGCCTGCTCGAAGGCCTCGTGGTGCGGGCGGCTCTCGTCGGGCGGCACGGCGACCCGGACGCGGTGGGCGGCGCCCGGCGCCACGAGTTCGAGGAGCTGGGCGGGCGTCGGCCGGGCCGCCGCCCGCGGGGCGAACGCGGCCCGCAGCGTCTGGTCGAGCTTGCGGTGTTCGGCGAGGTCGGCGGGCGGCCGGTCGGCGGGGCCGGGCCGGCCGGTCGCCAGCCGGTAGAGCACCTGGGCCGCGCTCCACACCGCGTCGCGCGGGTCGGCCGGTCCCTCGCCGGCGCGCTGCTCGGGCGAGCAGAAGGGCGACCGTCCCCACGGGCGCCGCGGCCGTCCGATCCGGGTCACCGACTCCAGGCCCCACAGCTGGACCCGGGCTCCGTCCCACAGCACGGTGGCGGGCGAGACACCGCGCGGCACCAGGCCCTGGGCCTCCAGCAGGCACAGGGCCAGCATCAGATCCCGGGTGAAGACCTCCTGGTCGGCCGCCCCCATCACATGGATCCGCGACACGGCCGAGCCGCGCGGCGGGTCGTACAGCAGGAAGGGCTCGGCCGTGTCCAGCTCGTAGCCGATGAGCCTCGGGAAGAGCGCCGCGTACTCGGAGTCGCCCAGCGCCTGGTTCAGCTGGACGGCGGTGCCCGCCTCGGTGTCCAGCAGGGCGCGCGCGGCCGGGTTCGCGGCGTCCTTGGCGGTGAGCCGGACCTGCACGCACTGCTGTCCCTCGTCGTCGAGCACCGCCTTGCGCAGCAGTTGGGGCAGCAGCCGGTCGCGGCGGAACTCACGGCCGACCCGGACCGGGGTGACGCGCCGCCGGCCCGAGGGCTCGGTGAAGGCGAGCTTGTCCGGAGGCGGCTCACCCGACCCCGGCGGGCGGGCCTGCGTGGTGCTGGTCACCGGTGGTCCTTTCGTTCGTACCTGTGCGTGGGGCCGTACGGGGCGGTGTGCGGTGGGCCGGGACGCTGGCTGCCGGTCACCAGCGGTCGCCGTCCCCTCGGTCGCCGTCGCCCGGGCCGTCGGAGCCCGACCAGTCGTCCGAATCGAGCCAGTCGTCCGCGCCCGCCCGGTCGTACGGCGCCTCCCGGTCGTACGGGTTCCTGCCCTCGCCCCGTCCGGGCCGGTCGTAGGGGTCCGCCGTGGCGTACGGCTCCGCCCGGTCGTACGGGTCCCTGCCCTCGCCCCGTCCGGGCCGGTCGTACGGCTCGGTCGTGATGTCGTCCGTGTCCGTCCCGTCGGGTCCCGAACCGTGCCGGGGGCGGACGGTGTGCACCACGCCCATCCGCAGCGGGGTGAGCCGCACCAGTCCGGCGTACCGGCCCGACGACGTCCACAGGACCTCCTCGGGATGGACCGAACCGCTGGTCCGCCAGGACTTCTCGACCTCGTCGCGGACCGCCGCGGGCGCGAACCTGAGCCACACCGCGGCCTGTGGATCGCGGCTGAGCAGCGTGCCCTGCTCGGGGGTGGACAGCTGCACCACGGTCTGCCGGTCGGTCTGCGCGCCGACCAGCTCGGCCAGTCCGTACGGGTCGGTGCCGAGCAGGTTCGCCGACGAGGCGCGCACCCGGCGCGGGGCGGCGAACGGGGGCGGGGCCAGAACCCCGTTGTGCCGCAGGTGGTGGCGGGCCGTGGACAGCAGTTCGCGCACCCGTTCCTCGGTGCGCCGGACGGCACGGGCGCCGGCCTGGCCGCGCTCGACGGCACCCCAGTAGTGCTTCATGGCCTCCAGGGCGGCGTCCGTCAGATCGGCGGACAGGGTGGAGACCAGTTCCGGCCCGCCCTCACCGCTCTCCCGCTCCAGCCAGCGCGGAACGCTCCCAGGACGATTCCCCCCGGCGCTCTCGTGACCCTTGTCCCGCTCCTTGTCCTCGGCGGGGCCGTCCCACGACCCCCCGTCCTCCCAGGCGTACACGCTCGCCCAGTCGCTCTCCCCCTCGTCGGCCCCGGCGTAGGCGTCCTCCGGTTCCACCTCGGGGTCGCTGAAGAGCCAGTCGTCCTCGACGGGGGCCGGCCCACCGGACGCGCCGAAGGAGTCGAACGCCCCGGTGGCCGCGCGCCGGGCCGGCTCGGGCGCCGCCTCCGCCTCGGCCGCGGCCGCCGTCGCCCGCAGCATGCCGGCCACGGAACGTGCGGCGTCGGCGCAGTACAGGCGCTCCTCCACCGCCCAGTGCTCCCGGACCGCCTCGGCCAGCAGGGCGTCCAGGCCGTCGAGGGCCCGGCGCAGCACGGCGGTCGTGTGCCCCGGTGCCCAGGCGTCGGCCGCCGCCCGCCAGAGCCGGCGTACGGTCTCCCGCGCGATGCCGGCCGCCAGCAGCAGGCCGATGGTGCCCAGCCAGAGCGGCGGTTCGGTCACGTGACCCACGGCCGCGCCGACGACGGCGCCGCCGAACGCCGCGACCCGGGGAGCCACCGCCCAGCGGCTGGGGCGTCCCGCACCCCGCAGCCGGGCCGCCCCGAGCATCGCCATACCGGTGAACAGCAGCGGCACGACGAGCGCCAGCGCGAGCAACGGCCCCGACCACAGCGCCCCGAGCAGTCCCGCTGCGGCCGCGCCCAACGGGCCGGCCACCGGCATCCCGGGCGCGGCCGTACCGGTCACGCCCGCCGTCTGCCGGGCCACGGCCTCGGCGGAGTGCGGGGCGAACTTCGGCAGCAGTGCCGAGCTGGGCAGCGGCTCCACCCGCCCGGCCAGCCCGGTGAAGCGCTGGGCCACGGAGCGCAGGGCGAGTCCCTGGCCGAGCAGTTTCACGGCGAACTCCCGCAGCCCCTCGCCGATCCGCTCACCCATGCCCTCGGCCGACGGCACCCGCAGCCCGAGGGCCGCCAGCCGGGTGGCCGCCTCGGCGGCGGAGGGTGCCGTGCCGCCGCCGCTGCGCAGGGCTGTGGCGACCAGGTCGCGGTAGCCGTCGAGCGAGGTGCGTGCCTGGTCGACCTCCGTCTCGAACGTCTCCCGGCGGGAGGCCCGCAGCAGTCCGGGCAGGGTCCGCAGCCCGGCCAGCGCGTCGTCGGCGTAGTGCAGGGCGTCCGCGCAGGCGCGGTAGGCCTCGTCCGCGATGCCGCCGGGCTCCCGGTGCCCGACCTCCCGGCCGCCCCGGCCCGCCACCAGATGGCGCAGCGGCTCGGGCAGGTCGGCTCCGGACGAGGCGGTCAGCAGCACGTCCGGCGCGAGGTCGTCGTCCGCGCCGGCGAACCGGGTCAGCGCGTCGCGCCAGGCCCGGTCGCGCACTTCCGGCGGCAGGTCCTGCTCCAACAGCCGTACGCCGGGCGCGGCGACGGCCTCGGGCAGCGCCTGGACGCTGTCGAGCACGCTGAGGTAGACGTCCGGGACGGACAGCACGTCCACGAGGACCGCCAGCGCGTCCGGGTCGTCGGGTGCGGGCTGTTCCAGGGCGGTGCGGGCGGAGCGCAGATCACCGACCCACAGCAGTCCTGCCCCCGACTTCCGCAGCACCGCCGGCCGCAGCAGCCGCCGGTCGGGCTGGAAGTCCCCTTCCACGCCGGCGAACGAGCCGGGCGCGCTCCCCACGAGCAGCACGAGCAGTCCGACGTCGCCCACCGCCCGGTAGCCGGCGAGCAGTTCGTACTGCGTCTGGTGGTCGGTGAGCCCGGCCGGGGTGTCGACCACCAGGAACAGCGGGTCGTCGGGTTCCGCCGCCCCGGCCCGGCCCAGCTCCTGGGCGACCCTGGCGCGCAGGGCCGAGGGGCTGTTCAGCGCCGCCGCCCCGATGCGCAGGTCGAGGCGGATGACGATGCGCGGGGAACGGTCCCTGTTCACTGGGCGTCACCGTCCCAGGGGGCGCGGCGGTCGGAGTCGCCGGGCTCGTCCTCCCACGGTGCGCGTCGCCCGCCCTCGCCCCGGGGGGCGGCCAGGTCGGGATCGTCGTAGTCGTCGCGGCGGCGGTCACCGCCGGGCCTGCCGTAGTCCTCGCGGGCGTCCCGGTCCTCGTGGTCGTCGTGCCGGCCACCCGTGCAGGGCCCGGCCTCACCGGCGCCCCAGACGTCCCCGCCGTCCCGCTGCCCCGCCCGGCGTTCACCGCTCTGCGGCCTGTCGTAGCCGTCGTACTCGTCCCGACGGCGCTCCGCACCGGCACCCCCGAGGTCGTCGGCGTACTCGTCACGCCGACCGCTCCCGCGGGCACCGCTCTGCGGCCCGTCGTAGCCGTCGTACTCGTCCCGACGGCGCTCCGCACCGGCACCCCCGAGGTCGTCGGCGTACTCGTCACGCCGACCGCTCCCCCGGGCACCGCTCTGCGGCCCGTCGTAGCCGTCGTCGCGCGGCCGGCCGCGTGACGCGACCGGGGTGGTGCCCCAGTCGTCCTCGTCGGGCTTCGGGCGCCGGGGTGCGGAGTGGCCCTCGCGGTCGCGCGGTCCGCCCGGACTGCCGCCGCGGACGTGCTCCAGCAGGGTGCGCAGGGTCGGCTGGACGGCTCGCTGGTCGCCGAACTCGGTGTCCAGGGCGGCGGGGAGGGTCTCGGCCCAGAACTCCCACAGCGGGCGCACCCAGCCCTCGACCCGCTCACCGCCGCGCTCCCGGCGCTCCGCCAGCAGCTCCAGCTGACGCGGGGCGACCTTCTCGACCAGGTCGACGAAGAGCGGATGCGGTTCGCTGCCGGCCCGGGCGAGGCCGAGGGGCTGAGCCCCCATCAGCTCCCGGCAGTAGTCCTCGACGATCCGCTCGTCGTCCAGAACCGTCCAGCGCTCGTACGAGCGCAGCAGCTCGGCCCAGCTGGACACGCCGCCCGGGAAGTCCCCCAGTCGCAGCCGTACGCCGGGGACGTGCGCGTCCTTCTCGGGGTGCAGGCGCAGCCGGATCCGGTCCGGGGAGGACGGGTCGCCGTCGACGACGTCGACCTGGCCGTTCCACATGCAGCACAGCAGACGGTGCAGGATGACGCGGCGGTCCTCCTCGGCGCTGACCATCCAGCTGTCCCGCCAGCCCAGCCGCTGCCGCCACCGCAGCACGTCCTGCGCCTGCTCGTTGTCCTTCGCGCGGGCCCACTGGCGCAGCACCTTGCGGGCCTCGGGCACCTGGGTGAGGCTCATCTCGCTGCGGAAGAGGACCACGGTGATGGAGTCGCTCTCCACGCCCCGGTACTCCACGGAGTTCTTCGCGTCGGCCGGCAGCCGCAGCGTCTTGCCGAGGAACTCCTGCACCTCCTCCACCGCCTGCACCCGCGGATGGGTGACCAGGACCCGCAGCAGCCCGGTGCCCTCCGGGGTGAACCCGACCGGCAGCAGTCCGGCCAGCTTGCGGCCGAACAGATCGAGCGCCTCCTTGCTGACCTGGTCCTTGGCGTCCGCGTCGCCCGCCGCGGCGGCCAGCAGCGTGCCCATCGACGGCAGCAGCGGCCGCTCCTCCAGATGGGCGCCGCTCTCGGCGAACAGCCGGGTGATCCGGGCCTCCAGCTGCCCCTTGACCCGGGCCACGGCGCCCTCCGGGTCGCGCCGGCTGATCCCGTGGATCTGGCGCCAGGTGTCGCCGTCGACCAGCTTGAGCAGCAGCGCCGCCTCGTCGTCGGTCTCGCGCAGCCCCTCCCGGCGCACCAGCCGGACGACCACGTCCTCGTAGAAGTGGTTGAGGGTGCGCTGCGGCGGCAGGAGGTACGAGATGCCCGTGCGGTCCTCGTAGAGTTCGTGGGCCTTCTGCTGGGCGCTCTTGTTCTCCTGGTCGCTGTGCCTGCGGAAGGCGCTCACCAGCCGTACGAGGTCGGTGCCGGCCGCGTCCGCGTGGGGCTGCCAGTGCTGCTGCTGGTCGCGCCAGGCCTCGTGCCAGATCGTCCGGCAGCGCCACTGGTACCAGGCGTTCTGCTCCTGCAGGGCCGCCTGCACGTCGTCGTCGCCCCAGCGGGCCAGCACCATTCCGCCCAACTGACCCTTGATCCGGGGGATCTTGGGCGGCTGCTCGGTCACCCCGGCCGGGCGCTGCGGGTTGCGGGCGCGATGGTCCAGCATGCCGAGGAAGCCGAGCCGGGCGATCGGGTCGTCGCTGTCGGGGACGCCCCTGACGACGCGTTCGGCGAGGAAGGGGTCCACGGTCTGCAGCAGTTTCTCGATGGCGGGGCGCGGCGCGAACCGGTCGGCCATCGCGATGGCCGCGCGCTCCGCCTGACCGCGCAGGTCGGACAGCAGCCGCTGCATGTCCGCGACGCGTTCGCCGAGCGCCTGCTCGATGTTCTTGCCGCCGCGCGGCAGCGGATCGGGTTCGGGCACGTGCAACTGACCGCGTTCCCAGAGCTCTTCGAGGTGGGAGTCGGCGAACAGCTGCCGGATCATCGGCACCGCCTGCTCCCGCAGCTCCGGGCGCGGCCGCTCCGCGAGATCGGTGACCGCCAGCCGCAGCAGCCGCCCGGCCACCAGGTCGGCCAGCTGGTCCATCGGCGCGGTCATGGAGGCGACCAGGCTGGTGGAGACGCCCTGCCGGCCGATGCCGGTCGGGGACACGGCGCTGCGCTGCACGCCCCGGTTGATGAAGCTCGCGGCGAAGGTCTGGTAGTCGTCGTCGGCGGCCGTCTTGCGGCCCCGCGAGCGGCCGTCGCCCAGCTCGGTGCCGATCAGCGACATCACCAGGGAGACGATGGAGCGGCGCAGGTCGTCCGCGCGGATGCCGGCGGTGGGGCTGAACAGGAAGGCCGTCGGCAGGATGCCGGTGCGCAGCCGGATCGGCGTGGTGCCCGGGTAGCGGATACCGATCCCGAGCTCCTGGTCGAGGTCGCCGATCTCATGGCCCGCCGACGGCGCGTTCTGCGTGTCCACCAGCCGGAACAGGTCGACCAGCGCCCGGGCCGCGTTGAGTTCGGCCTCGCGCCCGCCGCCGGTCGCGGCGGAGAACGACGACGGCATGACGACCAGCGGGTAGATCTTCACGCCGTCGAAGCGGCGCAACTGGAAGGCGTGGTTGATCAGGTGCAGGTAGTCCAGGAAGATTCCGGCGCCGGTGCCGCCGGCCACCGAGAAGGCGACGAACACGTCGCAGCCGTTGACCTTGCCACCGCCGAGCTCGCTCAGCTCGCCCGCCGACTTGGCGATGGCGTCGATCGCCTGGAGCAGCGGCTCCAGGACCGGGGCGAGGCTGTGCCGGAGCGTGGCGAACAGCGCCGCCCGTCCCACGGTGGGCAGCTGGCCCGCACCGGCGTGCAGCGGGGTGACCTTCGGCTCGTCGACGCGCGGCGGCAGCCACTCGGCGACCTCGTCGCGCAGCACCGCCCGCAGCATCTTCGTCACTTCCGGGGAGGCGTCGAAGTTCGGCAGCAGGTTGTGGGTGGCCCGGGACGTACGGGCATAGGCGGCCCGCAGGGACGGGTCCACGTTGAACTGCGGGAGCCGCTGCAGGTCGCTCTCGCTGTAGTCCGCGTACACGAACTGCAGGCAGTCGGGCAGCTGGAACGGGGCGTGGCCGCTCTGCCGGCTGAGCGCCATGCCGTCCGGCCCGCACAGTTCGGCGCGCAGTCTGCGTTCCAGTTCGGCACCGACCAGGCCGCCGGTGCCGCCCAGGCCGACGAAGAGCATCGGCTGGAAGATCTTCATGGGTTCCTCCCCGCTTCACGGCCGGGTCGGCCGCAGGTTCGTGCTCGGTACGTCCGTGGTGTGCGCGTCACAGGTACGAGGTGAAGGGGCTGTCGCTCTCGCTCTCGCCGGACCCCGTCGAGGGGCCCGCACCGGTCGGCGCGGTGGGCGGCCTTCGGCGACCCCGGCGGCCGGGCCGGGTGTCCTCGCCGAGGGCGAGGCTGAGCGTGTCCGTCAGCTGGGCCTGGCCGTTCGCGGGCAGTGAGGTGCGGCCGCTGCCCTGCTTGCGCAGCACCGCTCCCCCGTCGCGGCTGCGCTGGACGGCGTACTGGCCGTGCGGGCGCCGTTCGATGCGCGGACTGCGGTGGGCCTCGACGACGGTGAACTCGTACCACTGCTTGCTGTTGCCGTGGCCCGCCGGGTGCTCGTTGACGACGCGGCCGTCCTCCGAGAGCAGCTGGAGCGTCAGGCCGTACGGGTCCTTCTGGCGGTGGCGCAGCCGCCGCCAGGCCAGCAGAGCCGCGGCGGCCAGCCCGATCAGGGCCGCGCCGGTGACGAACGCCCACCAGTACTTCGCCCAGATGCCGGGCTCGGGCGTGACCCGTACCGAGACGGGGGCCCGTTCGAGGGTGCGGTCGTCGGTGGTGTCGACGACGGTGAAGGTGCCGGAGAGGTCGAGACCGTCGCCGAGGCGGTCGCCGAAGGCGCTCTCGGGGGACACCCTGACCGTGACCTTCCGGGTGCCGCGCTCACCGGCCTTGAGGGTGATCTCGTTCGGCTCGACGGAGAGCAGCCCGTCCTTCACGTCGGCGACGGACAGCCGCAGCTTGCGCGGGGTGTCGGTGCTGTTGCTGACGTCCAGGGTGCCGGTGACCGTGCCCCCGGGGTGGGTGTCGCCCTCGGGCAGTTCGAGCGGCGCCTTGACGGGCAGTTCACCCCGGGCGACCTCGCCGGTCTCGCTGCGGGTGTCGGCGCTCAGCCCGGAGGCGGTCAGCGTGGCGCTCACCGTCAGCGTCCCGTCGGCCTTCCGCGGGATGGTCACGGTGCCGGTGAAGGAACCGTCGCTCGCCTCGGGATCGGAGGCCTTGCCGTCGTCGGCGAGGTCGAGCTCCAGCGGGGAGAAGCCGTCCCCGGTCAGCTCGCTGCGCACCCGCAGACCCTCGTAGTCGCGCGGGTCCTTGATCTCGTAGCCCTCGCGTGTCTGCAGCCGCATGGTCACCGTGACCTTCTCGCCGGCCTGCGGCGAGGGCGGGTCCATGGTGATGGCGCCGCGCAGCTCGCCCTGCCACAGCACGCTGACGGCGACGGGCAGCGAGCGGTGGCCCTCCGGGGCCTCGGCCTTCACCTTCCAGGTGCCGGGCAGCGGGTCGACGATCTTCAGCGCCTCGACCGTCCCGGTGGCGCCCGCGAGTTCGAACCGGGACTTCTTGAACGTCTCCTCGGAGGTCGGGACCTCGTCGCCCGCCGGGTCGATGTAGGTGATCTTCACCTCGGGGTCGCCCTTGTCGACGACGATGCTTCCGACGGTCGCCAGCGGCGAGATGCCGATCTTCAGGGTGGCCGGCGGTCGCTTGCTGGGGCCCTCCTCGTGACGCAGGCAGTGAGCGGCGGCGAAGATCTTCTCCAGGGTGGTGCCGACGTCCTTCGCCCCGTCGACCTTGTGGGCCCTGGGCTTCGCGGAGGGCAGCTCCACGCAGCCCTTCTGGTAGCCGCCGGCGGCGATCTGGTCGAGCTGCTTCTTGTCGGGGTCGGCTCCGAAACCCAGCGGCCAGATCTGCACGTTCTGCGCGGCGGCTTCGTCGAGCGCCTCGGCCAGCTGCCGTTCGCCCTCGGCCACACGGTGCGCGGGGTCGCCGTACTTGAAGCTGTCCTCGACGTCCATCTTGCCGTCGGTCAGCAGGAACAGCAGCCGCGGCACCGAGGGGTCCGAGCCGTCGGTCAGGTCGTCGACGCCCTGGCGGATGGCGGTCGGCAGGTCGGTGCCGGTCCCCTCGCTCTTCTTGCGGCTGCGCAGCTCGTCCACGCACCTGCCGACCTCTTCGCGGCCTGCCGCGTCCAGCGTGGTGCGCGGGCAGACCGGGTCCACCACGCGCTGGCCGCGCTGCTCGGCGGCGGCGAAGCCGAACACGGTGACCTGTGAGGACGAGGAGACGTCGCCCAGCGCGATGCGCTTGGCCGCGGCCTTCTCGGCCTTCATGTCCTCGGGTGCGAGGCTGGCCGACTCGTCGACGGCCACCGCGTAGTTGACCGCCGGGAACGCGCGTGTGCTCTCCGCCGCCGGCACCGGGTCCTGACCGGCCGGTGCCAGCAGGGACACGAACACCGCGGTGCCGCCCAGCACCGAGGCCGCGGCGCGGCGCACCCCTGGGCTTCCTGTCTGCCGTCTTCCCGTGACTCTTCCCACGGCCGTCCCCTTGGTCTTCGTGAAGTTGGTGCTCGAATGTCGTGCGTGAGGTTCGCGCCGGCGCGTGTGCTTCGGATCCGTGCCGGCGCGCGTGCGTGGCTCGTGCTTCGTGGTGGTGCGTAGGTGGTGACGCGCCGGGCGGCCTGCCTGGTGCGTGCCGGTGTCATGTGCGGTGAAGCGTTGGCGTGCGGGCGGTGGTACACCGTTGCCGCGCGCGCCGTTCGGGATCAGCCCGCGGTCAGCCCCCAGACCACGGCCAGGGCCGCCGACGGGGCGAGCGAGCCCACGCCCCAGCGGATGGCCCGGTACTTGGCGGACAGGATCGAGCTGACGTCCACGGCCTGGACGAGGAGCCACCTGGCCGGATCGCTCCCGGCCTCGTCGACCCGGGCGGACAGCCCCGCGACGTCACGGGGCCCCACCAGGTCACCGAAGTACGTCAGCCCGTCCCCGCCGCGGACCGTGCCGGTGCGCGGCATGAGCGCCCCGACCAGCGCGGTCACCGCGACGGCCCAGCACACCCCGGACAGGACCAGCGTCATGTCGGCGATCCCGTCCCAGGCGGGGGTGCCGCGCCACCCGGCCAGGAAGGCCGGCAGCGCGAGCGTCCCCGACAGCAGCACCGCCGCCTTGGAGTCGGCGCGGCCGAGGTCCTCCCGGACCGTGGTCAGCAGCCGCTCGGCGATGCGCTCCCCCGCCCGGTCGTGACAGTGCCGACCCCCGTCCGGCACGGTCACGACCGGGTCGGGGGAAGTCCCGGCCTGGTCGTCGGCCGTCATCGGTCCTCCTCCGCCCAGGACCAACCGTCGTCCTCGGCCCGCCTGCGGCGGCGCGGCCGGTCCCACTCCCGCTCGTCCTGCGGGTGGTACGGCTCCGGCCGATACGTCCGCCGGCCCCCGCCGTCGCGATCGGGGTCACCGTCCGCGTCGTACGGCTCCGGCCGGTACGTCCGAAGGCCCCCGTCGTCGTGGTCGGCGTCCGCGTCGGTGCGGTACGGCTCGGACCGGCGGCCCGGGCCCCGGCGGCCGTCGGAACGCTCGTCCGGCTCGTGGTCGAAGTCCCTTTCCCCGGCGGGGAGTTCCGGTCGGCGAGGGCGGCGGCGCACCCCGGCGCGGCCGTCGTCGTGGTCGGCGTCCGCGTCGGTGCGGTACGGCTCGGACCGGTGGGCCGGACCCCGGCCGCGGGAGCGCGGCTCGTCGTCGTGATCCGGGTCCTGGGGATACGGCTGTTGCCGGTACGGCCGCTGCCGGGCCGCGGTGCGCGGCTCGTCGAAGCCGTCGTCGTCGCGGCCGTCGGCCCCGTCGGAGCCCGACCGGTAGGAGTCGGGCCGGTAGGAGTCGGGCCGGTAGGAGTCGGGCCGGTAGGAGTCCGACCGGTAGGAGTCCGACCGGTGGCCGCGGCGCCGGGTGCGGGTGCCCGGCTCGTCGTAGGCGGTGTCGTCCTCGGGATACGGCTCGCTTGCGTCCGGTTCCCGTCCGCCGGGCCCCTGCCGCTCGGACCCGCCTCGGGAGGGCGCCGTCCGGTGGGGCGGGCGCCTGGGAGGTTCGTCGGACGCCCAGTCCGGGTTGAAGGGCCGGTCGGCGGGGGACGCCTCCAGCTCCCGGGACCTGCGTGCGGGCACCGTCCCGATCGGCCCCAGCACCGGCCGCCCGTCGCCCCGGTTGAGCAGGTTCAGCACCTGCGTCTCCACGTCCGCGGTGGCCAGTTCGCCGCTCGCGGCCATGGCGAAGAGCCGGGCCACCCGGTCCTTCTCGTCCTGCCTTCCCTCCTGGCGGATCTTCTCCAGGAAGTCCTTGGCCCCCTCGGGATCGGCCGCCAGCATGAAGCTGAGCTGTTCCAGATCCCCGCCCTGCAGCATGCGCCGGTACGAGTCCTGCCGCAGCCGGAGCATCCTGGCCCGGGCATGGGCGTTGCGCTCCTCGTCGGCGTGCTCGATGGTCCGGTCGTCCACCCGCAGGCGCACGTACAGCCGTACCCTCAGCCCGAGTTCGGACCCCAGGTCGGCCCACCGGCCGCCGGCGCACTCACGGGTGATGGCCCGGTTGGCCTGCTCCGCCTCGGTCACCCGGTAGGTGGTGGTGACCTCACGCAGCCGTTCCAGCACCGGCGCGGTCAGCCGGCCCGCGACATCGGTGACGACCTCCAGGGCAGCCAGATGCGGATCGGTCACGGACCACTCGATGTCCACCTCGGCCTTGAAGAAGGTGGTGCCGCCGGCGGCGGGCAACTCCATCTGCAGCGGCGTCACATAGGTGCCGAGCGCGATCTCGCAGATGCTGTGCGGTCTGGCCAGCACGGGCTTGTCGACGTGCTGGACGCCGTTGGCCCTCTTCACCGTGTAGCCGCCGTTCCGGTAGAACTGCACCACCGCCGAGCGGGGACTCACCCGCGGGTAGCCGTCCGCCAGGGTGCCGAAGTCCCGAAGGAACGGACCCGCGGGGCCCACCGACGCGCTGCTCTGCGACCCGTCCGCACCGGCCGCCCCGTCCTCGTTCTCAGCCATACCTCTCCTCCTCGCGCGTCCTGTCCCGACGCGTCCTGTCCTGGCGCGGCACTGCCTGGCGCGGCCTCTCCCGCGGTTCGACGGCGAGCCACCACAGGTCGCGCGCCTTCGGTTCGGGGAGCGGTTTCTCGGGGTCGTTCATCATTCGGCGCAGCAGCCAGTCCAGCCGCCGCCGGTCGTGCTCCTCCGTGGCCAGCGCGGGCAGCAGTTCCGCCAGCCCCGGCCGGGTCCACTCGGTGCCGTCCTTGCGCTCGGCCGACCGCAGCAGTTGCTCCAGCGCGTCCATCGCCACGTCCTTGGACCGCGCGGTGTTCAGCGCGGACCACATCAGGTCCGCCATCGCATCCACGAGTTCGGGCCGGACGGCGGCGAGCGCGAGCACCAGCGGCCAGTCACCGCAGTCCCCCCACGGCGAAGCACAGTCGTCCGCCAGGGAGTCGGGATCCATCAGCAGTTCGTCGACCGTCGTCAGGGCGAGCCGGACGGTGGCGGCCAGCCCCAGGTCCTGGTAGGGCTCGCGCTTGTGATGGGTCCACTCGGCCATCCGCGCCAGCACTTCCGCGGCGTCCGGGAGCACCAGCAGCCGTACGACGTTGTGGGAGGCGACGGAGACCAGTTCGCCGTCGTCCCGGACCCCGATCCTGGCCAGGGCGTCCAGGGCGTCGTCCGTGGTGGCCGCCGCGTTGCCGTAACCCAGCGTCCACGCGGCGGTCCAGCGCTGGGACGGGGTGCCCTTCCTGCTCCAGTCGCCGATCAGCTTGTGCACGGTCCTGCGGTGCGAGGCGTGACCGGCGGTCTGGTCCAGCGTGGTGGCCGCGAAGATCAGCCGCCGGTTGGTGGTCGCCTCGGCGAGCGGACGGACCAGCTCGGTGTAGCCGTGGTCGAAGTCCCGTACGCACAGCTCCCCGGCCGCGACCGCGGCACGCATCCACACCTGGGAGCGGGGGTCGTCCGCCAGCTGCCGCAGCCAGCGCACCACCGGCGCCCGGACCGGGAAGTGCCGGTCCCACAGCTCGGTCAGCACCGCGGACGGCAGGGCGGACCCCCGGTAGAAGACCAGCCGGGCGGGCACGTCGTGCCCCTCCACCTCGACCTTGCCGTCGGTGAGTTCGGCGCGACAGAGCGCCACGTCGGCTTCCGGGTCGTCGCAGAACAACGGTCGGGCCGGGGTGTTGTCGGGGTCGGACTGCACCGACAGTTCCCAGGTGAGCAGCTGGGCGGCGGTCGCCACGGCGCTGTGCGAGGCTCCGCCGAGCACGGCGAGCGCGATCCGGAAGGCCACCGGGTGGAACAGCGTCGCCGCCCCCGACCGCATCGCGCCGCGGTCCGCCCGCTCCGGCTGGTCGGCGACCGCGGTCAACGCGCGGTCCACTCCGGCGAACCACTCCTGGGCCTGCTCGGCGGCGATGCTGCGGCAGCCGGACAGCAACTCCTCGTGGGAGACGTCTCCCAGGACGTGCCCGGCCAGCAGGGACGCCAGCAACTCGGCCTCGGCGGGACGCAGATCGTCGAGACCGACCGCCTCCGTGACGTCGTCCCCGGCCGCGAGGTCCTCCGCGCGGGCCAGCAGGTCCTCCAGCGGTGTGTCGTCCCGCCGGGTCCGGGCGGCCCGTTCCTCCAGCCGCTCGCGCAGCCGGGTGGCGAGCAGTTCGTCGGTGGGCGCGGGCGGGCAGAGCATGCCGTAGCGCCCGGCCAGCAGGGGATTGGCCGCCGACCCGACGGTCACGACGATCACCGCGAACGCCTCGCGGCGGGACAGGGCGGCGGCGAGCTCGTCGAGGTCCATCTCGTCCGGGGGCAGCGCGCCGGGCCGGGTGAGCGACAGCTCCAGCAGATAGCCGGTGCCGCGCCGGTTCTCCTCGCCCTCGCCGTCCAGCAGCTGCGCCAGCTGCCGCGGCCCGCCCTCCGGGTCGACCCGCAGCACCCGGGGGCCGGTGGTGGCCTCGGGCGCCGCGCCGCCCGGCGTGCCGCCGTCGCCTCCCGGCTCGGGCGAAGCCGACAGCTGGGGGACGGTGACCTCGTCGAGGAGCGACAGCGCCGTGCTCGTACGGCCGGTGCCGGGCGCGGCGCCGAGCACGAGCAGCCGCCGGGCGCGCAGCGCGGCGCGCAGCCGCAGATAGCCCTGCGGCTCGACATGGGCGCGCCGGAGCCTGAGCAGCTCCTCCTCGGGCACGGGGCCGCTGCGCATGCCGGCGCCGGTCCGGCCGGTACCCAGCAGCAGGTTGAAGTTGTCGCCGATGTGGGCGTTCTGGAGCCGTGAGTGGGCGAAGCTGATCAGGTCCCGGCGGACGTCGAAGAGCTGCCGGGTGGCCCGGCGGGTGCGTGCGGCGGCGGCCAGATCGGTGGGCCCGTCCTCGCCCTGGTCGTCGGCGAGCGGGTCACGGGTGCGCTCCTTGAACCGCCCGGCGGCGCGCTCGCGTTCCTCCTGCCGCTCCCTCTCCTTCTCCGCCTCCTCGTCCTGTGCGGACTTCTCCTCGTCGGACGTGCCGTCGTCGTTCCGGGACCGGTCGTCCCGGTCCTGCTTCCCGTCGTCCCCGGCCCGCTTTCCGTCACCGGCCCCGCGCTTGCCGTCACCGGCCTTCTTGTCGTCGTCGGACGACCGTGCCGCGCCGGGCTGCTCGGGGGCGTCGTCGGCGCCGCCGCCCGCCTGCTCGTCGTCGCTCACCCGCCTCAGCCCTTTCGCTGCTCGGTGCCGTGGTGGGTGGCGCCGCCGCCCATCCGCACGTTGCCGTGGTAGACGTTGTGCTCGTTATGGAACGTGTCGCGGCTGACTTTCGGATGAATGCCGAGGTCAGGGGCTGCTTCACCGGGCATGTCCACGACGTCGGCGTCTTCCTCGTCGCCGTCGCCAGGGGCGTCGGCGAGGGCCTCGTCGAGGGCGGGCGGAGGGCCCGCCACGGCCTGGCGGATCACCGGAGCGGGCCGTCCCGGCAGGTGGAACCAGGCGGTGACCTCCCCCTCCTTGAGCCGCAGCCGGGCGGGGGCGTAGTGCGCGGGCTCGATGAACTTGCCACCGGCGCTGACCACTTCCTCGTACAGGGACCCTGAGGTCACCAGCACGAGGTCGGCCTTCTCGGCGTCGAGGAGATCCCGGGCGACGGAGGAGTCGGCCAGCCGGCAGGCCAGGTCGACGGCGCGTCCGCTGATCCCCCGGCCGTCGTGCCGGACCGGTCCGACGTGCATGCCGATGCGCAGCCCGAGCGGCACGGCCAGGTCGCGGTTCTCGTCCCGCAGCTTCTCGTGCACCTCGACCAGCCACAGACCGAGCAGCCGGCTCGCCGCGATCCGGCCCGGCACCGACAGCAGCACGCCGTCGCCGCGGTCCTCCAGGTGCACGGCCTCGCGCGCCACCTTGGCGTGGGTGAAGGCCGTCTCCAGCACCCGGTAGATCCGGGCGCGCATACGCGGCTTGTCGACGTCGTCGTACTCGCCGGACCGTCTGGCGTCGACGCTGATCACCAACTCGTAGTGCGCTTCGGTGAGTTCTGATGCGTCGTGGTTCACCCGTGCCCCCTGCGTCTTCCGTTCGCTTGCCGAAGAGATGGTTCGTCCTGCCGATGAGTGCTCCGCGGAGCCGGCCAGGACGCTGGGCGACGGCGATGGTCCGCGGAGGGCCGCCCCTTCAGGGTCGGGCCCGGGACGAGAGGCGTCTGTAGCCGTTTACACACGGCGAGGCGTGCGTCTACTCCTGATGGCCGTCCGCGAGCAGGGCGAGGAGCGCGGGGTCGAGGATCTCCACCATCCGGTTGCCGGTGCGCACGATGTTCTGGGTGCGCAGCAGCCGCAGGGCCTTGGCGACGGCTTCGCGGGTGGCTCCTACCGTGGCGGCCAACTCGTCCTGGGCCAGGTGGACCACGGGGCCGGAGACGGCGGTGCCGTTCGGGCGGCCCGCGTCGGAGGGAGCGTAGGGGCCGGAGGGGGCGTAGGGGCCGGAGGGGTCGACTCCCGACAGTTCGACCAGTCGGCCGGCCAGGCGCTGCAGCACGGTGAGCGAGGCGAGCGCGGACCGCTCCTGGTCGGCGCTGCGCAGCCGGGAGGTGAGCTGGCGTATCACCAGGCCGCTGACCCGGGGGTGCAGGGCGAGGAAGCGACGGAACGCGTCCCCGGATATGACCTGGGCCTCTATGGGGCCCAGCGCGCGCACGGTGGCGCTGCGCGGGTGCTGGTCCAACGCGGCCATCTCGCCCAGCAGTTCACCCGGGCCGCGCAGGCCGAGTATCAGCCGGGTGGCACCACGGTCCGTCGCCACGGACACCGTCACCCACCCCCGAATCACGATCACGACATGGCTGGAACGGTCACCCTCGGTGAGGAGATGGGTGTCGGCCGGGTAGCTCTTCCGATTGCCGAGAGCCATGACGCTCTCGTGCTCCTGGGGCGTCAGCGTGTGCGCGAACGCCAGCTCATTTCCGAGCAGCCCCATGGCCAGCCCCCCGCCGCAGTCCGGACGCCTGGAATTTCGATGGGTGTCGATGGTGGCAGGGCGAACGTTCGGGACGAGCGGATTGCGCCATACCAGGGGTACCGACCGGTAGTTGTGGAATGCCAGGTTGGTCGCCCCCTGCTCACCCCGCCCCGCCGGAGCCTGCCCCTCCGCATCCATGGCAGGTGACACGCGCCACGTCCGCGACCGAGGGGTCGACCGTGAGGTCAGGCCCGGCAGTCGAACAACAGGGCGGATCGGCGCCGAAGTTCGGCCAGCCGATGGAGAGTTGGCGCAAACTCGGGTTTGGGCTGTGCCAGCGGTGATGACGTGGTGGTGGGGAGGTGAGGGGGCCGTGCGTCCCGAGGGGGGTGTGAGAGGGGAAAACGTCGAGACCTTCACGGCTGTCGCTCCGATGCCCTGCGGTGGTGCGCTCGCGGATCGCGAGGGGTGCCACCGTGGTCGCGGCCCCGTATGACACGGTCAGCCATCCGAGGCGGACGTGAGGGAATGTCGGGGAAACCCGTGCGCGCAGGTCGCGCAGGCGGGATCATGGCCCGTCCGACAGCGCGAGCGGCTACGGAGGGACGGGCCGGTGGAGACCCGGGCACCGCGGGCGGTGCGGGCAGTGCGGGCGGTGCGGGCACCGCGGGCACTGCGGGCGCTGCGGGCGCCGGCGGACCGCTCGCAGAACGGTCCGGATCCCTCGCGCAGCGGACTCCTCCCCGGCCTGATCGCCCATCGGCCTCGGCCGTCCCGGGCATCGGTGCGCGGCGGCCGCCCCTCCTCAGGGAGGCCCACCGGGTGGTGCCGATCGAGGCCCTGGAACCGTCCGCGGCAGTCGACGAGTTGATCCGGCTGTACGTGGGTCCCTGTCCGGCGACGCCTTCGCCATGGTGCGGCCCGGTTTCCGGGGGCGCCGTGACCCGGGCCGGCTGCTCACCACCTCCGCCGCCGCCGCGCGCACCGCGGACTCGCCTGCCTCGACCGGGCACCGGAGGCGGCCGGGCGGTCCCCCGCCCGGCCCGGGTACACGGGATCGACGAACCCAGCCGAAGATTCGCCGGGCCTGGCCCTGTCACATCGGCGACGGGACGGTACGTCCAGGCACGCGGGGGGCGAGATCCGTACTTCCTGGTCCGCGAGGAGTACGGGGACGGCGACCGGCGCGCGAACGGCCGCAGGCCCCGCCCGGGACGCTCCGGAACGGGGCCTGCGGCCGTCGTGCTGGGTGACTCAGATGAGGCCGAGGGAGCGGACCGCCTCGCGCTCCTCCGCGAGCTCCTGGACGGAGGCGTCGATACGGGTGCGGGAGAACTCGTTGATCTCCAGGCCCTGGACGATCTCGTACTTGCCGTCCTTCGTGGTGACCGGGAAGGAGGAGATGAGGCCCTCGGGCACGCCGTAGGACCCGTCCGACGGGATACCCATGGAGACCCAGTCGCCGTCGGCGGTGCCGTTGACCCAGGTGTGCACGTGGTCGATGGCGGCGTTGGCGGCCGACGCGGCGGACGAGGCGCCACGGGCCTCGATGATCGCGGCGCCGCGCTTGGCGACGGTCGGGATGAAGTCCTCGGCCAGCCACTTCTCGTCGTTGACGACCTCGGCGGCGTTCTTGCCGGCGATGGTGGCGTGGAAGATGTCCGGGTACTGGGTGGCCGAGTGGTTGCCCCAGATCGTGAGCCGCTTGATGTCGGAGACGGCCGAGCCGGTCTTCTTCGCCAGCTGGGTCAGGGCGCGGTTGTGGTCGAGGCGGGTCATCGCGGTGAACCGCTCGGCCGGTACGTCGGGCGCGGCGGCTTGCGCGATGAGCGCGTTGGTGTTGGCCGGGTTGCCGACGACGAGGACCTTGATGTCGTCCGCGGCGTGGGCGTTGATGGCCGCGCCCTGCGGCTTGAAGATGCCGCCGTTGGCCTCCAGGAGGTCACCGCGCTCCATGCCCTTGGTGCGGGGACGGGCGCCCACGAGCAGCGCGACGTTGGCACCGTCGAAGGCGACGTTCGGATCGTCCGTGATGTCGATGCCCTGCAGGAGCGGGAACGCGCAGTCGTCGAGCTCCATGGCGGTGCCCTCGGCGGCCTTGAGGGCCGGGGTGATCTCAAGGAGCCGAAGCTTGACCGGCACGTCCGCGCCGAGCAGCTGGCCGGAGGCGATGCGGAAGAGCAGGGCGTAACCGATCTGGCCGGCCGCGCCGGTGACGGTGACGTTCACGGGAGTGCGGGTCATGGCGTTCTCCGTATGACAGCTGGCGGTGGGCGTCCCCGCCCCGAGGGGTGGGACGTACAGATGATCGATCTCTTGGCGTCAAGATAGATCAGCGGTCAGGCTATCGCGCATCCGGGATCCCGGACGGCCGGGTCCGTGTGGCCCACCCCACAGAGGGGCCGCCGCTGCGGCAAAAGGGGGGCGGCCGCCCGGTCCGGGAGAGGGGGGACTGGAGCGGCCGCCGGGTGGGGGTACCGATTGCCGGACTCCCGTGGGGGTACGTTGCGCGTGCCCACTTTCCCGACGCTCATTCCTGCCCGTCCCGAAAACTTTCAGCGCCCGGAAACCACCGCCCCGAAATCCCTCTTCGTCCGGCCCGCGCGCCCCTCATCCCCCTTACGGCGCACCGCTCTCCGGCCTCCACCCGGACCAGCCCGAAGCCGCCCGGCCTCAACCACACCGGCCTGGGAAAGAGCCCGCGCCCGAAGACCACGGCACCCGGGAGCCTGCTCCCCCGACCCCCGACCCCCGGCCCCCGGTCGCCCGTCGCCCGGCCCCCGTCGCCCGCAAAGCAACCGGCAACGGGCCTTGCCAGGCGGGCCCCTGCGCCCGGCCCCCGAGAAACCCCGCCCCTCAATGCCACACCCCGGGGACCGACCGGCCCCCGGGCCCTGTCGGCACGCGTTCTACTGCGTGCACCCTTCCTGGCCCACGGCCAGCGTCACGCAGGCCGTGGCGTCGCCCGCGTCCTTCACCGCCACCATCGGCGTGTAGGCGATCGTGTCACCTGCGACGGTGATCGAGCCGGTCTGCTTCGCCTTGCCGGCCGTCACGACCACCTCGTCGCCCTGCGTGGCCTGCGTGATACGACCCCACGCCGCGCCGCACGCCTCGCTGTAGCGGACCTCGACCACGGCCGTGCCGACGGTCGCGGTCTTGGCCGTGGTGACCAGGTCACCGCTGCAGCCCATGCTCTCCGCGTCCTTGCCGGTGCAGGAGTCGCCGCTGCACTTCACCCCGGCGGGCAGATCGGGGTCGGTCGTCACGGACGGCGAGGGCGACTTCCCGGCCTGCTCGTTCTTGTCGCCGCGGCCGCCGTCGAGGAAGTAGAACACCGCCGCGATCACGACCAGCACGCCGACGACCCCCGCGAGGAACATCGTCAGCCGCCGCTTGCCACCGCCGCCGGACGCCCCACGCCCCGCACGACGCCCCCGTGGAGGCTCACCGTACGGACTCGGCGTCCCCGGCACGGGCGTCCCCGCGCCGCCGGGCGTCCCGGCCGTCCCCGGTGCTCCGTACGGCGTCGCCGTACGGCCACCCGTCGGCGACGGCCCCCGATACCCCGCGAGGCCCCACGAGTTGCCCTCGGAGGAGCCGTCCTCCCGGACGTCACCCCCCGCGGACCCCCGTACCGACGAGTCACGCACCTCCGGCGCCGTCGGCTGCACCGGCACCGAGGGCGGCACCGTCGGAGCCACACCCGCCGGGCCCGCCACCCCAGGGGTCGCCGTGGCGCTGCCGCCCTTGCGGACGGCCTTGCCCGCCTTCGCGTTCCCCTTGGCGTTCGCCGGGGGCGCCCCGAACTCGCTCAGCGCGGCGCGCGCCTGGGAGATCCGGATCGCCTCCATGGTCATGTCGTGGCGCATCTCCGAACGGCTCCACGCCCGCTCGGCGAGCTCCCACATCGTCGTCAGATGGATGGGGTTGGTGCCCGTGACCTCGGCGAGCGCCACGATCGCGCCCTTGGGCGCGAGCAGCCGCCCGTTCAGATACCGCTCCCAGGACGTCTTGCTGTATCCGGTGCGGTCGGACACCGCCGCGATGCTCAGACCACTGCGGTCCACGAGCCGCCGCAGCTGGCTCGCGAACTCCCTGACCTGCGGATCGAGTTCATCCGGCAAGTCCTTCCAACGAGGCATTGCTTCCCCCCTCTTCCCCCCGGTTCGTGCTGGTGTTTCTCGCGTTCCCCCCGCGCGTGGCGCCCTCTGCCGAGTCCCCGATGTGGCTACCCACAGGGATGCGCCGAGCAAGGATCTCAGTTCCCGGGGTGGGGGCGCACGGGAGCATTGGGATCGTGGGCATGCACCGTTGCACCCCCGGTCGACCGCGTCCAGTGTTCCACCGGCACCCCCGGCCGGCCGACGCAGCCCTGGCAGTAAGCCCTTGCGGAAACGCGGGACGCCCCGGACCGTCCCGAACGACCACGCTAGCCCGCTTGTCGAACGACTTCCTCGCAGATGCGCGAATTTGTCAACACATCGACACACGGAACGCACATAAATGATCGCTCGCGTCACTTGTGACGCATCCGGGTAAGTCAGACACGACTGCCTCACCGGGCTCAGCCCAGTGCCAGGACCCCGATCGCCGCCGTCAGCACCAGAGCGACGACGAGCGCGAGAGCCACTACCAGCAACCGCCGGGACGGCGGCCGCGGCTCCTGCGGCGGCGCGTCCCACCAGGGAAGCGTGGGCTCGTCCTCGTACTCCTCGTACTCCTCGTACTCCTCGTACTCCTCGTACCTCTCGGTCCCCTCGGTCCCCTCGTACTGCTCGTGCCCCGGGCGCTGCTGCGGACGCTCGGGCTGTTCACCCCGGTCCTGCCGGTCCTGCCGCTCCTGCCGGTCCCCTCGGTCGTACCGGTCCTGCCGGTCCCCTCGGTCGTGCCGGTCGCCCTCCGGCTTCGCCGGCACCGTCGCCGCCTTCGGCCACGCCCGCACCGCCAGTTCCCACCGCACCCCGAAGCGTTCCGCCTCGACCCTCTCGACCCCCGCCACCCGGCACAGCGCGGCGACCGCCTGACGGGGCGGGGGCTGCGTGGCGTTGAGGTAGCGCTGCCAGGAGGACTTGCTGTACGCGGTACGCGCGCCCAGCGCGACCAGACTCAGTCCCGTACGGTCCTTGAGCTGCCGCAACTGCTCCACGAAATGCCGCACCTCGGGCGGCAGACCGTCGGGCAGCGGCTGCCAGGCACTCATCACTCACCTCCGAACCAGACCCGATCGGGTGACGACACGGAGCGGCGCCTTGGTTCCCGGCGGCCCGGCGGTGGAAGCGCCGACGGCGGCCCGTCCTCGCCCGGAGGGGAGAACGGGCCGCCGTCGCGGGCGGGTGCTTCAGTTCTCGACCGTGAAGTGCAGCGCGTCCTTGAGGAACGGGACCTTCAGCAGCGGGTCCGGCTGCGCCATCAACGCCAGCAGCACGATCACCAGGCCCAGCACGCCGTACGTCACGATGTCCGTGAAGCGCGAGCGCACGGCGAGCATGCCGACGCTCGGCAGCAGCCAGCGCAGCACCGCGCCGGTCAGCAGGGCGGCGCCGATCACCAGCGTGCCGGCCCGGAAGACGTCGAGCGCGGTGATCATCAGTCCGACCCCGACCAGGCCGAGGACCAGGAGGACGGGCCACTGCCGGGCAGGCGCCGGCGCGTCACTCGGCGCGGCGCGGCCACCGCCCTCGGGGCGTGCCGTGTCCCGGGTGAACAGCGGGAAGCGGCGGGTGACCCGGCGGGGCACACCGTCCGCGTCCGGCGCGCTCACCGGATCCCGGACCTCGATCTCCTCCGCGCTGTCGGCGCGCCCCTCAGCCGACACCGCGCTCCGCCGCCTCGACCACGTTGACCAGCAGCTGCGCCCGGGTCATCGGGCCCACGCCGCCGGGGTTCGGGGAGATCCAGCCGGCCACCTCCGCGACACCGGGGTGGACGTCACCGACGATCTTGCCCTCGGCGCTGCGCGAGACCCCGACGTCGAGGACGGCGGCGCCCGGCTTCACGTCCTCCGGGCGGATCAGGTGGGCCGATCCGGCGGCGGCGACGATGATGTCCGCGCGCTTGAGGTGGGCGGACAGGTCACGGGTGCCGGTGTGGCACTGGGTCACCGTCGCGTTCTCGCTGCGCCGGGTCAGCAGCAGCGGCATCGGGCGGCCGATGGTCACACCGCGGCCGACGACCACGACCTCGGCGCCCTTGATCTCGACGCCGTACCGGCGCAGCAGGGTCAGCACGCCGTTGGGGGTGCAGGGCAGCGGGGCGGGCTCGTTCAGGACCAGGCGGCCGAGGTTCATCGGGTGCAGGCCGTCCGCGTCCTTGTCCGGGTCCATCAGTTCGAGGATGCGGTTCTCGTCGATGCCCTTGGGCAGCGGCAGCTGGACGATGTAACCGGTGCAGGCGGGGTCCTCGTTCAGCTCACGGACGGCTGCCTCGATCTCCTCCTGGGTCGCGGTGGCCGGCAGTTCGCGCTGGATGGAGGCGATGCCCACCTGGGCGCAGTCGCGGTGCTTGCCCGCGACGTACTTCTGGCTGCCGGGGTCGTCCCCGACCAGGATCGTGCCGAGGCCGGGCGTGACGCCCTTCTCCTTCAGCGCCGCCACGCGGGCGGTCAGATCGGACTTGATCGCGGCTGCGGTGGCCTTGCCATCGAGAATCTGGGCGGTCATGGTCCCATCCTCCCGGATGACGCCCACCCGGTTCCAATCGGGCCCGGACAGTGGTTCGTATCGCACGCGGCGGGAATCCGAAGATTGCATCTGCACAACAGCTTCCGCCGCAGACTGGACAAAATCGCACCGTACCTAGAACGATGAGCGGCGCAGTTTCGCGGATCGCACTCGGGGGGCAAACCGCTCAAACTATGACGTTCCTCCGTGTAATGCCGCACCGTCCCCGCATTTGCAACGGAGGATTCCGGCCATGAGTTTCGGCTCGCCCAACCAACCTTACGGTCAGCCACAGAACCCGCAGCAGGGCTACGGGTACCCCCAGCAGGGGCAGCCCGGTTACCCGCAGCAGCCGGGTTACGGCTACCCGCAGGCGCCGCAGGGCGTGCCGCCGCAGGGTTACGGCTACCCGCAGCAGCCGGGTTACCCCGGTGGTCCGGGCACGCCCCGTGTCGCCTCCATGGGCCGCCGCTTCGGTGCCCGGCTGATCGACGGCGTGGCCTTCGGCATCATCTACTTCGTCCTCGCCGCCATCGGTGTCGCCGGTTCCTTCAGCGCGGCGCAGGACTGCGACCCGTATGCCGCCGACTACAACACCTGCATCAACGACGCCAGCACCAACATCGTGGCCTCGATCGGCGCCGTGGTCGGTGTCCTCGCGCTCATCGGCCTGCTGTACGAGTGGCTGATGGTCGGTCTGGTGGGTGCCACTCTCGGCAAGATGGCCGTCGGCCTGCGGGTCGTGAAGGTCGACACCGGCCAGAAGCCCGGCCTGGGCTCCTCGTTCATCCGCTGGATCATCCCGATCGTGGGCAGCCTGGCCTGCGGTATCGGCCAGCTCCTCGTCTACCTGTCCCCGTTCTGGGACAAGTCGGGTCGCCAGCAGGGATGGCACGACAAGGCCGCGAGCACCATGGTCGTGCAGAACTGACGGTGCCCGCGGGCATCACCGGGACGCACCCCGGCCGGGCTGTCTCCCTCCTGTCGAAAGGAGGGAGACAGCCCGGTTCGTCTTTTACGCCGGATCCGCTCCGCCCGCGGACGAAATGCCGCTGGACAACCACGAGGCCCTGAAGAACGATGAGTTCCGCAGTGCCGCGGGCAGCACCGGGGGGACGAACCGCAGACGCACAGCCTTCCTCCGAACCGTGTCACGCGTCCCCACGCAAGAACGTGAACGGAGGAAAGACCACGATGAGTTTCGGCGACTCGAACAACCCCTACGGGAATCCACCGCAGCAGCCCCCGCAGCCCGGCTACGGCTATCCGCAGCAGGGCCCGCCCTCGGTCCCGCCGCAGCAGCCGTACGGCGCCTACCCGTCCGCTCCGCCGGTGCAGCCCTACGGTGGCCACCCGCCGGCCGGTCCGGTCGAGATGCCCGGCAGCGCCAAGGCCGCCCGGATCATGCTGGGCCTGGTCGCGCTCGCCCACGTGATCGTCGCGGGTGGGTACATCTGGGTTCTCTCCCGGTGGGACCAGGAGATGGCTGACGCGGGCATCAGCGGTGACACGGAGGCGGAACGTATCGCCGACGTGGGCAAGGGCTTCGTCGTCTTCCTGGTCGGGCTCGCCACGGTGTTCGCGATCCTCGGCGTCGTGCTGCTGCTGCAGTACGCCAAGGGCGGCAACGCCGTCCGCGTGTGCTCCATCGTCTACGGCTCGTTCGCCGTCATCACAGGCATATTCATGCTCGCCGCCTACGGGCTCGGACTGCTCATCATCATCGCCGCGATCCTGCTGATCGTCTTCTCCGCGAAGCGCGCCAGCGCCGAGTGGTTCAAGCGCCCGCGTTTCTGAGGCCGCCCAGGGCTCCTCGCCGGGCCCTCCGAAACCCTTGCGCGGGGGCGCAGTTCGCGCCAAACAGCCGCCGGGGCCGTGTCTCACCCGTTCGAGGGGGACACGGCCCCGCTGCGTCGCCCTACTCTGACGGCATAGCCGTCAGGCACGGGGAGACGCACCTTGTACAGCATCATCGTGGTACCTCCGCCGACCACGGAGGACGACAACCACCGCACCCAGATCCGGCTGGCGCCCGGCGAGCGGCTCGGCTTCGGGCGCTCCGCTTCCGGCAACGACCTCACGATCGCGCACGACGGGGTCTCGCGCAGGGCCGGGGAGATCACCGCGCACGGCGCGTTCTGGATACTGAGCAACCTCAGCCGCGAACAGACCTACGTCGTGGAGAACCCGGAGGGCGCCGGCGAGCACATCAAGGTCGGGCCGGGGCGCCTCGACGCACCGATCCCCTTCGAGTTCTCGCGGATCGTGCTGCCGGCTGCCGGTGATCTGCTGCCGATCGAGGTGTGGGCGCCGCGCCACGACTACATCGGCTCCGAGGGCGGTCTGGACGGCGCGACCACCGCCCCCGCCTTCTCGGTCGACCGCACCAAGCGCTACTTCGCGGTCCTGGCCGCCCTGTGCGAACCCCGCCTGCGCGGCGAACCGCACGCGCCGCTGCCCACGGTCGACCAGGTGGTGGACCGCCTGCGCCCCAACTGGCCCGCCGCGTCCCGCACCTCGGTCCAGTGGAACATCGACTACCTCGCCGTGAAGCTGCGGCTCAAGCCCGGCCCGGACACGGCGGACACGGGTCCGCGTCTGAACGGCAAGAAGGAGTCGCTGGTCTCGCTGGCGCTCCGGTTCGATCTGGTGCGCGAGGACGACCTCGTCGTGCTGAGGGAGCCCCTGCGGACGACTTCGCCCGCCCGCGCGTCCGGCCGGGCGGACCGGTGACCGAGCCGTACGCCGTGCCGGTGCCCAAGGGGTACCGGGTGGGCGTCTGGGAGGTGCGGGAGCCCATCGCCACCGGGGCGTTCGGGAGCGTGTACGAGGCGAGGCGTGTCGCCGCCGACGAGGACCTCGCCGAGGCGCTCCCGAGGACGGTGGCGCTGAAGTTCCTGCCCACCGGCACCGGCACCCCCCGCCAACTCACCCACCTGCGCGAACTCGTGGACCGCGAGGTCGAGTTGCACCGTCGGCTCCGGCAGCCCCGGCTGATCCGGATGTACGGCACCCTCACCGTCGACGACCCGGCCCGCCCCGCCCTCGACGGCGCCACCGTCCTCGTACTGGAGAAGGCGGAGGGCTCCCTGTCGGCGCTGCTCACGGCCGAGCCGCGTCCGGCCGCCGGCCCCGCACTGCTCGCGCAGATCTGCGAGGGGCTGGCGCAACTGCACCACGCCGGCTGGGTGCACGGAGATCTGAAACCGGCCAACGTGCTGCTGATGCGGGACGGCTCGGCACGGCTCGCCGACTTCAACATGGCGGCCGAGCTGGAGGGCACCCACGCCTACACGCCCGCCTTCTCGACGCCCGACTACACGCCCCCGGAGCTGCTCTGGTCGGAGATCGGCGAGCGGGGCCGCCGTATCCGTCCCTCGGCGGACGTCTGGGCCTTCGGTGTTCTGGCCCACCTGCTCCTGACCGACTCCTTCCCCCTGCCCGGCGCCACTGCGACGGCCCGTCGCGACGCGGCCGCCGCCTATGCCCGCGGCACCGACGAGCTGCGGCTCTCCCCCGAACTCCCGGACGTCTGGCGGGAGATCGTGCGGGACTGCCTGACCCGTACGCACGCCGACCGGATCGGCACCCAGGACCTGCTGCGCCGGGTCGAGGCCGCGGCCGGCACCGGCCGCTCCCCCCGCCTGCCCCGGGCGCTGCTGCCCCGCCGCCGCCCGAGCGGTACGGCGATGCTGGCCGCCGCGACCGCCGTGGTGGCCGTCTCCGCCCTCGGCTACGGCGTCGGCACCTGGGCGGACGGCGGGCCGGAAGCGGGCGGGGCGCCCGGCGGCGCCGGCCCGAAGGTCACGGCCGCGACCTACGGCGCCTCCGAACTCCGTACGGACAAGGGGGTCCCGGTGGCCTACCGCCGCCTGATCGTCGACTCCGCCCACGACTGCGTCCAGCCGGAGGTCACCCCCGCCCTGATCGCCGCCCTGCTGAAGGCGGAGAGCGGCTTCGACCCCGACCTGTCCGACCCGGACGCAGGGCGTGAGGGCGAGTACGGCATCGCCCGCTGGACGCCGAGCCTGCTGCGCTGGTGGATCCGCGCCGACGGCGTCCCCGCACGCGAGACCCCCAGGCCGCCCCTGTCCCCCGCCGAGTCCATCCCGGCCGTGGGCCGCTACCTGTGCTTCATGGAACCGCGCCTCGACCGGACCGGTCTGTCCGGCGACCGCCGGGTGCTGCTCGCGACCGCCTACCGCACTTCGACCAAGGTCGTGAACGGCGCGGGCGGCGTTCCCCCGAAGTACCGCGACTACGCCGACCGCGTCGCCCACTGGCTCAAGGAGTACACGCCGCCCGGGAAGAAGTGACCCTGAGAGGTACGAGGTACCGCCCGTCGCGGGCCGGGGCCATCGTGGTCCGTGTCCACCAACGGGGGTGGCACAACCGGAAGGACACCGACCATGAAGCGCATGCTCGCCACGCTCGGCTCGGCGGCCGTACTCGCCACGGGCGCCGTCGCCCTGACTCCGACGGCAGCCTCCGCGGCACCCGACGGCTGCTGGGGCAGCGGGCCGAACAACTCCCGCTACTGCCACAACTACCAGGGCGGCAACGTGATGTTCAACGGCGCCGTCGCGGGCTGGCTCAACGCGGGCGACAACTGGTTCGTCTGCCAGAAGAAGTTCCCCGGCCAGGAGAACCCGCCGGTCGGCGACGCCCGCAACGACTGGTGGCTGTGGACCCAGGCCGACACGAACGTCAGCAACGGCGGCTGGGGCTGGTTCCCGGCCAACAAGGTCTCCGGGGGCGTGAACTACGGGGCCGTCCCGGGACTGCGCACCTGCTGACCGGCGCCGGGTGCGTGGTCGCGGCCTCCGGCTCCCTCGGGGGAGGGCCGGAGGCCGCTCGCCCTTATCGCATAACCTCGCACATTTTGCACACGACACGCCGTTTTACATGCTCTTGGGATGCTCGCGCCTTCCCTTCCTACCCTGACCCCAGTTTCTGTCGGGGGAGGAAGCAGTCATGCACAGCATCATCGTCGTGCCCATGCACAGCGCGTGCCCGGACGATCACCTTCACCTGGAACCGGGCGACTCCTTGCCGTTCGGCCGAGTGGCACCACCGCACGGACCGCACCTGACCATCGCCCACGAGGGCGTCTCCCGTACGGCCGGAGAGATCACCGCAGTGGGCGCCTACTGGCGGCTCAGCAACCTGAGCAGCGCTCAGACGTACGTGGTCGAGAACCCGGAGGGCGCCGGTGAGCACATCAAGGTCGCGCCGGGCCGGCTCGACGCCCCGGTGCCGTTCGAGTTCGCCCGCGTGGTCCTGCCCGCCGGCAGCGACCTGCTGAGCTTCGATGTCTGGGCCCCGCGCCACGACTTCCTGGACCGCCCCGGCCCGCGGGACGGGGCGGCCACGACGTGCGCCTTCCCACTCGACCGCGGCAAGCGGTACTTCCAGGTCCTGGTCGCCCTGTGCGCCGGGCGCCTGCGCGGCGAGCCGCACGCCCCGCTGCCCACCGCCGAGGAACTGGTCGAGCGGCTGCGCCCACTGTGGCCGTCGGTCTCCCGCGCGTCGGTGGCGTGGAACATCGACTACCTGGCGGTCAAGCTGCGCCTCAAACCCGCTCCGGACTCGACGCCGGGCGGCGGCCCCCGTCTCAACGGCAAGAAGGAGCGCCTGGTATCCCTGGCCCTGCGCTTCGACCTCGTACGCGAGGAGGACCTGGCCCTGCTGAACGGGGACAGGAGCCTCGTCCGATGAGCGGCGAATCGTCGGCCCACGCCGTGGAGGTCCCGCGGGGTTACCGCGTCGGCGCCTGGGAGGTGCGCGAACCCATCGCGTCCGGGGGCTTCGGCAGTGTGTACGCCGCCCAGCGCGCCGAGCCCGCCGAGGGCATGCCGTCCGAGGTCGCACTGAAGTTCCTGCCCACAGGCACCCAAACGCCACGCCAACTGCACCACTTGCGGGAACTCGCGGAGCGCGAGACCGAGTTACTGCGGCGGCTGCAGCGTCCGCGCCTGATCCGGATGTACGAGGCCCTGACCGTGGACGACTCCGCCCGCCCCGGCCTCGACGGTGCCACGGTCCTCGTACTGGAACGCGCCGAGGGCTCCCTCGACCAGTTGCTCGACCAGTTGTCGGCCCGGCTGCGGGGCCGCAGGGGCGCGTCCGCCGGCCATGCCGTCGCCATCCCGGGCGGACCCTCCCTGGTCGCCCAGATCTGCGAGGGAGTGGCCCACCTCCACCACGCGGGCTGGGTGCACGGCGACCTCAAGCCCGCCAACGTGCTGCTGATGGCGGACGGTTCGGTCCGGCTCGCGGACTTCAACCTGGCCGCCGAGCTGGACGGCACCCACGCCTACTCCCCCGCGTTCACGACCTCCGACTACACCCCGCCCGAGCTGCTGTGGGCCGAGGTCGGCGAGCGTGGCCATCAAACCCGTCCCACCGCCGACATCTGGGCCTTCGGCATCATCGCCCATCTGGTGCTGACCGGCAGCCTGCCGTTCCCCGGGACGAACCCGACAGCCCGCCGGGAAGCGGTCCAGGGCTACGCCAAGGGCCGCGACGAGCTGCGCCTGTCGCCCGAACTCCCGGACGTCTGGCGGCAGATCGTCGCCGACTGCCTCGCCCCCACCCACGCCGACCGGGCCCCGCACACCGCGCAGGCCCTGCTGCGCCGGGTCGAGGCCGCCGCCGGAGCGGCACGCTCCCCGCGACTGCCCCGGCTGAAGCCGAGGCGCGGCCCGCATCCGGCCGTCCTCATCTCCCTCGCGGCGGTCGCGGTGGTGTCGCTGGCCACCGCCGGCCTCCTCGCCCTGCGCGAGCCCGCGCCCCAGGGGTACGCACGCTGCGACCAGGGAGACGTCTGCTTCTTCACCAAGCCGGACGGACAGGGCGAGATGTGCGCCTGGTACGAGCGCGACCACGACTGGATCGGCGGCGTCATCGTCTGCGACTGGGCGAAGACAGTCAGGCCGAGGTCAGCCTTCAACAACGGCTACACCGGGGACCCGCACCACGACGTCCAGCTCTTCCGCAAGGCCGACTGGGAGGAGCCGTTCGGCTGCCTCCAGGAGCTCCAGAAGATCAACTTCCCCGATCCGGGCGGCCTGGTGATCCGCTCGCACGAGTGGGTGAAGTCCTGCTGAGCCGCCGGCCGTCGCGCCGGCCCGCCCCACCACCGCGAAGAACGACGACAGAAGAACGAGAACGGGGAGACACACATGAAGACGCTGAAGACGACTGCCCTGACCCGACGCCGCGAGACGCCCGTGGCCCTCGCGGCCGGCGCCCTCGCGCTCGCACTCGGCTTCCAGCTCACCGCCACCACCACGGCCACGGCGGCTCCGGTCACGGACCAGGTGACCGACGCGGTCGCGGACCTGACCAAGCCCAGGTTCCAGATGCCGTTCGCCTGCGACACGCACTGGCAGATCAACACCTACGACAGCGGCCACAGCCCGGCGGTGGACATCGTGGTGAAGAACAACACGGGGTCATCGGGCAAGGCGGTGTACCCCGGCTACCTGGGCACGGTGGCCCGCACCTTCTGGGACAGTGGCGCCGGCAACGTCATCGTCATCAACCACGGTGCCGGCTGGTACACGGCGTACTACCACCTCAAGGAAAAGTACGACACGTACGTCCAGGTGGGCGACGTGGTCACCGCGAAGACCAGGATCGGCAGCATCGGCGCGACCGGCAGCAACAGCGGCAACTGGGCACACCTGCACTACGAACAGCGCTACAAGCTCACCGCCATCCCCACGGAGGCCGACCGCAGGCCGGTGCACTTCAACGGCACGGAGTACACGGGCACGGGCCGCACCTGGCCGGACGTCACCAGCAAGAACTGCTAGCGGTCCCCCTTCCCCCTCCCCCGGCTTCGCCCTCAAGGGATTGGCGGGAATCTGCCTATCACCGTGCCGGGGCGCCGGCTCGCCGGGGGGAGGGAGTCGGCGGTCCGGGGGCGACCCTGAAACCTTTTAGGTTCCGGCCGTATTCCGTTGCCGTCACAGTCAGGAGGCAAGCACGACGGAAGACGGAATCGAAGCCAAGGAGTGAACCGCATGACCTCGATACGCAAGACCGCCCTGGGAGCCATCACCTCGGCGCTTCTCCTCGCCGGCTCGGCCGCCCCCGCCCTCGCCGCCCCTTCGACGCCTCAGGCGGCTCCGGGTGAGGGCTGGGTCCGTGTGGCCGCCAGCGGCGACTTCACCGCCCAGGGCACGTGGAGCAGGTCCACGACCTGGGGCCAGTCGGCCGGGACCATCACCACCACGTCCGCCTCGGGCTGGGTCAAGGACCTTGACGACGACGGGTACTGCGCCCAGGTCGTCATCGACTGGTACGGCAGCAACGGAAAGAGGGACACCGACTACTCGCCCGAGGCCTGCCCCCAGGGCGACAGGGACGACTTCTCCAAGGCGCCCGGTGACAGCACCCACTGGACGGCCACCGGCTACGAGGTCTGGATGCGGAAGACCTGAGCGTCCGACGGGGGAAGAACCACATGGCCACCCATACGCATCGGCCCCGCCTGGCCTCGGCCCTGACCGCTGCCGTCATGAGCGCGGCTGTCGGCGCCACGCCGGCCCTGGGCGCCTCACCGGCGTCGGCGGCCGTCTCCGACGGTTACGTCAGCGGTGGCGGCAGTTTCAACAACGACTGGGGGGACGAGGGCCCGGTGTCCACCAGCGCCTATTCGCGGTCCAACGCCGCCTGTCTGTGGCAGAAGATCCTGTGGGCCGAGGGCCTGCTGAAGGAGTCGAGGATCAGCGGCAACTTCTCGTCGGAGACGCGCGTCGCCACCAAGAAGCTCCAGTCCCGCTGGAACATCACCACGACGGGCAAGGCCGACCCGAAGACGTTCAACACCGCCGGCAAACCCGGCAGGCTGAAGTACGTCTCCGGCAGCACCGCCAGCGGTAGGGAGCTGACGCTCAAGTACCAGGGCGGCGCACACGAGTTCACCGTGAAGCGCAACGACAAGGGCCGGTACGGCTTCTACGCCGACGGCGCCTGGAGGAGCGCCGCGTACAGGTCCCTCAGCTGTCGCTGATGTCCAGGGCGGCCCCGTCCTTGAGTGCCCCGACGAATACGCCCCAGGCGTGAGCGGGGAACACGAGGGCGGGGCCGTTGGGGTTCTTGGAGTCGCGGACGGGGGTGATGCCGGGGAGGTTGTGGGCGATCTCGACGCACTCACCGCCATCGGCGTTGCTGTAGCTGCTCTTCCGCCAAGCCACAGAGTCCAGCTCAGTCCCCTTGCTGCGCTTCATTTCTGTAGGTCCTCGCCACGTCGTCCATCAAGGCCAGGGACGCCTCGGGTGACAGTGCGACGGCCCTGAGCAGATCGTATCTACGACGGTACTCCTTCACCCGGGCCGGATAGTCGACGATCTGACCGGTGAAATCGCCCTCGGTGTACACCAGCGGCGGAGCGTCGGCGAAGGTCATGATCTTGGCCATGCCAAACGCGAGCGGGTGCCACGGGGTCGTTTCCGGGACGATCTGAACAACACTCCGCGTGGAACGACTGATGTCGAGGATGTGCTCCAGCTGCTCGGCCATCACCTCTGGGGGAAGTGGCGTCCTACGGATGACCGACTCGCGAAGGATCCCCCAGTAGCTGGGCCGCTCCTCCTGATTCCACAGCTCCGCACGCGCCAACCGTGCACCGATGCGCTTCTCGACCACCTCCGGTGGCACCTCCGGGTCCACGTGCTGGATCAGTCCACGAAAGTACGGTCCGGTCTGCAGCAGTCCCGGGACAGAATTGGGTGCCCACTCCTCCAGCGTCTGCGCCCGCTTCTCCATGTCAGGGACGTCCGCGGAGTACCACGCGTGCCCCACCCGCCGCGCTCTGGCCGCGTCTTCACAGCGCCGTTGGAAAAACCCGTCCGTCCCCAGCCGCTCGTCCGCGTGCTTGGCGAAGTCCATCGGCATTCCCCGCTCGCCACGCTCGATCTGGCTGAGGAACGAGATCCCCCGGAAGCTCCCCTCGACCAACTGCTCCAGCGTCAGCCCCGCTTGCTCCCTCCGGAAGCGCAACTCGGCACCGTAGAAGCAGCAGCAGGCAGCGCCGCGGCCGGCGACGCGCAGGTCTCTTCCCTCCCCCGTTCCTCCGCCTCGCCCTCCGGTGACAAGGAGGAGAAGAAGAGGAGGGACAAGGCCACGCCGGATACGGAGAAGGCGGAGGCGTCGAAGAGCCCGGGCGCCTCCGCCGGCGGAGCGGGCGGAACGCAGGCGACTCCCGCCGACGAAGCCTCCGCCCCGTCCGACGGCGACGAAAGCGGCGGCAACAGTGGCGACAGCACACCGACCGCCACGCCCACCAAGACCGCCACCACCCCGGCCACCCCGCCCTGGATCTCCCAGTGCACGTACTACTCCGGCACCGAGCTCACCGACTACGGCGACAAGGGCCGGCGCGTCGTCCGGGTGCAGTGCACGCTCACCAAGCGCGGCTACAGCGTCGGCGGCGCGGGCGTGGACGGCGAGTTCGGCAGGGACACCTAGTCCGCGGTCAAGCAGTTCCAGAGCGCCGGGGGACTCGAAGTGGACGGTCAGGTGGGTCCCAACACCTGGGCGGCGCTGCGCAGTTCGACGTAGCGCCGCCAGGGTGTCGTTCCGTCAGCGGAACAGCGGAATCAAACGAGCTCAACAAGCTCAACGAGATCGGCGAGATCGGCGAGATCGGCGAGCTCAGTGGAAGAAGTGCCGCGTGCCCGTGAAGTACATCGTCACGCCCGCCTTCTTCGCGGCCTCGACCACCAGCTCGTCGCGGACCGAGCCGCCGGGCTGGACCACGGCCTTGACGCCGGCCTCGGTGAGGATCTCCAGGCCGTCCGGGAAGGGGAAGAAGGCGTCCGAGGCGGCGTACGAGCCCTGGGCGCGCTCGGCGCCGGCGCGCTCCACCGCGAGCTTCGCGGAGTCGACGCGGTTGACCTGGCCCATGCCGACGCCGACCGAGGCGCCGTCCTTGGCGAGCAGGATGGCGTTGGACTTCACGGCCCGGCAGGCCTTCCAGGCGAAGGCCAGTTCCGCGAGCTCCTCGGTGCCGAGCGCCTCGCCCGTGGCGAGGGTCCAGTTGGCGGGGTCGTCGCCGTCTGCCTGGAGGCGGTCGGTGACCTGGAGGAGGACGCCGCCGTCGACGGGCTTGACCTCGACGGGGTTGCCGGGGCCCTCGGGGCAGCGCAGCACCCGGATGTTCTTCTTCTTGGTGAGGGCCTCCAGGGCGCCGTCCTCGTAGTCGGGCGCCACGATGACCTCGGTGAAGATCTCGGCGACCTGCTCGGCCATCTCCTTGGACACCGGGCGGTTGACGGCGATCACGCCGCCGAACGCCGACAGCGGGTCGCAGGCGTGCGCCTTGCGGTGCGCCTCGGCGACGTCCGCGCCGATCGCGATACCGCAGGGGTTGGCGTGCTTGATGATCGCGACGCAGGGCTCGGCGTGGTCGTACGCGGCACGGCGGGCGGCGTCCGTGTCCGTGTAGTTGTTGTACGACATCTCCTTGCCGTGCAGCTGCTCGGCCTTGGCGAGGCCGCCGCCGCTGCCGTCGACGTAGAGGGCGGCCGGCTGGTGCGGGTTCTCGCCGTAGCGGAGGGTGCTCTCGCGCTCCCAGGTGGCGCCGAGGAAGTCGGGGAACCGCGAGTCGTCCACGGGGGCGTAGGAGGAGGCGAACCAGCTCGCGACGGCCACGTCGTAGGCGGCCGTGTGCTGGAACGCCTCGGCCGCGAGCCGCTTGCGGGCGGCGAGGTCGAAGCCGCCGTCGCGGACGGCCGCGAGGACGTCGGGGTAGCGGGACGGGCTGGTCACGACCGCCACGGAGGGGTGGTTCTTGGCGGCGGCACGCACCATGGACGGGCCGCCGATGTCGATCTGCTCGACGCACTCGTCGGGGGTGGCCCCGGACGCGACGGTCTCGCGGAACGGGTAGAGGTTGACGACGACGAGGTCGAACGGCTCGACACCCAGCTCGGCCAGCTGCCGCCGGTGGTCCTCCAGCCGCAGGTCGGCGAGGATGCCGGCGTGCACGCGCGGGTGGAGCGTCTTGACGCGGCCGTCCAGGCACTCGGGGAAGCCGGTGAGCTCCTCGACCTTGGTGACGGGGACACCGGCCGCGGCGATCCTCGCGGCCGTGGAGCCGGTGGAGACGAGTTCGACGCCCGCCTCGTGCAGGCCGCGCGCGAGGTCTTCCAGACCGGTCTTGTCGTAGACGCTGACGAGCGCCCGTCGAATGGCCCGCTTGTTGCTCTCGGCGGTCACTGGATAACTACCTTTCGTCCCTCAATGCGATAGCCGTTGCGGGCGAGCCGCCCCACGACCTCGACGAGCAGCCTTCGCTCGACTTCCTTGATGCGCTCGTGCAGAGCGCTCTCGTCGTCCTCGTCCCGGATCTCGACCACGCCCTGAGCGATGATCGGCCCGGTGTCGACGCCGTCGTCGACGAAGTGGACGGTGCAGCCCGTGACCTTGGCTCCGTACGCGAGAGCGTCACGGACGCCGTGGGCGCCGGGAAAACTGGGCAGCAGGGCCGGGTGGGTGTTCACGAACCGGCCGCCGAAGCGCGCGAGGAACTCCTTGCCCACGATCTTCATGAACCCGGCGGAGACGACGAGGTCCGGCTCGTGGGCGGAGACGGCCTCGGCGAGGGCCATGTCCCACTCCTCGCGGCTGCCGTAGTCCTTGACCTTCCGCACGAAGGTCGGCAGCCCGGCGCGCTCGGCGCGCGTGAGCCCCTCGATGTTCTCGCGGTCGGCGCCCACGGCCACGATCTCGGCGCCGTACGCCTCGGGACCGACGGCGGCGATCTCGTCGAGCAGCGCCTGGAGGTTGGTGCCGGATCCGGAGACCAGCACGACGAGGCGCTTGGCCACGGGCTTGGCGGCCACGGTGGGGGCCCTTTCTCGGGGGTGCGTTCCTTCGTGGGCGGCGGCATGGATACTCACGGTGTCACCGTTTGTACGTTCATACGAATGCATCGCGCCCCGCGATACGGGGAAGTCTACGAAGCAGCCGACCGTCAGCAACGATACCGGCACACCGGGCAGCCCCCATGGGACGGGGGCACGGCCGGAAGGTACCGTCTGCCGGGAGCGGGCTCGGGAACGCGGTCAGTGTGCGGTGCGTTCACGCAGTGACAGCTCAAACGCGAGACAGCCGGGGCCGACTGCCACGGGCAGCCGTGTCCACGGTGGTACACGGTCGTATCCAGCCGCTTTCACAAGGGGAAGACGCTCACTTGATGCCGGACCGCAGCCTGCGACTCCTCACGCTCCCCCAGCATTCGGTGCAGGGAGGGGAGCACAGCGGCGTGCTGCTGCGTGAGCGCCCCGCTTCACCGCCCGACGCGCCCTCGGGCGGCCAGAACGGCGACGCGGGGGGCCGCGGCGGCTCGGCGCAGGAGGACAACCCCTTCGCCCCACCGCCCGAGGGCACGCCGGACCGCCCCTGGCAGCCGCGGCGCCGCAAGGGGGAGGACGGCTCGCGGGACTCGGGCGACGACGACGGGAACGCGCCCTGGGGCAGCCAGTGGAGCGACCGCCAGCCGGGACGCTCCTCCGGCGGCTTCGGCGACCGCCCCCGGGGCGGCGGCCAGGAGGGCCCCGGCAGCGGCGGCACGGGCACGGGCATGCGCTGGGACCCCACCGACCCCGCGCAGCGCCGCGCCCGCTACGCCCTGCTCTCCGGTATGTGGGCCTTCTTCTTCGCCCTGTTCAGCTGGCCGTACGTGGCCCTGCTGCTGGGCGCGCTGGCCCTGTACTGGGGCGTCAGCAGCCTCCGCGCCAAGACCCGCACCCCCGACCCGGACACCCCGGCGGCCCGGACCACCGGCCGCCCCCAGACGACAGCGGCGGTCAGCGGCCTGGTCACGGCGTCCCTCGCGATCGCGGTGGTCGCCGCCGGGTTCACCGCGCAGGTGGTCTACAGCGACTACTACACGTGCACCAACGACGCCCTGACCCACGAGGCCGAGCAGGCGTGCAACGACCTGCTGCCGAAGGAACTGCGCGGGGTCCTGGGGACGACCGACTGAGACCGGCTCGGGGCCCGGGCGGGGCTGCCCGGGCCGCGACCGCGCTGCCGGCCTGCCCGTCGGTCTCACTCCGGGGCCGTGTCCGCTTGCGCCTTCGGCGCGTCAGGGTCTTCCGGTGCCCCTGGTGCCTCCGGGGCGATCCGGTTCTCCGGGGCCGCCGCTGCCGGGGCCTCCGGGTTCTGGGGGACCTTCGCGTCCGCAAGGGGATGTGGGGTGTTCGGAGCCTCGGGGGAACCCGAGGGCTTCGGGGCGTCCGAGGCTTCCGGGATCCCCTTCCCGGCCAGGATCTGCTTCCCGGCCGGGATCTGCTTGCAGCCCGGACCGTCCGCGCCCGCGCCTGCCGGACCCGCCAGGGCGTCCCGGATCGCCGGGGTTTCCGAGGCTCCCGGGGTTGCCGAGGCTCCCGGGGCTCCCGGGATTTCCGGTGATCCTGGGGCCTCCCACGTTTCCGGCGCCCCCGCCCCGCCCGGCGTTGTGGGCGCCGCCGCCGCGTTCGGCGGATCCTGGGCCTCCTTCGCCGCCGTGCGCCCTTCCCCAGAGGTGTCGGCGCCCTTGGACGACGGCTCACCCCAGGACGATGACTCGGCCCACGACGACGGCTCACCCCAGGACGGCGGCTCGTCCGAGGACGGCGGCTCACCCGAGGACGCGAGGGAGGGCGGCGGCTCCGCCGGGGCGTCGGCGGACGGGAAGCCGTGCGGCTCGAACGTGGTGTCGTGGTCGTACTCCAGGTACGGGATCTCCTGATCGGACACCTCGCCCGAGGCGTCCTGAGCATGTGCCACGCGCCTCGCGCCCTTGTCGCGCCCCTTGGACCGCACCACCACGGCGCCGCTCTGGGACGGCACCGCCCGCTCCCGCGCCGACGCCCTCACCAGCACCTCCTGGTCATAGACGGTGCTCTCCGTGCGCGATCCCGTCGACGCAGCCTCGCCCGGCTCCGCCGCCCGCGCACGCCACCGGCCGATCAACGGCAGCCGCTCCCGCAGCCGGCGCCCTTCGGCCCCCGGCTCGCTCTCCGCCGCCCCCTCCATCCGGTGCCTGCCGATCCGGGCGTCCTGCGCCTCGCTCCCCCGGTCCGCACGCGGCCGCGGTACCGAGCGGGCCCGCCACCATCGCGCCACCACCGCCACCGGAACCGCCACCACCGTGGCCCAGCCCAGCGCCGCCGCCCCGGCCTGCCACCACACCGGCCCGAACTGCGCCAGCGCCCCGACGCCCAGCGGCCCGCCAGACAGCGCGGCCAGCGCCCCGACGAAGACCGCGCAGCACACCGCGGCCTGCAGGGCCACCAGGGCGGTCCGTCCACACGACCAGACGACGGCAGGCGCCTGGGCGGCCGCGGAGCGGGCCTTCGCGGCCGCCTGCCCACCCTTGGTCCGAGGCCCCTCGGGTGCGCGGCCACCGTTCGTCCGCGGCCCTCCGGTCACTTGCCCTCCGAGCGTCCGGGGCCCGCCGGACGCCCGTCCGCCCGATGTCCGAGGCCCCTCGTAGGGGGAGCCGTCCTCCGTCCGGGGCCCCCCGTGGACCGCCACGCCCGCGACGAACCACCCCACCACCACCCCGGCCGCCACCGGCACCGCCCCGACCGCCCACTGCACGGGGACCGCGACCCCCGCTCCCGGCACCGCCTCCAGCAACGGGAACGGCGGCAGCGACGGCGTCGGCGCCGAGGAAACCGGCCCCACCGCATGCCCCACCCCGAGAACGAAGCCCGGCCCGAGGGCGTACGACGCCGCCCACACGGCCGCGTTCGGCACGAGGGCCGCACACAGCATCAGCACCGCGAACCGCCCCGACCACCCCTCCGACAGCTGGAGGAAGGACGTCCGCGCGGCCCCGCCGTGCCACACCAGCGAAACGCCCACGAGCAACGCCCCGCCACCGACGAGCGCCGCGACCCCGGCTCCCGCGGCCCGTGCGGCGACCCCGAGCCGGGCCCGTGCCCGCACGCCGGGCACCAGCCGCCGCACCCGTCTCGGCAACGCGAGCAGTACCCCCTCCACCACCTCGGGCGGCCGACCGCACGCCGTCCACACCCCTGCCCCGGCCACCCCCGTCACGAGCAGCGGCACGAAGAACCCGGTCCACAGCCATGCCGGCCGCAGATCACCTCCGGCGGCGTAGGCGGCGGCGCTCACACCGACCGCGAGGTACCCGAGCACGACGCCCGCCCACGCGGTACGCCCCGACACCAGCACCTCTCCCTCGCCGCCGTCCGCAGCCTGGTCCCGCGCCGCCCGGTACACCAGCCACACCGGCAGCATGAACATCAGCAACGGGGTCACGCCCACCGGCGCGGGAACGCCGGAGAGGGTGTCGGCGCGGACGAGTTCGGCACCGTGGGCCAGCAGCCACAGCACGGCGGCGATCCGCAGCGCGCCCCCCGGTCCGCTGTCGGGGTAGGGCGAACTGACCCACAGCACCATCACCAGCACGGCGAACACACCCAGTCCGAGCCCCGCCGCGACCGCGCCGCTCAGCAGGCTGGCGGCCAGTCCGGGCGAGCGGTGTCGCACGCGTGTGAGCAGGGACGTACGGCGAGCGGTCATCTCGATCACGTTCGCCATGCTCCCAACGACACGCGCTTTTCCGGCGTAACGGGCAAAGCTCCGATGTGTCGCCCAATATATGTTTATGTACTTTTTCGTACGAAAGGGTGTCCGGTGACGCAGAGTCCTGCAACCCCGCTCCCCCCGCCCGAGGAACGCCGACGCCTGCGTGAGGCCGCCTCCATGACGCAGGCTCAGCTCGCCGCGCGCATGGGCGTGAGCCGTAAGACGGTGCGCGCGTGGGAGACGGGCCGTACGTCACCGAGCGGCCCCAGGAGAGAGGCGTACACCCGGCTGCTGGACGGTCTCGCGGCGAAGAGGCAGACGCAGGGGCGGGAGCCCGAAGGGGAGGTGACGGCGGGTCACCCCGAGGCCGGGTCCACGTCCGCCCCCAGTGCCGCCCACCACGAACACCCCCTCACCCCCGCCCAGGCCTTCGACGCGCTCTACGCGTTCTGCGCCCCCGCCCTCGTACGGCAGACCTACCTGCTCACCGGACGCCGCGAACTCGCCCGCGAATCGGTCGAGCAGGCCTTCCAACTGGCCTGGCAGCGTTGGCCGGAGGTGGCCCGCGACCGGGACCCGGCGGGCTGGGTGCGGGCGACGGCGTACGACTGCGCCCTGTCCCCCTGGCACCGGTTCCGCCCCCGCTACCGGCACCCCGAGCCCCCGCCCGCCGATGCCTCCCACCGCGCCCTGATGGACGTACTCCTCACGCTCCCGCCGTCCCAGCGCCGCACACTTCTGCTCTACGACGGTGTGGGCCTCGACCTGCCGGAGACCGCGGCCGAGACCGAGGCGAGCACCCTGGCGGCCGCGAACCGCCTCCTGCACGCCCGTGCCACCGTCGCCGAGCGCCTCCCCGTCCTGTCCGACCCCGAGGAACTCCACCGCCGACTGGCCGAACTGGCCGCCACGGAGCGCCTGCGTGCGGCCGAGCCGGCGACGGTACGCGACGGCAGTGAACGCCGGGCCCGCTTCTGGACCCGTGCGGCGATCGCGTTCACCGTGGCGCTCATCGGCACGACGGCACTGACGCTGCGCACGGCCCCGACCCATTACGAACCGCCGGTACCGCCGGGGGAGACGGTGCTCGGCGTCCCGCCGAAGGTGGCGCCGGGGCCGCTGTCGGCGAAGCAGCAGAAGCTGCGGGACAAGCTTCGCGCGGATGCCCGGCACGGCCCGGAACGCCTGGCACCACAGCCGCGGTGACCCCGGCCCGGTGCACGCAAAAGCCGGTGGGCCCGCCCCCGTGCGGGGAACGGGCCCACCGGCGTACAGCCGGGCGGCGCCTGGGTGAGGTCAGCCGCCGAGGATCTCGCGGGCCAGCTTCGCCGTCTCGGTGGGCGTCTTGCCCACCTTGACGCCCGCGGCCTCCAGGGCCTCCTTCTTCGCCTGGGCGGTGCCCGACGAACCGGAGACGATGGCGCCGGCGTGGCCCATGGTCTTGCCCTCGGGCGCGGTGAAGCCCGCGACGTAGCCGACGACCGGCTTGGACACGTTCTTCGCGATGAAGTCCGCGGCCCGCTCCTCGGCGTCGCCACCGATCTCGCCGATCATGACGATCAGGTCGGTCTCGGGGTCGGCCTCGAACGCGGCGAGCGCGTCGATGTGCGTGGTGCCGATGATCGGGTCGCCACCGATGCCGACGGCGGTCGAGAAGCCGATGTCACGCAGCTCGTACATCATCTGGTACGTCAGCGTGCCGGACTTCGACACCAGGCCGATACGGCCCGGCTTGGTGATGTCGCCCGGGATGATGCCGACGTTCGACTGGCCCGGGGTGATGATGCCGGGGCAGTTCGGGCCGATGATGCGGGTCTTGTTGCCCTTCTTGCCGGCGTACGCCCAGAACGACGCCGAGTCGTGCACGGCGATGCCCTCGGTGATCACGACGGCCAGCGGGATCTCGGCGTCGATGGCCTCGACGACCGCGTCCTTGGTGAACTTCTCCGGCACGAAGATGACGGAGACGTTGGCGCCGGTCTTCTCGATGGCCTCGGCGACCGTCCCGAAGACGGGTACCTCGGTGCCGTCGAAGTCCACGGTCTGACCCGCCTTGCGCGGGTTGACGCCGCCCACGACGTTGGTGCCGTCACCCAGCATGAGCTTGGTGTGCTTCATGCCGGTGGCGCCGGTCATGCCCTGGACGATGACCTTGCTGTCCTTGTTGAGCCAGATAGCCATGGTGTGTTGGTGTCCTCGTCCTGAGTGCTTACTTGGCGGCGTGGGCCAGCTCGGCGGCCTTGTCGGCCGCGCCGTCCATGGTGTCGACGCGCTGCACCAGCGGGTGGTTGGCGTCGGTGAGGATCTGCCGGCCGAGCTCGGCGTTGTTGCCGTCGAGACGGACGACGAGCGGCTTGGTGACCTCCTCGCCGCGGTCCTCCAGCAGCTTCAGGGCCTGGACGATGCCGTTGGCGACCTCGTCACAGGCGGTGATGCCACCGAAGACGTTGACGAAGACGGACTTGACGTCCGGGTCGCCGAGGATGATCTCGAGGCCGTTGGCCATGACCTGGGCGGAGGCGCCACCGCCGATGTCCAGGAAGTTGGCCGGCTTGACGTTGCCGTGCTTCTCACCGGCGTACGCGACGACGTCCAGGGTGCTCATGACGAGACCCGCGCCGTTGCCGATGATGCCGACCTCGCCGTCGAGCTTGACGTAGTTGAGGTTCTTCTCCTTGGCGGCGGCCTCGAGCGGGTTGGCCGCGGCCTTGTCGTGGAGCTCCTCGTACTCGGGGTGACGGAACTCGGCGTTGTCGTCGAGCGACACCTTGCCGTCCAGGGCGATGACCTCGCCGGAGGCGACCTTCGCGAGCGGGTTGACCTCGACGAGGAGGGCGTCCGACTTGATGAAGGTGTCCCACAGCTTGATGAGGACGTTCACGACCTTGTCCGCGACCTCGGCCGGGAACTTGGCGGCCTCGACGATCTCGCGGGCCTTGGCCTCGTCCACGCCGTCGATGGCGTCGATCGCGATCTTGGCGACGGCCTCCGGACGGGTGGCCGCCACCTCCTCGATCTCCATGCCGCCCTCGACGGAGGCGATGGAGAGGAAGGTGCGGTTGGCACGGTCGAGGAGGAAGGAGACGTAGTACTCCTCCAGGATCTCCGGGGCCGTCTCGGCGATCATGACCTTGTGGACCGTGTGGCCCTTGATGTCCATGCCGAGGATGTCGGTCGCCCGGGCGACGGCCTCGTCCGCGCTCGCGGCGAGCTTGACGCCACCGGCCTTGCCGCGGCCGCCGACCTTCACCTGTGCCTTGACGACGGACTTGCCACCGAGGCGCTCAGTGGCTGCGCGGGCCGCCTCAGGCGTGTCGATGACTTCACCGGCCAGCACCGGTACATCGTGCTTGGCGAAGAGGTCCCTCGCCTGGTACTCGAACAGGTCCACGCGCTTCCGTCCCTATCAGTGATCTCGCGGTTCGTTGGATGCGTGGGCGTGCCGCGAAGGGCAACGTGACGTCCGCTGTCACAAGGGAGGCGCACACGGTGTCCGAGCGCGCGGCATGTCCGTCTCGCAGGTTATCGCTGGTTGCGGAGGGCCCCTAAATCGAGGGTCACACCTGAGCGGTGATACCTGTCACATGATGCCGCGATCAGCAAAGATCTCTGGCACGGCGTGCCGACTGTGAGCGAACGGGAACACACCGGGGGAGAACCTCACCGGGCTGGGGTTGACCCGGCGAGGCCCCCGGAACAGCCCGAAGGGGCGCGAATGGGCCACCCCTCGGGGCACCGGCCGGGTGATCCCCACCCCAATGGGGACCACCCGGCCCTTCCGCGGGGTCCCGGCCGGACGGACCGACGGCTTTCGGCCGTCCGGGGCCGTCTGCTCCGCGGAGTCGTGGTTCGCCTCGGCGGAGCGGCTCGCGCCGCCGGGCGACGGAAGCGTCGTACGCGGCCGAGGCCCTCGTACGACGTCCGGTTCGGTCCGGTCAGATGCGGTACGCGCCTCCCAGGTGCGGGTCCTGCGCGTAGTCCGGTGTCATCGACCCGGCGAGGCCCTGCACGCCGGTGGCCGCGTTGCCCGCCAGCGGGCCGGCCGAGTCCCGGACCGTGCCGGTCAGGTCCTCACCGAACGGCGCGACCTGGCCCGAGACGCCGTGGGCGAAGGGGCCGACCTCGCCGGCCAGCCCGTCCGCGAAGGGCCGCACGTCGCCCGTGACGCCGTACGCCAGGCTGGTGGCGCTGCCGCCGACGCCCGTCACGACCGGCTGTGCCGTGTCGACGACCTCGTGCACGAGGGGCTGCGCGGTGCCGGCGACGCCGTACGCGAACGGCCGCACCTCCTCCGTGACGCCCTCGGCGAAGGGAACGGTCTGACCGGCCACCCCGTGCACGAACGGGTCGACCTCGCCGGCGACCCCGTCCGCGAAGGGCCGGACGTCACCGACCGCTCCGTAGGCCAGCGCGCCCGCGTCCCCGACGGCCTGACCGGCGACCGGCACCGCGCCGCGCACGGCGGTGCCGGCGACGGGCGGCAGGACGGCACCGGTGACGTCCGCCGCGGCCCGGTCGGTCAGGCCGGTGGCGTACCGGGGCAGGTCGGCGGCGACGCCCCGCACGGCCGGCCGGGTGGCGGAGACGACGTCGGCGGCGAGGTGGCCGGCGCCGGAGACGGTACCGGCGGCCACGGGCCGGACGTCGGCGACGGTGCCGTGCGCGAGGTGCTCCACGCCGTCGGCCGTGCCATGGGCCACCGGCCGCACGTCCTGGAGGGCATCGGCGGCGATCGGCCCCACGCCCGCGACGGCCTGGGTGGCCAGCGACCCTGCCTGCGCTGCGATGCCGTAGGCCAGCGCGGTCGTGGCGTCGACCGTGTGCCCCGCCGCCCCGGCCGTCCCGGTCACTGCCCCGTGCGCGACCGGCACGACGCCGTCCACCGTCCCGCCGACGACCGGCCGCACCCCGGTCACCGCCCCGACGGCCGCCGACTGCACACGGTCCACCGCGTCCCCGGCGAGCGGGGGGATCCCGGCGACCGCGTGCCCGGCGGCCGGCATGACGCCGCCTACGGCGTGCCCGGCGACGGGCAGGACGCCGTTCACGGCCTGGCCGGCGATCGGCGGGACGACCGCGTCGGTGGTCTGCTCCACCACCGGGGTGACCGTGCCGGGGACGGTGGCGACCGTGCCGACGACCCGCTGCTCGACGCCGCCGACGGTGCCGACGGTGCCGGTGACCGCGCCGGTGACGCTGCCGGTGAGGTGCTTCGGGACGGCGGAGACGGAGCCCTCGGCCGCTGTCCTGACGGCGGCGGCCCGTTCGGCGGCGGCGGCCCGCGCGGCCGTTGCCGTGCCCTTGGCCTCACCGTCGAGGTGCGCGGCGGAGGACTGGGCGACCTGCTGCACACCCGATCCGGTGCGGCCCGCGCCGGCGACGGCGTACTGCGCCTTCGCCCGTACGACGCCCTCGACTCCCTGCGCCTGCGAACGCGCCGCCGCCTGGGTGCCCTGCAGCTTCGACTGCGCGGCGGCGAGCGCCTGCTCCAGCTCGGGGGCGAATGCGGCCAGCGGGCCGAAGAGGTAGTCGATGGTCTGGGAGGGCCGCGGTGTGTGCTGGGCGATCTGCTCCGCGGCCCGGTCGGCGCGGGCGGCCTTGGCGCCCTGGATGGCCTGGGTGGCCTTCGGGGAGGTGGTGGAGGTGGAGATGGAGGTGCCGGTGGAGGACGGGACGGTGACCTCGGCGTCGACGTAGCGGCGGGCTTGGTCGGCGGTGCTCGTCGGCACCTGCTGGGCCTTGCGGGCCGCGTCGGTCGTGCCGGTCGTGCCGGCTGTGCCGGTCGTGCGGGCTGTGCCGGTCGCTTCGGTCGTGGCGGTGACCGCGCCGGTGGCGCCTCTGGTGACGTCCGAGACCGTGCCCGTCACGTCGGAGACGACACCGTCGACCGCGTCGAGCAGGTCGGGGGAATCGGGGTGGCCGGACGTGGCGTCGCTCGCGTCGGCGGCCGTGTCCGCTGCGGAGAGGGAGGAGGCTGGCAGCTCGTCCGCGTGGGAGGCGGTCGAACCGAGCGCCCAGGCGCCGGTGACGCCGGCGGCTATGACGATCGAACGGCGGATGTTCTTGTTCATGCTTACGTCGGATCCCTGGATCTTGGGGCTCCGAAGGCTTCCGGAGTTCAGCGGATGCGCGAGGCTCCGGGGCTTCGGACGGGTTGGGGACAGTGCGGCGCCGGTTCCGGTCGCGGTCCGGGGAATCGAGGACCAGCGTGAGCGGATACGGCTCCGGCGGCTTCCGTCCGGCAGACGCCCGGTGAACGTCCTCAGGACGTTCGGAACCGGGGTCCGGACGGGCGGGCAGACCTGTTTCCACCCCCGCGCGGCAGGTCCGCGGCGGGGAGGCCGGTCCGGCCGGTCTGCCGGCCTAGGCCGGAGAAACCGGTATGTCCCGGTGCCTGTCCCGGATCTCGTCCGCGTCGGCACGCGCCGCGTCGCCGGGCAGCAGCCGCACCGGCGCCCGCTGCGTCACCGACAGCGCGTGTGCGTCCCCGTGCCGTGATCCGCCGCCGTCCCCAGCCGAACGGTTGCCCATCACACCGGGGCGATCGGCCGACACCCGGTGGTCGGGGACGTCCGCAGCGGGCGCGGTGCGGTGCGCATCGGTGCGAGCGGAGGCGCGGGACACGGCGGGCTCGGCCCCGTACCGCGGGCCGTGGGTGACGGCCACGGCGGCACGGGAGCGCCCCTCGTCCGCACGACCGCCGTCCTCCGCCGACACCGACGCTTCCGGCCGCGGCGCCGCGGTGACGGGCGCGGGCGGGGTGTGGCCGGGGGTGTCAGGAGGGGACGGCAGATCGGGAACGCCAGGGGTGCTGGGGAGACCGGGGGTGTCGGGGAGGGAGGGGAGGTCGGGAGTGGCGGGGGCGTCGGGCAGCCCGGGGAGGTCCGAGCCGTCGGGGAGGTCCGGGATGGTGGGCAGCCCCGGGCCGTCGGGGAGGTCCGGGATGGTGGGCAGCCCCGGGAAGCCGGGCGGGTTCGGCGCGTCGAAGCCCGGGAGGGACGGCACCGGCGGCGCCTCGTGCGCCCCCTCGACCACCGAGTCGACCACCGACTCGACCAACCCCCCGACCGGCTCGACGACCGGCTCGACGACGCGCTCGGTCACGGGCCGCGGAGCCACGCCGACGGAATCGCCGACGGACGCGGCGGTGGACTCACCGTCGTGCACGGCGTGCGGGGCGCTCCCGGCCTCCGACAGCGCGGGTTCGATCCCGACGGCGCCCGAGGACAGGGAGGTTGGGGACACCGAGGCTGGGGACACCGAGGCTGGGGAGGACACGGTGCCGGCGTCGATCGGCGCCCGGTCCGCCGCGTACGCCCGTTCGCCGCAGAGGAACGCCAGCGCGAACAAACCGCCCACCAGCAACGCCGCCTGCAGCGCACGACGCCCGGCCGCCGTGCGCAGGACACGCAGAGCGGCGACAGGCGAAGCGGCTGGCCAGGTCAAGGCGAGACGGGTCCTCCCGTGCGGCGGAACGAGGTACACGTGACGGCAACGAGTCGGCGCGACACGGTACGGACGAGCGGCGCGCGGGCGCACCGCTGAAGAGAGAGCGATCCTTGCACGCCCCTCCCGAGGTCGCGCAAGCCCCCCGTTACCGATGGGTATTCATGTCCGTTTTGCTGGCCCGAGTCGATAGTCACCACGTCGACAAATCACCGGGCATCCTCCCCGTTGCCCTCCATCTCCACCTGGACAGAGGCTGCTCAGCGCCTTCCTCCCTCCTCCTCCGTCCTCCTCCGTCCGTCAGTCGTTGTCCGGCACCGGAACCGGCCGCTTCTCGATGGCCGCCGCCATCACCTCCGGAAACAGGTCCGGCGTGCAGGCGAACGCCGGTGCGCCCAGTGCCGCCAGCGCGGCGGCGTGCTCCCTGTCGTACGCGGGCGCCCCCTCGTCCGACAGCGCCAGCAACGCCACGAACTGCACCCCCGACGCCTTCATCGCCGCGACCCGCTTGAGCATCTCGTTGCGTATGCCGCCCTCGTAGAGGTCGCTGATCAGCACGACCACCGTCTCCGCGGGCCGGGTGATCTGCGACTGGCAGTACGCGAGCGCCCGGTTGATGTCCGTGCCGCCGCCGAGCTGGGTGCCGAACAGGACGTCGACGGGATCGTCGAGCTGATCGGTGAGGTCGACGACGGACGTGTCGAAGACGACCAGCCGCGTGCTGATGGACCGCATGGACGACAGCACGGCTCCGAACACGGACGCGTACACCACCGACGCCGCCATCGACCCCGACTGGTCGATGCAGAGGATGACCTCCTTCTTCACCGACTGCGACGCCCGCCCGTACCCGATGAGCCGCTCCGGCACGATCGTTCGGTACTCGGGCAGGTAGTGCTTGAGGTTGGCCGCGATCGTGCGGTTCCAGTCGATGTCGTGGTGACGTGGCCGGTTGACGCGGGCACTGCGGTCGAGGGCGCCGGTGAGAGTGGCCCGGGTACGGGTGACGAGCCGCTTCTCCAGGTCCTCGACGACCTTGCGTACGACGGCCCGTGCCGTCTCTTTCGTGGTCTCCGGCATCGCCTTGTTGAGCGACAGCAGCGTGCCGACGAGGTGCACGTCCGCCTCGACCGCCTCCAGCATCTCCGGCTCCAGCAGCAGCGTGGACAGCCCGAGTCGGTCGATGGCGTCCCGCTGCATGACCTGGACGACGGAGGACGGGAAGTACGTCCGGATGTCCCCGAGCCACCGGGCCACCGACGGCGCCGACGCCCCGAGCCCAGCCGACCGGTCCTTGCCGGATGACCCCTTGTCCTTCTTGCCGTAGAGAGCGGACAGCGCCCCGTCCATCGCCGCGTCCCGTCCGGAAAGCGCGCACCCCGTGCCGTCGGCGGCGTCGCCGCCCAGCACCATCCGCCACCGCCGCAGCCTCTCCTGGGCGGGATCCAACGCTTCGGTCGTCATCAGCACACTCCCTTGCGACGCCGCCTCGCCATGGGAACCACCGGCATCGTCACCGTCATCGACACGCCCCCTCACGAGCCCGCTCCCACAGCGGCATCACCGGCACCGTCGTCGTCCTCGGACGGCTCTGCGCCACGAAGCCGGCCGGTCGCCCGCCGACGCCGACCGCCGCGACCCGCACTGCCGGTTCCTTCACCGCGTCAGTCGTCATCCCGTCACCCCCACAGGGTCGTTGTCGCCGAGGCCGCCTTCGACGTCCTCTGCCGCTTCCGCTTCCATCTGGTCCAGCCCGAGCAGCAACCGCACCACCGGCACCACGGCGTCAGCCCGCTCCGCGTCGAGTTCGGCGCCGAAGCCGGGTATGCCGGAGCCCCCGGCACCCGTGCTCCCCCGCTGACCCGGCCCACGACGGACCAGCTCACCCAACGTCCGCCGCACGCCTGGCTCGTACGCCGAGAAGGTGCGGCGCAGCAGTGGCAGCACATCCGTGAACGCCTCCCCCGGCACCCCCGTCAGCCACGCGTCGACCAACCCGAGCAGGCGCTCGTCGTGCACGAGCAGCATCCCGCCGCCCGAGCCCCCGCCGACGAACCCCTCGATCCACACAGCGGCATCCGTCGGCGGAGTCCCCGGGGACAGCGCCAGCCCCATCAGCCGCGCCGCCTCCTCCTGCGCCAACTCCCCGTCGTCCAAGAGCAGGCGTACCGCACGCCCTCGGATGGCACCGGGCACGCTCTCGCGCGCCGACAGCACCCGAAGCACCCCGTGCCAGCGGCTGCGCAGGCCACCGTGACCGGGAGCGGGCGGATGTCCGGGGCCGCCGGGAGTCACCGGCTCCGCCCCGTCGTCCAGCAGGGCCACCGCTCCCTGCACCGCGTCCACATGGCGCCGCATCTCCTGCGCGGCCTCCGCGTCCAGCGCCGCGCAGGCCGGGGGCAGGCCGACGAAGACGCGCTCGGCGAGGCCCGCGGCGACCTCCGCGAGAGCTCCGGTGTCCGTGCCGCGCACGTCGCCGTACCTCAGGGATCGGACCAGCGCGGGCAGGGCCTGGGCGAGCCGGCCCACGTCCGTGTCGAGGGCGGCCCGGTCGGCGAGGATCCGCATCACCACGGGCAGCGCGTCCGGCAGTTCGGCCAGCAGGCAGCGCTCGGCGAGCGCGGTGACATCGGCCAGCCCCTGCGCGGCGACGGCGTCCGCCTCGGCCTTGGCCGTCGCCGCGGCCGGCACGGTCGTCCCCCACACCCCGGCTTCCGCGACCCGTACGGACAGCTCCGGTTCCCACCGCAGCCGCCACGTCTCCCGGAAGGTACCCGTGCTCCCCCGGGACTCGACCGCTTCACCCCAGGCGACGCCGAGCAGCCGCAGCCGGTGCAGCAGCCTGCTGCGGCCGGCGTCGTTCTCCTTGCGCAGGTCGAGCTCCAACTCCCGCTCCAGCGCCTCCGGTTTGAGCCGAAGCCGACGCTGAAGCCGGTCGAGGTCCCGCTGCAACGGCACCGCCGGCGCCGCCCGCGGCACCTCCCCCAACACGTCCCCCACGACCAGCCGGTCCCGCACCAGCGCCAACGGCACGTCCGAGCCCTCGCACATCACGGCCCGCACGGCGTCGGTCGTCTCGCTCAGCCCCGCCAACGGCCGTCCACGCATCGCCGCGAGCGTCTCCGCCAACCGCACCGCCTCGATCACATGCGCCGAGGACACGATCCGGTCCTCTTCACGCAGCAGCCCGGCCACCTTGGTCATCCACCGCTCGACCGGCCGGTCCGGCGCGCCGAAGAGGTGTCCGTACCACCCCGGAGAGTCGATGCCCGCCCCGTACCCGCTGGCCCGAGCCAACCGGCGATACGTCCACGGCACCCAGGTCATGTCCGCCTTGACCTTGGGCAGCCCTTTCAACAGTGCCTTGTCGGCGGCCACGGTGCTCTTCCGCCGCAGCGCCGGAACGTGCCACGCCCCGCAGACCACGGCCACCTCGTCGCCGAACTCTCGCTGTGCGGAGCGCAGTTGGAGTCGCATGTACGCCTCTCGTACGAGATCCCGCTCATGTCCCCCGCTCCCGTACGTCTCCCGCAGCGCCCCCATGGCCTCCTCAAGCCCGGCGAACGGGGCGAACACGTCCCCGTCACCCGACCCCCGGTGCTCGACGACGTCCTCCCACCACCGCTCGGGATCGTCGTAACCGGCGGTTTCGGCCAGAACGGCGAGGGGGTCCAGTCGGACGTCGGCGCTGGGGCCACGCTCGTCCGGCGTACCGTCGTCGGCCGCGCCGGGTGCCGGCACCGGACCTCCCGTCCCGCCGGTGTCAGCGGGGCCGCCCTCCGGGGCGCCGCCGCCCCCCGGCTGAGCACCGGCCTCCGGCTCATCCCTCTCACCGGGCCCCGCGCCTGACGTGGCCTCGTCCTGTTTCCCCCATGCCAGCGTGTGTGTGGCGGGCAGGTCGATGAAGCGGGCCGGGATCTGGTGCTCCAGGGCCCAGTGCATCGCGACCCACTCCGGGGAGAACTCGGCCAGCGGCCAGAAGGCCGAGCGTCCGGGCTCGTCCACGGCGTGGGCGAGGAGGGCGACCGGCGGTCGCATCGCCTCGTCGGCGGCGAGCGGGATCAGTGCGTCCGCCTCGGGTGGCCCCTCGATCAGCACGATCCGTGGCCGGGCGGCCTCCAACGCCGCCCGCACGGCCCGCGCCGATCCGGGCCCGTGGTGCCGCACGCCGAGCAGCAGAGGTCCTGGCGGGTTCGACGCCGTGGCGGGTGCGGTCGAGGCATCCGACCCCGCCCGCGCGTCGTCCGCCTGGCGGGTACCCGCCCCTGTGGTACCGCTGCCGGGCTCGCCGACGCCCCGGCTCTCAGCCCTCTCCACACCTGTCACACCGAACCCCCTCGCCTACGTGTTCCCTCATCGCCCCTCCTGCCGGCCCCGACCGCGCGGTGCCTCACGGTCACGGACCGCCGTCACGGCACCACCGCGCAACAACTCGCGGTCACGGCACCGCCGCGCGCCGACTCGCCGTCACTGCACCACCGCGCGCCGACTCGTCGTCACAGCTGCGGCATCCGGCCGTCGCCCACCACCCAGTCGCGCCCTGCGACGCGAGCCGGCGAGTAACCCCTGGCAGGGCAGCCGCCACGTACCGCACCCGCCGCCCACCGGCTCGGCCCCGCCCACCCGGACTCGTCCGTCCGCCCTCGCGGCACCGCTTCAACGGGCCGCCCCGGCCACGGATCGACCCGGCTTGGATCCACCCGTCTTGGACCCCCCGCTCGGGCGGCCCCACCCCAGGTCGTCGTTCACGCGCTCACCTCTCGGCACGCCCGGTAGAAGTCCGTCCAGCCGTCCCTCTCGCGTACCACCGCCTCCAGGTACTCCTGCCAGACGACCCGGTCGGCCGCCGGATCGCGGACGACGGCGCCGAGGATGCCCGCGGCCACGTCGCCGGGTCGCAGCACCCCGTCACCGAAGTGGGCGGCCAGGGCGAGGCCGTTGGTGACGACGGAGATCGCCTCCGCGGTCGACAGCGTGCCGCTCGGCGACTTCACCTTCATGCGGCCGTCGGAGGTGACTCCGTCGCGCAGCTCGCGGAACACGGTCACGACGCGACGGATCTCGTCGGTGCCGTCGGGCGCGGCGGGCAGATCGAGGGAGCGGCCGATCTGGTCGACGCGGCGAGAGACGATGTCCACCTCGGCCTCGACGCTCTCCGGCAGCGGCAGCACCACGGTGTTGAAGCGCCGGCGCAGGGCGCTGGAGAGGTCGTTGACGCCACGGTCACGGTCGTTGGCCGTGGCGATGAGGTTGAACCCCCGGACCGCCTGCACCTCCTGCCCCAACTCCGGTATCGGCAGCGTCTTCTCCGAAAGAATCGTGATCAGCGTGTCCTGCACGTCCGCCGGAATCCTGGTCAGCTCCTCGACCCGCGCCGTCATCCCCTCGGCCATGGCCCGCATGACCGGGCTCGGCACCAGGGCGTCCCGGCTGGGCCCGTGCGCGAGCAGTTGCGCGTAGTTCCACCCGTATCGGATCGCCTCCTCCGGTGTGCCCGCCGTGCCCTGCACCAGCAGCGTCGAGTCACCGCTGACGGCTGCCGCCAGGTGCTCGGAGACCCATGTCTTCGCGGTGCCGGGCACGCCGAGCAGGAGCAGGGCGCGGTCGGTGGCGAGCGTGGTGACGGCGACCTCGACGATGCGGCGCGGCCCCACGTACTTCGGCGTGATCACTGTGCCGTCCGCGAGCGTGCCGCCGAGCAGATAGGTGGCCACGGCCCACGGTGACAGCTTCCAACGGGCCGGACGCGGACGGTCGTCCTGCGCGGCCAGCGCCGCGAGCTCCTCGGCGAAGGCGTCCTCGGCATGCGGTCGCAACGCGTCGGCCGCCGCGGGCTCCCCCGTTTCGACGGTGATCGGTTCTACGGACACAGGCATGGCAAAGTCCCCCTCCAGCTCGGCCGGTTCAGCCGTTTCGGATCTGGCATCCACGTTGCACCACGCCACTGACAATCCGTTCCGACCTGCGAAAACGTGCTCGCGGCGGCGCTTGCGGCGCCTCGGCGCCGACCGATTGTCAGTGGGGGGATCTACCTTCGATGTCATGACTCAGCAGGGGGTGCGCTGGACCGCGGACCAGGTGCTGGCACTGGCGCCTGACTCCGCGTCACGCAAAGCGGGCAGCAAACTCGGCGCGGCGGGACCGTGGTCCGAGGCGGGGAGTTCCGACGAGGGGACGGTGTGGGGGCTGTGCAAGGGCAGTGGCAGCAAGCCGTATCAGACGGTCGTCGACATCGCGGACGCGTCCGGTCCCGCGTACAAGTGCAGTTGCCCGAGCCGGAAGTTCCCGTGCAAGCACGCCCTCGGGCTGCTTCTGCTCTGGGCGGGCGGCGAGGGCGCGGTGCCGCCCGGGTCACCGCCGGACTGGGCGGAGCAGTGGATGAAGGGGAGAAGGCAGCGGGCGGAGGAGAAGCGGACGGCGGGCACGTCCGGTTCCCCTCCCGGGTCCGGTGATCCCGAGGCGGCGCGGCGCAGGTCGGAGCGCCGGGCCGAACGGGTCACCGCGGGCGCCACGGAGCTGGAGCAGCGTCTGGCCGACCTGCTGCGCGGCGGCCTTGCCGGTGCCGAACAGTCGGGATACGGCCTGTGGGAGGAGACGGCGGCCCGTATGGTCGACGCCCAGGCCCCCGGACTGGCGGCGCGAGTGCGGGAGTTGGGGGCCGTGCCGGCATCCGGCCCCGGCTGGCCGGTGCGTCTGCTGGAGGAGTGCGCCCTCCTCCACCTTCTCGACCAGGGCTGGCTGCGCCGCGCGGACCTGCCCGCGGATCTGTCGGACACGGTCCGCTCCCGCGTCGGCCTGCCCTCGTCCGCGGACGGCAAGCCGGTGCGGGACCGGTGGCTGGTCCTCGCCCAGTACGACACGGCGGACACCAAACTGACGACGCGCAGGATATGGCTGTACGGCGCCGACTCGGACCGCACCGCGCTGCTCCTGTCCTACGGCGCCGCCGGCCGTGCCCCGGAACTGGCGCTGCCGGTGGGGCTGGCTTTGGAAGCCGAGGTCTCGGCCTACCCGGGCGCCGGGCAGTTGCGGGCGGCGCTGGGCGAGCGGTTCGCACCGCCCGTACCCGCGCAGACACGGCCGCCAGGGGTGACGACGGCAGAGGCGGCCGCCCGGTACGGCGAGGCACTGCGCGCCGACCCCTGGCTGGACTCCGTCCCGGTGACGCTGGACCGGGTCATACCGACTCCGGACGGGGACTCCTGGCAGCTGGCGGACGCCGAAGCGGACACGGCCCTGCCGCTCACGCCGTCCGCCCGCGCCCGCCCTGGCCTGTGGCGCCTGGTCGCCCTGTCGGGTGGGGCTCCGGTCAAGGTGTTCGGCGAGTGCGGACACCGCGGCTTCACCCCGCTGACGGCATGGCCGCAGGGGGCGGGAGAGGCGGTGCCACTGTGCTGAGCGACGTGCAGGGCGACAGTGACCGTGAAGCGACCGCCTCCGACTGCTCCTCACCACCTCGGGGCGGGTGGAGCGACCCCGCGATGGCAGAGAGGAATGAACCGATGGCCGGCCCTACCGCTCCTATGACTCCTGTGGCTCCTATGACTCCTGTGACGTCGTCCGCGCCGGACGTCTGGGAGGAACTCGTCACGGCGGCGCTGCTGGGGACGGACCGGCGCACGCCCCCGGGTGGTGCGCCGGGGCGCGAGGCGCCGGTGGTGCTGCTGGACGCGGCGGCCTTGGAGACCGTACGGCGACGGGCCGGTCTTCGTCCGGCGCGGGCTGCGCGGCGGCCGCAGCCGGCCCCCGAGGACCCGCGACCGGTGCTGCCCCCGGCGGCGGCCCGGCGGCTGGCCATGTTGCTGGCCGATCGCCCCGGCACCGGGGGCGGCGGCCGTCGCGGTACGGCGCCGGACCTCATGGAGCTGCTGCCCCAGTGGCTCGCGGCGGTGAACGACCGCGGTTTCGCGCCGCCCCCTGAGTCGCTGCCCGCCCTCCTGGACGCGGCGCGGGGGCGTACGGATCTGCGGCCGGCGGCGCTGAGCTTCGCGGGCCCCCGGGCCGTGTGGCTGGCCCGGCTGAACCCGGAGTGGCGCTTCGCCCTGCGTGCGACACCCGGCGGGGGCGCGCCGTTGCCCTCGCTCGAGGACTCCGAGGAGGTGCACAAGCTGTGGCAGGAAGGGCTGTTCGCCGAACGGGTCGCCCTGCTCTGCGCGATCCGCGCCCATGAGCCCGCCGCCGCACGCGAGCTGCTGACCACGACATGGGCGACGGAGCGGGCCGAGGACCGGCTGATGTTCCTCGACTCGCTGCGGACCGGGCTGGGCCCGCGGGACGAGCCGTTCCTGGAGCAGGCGCTGGCCGACCGGAGCCGCAATGTCCGGGCGACGGCGGCGGAGCTGCTCTCCGCGCTGCCGGGCTCGGCGCTGGCCGCACGGATGGCGGTGCGCGCGGCGGCGTGCGTGGCACTGGATCACACGCACGCCACTGCGACGATCAGTGTCGAGGCACCGCACGAGTGCGACCCGGGCATGGAGCGCGACGGTGTGGTGTCCAAGGCTCCGGCGGGGCGCGGTGAACGGTCCTGGTGGTTCGGCCAGTTGGTGGAGGCCGCGCCGCTCGGGGCGTGGCCGGGCCGGCTCGGTGGGCGTACGCCTCAGGAGATCGTGGCGCTACCCGTGGCGGACGACTGGCAGAGCGAACTGCATGCGGCGTGGTGCCGGGCGGCGGTTCGGCAGCGGGACGCCGAGTGGGCGAGAGCGCTCCTCGGATCGCCGTCGGCGCCCGAGGCCGGAGGTCCGGGGGCCGTGTCCCTGGCGGAACGCGCGAAGCTGCTCGGCACGCTGGGCTCCGCCGAGCGGGCCGAGTGGGTCGCCGGGTTCATCGCTACGCATGGGCTGTCGGAGGCGTTTCAACTGCTCGGGGTGTGTGCGCTCCCGTGGGCGCCGCCTCTGGGAAGGGCGGTGGTCGACGCGCTCAACATCGCGCGGGACGCGGGGAGTTATCCATGGAGTTTCAGTGGCGTGATGGGTTTGGCCGAGCGCTGTCTCGACCCGGCCGAGGCGAGCCGTCTCGACGGCCTGCTGGCCGTACCCGACGAGGCGGAGGACGCGTCGCCGGGAGCCGGGGGGTACTGGGCGGAGGCGTTCCAGCGGCTGGTCACGACGCTGCGGTTGCGGGCAGCCATGATCGAGGAGATGGGACCGCCACCCAGCTCGTCCGGCGCATGAGGGGTGGTGGGCGCCTCCAGAACCGAAACCGGAACCGACCCCGGGCCGGAACCGAGACCAAACCGGGCCGGAACCGAAACCGGGCCGGAACAGAGGAACCGAAACCGAAACCGGAACAGGAACAGGAACCGGACCCAAACCAGAGCCGAGCGGGACCCGGGGGGGCAGCCGCCTGCCCAGGACGGTCACCCCACCGACGGTCAGTCCGCCGGCCCGCGCCCGACCCCGGCTCAGCCTCCGGAGGCAGCAGGCTGCCGCACGTTCGCCCGCACCCAGTCCACGATCGACTGCGTCGTCGCACCGGGCGTGAAGATCTCCGCGACGCCCTTCTCCTTCAGCGGCGCAATGTCCGCCTCGGGAATGATCCCGCCACCGAAGACCAGGATGTCCTCCGCCTCGCGCTCCTTGAGGAGGTCGATCACGGCCGCGAAGAGGGTGTTGTGCGCTCCGGAGAGGATCGAGAGGCCGATGGCGTCGGCATCCTCCTGGATGGCGGTGTCGACGATCTGCTCGGGTGTCTGGTGAAGCCCGGTGTAGATGACCTCCATACCGGCGTCGCGCAGCGCCCGCGCGATGACCTTGGCTCCTCGATCGTGGCCGTCGAGCCCCGGCTTGGCCACCACCACGCGGATCGGACCGGCTGCCACACCCATCACTGCCTCCATGAAGCGACTACATCCATCCGTACCGACAAGTACCGCTCATATATGAGTTATGCCGCACAGGGCGCACATGCCATACATGGTGCGTGTATCGCGATTTCCGCCGCTCACGCGCCGGACGCACCGTCCCCGGCACGGATGCCCCGGGCCACGCCGCCCGAGGAAGTGAACGAACGTTATCTCCAGCATCCCGCAACCGGCAGTTTCGCGGTGCGGAGCGAGGGGGAAATCACACGGTGGGACACGTTCGCCGCGCACCGTTCCACATCTTTGCGGCACACGGGCCGCAGCAGTCCGCGGCACGCGCGTCGCAGCGGGACCACGCGCAACGGGAGCCGCAACGAGGTCGCCGCACCACCGCGCCGCGGGCCGCGCGCCGTGACGGTGCGGCGCGTCGACGGTGGCACGAAGGGCACGCAGGGCAGGTCAGGCACGACAGCGGGGAGCCTCGTCGCCGACACCGGCAGGGCACCCCGTCAGGCGATCGACGCACCACGGCCACCAGGGCCGGCTCACGACGCCACACGCCTCGCCTGCCCCACGCGCTCTCCGTACCCTCGCCGATCACCTCCGCAGCGACTTCCACGAGGGCACACGGGGGTCGGAGTCGTCCTCCTGCGTGCCGCAAGGAGGTCGGCCATGAAGGTCACCGGGGCAGTCTTCCCCTTTCTTCCCGTCTGTCGGCGCCTGCTCCCGAGCAGGCTGGCCGGCCTCTCCGTAGCCCTGCTGAAGGCGACCGCCCTGGAGATCGCGATCCTCGCCGGGCATCTGCTCCTGTACCCGTCCGGCATCACGCAGGAGCGCCGGGCCGCACCCGCCCTCCCCACGGAAGGCACCACACACCTGCCCGCGGAGGCCCGGCCCCCCGTCGTCCTGCTGCACGGCTTCATCGACAACCGCTCGGTCTTCGTCCTGCTGCGGCGCAGCCTCGCCCAGCACGGCAGGCACCAGGTCGAGTCCCTCAACTACTCGCCCCTGACGTGTGACATACGCGCCGCCGCCGAGTTGCTCGGCCGCCACATAGAGGAGATCTGCGAGCGCACCGGAAGCCGCCAGGTCGACATGGTCGGGCACAGCCTCGGCGGGCTGATAGCCCGCTACTACGTCCAGTGCCTGGGCGGTGACCTCAGGGTCCGCACGCTCGTCACGCTCGGCACCCCGCACTCCGGCACCCGGGTCGTCCCGCTGGCCAACGCGCACCCGATCGTCCGTCAGATGCGCCCCGGATCACCGATCCTCGAGGAGCTGGCCGGCCCGGCGCCCGGTTGCCGCACCCGCTTCGTGAGCTTCTGGAGCGACCTCGACCATCTGATGGTCCCGCTCGAGACGGCCTGCATCGACCACCCCGACCTGCTGGCCCAGAACATCCGTGTGAGCGGCATCGGCCATCTCGCCCTGCCGGTGCACCCCGCAGTGGCGACCGGGATACGGCAGGCCCTTGACACCGCCGGAGCGGGAGCCGAAACGGACCGGGAGGCCGGCGGTCTGACCGTGGCGTGACCGACCCGTCCCCCTCGACCGCGGACGGCCGCCCGAGCAGGCCTCCCCACCCGACTCCGACTCGCCGCACAGCCGCCGGACAGCCGAGCAACGTCGAACAATCTTCGAACACAAGGCCAAACTCGCGCCCGCAGTCCGCCAAAACACGGCCGAATGCCCGTTTCCTGCGCGCGTGAAACCTGCCGAAGATTGTCGTGCCCGCGTACCGCCGGGTACAGTCGCCGCACTGCTCTGGCAGCCCCTGTTGTCGAGGCGAGAGAGAAGTTGGTGAACGATCGTCACCCGTCGGGGACAATGACCTCCCCGACCCCGGCTTCCGATGCCGCCCCGGCGCACTACGCGTCGTACGGCGCCCAGGAGGCCCACTACGGTGACTCCACCACGTACGGTGCCTACGACGCCACCCATTTCGACTCCGCCGGCCACACCACCACCTTCGACGCGGACCCCCTGTTCGGCAGCCTCCCCGGCGAGAACACGGGCGCGCACGACGCGACGCAGTGGTCCACGGGCAGCCAGCAGACCGTGAACTACGACGCCTACGCGGCCCAGCACCACGCCGCCTACGACACCGGCGCGTACGACACCACCGCGTGGACGACCGGCCATCAGCAGCTGTCGTTCGTGCCGCAGCAGGCCACCGGTCACGACATGTCGGGCCAGTGGGACGCGAGCGCCTGGCTCCAGCCCGACCAGTCCGGCGCCCCGGCGGACCAGACCCAGCACTGGGAATGGGGCACGCAGAACTTCGAGACGGGGACGTACGACGCCACGCAGTGGAACTCCGACGGCGGCACCGACACCACCGCGCAGCCGGGCGGCGAGTACGAGCAGTCAGCAGAATCCTTCGATCAGCAGGCCACGGCCCACTTCGAGCAGATCGAGCAGCCCGGCTACGACGACCCCGCCCACGACGACACCGAGCTGACCTCCACCGGTCAACTCCCCGAGGTGGCACCGCTCCTCGACGACCAGGAGGAGGCCGCTCCGGCTCCCTCCCCCCGCGCCGCGTCCCGCAGCGGGGCGCGTTCCCGCCGCCGTACGCCGCCCAAGCGCTCCGCGCTGCTGACCATCGCCGTACCGTCGGCGTGTGTGATGGGTGTCGCGGGCATCGCGGCCGCCTCCGTCGGCACCCTGACGGAGGACCAGGGAACGGTGACGACCGCTTCGGACGGCGAGGCCGTGAAGCCGTCCACCGCGAACAACAAGCTGGACGCCCAGCTGGAGACCCTCGCCGCCGGCGCCGACGACTTCGGCGACCGGGTCAGCCGTACGCAGGAGCGGATCGACCTCAAGGCCCAGCAGGAGGCGGAGAAGCGGAAGGCCGCCGAGGAAGCGGCCCGCAAGGAGCGGCTGCGCCCGAAGTTCGCCCTCCCGGTCGCGCAGCACGGACTCAGCGCCTACTACGGCCAGTCCGGCATCAACTGGATGTCCCTGCACACCGGCATCGACTTCCCCGTCTCCTACGGCACGACCGTCATGGCCGCGACCGACGGCACCGTCCGCACGCAGTGGAACAGCGCCTACGGAAACATGATGATCGTGACCGCGAAGGACGGCACGGAGACGTGGTACTGCCACCTCTCCAGCTACCGTGTCGCCTCCGGTACGACGGTCAAGGCCGGCGACCCCATCGCGTACTCCGGCAACTCCGGCAACTCCACCGGCCCGCATCTGCACTTCGAGGTGCGTCCCGGAGGCGGCTCGGCCATAGACCCGCTGTCCTGGCTGCGCAGCCACGGGGTCGACCCCACGTAAGAGGCGCCCGCAGCCCTGACTTGCCTGTGCGCCCCCGCTCCACGGCGGGGGCGCACACGTGTCCGCGGGCTACAGCTTCTCCACCGGCGCGTACCGCAGCAGCAGCCGCTTCGGCTTGGTGTCCCCGAAGTCGATCGTCGCCTCGGCGTTCGCCCCCGTGCCCTTGACGCCCGTCACGGTGCCGAGACCGAACTGGTCGTGGGTGACCCGGTCACCGACCGCCAGCTGGACGACCGGCTTCTCCGAGGTGCGTCGCGTGGCGAAGCCCGATGCGCCCGACGCCGAGGAGCGCGAGCGGGACGACGACAGCGAGGCGGCCACGCCGGCCGCGGGACCGGAGGACAGGGGCGCGCTCGCCCCCGTCCGCTTCCAGTCCACGTGCGCCGACGGGATCTCCTCCAGGAAGCGGGAGGGCGGGTTGTACGACGGCTGCCCCCACGCACTGCGCATCGACGAGCGGGTCAGGTAGAGCCGCTCACGCGCGCGCGTGATGCCGACGTAGGCGAGGCGCCGCTCCTCCTCCAGCTCCTTGGTCTGGCCGAGGGCACGCATGTGCGGGAAGACGCCGTCCTCCATGCCGGTGAGGAAGACGACCGGGAACTCCAGGCCCTTGGCGGTGTGCAGGGTCATCAGGGTGATGACGCCGGAGCCGTCCTCCTCCTCGTCCGGGATCTGGTCGGAGTCGGCGACGAGCGCGACCCGCTCCAGGAAGTCCGCCAGGCCGCCGGAGGTCTCGCCCTCACCCGTCTCCTGCTCGAACTCCAGGGCCACGGCGGCGAGTTCCTGGAGGTTCTCGATACGGGTCTCGTCCTGCGGGTCGGTCGAGGCCTGCAACTCGGCGAGGTAGCCGGTTCGTTCGAGAACCGCCTCCAGGACGGTCGCCGGTCCCGCGCCGGATTCGACGATCGTACGGAGCTCCTCCATCAGCGTGTTGAACCGCTTGACGGCGTTGGTCGACCGGGCGGCCATGCCGTACGCCTCGTCCACGCGCCGCAGCGCCTGCGGGAAGCTGATCTTCTCCCGCTGGGCGAGGGCGTCGATCATCGCCTCGGCGCGGTCGCCGATGCCCCGCTTGGGCACGTTCAGGATCCGTCGCAGCGGCACGGAGTCCTCGGGGTTGGCCAGCACCCGCAGGTAGGCCAGGACGTCCCGGACCTCCTTGCGCTCGTAGAACCGCACACCGCCGACGACCTTGTAGGGCAGGCCCACCCGGATGAAGACCTCTTCGAAGACACGGGACTGGGCGTTCGTCCGGTAGAAGACGGCGACGTCACCGGCCTTCGCCTGGCCCGCGTCCGTCAGTCGGTCTATCTCTTCGGCGACGAACTGCGCCTCGTCGTGCTCGGTGTCCGCGACATAGCCGGTGATGCGCGCGCCCGCGCCCGCGTTGGTCCACAGGTTCTTCGGGCGGCGGGATTCGTTGCGCTCGATGACCGCGTTGGCGGCGCTGAGGATCGTCTGCGTCGACCGGTAGTTCTGTTCGAGCAGGATGGTCGTCGCGTCCGGGTAGTCCTCCTCGAACTGGAGGATGTTGCGGATCGACGCGCCTCGGAAGGCGTAGATCGACTGGTCGGCGTCGCCCACCACGCACAGCTCGGCGGGCGGGATGTCGAACTCGCTGGGCGGCACGTCGACGGGGTGTTCGCGGGTGCCGACGAGTTCGCGCACGAGGGCGTACTGGGCGTGGTTGGTGTCCTGGTACTCGTCGACGAGGACGTGCCGGAAGCGGCGGCGGTAGTGCTCGGCGACGTCCGGGAAGGCGCGCAGCAGGTTGACCGTCGTCATGATCAGGTCGTCGAAGTCGAGGGCGTTCGCCTCGCGCAGTCGCGACTGGTAGAGGGCGTAGGCCTGGGCGAGGGTCTTCTCGAAGCCGTCGGTGGCCTGCGCGGCGAAGTCCTCCTCGTCGATCAGCTCGTTCTTCAGATTGCTGATCTTGGCGCTGAAGGACTTGGGCGGGAACCGCTTGGGATCGAGATCCAGATCCCGGCAGACGAGCGCCATCAGCCGCTTGCTGTCGGCGGCGTCGTAGATCGAGAAGGACGAGGTGAACCCGAGCTTCTTGCTCTCTCGCCGCAGGATGCGCACGCACGCGCTGTGGAAGGTCATCACCCACATCGCGTTCGCCCGTGGGCCGACGAGCTGCTCGACGCGCTCCTTCATCTCGCCCGCGGCCTTGTTGGTGAAGGTGATCGCGAGAATCTGCCCCGGATGCACATTCCGCTCGGCCAGCAGATGGGCGATGCGGTGGGTGAGCACCCGGGTCTTGCCGGAGCCGGCACCGGCCACGATGAGCAGCGGGGTGTCGGAGTGGACGACGGCGGCACGCTGGTTCTCGTTCAGCCCGTCCAGGAGCGCGGCCGCGTCGAGCGCCGGGCGTGGGGCGCCGTCGCGGTAGTAGGCGTCCCGGTCCGGCGGCACGTCGAACTTCCCGCCGAACAGATCGTCCGGAACGGGCTCCGGAGCATGATCGTCCTCGGGCGGTGGCGGGTGTTCTTCCTCATGGGCCCGCGGGGCCTGGAGGTCCGCCAGGAAGCTGTCGTCAAAGAGGCTGCTCATCGCTCTCCGAGTCTAGGGCGCCCCACTGACAGCCCGCCCCCGCCCTTAGAACATCGCCGGATTCCGCACCCCCAGCCTTCCCAGGCCCGCACTCAGGGCACTCGCCACTACCACTCCGCCACGTTCTGTGACCATCGCAACCACTCGCCGTAAGCGGTCACGCTCCTCAAACCATCACCGGCCACCCGAATCCACAGCCGACGATCACACGATCGAGCTACCCGACCACGGCGAGGCCCCCCGGAGGAGACTCCGGGGGACGGGGAGGCGATCACCCGAGACGGCCACGGAGAGGACCCGGAAAACGACCTGAAGACGACCGAAGAGAGCCGGAAGAGGGCCGAGGGAGGACCGAGGGCCGGCCGAGGGCCGGCCGAGAACCGGGAAGACGGCGGGAAGCCACGACGGAGGACACGACCACAACGGGACAGACATCACTCCTCCCCTCGAACCCTCGCAACTCCCCTCAACCACCCCCCGATCACCCCTCGACCACGACGACCTGACTCAAGGTCACGAAAATGTATCGGGCATATCGAACATCAACCTTCACAGGGGCCACATGAGTTGGCTACCGTGCCCGGCAGGCCGTACGACCCCCTCCGGCGAACGTCGCCGGGCCGCGCGGCCTCCGTCGAGTCCGGTGTGCCACCGCGCAACCGGAGCCGGGGACCCACCTAAATTGGGGTGAATCGGCCACATCCCGTCCAGGGAAGGCCGTAGGGCAACCCTTCCGAACCACCCGCCCGAACCCGACAGCTAACTCGGTAGGCGGAACGTGGAAGGAGTCGCCTCCCTTGGCGTCGCACCGCAAGTCGCGTCCCGCTGGTACGCGCGTAGCAGGCATACGGACCCCCGCCCTCGCCACGGCGGCCCTCACCTCCGTCGCCCTGCTGTCCCAGTCGGCCAACGCGAGCCCCTCGACGGACGACAGGCCGAGCCTCGAAGAGGTCGAGAAGAAGGTCGACGACCTCTACCGCCAGGCGGAGTCGGCCACCGAGAAGTACAACGCGGCCAAGGAGAAGACCGCCAAGCAGCGCAAGCGCGTCAGCACCCTCCTGGACGACGTCGCCAAGCGCACCCAGAAGCTCAACGAGGCTCGCGAGGAACTGGGACGCAATGCAGCCGCCCAGTACCGCACCGGAGCCGCCGCCCCCGACACGGCGACCTTCCTCCTGGCGGACACCCCGCAGGACTACTTCGACCAGTCCCAGCTGATGGACCGTATGACCGGCCGCCAGAAGGAGGCGGTCGACGAGTACTTCACCCAGCAGTCGGCGACGATGAAGAAGCGCCGGGAGGCCACCCGGAGCCTTGAGACGCTCACCGAGTCGCAGAACGACCTGCAGGCCGCCAAGACCACCGTCCAGCGGAAGCTCTCCGACGCGCGCGAACTCCTCTCCCAACTGACGGCCGAGGAGAAGGCCCGCCTCGCCGCGATCGAGAAGCGCAAGCAGGAGGAGGCGGCGCGCGAGGCCGCGGAACTGGCCCGTCAGCAGGCGGAGGCCGAACGCCGGCGCCAGGAGGCCGCCCAGCAGCAGGAGGCCGCCCAGCAGGACAGCGAGTCGGCGGAGTCGGGCGTCTCGGAGGCACCGGCGCCCGACTCCTCGTACGCCACCAAGGCCGAGAAAGCCCTGGCCTTCGCCCGCGCCCAGATAGGCAAGCCGTACGTCTGGGGCGCCACCGGCCCCGACTCCTACGACTGCTCCGGCCTCACCCAGGCCGCCTGGAAGGCCGCGGGCGTGGACATCCCGCGCGTCACCTACGACCAGGTCGACGCCGGCACCACGGTCCCCCTCTCCAGCGCACAGCCCGGCGACCTGGTCTTCTTCTACGACGACGTCACCCACGTGGGCATCTACATCGGCAACGGCATGATGATCCACGCCCCCAAGCCCGGCACGTACGTGCGCGAAGAGTCGATCTACTACGACGGCGAGTCGTCGATCCACAGCGTGGTCCGCCCCGCCTGACGCCGGCCACGCGCGGAGAGGGCGAGGGCGCCGCCGGCCCTCTCCGCAGCCGCCCCCGTGGGCGCCGCCGTGAGGTCCCGCGGCTCAAGGCGCCGGCCAGGTCCTGCCGTGGATCGCCGTGGCGGCGTGGCCGGCGGTCGCCGCGGGCGCGGTGCGGTCCTACGCCGAGGTCATGTCCACAGAACGGCGATGAAGACGTTCGCCACGGTCAGCAGCCCCACCAGTGCGAACAGGCTTTTGTCGACCTTCTCCTCGTCCCGCTTCACATAGACCAGCCCGAGGATCACGATCAGCAGCGCCAGCTTCACGCCGATCTTGATGTTGTCGACCGACTGGTCGTCCGCCTGATTGAGGCCGACGAGAATCACCCCGGTGACCAGCATGGTCAGCGCACCGTGCAGCATCGCGGGCACGAACCGGGCGGCACCCTGGCCCATCGCCTTCATCTGGGTGAGGAAACCACCGAGCAGCGCGGCGATACCGATGATGTGCAGGCCGACGAAGAGGTGGATGAGTACGTCCATGGAGCCGGAGCCTAATCAGCGCCGCGAAACCACCCCACACCGCCCCACTCCCTCTTCCGCCCTCGCTCATCCGACCTGACGCGTCCACCCTCACTCACCGTCACCCCCGAGCGGCCCCCACACCCTCCGCCCCCCGCTCCCCGCCTCCTGGAGCGCGCATATATGCGCCCCATAGCACCCCACCATCCCCACCGTTCCCGGAACCGCCAGATCGGTCAGCACCCCGTGCGAACCCGACGCCGCCGCCCCGGAATCAAGTTCACTTACGGTCACCGCCGGTCCACTCCACGGCACTTCCGTACAACGCGTTACCGAACCGTCACAGTGAGGTTTAGCGTCCTTCACCAGGTGACCGGCTCCCCACCGCCGCCCGGGCCAGGGGCGGCAGTCGGACACCACCGCCGAGAAAGTCCGGCGGCGGCTCGCTCCCCCTGTGTGGGCCGTCGCCGGACGCGTGTCCCGCCCCCGGCGGCCGTACGTCCGCTCCCCAGGCGCTCGTGCGTCCACCGCTCCGCCCGGGGCGTAAAACGTCCGCCTCCCGGGCGGACGCACGGGACGAGGCGGTCGTACGAAAGGACGTGCAGTCCACGTGGCAGCGCACCGAAAGCCCCGTCAGCGCTCGGTCGGCGGCAGTACGGCCCGCACGGCATGGACGATCGCCCTGGCGGGCGCGGCGACGGCGACGGGCTTCGACGGAACCGGACACGCGGAGCCACGACCGACACCGGAGCAGGTCGAGGCGAAGGTGGAGAAGCTGTACCAGGAGGCGGAGGTCGCCACCGAGAAGTACAACGGCGCGAAGGAGCAGGCGGACACGGCTCAGCGGCGGATCAGGACCCTGCAGGACGAGGCCGCCCGCCGAACCGTGAAGCTCAACTCGGCTCGGGACGCCCTGGGTTCCATGGCCGCGGCCCAGTACCGCGACGGCGGCCTCGATCCCGCCCTCCAGCTCGCCCTCTCCGACGACCCCGACCGCTACCTGGACTCGGCGGAGTTCGCCGAACGCGCCGGCAACCGGCAGGCGACCTCCGTCGCCAGCGTCCGCAACCAGCTCCGGGAGATCGAGCAACTGCGCGGGGCGGCACGCGTCGAACTGACCTCGCTCAAGTCCCGCCAGGCCGAACTGCGACGGCACAAGAACACGATCACCGGCAAGCTGGCCACGGCCCGGGACCTGCTCGCCCGGCTGACCGCCGAAGAGCGCGCCCAGCTACGGGGCAGTGGAACGGACCGTGCCGCCCGCTCCTTCGCCGCCCGCGAAGCCCTCGCACCCTCCGGCTCCGCCACGACCCAGGCCCCCAACGCACGCGCCGCCGCCGCCATTTCGTACGCCTACTCCAAGCTCGGCAGCCCCTATGTCTGGGGCGCGACCGGTCCGGACGCCTTCGACTGCTCCGGCCTCACCCAGGCCGCCTACCGCTCGGCGGGAGTCTCTCTGCCCCGCACGACCTACTCCCAGATCGACGCCGGCCGCCGCGTAACGCGCTCCGAACTGCTCCCGGGCGACCTGGTGTTCTTCTACTCCGGCATCAGCCACGTCGGCCTCTACATCGGCAACGGCCAGATGATCCACGCCCCCAACCCCTCGGCACCGGTCCGGGTCGCCCCCCTCGACGAGATGCCGTTCGCCGGGGCCACGCGGGTGGCGTGAGGAGTGAACCGGGCCGGACCCCGGGACGGGACGGGCTCAGACCAGGCGTCGCGCCGTCGCCCAGCGCGTCAGCTCGTGCCGGTTGGACAACTGGAGCTTCCGTAGAACCGCCGAGACATGCGACTCGACGGTCTTGACGGAGATGAACAGTTGCTTGGCGATCTCCTTGTAGGCATAGCCACGGGCGATCAGGCGCAGCACCTCGCGCTCGCGCTGGGTGAGCCGGTCGAGGTCCTCGTCGACCGGCGGCGCGTCCGTCGACGCGAACGCGTCCAGGACGAACCCGGCGAGGCGCGGCGAGAACACCGCGTCGCCCTCCTGGACGCGGAAGATGGAGTCGATCAGGTCGGTGCCGGTGATCGTCTTCGTCACGTAGCCGCGGGCGCCGCCGCGGATCACGCCGATGACATCCTCGGCCGCGTCCGAGACCGACAGCGCGAGAAAGCGGACCGGCTGCTCGGTGTCCGCCATCAACGGGGCACAACGGCGCAGCACTTCGACCCCGCCGCCCCCGGGCAGGTGCACGTCGAGGAGGACCACTTCGGGCCGGGTCGCGGTGATGACCGTGACCGCCTGGTCCACGTCCGCGGCCTCGCCGACGACCTCGACGCCGGTCTGCTCGGTCCGGCCGATCTCGGCCTGGACGCCCGTACGGAACATGCGGTGGTCGTCGACGAGGACCACGCGCACATGCCGGTCGCCCGTGCTCTTGCCGGTCGACTCCACGGGCTCGTTCGCCTCGGTCGGCTCGCTCATGACGTCTTCTCCGCCCTCTCCATCTCCAGCTCGACCTCCGTGCCGCCGCCGGGTACCGCCCGGAGCCGGGCCGTACCGCCGTTGCGCTCCATGCGGCCGATGATCGATTCTCTGACACCCATGCGGTCGGCGGGTATCGAGTCGAGGTCGAAGCCCGGACCGCGGTCCCGGACGGACACGAAGACGGTCTTCCCCTCCACCTCGGCGTAGACCTGCACGGCGCCGCCCTCGCCACCGTACTTGGCGGCGTTGACCATCGCCTCGCGCGCGGCCTGCATCTGTGCCGCGATCTTCTCGTCGAGCGGACAGTCGCCGACGACAACGACCTCTATGGGGACGCCGTGCTTGTCCTCGACCTCGGCCGCGTTGCGCCGGACCGCGTCGGCGAGGTCGGTGGGTTCGTCGGCCTCGTCCTTGCCGGTTCCCTCCGGTTTGTACAGCCAGGTGCGCAGGTCGCGCTCCTGGGCGCGGGCGAGGCGGCGGACCTCGCTCGCGTTCTCCGCGTTGCGCTGTATCAGGGTCAGGGTGTGCAGGACCGAGTCGTGGACGTGCGCGGCGACCTCGGCGCGCTCCTGGGCGCGGATGCGCATCAGGCGCTCCTCGGAGAGGTCCTGGGTCATCCGGACCAGGTACGGGCCCGCGAGGAGCGTTATCCCGACGAGGACCGCCAGGGCGGCCTGCAGGACGGAGCCGAGGTGGGCGGCGGAGCCCTGCAGGACGAAGATGCCGGAGACGCCGGCCGTGACCAGCACGACGCCGGCCGCGGCACGCAGCAGGGTGAGGGTGCGCCGGCGTCGGCCCACCTCCATCCAGCGGGCCCGGCGGGCGTTGTCCGCCTGGCGCCAGACCAGGGCGACGCCCGCGCCGACGAGCACGGCGGGCAGCAGGTACGCCTTGGCGCCGTTGCCCAGGTCCACGCTGCCGACGAAGATCATCGCCACCACGACCATGAGGAGCAGCGCGACGATCTGTCCCCTGTCCGGCTTGCGGGCGACGAGTCTGCGGCGGCCGTCGGCCGCGGTCTCGGTGGCGAAGGGGGACGGCCGGTGTGCGTCGACACCGCCGAGGCCGAGCGGCACGAAGAACCAGAACGCGGCGTACAGCAGCGCACCGAGGCCGTCCGCCATGAACAGGCCCACGAACACCAGGCGCACCCAGATGACGGGCAGGCCGAGATGCCCGGCGAGCCCCCGCGCCACGCCCCCGAGCCAGCGTCCGTCGCTGCTGCGGTAGAGCTTGCGCGGCGGCCGCGGTTCGGAGAGTGGCGCTGCTGCGGCTTCCGGCATGCCATCGATGTTCACACGGCCGGCCGAGCGGAGCATCAGGGTCGATCCCCTAGACGCCCCTGATCTTCGCGGCGGGTCGGCTCGAACGCTTCCCCCGTACCTGCCTCAGGGCCGATATCAGGGTCCGACCAGGGTCGTTCCGACTCCCGTCGAGCCGACCCGCCCGTCACCATGGACACATGACAGATCACCAGCCCGCCGCGGACTCCGTGCCCGAGCCGGACGCCGTGCCCACCGCGGGCACCCCGTCCGGCGCGGCGTCCGCGAGCGCCGCGGGTGGGGAACCGGGCGCGCACCGGGACGCGGGGGCGGGATCGCCGGCGGGGGCGGGCCCGACCGACCCGCCGCACGGGTTCCGCCGCGACCGGCGGCACAAGACGCTGGCCGGTGTGTGCGCGGGCCTCGGACGGCAGTGCGACATGGACCCGGTGATCTTCCGGATCACCCTCGCCGTGCTCTCCGCGACCGGCGGCATAGGCCTCATCTTCTACGGCTTCGCCTGGCTCCTCGTCCCTTATGACGACGAGGACGAGAACGAGGTGCGCAAGCTGCTGACCGGCCGCGTGGACGGCCAGGCGCTGACGGCCGTGCTGTTCGCGCTGATCGGCTGCGGCGTGTTCCTGACGATGCTGAGCAACGGCGGTGTGCTGGCGTTCGCCGTCGTCCTGTCCGTCCTGCTGGCGGGCGCCGGGTACTGGTCGCGCAATCGCGGCACCCCCGATCCCGACCCGCTGGCCGCCCAGGCAGTCGCCGACGCCCCACCGGAGGCCAAGGCGCCGCCGGTGCCCGCCGCCTACCCCTCGTGGTGGCGGGACCCGATCGTGAAGGACGGCACACACGAGGGTGGTACGGGATATCTGTGGGGCCCTCGTGACTCGCGCGACCGGGACGTCGCGGCCGCGGTCAACATCGGCCTCGGCGGGACATGGAGCAGCCGCGAGGAGCTGCGTACCCGCCGCCCGTCCTCTCCTAAGCCGCGCGGCCCCCGCTGGATCGGCGGATGGGTGTTCCTGCTGGCCCTGCTGGCGGGCGCCCTCGGCACGGGCGCGACCTGGCAGGACCGTTCCCTGGGAGCCAGCCTGCAGACGGGGCTGGCCTGCGCGCTGCTCGTCATCGGCCTGGGCATAGCGGTGAGCGCGTTCCTGGGCCGTACCGGAGCGGGCTCCATATTTCTGGCGATCATGACCGCGGGCCTCCTGGCCGCCTCCGCGGCCCTGCCCGGGGACATCGGCACCCGCTGGATCGAGCGGAGCTGGCGGCCGGCGGCCGTGACCGACGTCCGCCAGCACTACGAGCTGGGCACCGGTGTGGGCACCCTGGATCTGACCCGGGTGCCGTTCACCGAGGACGGGACGGTCACCACGCGGGCCGACGTGGGCGTGGGCCGGCTGAAGGTGATCGTCCCCAAGGGCGTGACCGTGAGGCTGAACGTCGACGTGGGGGTGGGGGACATCCAGTTGCCGGGCGACGACAAACAGGACGTGGACGTGGCACCGGGCAAACGCAAGGAGCTGACCCTGACACCGACAGCGGGCACCAAGGAGGCGGGCACCCTGGACCTCGATCTCAGTGTGGGAGTCGGACAGGCGGAGGTGAGCCGTGCTGCGTCATGAGTTCCAGCCCGGGAGGCTGGTCGCCGGCGCCTTCCTGACCCTTGCCGGGATCGTCTATGTCGGCGACGCGGGCGACGCCTGGGAGACCCCGTGGTTCGTGGTGATCCCGCTGGTGGTCGGCGGCCTGTTCCTGGCGGGCACGGTCGGGCTCCTGAGCCGGGGGATACGCAGACGCCGCGGCCCGGGCCCCACACCCGCCGCACCGCCCACCGACCCCCGCCCGGACGTACCTCGTTGACCGGCGAAGCTCCCCGTGCCACCCGCCACCGGTCGTTCGGCCGACGCGGGCTAGCGGTAGCCCCCGGCCCGCTGCCGTCGCCGGGAACGGAGTGCGGCATCGACGGACAGCATGGGGGCGCCCGCCAGCACCAGGGGCAGCCAGGCCATCAGGTAGGCGAGGTCGTTGCCGTAGTAGTACGGATCGGAGGCCCAGCTCACGGTCAGCCAGAGACTGAGCGAGATGAGTGCACCGCCGAGCGCCGCCAGCCGGGCGAACAGCCCGATGAGCGTGCCGATACCGACGGCCAGCTCGCCGAAGGCGATGGTGTAGCCGAAGGCGACGGGGTTCTTCAGGGCCATGTCGACCAGCGCGGGGATGGCAGAGGAGTCACGGACGGCACGCATCATGTCGCCGATGGACCCGGACCCGGCGTCCTTCATGAAGGCGCTGTCGGTGATTTTGTCCAGGCCGGCGTAGATGAAGGTGACGCCGAGGAAGACGCGGAGCGGGAGGAGGGCGTAACGGGTGGCGGTGTCCCGCCAGCCGTGGCCGCCGTTGAGGGGCGGGATGTGCGTGTCCATATGCATACGGTGAGTCATCGCCCTTAGCCGCCTCTCGCCCGCCGTGCCGTGACCCCTCAAAAGAACGACACGTACGCAGTGACTGCGCCGCTCAACAGTTCAGAGCCGTATTGTCCGACCCGGACCGTCCGGGGGAAACCCCGAGGGGACGCCGGAGACGGGCCACCGCGGGGCACCCGGCCGGCCTCGCCGCCGGGACAGGCGGGCAGGCGACAGGGGTCGGGCGGCAGACGGCAGACGGCAGACGGCAAGGGACGACAGTCACTCCGTCACATCGATCGAGTACCCGTTCGTCTCCACCCCGGCCGCGGTGACCACCCGCACCTCGACCCGCCCCGGCTCCACGTCCGCCGGCACCGGCACCCTCAGCACCGCGTCCGTGGGATTGCTGAAGCCTCCGGCCACCGGCACCAACGGCACATGCACGTGGACCGCCCCGATCCGCACCACCATGCGCGACAACCGGTCCGCGGTCTGCGCCCCGGGCGGCACGAACCCGGCGCCCCGGATCTCAATGTCGTCCCCGGTGCGGATGGGTGCGTCCAGGTCCCCCGCCTCCCGCGCCCGCACCACCGAGAGGATCACCGGCCGGCCGCCCTCCGCATACTTGCCGGCCAGGTACGTCGCCGCCGAGATCAGCACCACCGCCGCCAGCCCCCACGGCAGATCCGGCAACTGATCCGGGCGCCGGCCCAGCCGGACCGCCGCGAACAGCAACCCGACCCCGCCGATCACGACGTACTGGATGTCCGAGAACGTGCCCCGTCCCGCGTCGTCCGTCAGCAGATCCGCCGCCCGGGGCCGATCCGCGCGCACCTTCTGCAGACGCTGCCCGAGCACGCGCACCCCGACCACCCGCCGCACCAGGACGGCGATCGCGCAGACCACGGCGAGGACGGTGACCACACCGGCGCCCCGCCCCAGTTCAAGCCCGGCGATCAGCGCGTCGCGCTCCTCGTGCCCGGACGCCGCGGCCAGCCGTGCCACCAGCACCAGCACCGCATAGGCGAGGAACAGCACCCACGCCCCGGCCATCGCACGCGAGGTGGACAGCCTGTTGTCCTCACCGATGACCGGCGCCAGCACCCCGCCCCGCGCCCGATGGAACCACGACGCCGCGGTCAGCGCGCCGGCCGTCACCAGCGCCGCCAGCAGCCCGGCCGTACGGGCCGGCGTCCACCCCGCCCCGATCGCCGTGAGCGCCTGCACCAGCAGCAGCACCACGACCAGCAACCAGACGACCGACGCCGTACGCCACCACAGCCGCGCCAGCCACACCGCGCTCTCGGCCCGCCCTCGCTCGGCGACCAGCTCCGCCGACTGCGTCAGCTCCTCGGACACCCACTGCCGGGAGGCCGACGCCGAGTGGGCGACCGCGGCGGGAAGGCCCTGCCCCGCCGCGAACTCCTCGCGCTTCAGCAGGAACTCGGCGACCGCCCGCCGATGTCCCGCACGTGCCCCGTGCGGACAGTGCCCACAGGTGCAGCCGCCCCCGTGCGCGCCCATCGCCGTGCCACCCTGCCCAGCCTCCTGCACCGCCACGCCCGACGCCCGCCTTCCCCGCGACCTCATACCCTCATGACCTCACGGCCCTCGTGGCTTGCCGCCCTTCGAGCCCTTGCACTTCCACACCGCGGGGGCCGACGACACGACACCCCGAAGACCCTCACGACCCCACCGCTTCATGGCCTTATAGCCCGTACGGCCCCACGATCGACAGCCCGTCTCGGATACCGGCCACCGGTCACCGCGGCGGCCGCCCCGCCGCCCCGGCCCGCTGTCACCGCTCCACCGGCAACTCCCTCAAGACGCCAGCGAATTGTGCCCCATGTCATCCCCTCCGCGCCCGGCAGGCCCACCCTGCGCGGGTGAAGGAAAATCCACCGTGTTGACCCGACTGCGAGAATTTCCCCATGGCCGAGATCATCCAGCGCGACGGGACCTGGGCCTTCGACGGCACCACGGTCCGGATCACGCCGGGACTCCACCGCTCCGTGCCACTGTTCCGGCAGACGTACGGGGAGATCGCCGTACCCCTGGAGGCCGTGGCCAGCGTCGCCTTCGAACCCGAGCGCAGGCGCGGCCGACTGCGTATGCGGCTGCGGGAGGGCGCCGACCCGCTCCTCCAGGCCACCGGAGGCCGCCTCCCCGACGCGGCGGATCCGTACCGGCTGACGGTGGACATCGACCGGGCCGGAGTCGCCGAGTACCTCGCCGAGGAGATCCGCCAAGCGCTGCTCCTGGACCGGATCCCCAAGGAAGCGACCAGGACGTACCTGCTCCCCGGCCCGCCGGTCCCCGTCTCCGTGCGCTCCTCCGACGGTACGGTCTCGTTCGACGGCACCCAGGTGCGCATCGACTGGTCCGAGACCTCCGACCGGGTCAAGCGGGCCACCGGTCCACGTGTCATCACCATGGGCGATCTCGTCCAGGTCGCGTGGCTGCCCAACACTTCCCACGAGGACGGCTTCCTGCGCTTCGTGACCCGCGAGACCGCGTCCGCGGAACTGCCGCCGGAGAAGGACCCGTACGCCCTGGACCTGTGGGGCAGCGCCCGCCGCGACCTGCTCACCGCCCTGGTCGCCACCGCGGTCACCGCCCGCCTGCCGCACCCCTCCACCCGTCCCGGCCCCGGCGGCCCCGAGGCGCGGGACGGCCGCCGCCGACCGGCCGCGGCCGTCCCGGGCCCGGCCGACCACCACGACGTTCTGCTGCGCCGCCTGAGGGAGTTGGGCGAACTGCACCGCGACGGCGTACTCACGGACGAGGAGTTCGCGAGGACGAAGGCGGTAGTCCTGCGCGGTTTCTGACCGAGGCGTCCGCGCGCCTCCACGCGGCGGTTGCGCGGCGTTCACGGACGCTCAGCTCAGCAGGTCCGGCTCGCTGCGGCTGACGTCCTGCCACAGCGGCTGGTAGTTGATCCAGGCCACCAGATCCCCGCCCAGCTGCTCCCGCGTGGCCACCGCCTGCCGGTGCTCGATGAGCACCGGACGCCCCGCGGCCCGGGCGGTCAGCTGGACCTGGCAGGACCGTTCCATCGACAGGAACCACCAGGCCGCCGCGTCCACCGAGTCGCCGACGGTCAGCAGACCGTGGTTGCGCAGGACGAGCCCCTTGTGCGAGCCGAGTGCGGCCGCGATCCGCCGGCCCTCCTCGGCGTCGACGGTCACGCCCGAGTAGGCGTCGTAGAGCGTGTGGTCCTCGTAGAAGGCACAGCTCTCCTGGGTGATCGGGTCCAGCAGCTCCCCCAGCGCCGCCAGTGCCCGCCCGTGCACCGAGTGGCAGTGCGCTACGGCGACGACGTCCGGGCGGGCGGCGTGGACCTGGGAGTGCACGGTGAAGGCCGCCTGGTTGACGTGGTAGCGGCCGTCGATCACCTGGCCCTCGGAGTTGGCGAGCACCAGGTCGCTGACGGTGACGTGCTTGAACGGCATCCCGAAGGGGTTCACCCAGAAGCAGTCGCTGAACTCGGGATCGCGTGCGGTGATGTGCCCGGAGACCCCGTCCTCGAACCCGAGCCGTCCGAAGATCCGCAGCGCGCCCGCGAGCCGCTCCTTGCGGTGCCGGCGCTCGTCCTCGACGGACTCGTGCATCGGCGGCATCGCGAACCGCAGCCGGTCGGTGGGCAGGGGCGGTGGCGGAGTGGGCCCGAGGGGCGTCCCGTGCATGCGTCGTCCTTCGGCGCTGGGTTTGCGGTACGGGGCGGAAGTTACCGGCGGTCAGCGCGGGAGAACAGAGCCGTTCTGTAAAGATGCCGCGCGCGACACGGCGGACATCCCCGCTCGGCCGCATACCCGACAGCGGATGTCGGGTATCGGCGCGACACTCACCGTATGACAGCGAACTGGGCAACCTTCACCGAGGCGGAACCCGACCTCGCCCGCACCATCGAGGACCGTTTCGGCGCCTTCACCCACCACGTCCTCGCGACCCTCCGCAAGGACGGCTCCCCGCGCACCACCGGTCTGGAGGTGCGCTTCCTGCACGGCGAGCTGTGGCTCGGCATGATGCCGGACTCGTTCAAGGCCCTCGACCTGCGCCGCGACCCTCGCTTCGCGCTCCAGGCGAACCCGGGTGAGGGCACCTCGATGGGCGGTGGGGACGTCCGGATCAGCGGGCGGGCGATCGAGGTCGAGGACCTGGAGACGAAGAAGGCGTACACACAAGAGGTGGAACCGCCGGAGCCGTTCCACCTCTTTCGCACCGAGCTGACGGAGGTCGTACGGACCTACGTCGAGGACGACACGTATCTGGTCGTCCAGGTCTGGAAGCCCCAAGAGCCGGTGCGCACGCTCAAGCGGACCTGACGGGAGGGACTACTCCCACTCGATGGTGCCCGGGGGCTTGCTGGTCACGTCGAGGACGACGCGGTTGACGTCCCGCACCTCGTTGGTGATCCGGGTCGAGATCTTCGCGAGCACGTCGTACGGCAGCCGCGACCAGTCGGCCGTCATGGCGTCCTCGGAGGAGACCGGACGCAGGACGATCGGGTGGCCGTAGGTGCGGCCGTCACCCTGGACGCCGACGGAGCGGACGTCCGCGAGCAGGACCACCGGGCACTGCCAGATGTCCCGGTCCAGGCCGGCCGCGGTCAGCTCCTCGCGCGCGATGGCGTCGGCCTCGCGCAGCAGGTCCAGGCGGTCCTTGGTGACCTCGCCGACGATACGGATACCGAGACCCGGGCCCGGGAACGGCTGGCGCTGGACGATCTCCTCCGGCAGGCCGAGCTCCTGGCCGACCATCCGGACCTCGTCCTTGAACAGCTTGCGCAGCGGCTCGATCAGCTTGAACTCAAGGTCCTCGGGCAGGCCGCCCACGTTGTGGTGGGACTTGATGTTGGCCGTGCCGGTGCCGCCGCCGGACTCGACGACGTCCGGGTACAGGGTGCCCTGGACGAGGAACTCGACGGCCGGACCCTCGTCCGCGATGATCTCGGCCTGGGCCTGCTCGAAGACCCGGATGAACTCACGGCCGATGATCTTCCGCTTCTCCTCGGGGTCGGAGACCCCGGCGAGCGCCTTGAGGAACCGCTCCTCGGCGTCCACGACCTTCAGCTGCACGCCGGTCGCGGCCACGAAGTCCTTCTCGACCTGCTCGGTCTCGCCCTTGCGCATCAGGCCGTGGTCGACGTACACGCAGGTCAGCTGGGAGCCGATGGCCTTCTGGACGAGGGCGGCGGCGACGGCGGAGTCGACGCCGCCGGACAGACCGCAGATGGCGCGCTTGTCGCCGACCTGCTCGCGGATGGCCGCGACCTGCTCCTCGATGACGTTGCCGGTCGTCCAGTCCGGGGTGAGCCCCGCGCCCCGGTACAGGAAGTGCTCCAGCACCTGCTGCCCGTGCGTGGAGTGCATCACCTCGGGGTGGTACTGGACGCCGTACAGCTTCTTCTCGTCGTTCTCGAAGGCGGCGACCGGGACGACGTCCGTGGAGGCCGTCACGGAGAAGCCCTCGGGGGCCGCGGAGCAGGCGTCACCGTGCGACATCCACACGTGCTGCTCGGCCGGCGTGCCCTCGAAGAGGGTGGAGGACGACTTCGACACGTGCAGATCCGTACGGCCGTATTCACGGGCGCCGGTGTTGTCGACCGTCCCGCCGAGGCTCTGCGCCATCAGCTGGAAGCCGTAGCACATACCGAAGACGGGGACGCCGGCCTCGAAGATCGCGCGGTCGAGGCGGGGGGCGCCCTCCTCGTACACGGACGAGGGGCCGCCGGAGAGGATGATCGCCGCCGGGTTCTTGGCGAGCATCTCGGCGACCGGCATGGTGCTGGGCACGATCTCGCTGTAGACCCGGGCCTCGCGGACGCGACGGGCGATGAGCTGGGCGTACTGCGCACCGAAGTCGACGACCAGGACGGTGTCGGGGGCGGCGGCGGCAGCGGGGGTCGCTGGTGACACGGGAGCCTTCCGGCGGTGGGGCGGGGTCTCTGTGCTGGCCAATTCTACCGGGGTGCTCCGCCGGGTCGGGCGGGCGCGTTTTCCGGGGCCCGGAAGCGGGCCGGCGGGAAGCCGGTGCCGGCCCGTCTCAGGATGCGAACCGGGTTGGACGTCACCGAACGACCCGGCATACTGGCCGCATGCTCACGCACCCGACCTTCGTCTTTACCTATGGCATCCGGCCCGCCGGCTGCCATGGTCGTGCTGCTTGAGCAACTGACAAGCGACTTCCCAGGCGCCCCGGGCCGACAAGGCCCGGGGCGTCTGTCGTTCTCCGGGTCCTGTCGCTCCGGGGCACCTCCCCCCTCCACGAGGAGCCCCGAAATGACCGCCATCGACGTGACCGGCGCCCGTACCACCGAGGCCGCGGACGTGATCACAGGTGCCCGTGAACGCATCGACGCCCTGGACGACCGGATCATCGGGCTGATCCAGGAACGCATGGCCGTCTCGGCCGTCATCCAGGAGGCCCGGATCACCTCCGGCGGGCGGCGCGTGAACCTCTCCCGGGAGATGGAGGTCCTCACCCACTACAGCGAGGCGCTGGGCAAGCCCGGCACGACCCTCGCCATGACGCTGCTCGAACTGTGCCGCGGTCGCATCTGAGTTCGGGGCTCCTCTCACCCGTACGGCGCGTGACGCCTGCCGGGCGCCTTCGTTGGTACCGGTGTCCGTGCCAGCCAGGGGCGGGCCCGAAAGAACCACGCGTGGCTCACTGGAGCGATGAGGCGTACGGATCACCCGTGCGCCGTGGGACCTCGCTCCAGGCAAGTGACCGGACGGCAGGGGACAGCAGCCCGGTCACTCAAGAGAAGGTCGGCTCCGGGGACGCCCGGGGCCGACCGGCGGAACGGTAAGAAGACGTGCGTAGTGCAAGAAGACGTACAAGGCTGGGTCAAGCGGTTGCGGTGACCGCGGCCATCGAGCACGATGCGTAGAAAGCCCCGGGTCCCGCCGGGCAAGTCCCGCCACAGACAACTGCATTGCCTTTCGCCCCGCGGTGCGCCGCCGCACTGCCAGAGGTCGAGACCGCTCGTGCGCGCCGAGTGCGCCGGGGCGCCGACCCGGGGCACGAAAGGCTCGAAGACCAGCGGCGCGACCCCCCGGCGCCGCATCCCAGGCACCGACGCTGCCCTGACGTCGGTGCTGACGAAAAGAAGGGCCCCGCGGCCTCCGCCTGCGGGGCCCTTCTCATGTCCGGGCTGCTCGCCCGGCGGCTCGGACGCGTGTGTCTCGTGTCGGGGGTTCCGGACGGCCGGGCGCGAGCGGTGCGGGGCCGGTCGGGTTACGGCCGTCCGGGCGACGTCGGCACGTGCCCGGCGTCAGGTGCGCGAGAGGGTGCCGCAGTCCGCCCCGGTCCCGTCCAGCCCTCTGCTGTGACGTAGGACACATAAGAATTCCGTTAGTGGCGGCACAACCTTTCACAGCGGTCACTGATCAAACCCTGCGAACCAAGGGCCACACCCGCGCCCCACACGCGGAGGCCTCCCTTACGCGTGTTGCGAGTCGCAGCACTCCGGACTTCCCGAGGTCTTCATGAAGCTTCGCCGTGCACTGGCCGCCGCAGCCACGACGGCCGTCATAGCGCCGCTCGCGCTGCTCTCCGCGCCGGCCGCGTTCGCCACGGACGATGAGACGACGGCGCCGACGACGGTGGAAACCACGCCGGCCGACCAGGAGACGACGGCGCCGGCCGAGGACGAGACCACCGCCCCGGCCGACGACGAGACGACCACCGCTCCCACCGACGAGGAGACCGTTCCGGGCGACGACACCCCCGGCGACGACGAGACCACTCCCGGGGACGACGAGACCACCGCCCCGGCCGACGACGAGACGACCCCGTCCGAGGAGGAGAGCAGCCCCGCCGCGACGCCGTCGCCGAGCGCGAGCGAGAGCGCCCCCGAGGAGGTCGACTTCTGCGAGGACGCGGACGAGGACTCGGTCGGTCTCAGCGAGGACCTGCGCAGCGGCCTGTCGGGCCTGCCCGAGACGATCGTCGCCGGCAGCGGCTGGACCGGCTTCTCGTTCGACGTCTCCAACTCCGGCGACCAGGACATCAAGGGCATCAAGCCGCTGATCGGCGTCGCCGCCGTCGGCTGGGACGAGAACGACTACTCCGGCCAGATCACGGTCCAGGTCTTCGACAAGGCGTCCGGCTCCTGGCAGACGCTCGCCGACGCCGCCGGTGAGGGCGCGACCTTCACCGCGTTCTCGCTCGACGCCGGTCAGTCCACCTCGTTCAAGCTGCGGCTGAGCGTCAGCGGCAAGGTGCCCGACGCCATCGGCATCACCGGTGGCTTCGCGCAGTACTCGGACGCCGACGGCTGCTGGATGGCCGACGACCCGAACGGCTGGATCTACTTCTTCGACATCCTCGCCGCGGGCTCCGACCCGGGCAAGCCGGACGACGCCAAGCCGCAGACCGGTGGCAGCAAGCCGATCTCCGACGTCAACGAGGTCGACGTGGACGGCGAGCTCGCCCACACCGGTTCGGACTCCAACCTGCCGATCATCGCCACCGTCGGCGGGGTCGCCATCGTCGCCGGTGCCGGCGTGATGTTCGCGATGAAGCGTCGTCGGAGCGGTGCCGAGGCGTAAAGCCTCGCCGAAGCTCGACGCTAGACGGAGAAGGACCTGCGCTCGGAGGGGGGCGCAGGTCCTTTTTCCGTGGGTCGTCAGGGTGTGAGGGCGTCGGGGCGTCAGGGACGCCGCCTGCCGCCTACTGCTTCGCCTCTCTCTTCGGCGGCATCGCCGGCATCCCCAGGAACGGCAGCCTGAGCGCGCCGAACGCGTCCGCCGGGACCGCCGGGGACTTGGGCTCGACCGGCTTGAGGCGCTCGTACGCCGCTCCCTGCGCCGGCCGCGGGTCCGCCTCGCCCTTGTTGGGCCAGTACGACATGGCCCGCTCGGCCTGCGCGGTGATCGTCAGCGAGGGGTTCACGCCCAGGTTGGCGGAGACCGCCGCCCCGTCGACGACCGAGATGCCGGGGTGGCCGTACAGGCGGTGGTACGGGTCGATGACGCCGGTCTCGGGGGAGGAGCCGATCGGGCAGCCGCCCAGGAAGTGGGCGGTGAGCGGGGTGCCCATCAGCTCACCGACGTTGGAGCCGGCGAAGCCGTTGATCGACTCTGCGATCGCCGACGCGCCCTGCGAGGCCGCCTTGATCTGCTTGGGGTTGGGGGAGCCGTGACCCTGGCGGGCCGTCAGCAGGCCCTTGCCGACCCCGTCCGGCTTCAGGTACGTCGTCAGCGAGTTGTCCAGGGACTGCATCACCAGGCCGATGATGGTCCGCTCCGACCAGCGGCGGTTGGACAGAGAGCGCAGGACCAGCAGGGGGTGGCGGGCGGCGTTCGCCAGCCAGGCCCCGGCGCGCGAGCGGCCCTCGGCATAGGGGACCTGGAGGATCGACAGGCCGCCCATCGAGTTGGAGCCCTTGCCGTAGCGGACCGGCTCGATGTGGGTGTTCTCGTCCGGGTGGATCGAGGACGTGATCGCCACTCCGCGCGTGAAGTCGACCTTCGCCTCGCCGGTCGCCTTGCGGTAACGCCGGTTGTCGGTCTGGGCGCCGACCAGCGCCTCGGAGTTGGTGCGGGTCAGCTCGCCCAGCCTCGGCGAGATGTACGGCAGCTGACCGCCCGCCTTCATCCGGTGCAGGAGCGTCTGCGTGCCGTACGTGCCTGCCGCCAGCACCACCCGGCGGGCCTTGAACAGCCGGCCCCTGCCCTTCTTCCCGCGGCCGGTCGGCAGGGTCGCCACGGCGTACCCGCCCTGCGAGTCGTCCGTGACGGAGACGACCGTGGTCAGCGGGTGGACGACCGCACCCGCCTTCTCGGCCAGGTAGAGGTAGTTCTCGTTCAGCGTGTTCTTCGCGCCGTGCCGGCAGCCCGTCATGCACTCGCCGCACTCGGAGCACGCCTTGCGCGACGGGCCCGCCCCGCCGAAGTAGGGGTCGGCCACCTCCTCCCCCGGCCTGGCCCGCACCGTGCCCTCGGCGTCCTTTCCGTCGCCGAAGAACACGCCGACCGGCGCCATGTGGAAGGTGTCGCCGACGCCCATCTTCTCGGCGGCCGCCTTCAGGTGGACGTCGGACGGGGTCATCGTCGGGTTGAGCCGTACGCCGAGCATGCGCTGGGCCTGGTCGTAGTACGGCTTCAGCTCCTCCTGCCAGTCGGTGATGTCACGCCACTGCGGGTCCTCGAAGAAGGGCTTCGGCGGTACGTAGAGGGTGTTGGCGTAGTTGAGGGAGCCGCCTCCGACGCCCGCTCCCGCCAGCACCATGACGTTGCCCAGCAGGTGGATGCGCTGGATGCCGTACATGCCGAGCCTGGGGGCCCAGAGGTAGTTCTTCAGGTCCCAGGAGTTCTTCGGGAGGGTCTCGCGGGTCCAGCGGCGGCCGGCTTCCAGGACGCCCACGCGGTAGCCCTTCTCGGTCAGGCGGAGCGCCGTTACCGACCCGCCGAACCCCGACCCGACGACGATGACGTCGTAGTCGTACCCGCAACCGTCGTCGTCCTGTTGGTGGGCAGAGTTCTCCTGTGACACGTGCTCTCCTCGTCGAAAGCGGTGGTACGGCGGGCTCGGCGGCCGGCCCTAGCGGAAACGGAACGCCTTCATCACCCGCAGGCTCCGGCTCATGAACTGCGCGTACTTCTCGTCGTCCATGCCCAGCGACGGCGCCATCGGCAGCAGCCTCTGCTGGGCGATCGTCTGGGCCTCCGTGTACTTGAGGATGCCCTCGGAGCCGTGGCGGCGGCCGAGCCCGGAGTCCTTCATGCCGCCCATGGGCGACTGGACACTGCCGTACGCGGAGGCGTAGCCCTCGTTGACGTTCACCGTGCCGGTGCGCATGCGGGCGGCGACCTCGCGGCCACGGCGGCCGTCCTTGGTCCAGACGGACGAGTTGAGGCCGTACGGCGTGGAGTTGGCGAGTTCTATCGCCTCGTCCTCGGTCTTGAAGCGGTAGAGGGAGACGACGGGGCCGAAGGTCTCCTCGGAGCAGACGGCCATGGGCGCCTCGACGCCGTCGAGGATGGTCGGCTCGAAGAAGTACGGGCCGATGTCGGGCCGTGCCACACCGCCCGCGACGAGCTTGGCGCCCTTCGCGACGGCCTCCTCCACGTGCCGGGTCACCGTCTCCAGCTGACGTTCGCCCACCAGGGAGCCCATGTCGGCACCGTAGGCCAGGGACTTGCCCAGCCGCATCGCCTTGGTGCGGGCGGCGAAGCGCTCGACGAAGGCGTCGGCGACGGACTCGTGGACGTACAGCCGCTCGACGGAGATGCACAGCTGACCCGCGGAGGAGAAGCAGGCGCGGACGGCGCCCGCGGCGGCCTTCTCGATGTCGGCGTCCTCCAGCACCAGCATGGCGTTCTTGCCGCCGAGTTCGAGGGAGACGCCGACCAGGCGGGCGGCGGCGCCCTGGGCGACCTCGCGGCCGGTGCGGGTGGAGCCGGTGAAGGAGACGTAGTCGGCGTGCCGGACGACCTCGGGGCCGATGACCGGGCCCTCGCCGAGGACGACCTGGAAGACGTCGGCGGGCAGACCGGCCTCGATCAGCAGGTCACGGGCCCACAGGGCGGTGAGGCAGGTCTCGGTGTCGGGCTTCATCACGACCGCGTTGCCCGCGACGAACGCCGGGAGCGCGTCGCCGACGGACAGCTCCAGGGGGTAGTTCCAGGGGGCGATCTGGCCCACGACGCCGCGCGGGTGGCGCAGTTCGGTGACGCGGGTGAGCGTGGGCATGGCGCCCGCGTGCCGCTTCGGCCTGAGGTAGGCGGGGGCCTTGCGGCCGTAGTGGCGGGCCGCGACGGCGACGGCCTGCACCTCCTCGTGGGCGTGCAGTCGGGCCTTGCCGGTCTCCAACTGGATGAGGTCGAGGACCTCGGCCTGGCGTTCGAGTACCAGGTCGTGGAAGCGGAGCAGGACCGCGGCACGCTGCCGCACGGGCACCAACGCCCAGACCGCCTGGGCCGCGCGGGCCGTGTCGAACGCCTTCTGCACGTCCTCCGGCGTGGATTCGGGCAGGTCGGCCAGCTTCTCGCCGGTGAACGGCGTGTGGTTGGCGGTGCGACCGGAGCCGGCCACGTCCTTGGTGAGCTGGGCCACCAGTTCGGGAGTGACCACGTCGGCGGCGGTACGGGCGCCCTCCGGGGCGGGGGCGAGGGGGTTGGTGCCGGTCTTGGCCGGGGCCTGCGCGTCCGTCATGAGGCGCAGGGTATGCCGGAGCGAGGGCTTTGTGTACCCGTCGGTAATAGGGATTCACCGACTGCACACATGCCGCCAGTGTTCACTGGCAACAAACGCGCTGATCAGGGCCTCGCCGAGTCATTCGATCTCGAGTCGGTCACGAGCGCCCTTGAAGACCGCGGTGCCCTTCTTCTCCGAGGGCGTGCCCTTGGGCATGTCGACACGCAGTTCGTACATGCGGTCGTCACCGGTGACCACGAACAACTGCATGACCCGGGTCGGGGACTCCTCCTTGTCGTAGGTGGTGTCCGACAGGACGGCGTCGTAGCCCTTGAAGACGGTGCGGGTGGCCTGGGTGCCGGCGTCGTGGTTGTACTTGTTCCAGGTCTCGTGCGCGTACCGCGCCTGGTCGAGGAGCGGGCGGGGCGACTTGTCCCACTGGGTGAGGCGGACCTGGACGAGGCCGATGTCGTAGACGACGAGCCGGGGCCGGCCGCTCGCGCCGCCCTCCCGTGCGGCCTCCTTGTACTCGGCGGGGAGGGAGAGGACGGCGGCCATGTCCTTGTGCCGGTGCGCGATCCAGGTGCCGGGGGCCGGGGTCGCGGTCCGCTCCGGGGCCGTCGGGGACGAACCGCGGGCGCCCACCGTCTGCTTGGGGGCGTCGCCCTCGTCGAAGGGGAGGAAGGACGCGGTGAACCAGGTGGCGCCGGCGAGGAGAATGCCCAGCGCCGCGACGGGAACCGGGCGGAGCAGGCGGCGGCCCCCGCGCTCGCGGATCGAGGAGGTGGGGTCGGACGTCGCCCCCCGCGCCGACGCGGACGTCACCTCGGGCTCCGGCTCCGGCTCGCCCTGCCCCTCGGGCGCCGCCGCACCCCGCAGCCGTACCGTTCCCGGATCCTCCGCCGACTCCCGCGGCTCCGTTGCCTCCGGCGCCCCCGCCCCTCCCACGCCGCTCACGGGATCCGGCACTTGCCGCCCCTGCGCCACGGATTCGGGCACTTGCCGCCCCTGCGCCACCGGTTCGGGCACTTGCCGCCCCTGTGCCACGGGATCCGGCACCGGCCGCCCCTGCGCCACGGCCTCCAGAACCGCCCCGGTCTCCTCCGGGCCGGGCCGCTCCCGCGGTTCCTTCGCCAGCAGCCGCACGATCAGCGGCCCCAGCGGCCCCGCCTGCTTCGGCTCGGGCGGATGCGCCCCGAGGATCGCGGCGAGCGTGGACTCCAGGGTCGTACGGCGGAACGGGGACCAGCCCTCCACGGCGGCATAGAGCAGCACCCCGAGCGACCACAGGTCGGAGGCGGGGCCGGCGCCGCTGCCGGACATCCGCTCGGGGGCGATGAACTCCAGGGAGCCGACGAACTCGCCGCTGACGGTGAGGGATTCCTCGCCCTGGATGTGCGCGATGCCGAAGTCGGTGAGGACCACGCGGCGGTGGGGGCCGAGCAGGACGTTGGCGGGCTTGACGTCACGGTGGACGATGCCGACGGCGTGCGCGGCGCGCAGGGCTCCGAGGACGGCGAGGCCGATGCGGGCGGCCTCGGTCGCCTCGACCGGGCCGCGCCGCAGGACCTCGTGCAGCGACTCGCCGCGGACCAATTCCATGACGATCCACGGCAGTCCGTCCTCGGCGACGACGTCGTGGATGGAGACGGCGGCCGGATGGTCGACACGGGCGGCGGCGCGGGCCTCGCGATAGAGCCGGTGGGCGGCCCGCTGATGGGCCTCGTCCTCCGGGTCGCCGGGCAGCCTCGGCTGCTTGACGGCGACCTCGCGCTCCACCAGCTCGTCGATCGCCCGCCAGACGGTGCCCATCCCGCCGGATCCGATGCGCTCGACCAGCCGGTAACGCCCGCCGATCACCCGGCCGTTGGGGCTGGTGCCGCCACCGTCGTTGCTCATCCCCCATGACTACCTTGCGAGGCCGACCGTTGGCCAGTTCAGAGCTTGTCGATGTCCAGGTTCGCGATGGCTGTCCGCGCCACCTCGCGTCCGCGGTCCGTGAAGTCGCCGTCGCCCGGGTAGCTGACGGTGAGCTTGTACATGTCTCCGGCGGAGGTCCGGTAGTAGAACATCCGCATCTCGCGCGGGCGGGGGTTCTGGATGTCGGTCGTCGTGTAGCGGATCAGGTTCTCGGCGGACTTCCTGCCCCGGTACGTGGTCTCCTCGGGCTCCGTCTTCGGGTTCGCCGGCATGCCGACCTCGGACTTGCCGCTCTGCTTGAAGTCGCCGTCGTCGTCGTACATCTCGGCGGCCGCGGACCCGGCGATGGCGTCGCTGGTGTCCTCGGCCTTCTTCTCCAGCTCCAGGGTGAGCCAGATGACGCCGCTCGCGTCGGTGTACGTGACCCAGTGGCCGTCGTCCGTCTCCTCGGGCAGGCTCGGCTTGTAGCGCGCGGGGACCGCCAGCGTCGCACCGAGGGCCTTCTCGTGATGCGTGTCCCAGCCGTCCGGCAGCGGCCCCGCGAACGGGTCGGCGATCACCAGGTAGGCCGCCACCGCGGCCGCCACGACCGCCGCACCGAGCCCGAGCAGCGCCTTGCGCCCCAGCCGGACGCCCGCCTTGGCGGCTTCGGGGATCCGTACGGCCTGGGTGACGGCCGGCGCCGGCGGGTCGGCCGCCTGTTCCAGCAGCGCACGCGTCTGCGCGGCGTTCGGCCGGCGGGCCGGGTCCTTCTGCAGGAGGCCGTTGATGGCCTCCGCGAGCGGGCCCTGCGCGGAGGCGGGTGGCGCGGGCGTGGCGTTGAGGACGGACTGGAGGGTCGCGGGGGTGTTGCTGCGGCGGAACGGCGAGACGCCCTCCGACGCCGCGTACAGCACGACGCCCAGGGACCACAGGTCGCTCGCCGGGCCGGGCCGCTGGCCCAGGACACGCTCGGGCGCGATGTACTCGGGCGAGCCGACGAAGCCGCCGGTGTCGGTGAGGTTGGTCTCGCCCTCGATCTGGGCGATGCCGAAGTCGGTGAGGACGACCCGGTCGTGACGGCCGAGGAGGACGTTGTCCGGCTTGACGTCGCGGTGCAGGATGCCGGCCGCGTGGGCGGCCTCCAGGGCGCCCAGCACCTCCAGGCCGATTCTCGCCGCCTCCCGGGCGTCGAGCGTGCCCTCCTGGAGCAGGTTCCCCAGTGAACGGCCCTGCACCAGTTCCATCACGATCCACGGCCGGTCGTCCACGACGGCGACGTCATGCACGTTCACGACCGCCGGATGGTCGAGGCGGGCCGCGGCACGGGCCTCGCGGCGCATCCGCTCGTAGGCGTTGGCGCGTTCACGTTCGGGAAGGTGGTCGGGTACGCGGGGCTCCTTGACGGCGACCTCGCGGTCCACCGTCTCGTCCTTGGCCCGCCAGACCGTGCCCATGCCGCCGTGCCCCAGCTTGGCGAGGAGCCGGTAGCGGCCGGCTATCAGGCGTCCGGTGCCGGGGGCCGGGTCGGTGGGACGGGCGGGGACCGGGTCCGCGGGACGGGCGGGAGCCGGGTCGGCGGGACGGGCGGGGGGCATGGCGGGGGGCGCGGAAGGAGGAACGGACGGCGCCGCCTGCTGCGGTGCTGCCCCGGCGGGGGCCGCATACGGGTTGCCCGGATGAGGCACGGGCGCGGACGGGTTCGGCCGCGGCGGTTGCAGGTCAAAACTCGTGGGCTCGTCGGACCGGTAAGGGGCTCCCCCGTTGCTGCTCATGGCTCCATCCATATCGCGGCAAGCGGTCACGCATCCAGCGTGACCGCTTGCCGGTCACAGAGCCGTGACCCCCGTTGCCGCTTATCTCCCCTTCATCCAGGGTTGCCGGACGACGGGGAGGCGCCGGGTGTACGGGTCCGGCTCGCTGTCGCGGTGGGCCCCTTCGTGGCCGTGGGTCGCCCGGTGGCCGTCGGCCGCACCGTGACCGTCGGCTTCACCGTGACCGTCGGCTTCACCGTGACCGTGGGCCGCACCGTGACGGTGGGCGTCACCGTGACCGTCGGCTTCACCGTGACCGTGGGCCCCGTGGACGTCGGCCCGCCGGAGGTCTCCGGCGCCGGGCCGGTGGGCACCACACCCCCGTCACCGCCCCCGTTCACCAGCAGCGCCGCCGCCGACACCCCGGCCACGGCCATCGCGGCGACCAGCACCGCGGTGGCCAGCTTGGTGCGCGCGGGGTAGCGCGGCGCCACACTGCCGAACCGTTTCGGCACACTCGTGAGTCCCGTCTCCAGGAACTCCCGCAGCATCCGCTCCGCCCCCTCCGCGTCCAGCCGCCGCCCGGGGTCCCGCTGCAACAGCCCGTGGACGACGGGCAGGAGCGGCTCCGCCTGCGCGGGCGGACGTATCTCGGCCGACACGACGGCGAGCACGGTGCCGCTCAACGAGTCCCGTCTGAAGGGCGATTCACCGCTCAGCGCCGCGCACAGCAGCGCCCCCACCGACCACAGGTCGGATGCCGGCCCTGTTCGCGCCCCGGACATCCGCTCGGGCGCGGTGTACTCGGGCGAGCCGACGAACGAGCCGGACTCGGTGAGCGTGCTGGTGCCGCGCACCTGGGCGACACCGAAGTCGGTGAGCACGACGCGGTCGGTGCCGTTCTCGATGAGCACGTTGGCCGGTTTGATGTCCCGGTGCAGCACCCCGGCAGCATGGGCCGTGCGCAGCGCGTTCAGCAGATCGGCCCCGATCCGCGCGGCCTCCGGCGCGTCGACGGGCCCGTACGTCGCGATCCGGTCGGCGAGGGAGTCGCCGTCGATCAACTCCATGACGATGTACGGTCGTTCGTCGTCCTCGATGACGTCGTGGACGACGATCACATGCGGATGGCTCAGCTGCGCCACCGCCTGGGCCTCGCGCAGGGTGCGCTCACGCTGCCGCCTGGCCTCGGCCGCGGAGAGCGTCTCGTCGAGGGGGAGCTCCTTGACGGCGACTCCCCGCCCCAGCAACTGGTCGGTCGCCCGCCATACGACGCCCATGCCGCCGCGACCGAGCCGCTCCTCCAGGCGGTAACGCCCCGCGATCACACGGAAGTTGGCCCCCTCGGTCCCCATGCGCCCCATCATGCCGCACCGGACGGATCGACTCCGGGATGCCGATCGGCCAACTATGCAAAGCAGCAAAGGCTGTCAAATGCCGCCCGGCCGCCACAAAACTCAGGGGCTGCTGGCCTGCCAGCCCTTCAGCACCGCCGAGAACTGCTTGAGCGTGGCGTCCCAGTCCTCCTCGGGCGAGGACATGTAGATCGCGTACTCCGTCCCGTCCCGGTCGATGTACGCCTGGTCGATGGCCCGGCGAGGCCCGGGGAAGGGGTCGTCCTTGGGCTGCGCGGTCCAGGTGTACTCCCACAGGGAGCCGTCGCGGTCGCGGTACAGGTTCCGCTCCAGTGACACCGTCTTGTAGTCGACCAGCCTCTTCAGCTCTTCCACCAGATCGCGCTGGTGGTCGTAGGCGTTCGCGAAGTCGGGCGAGGTGTCGACGGCGATGCGCACGAAGTGCTCGCCGCCGTCGGGCGAGTAGTCGACCTGCTGGAGGCCCTGGAACTCCTTGCCGACCACCTTCCGCTTCCATCCCTCGGGCAGGTAGAGCCTGAACCCCAGCGGGTCGTCGACGGGCTTCCAGGAAGCGGGCACTCCGGCTCCCGGGCCCGGCTCACCGCTCTCCGTGGGGTCGGGCGAGGGCGAGACCGAGGTGCCGCCGCCCTCCCGGAGCCCCCACTCGTGCAGCACCACCGCGGTGCCCCCACCGACGATCGCGGCCAGCGCGACGACGAGCGCGAGCGTACGCAGCCGCCGGCGCCTCGGGTGCCGGGCGGCGGACGGACCGTGGGTGCCGTGAGTGCCGTGGGCAGTGCCGGTGCCCGTGCTGTCGTACGGCGGGCCGGCGGCCGTCGACGCGGTCGGACCGGCCATCGGGGGATACGGCGTGCCGATCGGGGTCTGCGTGCCGGTGCGCGCGGCGGGCCCCGGGTACGCCGGAGCGGAGCGCGCCGCGGTCCCGGTCTGCGTGGGTCCCGTGCGCCCCTCCGGCTCGTGGCGCGTGTGCTGGGTCGGCACGTACGCCTGCGCCGCGTTCGGCTGCCTGCCCTCCGCCGCCTCGGCCAGCATCTGCTCGGTCTCGGCGGCGCCCGGCCGGGTGGCCGGATCCTTGCGCAGCAGGGCGCTGATCACGGGCGCGAGCGGGCCGGCGTGCCGGGGCTCGGCGGCCTCCTCCTCCACCACCGCCTGCATGGTGCCCAGCGGCGAGGTGCGGCGGAAGGGCGAACGGCCCTCCACGGCCGTGTAGAGCGTCGCGCCGAGCGCCCACAGGTCGGAGGCGGGGCCAGGATCATGGCCCCGGACGCGCTCGGGGGCGAGATAGTCGACCGAGCCGACGACCTCTCCGGTGCGGGTGATGGTGGTGTCGCCCTCGATCTGGGCGATGCCGAAGTCGGTCAGCAGGACTCGGCCGTCGTCCTCGGAGAGCAGGACGTTGCCGGGCTTGACGTCGCGGTGCAGGACGCCGGCGGTGTGCGCGGCGCGCAGGGCCCGCAGCACCCACAGGCCGATGCGCGCGGCCTCGGTCGGCTCGACGCGACCGCGCTCCTTGACCGCGTCGGCCAGTGAGTGGCCCTCGACCAGCTCCATCACGATCCAGGGCCGACCGTCGTGCTCCAGCACGTCGTGCACGGTGACGACGGCGGAGTGGTTGATACGCGCCGCGGCCCGCGCCTCGGCGCGGGTGCGCGCGAGCAGCCGGTCCAGGTCGCTCTCGGAGACGTAGAGCGCGGCGGTCAGTTCCTTGATCGCCACGGCCCGGTGCAGAACCTCGTCATGCGCACGCCATACACGGCCCATACCGCCGCTGCCGATCGCGTCGGCGAGCCGATAGCGCCCCGACACGAGCTGGCCCTGCATCTGATTCACGTCGCCCCGCAATGTTCTTGACAGAGTCAGATTAGGGACCGGCCGACGTGACCGGAACCACGGGGGTGCCAAGGAGACCGCACTGTGATGGTTGTCGCTTTCGCTGCCGCGAAGCAACCGTCACGCAGGGTTCGTAGGGAAAACCACTCGGTGACCCGCACTACCGTCGGTACGCCTTCGGTAGGCCGTCGGTGGCGTCGATGGGCCGTCGGTGGCGTCGGTAGGCGCCCGGCAGTGTCGGTACGCCCCCGGCGGCCTCGGTTTCCGGTGTCAGCCGGTGAACTTGTAGGTCGCCGACGCCTGCTCGAACAACCGTGTCACCTCGTCCCGCTCGGCCTCCGGACCGCGCAGCTGCACCACGTGGTACCGCCCCTCGATCAGGATCGCGAGATTGCGCACGTACAGTTCGCGCCCCTGGTCGTCGGTCCACGTGAACTGCCCCTCGGCCATGGACCGCTCGCCGACCTTGATGCTCTTCAGCCCGCTGGAGGAGGCCCAACTGGAGTCCCGGTACGGCTGGAGTTCCCGCTCGTGCTCCCGCTGGTAGACCATGGGGTCGCTGCCGTACTGGTCCGCGGTGTCCCGGCCGGGTACGACGATGAGGTCGAAGTCGCCGTGCGCGTACACGACCTGCCCGCGGCCGCTCTGCGCTGTGCGGTTCCATCCGTTGGCCACGGCGACCTGAAAGCCGGCCGCGTCGTCGCGCACGGTGAAACCGTTCGGGACATCGGGGCCGGTGGTCTGCGTCTCCTCCGAACCGGCGTCGTCCGAAGGGCTGTTGCCCGAGCCGGGGGACGTCTGGTCGGGCCGCGGCTCGCTGCTGGCCTCGGGGGTCCGCTCGGGCGCCGTCTGCTCGGCCCGGCCCGCGGCACCGGTGCGGTCGGCGTCGGCCGTGGCGCCGGCGCCCCGGTCGGCCTTGGGCATGAACAGCATGGCGTACGCGATCGCCGCGGCCATGCCGAGCAGGACGAGCAACAGCAGGGTGCGGCCGAGCCGCTTGGGCGAACGCGGCGCCGACCTGGCCCGCTTGTGCCGTCCGTGGTGCGCGGGCAGCCCGGCCCGGCGGCGGCGCACCAGCTCGCCGCGACGCCTCACGATCGGCAGCCGCTGCGGGTCGGCCGGCGGGACGGCGACCACATGCGCACCGGCCTCCGGCTCGGGCGCCGACCGCACGAGTGAGCGCAGCCAGCCCCTGAGCTCCTCGAAGTCCGAACGCTCGGTGGGGTCCTGACGCAGCAACGACTCCACGACCGGCCGCAGCGGCCCGCACTCCTCGGCGAACGCGGGCGGCTCCGCGCACACCATCTGCACCAGCTCGGCCGTCGACTCCTCCGGATACGGCGCATGCCCCTGCACGGCCCGGAAGAGCAACGCCCCCAACGCCCACAGGTCGGTCGCGGGCCCGATCGGCGCCGCCAACCGCCAGTTCTCGTGCACCGGACCGGCCTGCTCCGGCGCCCACCGCTCGGTCACGGGCCCCACCACGGCCATCCGCGCCTGCCGGGCCCGCTCCGCGGCGAGCGCGGTGGTGGGGCCGCGGTGGGCGGGGGTGCCGGCCACGAGGTCGTTCCAGCGGGTCGGGGGGAGGGGGGTGTCGGGGGGAGGAGGCGCGGCGGCGCCCTGCGCCGGGACAGCCGCAGTGCCGGGGAACGCGCCGAAGGCGGGCGGCTGCGGGCGCGGCTGCGCCGGCGGCAGCGCCGTGCGGTCATGGTGCTCGTCCCTCGGCGCACCGCCGCCCCCGCCGCGGGGCGCGGCACCGTGCCAGGACGCGGCCCGCACGCCGTACGGGTCGGCTATCTGGCCGGGGGGCGCGATGCTGCCGCTGCCCGAGGGGTACGGCTGCTGCGCCGAGCCGTTGGCCAGGGCGGCCGGGCCGTCCTCCGGCGCCGAGCGGGCCCCGGGCAGTGCCGCCCGTCCGCTCTGCTGCGCCTCCTGCACTCGGGCCGCGGCACGTGCCCCCGCCCGGTACGCGGCGATCGCTCCGGCCCGCGCGGCCCTGATGTCCCCACCGGTTTCCAGCACACCGTTCGCCGCGGCACCGGGCGGCCCGGCCGCACCGTCCGCGTCGCCGCCGGGCGCCGGGAGCCCGCCGGTGGCACGCGCCTCGATGGCGGCACGCCTCGCGGCCTCGGGGTCCACGCCCGCGGGTTCGGGACCGCCGATCCCGCCGCCCGCGGCCGGCCCGCCGCCGAACGTCCCGGCCTCATCTCCGCCTTCACCGTCCTCGACCGGCACCGGGTCGTAGCCGCACAGCGCCTCTTCGGCCGCGCCGACCGCGAGCCCGGTCAGCATCACCCTGCCGTCGTCGCAGACGAGCACCGTGCGTGCCGTGATGTTGCGGTGGACCCAGCCGTGGGCGTGCAGCACCCGCAGTGCCGTGAGGACGTCGGAGGCGACCTCGGCCGCCCGGTACGGCGTCAGCGGCTTCTCGGCGAGCAGCGCGGCCAGCGGACGGGCTGCCACCAACTCGCTCACTATCCACAGCGAACCGCCCTCGGCGAACACGTCGAAGACTTGGTCCAGCCGGGGATGGTCGGGGATCCGCGCCGCGGCCTGCGCGGCCTCGACCGCCCGCCGCACGGCGGGATCGCTGGGCCGGCGGTTGTTCGAACGCGCCGAGCCCCGGCGCCCCGCCCCACGGTCCCGGCCGTCCCGCACGTCCCGGGCGGTGAAACCGTCCGGCAGGCCTTCCGCGTCGAGCACCTCCGCCTCGACGACCTCCGGCAACGGCACCTGCCGGACCAGCACTTCCTGCCCGCTGTAGGTGTCGAAGGCTCGGCTCTCGGTGAGTTCGTACTCGTCCGAGGGCGGCAGCGGCAGGCGGTAGCGGTCGGCCAGCACCCGACCCGCATAGTCGTCCACGTTGCCTCCCCCGGCCGCCCGGTTGGTCAATTCCGCTCGCCTAGCGTCCCGTTCCGGACGCACGACTGAATGCGCACGGTCCGCAAACACTCACGATACGTGCCGGAGGCAACCCGCAAAGAGCGGTTGCCGTATCTCACGGCCCAAACCGTGCCGTCGCGCCCCCGCCCCTGGGCAGACGCTCACTTCACGACTTCGGCTCGAACGATTCCGTCAGCGTCCGCCAGGTGTCCTTGCGCAGGTCGCTGTCCCAGTCGGCGGCCTTCGCCGTGTACATCAGCGCGTAGGCGAGATGGTCGTTCACGACGAAGCCACGGTCGATCGTCCGGTACTTCGTCCCGCCCTCGACGTAGGTGAACTCCCAGTCGGCGGTTTTCCAGTCCCGGTAGTCCACCGCCTCTATCCGGATCTTCTTGTACTGCGAGCGCACCATGAACCGCTCCTGGTTCTCCCAGTCCGCCACCGGGTCGCTCTTCGGCGTGGACGTCCACGGGATGAGCAGCTTCTGACCGTCGGGTCCCGTGAAACGGTCCCCTGTACGCCCCGAGGACTGGAACTTCCACCCCTTGGGCAGCCCGATCGAGTACCCCTGGCCGCCCTTGTACGTCGACACGGCCTTGCTGTCGCTCCCGGACCCCGCCTCGGCACCGCTCCCGCCGGTCGCGCTCGTCCCGGCACTCGGCTCCTTCCCGGCCTCGCCGGAGCCGGACCCCGCGCCGGTCTTCCCGGACCCGGACCCGGCGCCGTCCGTGTGCGTGCCGCCCTTCTCCTTCTGCTTGGTCTCGGCGCTCCCGCTCGCACTGGCGGCAACTTTGCTCCCGCCGTCCTTCCCCGACGCCTGCGAGTCGCCGAAGCCGTTGATGACGAGGGCCAGCACCACACCGATCACGGCGAGCGCCACGACCACCGCGATGATCACCAGCGTCCGCTTCGGCACCACGTCGGTGAGCGGCGCCCTCGGCACGGGCCGCTGCGGCAGGTCCGGCGGCGGCATCACGGGCCACCCCGAACTGCGCCCCGCGCTGTCAGCGTCGGCCACCGTCTTCGCGTCCCCCTTGCCGGTGCCCGCACCGGTACGAGAACCGGCAGCGGCACCGGAGCCGGCAGCCGCATCGCTCTCGGAGGGCCGGCCGGAACCGGCCACCGCGGAGGACGCCTCGGACCCGCCGGTGCCCGTGGACGGTTCAGCGGCCGCTCCACCGGACGCTCCGTCGCGGTCCCGCTCCGCGGCTCCCGGCACAGCCGTCCCGTCCCCGGCCTCGGTACGGCCCGCCGCCGCCCCGGCGGCGCCCGCGCTCACCGCGGCCTTCCGCACGGAACGCAGCGCCCCGCGCAACCGCTCGGCGGCCTCCTCGCCCCGCTTGCTCCCGGTGCCGGCGCCCGAACGGCCCTTGCCCGCCGCCCGGTCGGGCTGCGGCGGCAACGGCACGACCCTCGTCGCGTCCATCGCCGACTCCGGCTCGTCCTTGGGGGCGGGCGCGTGGATGACGGCTTTGAGCATCGCCCGCGCACCTGCGTCGTCGAGCCGCTTGGCCGGATCCTTGGTCAGCAGGCCGTAGATGACGTCCCTCAGCGGCCCCGCGTTCTTCGGCTCCTCCAGCGGCTCGGTCATCACCGCCGTGAGTGTGGCGATCGCGGAACCCTTGTCGTACGGCGGCACTCCCTCGACCGACGCGTACAGCAGCCCGCCCAGCGACCAGAGGTCGGCAGCCGGGCCCGGCTTGTGGCCGCGGGCCCGCTCGGGGGAGATGTAGGAGGGAGCGCCGACGAGCATGCCGGTCGAGGTGATGGAGGGGTCGCCCTCGACCTGGGCGATGCCGAAGTCGGTGAGCACGACGCGGTCGGTGTCGGACTCCAGCAGGACGTTCGACGGCTTCACGTCGCGGTGCAGGATGCCCTCGCGGTGGGCGGACCGCAGCACGTCGAGGATGGCCAGACCGACCTGGGCCGCCCGCTTGGGCTCCAGCAGGCCGTCCTCCCGGATGACTTCGGCGAGCGACTTGCCCTCGACGAGCTCCATCACGATCCACGGCCGGTCGTCCTCCTCGACCACGTCGTAGACCGTCACGGCGCTGGTGTTGCGGATCCGCGCGATCGCCTTGGCCTCACGCAGCGTGCGCGTGATCAGCCGCCGCTTCTCCTCCTCGTCGATGTTCGACGGGAACCGCAGCTCCTTGACGGCGACCGTCCGCCCAAGGGTCTCGTCCTCGGCCCGCCACACCGTGCCCATGCCGCCCCGGCCGAGCACACCGCCCAGCCGGTACCGATCCGCGAGGAGACGCTCACGGTCGTCCTGACGAGTGTCCTGACGAGATGTCCCCGCCCGCTCCGCCTCCGACATGCGTCCCCTCATACAACCCGCCCTGACAGAGCCTCCATTGTCTCTCACCCGACAAGTGCCCGACGCCCAGGGTGCCCGACGCCCCACCACACCACCGAACGGCCCGGGCCTCCCGGCCGCGACACGCCCGAACCCGGCTGAATCACTGATTCCGGTACGGGGCATGATGGGCGCGGCCGAGGAAGGGACGCGCATGGCACGACCGGCGACGCCGCTGTTTCGCACGCTCCTCGGCATACCTGTGTGTCTGTCCCTTCTCGGTCTGCTCTCGGTGGCGCTCCTCGGCATGGCCCCGACGGCCTCGCCGCTGCCGTCGGCGCGACCGACGGGTGCGCTGGTTCCGCTGCTCGTCACCCGGGGCAAGGCCCCCGCCGCGGCCCTGCTGGCCCATGACGAGTCCGGCACCCGCTATGCCCAGGAGGGCCAGGGCCTCGCAGCCGACCAGCACTTCCGGGCCGGCAGCATGACGAAGACCTTCATCGCGACGGTCGTTCTGCAACTGGCCGCCGAACGACGGCTCTCCCTCTCCGACACGGTGGAGCGGCATCTGCCGGGCCTGGTACGCGGGGCGGGCAACGACGGGCGCGCGCTGACCCTTCGTTCGCTGCTGACCCACACCAGCGGGCTGTACGACTTCACCTCCCGGACCCGGGGTGCCGTCCCCGTGACGCCGATTCAGGCCCTGCGCATCTCACTCACCCACCCCCCTGCCGCCCCGGGCGACTATTCGTACTCGAACACCAACTACGTCCTGCTCGGGCTGATCGTCGAACGGGTCACCGGCCGTTCCTACGCCGCCGAGGCCGAGCGCCGCGTCATCGCTCCGCTGGGTCTGACCGGGACCTCCTTTCCCGGCTCACGCACATCGCTCCCCCTCCCGCACGGTCGTGCCTACGCCACCGACGGGACCGACGTCACCGAACTCGACCCGCGAGTGGCCGGCGCGGCCGGCGAACTGGTGACCACGCTCGCCGACCTCGACCGCTTCTACGCCGCACTGCTCGGCGGCCGACTGCTGCCCCCGCGCTGGCAGCGCGAGATGCTCGACACCCGTGTCGCGCATGGCTCGTACGGCATGGGAGTCTTCCCCTCGAAGTTGCCGTGCGGCACCGTCGTATGGGGGCACAACGGGCGCATCTCCGGCAGCTACGTGCGCTCCGCGGCCACCGTCGGCGGTCGTCATGTCCTCACTTTCCGGGTGAACACGACGGCGATCGCAGATCCCAGCCTCGAACCCCGGCTGCTCGCCGCCGAGTTCTGCCCTCGCACCTCGTAGAACGGTCGAGGTCCGAGAGGTGCTCCCGTCACCCGCCACTCGTTCGGGTGACGTTCCCGCCGGGCCGGGGCGCCGCTGCCCGAGCTGGGCGGCACACCCGGCGCACGAGGGCACCGCCTACAGCGGAACGATGTCCGGCGCCCCCAGCCGCGCCGCGTCCGCCGTCAGGTCGTCGGGCTGTCGCTGCGACTCCCGCTCGGCCTCCACCCGCTTCTGGTAATGCTCGACCTCGCGCTCGATGTGGTCCGTGTCCCAGCCCAGCACCGGCGCCATCAGTTCGGCCGCCTCGCGGGCGCACCGGGTGCCCCGGTCGAAGGTCTCGATGGAGATGCGGGTCCGCCGTGTCAGCACGTCGTCCAGGTGCCGCGCCCCCTCGTGCGAGGCGGCGTAGACGATCTCGGCACGCAGGTAGTCGTCGGCGGACTGCACGGGCTCGCCGAGCGCGGGATGCGCGGCGATGAGTTCGAGCACCTCTTCCGCCAGCGATCCGTACCGGTTCAACAGGTGCTCCACGCGCACCACGTGAAGACCCGTCCGCGCCGCGATCCGCGCCCGCGCGTTCCACAACGCCCGGTACCCCTCTGCGCCCAGCAGCGGAATGTCCTCCGTCACGCACTCGGCGACCCGCATGTCGAGACCGTGCACGGCCGCGTCCACCGCGTCCTTGGCCATCACCCGGTACGTCGTGTACTTGCCGCCGGCCACGACGACGAGCCCGGGCACGGGGTGGGCCACGGTGTGCTCGCGGGAGAGCTTGCTGGTGGCGTCCGACTCCCCGGCGAGCAGCGGCCGGAGTCCGGCGTAGACGCCCTCGACGTCGTCCCGGGTCAGCGGCACCGCGAGTACCGAGTTCACGTGCTCCAGCAGGTAGTCGATGTCGGCGCTGGACGCGGCCGGGTGAGCCTTGTCGAGGTCCCAGTCGGTGTCGGTGGTGCCGACGATCCAGTGCCGGCCCCAGGGGATGACGAACAGCACGGACTTCTCGGTGCGCAGGATGAGCCCGGTCGTGGAGTGGATGCGGTCCTTGGGCACGACCAGGTGGATGCCCTTGGAGGCGCGTACGTGGAACTGTCCGCGCTCCCCCACCATCGACTGGGTGTCGTCGGTCCACACACCCGTGGCGTTGACGATCTGCTGGGCGCGGATCTCGTACTCCCCGCCCCCCTCGACGTCCTGCACCCGCGCCCCGACGACCCGCTCGCCCTCGCGCAGGAATCCGGTCACGCGCGCGCGGTTGGCGACTTTCGCTCCGTAGGCCGCCGCGGTGCGCACGAGGGTGGCCACATAGCGGGCATCGTCCATCTGCGCGTCGTAGTACTGCAACGCGCCGACCAGGGCGTCCTTCTTCAGGGCAGGGGCCACGCGCAGGGCGCGACCGCGGCTCAGGTGGCGGTGCATGGGCAGGCCGCGGCCGTGGCCCCGGGCCATCGACATGGCGTCGTAGAGCGCGACGCCCGAGCCGGCGTACCAGCGCTCCCAGCCCTTGTGCTGCAGCGGGTAGAGGAACGGCACCGGCTTCACCAGGTGCGGGGCGAGCCGCTCCAGCAGCAGGCCGCGCTCCTTCAGCGCCTCGCGGACGAGGGCGAAGTCGAGCATCTCCAGATAGCGCAGGCCGCCGTGGATCAGTTTGCTGGACCTGCTGGACGTGCCCGACGCCCAGTCACGCGCCTCGACCAGGCCGGTGGACAGTCCGCGGGTCACCGCGTCCAGGGCGGTGCCCGCACCCACGACACCGCCGCCCACGACCAACAGGTCCAGCTCGCGCTCGGCCATTGCTGCGAGTGACTCGGCGCGCTCCGCCGGTCCCAGTGTCGCTGTCCTCACGCTGCCTCCCGCTCATCGGTCGCGTAGGCCGCACCCGTCGGGCGAAGCCCGGTTCCTACCTCCCCTGCCCAGAATTCTGACCGGGTTGCCCGACTTCAGCCACTACTCGCCCTCAGCCTGTGGACAACACTCCGGGAAACGCGATCATCCAATCCCGCAAATCGGTCATATTTACTCCTAGTCTGACATTGCGCTCCCTCGTTCTGTCCACAGGGCTTGCGCACCTGCTCCACTTCGGTTATTGGGAAGGACGGCCCACGCCATGCCCGCAGATCTCGCCGTCATCGGACTGGGCCCGTACGGCCTGCCCCTGGCCAAGGCCGCCGTCGCCGCCGGCATCCCCACGCTCGGTTACCGGACGGGACCCGAGGTGGCCTCCCTCAGCCCGGCCGAACTGCGCCGCATGCATGCGGGGGGCTTCCGGCACGCCACCAGCCCCGCCGAACTCGGCCGGGTCCGCACCGCCGTCATCTGCCCGCCGACCCCGCGGGGCGCCGACGGCGGACTCGACCTCGGCCAGGTCGAGGCGGCCGCCCACGCCCTGGCCGCACGACTGCGCCCGCACACCACCGTCATCCTGGAGTCCCCGGTGCCTCCGGGCACCACCGAGAACGTCCTGCTCCCGCTCCTCGAAGAGGGCTCGGGCCTGCGCGCCGGACGCGACTTCCACCTCGCCTACTCCCCCAGCCGCGTCGACCCCGGCAACCGGGACTTCAGCCCCACGAACACCCCCAAGGTGATCGGCGGGCTCACCCCGGCCTGCACCGAGTCCGCCGCCGCCTTCTACGGCCGCCTCACCGACAAGGTGGTACGCGCGCGTGGCCTGCGCGAGGCGGAGACCGTGCAGGTGCTGGAGACCAACTTCCGGCACGTCAACATCGCCCTCGTCAACGAAATGGCCGTGCTCTGCCATGACTTGGGCGTCGACCTGTGGGACGTCATCCGCTGCGCGGAGACCAAGCCCTTCGGCTTCCACGCCTTCCGGCCCGGCCCCGGCGTCGGTGGCCACGCCGTCCCCCAGGACCTCACCGGCCCGGCCGGCCGCACCCTGCGCATGGTGGAGCTGGCCCAGCAGGTCAACAACCAGATGCCCCGCTACGTCATCCAGCGCGCCGCCGCCCTCCTCAACGAGCACGGCAAGTCCGCCCGCGGCGCCCGCGTCCTCCTGCTCGGTGTCACCTACAAGCCCGACCTCGCCGACCAGCAGTCCACGCCCGCCGAGGAGGTCGCCGTCCGCCTGCTGCAGCTGGGCGCCTCCATCAGCTACCACGACCCCTACATCCCGTCCTGGAGCGTCCTGGACCGCCCGGTGCCGCGCGCGGACTCGCTGTACGAGGCGGTCGCGGACGCCGACCTGACGATCCTGCTCCAGCAGCATCGGACGTACGACCTGCAAGGGCTCTCGGTGAAGGCCCAGCTGCTGCTGGACACGCGGGGGGCCGCGCCCACGGGGGCGGCGCATCGGTTGTGAAGAGGGGCGCGTGGGAGGGGCGGGCACCCGAGGCTGGTGGCATACGGGGCACGGCGCGGGTACCTTACGGACAGGTGGAGCCCACCGCAGCGGCTACTGCGGCAGGCTCCTGGATGGTTCACGGAGTGTCCGCCCCTAGGTTGTGTGGGGGCGGCCGCTCATCATCCGAACAGACGCAAGACCCACCTCCTGCGGCACTTCACCATCCACAGACGGATCCGGTCCCAGCGGGTGGGCTTGCGGTGGCGACCCATCGGCGCCCCCTTCCAAGACACCGCCCAGTAGCCCGGTGGACGGTCCGTCGGAATCGGGCCGGGCCCCGAGGGCGGGGTCCGGACCAGGTCCTTGGAAGGGGGCACTCCAGCAACCTGGGGCGCCGACAGGGACGTTATCGCTGACGGCCCGGCTGACCAGGGCGTATCCGCCTCGAACGCAACCACGCGCCCCCGCGCCACGCCACACGCCCCGCGGGACGCCCACGGCACGCGAAAGGGCCGGTCGCCGCACAGGCGACCGGCCCCCCTCACGTCGTACGGACTACCGCATGTGCTGCGAGTCCGCCACCGTCACCTCGACCCGCTGGAACTCCTTCAGCTCGCTGTAGCCGGTCGTGGCCATGGCACGGCGCAGGGCGCCGAAGAAGTTCATCGAGCCGTCGGGAGTGTGCGACGGGCCCGTCAGCACCTCCTCGATCGTGCCGACCGTGCCGAGGTCCACCTTCTTGCCGCGCGGCAGCTCCTCGTTCACGGCCTCCATGCCCCAGTGGTTGCCCTGGCCCGGCGCGTCCGTGGCGCGCGCGAGCGGGGAGCCCATCATCACCGCGTCGGCGCCGCAGGCGATGGCCTTGGGCAGGTCGCCGGACCAGCCGACACCGCCGTCCGCGATCACGTGCACGTACCGGCCGCCGGACTCGTCCATGTAGTCACGGCGGGCCGCCGCCACGTCCGCGACCGCCGTGGCCATCGGGACGCGGATGCCGAGGACGTTGCGCGTGGTGTGCGCGGCGCCGCCGCCGAAGCCGACCAGGACGCCCGCCGCGCCGGTGCGCATCAGGTGCAGGGCCGCGGTGTAGGTGGCGCAGCCGCCGACGATCACCGGGACGTCGAGCTCGTAGATGAACTGCTTCAGGTTCAGCGGCTCGTGCGAGGACGAGACGTGCTCCGCGGAGACCGTCGTGCCGCGGATGACGAAGATGTCCACGCCCGCGTCGACGACGGCCTTGGAGAACTGGGCCGTGCGCTGCGGGGAGAGCGCCGCGGCGGTGACCACGCCCGAGTCGCGCACCTCCTTGATGCGCTGCCCGATCAGCTCCTCCTTGATGGGAGCGGCGTAGATCTCCTGGAGGCGACGGGTCGCCGTCTCGGCGTCCAGGCCGACGATCTCGTCGAGGAGCGGCTGCGGGTCCTCGTAGCGCGTCCAGAGACCTTCGAGGTTCAGCACGCCCAGGCCGCCGAGCTCGCCGATGCGGATGGCGGTGGCCGGGGAGACGACCGAGTCCATGGGGGCCGCCAGGAAGGGCAGCTCGAAGCGGTAGGCGTCGATCTGCCAGGCGATCGAGACCTCCTTCGGGTCCCGCGTACGACGGCTCGGGACGACGGCGATGTCGTCGAAGGCGTACGCCCGGCGGCCGCGCTTGCCGCGCCCGATCTCGATCTCAGTCACGTCTGTGGCCTTTCCCTGATGCGTTTCAGCGTCTTCCAGTATCGCCGACGGGCACGACGAGGGCGGCCCCGGAGGTTCCGGGGCCGCCCTCGCGAGGCCTGGCGACTACTTACGGCTGTAGTTCGGCGCCTCGACCGTCATCTGGATGTCGTGCGGGTGGCTCTCCTTGAGGCCCGCGGAGGTGATGCGCACGAAGCGGCCCTTGGTCTCCATCTCCCCGATGGTCGCCGCGCCCACGTAGCCCATGGTCTGGCGCAGACCGCCGACGAGCTGGTGCAGCACGTTGGCCAGCGGACCGCGGTAGGGCACCTGGCCCTCGATGCCCTCGGGCACGAGCTTGTCGTCGGAGGCGACCTCGGCCTGGAAGTAGCGGTCCTTCGAGTACGACCGGCCCTGGCCACGGGACTGCATGGCGCCCAGCGAGCCCATGCCGCGGTACGACTTGAACTGCTTGCCGTTGATGAACTGAAGCTCGCCCGGGGACTCCTCGCAGCCCGCGAGGAGGCTGCCCAGCATCACGGTGTCGGCGCCGGCGGCCAGCGCCTTGCCGATGTCGCCGGAGTACTGCAGGCCGCCGTCGCCGATCAGCGGGACACCCGCCGGACGGGCCGCGAGGGACGCCTCGTAGATGGCCGTGACCTGCGGGACGCCGATACCGGCGACGACCCGGGTGGTGCAGATCGAGCCGGGGCCCACGCCCACCTTGATGCCGTCGACACCGGCGTCGATCAGCGCCTGGGCGCCGTCGCGGGTGGCGACGTTGCCGCCGATCACGTCGACGCCGACGGCCGACTTGATCTTCGACATCCAGCTGAGGGCGTTGCTGTTGTGGCCGTGCGAGGTGTCGACGACCAGGAAGTCCACGCCGGCCTCGGCGAGCGCCTGGGCCCGCTCCAGGGCCTCGGGGCTGGCGCCCACGGCGGCACCGACGATCAGGCGGCCCTCCGCGTCCTTGGCGGCGTGGGGGTACTGCTCGGCCTTGACGAAGTCCTTGACGGTGATGAGGCCCTTGAGGATGCCCGCGTCATCGACCAGGGGAAGCTTCTCGATCTTGTGGCGGCGCAGCAGCTCCATGGCTTCGACACCGGAGATCCCGACGCGCCCGGTGACCAGCGGCATCGGGGTCATGACCTCGCGCACCCGGCGGGTCCGGTCGTTCTCGAAGGCCATGTCGCGGTTGGTGACGATGCCGAGCAGCTTCTTGTCGCCGTCGGTGACCGGGACACCGCTGATGCGGAACTTGGCGCACAGCGCGTCGGCCTCGGCCAGGGTGGCGTCCGGGTTCACGGTGATCGGGTCGGTGACCATGCCGGACTCGGAGCGCTTGACCAGGTCGACCTGGTTGACCTGGTCCTCGACGGAGAGGTTGCGGTGGAGCACGCCGACGCCGCCCTGACGGGCCATGGCGATCGCCATGCGGGACTCGGTCACCTTGTCCATCGCGGCCGAGAGCAGGGGGATGTTCACCCGGACGTTGCGGGAGATGCGGGACGAGGTGTCGACCGCGTTGGGGAGCACCTCGGATGCGCCCGGCAGCAGCAGCACGTCGTCGTAGGTCAGCCCGAGTGTCGCGAATTTCTCGGGCACTCCGTCGACGTTGGCAGTCATGACACCTTCCCCAAATGGCCTTGATCGGTGCGGATGTCCATGCTAACGGGAAGCATGGCTGTCTCATTCCACGGTTCTGGGTCGCTCCAGGCTTCGTATGTTCGTACGGAACCCGGGGTGCGCCTGTTCAGATGAGACCGGCGGACGGGAGCCGTGACGGATGCCCGGACCCCTGTGGCGCCGGTGTACACCGCCTTCACGGCCGGTCGCCGTCGCGTTCCACGGCGAGCGCCGTCGCGACGGAAAGATCGTCTCTACTGCTCGGCCAGGGCGCGCAGGCGGCTGAGCGCCCTGTGCTGTGCAACCCGGACCGCGCCGGGTGACATTCCCAACATCTGGCCCGTCTCTTCCGCGGTCAGTCCCACCGCGATCCTCAGCAGGAGCAGCTCCCGCTGGTTCTCGGGCAGGTTGGCCAGCAGTTTCTTGGCCCATTCGGCGTCGCTGCTGAGCAGCGCGCGCTCCTCCGGGCCCAGTGAGTCGTCCGGCCGCTCGGGCATCTCGTCCGAGGGGACCGCCGTGGAACCCGGGTGCCGCATCGCCGCCCGCTGCAGGTCCGCGACCTTGTGCGCGGCGATGGCGAAGACGAACGCCTCGAAGGGGCGGCCGGTGTCCTTGTAGCGCGGCAGCGCGAGCAGGACGGCGACACAGACCTCCTGGGCGAGGTCCTCGACGAAGTGGCGGGCGTCACCCGGGAGGCGCGACAGCCGGGTACGGCAGTACCGCAGCGCCAGGGGGTGGACATGCGCGAGCAGATCGTGCGTGGCCTGCTCGTCCCCGTCCACGGCGCGATGGACGAGTGCACCGATCGCCCCTGCGGCTTGGGCCGCCTCGTCGTCGCGCATCGGTCCATGGTGCCTTGCGGCCGTACGGTCCGTGGCATCGCGCCCGATGTTGTGCACCGAAGCGTTATGAGCAGGTGCGCCGGAACTCATCCCCTGCGCCCTCCCCTTCCGCTCGACCGACTCGTCCCCGAGAGACTCCACATCTCAAGGATGCGGCATCGGCGCCGAAACGAGCAGCGGGCACCCGACGGGACGCCCCGTCACCCCCGCTCACCTCGCGGTGAGCGCGCCGGACCACCCCGCGAAAAGCAGCCCCGCCCACCACATGGCGGGCGGGGATGACCGTGCCCCCGCTGAGGCCCACCTACCGGACCAGGCCCCACCGGAAGCCGAGCGCCACCGCGTGCGCGCGGTCCGAGGCGCCGAGCTTCTTGAACAGGCGTCGGGCGTGCGTCTTGACGGTGTCCTCGGAGAGGAACAGCTCGCGGCCGATCTCGGCGTTGGAGCGTCCGTGGCTCATGCCCTCCAGCACCTGGATCTCACGCGCCGTGAGTGTCGGCGCGGCCCCCATCTCGGCGGACCGCAGCCGGCGCGGGGCGAGCCGCCAGGTGGGGTCGGCGAGGGCCTGCGTGACGGTGGCACGCAACTCGGCGCGCGAGGCGTCCTTGTGCAGATAGCCGCGGGCACCGGCGGCGACCGCGAGGGCCACGCCGTCCAGGTCCTCGGCGACGGTGAGCATGATGATGCGCGCACCGGGGTCGGCGGACAGCAGCCGCCGCACGGTCTCGACGCCGCCCAGACCGGGCATGCGTACGTCCATCAGAATCAGGTCCGAGCGGTCGGCGCCCCAGCGGCGGAGGACTTCCTCGCCGTTGGCCGCCGTCGTCACGCGCTCGACGCCGGGCACGGTCGCGACCGCGCGGCGGAGCGCCTCTCGGGCAAGCGGGGAGTCGTCGCAGACGAGGACGGATGTCATGGCCGCCCTCCGCAGCTGATGCACGTCACCTTGAGCCTCCAGGCTGGTACGAAATCGTCACCTGTGCGGTCGACCGTCTCGGACGCCTGCCCGAGCGCTTGTTCCTTCAACCGCCTCGCCCTCTCAACGACGGTCACTCGAAAGAGTTACGGGGCCGTGTGCCATCTTCGGCACTCTACGTGAGGGGGCGGATACGGGGCAGACATGCGCGGCGGACCCACAACGTTTCATCACAACCCATGCCCCATTCAGCCCTTTTTCTTCCCGTTTGTTGGCGTTTGGAGCTAGATTCGCAATGAGTCATATTTTCATCTCCTTAGATCGTAGATGTACGGTCGTGAACACCGTATCCGCCCAGAACGGCTACAAGGGGTCACGCAATGGCAGATTTCTCCCGCCTTCCCGGACCGAACGCGGACCTGTGGGACTGGCAGCTGCTCGCCGCCTGTCGCGGGGTGGACAGCTCGCTCTTCTTCCATCCGGAGGGCGAGCGCGGGGCGGCTCGGAGCGCTCGTGAGAACTCGGCCAAAGAGGTCTGCATGAGGTGCCCGGTACGCGCGCAGTGCGCGGCGCATGCGCTGGCGGTGCGCGAGCCGTACGGCGTCTGGGGCGGCTTGACCGAGGACGAGCGCGAGGAGCTCATGGGGCGTGCCCGCAACCGGCTGGTCTCGGCGTCGACGACCAGCGGGGAGACCGCCTCGCAGCATTGAAGGAACGTTTCTGCAACCAGGGCACGCACACGCGTGCCCTTTCTTGTCGCTACCGGGCGGCGTCTTGTCGTTACCGGGCGGCGTTCTTGTCGCTACCGGGCCGCGGCGCGCGCCAGTTGCTCAAGCGTCGCCGTCACCGCGGGCACCTGCGCCAGATCGGGCAGGGTGAGGGCGACGATCTCCCGCCGCACCGCCGGCTCCAGCGTCACCGTGCGTGCCCCTCGGGGCCGTACCGACTCGACCGCGAGCTGGGGCAGGACGGCCACTCCCAGTTCGGCCCCGACCAGGCCGACGACCGCCGGGTAGTCGTCGGTGGCGAAGTCGATGCGGGGCGTGAAGCCGGCGCCCTCGCACACCTCGATCAACTGGCCGCGGCAGCGGGGGCACCCGGCGATCCACGGCTCGGCCGCGAGGTCCTCGATGGCGACGGCACGCGCGCGTGCCAACCGGTGCCGCTCGGGCACGAGGGCGACGAGCCGGTCGGTCAGCAGCGGGCGTACGACGAGGTCGTCCCACTCACCCGCCGGTGCGCCCGCGGCACCCTCGTAGCGGAAGGCGAGGGCCACGTCGCAGTCACCCTCGCGCAGCATCTCGACGGACTTCGGCGGCTCGGCCTCCTCCAGGGAGACGCGGGTGCCCGGGTGCGCGGCACGCAGGGCGGCGAGGGCGGCCGGGACGAGGGTGGAGCTGCCGCTGGGGAAGGAGACGAGACGCACGCGGCCCGCGCGCAGACCCGCGATGGCGGCGACCTCCTCCTCGGCGGCGGTGAGCCCCGCCAGGATCCCGGCGGCGTGCCGCACCAGCGCCTCGCCGGCCTGGGTCAGCCGCATCTCACGTCCGCTGCGGACCAGCAGGGGCGTACCCACGGACGCCTCCAGGGCCTTCATCTGCTGACTGACCGCGGGCTGGGTGCAGCCCAGTTCGCGCCCCGCCGCCGAGAAGGAACCGGTGGCGGCGACGGCGCGCAGCACACGGAGATGACGAGCCTCGATCATCCGCCAAGCATAAGTGAGCCTTGGACGCCGCACCGAATACCGCGTGGACGCTTTGACCACGGGTCGCCTACCGTGCCGCCATGAAGCTTCTGTCTGTGAACCTCGGCCGCCGGACGCGCGTGCCGTACACCGATCACCCGGAGGGCCTGACCGGCATCGACAAGCGGCCGGCGCAGGGACCGGTACGGGTGGCGGCGCCCGGCCCCAAGGGGGTCGGGGCCAGCGGAGTGGCCGGGGACGACGTGTGCAGCACGCGCTACCACGGCGGCGACGACCAAGCCGTGTACGCGGTCGCGCGCGAGGACCTCGACGACTGGGAGCGCGAACTGGGGCGGCCTTTGGGCAACGGCCAGTTCGGCGAGAACCTCACCACGCAGGGCCTGGACGTCTCGGGTGCGCTGATCGGCGAGCGCTGGCGGATCGGGCCCGAGGTGGTGCTGGAGGTCACCTCCGGGCGGATTCCCTGCGCCACCTTCCAGGGCCACCTGGGTGAGCGGCAGTGGGTGAAGCGGTTCACGGCGAAGGGCGCGCCGGGCGCGTACCTGCGGGTGATCGAGCCGGGCGAGGTCCGGGCGGGCGACGCGATAGAGGTCGTCCATCGCCCTCGTCACGAGGTGACGGTGGCGCTGCAGTTCAGGGCGGTGACCACGGAGCGGGCCTTGCTGCCGCGGCTGCTGGAGGCGGGCGAGGCGCTGCATCCCGAGTGGGCGCAGGAGGCGCGCAAGTACGTGGCGAAGTACGGGGGCTGACGGTACGTCCGCCGGGGCGGCGGGCGGGCTCGGCGGACTCGGCCTGGGCGCGGGTGGCTGCCGGAGCGGGCCGGGCCGTGGACCGGATCCGGCTGGCACCGGGAGAGCGCGCCGAGGTCGCCGTGCGGATGCGGGCGGGTGAGCGAGTGATGCCGCGCGGCATGGCCGGTGCACTTCGGCCCTCGCCCGGCATCCCCGGCATCCCCGGCTTCCCCGGCTTCTGGGCGAGTTGGAGACACCCGACGCCGCCGGCTCGGTGCGGGGCACGCACGGGCACGGGCCACGGGCCGGGCCGAGAGCCGGCAGAGGAGCGGAGGTGGGCAGTCCGGGGTCACTAACCTTGCGCCATGACAACGGCACTGATTACGGGTTCGACCGCGGGCATCGGCGCCGCGTTCGCGAGGCGGCTGGCGGCTGACGGGCACGACCTCGTCCTGGTGGCCCGGGACACCAAGCGGCTGCGGGAGCAGGCGACCGAGTTGCACGACCGGCACGGCATCGAGGCGGAGGTGCTCACGGCCGACCTGGCGGAGGACGACGGCATCGAGGCCGTCGCCGCACGCCTCGGGGATCGCAGGAACCCCGTCGACCTGCTGATCAACAACGCCGGCTTCGGCAACAAGGGGCGCTTCCTCGATGTCTCCATGGCCGACGAGCTGAAGATGCTCAAGGTGCACTGCGAGGCGGTACTGCGTCTGACGTCGGCGGCGACGGAGGCGATGCGGGAGCGGGGGCGCGGGGGGGTCGTCAACGTCGCCTCGGTGGCGGCCTTCGTGCCACGGGGGACGTACGGCGCGTCCAAGGCGTGGGTCGTGCAGTTCACGCAGGGCGTGGCGCGGGATCTGGCGGGCAGCGGGGTGCGGCTGATGGCGCTGTGCCCCGGGTTCGTGCGGACCGAGTTCCATGAGCGGGCCGGCATGGGGACGGACAACATCCCGGGCTGGATGTGGCTGGACGCGGACAAGCTCGTGGCGGCCGCGCTCGGCGATCTGGCGAGAGGGAAGTCGCTGTCGATCCCGGATCCCCGGTACAAGGCGTTGATGGGACTGGTGAAGGTGGTGCCGCGCGGGGTGCTCGGGGGGATCAGTTCCCGCACGGGGCGCAAGTACGGGCCGCAGTAGCGAAAGCCGGCGGGCGCCGTCCGGTGCGCGCGGTTCGCGCGAGTCGGCCGTTTCCCGCAGGGCAGGGCGCGAGGCGCCCCGCCGTCGCAGTGGCGAGAATGGTGCTGTCCAGCCGCACCCAGGCACCCGGGAGGCGATGACGACATGACCTTCGTGCAGCTCATCGACTGCAGGACCAGCCGCTTCGACGAGATGAACCGGCTGATGGACAGGTGGGTCGAACAGACCAAGGGGAAGCGGACGGCGACGCACGACATCATCGGCAAGGACCGGTCCGATTCCTCGCACTTCATCGAGATCGTGGAGTTCCCGTCGTACGAGGAGGCGATGCGCAACTCCCACCTGCCCGAGACGGACCGGATCTTCCAGGACATGGTCGCGCTCTGCGACGAGGCACCCACGTTCACCGATCTGGACGTGGTGCGCGACGAGCAGCTGAATGTCCTGGCCGCGCGGGCCTTCTTCGAGGCGATGGGCAGGATGGAGCCGGATCGGATCGGGGAGCACCTGACCGACGACTATGTGGACAACGATCCGTCGTACCCGCAGCCCGTGCGGGGGGTGGCCGGGGTGCGCGAGCAGTACGCGGGGTGGCGTACCGCCTTCGACTTCACCTTCCGGATCGACGACCAGATGGCCCAGGACGACCAGGTGTGCACCCGCTGGACCTGGGTCGCCCGGCACAAGGGCGAGTTCCTGGGGATCCCGGCGACCGGGCAGGACGTGAGCATGCGGGGCATGACCTGGCAGCGGTTCCGGGGCGGCAGGATCTGCGAGAGCCACTGGCTCTACGACCGGGCGGGTCTGCTGGAGCAGCTGGGGGTACTCGGGTGAGTGACGCCCGCGAAGGGAGAAGCCCCCGCTGCCACGGCAGCGGGGGCTTCTTCGGGTGGTGCGTGCCTCAGTGGGCGTGGCCGTGGCCGTGGCCCGCGGCGGCCGGCTCCTCCTCTTCCTTCTTCTCGACGACCAGGGTCTCGGTCGTGAGGAGGAGGGAGGCGATGGAGGCGGCGTTCTCCAGGGCGGAGCGGGTGACCTTGACCGGGTCGATGACGCCGGCCTTGACCAGGTCGCCGTACTCGCCGGTGGCGGCGTTGTAGCCGTTGCCCTTCTCCAGCTCGGCGACCTTGGAGACGATGACGTAGCCCTCCAGGCCGGCGTTCTCGGCGATCCAGCGCAGCGGCTCGACGGCGGCGCGGCGGACGACCGCGACACCCGTGGCCTCGTCGCCGGTCTTGTCGAGGTTGCCCTCCAGGACCTTCACGGCGTGGACCAGAGCGGAGCCACCACCGGAGACGATGCCCTCCTCGACCGCGGCGCGGGTCGCGGAGATGGCGTCCTCCAGACGGTGCTTCTTCTCCTTCAGCTCCACCTCGGTGGCGGCGCCGACCTTGATCACGCACACGCCGCCGGCCAGCTTGGCGAGGCGCTCCTGGAGCTTCTCGCGGTCCCAGTCGGAGTCCGTGTTCTCGATCTCGGCCTTGATCTGGGCGACGCGGCCCGTGACGTCCTCGGACTTGCCGGCGCCGTCGACGATGGTCGTGTCGTCCTTGGTGACCGTGACACGGCGGGCGGAGCCCAGCACGTCCAGGCCGGCCTGGTCGAGCTTGAGGCCGACCTCCTCGGAGATGACCGTGGCGCCGGTGAGGACCGCCATGTCCTGCAGCATCGCCTTGCGGCGGTCACCGAAGCCGGGGGCCTTGACCGCGACCGCGTTGAAGGTGCCGCGGATCTTGTTGACGACCAGGGTCGACAGGGCCTCGCCCTCGACGTCCTCGGCGATGATCAGCAGCGGCTTGGAGGAGCCGGCCTGGATGACCTTCTCCAGGAGCGGCAGCAGGTCGGCGATGGAGGAGATCTTGCCCTGGTTGATGAGGATGTACGGGTCCTCCAGGACGGCCTCCATGCGCTCCTGGTCCGTCACGAAGTACGGCGACAGGTAGCCCTTGTCGAAGGCCATGCCCTCGGTGAAGTCCAGCTCAAGGCCGAAGGTGTTGGACTCCTCGACGGTGATGACACCGTCCTTGCCGACCTTGTCCATCGCCTCGGCGATGAGCTCGCCGACCTGCTGGTCCTGGGCGGACAGCGCGGCGACGGCGGCGATGTCGGACTTCTCGTCGATCGGGCGGGCCGAGGCGAGCAGGTCCTCGGAGACGGCCTTGACGGCGGCGTCGATGCCCTTCTTCAGGGCGGCCGGGGAGGCACCGGCGGCGACGTTCTTCAGGCCCTCGCGCACCAGCGCCTGGGCGAGCACGGTGGCGGTGGTCGTACCGTCACCCGCGATGTCGTTGGTCTTGGTCGCCACCTCCTTCACCAGCTGGGCGCCGAGGTTCTCGTACGGGTCCTCGACCTCGACCTCACGGGCGATGGTGACACCGTCGTTGGTGATGGTGGGGGCGCCGAACTTCTTGTCGATGACGACGTTGCGGCCCTTGGGGCCGATCGTCACCTTGACCGTGTCGGCCAGCTTGTTGACGCCGCGCTCGAGGGCGCGACGGGCGTCCTCGTCGAACTTCAGGATCTTCGCCATGACAGCGGGAGCCCTCTCGGAAATCTGTGGGTGAAAAAGGCACTGCGCCCCAGGGCGCCCGGCTTCTCAAGTGGTCGCGGGGGCCAGGGGCGCAGCGTCGAGCAATGTGCTGAGGTGACTTACTTCTCGATGATCGCGAGCACGTCGCGAGCCGAGAGGACGAGGTACTCCTCGCCGTTGTACTTCACCTCGGTGCCGCCGTACTTGCTGTACAGCACGATGTCGCCGGTCTTGACGTCGAGCGGCAGGCGCTCGCCGTTCTCGAAGCGGCCCGGGCCCACGGCCAGGACGACGCCCTCCTGGGGCTTCTCCTTGGCGGTGTCCGGGATGACCAGGCCAGAGGCGGTGGTCTGCTCGGCGTCGAGCGGCTGGACCACGATGCGGTCCTCAAGCGGCTTGATGGCAACCTTGGAGCTGGTGGTCGTCACGATCCGACCTCCCCCTTCGGAGATCTCACGGGGTTAACTGTCTGAGGTGGCGACCAGGTGGATCCGTCGTCGCGGGTGCCGGACCTGCCCGTCGCGTAGTTGGCACTCTCCAGGGGGGAGTGCCAGAGCCGAGACTATGACCGTGATTAGCACTCGGTCAAGCGGACTGCTAATTGCCCGCGGCGCGGCGCCGAGTTTGCCGTGTGCCGTTCGCCTGTGCGGACGCACCCGGCGTCAGACGTAGTCCTCCAGCCGACCGACCGTCAGCCCTCCTCGGTGGATCTCGCGCAGCAACCTCGCCGTCCGCTCCCTCAGCGTCATTCCGGTCGGCTCCCGGGACGGGACGGAGACGATGTCGCCGGCGCGCAGCCGGCCGGGGCCCTCGGCGTAGGTCAGTTCGCCGTCGCCCTCCATCGCCGCCCGCCACAGCACGACGGCCCGTACGCCGCAGTCGGCCGCCGCGCGCAGCGTGGTGGTGTCGTACGTGCCGTAGGGCGGCCGGAAGAGGTGGGGGCGGATGCCGAAGCGGGCGCGGAGCTTGTTCTGCTGGCCGCAGATCTCGGCGCGCTGGCCGGCGTACGGCAGACCGCGCAGGGCCGCGTGGTCGAGGGTGTGGTTCTGCATCGACGCGCCCACCGAGCGCAGGCGCGCGAAATGGCCGTAGCCCGGGCCGACCACGCTGTCGGTGAGGAACATGCTGACGGGCAGCCGCAGTTCGCGGACCATGTCGACGAAGCGGGGGTCCTTCTCGGCGCCGTCGTCGTAGGTGAGGAACACGACCCTGTCGCGGGTGGCGACGCGGTCCACGACGGGCAGCGGGCCGCCCCCGGGCGGCGGCTGCGGCCGGGCGGGCGGGGACGGCGGCGCGGACAGCGGGGCGGTGAGGCCCCAGCGGCGGTACGGCTGTGCCGTGGGCGTCGGGCCCTTGGCCGAGCGCGCCTCCTGCGCCGCCTTGTGGCCCGGCACTCCGCCGGGCCCCACCGTCGCGGTCGGCCGGTCGCAGCCGGTGAGCAGGACGGCCGCCACGGCCGCCGCCGTCAGGGCCCGCAGTCCCGCCCGCCGCCTCGGCGCCCGCCCGGACCTCACAGGTAGTCCTCCAGCCGGGCCACCGCATACCCCTCGGCCGTCACCTTGTTCAGGAATCGGCGGATCATGTCGGGCATTGTGCCCTTCCAGTCGTCCCGTCCCCGGAAGTGTGTGAGGACGATGTCACCCGGCCGGATCCTGCGGTCCCACTCGCGGTAGTCCCAACGGTCCACGAAGACCTCCTCGTTCCACAGGGGGACGTACTCGATCCCGCATCGCTTCGCGGCGCGCAGCGTGTCGCGGTCGTAGTTGCCGAAGGGCGGCCGGAAGAGCACCGGGCGCTTGCCGTAGCGCCGCTCGATCACCTCCTGCATGCCGCAGATCTCACGCTTCTGGCGGAGGTAGGACAGGGCCGGGAGGTAGGGGTGGTGCAGGGTGTGGTTGTTCAGGACCACGCCTGCGTCCTGCATCCGTTCGAAGTAGCCGTAGTCCTCCTTGATCAGGTAGTCGCTGAGGAAGGCGGTGTACGGCACCTGGAGGTCGCTCATCATCCGCAGGAACGCCGGGTCCTTCTCGGCACCGTCGTCGATGGTGAGGAAGACGACCTTCTGCTTGGTGGGGACGGTGGTGAAGACGGGTGGAAGGCCGAGTTCCTCGTGACCCGCCACCTCGAAGCCGTCGCGGGTGGTGATCCTCGGCTTCTTGGCGGGCGGCGGCGGAGCCGTCAGCGGCACCCGCGCCAGGCGCCAGCGTCTCGCGGCGGCGACCCGGGCGGCGTGGGCGGCCCGGGCGGACGGGAACTTCCCGGGGGGCGCGGCCCCGGCGTGGGCGTGCTCGGAGTGCGGGTGGGGGCTGCCGAGCGGGGGTGGCGCCTTGAGGGGCCGGCCGCTCGGGCCCGCGCCGGCGCCGGACGGCCCGGTGCTTCGCCCCTCGACCGGGGCGCAGCCCGAGGCGAGGGCGGCGACCGCGAGGGCCGTGATGCCGCCGCGGATGAGCGAGCGCCGAGCCGCCCGGCGGCGGTGTGCCGCGGTCGCCCCATTCGAGCGACTTTTGTCATTTTGTACTACTACTCGCATGGTGCGGGATCTTCGCAGGCACCCGCCCCGAACCCCGGCCGACACCGCCGCAGGAAGCGCCCCGTCAACCAAGTGGCCGACAATGACCCGGTGAACGACCTCGCCTCCTTCGCCTCCCTCCTCACCCCCGAGGGCCACGCCCTCCTCGACGCCGTGCGCGACACCGACCCCGCCGACGAACTCGCGGTCGCCACCCGGCTGCGCCGCGAGCACCCGGCCGAGCTGGTGTCGGCGGCGCTCGGGCAGGCCCGGCTGCGGCAGCGGGCGGTGGCCAAGTTCGGGGCGGCGGACGCCGGGCGGATGTTCTTCACGCCCCACGGGGTCGAGCAGTCGACACGGGCGAGCGTCGCGGCGCACCGGGCCGGACGGATGAAGGAGCTGGGGGTCTCATCCGTCGCCGACCTGTGCTGCGGCATCGGCGGTGACGCCCTCGCCCTGGCACGGGCCGGGATCCGGGTGCTGGCCGTGGACCGGGATCCGGTGACCGCGGCGGTGGCGCGGGCGAACGTGGCGTCCCTCGGTCTCGCCGGACTGGTCGAGGTGCGCGAGGCGGATGTCACCGAGGTGGACACGACCGGCTACGACGCCGTGTTCGTCGACCCCGCGCGGCGGGGCGGCCGGGGCAGGGTCTTCGACCCGGAGGCGTACTCGCCGCCGCTGTCCTGGGCCGTGGAGGCGGCCCGGAAGGCCCCGCGGGCCGCGCTGAAGATCGCGCCGGGCATTCCGCACGAGGCGGTCCCCGACGAGGCCGAGGCCGAGTGGATCTCGGACGGCGGGGACGTGAAGGAGGCGGTGCTGTGGTTCGGGACGCAGCCCGGTGCCGTGCGGGCCACCCTGCTGCCGGGACCGCGGTCGCTGCTCTCCCGGGGGCTGCCCGACCCCCGGGTCCGGCCGGTCGGGAGGTACCTGTACGAACCCGACGGCGCCGTCATCCGGGCGCATCTGGTCGCCGAGGTCGCCGACCAGCTGGACGGCGGCCTCGTCGACGCGACCATCGCCTACGTCACGGCGGACGAGCTGCGCCCCACGGCGTACGCGACGGCGTACGAGATCACCGACCAACTGCCCTTCAACCTGAAGAAGTTGAAGGCGCTGCTGCGCGAGCGCGAGGTCGGGACGCTGACCGTGAAGAAGCGGGGGTCGGCCGTCGAGCCGGAGGAACTGCGCAGGAAGGTCAAGCCGCAGGGGCCGAACTCGGCGACCGTCTTCCTGACGCGGGTCGCCGGGGCACCGACGATGCTGGTGGGCCGGCCCGCCTGACACGGGACCGTTCCGCGGCCCTGCGCGGGAGCGGGCGCCCGCGCCTGCTCCTTACGGCCGAGGCGGTCCGGAGGTCGCCTTACGGCCGAGGCGGTCCGGAGGTCGCCTTACGGCCGAGGCGGTCCGGAGGTCGCCGCGCACGCCCGGCGGCACATGGTGGTTGGTCCCGCCGGGCGGGTTCGGCGGCGATCGCGTCGACGATCTCCGGCGAGGGTCGCGGCCCCTCGGCCATCGGTCCCGGCGTTCGTGCGGCGCGCGGGACCGTCAGCCCACCTCGGACCCGAACCCGCTCCTCGCGTAGGGCGCCCCGACCGCCCGGCCCCCGAACACCAGTGCCGCGTCCGTCACGATGCCGGCCGGCCTCCCCCGCAGCAGCCACACCGCACCGTTGTCGTTGTCCTCGCCCTTCGCCGCGGCGGCGAGATCCGCGTAGCCGTTGCCGTTGATGTCGAGGATCCGGACGGCGTTGCCGAACGTGTCCCCGGGTTCCGCGGTGCCCGGCACTCCGGCGGTGTTCTGGGTGAACGCCTGGGCGCCCGTCCCGGTCAGCCCGGTGCGGCTGCCGCGCAGGACGTCGACGACGCCCGCGGCACCGGCCTCGCCGAGCCCCTCGCCGGGCGCCCCGACCACCACGTCGTCGATGCCGTCACCGGTGATGTCACCGACGGCGAGGGCGGAACCGAAGTGGTCGCCGTTCTCCGACGTGCCCGGGACGCCCGGGGTGTCCTGGCTGTACGACGTCCAGGTGCCGGAGGGCGTGAGACCGGACGGCGAGCCGTACGCGACCTCGATCCTCTCCTCGTTGCGGAAGCCGACCAGCAGGTCGTCGCATCCGTCGCCGTTGACGTCCCCCAGGGCCACGTCGCCCTCCCCGTCGGGGGCGGTGGCACGGGTGAGCCCGGTGGCCGAGGACCGGTAGAACTTGGTGCAGTCGAAGACGCCGTCGCCGCAGTAGGCACGCAGCGCGAGGTCGTCGCGTCCGTCGCCGTCGACGTCACCGACCGCGCCGTCCTTGACGTCGACGTACCGGAGGTGCTCGGGGTCGAGGGGCGCGGTGCGGGCGGGGGTGCCCGTGCGGGTGAACGGGCCCGACCAGACACCGGCCGTCGTGCCGACGGGGTCGTCGCCGGGTGCCTGGCCGGTGCGGAAGGCCGCCAGGTCCAGCTTGCCGTCGCCGTCGAAGTCGCCGGTCGTGGTCCTGTTGGCGTCGATCGCGGCGCTGCCGGCACCGGACAGGCCCTGCGGTGCGCCCCAGACGATCACCGCGTCGCCGGGCCCGGAGACGAACCCGATGACCAGGTCGGCGTAGCGGTCGCCGTTCAGGTCGCCCTTGGCGAGCTGTGCCCCGAACTCCTGGTTCTCGACCGGGCTGCCCGGCACACCGCTCGTGGCACGGCTGATGACGGTGCTCCGGCCGGCCGACAGGCCGTGCGGGCCGCCGTACATCACGGTGACGAAGCCCGCTCCGGGCCGTCCGCCGACGGTCCCGTGCAGGGCTCCGACGGCGAGGTCCTGGTAGCCGTCTCCGTTGAAGTCGTCGCGTACGGGCGGCGCCGTCGCGGCCTCGGCGCGGCCCGCGTGACCGGCGGGCAGTACGCCGAGGGCGAGCACCCCCGCGACGGCCGGAACTGCCCAACGGCTGGACGACTTCAGCGAAAACACCGGGAGACCCCCTGGTCACGTCGACACGGTCACCGCACCAGACTCACCACCGCCCCCAGGGGTTGTACCGGGCGGCTCGACGGAGCCCCCCTCTCCAGGGCGTCACCGGGAAACCGTCGAAACTTTCGACACGAGACCCGATTGACTTCGGCGCCGTCGCGGAGGCCGGAGAACGCCCGGCCATGGAGTGCGCCCGTCCGCCTCAGGCCGCCGGAGGCGCTCCCGTGCTGCTGCGCACCACCAGGCTCGTCGCCAGCTCCACCCGCGTGTTCGTCGGCGTCCCGTCCTCCCGCGCGAGGGTCAGCACCAGCTTCGCCGCCGCCTCCGCCATCTCCGTCAGCGGCTGCCGTACGGTCGTCAGCGGCGGCCCCATCCAGCGCGCGACCGGCAGATCGTCGAAGCCGACCACGCTCAGGTCCTGCGGGATCCGCAGCCCCAGCTCGCGCGCGGCCTCGTACAGCCCGAGCGCCTGAAGGTCGTTGCCGGCGAAGACGGCGGTCGGCCGGTCCGGACGGCGCAGCAGCTCCAGGCCCTGCCGGTAGCCGGTCTCGTGGTGGAAGTCGCCGGGCCGGACCAGGTCCTGCTCGACCGGGAGCCCGGCCGTCTCCAGGGCGGCCCGGTAGCCGTCGACGCGGGCGCGGCTGCACATCATCCGGGACGGTCCGGTGATCGCGCCGATCCTGCGGTGGCCGAGCTCGACCAGGTGCCGGGTGGCGGCGAGCCCGCCCTGCCAGTTGGTCGCCCCGATCGACGCCACGTCGGCACCCGGGTCGCCCGCCGGGTCCATCACCACGAACGGGATCGACCGGCTGGTGAGCAGGGCGCGCTGGGACTCGTCGAGGCCGGAGAGCACGAGGACCACGCCGTGCGGGCGGCGGGCGGCGACCTGGTCGGCCCAGGTCCGGCCGGGCGTGAGCCGCCCGGCGCTCTCGCTCAGCACCACGCTCAGCCCGGCGTCGCGGGCCACGTTCTCCACCCCCCGGATGACCTCCATCGCCCACGCGCTCTCCAGTTCGTGGAAGACCAGGTCGATCAGGGGCGAGCGGCCGGCCTCGGCGCGGCGGCGCCGGTAGCCGTGGGCGCGCAGGAGGTCCTCGACCCGGCTGCGGGTGGCCGGGGCGACGTCGGCGCGGCCGTTGAGGACCTTCGAAACAGTCGGCGCGGAGACGCCGGCCTCGCGGGCGATCTCGGCGAGCGTCGCGGTCTGCGCGGACCGGCCGGTCGCGGGCGCCGTCGGCGTGGTCGTCCGGGTTTGCGACCTTGTCGTCCGGGTTTCCGACGGTGTCGTCCGGCTTTCAGCGGGCTCACGGGCTGTCATGGCGGCGATCGTATCCCTGCGTGCCCCCTTGACGAACCCTTCTCACCGCACCTAGGTTCCCGGAACATTCGAGGTGAACAACGAAACATTCGCGAGGCCCCTTCGCCCCGACAGGAGTTTCATGACCCCCGCCCCCTGGCGCGACCCCGCCCTGTCCGCCGCCGACCGCGTCGACGCCCTCCTCTCCCTGATGACCCTGGAGGAGAAGACCGCCCAGCTGTACGGCGTGTGGGTGGGCGCCGCCACGGACGGCGAGGGTGTCGCCCCGCACCAGCACGACATGACCGCCGCCTCCGCCGACGAGTACGACGAGCTGATCGCCCACGGCCTCGGGCAGCTCACCCGCTCCTTCGGCACCGCCCCCGTGGACCCGGCGCTGGGCGCGCGGGCACTGGCCCGCGCCCAGCGCCGGATCGCCGAGGCCGGCCGCTTCGGCATCCCGGCGGTGGCCCACGAGGAGTGCCTGGCGGGCTTCACGGCCTGGCGGGCCACCGCCTACCCGGTACCGCTGGCGTGGGGGGCCTCCTTCGACCCCCCGCTCGTGGAGGTGATGGCCCGGCGCATCGGCCGGGACCTGCGCTCGGTGGGCGTCCACCAGGGCCTCGCGCCGGTCCTGGACGTCGTACGCGATCCGCGCTGGGGGCGGGTCGAGGAGACCATCGGCGAGGATCCCTACCTGACCGGCACGATCGGCGCGGCCTACGTCCGGGGCCTGGAGTCGGCCGGCGTCGTCGCCACGCTCAAGCACTTCGCCGGGTACGCGTCCTCGGCGGGCGCCCGCAACCTCGCACCCGTACGGGCGGGCGTCCGGGAGTTCGCGGACGTCACCCTGCCCCCGTTCGAGATGGCGCTGCGCGAGGGCGGGGCGCGCTCGGTGATGGCGGCGTACAACGAGACGGACGGCGTGCCGGCCTCCGCGGACCCGTCGCTGCTGACCGAACTCCTCCGGGAGCAGTGGGGTTTCACCGGCACGGTCGTGGCCGACTACTTCGGCATCGGCTTCCTGGAGACGCTGCACCGGGTGGCGGGCGACCCCGCCGAGGCGGCCCACGCGGCGCTGGCAGCCGGCATCGACGTCGAGCTTCCGACCCTGAAGTGCTACGGCACCCCCCTGGTGGAGGCCGTCCGTGCCGGCGAGATCCCTCAGGATCTGGTGGACCGGGCGGCCCGCCGGGTGCTGCTGCAGAAGTGCGAGCTGGGCCTCCTCGACGAGGACTGGAACCCGGAGCCCACCGGCCCGGTCGACCTCGACTCCCCCGCGAACCGGGCGGTCGCCCGAAGGCTGGCCGAGGAGTCCGTGGTGCTGCTCGACAACCCCGACGGCGTGCTGCCGCTGGCCCCCGACACGAGGATCGCGGTCGTGGGCCCGCGCGCGGCCGACGCCCTGGCGGTGCTCGGCTGCTACTCCTTCCCCTCGCACGTGCTCACGCACCACCCGGACGTCCCGACGGGCATCGAGATCCCGACCGTCCTTGAGGCACTGCGCGCCGAACTGCCCGATGCCAAGGTGACGTTCACGGAGGGCTGCGGGGTCTCCGACGCGGACACGGCGGGCTTCGAGGAGGCGGTGGCCCGGACCTCGGAGGCGGATGTGTGCCTGGCGGTACTGGGCGACCGGGCGGGGCTGTTCGGCCGGGGCACGTCGGGCGAGGGCTGCGACGCGACGGACCTGCGGCTGCCCGGTGTGCAGGGCGAGTTGCTGGACGCCCTTGTGGCGACCGGTGTCCCGGTGGTCCTGGTCCTCCTCACCGGCCGCCCCTACGCACTGGGCCGCTGGCAGGGGCGGCTGGCAGCCGTCGTCCAGGCGTTCTTCCCGGGTGAGGAGGGCGGCCCGGCCGTGGCCGGGGTGCTGTCGGGCCGCGTCAGCCCGTCGGGCCGCCTGCCGGTGAGCGTGCCGCGCGAACCCGGCGGCCAGCCGTGGACGTACCTGCAGCCGCCGCTGGGGCTCGCGGGCGAGGTCAGCAACCTGGACCCGACGCCGTTGTACGCGTTCGGACATGGGCGGTCGTACACGGAGTTCACATGGGACGCGTTCCAGGGGACCGCCACGGAGATCACCACCGAGGGCACCCATGACCTCTCACTCACCGTCCGCAACACCGGTGACCGTGAGGGTGCGGAGGTGGTCCAGCTGTACCTGCACGACCCGGTGGCGTCGGTCACCCGGCCGGACGTACGCCTGATCGGCTACCAGCGGGTCCAGTTGGCGCCGGGCGAGGCGGCTCGGGTGACCTTCCGCTTCCACACCGACCTGTCGTCGTTCACCGACCGTTCGGGGCGAAGGGTGGTCGAACCGGGCGTCCTGGAACTGCGGTTGGCGGCGTCCAGCACGGACGTACGGCACACCACGCGGCTGAATCTGACCGGACCGGTACGACACGTGGGTGCGGACCGGCGCCTGCGATGCCTGGCCGAGGTGACGGCCCGGGCCTGAGCCGCGCCTGGCGGACGGGCCCGGACGGTCAGGCACGCCCCGGGGGAGCCACGGGCGGCCCCGATCCCCGGACGGCCGGCCGTCGACCGGCCGGGTGCGGCGGCCGCGGCCACTCACGGAAGCGCCGGAACGGCTTGCTATGCAGCACGGCACGGGCGTGAGCCGCGCCTGGCGGACAAGCCGGACGGTCAGGCACGCCACCGCGCAAGCCGTGGCCGACCGGGATCCCCGCCCAACCGACCCTCGACCAACCGGGTGCGGCGGCCGCGGCCGCTCACGAGGAGCGCCGGAACGGCCTGCTATGCAGCACGGCACGGGCCTGAGCCGCGCCTGGCGGACGAGCCGGACGGTCAGGTACGCCCCGTGGGAGCCACGGGCGGCCCCGATCCCCGGACGGCCGGCCGTCGACCAGCCGGGTGCGGCGGCCGCGGCCACTCACGGGGAGCGCAGGTACGGCCTGCCGCCGCGGCGGGGCCGGGTGGGCGGCAGGCCGTGGGCGCTTCCGGTCAGGTCCCGTCGACCGATTCGAACCGCCACCGATGCACCGTCCGCGTGACCAACTCGGCCGCGGGTTCAGGCAGTTCGGGAAGGTCGGCGTCGAGCTCCGCGTCCCACCAGGTGATGACGAGCACCCGGTCCTGCGGTGCCCGGAGGGTCTCCCGGCGCAGGGGCCGTGCGGCCAGCTCCTGCGCCCGTGCCCAGGCCAGCAGTGCCTCCCCCTGGCCGGGCACCGCACGCGCCTCCCACATCAGGGCGACCGTCATGAGTAGAGGTTCTCCTTGCTGACCTCGTGCACATGGTCGTGACCGTGGTGGCCGTGACCGTGGTCGTGGCCCTGGTCCGCGAAGTCGCCCGGCACATGGGGATCGGTCACCGGCAGCGACGAGTCCGCCGAAAGGTCCCAGCCGGAGGCCGGCCGGTTGCGCGCGACCATCTCCGCGCCGAGCGCGGCCACCATCGCGCCGTTGTCCGTGCACAGCTTGGGCCGGGGCACCCGCAGCCGGACACCGGCCGCCTCGCAGCGCTCCTGGGCCAGCGCCCGCAGCCGGGAGTTGGCCGCCACGCCACCGCCGATCATCAGGTGGTCGACGCCCTCGTCCTTGCAGGCCCGCACGGCCTTGCGGGTCAGCACGTCCACGACCGCCTCCTGGAAGGAGGCCGCGACGTCCCGCACCGGAACCTCCTCGCCCGCGGCCCGCTTGGCCTCGATCCAGCGGGCGACCGCCGTCTTGAGGCCGGAGAAGGAGAAGTCGTACGCCGGGTCGCGCGGTCCGGTCAGACCCCGCGGGAACGCGATCGCCTCGGGGTCGCCCTCGCGGGCGTACCGGTCGATGACCGGACCGCCGGGGAACCCCAGGTTCAGCACCCGGGCGATCTTGTCGAAGGCCTCGCCGGCCGCGTCGTCGATGGTCGCGCCCATCGGGCGGACGTCGGAGGTGATGTCCGAGGAGAGCAGGAGGGAGGAGTGGCCGCCGCTCACCAGCAGCGCCATCGTCGGCTCCGGCAGCGCGCCGTGCTCCAGCTGGTCCACGCAGATGTGGGAGGCGAGGTGGTTGACGCCGTAGAGCGGCTTGCCCAGCGCGTAGGCGTACGCCTTCGCCGCCGAGACGCCCACCAGCAGCGCGCCCGCGAGGCCCGGACCCGCGGTCACCGCGATGCCGTCCAGGTCGCGGGCGGAGACACCCGCCTCCTTCAGGGCGCGGTCGATGGTCGGGACCATCGCCTCCAGGTGCGCCCGGGAGGCGACCTCCGGCACGACACCGCCGAAGCGGGCGTGCTCGTCGACGCTGGAGGCGACGGCGTCGGCGAGCAGGGTGGTGCCGCGCACGATCCCGACACCGGTCTCGTCGCAGGAGGTCTCGATGCCGAGTACGAGAGGCTCGTCGCGTGAGTCAGCCATTGATCTCGGTTCCTTGTACGGGTGTTCCTGGTACGGAAGTGGATGGGTCGGTCAGTCGCATCACCAGGGCGTCCACGTTCCCCGGCTGGTAGTAGCCCCGCCGGAAGCCGATGGCCTCGAAGCCGAAGCGCTCGTACAGCTTCTGCGCGCGGACGTTGTCCACCCGGCACTCCAGCATCACTTCGGCGCAGTCGAAGTCGGTCGCCGCCCGCAGCAGTTCGGTGAGCAGCCGGCTGCCGAGCCCGGTGCCCTGGTGGTCGCGGGCGACGGCGATGGTCTGGATGTCGGCGAGGTCGCCGGAGGAGGCGAGCCCGGCGTACCCCACGAGCCGCCCGCCGTCCTCGGCGACGAGATAGCGCCGGGTCGCGCCGGGGCCGCGGGCGTGGGCCAGTTCGGACCAGAACATGCCCCGGGACCAGGCGTCCTCGGGGAAGAGGTCCTTCTCCAGCTCCAGCACGGCGTCGATGTCCCACCAGCGCATCTCGCGCAGCGCAGGAGTCACGGGCGGCCCGGTCTCCGGTCCGGTCGGCTGTCCTGTCACTTGGGGGTGACCACCTTGTAGTTCTTGGGGACCTGTGCGTCGGGCCGGCGCAGGTACAGCGGCCGGGGCGCGGGAAGTTCCTCGCCCGCCGCGAGCCGCTCGACGGCCAGGGCCGCGAGGGCCGCCGCCGACACGTGCTCGGGCTCGTGGGCGCCGGGGAAGGTGTCGGGGTACAGCAGCGCGCCCGCGCCGACGGCCGGCAGTCCGGCGACCTGGTCGGCGATGTCGGCGGGCCGGTCGACGGCCGGGTCGGTCAGGCGGGTGCGGGAGTCGGCGTACCGCGCCCAGTAGACCTCCTTGCGCCGGGCGTCGGTCGCGACGACGAAGGGGCCCTTCTCGATGTCGGCGGCGTAGGCGAGGCCGTCGAGGGTGCACACGCCGTGCACGGGGACGCCCAGGGCGAGGGCGAAGGTGTCGGCGGTCATCAGACCGACGCGCAGACCGGTGTACGGGCCGGGACCGATGCCTACGACGATGCCGGTGACGGCGTCGAGCTTCGCACCGGCTTCGGCGAGGACACGGTCGACGGCCGGCAGCAGCAGTTCGCCGTGCCGGCGTGCGTCGACCTGGCTGGAGGAGGCGATGACGTCCGTGCCGTCGTGCAGGGCGACGGTGACGGCGGGGGTGGCGGTATCCAGAGCGAGCAAGAGCACGCAAACAGCCTACGGCGCCCGCGCCCCGGGAAGCGCCGCCCCGGTCGGGCCCTTGACGACTGCTACGGTCGGCTCGATCACGACGTACGACACGAACGCTGAGGTGGCGACGGTGGCAGGCAGCAGCGCGGGATTCGTGGCGGCGCTCACCGCGGCGGCTCTCGCGGCCGTCGGCTTCCTCACCTACCAGGCCTCCGCCACCGTGCCGGGCGCGCTGGGCGAGCCCCGTGCGAGCAGCTCACCCGACGCGGCTGTCTCCGCCGGCCCCCGCGACCGCGACGACACCGCCCTGCCGGCCGGGTCCGGCACGGGTGTGCGGGTCGTGTACTCGGTGGGCGGCGGGCGGGTGTGGCTGGTCGGTGAGGGTGAGCAGGTCAGGCGCACGTTCCGCGTCACCCCCGGATCGGTCGATCCGGCGCCGGGCGTCTACGTGGTCACGTCCCGCTCGGGCACGGTCACCGGATCCGACGGCGCCCTCGTCGAGCACGTCGTCCGCTTCACCACCGTGGAAGGCATCACCGTCGGCTTCAGCGCGGCCGTCGACGGCTCGACGCACACGCCGGACCCGGCCATGAAGACGGGCGGCATCCGCGAGTCGCGGGAGGACGGCGCCGCGATGTGGGAGTTCGCGACGATCGGCCGAACGGTGGCCGTGATCCCCTGAGCGGCCCCCCACGAGGGGCAGCGGAGCACCGGCCGGCGAAGTCTCCTACGCGGCTTCGCGGTGCCCGTGCCGGGCGGGCGGTAGGGCCGTCTCCGGATCGGGGAGGCGCGGCGGGGTGGAGATGAGGTCGGCGGCGGCACCGGCCGCGAGCAGGTCACGCATGGACACCCCGGCGACCGGCGGGTACGACCGCGGGTGCGGGCGCACCTCGTCGGGAGTCCTGTTCTCCGATGCCGTCATGGACGCCTCCTGGGGCCGGGGGCGGACGTAGTTAGGTACACCTAACTACGGACTGGGTACCATGTGACCACGCACAAGACCACGAACGCAATATGTTGCCGACGTCTTGTCGGAATGTTCATCCGGTCCGCACCGCCGCAGCCCGCTCAGGCGGACAGCACGCTCAGGTCCACCGCCGCCCAGCGCTCCCCGAGCCCGGTCACCGTCACATGGCGTACCTCGTCCGTCGTGTCGCCGACGGCCCGGTGGATGACGACCTGGAGCCGGTCCTCGGTCAGTTCCTCGACCTTGCCCTCGCCCCACTCCACGACGACGACCGACTCCGGCAGCGAGACGTCGAGGTCGAGGTCCTCCATCTCGTCCAGGCCGCCGGACAGCCGGTAGGCGTCGACGTGGACCAGCGGGGGGCCCTCGACGAGGGAGGGGTGGACACGGGCGATGACGAAGGTGGGGGACGTGACAGCTCCCCTGACCCCCATGCCCTCGCCGAGCCCTCGGGTCAGCGTCGTCTTGCCCGCGCCGAGCTCCCCGCTGAGCATCAGCAGGTCGCCCGCGCGCAGCAGCTTGGCCAGGCGGCGGCCGAGTTCCCGCATCTGGTCGGGAGAAGTGACGGTGAGCTCGATGTCACCCGCGTTGTGCGGTGCTGCTGGTGCTTCCATAGCCACTTACGGTAGCCCCTGCGGGCACGGCACCCGCCCGGGTGAGCAGGTCGGCCAGCCGGTCGGTGACCACCTCCGGGTGTTCCAGCATCACCAGGTGCCCGGCGTCCGGAACCAGGACCAGCTCGGCGTCCGGCAGCAGATCGGCGATGGCCTCACTGTGCTCGCTGGGCGTGACCAGGTCGCCCACACCGGCCAGGACCAGCACCGGCATGTCCGTGAACAGGGCGAGAGCCTCGGTCTTGTCGTGGTCGGCGAAGGCCGGGTAGAACTCCGCGACCACGTCGATCGGCGTCCCCTCGATCATGCGCTCGGCGAACCGGGCGATGGCCGGGTCGACGTCCCGGGACGAGAAGGAGTACCGCTTGATGATCCCGGCGAACAGGTCGGCGGTGGCCCGGCGCCCCTTCTCCACCAGTTCCGCGCGCTGCCCCAGCGCCCTGAGCACGCCCGGCAGGACCCGCCGCACCGCGTTCACCCCGGCGACGGGCAGCCCGAAGTTGACCTCGCCCAGCCGCCCGGACGAGGTACCCACGAACGCGGTGGCGACGACCCGGTCCCGGATCAGCTCCGGGAACTGGTCGGCCAGCGCCATCACCGTCATCCCGCCCATGGAGTGGCCGACCAGCACGAGCGGCCCCTCGGGTGCGGCCGCGTCGATGACGGCCTTCAGGTCACGCCCGAGCTGTTCGATGTCGACGTGCGCGCCCTGCTGCGTCTGGGCGACACCCCGCCCGGACCGACCGTGGCTGCGCTGGTCCCAGTGCACGGTGCGCACGACGCCCCGGAGCGCCGCGCGCTGGAAGTGCCAGGAGTCCTGGCTGAGGCAGTAACCGTGACTGAAGACGACCGTCACGGGAGCGGGGGCCTTGCGCCCGAAGAGGCGCCGGCGGCGCGGGCTCAGGGCGGGGGCCGCCTCCGGGTCGACGTCGTCGACCTCGTAGTACAGCTCGGTGCCGTCGTCGGCGTACGCCTTGCCGGGCTGACCGCGCAGCGATCCGTACGGCCCGGCCGAGTCCAGGGCGAGACGGGCCTTCGCCCGCATGCCGCGGCCCACCGTCATCCGCTCTATGGCGACGCCGGCCGCCGCGCCCGCCGCGAGCACGCCTATCGCCGCACCGGCGAACCCGGTCGCCCTGCGCCAGTTCGCGGCCGCCCCCGTGGCGGAGGCGACGGCCGCGACGACCTCCGCGCTGCTCTCGCTCACGTACCGCTCCTCTTCGCTGGGTGTGCCCGGTGTGACTGAGGTGGTCGATGGTGCCGGTGTTCCGTTGCAGTGCTCCGTTACGGGTTACCCGTCTCGTTCCTCATTCACAGAGACACATGCCCTCACACACCCGCACTCGGCCGCATGCACGCGCATGGACGCCTCTGGACGGCCGCATCTACACGGACTCGTTCACATAGACGCGCGGAACGCGCGTTCCGATCCGGGTGACGATCTCGTACGCGATGGTCCCGGCCGCCTGCGCCCAGTCCTCGGCAGTGGGCTCGCCGCGGTCACCGGGCCCGAACAGCACGGCCTCGGCGCCCGGCTCGGGCTCGTCGCCACCCAGGTCGACGACGAACTGGTCCATCGCGATCCGCCCGGCGACGCTGCGCCATTTACCGCCGACCAGGACCGGACCGGCGCCGGACGCGTGCCGGGGGATGCCGTCGGCGTAGCCGAGGGGGACGAGGCCGAGGGTGGTGTCGCCCGGGGTGATGTAGCCGTGCCCGTAACTGACGCCGTGGCCGCCGGGCACGTGCTTCACCAGCGCGACGGACGCCGTCAGGGTCATCACGGGCCGCAACCCGAAGTCCGCCGGGCTGCCGAGCTCGGGGCTGGGCGAGATGCCGTACGTCGCGATGCCGGTGCGCACCAGGTCGAAGTGGCTGTCCGGCAGGGTGAGCGTGGCCGGCGAGTTGGCGATGTGCCGCACCTCGGGTCGCGCGCCCTGCTCCTCGGCGTACGCGACCATCTCGCGGAAGCGGGTGAGCTGGGCGGCGATGGAGGGGTGGCCGGGCTCGTCGGCGCAGGCGAAGTGCGACCAGAGCCCGGTGATCCGGATCAGGCCCTCGGCCTCGGCCCGCAGGGCCGCCCGCACCAGCTCGGTCCAGTCCTCGCCCGGCTGGCAGCCGCCCCGCCCGAGCCCGGTGTCGGCCTTGAGCTGCACGCGCGCGGGAGCACCGGCCCGCCGGGCCGCCTCGGTGACCTCCCGCAGGGCCCACATGCCGCTCACCGAGACGTCGACGTCCGCCTCGATGGCCTCTTGCCAGGGCCCGCCCGGCGTCCACAGCCAGCACAGGATCCGTACGCCGTCCACGCCGGCGGCCCGCAGCACGAGGGCCTCCTCGGGCGTGGCGGTGCCGAGCCAGCCGGCCCCGGCCTCGACGGCTGCGCGGGCACAGCGCAACGCCCCGTGGCCGTAGGCGTCCGACTTGACGACGGCCATCAGGGCCGCGCCGGGCGCGAGGGCGCGCAGGGTCCGCACGTTGGCCCGCAGAGCGGCCAGATCGATCTCGGCGCGGGCTCGCAGGGGCGCGGTCCGCAGAGCAGCTGTTTCTGTCATCGCGCCCCCAGTGTCTCAGAGGGGTCCGACAGCGCCGCCGAGCCGGGATCCGGAGACCCGCTCCGCCGTGTCTACTCCTCGGTCCTGTGGCCCCACACGTACACCCGGTCGTTCTTCTTCAGCACGCGCCACAGCGCGCGGGCGTCGTCCAGGCGCAGATTGACGCAGCCCATGGACCCGACCGGGGTGAAGAGGCTGCCGTAGACGCCGTGGAAGGCCTGGCCGCCGTTGAAGAACTGGGAGTACGGCATCGGGCTGTTGTACAGGGACGAGACGTGGTTCTTGTGCCGCCAGTAGATCCGGTGCCAGCCGGCGCGCGTCCCGTACCCCGCCCGCCCGCTGCGGATGTGCACGGGCCCGAACACGACCCTCCTGCCGTTCTGCACCCAGGCCAGCTGCCGGTCCAGATCGACGCAGGCGACCCGCTGCGCACGCACCGGGCACTTCTTGGCGGCGTTGGGGTTCTTGCGAGCGGCGACCAGCTGCATGGTGGCCCAGGTCACCGGTCCGGCGAAGCCCATCGCGGGCTTGATCCGGTGCTTCTTCTGAAAGGCGCGGACGGCCCGGCAGTCGGCGGCCGACTGCTCCCCGTCCACCTTCAGCTTCAGGTACTTCTCGACCTGCCGCTGGTGGGGGCCCGTCTCCTCGCTGCACTTCACGTTCTCGAGGGCGTCCATGGGAGGCACGTACTCCACGAGGTCGTACGCCTCGTCCGGCGCGTCCCGCGGCTCGACGGCGTCCTCCTCGGGGCTGGGCTTGTACACCCTCGGCGGCAGCGCCTGGTCGGGCGTGTCGGTCTGCCAGAGCTGGAGGACGTTCAGGGGTACGCCGGGCACGAGGTCGGACTCGGGTCCGGAGGCCGGCGGCACGGGGTCGGTCTCCGTCCCGGGAGCCGGGGTCACCCGGTCGGCCTCCGCCCCGGAAACCGAGGGCGCGGAGCCGGCCTCCGCCCCGGGAGCCGGCGACACCCGGTCGGCCTCCGCCCCCGAGACCGGGGGCACGGGGTCGGCCGAGGCGCTGCCGACGGGCAGCAGGGAGGCCGCGACGAGCACCACGGCGATGCTCCGGCATGCGATACGTCCGCTGATCATGCGCTCAGAAAAGCGTGCGGGGGTGCCGGGCCCCAGGTGCCGCGCTGGCGGGTCACCCTATCGAGGACCCATAAGGTGCTGGGCATGAGCATCATCGGGGTCGGGATCGACGTGGCCGAGATCGACAGGTTCGAGGCCGCGCTCAGGCGCACACCCGGGATGGCCGAACGGCTGTTCCTGGAGAGCGAGTTGCTGCTGCCCAGCGGTGAACGCCGGGGCATGGCCTCGCTCGCGGCCCGTTTCGCGGCGAAGGAGGCCCTCGCCAAGGCGCTGGGGGCGCCCCCTGGTCTGCTGTGGACGGACGCCGAGGTCTGCGTCGAGGACAGTGGCCGGCCGCTGCTGCGGGTGACGGGGACGGTGGCCGCCCGGGCGGCCGAACTGGGCGTGCGGTCCTGGCATGTGTCGTTGAGCCATGACGCCGGGGTGGCGTCGGCGGTGGTGGTGGCGGAGGGCTGAGCCCCCGCCACCGGTCCCGCCTCACCGGTCCCGCCTCACCGGTCGTCCGCCACCGGGCATCCACCCCCGGTCGGGTTGGGGTTCAGCAGATGGACTGGCTGGTGTTCACGCGGGTGATGTTGCGGAACGTGGTGTTCTCGCCGCAGGGGCTCTCCCTGATGGCGGAGTTGGTCACGGTCAGGTTCTGGATGGTGATGTCCCGGTTGTTCGGGAACTCCGACCGGGCCGCCAGCCGCAGCTCGCCGCCCCCGCTGATCGTGCCGCTTCGGGCGGCGAGGCTGACGTTGTAGCAGTTCTCGATCAGAACCGAGTTGTTGCCGGTGTGGGAGAGGGTCACCTTGTCGATGACCGCCCCGCCGCTCTCGGAGACGCAGAACACGCCGCGCCCGCCGCCGCGCGCGATCACCTCGCCCACCCGGATGTTGGTCGGGTAGGAACTGCCCACCCGCCCGTTGCGGTTGGCCATGCGGAAGGCGGCGTAACCGGTGCCGGTCCCGGCGTTCTCGGCGTCCACCTTGGTGACGGTGGCGTTGATGGTCTGGTTGAACAGCAGGCCCGACTCGCCGACACCCCGCGCGGTCACGGTCCCGATGGTGATGCCGTCGACGCCGTACGTCTCGACGGCGTGGCTGGAGGCGCCGGAGACGTAGACGTCGTCGATCCGGACGTTGCGGGTCCACTGGCTGGTGTCGCCGCGGTTGTCGATGCGTATGCCGAGGCCGCGGGAGAGGCGCATGTCGATCCGGCCGAGGACCACGTTCTGGACGTTGCGCATGAAGATGCCGTACAGCGGGGTGCCGGTGAGCTTGAGGTTCTGGACCTCCACGTCCCGGGTGCCGCGGGAATAGACCGGGGCCTGGTCCCCCGTGCCGCTGCCGGTGACGTCGATGGTGCCGCAGACGTCGAGCACGGTGTAGCTCGGCAGGGAGATGCGCGAGCCCGCCGACATGGAGCCGGAGCCGCGCACCACGACCCGCTCCTTCGAAGTGCGTCCCGCGGTGAGGCTGTTGACGGCCGCCTGCACGGCGGCGCGCATGTCGGTGCCGGTGTAGACGGTGCTGCCGCCGCGCCGGGCCGTCCAGTTGCTGCCGCTCTGCACGGCCTCGGCCCGGAAGGAGCCTTCGCCGCAGGCGGCGGCCGCGGCGGGGGTGGGGGCGGTCAGGGTGCCGACGGCGGCGAGGACAGCGGTGGCGCCGGCGGCGGCGCGGAGTGTGACCCTCCGCCCCTTTGATGCGGCTCTGCGTCCCATGGGGACTTCCTCTCGTCGAACCGATCGGCGTCGAACGCATTCGACTGAATCGATTCACCTGTGGGGGCGGGTGAGTTTGGCAAAGCCGCGGCAAAGCGTCAACGGATGCGACGTGCTTCGCCGGGTCCGGGAGAGACTCGGTCGCATGCGGACTGCGTACGACGTGGAGACGGTAAGGGCGGCCGAGCGGGAGCTGATGGCACGGCTTCCGGACGGGGCGCTGATGCAGCGGGCGGCGGCCGGACTCGCCGCGGCCTGCGCGGATCTGCTGGGCCGGGTGTACGGCAGCCGGGTCGTCCTGCTGGTCGGCAGCGGCGACAACGGCGGCGACGCCCTGTACGCCGGGGCCCGGCTGGCCAGGCGCGGTGCGGGGGTGACGGCGGTCCTGCTGACGCCCGAGCGGGCGCATGCGGGCGGCCTCGCGGCGCTGCGGCGGGCAGGTGGCCGGGCCGTCGGCACGGACGCCGCCGAGGAGCTGATCGAACGCGCGGACCTGGTCGTGGACGGCATCGTCGGCATCGGCGGCAAGGGCGGCCTGCGGCCGGAGGCGGCACCGCTGGCCGCCGCGGCCGAGCGGTCCCGGGCCGCCGTGGTCGCGGTGGACCTGCCGAGCGGCGTGGACGTGGACACCGGCGAGGTACGGGGCACGGCGATGCGGGCCGACCTCACCGTCACCTTCGGCACGCACAAGCCGGGGCTGCTGATCGATCCGGCGCGGGAGTACGCCGGGGTGGTACGGCTGGTGGACATCGGGCTGGACCTGCCGCCCGGGGCGGAACTGGAGGCGCTTCAACACGCTGACGTGGCACGTCTGTTGCCGGTGCCGGCGGCGGAGTCGGACAAGTACCGGCGCGGGGTCGTGGGCATCGCGGCGGGCTCGGCACGCTATCCGGGCGCCGCGGTCCTCGCGGTCGCGGGGGCGTTGCGCGGTGGGGCGGGGGCCGTGCGGTACGTCGGTCCGGCCGGCGACGCGGTGATCGCCCGGTTCCCCGAGACGCTGGTGTCGGACCGGGGGCCGAAGAAGGCGGGGCGCGTGCAGGCGTGGGTGGTCGGCCCGGGCGCGGGGGACGACGCGGCGACGGTGGCGGAGGTGCTGGCGACGGACGTACCGGTACTGATCGACGCGGACGGGCTGCGGCTCGCGGACGCGGCGGCGGTACGGGGGCGGACGGCGCCGACGCTGATGACCCCGCACGCCGGGGAGGCGGCGGCGCTGCTCGGGGTCTCCCGCGAGGAGGTCGAGGGGGCCCGGCTGGCCTCGGTACGGGAGTTGGCGGGGCGATACGCGGCGACGGTGCTGCTGAAGGGCTCGACGACGCTGGTGGCGGACGCCGGGGGCGAAGGCGCGGTCCGGGTGAATCCGACGGGGACGTCCTGGCTGGCCACGGCGGGCAGCGGGGACGTGCTGTCGGGACTGACCGGCTCACTGCTCGCGGCCGGGCTCGCTCCGCTGGACGCGGGGAGCGTCGGGGCATACCTGCACGGCCTGTCGGCACGGCTCGTGGCCGACGGGGCGCCGGTGGGGGCGCATGACGTGGCGGAGGGGATTCCGGAGGCTTGGCGGGAGGTGCGGGCGTGAGGGGTCCGGGTGGGGCGAGGGCAGCCCCACGGGGTCACCCGGCTGCGGATCAGCGGTCGACGAACAGGTCCTCCGCGCTGTGCGCATGAAGCGCCCGCTCGAACCAGGCGTCGAGCCGGTCGAGGTCGGAACAGGCCCCCACCCGCTCGCGCACCCAGCCAGGGACCGGGATGCCGCGCAGGTCGAGGAGCTTGAGGACCTTCGCGGCGCGTTCCTTCTCCATGCCCTGCTCGATGCCCTCTTCGCGTACCTGCTGCGCCGGCGGGTGCCGCCAGAAGTAGTTGATCGCCGTCATCAGGCCCCTCCAGATCTGCTGCGCCTGGGGATCGGCCAGGCAGGAGTCGACGAACTGGACGAAGGCCGTGGCGCCCCCATGGAGGGGCGTCCATCGACGCCGAGGGACAACTGGCGGAAGTCGTCCTACTCAGGTCCCGACGACGGCAACGACTTCGTGGAGATGGCAAACACCCGCACTCGCGTCGGCGTACGCGACTCAAGGCCCCGGCCAGGGCCACCCTCACCTTCCCGGCCGGAGCCTTCTCCGCCTTCCTCGACGGCGTGAAGGCCGGTGGCTACTCCACCGTCACCGACTTCGCCAGGTTCCGCGGCTGATCCACGTCGTTCCCCCGGGCCGTGGCCAGCTCGCACGCGAACACCTGCAACGGCACCGTAGCCACCAGCGGTTGCAGCAACGTGGGCGTCGCCGGGATCCGGATCAGGTGGTCGGCGTACGGCACCACCGCCTCGTCGCCCTCCTCCGCGATCACGATCGTCCGCGCGCCCCGAGCCCGGATCTCCTGGATGTTGGACACGATCTTGTCGTGCAGGACCGAGCGCCCCCGCGGCGAGGGCACGACCACGACCACCGGCAGGTCGTCCTCGATCAGGGCGATCGGGCCGTGCTTCAGCTCGCCCGCCGCGAACCCCTCGGCGTGCATGTAGGCGAGCTCCTTCAGCTTCAGCGCGCCCTCCAGGGCGACCGGGTAGCCGACGTGCCGCCCGAGGAACAGCACGGTGTTCTTCTCGGCGAGGCTGCGCGCCAGCTCCCGTACCGGCTCCATGGTTTCCAGGACGCGCTCGACCTCGCCCGAGATCTGGGACAGGTCGCGGATGACGGCCCGGATCTCGTCGCCCCACTTGGTGCCCCGCATCTGCCCGAGGTAGAGCGCCACCAGGTAGCAGGCCACCAGCTGCGTGAGGAACGCCTTCGTGGAGGCGACCGCGACCTCCGGACCGGCGTGCGTGTACAGCACGGCGTCGGACTCGCGCGGGATCGTGGAGCCGTTGGTGTTGCAGATGGCCAGCACCTTCGAGCCCTGCTCGCGGGCGTGCCGCAGGGCCATGAGCGTGTCCATGGTCTCGCCGGACTGGGAGATCGCGATGACGAGGGTCTGCTGGTCCAGGATCGGATCCCGGTAGCGGAACTCGCTCGCCAGCTCGACCTCGCAGGGGATGCGGGTCCAGTGCTCGATGGCGTACTTGGCGATCAGCCCGGCGTGGAAGGCCGTACCGCAGGCGGCGATGACGACCTTGTCGACCTCGCGCAGTTCGGAGGCGCTGATGCGGACCTCGTCCAGGGTCAGCGAACCGGAGGCGTCGATGCGCCCCAGCAAGGTGTCGGCGACCGCCTTGGGCTGCTCGGCGATCTCCTTCAGCATGAAGTAGTCGTAGCCCCCCTTCTCGGCGGCGGAGGCGTCCCAGTCGACGTGGTAGGAGCGGACCTCGGCCGGTCGCCCGTCGAAGCCGGTGACGTTCACGCCGTCCCGCCGCAGCTCCACGACCTGGTCCTGGCCGAGTTCGACCGCCGAGCGCGTATGGGCGATGAACGCGGCGACGTCCGAGGCGAGGAAGGCCTCCCCCTCCCCGACGCCCACCACGAGCGGCGAGTTCCGTCGCGCGCCGACGACCACGTCGGGCTCGTCGGCGTGCACCGCGACCAGCGTGAAGGCCCCCTCCAGCCGCCGGCACACCAGCCGCATGGCCTCGGCGAGGTCGGCCGTCGCCGAGAACTCCTCGGCGAGCAGATGGGCGACCACCTCGGTGTCGGTCTCGGAGGCCAGCTCGTGCCCGCGCTCCGCCAACTCGGCGCGCAGGGCGGCGAAGTTCTCGATGATCCCGTTGTGCACCACGGCGACGCGCCCGGCGTTGTCGAGGTGCGGGTGCGCGTTGGCGTCCGTCGGCCCGCCGTGGGTGGCCCAGCGGGTGTGTCCGATGCCCGTCGTGCCGGTCGGCAGCGGACGCTCCGTCAGCTCCTTCTCCAGGTTGACGAGCTTGCCCGCCTTCTTCGCGGCCGCCAGCCCGCCGTCCGCCAGCACGGCAACCCCGGCCGAGTCGTAACCCCGGTACTCCAGCCGCTTCAGCCCGGCGGTCACGATTTCGAGCGCCGACTGCGACCCCACGTATCCCACGATTCCGCACATGGGGCGCAGCCTACGTTCCGCGCGCGGCCCGTTTCCGGCACTTCGTGCCCGAAATCGGAAATCCCCACCCGGGTGGGAACGCCCGCCGGCCCCGCGAAGAGACGGTCGAAATTCGGCCATCCTTATGCGTCGACAGAGACATGATCATCACCATTTACACACACAAGGTGCACAGAAACCGCCTGGTCTGCGAAGAGAACGAACACACGGGAAGGTTCGCCCGACCAGTGAGCGCTTTCACGCCAGCGTCCCCATCCGCACAAAACACCCTTGCCGCATGCCGTCACCTCATGACTATGGTTACGCCGCGCGTGACGGGATCATGACCAGTTCCCTGGACGCGCACATCCGTCAGCGACCGGGGGAACAGTGTCGCTTCTGGGGGATCCTCATGCCGCAGCGCCTGCGCGTCGTACGTCTCACTGCGATGCGCTCCTCGTGTCCGTGACTCCTGCCAGGGCGACCTCGCCCGTCCCCCACTCCGCCTGAGCCTGCTCGGCCGAGCTCCCGGTTGCCCTTGTTGCGATGAAGGGGTGCCCCCTTGCGTTCCAGACCACCAACCTTCCTGACGCCGACGTCAGGAAGACGCGGGTTGTTCGCCCGCCTCGTCCTTCTCGTGAGTGCGGTCGCCGTCCTGGCCACGCTCGCGGTACGACCCGACCTCGCCCATCTCGCCAACCTCGACACTCTCGCGGGTACGGCCACGAGCCGGTCCAGCGACAGACCGGAGGACTGGTACGAGACCACGGCCGACGAGCAGCTGCGGTTCGACCAGTGCCTGATGGCGGACGCCGTGCGCCTGGGTGCTCCGCGCATGTACGGCTTCGCCCAGGACGCGCTGAACCAGACGCCGCAGAAGCTGCGCGAACTGGCGACGCTGGACGGCTCGTTCGACGGGCCGTTGCGGCAGGCGCACGAGAAGGACGAGACCGACTGGAAGGCCACCTGGGAGCGTCTGCACGCCCGCAGGAACGCGTGGGAGAAACCGCTCGACGGTCTGCGGAACCCGAGCGGCTTCACCGACGCCTCCTTCCACTGGGTGCCCGGTGTGCACGAGGGCGACGACTTCTACGACCAGACCGGTCTGGGCAAGTGGGCCGGTGGCCTTCCTGACTGGAACAAGCGGTTCGACTTCTACGACCCGACGCCGCAGGCCGACGAGAAGACCCTCAAGGCCGTCACCGACCTGGGTACGCCTCTGTACGGCGACAAGCCCTACGACCCGAACCTCTCGGTGGAGGAGCGCGAGCGGCAGTACTACGAAAAGCGGGCCTTCGAGGCGCTCTTCGACACGTTCCACGGCAAGGGCGGCGACGACGCCCGCCTGTTCCTGGCCTCCGGTGGGTTTCCCCGTACCGCTCCCGAGCCCGGCACCCCCGAGTACCGGGTCGCGGTCGAGGACATGAAGACCCGGTTCGCCTCGTGCGCCTGGCGGGACCCCATCGACCCGAACAAGGCCCTGCGGCAGGTGGAGGACACGGCGGCGCAGGAGTGGCAGCAGGAGATCGCCTCCCAGGCCGTCCCGCGCAACCAGATCCTCGACGCCAACCGCGACGCCACGACGGCGCTCACCAAGGGCTCCGAGGCGATGGCCGACCTGCTCGGCCAGTCGTGGATCGCCGATCACCTCACGCGCTGGCAGGACTACTGGTCCCCCGGCGGCATCGGCTGGATCGGCGACTCCTTCTCCGCCATCAAGGTCGAGGCCGCGAGGGGCAAGTGCCTCGACGTCGCCGGCGGCAAGACGGACAACGGCACCCCGGTGCAGATCTACACCTGCAACGACTCCGCCGCGCAGGACTGGCAGATCATCGGCACCGGTGACGGCTACGCCCTGTGGAACCTGGCCGCCAAGAAGTGCCTCGACGTGAAGAGCAGCAACGCCGCGAACGGCACGAAGATCCAGATCTGGACGTGCAACAACAGCAAGGCCCAGCAGTGGGACTTCGACGTCCGCGGCGTCGGCGAGCTGCGCAATGCCGCGACCGGCAAGTGCCTGGACCTGAACAAGTTCGACAACAGCCACGACGCCTGGCTGTGGGCGTGCAACGGCACCAACCCGCAGAAGTTCCGGATCGTCCCCGAGGGCCACAACGGGGAGGTCCAGCCCAAGGCCCACTTCGAGCAGGCGAAGAAGGGCATCGCGGCGGCGCAGGCCCAGGCGAAGAAGCAGCTCGACGTCATCAAGGCGCAGTTGGTGGTGGCGAAGAAGGCCGCCGCCGCCAGTGACACCGCCGAGCAGGCCGCCTATCGGATCGCGGACGCGGGTGGTGCTCCGCGTGGCCGGGGTCTGCTGGTCGGTCAGCAGAAGGCGCAGGTGACCAAGGGCGCCGTCGCCGGCCTGGAGGCGTTGGTGAAGGCCGGGGAGACCGCCGAGGCGGCCACCCGTGCCTCGGCCGGTGACAGTGCGACCGTCGCGCAGCGTGCCCTGGCCCAGGCGGCGCAGTCGAAGGCCGAGTTCCGCAAGGCCGCCGCGGCGGCGGCCGAGGCCCAGGCGAAGGCCGCGGCCGACGCGGCGAAGGTGCACCGTGACAACGCCAAGAAGGACAAGGAGACCGCGGAGGCCAAGCTCGCCGAGGCGCTGAAGGCCGAGGGCGACGCGAAGGCGGCCGCTTCCGAGGCGCACGCCAAGCGGCTGGCCGCGGAGGCCGAGGAGAAGAAGGCCGAGGCGGAGAAGAAGAAGGCCGCGGCCAAGCAGGCCGATGCCGCGCAGCACAGGCAGAACGCCGAGGCGGAGGCGACGAAGGCGAAGACCGCCAAGGACAAGGCCGAGGCGGCCGAGGGCACGGCGGTCGAGAAGAAGAACGCCGCCGTCGAGGCCCGCGACCACGCCAAGGCCATGCGGGACGACGCGTGGGACGCCGAGCAGAAGGCCGACGCCTCACGCGCCAAGGCGGACGCGAAGGCCGCCTACGCCGACTCCCTGGACGCGGGTGAGGCGGCGGACGCCGCGCGTGCCGCCGCCAATGACGCGGACAAGCACGCGGACGACGCCGAGGCGGCCGCCGGGCGGGCCCGTTCCGAAGCAAACGCCGCCACCAAGGCTGCCGAGGAGGCGGACGCCGCGGCCACGCGTGCCGAGGCGGCCGCCAAGCGCTCCCGTGCGCACGCGGACGCCGCGCAGGCCGCGAAGCTGAAGTCCGACGCCGCGGTGAAGACCGCGACCAGCGCCGCGGCGGACGCGATCGCGGCGGCCAAGCACGCCGCGTCCGAGGCGAAGACGGCCGTCGAGCTGGCCGACGAGGCGGAGAAGAAGGCCAAGACGGCCAAGGGGCAGGCCGACGAGGCGGGCAAGGAGGCCGTCAAGGCGCTGGCCGCCTCGGCGAAGGCCGCGGGCTTCGCCTACGTCACCGCCCAGGCGGCGGTCGACGCGGGCAAGGCGGCCGCCCAGGTCGCCAAGCCGGCCAACGACGCGATCCAGCTGGGCTCCCCGTACGTCGACACCGACTCGGCCGCGGGCCTGGTGGTCCTGACCGGCCAGGCGTCCAAGACGATCGCCGAGCAGCAGAAGGCCGTCGCCGAGGCCCACGCCAAGAACGCGGAGGCGGAAGCCTCGGCGGCCAAGAACCTCGCCGAGCAGGCGCAGGGCGACGCCAAGGCGGCCTACCAGCACGCCGCGAACGCCGCCAAGCACGCGTCGGACGCGCGCGGTTACGCCAAGGAAGCCCTCGGTTACGCCGCCGACGCCGCGAAGGCGGCGTCCAAGGCGACGGCGTCCCTGGCCCGCACCATCGAGTACAACCGCCAGGCCACCGCGGACGCCGAGGCCGCCGACAAGGCGGCGGGCCGCGCCGAGAACCACGCCAAGGACGCCCGCGACTCGGCCGACCAGGCGGCACTCGACGCCCAAGCCGCCCGCGCCGCGGCCTCGGAGGCCGAACAGGCGGCCAAGGACGCCCGCGCGGCGGCCGACCGGGCCGACAAGGCGGCGACCGAGGCGGAGGAAGCGGCGAAGGACGCCGAGAAGTACGCCAAGGAAGCCCAGGAGGCCGCCGACCGCACCGAACGCGAGCAGGCCAACGAGCAGGTGTCCACGGGCGCGGGCACCGGGGTCGGAGGCGTGTTCTACGTCATCGACGAGAAGACGACGAAGATCGTCAGCGCGAAACAGATCGGCGAGTGCCCCTCGAACGCGCCTCTCGTCGGCTGCACCGCTTCGTACAAGGTCACAGGAACGGTCAAAACCGACTTCTACCTGTGCACCGACAAGGACGCCCTCGCCACCGCGCAGGGCTGTCCCAAGGGCGCGTGGAAGTGGCTCGACGAGAAGACCATCCCGTTCGAGGACGTCGAGTGGTCGCACTTCTTCTCCGGCTCCGAGATCATCAAGATCGGCTGGCAGAACCTCTTCGGGGACACGCTCGGCGGGATCCTCTACGAGATCATCCTCGGGGACGCCATCAAGTGCCTCCACGGCAGCAAGACCGCCTGCGCGTGGACCGCGGCCATGTTCCTCCCGCTCAGCAAGCCGCTGGCCGCCCTGACCGACGCGGTCAGGGCGCTGGACGCCGCCGCGAAGACCGGAATCGGCTTCCAGGACGCGTGGAAGGGCCTGCGCGCCCTCAAGGTGTCCGACGAGGTCGCCATGGGGCTCGGCATCAAGGCCCTCGACGACCTCGTCAAGGGATGCACCAAGGGCTCCCGAGCGCTGACCGCGGGGGCGTCCCGGGCCGGGCCCTCCTGCCCGGTGGGAATGGTCGCCTACAACAGCACCGAGCTCGGCACCATCGCGTTCAAGGCCAGGATCGCCGGCGGATACGAGTTCAAGTACCGGCGGAACGTCGCCGTCGCGAAGGTTCCGGGCTGGAACGACCCCAAGACCGGTGACTACGTCTGGGGGTACAGCCAGGGCGGCGGGTACCACTCGGAGAACCATATTCTGGACCAGTTGGCAGGACGGGGGTTCAAGCCGACCCAGATCGCGGCTCTCTACAGTGAGCGCCAGCCCTGCCCCGTGTGCGGGCCGCTTCTGGATGACGTCCTCAAGCCGGGGACTCCGATCAGCTGGTCGGTCCCGTGGGGCTCCGACGGACTGATGAACAGCGTCTCCGACGAGATGCTGAAGCAGGCGATCAAGGTGGCCGGTGGACACCGGGCCGCACGTGTCGGGCGCACCGACGCGGCGGACGCTCCGGCGGTGCCGGGCCCTTCCGCGGGACAGACCGACGCACAGAGACGAGAGTGACGTGTCCGACCATCCGTTCGACCCCCGCGAAGCGCCCGAGGACGTCGTCGCCGAGCGCACGGCCCTGGCCGACCAGGTCTGCCGGGAACTCGCGCTGGCCGGCCTGCCTGCCTCCCGGGAGGACCGGGACGATCAGACAGGTGCGCTCGTCGAGATCGACACCGGTGACGACGCGGCGGGAGGTGTCTTCGTGGACTGGCGGCCCGACCCGTCCCTGACCCGGGCCGCCACGGAGAAGATGCAGAAGGGCGAGTACCGAGCACCCGTCGTCGAACACGACGGGGCCGTCCGCGCCCACATGCAGAAGGCCATCATCGAGATTCTCCGATCCGCCGGCTTCCGGGCCGATGCCGCGGCCGCCTTCGACGGCGACCTGCGCCCGCTGTCGGTCCGTGTCGAACCGGGCGGTCCGACGACGCACTGACCCGGCATGACCGAGGCCCGCACTCCCCTCGCCGAGGAGTGCGGGCCTTGGCGTCCTCACGCGGCGAACGCCTGGACCTTCTCGGTGGCAGGACGTCGAGGGGAGCTTCATGAGTTACAGCCTGACCTTCTGCAGATTCTCGGAAGGTGAACTGACCGAACCCGACATGGCTGAGGTCCGGGCGGTCCTTTCGCCGTACGACACCGCGCCTGAGGAAATGACGGACGGCGCCACGGAGTTCTGCATTCGTGCCGCCGACGGCAGTGCGGCCGAGGTGAGCGTCTTCGACGGCATCATCGGTGTGGAGCGCCCGCAGGCGGGCGACGTGTGGAAGATCATCATCGAGCTGGCGGACCGACTCGGATCGGGCATCCTCATTCCCGACGGCACGTTCCTGTGCCGTGAGGACATGCGGGCGCACCTTCCCGAGGGCATGGAGAGTGATTCCGTCTTCGTTCCGGAGATCACCCTCGAAGCCTTCGAGAGGATCGCGGGACCGTTCCGCCATCCGCTGACCTGAAGGCTTGACCGAGGCCCGCACTCCCTCGCCGAGGAGTGCGGGCCTCGGCGTCCTCACGCCTTCGCCCGATAGGCCCGCATGGCCAGCGGATAGAACACCACCGCGATCCCCGCGGCCCACACCAGCGACCAGAACACCGGCTCCGCCACCGCACCGCCCAGCAGCAGCCCCCGGAACGCGTCCGACAGGTGGGTCACCGGATTGACGTCGCTCCACGCCTGCAACCAGCCCGGCATCGTGTCCACCATGACGAACGCGCTGCTGGTGAAGGTGATCGGGAAGATGAGCGTGAAGGCGAACGCCTGGACCTTCTCGGCGTCGCCCGCGAGCATCCCGATCAGGACCGCCGACCAGGACACCGCCGCCGCGAACACGATCACGAGCAGGGTGCCGAGCAGGAATCCGTCCAGGCCCCCGGTGATCCGGAAGCCCAGGAGAAGGCCGAGGCCGATCATCAGCAGCAGTGCCCACAGGTGCTTCGCCAGGTCCGCGGTGATGCGGCCGATGAGCGGGGCGGAGCGGGCTATCGGCAGGCTGCGCAGGCGGTCGAAGACGCCCTTGGTGAGGTCGGTGTTGAGGGCCATCGCCGTGTACATCGTCATGAACAGGGTGTTCTGCACGATGATCCCGGGCAACGCGTACTTCAGGTACGCCTCGGGCGATCCGGCCATCTGCCCGCCCAGCACGTAGGTGAAGAGGAACACGAACATGATCGGCGTGATGCTGTAGTCGACCAGTTCCAGCGGGTTGTGCTTGACCGCGACCAGGCTGCGCCAGGCCATCGTGAAGGTCTGGCGGAGTCCGTCGAGCGGGCGCACCCGGCCCGACTTGGTGACCGGGGCCGTGATCGTAGTGGCGGAGGCGGTCATGGCCGCATCACCGCCTTCTGGAGCTCGTTGTCGTCGTCCCGGACGGCCGCTCCGCCGTCACCCTCGGGCTCGCCGGGTTCCGCGCGGTGGCCGGTCAGGGCGAGGAAGACCTCGTCGAGGGACGAACGGCGCAGGGCCAGCTCCCCGACCGCTATCCCCTCGCGGTCGAGCGCCCGCACCACGGCCGGCATCAGCTCGGGATCCTTCACCGGCGCGGTGATCGACTCGCCCTCGATCTGGGTCTGCGGTCCCGCCGCCCCGGCCACGAGCGCGTGCACCCGCGCGAGGTCGTCCGCGAGCACCGGCCGCAGCTCCAGCACCTGCCCGCCGACCTGGGACTTCAACTCGTCCGGGGTGCCCTCGGCGATCACCCGGCCCTTGTCGATCACCACGATGTCGTCGGCGAGCACGTCCGCCTCGTTCAGATACTGCGTGGTCAGCAGGGCGGTCGCGCCGTCCGCGACCAGGCCCCGCAGCAGGTCCCAGAGCTCACCGCGGCTGTGCGGGTCCAGGCCGGTGGTCGGTTCGTCGAGGAAGAGGATGCTGGGCCGGCCCACCAGGCTCGCCGCGAGGTCCAGGCGCCTGCGCATGCCGCCCGAGAACGTCTTCACCGCGCGCCCGGCCGCGTCCGTCAGCTGGAAGCGCTCCAGCAGCTCGGCCGCCCTCGCCCGGGCCTCCCGGCGCGGCAGCCCGAGCAGGCGGCCGATGAGCAGCAGGTTCTCGGTGCCGGTCAGGTTCTCGTCCACCGCCGCGTACTGCCCGGTCAGCCCGACCATGGCGCGCACGACCCCGGCTTCCCGGACCACGTCGTGCCCGGCGACGTGGGCCCGGCCGCCGTCGGGCTGGAGCAGCGTCGCGAAGATCCTGACCGCGGTCGTCTTCCCCGCACCGTTGGGACCCAGCAGCCCGAGGACCGAGCCCCTGCGGGCCCCCAGATCGACCCCGGCCAGCGCCTCCGTGTCCTTGAACCGCTTGACCAGGCCTTCCGCCTCGATCGCATACGTCATGGGTCACCCCCTCGGGGTCGGTGGGCCCCGGTCTGGACCCACCTCTCCGACAACTGTGACGCACGCCACTGACATTCCGCGTCCGGGGCGGTTCCTCCCGAAATCGACAGCGCGTGACGGATCCCACGCCGCGGTCCGTTCGTACTCCCGTAACAATGGACTGTGATCTCTCCGGTCTCCTCGATGCCCCGGAGCGCCCACCGGCCCAGGCCGGAGGCGACTCCCTATGTGGACCTCACCCGCTCGGAGTGGAGCGCGCTGCGCGACAAGACCCCGCTGCCGCTCAGCGCGGAGGAGGTCGAGAAGCTGCGCGGCCTCGGCGACGTCATCGACCTCGACGAGGTGCGGGACATCTACCTCCCGCTCTCCCGCCTGCTCAACCTCTACGTCGGCGCCACGGACGGCCTCAGAGGGGCGCTGAACACCTTCCTCGGCGAACAGGGCTCCCAGTCCGGCACGCCGTTCGTCATAGGAGTCGCCGGCTCGGTGGCCGTAGGGAAGTCCACCGTCGCCCGACTGCTCCAGGCGCTGCTCTCGCGCTGGCCCGAGCACCCGCGGGTCGAGCTGGTCACCACGGACGGCTTCCTGCTGCCCACAAGGGAGCTGGAGACCCGCGGCCTGATGTCGCGGAAGGGATTCCCCGAGTCGTACGACCGCCGCGCGCTGACCCGGTTCGTCGCCGACATCAAGGCGGGCAAGGACGAGGTCAGCGCCCCGGTCTACTCCCACCTGATCTACGACATCGTCCCCGGCCAGAAGCTCACCGTCCGCCGCCCGGACATCCTGATCGTGGAGGGCCTGAACGTCCTCCAGCCCGCCCTGCCCGGCAAGGACGGCCGCACCCGGGTCGGTCTGGCCGACTACTTCGACTTCAGCGTGTACGTCGACGCACGCACCGAGGACATCGAGCACTGGTACCTCAACCGCTTCAAGCGGCTGCGCGAGACGGCCTTCCAGAACCCGTCCTCCTACTTCCGCAAGTACACCCAGGTCTCGGAGGAGGAGGCCCTCGACTACGCCCGCACGATGTGGCGCACGATCAACAAGCCCAACCTGGTGGAGAACATCGCCCCCACCCGCGGCCGGGCCACGCTCGTCGTACGCAAGGGCCCGGACCACAAGGTGCAGCGGCTGAGCCTGCGCAAGCTGTAGGACGGTCCGCGGAAGCTGCCGGCAGTCCTCAGTAGCGCGTCTCGCAGTCCGCGGCGACGGTGTCGCCGAGGTCGCGGAAGACGACGTCGGAACCGCCGTCACAGGTCACCGTGTCGTTGCTGGCGACCCCGTCGCCGATGCCGATCGTGTCGTTGCCCGCGCCGGTCGCCACGGTGTCCGAACCTGGGCCGGCGTCCACCGTGGTACGGACCGCGACGGTCCCCTGGAAGCTGTCGTCGCCGTCGCCCATACCGATCGCGAGCCGCCCGAGCGTGGTGGCGCTTCCGCAGTCGGCACTGGTGGCAGACACCCGGACACACCCCGGCCCGATCGCCACGCCCGTGGTGTCCGTGAGGATCAGACGACCGTTGGAGACGCTCGCGGACATCTGGTTGTGCACACCGGCCCGCGCGTTGAGGAAGGCGTTGCCGAACACCCGGAACGCGGTGGAGCCCGGAGTCTGGGCCGCGGCCGGGGTGGCGAGCGCGGTGACGAGGAGACCGGCGGCCAACACCGGACCGGCCGCTCGCCTCAGGATGCTGCTCACTCTCTTCATGCTCGGTTTCTCACTTTCGTCGAGGAAGGGCACCGGGCCCTCCTCGACGAAGTGAAACAACCAGCCATCCGACATGCACCCTTTGCCAGGTACGTTCGAGTGACACCTGCCGACCGGGGCGGCCCCCGGACCACTTACGTCCGTGGCACCCACCTCGGCCGCCCTCATCTCGTACGACTCAGATGCGGCTCGCCGCGAACGTGGCCGCCGCGTCCGCGTCGGACCTGTAGCCGAGGTGCGGCTGATTGGCGACGACGCCGACCGACTGCCCCTCGACGCGGGCCGGCGCGCAGACGAGCAGGTCGCGTACGGCGTGGAGGGCGTCCTCCCCGTCGGCGGCGAGGAAGTGGGCGTTGCCGTTGACGGCGTTGCCGGTGTGGGCGCCGCCCAGTTCCTCGGCGATGGCACGCTCGCCGGTGACCGCCTCGATGACGTCGGGGCCTGTGACGAACGTGTGCGAGGCGCCGTCGACAACCACACCCGGCGGTCAGCCCCCGCACAGCGAAACCCGCCGCCCCTGACCGGGCACGGGGTCCTATCCGAGCGCCGACTTCACCGCGTCGGCCAGCCGCCCCGCCACGGACCGGGCCTGCTCGATGTCCGCGGCCTCGACCATCACCCGGACCAGCGGCTCGGTGCCCGACGGCCTCAGCAGCACTCGCCCGGTGGATCCGAGTTCCCGCTCCGCCTCGGCGACGGCGGCGGCGAGCTCGGCCGACTCCCCGACCCGGGACCGGTCCACGTCCGGCACGTTGATCAGCACCTGCGGCAGCCGCTCCATCACGGAGGCGAGGTCCCGCAGCGAACGCCCGGTCTCGGCGACCCGAGCGGCCAGCAGCAGCCCGGTCAGGGTCCCGTCGCCGGTCGTGGCGTGATCGGAGATGATGACGTGCCCGGACTGCTCGCCACCGAGGGCGTAGTCGTGCTCCTTCATCTCCTCCAGCACATACCGGTCCCCGACGGCGGTCTGCACCAGCGTCAGCCCCTCCCGCTCCAGCGCCAGCTTGAAGCCGAGGTTGGACATCACGGTCGCCACGACGGTGTCGGCGCGCAGGGCGGAGCGTTCCCGCATGGCCAGCGCGAGCACCGCCAGGATCTGGTCGCCGTCCACCTCCGCACCGGTGTGGTCCACGGCGAGGCAGCGGTCGGCGTCGCCGTCGTGCGCGATGCCGAGGTCGGCGCCGTGCTCGCGGACGGCGGCCTTCAGCAGGTCCAGGTGGGTGGACCCGCAGCCGTCGTTGATGTTGAGCCCGTCCGGTTCGGCACCGATGGTGACGACCTCGGCCCCGGCCCGCTTGAACGCCTCGGGCGAGACACCCGCCGCGGCGCCGTGCGCCTCGTCGAGGACGATCTTCAGCCCGTCGAGCCGGTTGGGCAGGACCGCGAGGAGGTGGGCGACGTACTCGTCGAACCCTTCGTCGTAGGACCGCACCCGTCCGACGGCCGCGCCGGTCGGCCGCTGCCACGGCTCACCGTGCCGGTGCTCGTCGTAGACGGTCTCGATACGGTCCTCCAGCTCGTCGGCGAGCTTGTGGCCGCCCCGGGCGAAGAACTTGATGCCGTTGTCGGGCATGGCGTTGTGGCTGGCGGAGAGCATGACGCCCAGGTCGGCGCCGAGCGAGCCGGTCAGGTGGGCGACGGCGGGTGTCGGCAGCACGCCGACCCGCAGCACGTCGACACCCGCACTGGCGAGGCCCGCGACCACGGCGGCCTCCAGGAACTCCCCGGACGCGCGCGGGTCCCGTCCGACCACCGCGGTGGGCCGGTGGCCCTCGAAGGTGCCCGCCTCGGCGAGCACGTGCGCCGCCGCCACGGACAGTCCGAGCGCCATCTCGGCGGTCAGGTCCGCGTTGGCGACACCACGCACGCCGTCCGTGCCGAAGAGTCGTCCCACTTGTCCTCCTGAGGAAACTTCAGATCCGGAAGCGGAGCCGGCGCACGATCTGCCGCCGGAGGGCTCCCGCTTCCCGGCATTCCATGCCTGGGCATCGGATCGCACAAGCCTTTGAACGTCTTGTGCCGTTATACGCCCGAGGCCGGTGATAAAACGAACGCCCCGGTGGCACTGTGGCGTGCCGCCGGGGCGTTCGGAGTACCGGAGTACGAGCAGAGGCAGCTGCTGTTTAGCGCTTGCTGTACTGCGGAGCCTTGCGGGCCTTCTTCAGACCGGCCTTCTTGCGCTCGACCGCACGGTCGTCGCGCTTGAGGAAGCCGGCCTTCTTCAGCGGGCCGCGGTTGTTGTCCACGTCGGCCTCGTTCAGCGCGCGGGCGACACCGAGACGGAGCGCACCGGCCTGGCCGGAGACACCGCCACCGGCGATGCGGGCGACGACGTCGTAGCGGCCTTCGAGCTCAAGGACCTTGAACGGCTCGTTGACTTCCTGCTGGTGCACCTTGTTGGGGAAGTAGTCCTCAAGGGTGCGACCGTTGATCTTCCACTTGCCGGTGCCCGGAACGATCCGGACGCGGGCGATGGCGTTCTTGCGACGGCCCAGGCCGGCGGCCGGCTGGGGCTCACCGAAGCGCGAGGCGAGGGACTCGGAGGTGTACTCGCCCTCCACCGGAACCTCGGACTCGGTGGTGTAGCTGTCGATGTCAAGCTCTTCGAGCGGCTGCTCGGCAGTGGTCTCGGCCACGATTCTCCTCAGATTCTCTTCAGTCTTAGGGGGTGGCCGGACTTACTGCGCGACCTGGGTGATCTCGTACGGCTGCGGCTGCTGCGCGCCGTGCGGGTGCTGGTCACCCTTGTAGACCTTCAGCTTCGAGAGCATCTGACGGCCCAGGGAGTTCTTGGGGAGCATGCCCTTGACGGCCTTCTCGATGGCCTTCTCGGGGTTCTTGTCGAGCAGCTCGTCGTAACGGACGGAGCGCAGACCACCCGGGTAGCCGGAGTGGCGGTACGCCATCTTCTGGGTCCGCTTGTTGCCGGAGAGGTGCACCTTGTCGGCGTTGATGATGATGACGAAGTCACCGGTGTCGACGTGGGGCGCGTAGATCGGCTTGTGCTTGCCCCGCAGGATGGAGGCGGCGGTGCTGGCGAGACGGCCCAGGACGACGTCCTGAGCGTCAATGACGTGCCACTGGCGCGTCACATCGCCGGGCTTGGGGCTGTACGTACGCACGGTTCGTAGCCTTCGCTTCGAGTGAATGGTCCTGAACAGGTCACCGAAACGATCACGACAGCCTAGACCGCACGGCGGCGACGCATACCGCGTACGTGGGGTCGCTGGTCATCGGCCCGGTGGACCGGTGTAAGGGCCCGTCCCGTGAGAATGAGCAAGCCAATACACAACGAACATGCAGGATACCTGCGGCGCCACGGCCGGGTCAAAACGGCTTGGCGGAGGTCGGTCCTGCCGCTCCGCACCCAGCGTAGACGCCCCGCCGGGAACCGCCGCCGGGCAGGCGCGGCCGGCGCCGCAGACCTCCGGCGGTCCTGGAGCAGTGCGCCGCCAGCGTCACCGCCAGACCACACAGTGTCACCGCGTCCCTGATCGCCCGCCGCTGCACGCTCTCCAGAAAGGGCCAGGTCACGCCCGGCAGCTGCGGCACCAGCGCCAGCCAGAACCACGGCCCGCGGGCCGCCGCACCCGCGCACGGCACCCCGGCCAGCACCACCGGCACGACGACCAGCAGATAGTGGTCGTACGACGGACGCGAGACGAGGAACGCCGACAGCATCAGCGTCGCCGCCACCTCCGCGAGCCTCAGCGACCTCCCGCCCTCGCTCCCCTCCCCGCTCCGCCACCGCCGGTACGCGCACCCGACGCCCACCGCCGCCGCGACCGACGCGACCCCCTGCGCCACCGCCCCGGGCACCCCCGCCCGAGGCAGCACCGCGACCGGCGACGCCTCGTACAGCCGGACGAACCCGTCGTCGCCGCGCAGCAGGAACGGCAGGGTCCGGGTGAAGAAGCCCGCGGGATCCGGCAGCAGCATCGCCGCCCCCACGGACGCGGCCACCGGTACGGCGACCATCACCACCAGCCCTCGCCACCGTCCCGCGAAGACGAACAGCAACGCCAGGGGCGCCAGCAGCGGTTTCAGCGCGACGGCCGTCCCGATCACCGCCCCGGCCGCCACCCACCGCCCCCGCCCGGCCAGGGACAGGCCCAGCGGCAGCGCGAGCACCGCCGTCGCCGTCCAGTTGCCCAGCTGCACGAGATGGGCGAACGGCGCGAACCCCGCCGCGAGGCCGGTCAGCCCGAGCGCCGCGAACCGGCTGCGCAGGGGCACGGCGTGCAGCCGCAGGGCGCACACCCACCCGCCCACCAGGCACCCGGTCACCGCCAGCGGCACCAGCACGCACAGCGCCTCCCGCGGGACCAGCACCTGAGGAGCCGCCGCGAGCACCGCACTCGGCAGATAGAGGAAGTGGTCGTCGTCATACGGCGAACCCCCGGCCAGCCACACCCGCGCCGCCCGCACGACGATGGCGTTGTCCATCCCTCCGTCCGAGGTCACACGCGCCGTACGCACGACGAGGGCAGCGAGCACGGCCCCGGGCACCACCCACAGATGCCAGGTCGCCCGTCGTACCAACCACCCGAAGATGTCGCTTTTGCACTCGCTCATCGACTGAACGCTAGGGGCCTGTGCGGTTCTTGGGACGGAGCGGCACACCCACGACCCGTCTAAGATGCGCCCCATGAGCTACGGGCAGCAGGGGGGACCACAGTCCCAGTGGGATCCCTGGAAACCGCATTCCCAGCAGCCGTGGAACGGCGGCACCGACGAAACGCCTGACTGGGCGGCCCTCGCCGAGGCCTCCGAGTCGCGCCACAAGCGGCGTCGGATGCTGTTCATCGGCGGTGGCGCGCTCGCCACCGTCGCGATCGGTGCCGCCGTCGCCGTCGCCGTGGTGTCGGCCAACGGCAACTCCGACCCGAACAAACCGGCTTCGGGGCTGCCCGCGACCGCCGACCTGCCGGGCCGGACCGACGGAGCGACCCCGTCGTTCGAGTCGACGAGCGCTCCGCCGCCGCTGGACCCGAGGGACTTCATCGCCAGCAAGGGCAAGGACACCGCCCCGCTCGGCGCGCAGATCCTCTTCCCGGGCACGCAGCTGACCATGGGTGAGACGGTCTACAAGAAGGGCGCCACGGACGACACCAAGAGCTGTTCCGCGGTGTCCAAGGGCGGCCTGCCGAAGATCCTGACCCAGAACGACTGCACCCGCTTCCTGCGCGTCTCCTACATCAAGGAGGGCATCGCGGTGACGGTCGGCGTGGCCGTCTTCGACACCCAGGCGCAGGCGGCCAAGGTCAAGAGCCAGGTCAACACCGAGAAGGACATCATCAGGTCGCTGTCCGGCAAGGGCATCAAGGACTTCTGCACCGCCTCGATCTGCCGCACGACCTCCAACTCCGTGGGCCGTTACGCCTACTTCACCATCGCCGGTTTCACCAACGGCAAGGACGTCACCGAGAAGGACACCCCGGTCTTCCAGATCGGCGACAACCTGGAGGAGTTCACGTTCCGTCAGATCCTCAGGCGGGGCGAGGCCCAGGCCTCGGCGGCGGCCGACGAGTAGACGCGGGCGACGAGCGGCGGCGGTCGGCGGTGGCCGGCCGCCGCAGCCGTCTCACCGGTGCTTCAGGCGCAGCCGGATCGGTACGACCGCAGACTCCAGCTGCGTCCGCAGGGTCATCTTGGACACGCCCTCGGTCCGCTCCTCGAAACGGATCGGGATCTCGACGGCACGGTGACCGGCCCGTACGGCCTTGTACTTCAGCTCGACCTGGAAGCTGTAGCCCGCGCTGTCCAGGGTGGTCAGGTCGAGGTCCCGCAGGGTGGCCGCGGACCACAGGTTGAAGCCGGCCGTGATGTCCCGGATCTCGGTGCCGAGCACGGTCCGGGCGTAGCGGTTGGCGAAGCGGGAGAGCAGGACGCGGTGCACCCCCCAGTCCTCGTCCAGTGAGCCGCCCTCGACGTACCGGCTGCCGATGACCAGGCCGACGTCCGAGGCGACGGCCGTGTCCAGCATCCGCGGCAGCACCTGTGCCGGGTGGCTGCCGTCGGCGTCCATCTGGACGACGTAGGCGGCGCCCTCCTCCAGCGCGGCGGTCATGCCGGCCACGTACGCCCGTCCGAGGCCGTCCTTCTCGGTGCGGTGCAGCACGCTCATCCGGCGCTGCCCGGCGGGCAGGTCGGCGTTGTACTTCTCGGCCAGTTCCTCGGCGAGCCGTCCCGTGCCGTCCGGGCTGGAGTCGTCGACGACCTTCAGATGCAGCCGGTCGACGGGCAGCCCGAGCACCAGCTCGGCCATCCGCGGCAGGTTCGCGGCCTCGTTGTACGTCGGCATCACCACGGTGACCGGGACGCCGGGGTGCCCCTCGTGGCTGTCGCGTTCCGTCATGGCTCTCTCTTTCCCTCCCTCGGGAGCCCCTACCGAGGCCCCTCCCCGAAAGGAGCGGGCCTGCCCGGCGCCCGGGGCACCGGTCCGCCGCGGTCCAGCGGTCCGGGTCGAGCACCGGACTGCGGCCACTGGGTCAGATGCAGCGAGCGGCCGGTGCGTTGCAGCACGGTGGGATGGCATCGGCGCGGTCGAGAGCCGGTGCGTCGCGGAGGTCGCGGTACCGCGGCCGGGCGGGCCGTCTCGGGCCCGGGCGCGGCACGGGCGTCCGGAGCGTGACGCCGAGCGGGCTCACAGCCGCTTGGCGCTCCGCAGTGTCTTGGCGTAGTAGCCGTTGCCGTCCAGCCGCGACACCCCGCCCACGTCACCGATGGTCGGCCCGTTGACCTCCTCACGGCTGGAGACGAAGATCAGATGCCCCTGGGTGTCATGGCCGAGCACCATGCCGACGTGGTCCAGACGCTGGCCCGTGCGCGCGTCGAGCTTGAAGAAGACGAGGTCCCCCGGCTGGAGCTGGTCGATGGCCGAGGGCCGGTCCTTTGCCGAGATGCCGGCCAGCGGCAGGATGTCCGCGCCTTCCTTGGAACGGGCCATCCCGTTGGCCGTGCGGGGCAGCCCGTCGCCTGAGGTGTCCGACGACATCAGGGGGTAGCGGGCCCGGTAGCCCAGCACCATCCGGATGAACCCCGAGCAGTCGATCGACCGGGCCCGCGCGCTCTCCGGCTGCCCGACGACACCGTCCCGGAAGGGGTACGGCAGACCCAGGTAGTCGTAGAAGTCGGACTGCTCCAGCCGCAGGTCGCCGCCCTCGGCGCCGGAGGCGTTCAGCGGACCGAAGTTCGCGTCACCGGCGTAGACCGTGCCCTGCGCGTCCTTCTTCTGCGGCGCGCCCGCCACGTACTGGAAGGCGAAGGCGAAGATGTCGTCCTTCTTGCTGTCCTTGTTCTCCGCGTACCACTCCTTGAACCACTTCTTCTTCTCCGCGCCCGCGGCCCAAGGCTCGGGCATGAGCCGCACCCAGTCCGTGGTGGACACCTTGGAGGAGGTCGAGGTCGGCTCCTGGAACGTACGCGCCGGCCCGGTCAGCGTCGCGGTGCGCGCGCCGTCCGTGAACACGGCCTTGATCTGGCCGTCGGATCCGCGCAGCACGGACCGTGCCGGGTTCTCCAGCCGGGACCAGGCCTCCTTCCCGGTGTCCGCCGAGGCACCGGAGCCCCTGCCGCCCTCCAGGACACCGACGTTGCGGACCTCGGTGACACCCGGCTCCTCCTGCTTGCGGAGTTCCACCGTGAGGTAGCCCGAGGCCGCGACGAGCGTGAGCAGTACCAGGCCCGAGACGACCGGCCGCGACTTCTTCTTCCCTGCCATCGTTTGCTCCTCGGTTCTCAGACGGTCGGCATGACGCCGAGCAGCAGGCCGGCGGCGACGACGATGTAGGCCATGAGGGAGACGGTGCCGGTGGCCAGCAGTGTGGCCCCCTTGGGCTGGCGCACCATCTGGTAGGCGATCAGGCCCGGCACGATGAAGCCGAGCGTCTGGTTGCCGTACAGCAGCGGGAACTCGATCGAGAGCACGATCATCACCGTGGCCTGCAGCAGCACGCCGAGCAGCACCACCGCGGCGAACAGCCGCTTGCCGTAGAGGATCACCAGCCGCTGCATGATCTTGGTGCCGCCGTAGGTGAGGGCGGTGACGCCCACCACCATCGCCGCGCGCTGGAGGTCCTCGATGAGGGTGAGCGCGAGCCAGCCGGGGGTGATCATGCCGCCGGGCGACAGGTTGGTCGTGAGATAGCACAGCAGCGAGAAGAACAGGCCTATGGCGATGCCCAGGGCGGCCATCTCGGGGGTCAGTGCGGCGGTGGTCAACGGGGTCTCCGGGCAGGGGATACGGGTTCGAAGGCGGGGTGGGCGGCGGTCGACGGGTCAGACACGCGGTGGGTGTCCCCCTCCGTCGTCGTCCCCCGGCCGCCGGACCGGCCGGCCGAACGGATCGTCGTCGTACGACCGCTGCCCGGGGCCCGCGCCGTACGGCGGCTCGTGCCCGGGCTCGGGCCCGGGATCCGGCTGGCGCGCGGTCCGGAACCACGCCGAGACCTCCGCCTGCCCTTCCGCGTACGGAGCCTGACCCGGCCCCTGCGGCGGACCCGCCGCGTACGACGGCCCTTCGCCGTGCTGCGGCTGGGCCCCGCCGTGATGCGGGGTCTGTGCGTGGTGCTGTGCCCTTCCGGCGTGCTCGGCCCCGCCGTGGTGCGGTGTCCCGCCGTACTGTGCGGTGCCGCCCTGGAACGGGCCCTCGCCGTACGACCCGCCCCGCCCGGCGGCGTACGCCCCCGGCGCCTCGGCGTACCGGCCCGCGGGCTGGGCCGCGAGGGTGATCACCGGGATCTCCTGGGTCTGCGAAGCCTGGTACCGCTCTTCGTAGGCCGTGGGATAGGAGGCGTACGGGTCCAGGCGCTGCGGTTGCTGCGGCGCGGCGACGACCGCCGGCCCGCCCTCGTCCGTGCCGCTCTCGTCCGCCGGGAGCTCGGCGAGGTACTCGAGGAGTTCCTCGCCCTGCCCGTGGATGTTGCCGATGGCGACCAGGGAGGAGCCGTCGGACATCCGGCCGAGCAGCGTCGGCATGAACTCGTCCGCCGCGCGCCGCTCTCCGCCGAGGTCGACCGCGCGGTCGCGCCAGTCGGCGGGGATGGCGTCGATGGCGCTCTTGGACGGGTGGCCGATGACGAACACGTTGTCCGGCTGGAGGTCGGGGATGATCTCGCCCATCTGCCCGTTGCGCTCCACCCGGTCCGGGCGGCAGTTGATCACGACGTTCAGGGGACGGCGGATCGCGCCGAGGTCGAGCAGCTGGTTGATGTTCATCAGCGTCGACTCGGGGTCGTTGGCCGCGAACACGTTGGCGAAGGCGAGCCGCTTGCCGTCGGGGGCGACGTACCGCTCCACGGACAGCACACCCGGGTCCGGCGGGGCGTCGTACATGCCCTGCAGCGCGACCTTGCGCTCGATGCCGAGCAGCTCCGCCACGACCAGCGCGATGGCGACGTTCTCCTTGAAGGTGAACCAGCTGAAGCCGCGCAGCTCCTCGTCGGTGACCGTCTCCGGGTCGGCGTAGACCAGCTTGCAGTCACGGGCGTCCGCCTCCTCCTGGAGGATGTGGAAGCGCTCCTTCTCCGCGGTGACGCAGATGCCGCCCTCGGGCATCGAGCGGCACAGCGAGCGGGCCACGTCGTCCAGGGTGGGTCCCATCTCGGCGAGATGGTCCTCACGGACGTTGCACAGCACGCCGATCGTCGAGCGGATCAGCTTGCTCTGGTTGACCTCCTGCAGCGCCGGCATGACGGCCATGCACTCGATGACCAGCGCGTCGGGACGGTAGGTGGCGGCCCGGCGGACGATGCCGATCTGCTCGACGACGTTGGCGATGCCGAACTTGCGGTAGACCGGCTCCTCCGTCGCGTCCGGGTGGATGAAGCGCGCCGCGGTGCCCGTCGTCTTGGCGACGGTGACCAGGCCACCGCCGCGCAGGGCACCCGCGCACAGCCGGGTGATGGAGGACTTGCCGCGGATGCCGTTGACGAGCACCCGTGAGGGGATGGTGTGCAGCGCGGCGTAGTGCCTGCGCTGCTCGATGACGCCCGCGACGAACAGGCACACGCCGCCGATCAGCAGCACGAAGTAGAGATAGAGCACGGCCGGTCACCTTCCTCCGGCGCCGAGCCGGGGCTCGGCACTGCGGCGCGCCTGGTTCTGCCTGCGGGCCTGCAACTGCTGGCGCACCAGTTCGAGGCTGCGGACGACGGCCCCGACCTCGTCGTGGTAGCGGGGGTACAGCACGGTCTTGAGGTCGCCGTCGGCCAGCTTCTCGGCGCTGCTCGCGAGGGCGCGCAGCGGCCGGACCACGACCAGGTGGATCCAGCCCAGGCAGACGACGATCAGCGCGAGCCCCAGCATTCCGGCGAGCACACTGCGGTCCTCGCGCTCGTAGGGGGCGATCTCGAAGTGCTTGGCGTTCTGCCAGCTGACGACGGTCCAGCCGATGTCGGCCGCCACACCGCCGCCGGAGAAGGGCGCCGCGGCGGCGACGGTGACCGAACGCCCCTCGCGCAGCAGCAGGCCGTTCTCCACCGGCCCCGCGCCGACGTGGACGCTGCCCGCCCGCACGACGTCGGCGAGCGCGTCGCGCGGCAGCTCCTCGAACGCCAGGAATCCGTCGCTGGCGGCGATGGTCCTCGCCTCGGCGTCGACCACGCGGACCTCACCGAGACCGGGCCGGTTCAGCAGCGAGTTCAGGAACTCCACCCGTACCTCGCCGACCAGGGTCAGGTCCTTGTGCCCGGGTACCGGGGACCCGGCCTGGATCACCGGCTTCTTGCCGCCTTCGCCCGCCACCCGGATGAGCGACGGGCCCTGCTCCCCCGCGCCCTCGTCCGCGTCCCAGTCGGCGCTCGGCTCGGCACCGGCACGGGCGACGACCTCGCCGCCCGCGTCGACGACGTACAGGGAGCCGTAGCGGGTGTGCTTGCGCAGGGCGTCGTCGAGGACACCGGTCGTGGCGTCGGGGTCGTCCGCGTCGATCAGCCGGGAGGTGGACACCAGGTCGGCCTGGGCCTCGTTGAGAGCCCGGCGGACCCGGTCGGCGACCAGGTCGGTGCGGTCACGCTGGTCGTTGACCATGGTGCTCGGCACGCTCACCGAGGCGTCCGTGCGGTTGAGCAGCAGCCCGACCGGCACGCACCACAGCAGCAACAGCACCGCGGTCAGCCCGAGCGGCGCCCGCAGACCCAACCGGCCGCCGCGGCGACCGCCGCGCCCGCCGGTGCCGTCCCGGCCGCCCTGCTCGACTCCCTCGTCGGACAACTGCGCGCGCAGCCGTTCCAGTGCGGCTCCCACGCGCGCCGTCTCGCCCCAGCGGGGCACGTCGACGGGCCGGGTCAGATCGCCGCGGGCCAGCCGGCGGGACTCCAGGAAGAGCAGCAGCAGCGGCCGCTGCACCGCCCGCCACAGCAGGGCCGCGGCCAGCAGGCCGAACACCACCAGGACACCGGCCGCCACCAGCCCGTACAGCTCGCGCTCCTGCCCGACGGCCTGTTCCTGCACCACGGGCAGCATGGCCACGACCGTCAGCCCGAGGCCCGCGCCGACGCTCTTCTTCTCGTCCGGGTCGGACGAGGCCAGGGAGGCGTATCCGGCGGTGGCGACCCGGCCGTTGTACGCGTCGCCGAGCAGGGTTCCGCTGACGCCCGGGTAGCCCCGTGAGCCGGGCTCCCTGGCGCTGACCGGGTCCTGCTCGGTCTCGGTCGCGGCCCGGTCGGACAGCCGGGTCATCTGCTTCTGCAGGAAGGTCAGTTCGCTGCGCTCGGCGTCGGAGTTGAGCGCCTCGGCCTGCTCGAAACCGGCCGTGGCGAGGACCTCGCCGCCCCGCGCCACGACCGACATCGAGCGGAAGGGCCCCAGGTTGATGGGGGGCACGGAGAGGCTGCCCGAGGCGATGAGCAGCTGCTGCGGCCGGTCCTCGAAGTCCAGGACCGCCATGGTCATCAGCCGTACGTCGCCGGTCCTCAGCCGCACCATGCGCGGCGTCAGGGCGTCGTCTCCGGTGAGGACGTCCTTGTCGAGCCAGGCGAGGGGAATCGTTTCACCCCGTGCGGCGAGCACCTCCCCGCTCTCCAGGTCCAGCACGGTGGTGCCGGTCCACTTCTGGTAGGTGCTGCTCAGGTCCGACAGCACGCGCTCGGGAGCCACCGGCTTGCCCGCGTTCAGGGCGGCCGCGGTGCGGTTCAGGTCGGTGACCCGCTCGTCGATCGACGCGCGCAGGGCGATGGCGCCGTCCTCCGCGAAGTGCTGCTGGGAGTTCAGCACCGCCTTCGGCACGACCGGTTCGCCGGCCGGACCCAGCACCTTGGCGGTCAGCCCGGCCAGGGCGAAGATCAGCAGGCACAGCAAAGCGATCGGGGGTCGGATGCCGCCGAGGAGCGGCATGTCCGCGCGTCTGCGGATGCGCCGCCGCCCGCCCCGTCCGGGACGCGGCGCACCTTGGGTTGGAGTCACCGGTGGTTTCCTTCGCCTCTTCACTACTCAGGCGCTCGCAGGAGCCACCGCTGACGCGGGCATGAGACGCCGTCCACTTTTAAGACTCTTGACCCGCTTCGGGGTTGGGCTGTGGCAGCAACAAGTTGCTGTGGCTCTCGTCACTCCCGCGACGAGAACTGCTCCAGACCGTCACCGCCCGGGGCTCCCCGGTTGTAGAGGAAGCCGCTCGTGCGCTCCTCGGCCAGCCGGTAGCGGGCGAGCCGGTCCTCGGACAGGGAGCCCGGGTCGTCGAGCGCCTTCTGCACGTCCACCACCCGGTGGTCCTCGACCGCGCCCGCGGGCGCCTTCGCACCCGGCTCCAGCTCCGGCGGGATGTCGACCAGCGTGGTCCGGTAGCGGGCGCTGACGTCCCAGCCGTCCGTCGTCTCCTTGAACTCGAACCAGCCGATCGCGCCCTCCTCGGTCAGACCGGTCGGCGAGGAGTGGCGGGCCACCTGGTTGCCGAGGCTGTAGGCGATCCAGGTGCCGTTGAGCTTCTGGATCGGCTGCACGACGTGCGAGTGGTGGCCGATGACCAGGTCGATCCCGGTCTCCTCGGTGATCCGCTCCGCCAGGTCCAGCTGCGGCACGCTCGGCTCGTTGTAGTGCTCCAGACCCCAGTGGACGGAGAGGATGACGACCTCGGCGCCCTTCTTGCGGGCCCGGGCCTCGGCCTTCTTGATGTCGTCGGTGCTGAGCCGGTTGAAAGCCCAACGCTCCTTCTCGGGCGTGGGGTTGAGGAAGGACTCCCAGGAGAACGACAGGTGGGCGACCTTGACGCCGTTGACGTCCCGGATGTTGATCTGTTGTGCTTCCTCGGGCGTACGCGCGGACCCGGTGTGCCCGAGGCCCACCTTGTCCATCGTGTCCAGGGTGCGCTTGACGGCCTTGAGACCGTGGCCGTAGGTGTGATTGGAGGCCGTCGAGCAGGTGTCGTAACCCACACCCTTGAGAGCCGTGAGGATCTGCGGGGGGACGAGGAATTCCGGGTATCCCTCGAAGGGGCCCTTGGGCGTCCCGACCGGCGTCTCCATGTGACAGATGGCCAGATCCGCCTTGCTGATGACCGGCTTCACCCCGGCCATGAGCGGTCCGAAGTCCAGCCCGGCCTGCCCCGCGCCGGTCTTCTTCGCATCCTTGGCCGCCTGTTCGACCAGCTCGGGATGGATGAGCACATCGCCCGCGGCGGCGACGGTGAACGAGCGGCCGTCCGGCTTCACCTGCGCCTCGGAGGGGCCGGAGGTGCAGCCGGCGGTCAGGCCGCCCAAAGCCACCAGAACCGCCAGCGAGCGACCCATACGGAGAGACTTACGGAATGTCACCGCGACATATTCACACGCGCCTCACAACCGCACCGGGCTTTACCATCACGGGACAGTCACGGTTCGCTCGCGTTTTCGCCCAAACCGTTTTGATCCTGGCGCTCGCCGGTTGCGACCTGACGCCGTCCGAAGCACCGGAAGAATCCGCTCCGCAGGCCCGGGAGCTGGTGGACCTCCGCAGCCGCATCCTCGACTACACGGCCGGCCTCGAACCCGACGCCCCCTACACCCCGCCCGGCGAAGACGAACGTGAGCGACTGGCACGCGGGGTGGGACTTCTCCTGGACGGCGACGCCGCCGAGGCGGAACGCCTGCTCGCCCCCCTCGGCCTCGGCATCACGCGCCTCACCGACACCGACTCCGGCCGCCGCTACGACGAGGTGGCCGCCACCCGGCGCAACGGCAAGGCCGCCCGGTGGGGCCGCCTCTACCTCAACGCCGACTCCGCGCTCCGCTGGAACGTCCAGGTGCCGCACCCCGTCTCCGACCGGGACACCGAGCAACTCGGCGTCCGGCTGCTGGAGGGCACCCCCTCGGGCGCGCTGGTCCTGGCCGGCGCCCACCGCCGCGCGGGCCGCGGGGACGAGGCGGACGTCGCCCACCAGGAGTCCAGTGCCTTCCACACCGTCGTCGTGGAACTCCAGAAGCGCGGCGTGCCCGGCCTCCAGGTGCACGGCTTCGCCGAGACCTCCGAGCGTCCCTACGAGGCGGTCGTCTCCGGTGGCGCCGCGCAGACCGCGTCCGGTGAGGCGGCCGCGCTGGCCGACCGCATGGAGGCGGACGGGCTGCGCGTCTGCCGGGGCTGGTCCGCACGCTGCCCGCTGGAGGGCACCACGAACGTCCAGGGCAGGTCGGCCGAGCGGCAGCACGCCGCCTTCCTGCACGTGGAACTGGCCCCCGACGCCCGCGGCGACGGCCCCGACGCCGACGAGGCGGCCGACGCCCTCGGCGAACTCCTCACCACCTGGTCCGACGACTGACCCGGCGGCCCTCAGCAGCAGCCGGCCCCCGGCAACGACCGCTTGTTCCGCGCCTCCTTGTTCCGCGCGGCCAGCAACTCGTCGGCCGGGTACCCGACCTCTTCGAGAGTCAGCCCATGCGGCCGTACGACGTGCACCGCGGAGTCCCTGACACCGGCGGCGAGCACCTTCCCCGGCCAGTCGGCGGGCCGGTGGCCGTCCCCCACGAACAGCAGCGCCCCGATGAGCGAACGCACCATGTTGTGGCAGAAGGCGTCCGCACGCACGGTGGCGGTGATGATCCCGTCGTCCCCTCGCACCAGGCTCAGCTCCTGCAGCGTGCGGATGGTGGTGGCCCCCTCCCGCTTCTTGCAGTAGGCCGCGAAGTCGTGCTCACCGAGCAGCCCGCGTGCGGCCTCGTTCATGGCGTCGACGTCGAGCGGCCAGTCGTGCCAGAGGACGTGACCGCGCAGCAGCGGATCCACCCCGCCCGGATTGTCGGTGACGCGGTAGGCGTAGCGCCGCCACACGGCCGAGAACCGCGCGTTGAACCCCGCGGGCGCCTCCCTGAGCGCCCACACCCGCACATCCTTGGGCAACCGCCCGGCAAGCCGCTTGAGCAACTTCTCGTGGTGCTCGCGCCACACGGACTCCGGCAGATCGACATGCGCGACCTGCCCCCGCGCATGGACCCCGGCATCGGTCCGCCCGGCCACGGTCAGCTCGTACGTCGTCCCGCCCGACCGTGTCACGGTCCGCAGCGCGTCCTCGATCTCCCCCTGCACGGTCCGCCTACCGCCGGCCTGCTTGGCCCAGCCGTGAAACGCGCTGCCGTCATAGGACAGGTCGAGGCGAACACGGACGTGACCGGGTGCAGCTTCATCACTCACGTACAGATCCTCTCAGGTACACAAAAGCGGGCCCGCCCCTCGGAAGGGAACGGGCCCGCAAACGCCCTCAAGGGGCGCGGGGAACTGCGCGAGCGACCACGACGGCGCCGCAGCCGCGAACGCACAGCCCCCGGCAGACGCTCAGGCGTCCTTGGACTCCTCGGCAGCCTCATCGGCCTGAGCCTCGTCGGCCTTGGTCGTGTCGACCTTGGCCTCGGCGACCTCGGCGTCCTTGGCGGCACGCTTGGTGGCGGCCTCGGCCTCACCGGTCGCCTCCTGCGCGACCGTCAGCGCCTCGACCAGCTCGATGACGGCCATGGGCGCGTTGTCGCCACGGCGGTTACCGACCTTGGTGATACGGGTGTAGCCACCCGGACGGTTCTCGTACCGCGGGCCGATCTCGGTGAAGAGCGTGTGGACGATGCTCTTGTCCGTGATGACCTGGAGCACCTGACGGCGGTTGTGAAGGTCACCCTTCTTCGCCTTGGTGATCAGACGCTCGGCGTACGGCCGCAGACGGCGGGCCTTCGCCTCGGTGGTGGTGATACGGCCGTGCTCGAACAGCGACTTCGCGAGGTTCGCGAGGAGCAGCTTCTCGTGCGCGGCGCTGCCGCCCAGACGGGCACCCTTGGTGGGCTTCGGCATGGTTCTTCTCCTGTGTGTCTGCCCCGGCCGTGTCAGGTACCGGGGTCAGTATCCGAGCGGGCGGTCGCCCGTCGGAGATCCGGGAGCAACCCGAAGGGGCGCTCCCGGAAGGGGCGCGGGGAACTGCGCGATCAAGCACAGCGCACCCGCACCCGAGTACGGGCCGTCGGCCCGAGCTCTCAGTACTGCTCGGTCTCGACGAACCCGGCGTCCGCGTCGTCGTCCGCGCCGAAGGCGTCGGCGGCGGCGGTCGGGTCGAATCCGGGCGGGCTGTCCTTCAGGGCCAGGCCCATGCCGGCCAGCTTCGCCTTGACCTCGTCGATCGACTTCGCACCGAAGTTGCGGATGTCGAGCAGGTCGGCCTCGGAACGGGCGACGAGCTCACCCACGGAGTGGATGCCCTCGCGCTTGAGGCAGTTGTACGACCGAACGGTGAGCTCCAGCTCCTCGATCGGCAGCGCCAGATCGGCGGCGAGCGCGGCGTCCGTCGGGGACGGACCCATGTCGATGCCCTCGGCGTCGATGTTGAGCTCACGGGCCAGCCCGAACAGCTCGACCAGCGTCTTACCGGCCGACGCCATGGCGTCACGCGGACGCATGGCCTGCTTGGTCTCGACGTCGACGATCAGCTTGTCGAAGTCGGTGCGCTGCTCGACACGCGTGGCCTCGACCTTGTACGTGACCTTCAGAACCGGCGAGTAGATGGAGTCGACCGGGATACGGCCGATCTCCTGGCCCACCTGCTTGTTCTGCACGGCGGAGACGTAACCGCGGCCACGCTCGACCGTGAGCTCCATCTCCAGCTTGCCCTTGCCGTTGAGCGTGGCGAGGACCAGGTCGGGGTTGTGCACCTCGACACCGGCCGGGGGCGCGATGTCGGCGGCGGTGACCAGACCCGGACCCTGCTTGCGCAGGTACATCACCACGGGCTCGTCGTGCTCGGACGACACGACCAGCTGCTTGATGTTGAGGATCAGGTCGGTGACGTCCTCCTTGACGCCCGGCACGGTGGTGAACTCGTGCAGGACACCGTCGATGCGGATGGACGTGACCGCCGCACCCGGGATCGACGACAGGAGGGTCCGGCGCAGGGAGTTGCCGAGGGTGTAACCGAAGCCCGGCTCCAGCGGCTCGATCACGAACCGGGAGCGGAACTCGTCGACGACCTCTTCGGTCAACGAGGGACGCTGAGCGATCAGCATGTGTGGATCAGATCCTTCTTTCGTGGACGCCCGCTATTTGACGCCCGACGGAAACCGCACCCATGACGAGTACGGGTACTGCAAGGGTACGGGCGATACGGCCCCTGTACGGAGCCGTACCGCCCGAAAACCCGAGACCTACCGGCCGTGCGTCAGACGCGACGGCGCTTCGGCGGACGGCAGCCGTTGTGCGGGGTCGGGGTGACGTCCTGGATGGAGCCGACCTCGAGACCGGTCGCCTGGAGCGAACGGATCGCGGTCTCACGACCCGAACCCGGACCCTTCACGAACACGTCGACCTTGCGCATGCCGTGCTCCTGGGCGCGGCGGGCAGCCGACTCGGCGGCCATCTGCGCGGCGAACGGCGTGGACTTCCGGGAGCCCTTGAAGCCGACGTGGCCGGCGGAGGCCCAGGAGATCACGTTGCCGGACGGGTCCGTGATGGAGACGATCGTGTTGTTGAACGTGCTCTTGATGTGCGCGTGGCCGTGAGCGACGTTCTTCTTTTCCTTGCGGCGCACCTTCTTGGCAGCGCCCTGACGTCCCTTGGGGGGCATCTACTAACTCCTACGGGAGGTGGTCGGTCCTACAGCGAAGACCGTGGACAGGTGTCCGCTGCGGACTACTTCTTGCCCGGCTTCTTCTTGCCGGCGATGGCGCGACGCGGGCCCTTGCGGGTACGAGCGTTGGTGCTGGTGCGCTGACCGCGGACGGGCAGACCGCGACGGTGACGCAGACCCTGGTAGCAGCCGATCTCGACCTTGCGGCGGATGTCGGCCTGGATCTCACGACGGAGGTCACCCTCGGTCCTGATGTTGTTGTCGACGTACTCGCGGATCGCGACGAGCTGCTCCTCGGAGAGGTCGCGAACGCGGGTGTTCGGGTCGACGCCGGTGGCGGCCAGCGTCTGCTGCGAAAGGGTCCGGCCGATGCCGAACACGTAGGTGAGGGCGACCTCCACGCGCTTGTCGCGCGGGATGTCAACACCGGAAACGCGTGCCATTCAATGGCTCCTGGTGATCTTCGGAGGTCTTCCGCAGAACCGACTCCCAGCCGCCGTACCAGGTACGAACTGGGTCCCCGGCCTCCGAGCCGGGGGTGTCAGACGATCGCTCGCCTGGGTCCTGCGTATGAACATATTCAGCTCGCGTCGCGCGAAACTCTGCGATAGCGGTGCAGAGGGGGTTGGTCGTGCGTCAGCCCTGGCGCTGCTTGTGGCGCGGGTTCTCGCAGATGACCATGACCCGACCGTGACGGCGGATCACCCTGCACTTGTCGCAGATCTTCTTGACGCTCGGCTTGACCTTCATGGGATGTGAGGTTCTCCGGGTCAGTTGCCGGCGGCCCCGCTCGCGCGGGACGTGGGCAAGATCTACTTGTACCGGTAGACGATCCGGCCACGCGTCAGGTCGTACGGAGACAGCTCCACCACGACCCGGTCGTCAGGGAGGATGCGGATGTAGTGCATACGCATCTTGCCGCTGATGTGTGCCAGGACCTGGTGGCCGTTCTGGAGCTCGACCTTGAACATGGCGTTCGGCAGAGACTCGACGACAGTGCCCTCGATCTCGATGGCACCTTGCTTCTTGGCCACGCTTCGCCCTTCGAATCGACTACCTTGATCGACTCCCTTGCGTTTCCCTTACGGGCGCATGCGGACATGCGGGTGCACGAGAGCCGACGAGTCAGTCTACGTCAGCGCACCCGGAAAGACGAATCGGGGAAGTCTGCCCCACGCCGGAGATCATTAAGCGAGGGGGTCGGAAGCGGGCGCGATGCCGTACCCCGCGAGCCCGGCCGTGCCCCGTGCGCGCCCCGGCCCCGCGGTCAGGCCAGCGGGTCCGGCGCCGCCGTCACCCCGTACTCCGCCAGCTTGGCCTTGCCCCCGTCCGGGGCGGTCAGGACCAGGGGGCCCTGCTCCGTCAGCGCGACCGAGTGCTCCCAGTGGGAGGACCAGGTGCCGTCCGTGGTGATGACGGTCCAGTCGTCCTCAAGGACCTCGGTCCTCGGCGTGCCCAGGGACACCATCGGCTCGATCGCCAGGCAGAAGCCCGGGACCAGCTTCGGACCCTTCCCCCGCCGGCGGTCGACGTAGTTCAGCAGGTGCGGGTCCATGTGCATCTCGGTGCCGATGCCGTGGCCGCCGTAGTCCTCGATGATCCCGTAGCGGCCGCCGCCCGGCTTGGGCTGACGGCGGATGTAGGTCTCGATCGCCCGCGAGACGTCGACGAGCCGGTTGCCCTGCTTCATGGCCGCGATGCCGGCCCACATCGACTCCTCGGTCACCCGGGAGAGTTCGACCAGCTCCGGGGCGTGACCGGAACCGACGAAGGCGGTGTACGCGGCGTCGCCGTGCCAGCCGTCGATGATCGCGCCGCAGTCGATGGAGATGAGGTCGCCGTCCTTGAGGACGACATCCTCGGACGGGATGCCGTGCACCACGACGTCGTTCACGGAGGTGCAGATGGTCGCCGGGAAGCCGCCGTAACCCAGGAAGTTCGACTTGGCCCCGTGCTCCGCGAGCACCTTGCGGGCGACCTCGTCCAGATCCTTGGTGCTGGCCCCTGGAACCGCGGCCTCGCGCGTGGCCGCGTGAATGGCGGCGACGACCAGCCCTGCCTCACGCATCTTGGCGATCTGCTCGGGGGTCTTGATCTGCACCATGATGGGAACGCGCCTCCTGGCCACTGGTATCGCGGCACACCAGGATACGCGTAGCACAGACGTGCGCCGAAGCGGCGGAGGTGTCCGCCGGGGACGGCACAGCCGAAGGAGCCCCCGTCGTCCCTGGTGGGCGACGGGGGCTCCTGGTGAGCTGTCGAACGCTGCTACCTGCCGGCCTCATCACGCTGCAGCGCCTCCATGGCGCGAGCCGTGACCTCCTCGACCTTGCCGAGCGCGGAGATGGTCACGACCAGCCCCTGCGCCTTGTAGTAGTCGATGATCGGCTCGGTCTGCGTGTGGTAGACCTCGAGCCGCTTGCGGACCGTCTCCTCCGAGTCGTCGTCCCGCTGGTACAGCTCGCCGCCGCAGGCGTCGCAGACGCCCTCCTGCTTCGGCCGGCTGTACGTGACATGGAAGACGTGGCTGGAGTCCTTGCGACAGATCCGCCGCCCGGCGATGCGCTTGACGACCTCTTCCTCGGGGACCTCGAGGTCGAGCACCGCGTCCAGCTTCATGCTCTCGGACTGGAGCATCTCGTCGAGCGCCTCGGCCTGGGAGACGTTGCGCGGGAAGCCGTCCAGCAGGAAGCCGCCCTCGGCGTCCGGCTGCTCCATACGGTCCTTGGCCATCCCGATGGTGACCTCGTCCGGCACCAGGTTGCCCGCGTCCATGTAGGACTTCGCGAGCTTCCCCAGTTCGGTCTGCCGGCTGATGTTGGCGCGGAACAGGTCGCCCGTGGAGATGTGCGGGATCGACAGGTTCTTGGCCAGGAACGCGGCCTGCGTTCCCTTCCCGGCACCCGGCGGCCCGACGAGGACGATTCGCATCAGCGGAGGAACCCTTCGTAATTGCGCTGCTGGAGCTGGCTCTCGATCTGCTTCACCGTCTCAAGACCCACACCCACGATGATCAGGATGCTGGTCCCGCCGAACGGGAAGTTTTGGTCTGCCCCGAAACCAGCCAACGCCGTCGTCGGCACGAGAGCGATCAGACCCAAGTACAGCGAGCCCGGCCAAGTGATCCGGTTGAGCACGTAGGAGAGGTACTCAGCGGTCGGTCGGCCAGCCCGGATGCCCGGGATGAAGCCACCATACTTCTTCATGTTGTCCGCGACTTCCTCGGGGTTGAACGAGATGGCCACGTAGAAGAAGGCGAAGAAAATGATCAGGAAGAAGTACAGGACCATGTGCATCGGAGCGGACGGCTGCGCGAGGTTCTTCTCGATCCAGATCTTCCATCCGGAGTTTCCTCCGGCGAACTGCGCGATCAATGCCGGGATGTAGAGCAGCGACGAGGCAAAGATCACAGGGATGATGCCCGCCTGGTTGACCTTCAGCGGGATGTACGTCGACGTACCGCCGTAGGACCGGCGGCCGATCATGCGCTTCGCGTACTGGACCGGAATACGGCGCTGAGCCTGCTCGACGAAGACCACCAGGCCGATCACGACAAGGCCCACGGCGATGACGGTGGCGAACTCGATCCAGCCGCCGGCCAGGGAGCCCTGCTCCTTGATGGCCCACAGCGCGGACGGGAAGGTCGCCGCGATCGAGATGAACATCAGGATCGACATGCCGTTGCCGATGCCGCGGTCGGTGATGAGCTCACCGAGCCACATCACGGTGGCCGTGCCCGCGGTCATGGTGATGACCATCACGATGGTGGTGAAGATCGAACGGTCCGGCACGATCTGACCGGCCACCTGGCAGTTCGGGAAGAGCGAGCCGCTGCGGGCCGTGGCCACCAGGCCGGTGCCCTGCAGGATCGCGAGCGCCACGGTCAGGTACCGGGTGTACTGAGTGATCTTCGCCGTACCGGCCTGCCCCTCCTTCTTGAGGGCTTCCAGACGCGGGATCACGACGGTCAGCAGCTGAAGGATGATGCTCGCCGTGATGTACGGCATGATGCCGAGCGCGAAGATCGTGATCTGAAGCAGAGCGCCGCCGCTGAACATGTTGACCAGACCGAAAAGGCCCGTGTTGGTGCTCGCCTGGTCGATGCAGACCTGGACGGCCCTGTAGTCGACGCCGGGGATCGGGACATGCGTACCGACCCGGTAGATCACGATGATGCCGAGCGTGAAGAGCAGCTTCTTGCGCAGGTCGGGCGTCTTGAACGCCCGGGCGAACGCGGTGAGCACGGTGCCTCCTGCGACCCCCGCGCTACTGCGTCAAGGGTGACGGTCTTGAGGTTCGACTAATAGGAACGACTTAGCTAACGGTCAACTGCCGCTCAGAGTGCCCCACACGACGCACTCCGTAAAAGTGGGCAGTGCAGGCCACCTTACCGGCGAGACTGCCGCCCTTGGAACGACCAACCGGGGATACCCCATTTGTGGGGTATCCCCGGTCGGGATCGCTCAAGTCATCGAGACGCCTGATGGGTTCAGACGAGCTCGGTGACGCTACCGCCGGCGGCGGTGATCTTCTCCTTGGCGGAGCCGGAGACGGCGTCGACCGTCACCTGCAGCGCCACGGAGATCTCGCCCTGGCCGAGGACCTTGACGAGGCTGTTCTTGCGAACGGCACCCTTGGCGACCAGACCCTCGACGGTGACCTCGCCACCCTCGGGGTACAGCGCCGCCAGCTTGTCGAGGTTCACGACCTGGTACTCGGTCTTGAACGGGTTCTTGAAGCCCTTCAGCTTCGGGAGACGCATGTGGAGGGGCATCTGGCCACCCTCGAAGCGCTCCGGAACCTGGTAACGGGCCTTCGTACCCTTGGTACCACGACCGGCCGTCTTACCCTTCGACGCCTCACCACGACCGACACGGGTCTTGGCGGTCTTGGCGCCCGGGGCGGGACGGAGGTTGTGGATCTTGAGCGGGTTCTGCTCCGCCATGATCAGTCGACCTCCTCGACCGTCACGAGGTGGCGGACGGTGTGCACCATGCCGCGGAACTCGGGGCGGTCCTCCTTGACGACCTGCGTGTTGATGCCCTTGAGACCAAGGGAGCGCAGGGTGTCACGGTGGTTCTGCTTGCTGCCGATGTAGGACTTGACCTGCGTGATCTTGAGCTGCGCCATGATTACGCACCCGCCCCGGCACGCGCACGGAGAAGGGCCGCGGGAGCGACGTCCTCGAGCGGCAGACCACGGCGGGCCGCGATCTCCTCGGGACGCTGCAGGCCCTTCAGGGCCTCCACGGTCGCGTGCACGATGTTGATCGCGTTGTCGGAGCCGAGCGACTTCGACAGCACGTCGTGAATACCGGCGCACTCGAGCACGGCACGCACGGGACCACCGGCGATAACACCGGTACCCGGCGAAGCCGGCTTGAGGAGAACGACGCCGGCAGCCTTCTCACCCTGGATGGGGTGCGGGATGGTGCCCTGGATACGGGGGACCTTGAAGAAGTGCTTCTTGGCCTCCTCAACGCCCTTGGCGATGGCGGCCGGCACCTCCTTGGCCTTGCCGTAACCGACACCCACGGTGCCGTCACCGTCGCCCACCACGACCAGCGCGGTGAAGCTGAAGCGACGACCACCCTTCACAACCTTGGCGACGCGGTTGATCGCGACGACGCGCTCAACGTACGCGGTCTTCTCGGCGGCAGCAGCGCCGCCGTCACGGCCCTTCCGGTCCCGCCGCTCGCCGCCACCGGCACCGCTTCCGCGGCGCTGGGGTCCAGCCATTGGATTACCTCTCTCTTTCCGCTAGCTACAAGCGGCTCAGAACTTGAGCCCGGCTTCGCGGGCGGCGTCCGCCAGGGCGGCGATGCGCCCGGCGTACTGGTTGCCACCACGGTCGAACACGACGGCCTCGACACCGGCGGCCTTGGCACGCTCGGCGACCAGGGCGCCGACCTTCTTGGCCTGCGAGGACTTGTCCTCGGCACCGCGGATCGACGCGTCCAGAGACGACGCCGACGCCAGGGTGTGACCCTTCAGGTCGTCGATCACCTGCGCCACGATGTGGCGGTTGGAGCGGGTCACGACCAGACGGGGACGCTCCGCCGTACCGTTGATCCGCTTGCGGATCCGGATGTGACGGCGCTTGATCGCGGCGCGCTTGTAGGCGTCGCCCTTGAGGATCTTCTGCCCGTATGCCATGGCTTACTTACCCGCCTTTCCGACCTTGCGGCGGATGACTTCGCCCTCGTACTTGACGCCCTTGGCCTTGTACGGGTCGGGCTTGCGCAGCTTGCGGATGTTGGCCGCAACCTCGCCGACCTTCTGCTTGTCGATGCCCTCGACCTGGAAGCGGGTCGGGGACTCCACCTTGAAGGTGATGCCCTCGGGCGCCTCGACCGTGATCGGGTGGCTGTAGCCGAGCGCGAACTCGAGGTTCGAGCCCTTGGCCGTCACGCGGTAACCGACACCGCTGATCTCGAGCTTCTTCACGTAACCCTGGGTCACGCCGGTGATCATGTTCGCCACCAGCGTGCGGGACAGGCCGTGCAGGGCCTTGTTCTGACGCTCGTCGTTGGGGCGGGTGACGTTCAGAACGCCGTCCTCACCCTTGGCGATGTCGATCGGCGCGGCAACGGTGTGGGTCAGGCTGCCCTTGGGGCCCTTGACCGAAACCGTACGGCCGTCGATGGTGACGTCCACGCCGGCGGGAACCGTGATGGGGAGCTTGCCAATACGCGACATAGCTGTTTCCTCCGTTCCCTTCCGTTACCAGACGTAGGCGAGGACTTCCCCACCCACGCCCTTCTTGCCGGCCTGCTTGTCGGTGAGGAGCCCGTGCGACGTGGAGATGATCGCCACGCCGAGGCCGCCGAGCACCTTCGGCAGGTTGGTGGACTTCGCGTAAACCCGCAGACCGGGCTTGGAGATCCGCTTGATGCCCGCGATGGAGCGCTCACGGTTGGGGCCGAACTTCAGCTCCAGGACGAGGTTCTTGCCGACCTCGGCGTCCTCGACCTTCCAGCCCGTGATGAAGCCCTCCTGCTGGAGGATCTCCGCGATGTGCGACTTGATCTTCGAGTGCGGCATCGCCACGGTGTCGTGGTACGCCGAGTTCGCGTTCCGCAGACGCGTGAGCATGTCTGCGATCGGATCAGTCATGGTCATGAATTGGCCTTCGGCCTCTCTCGCCGGGGTTTCCTGGTGCGCCATCCCTCTCCCCGATCCGAGACGGGACGGGTGCGGCGCGGTGGACCTACGGCGTAGTAAGTCGTACGGGCGCGACAGGCGCCCAACCCCACAAGCCTAAGCCATGCGGGAGTGGGCCCCTGTCCACCCAGATGCTTACCGAGAGCTTCCGGAATCCCTGAAAGAGGGGATTACCAGGAGCTCTTGGTCACGCCCGGCAGCTCGCCACGGTGAGCCATCTCACGAAGGCACACGCGGCACAGGCCGAACTTGCGGTACACGGAGTGCGGGCGGCCACAGCGCTGGCAGCGGGTGTAGCCACGCACACCGAACTTGGGCTTGCGAGCAGCCTTAGCGATCAGAGCCTTCTTCGCCATCTCGCTCACGCCTCCTTGAAGGGGAAGCCGAGGTGACGAAGGAGCGCGCGGCCCTCAGCGTCGTTGGTCGCCGTGGTGACCACGGTGATGTCCATACCCCGGACGCGGTCGATCTTGTCCTGGTCGATCTCGTGGAACATGACCTGCTCGGTGAGACCGAAGGTGTAGTTGCCACGGCCGTCGAACTGCTTGGGGGACAGACCACGGAAGTCGCGGATGCGCGGCAGCGCGAGCGACAGGGTGCGGTCCAGGAACTCCCACATGCGGTCGCCACGGAGCGTGACGTGGGCACCGATCGGCTGGCCCTCACGCAGCTTGAACTGCGCGATGGACTTGCGGGCCTTGGTGACGGCCGGCTTCTGACCGGTGATCGTGGTGAGGTCGCGGATCGCGCCCTCGATCAGCTTCGAGTCACGGGCGGCGTCGCCGACACCCATGTTGACCACGATCTTGACGAGGCCGGGAACCTGCATGACGTTCTCGTACTTGAACTCGTCACGCAGCTTGCCCGCGATCTCCTCGCGGTACTTCTGCTTCAGACGCGGAGTGGTGGTGGTAGCCATCAGATGTCCTCACCCGTCCGCTTGGCAACGCGGATCTTGTTGCCCTCTTCGTCGAAGCGGTAGCCGACACGCGTGACGACCTTGTTGCCGTCCTTCTCAACGACCAGCTGGACGTTGGAGACGTGGATCGGCGCCTCGGTGGTCACGATGCCGCCGGCCTGCGAGCCCTTGGCGGTCGGACCGGCCTTGGTGTGCTTCTTGACCCGGTTGACACCCTCGACCAGGACGCGCTCGTCGCGCGGGTAAGCGGCAATGACCTTGCCCTGCTTGCCCTTGTCCTTGCCGGTGATGACCTGGACCAGGTCGCCCTTCTTGATCTTCATGCTTACAGCACCTCCGGCGCGAGCGAGATGATCTTCATGAACTTCTTCTCGCGCAGCTCACGGCCGACCGGGCCGAAGATGCGGGTGCCGCGAGGGTCGCCGTCGTTCTTCAGAATGACGGCGGCGTTCTCGTCGAAGCGGATGTACGAGCCGTCCGGACGGCGGCGCTCCTTGACGGTGCGAACGATGACCGCCTTGACGACGTCACCCTTCTTCACGTTGCCACCGGGGATCGCGTCCTTGACGGTGGCGACGATGACGTCACCGATGCCCGCGTAGCGGCGACCGGAGCCACCGAGCACACGGATGCAAAGGATCTCCTTCGCACCAGTGTTGTCGGCGACACGCAGTCGCGACTCCTGCTGGATCACGTCTATCTCCTGTTTGTCTGCCGGTTCCCCGGGTGGGTGTGCGCGTGACACACCCACCCGGAGCCTGGCGGAACTGTCCTGCGGGATACCCCGCAGGAATTACTTGGCCTTCTCGAGGATCTCGACGACGCGCCAGCGCTTCGTCGCGGACAGCGGCCGGGTCTCCATGAGGAGGACGCGGTCGCCGACACCCGCGGCGTTCTGCTCGTCGTGCGCCTTGAGCTTGTTGGTACGGCGGATGACCTTGCCGTACAGCGCGTGCTTCACACGGTCCTCGACGGCGACGACGACGGTCTTGTCCATCTTGTCGCTGACGACGAGACCCTCACGGGTCTTGCGGAAACCGCGCGCCTCTGCGTTCTCAGTCACGTTCTTCTCGCTCATCAGGCGTTCTCCACCGTTTCGATGCCCAGCTCACGCTCGCGCATCAGGGTGTAGATCCGCGCGATGTCCTTGCGGACCGCCTTGAGACGGCCGTGGTTCTCGAGCTGACCGGTCGCCGCCTGGAAGCGGAGGTTGAACAGCTCTTCCTTGGCCTCGCTGAGCTTCGCCAGAAGCTCCTCGTTGCCCAGTTCGCGCAGCTCGGACGCCTTGGTACCGGCCGACATCACGCTTCACCTGCCTCGCGCTTGACGATCCGGCACTTCATCGGCAGCTTGTGGGCGGCGCGAGTCAGAGCCTCACGGGCGATCTTCTCGTTGGGGTACGACAGCTCGAACATCACGCGTCCGGGCTTGACGTTGGCGATCCACCACTCCGGCGAACCCTTACCGGAACCCATGCGGGTCTCGGCGGGCTTCTTGGTGAGCGGACGGTCCGGGTAGATGTTGATCCAGACCTTGCCACCACGCTTGATGTGACGCGTCATGGCGATACGAGCGGCCTCGATCTGACGGTTCGTCACGTACGCCGGGGTGAGCGCCTGGATGCCGTACTCGCCGAACGCAACCTGCGTCCCACCCTTGGACATACCGTTGCGCTTCGGGTGGTGCTGCTTGCGGTGCTTGACCCTACGGGGGATCAGCATGTCGGTCAGGCCTCCGTTCCGGTGCTCTCAGCCGGAGCGGACGCGGGAGCCTCGGCCTTGGGGGCCTCGGCGCCGGCAGCCTGCTGCGGCTTGCGACCGCGCCGCTCGCCACCACGGCCACCACGGGCCGGGCGGTCGGCACCGCCACGGGCCGGGCGGTTACCCGCACGGGCCGCAGCGTTCTCGGCGCGGACCTCGGCGATGTTCTTGACGTCGCCCTTGTAGATCCAGACCTTCACACCGATGCGGCCGAAGGTCGTCTTGGCCTCGAAGAAGCCGTAGTCCACGTTCGCGCGGAGCGTGTGCAGGGGCACGCGGCCCTCGCGGTAGAACTCCGAGCGGGACATCTCGGCGCCACCGAGGCGGCCACCGCACTGGATCTTGATGCCCTTGGCGCCGGCCTTCATCGCCGACTGCATGCTCTTACGCATGGCGCGGCGGAAGGAGACGCGGGAGGAGAGCTGCTCGGCGACGGCCTGGGCCACCAGCTGAGCGTCCGTCTCCGGGTTCTTGACCTCGAGGATGTTCAGCTGGACCTGCTTGCCGGTCAGCTTCTCCAGGTCACCGCGGATGCGGTCGGCCTCGGCGCCACGGCGGCCGATGACGATGCCCGGACGCGCGGTGTGGATGTCCACGCGGACACGGTCACGGGTGCGCTCGATCTCCACCTTCGAGATACCGGCGCGCTCCATGCCGGACGTCATCATCCGACGGATGGCGACGTCTTCCTTGACGTAGTCCTTGTACAGCTTGTCGGCGTACCAACGCGACTTGAAGTCGGTCGTGACACCGAGCCGGAACCCGTGCGGGTTTACCTTCTGGCCCATTACCGGGTTCCTTCCTTGCTGGCGACGACCACGGTGATGTGGCTGGTCCGCTTGCGGATCCGGTAGGCACGGCCCTGGGCACGCGGACGGAACCGCTTCAGGGTCGGGCCTTCGTCGACGTACGCCTCGCTGATGTACAGCGAGGAGGCGTCCGGGTGGTCGTAGTTGTGCGCGGCGTTGGCGATGGCGCTGTCGAGCACCTTGCCGACCGGCACAGAGGCAGCCTGCGGAGCGAATCGCAGGACCGCCTGGGCCTCCGTGGCGTCCATGCCACGGATGAGGTCCACCACACGGCGGGCCTTCATGGGCGTGACGCGGATGTACCGCGCCTGGGCCCTGGCTTCCATGGTTGTCCCTTCAGTTACTTACGTGTCTGAATGCGATCCGCTACTAGCGGCGCTTCGACTTCCGGTCTTCCTTGACGTGGCCCCGGAAGGTGCGCGTCGGCGAGAACTCGCCGAGCTTGTGGCCGACCATCGACTCGGTGACGAACACCGGGATGTGGGTCTTGCCGTTGTGCACCGCGAGCGTGTGGCCGAGCATGGCCGGCACGATCATGGAGCGACGGGACCAGGTCTTGATGACGTTCTTGGTGCCGGCTTCGTTCTGGGCTTCCACCTTCTTGATCAGGTGGTCGTCGACGAAGGGCCCCTTCTTGAGACTGCGCGGCATCTAAACCCGCTCCTAGCGCTTCTTGTTCGTCTTGCGGCGGCGGACGATGTACTTGTTGCTCGCCTTCTTGGGAGCACGAGTACGACCTTCCTTCTGACCCCACGGGGAGACCGGGTGGCGACCACCGGAGGTCTTGCCCTCACCACCACCGTGCGGGTGGTCAACCGGGTTCATCGCCACACCGCGAACGGTCGGGCGGACGCCCAGCCAGCGCTTGCGGCCGGCCTTACCCCAGTTGATGTTGCTCTGCTCGGCGTTGCCGACCTCGCCGACGGTGGCGCGGCAGCGCACGTCGACCAGGCGGATCTCACCGGAGGGCATGCGCAGGTGGGCCATCTGGCCCTCCTTCGCGAGCAGCTGCACGGAGGCACCGGCGGAGCGGGCGAACTTGGCACCGCCGCCCGGACGAAGCTCCACGGAGTGGATCGTCGTACCGACCGGGATGTTGCGCAGCGCCAGGTTGTTGCCGGGCTTGATGTCGGCCGCGGGGCCGTTCTCGATCCGGTCACCCTGGTTGAGGCCCTTGGGGGCCAGGATGTAGCGCTTCTCGCCGTCCGCGTAGTGCAGGAGCGCGATGCGCGCGGTGCGGTTCGGGTCGTACTCGATGTGCGCGACCTTCGCCGGCACGCCGTCCTTGTCGTGACGACGGAAGTCGATCACGCGGTAGGCGCGCTTGTGGCCACCACCCTGGTGGCGGACGGTCACACGACCGGAGTTGTTACGGCCACCCTTGCTGTGCAGGGGGCGGACCAACGACTTCTCCGGCGTGGACCGCGTGACCTCGACGAAGTCGGCGACGCTGGAACCACGACGGCCCGGCGTAGTCGGCTTGTACTTGCGGATTCCCATTTCTCAGTCCTCGTCCGATATCGGACGATCCGGACCGCCCTCAGGCGGTCGGACCGCCGAAGATGTCGATACGGTCGCCCTCGGCGAGGGTCACGATCGCGCGCTTGGTGGCGGCGCGCTGGCCGAAGCCCGTGCGGGTCCGCTTGCGCTTGCCCTGGCGGTTGATCGTGTTGACCCCGGTGACCTTGACCGAGAAGACCGCCTGGACGGCCTGCTTGATCTGGGTCTTGTTGGCGTTCGGGTCGACGATGAACGTGTACTTGTTCTCGTCCAGGAGCGCGTAGCTCTTCTCCGACACGACCGGCTTCAGCAGCACGTCACGGGGGTCCGTGTACGCCTTGCTGGGCGCGGTGACGACGGTGTTCTTGCCCTCGGCGGCGTGGCGACGCGCCTTGGCGACGCGAGCGGCCTTGGCCTTCTTCGCGGCCTTCGAGGCAATGGCGGGGTGACGGATAGCCATCAGGCCTCGCTCCCTTCGGTGTCATTGGCCTTCGGGCCGGACACGAAGGACTCGAAGGCGGCCTGGGTGAAGACCACGTCGTCGGAGACGAGAACGTCGTACGTGTTCAGCTGGCCCGGCTCCAGGATGTGGACCTGGGGCAGGTTGCGGGCGGACAGCCACGCGGCCTCGTCGGCGCGCTCGACGACCAGGAGCAGGTTCTTGCGCTCCGAGATCTTGCCGAACAGGCTCTTCGCGGCCTTCGTGGACGGGTTGTCGCCCTCGATCACGCCAGAGACGACGTGGATGCGGTTGTTGCGGGCCCGGTCGGTGAGGGCGTGGCGCAGGGCCGCGGCCTTCATCTTCTTCGGGGTCCGCTGCGAGTAGTCACGCGGCACGGGACCGTGCACGACGCCACCACCGGCGAACTGCGGCGCGCGGGTCGAACCCTGACGGGCGCGACCGGTGCCCTTCTGGCGGTACGGCTTCTTGCCACCACCGCGGACCTCGCCACGCGTCTTGGTCTTGTGCGTGCCCTGGCGGGCAGCGGCCAGCTGTGCGACGACGACCTGGTGAAGCAGCGGAACGCTGATCTTCTCTACGCCGAAGATCTCCGCGGGGAGCTCGACGGAACCGGCCTTGTCGCCCGCCGGCGAAAGGATGTCAACAGTGCTCATCGGTTACCTCAGGCCCCCTTGGCCGCGGTGCGGACCAGGACGAGGCCGCCGTTCGGACCGGGAACCGCGCCCTTGATGAGCAGCAGACCCTTCTCCGCGTCAACGGCGTGGACGGTCAGGTTCTGGGTGGTGACCCGCTCGTTGCCCATGCGACCCGCCATGCGGAGGCCCTTGAACACACGGCCCGGGGTGGCGCAGCCACCGATGGAACCGGGCGAGCGGTGCTTGCGCTGGGTGCCGTGACCGGCGCCGAGGCCACCGAAGTTGTGGCGCTTCATGACACCGGCGAAGCCCTTGCCCTTGCTCTTGCCGGTGACGTCGACCTTCACGCCGGCCTCGAACACCTCGGCGGTGACTTCCTGGCCGAGCGTGTACTCGGAGGCGTCCGCGGTGCGGATCTCGACGAGGTGACGACGGGGGGTGACGTCGGCCTTCGCGAAGTGGCCCTTGAGGGGCTTGTTCACCTTGCGCGGGTCGATCTCGCCGAAGGCGAGCTGGACGGACTCGTAGCCGTCGACGTCGTTGGTACGCACCTGGGTGACGACGTTGGGGCCGGCCTTGACGACGGTGACCGGAACAACACGGTTGTTCTCGTCCCACACCTGCGTCATGCCGAGCTTCTCGCCCAGGATGCCCTTGATCTGCTTAGCCATTCTCAGATCACCGACCCTCAGAGCTTGATCTCGATGTCGACACCGGCCGGGAGGTCGAGTCGCATCAGAGAGTCAACGGTCTTGGGCGTCGGGTCGAGGATGTCGATCAGGCGCTTGTGCGTGCGCATCTCGAAGTGCTCGCGCGAGTCCTTGTACTTGTGCGGCGACTTGATGACGCAGTACACGTTCTTCTCAGTGGGCAGCGGCACCGGGCCCGCGACCGACGCACCAGTGCGGGTCACCGTCTCGACGATCTTCTTCGCCGAGGAGTCGATGACCTCGTGGTCGTAGGCCTTGAGCCGGATGCGGATCTTCTGTCCCGCCATGGCTACTCAGTAGTCCTGTCTCTCTTACGCTCTGGAACCCGGTGTTCCCTGCCCTCTCCTCCGACCCACGCGGTCGGGCGTGTCGCGCTCCCGCTGACACAGATGTCCCTTGTTCGAACATCCCTGCGTGGGAACACGGCCCTTCCGGAACCGCAAGCCGGGAGCTGAGAGGCCCACCGGGTGCCTGGTCGGTGCCGCGCATACGCTTCCCGGAAGATTCCCGTACGTCCGCCCCAGCGCTGCCTAGTGGCAGTTAGGGCGACGAGTACTGTGGGACTCGCTTCCAGTCCTCCCGGCGGGAGGCGCGCAGCATCAACACTCGACCGAGCAACTCGGACAGTCTGCCATATGGGGACGGGGCTCCGCCAATCGAGCCGGAGAGAATACCCCGAGGGTGATGTAGGTCAAACCCGGGCGCCCGCTCGCGGGGCCGACCGGGTTCCCCGCCCCTGCCGCCGGGTCACGGCGGGAGGCGCGCCGCTCCGCACCGGGATGTTCACCAGCCGTGCTCGCGCCGTCGGCCACCGGTGGGCCGCGAGGCGGGTCCCCGCAGCCTCGGGGCCGGGCCCGTGAGCCGGCCGGCGCCGGTCTCACGGGCCTCCCGTCAGCTCTCCGCTCCTCCTGGGCGGGGTCCCGTGAGCTGCCCCGGGAGCGGCTCGGCCGGGTGCTCGGGGACGAGGAGTCGGAGCGCGTCGCGCAGCAGCGTGCTGGAGGTGTGCACGGTGTAGGGGAAGTAGACGACCTCCACGCCCACCTTCGCGAACCGGTCCTCGAGAGACGTCCAGACCTCGGTGCCGAGCCAGTCGTCGCCCTTGAAGATGACGTCGAACCCGACCTGCTTCCAGATCTCGATCTTGTCCTCCACGGTCGCGACGAAGGTCTCGTCGACGTAGCGCACACTGCGGACGATCTGGAGTCGCTCGGAGAGGGGGACGACGGGCGGTCTGCCTTTCATCCGCACCACGAGGTCGTCGGAGCAGACACCGGCGACGAGCCGGTCGCAGTGCTCCCGGGCCCGGCGCAGGATGTTCAGATGGCCCACGTGGAAGAGGTCGAAGACCCCGGGTGCGTAACCGAGGCGTTCCCCCATCAGCGGTCGCCCTTGGTCCGTGCGGTGGTGGCCGCGGTGACCACGAGCGCGCTCGACATGGGCGAGGCGTTCTCACCGTCGGTGACGGCGATCCGGTAGCGGTGGCTGGAGCCGGGGGTGACGGTGTCCGTGTACGTCATCAGGGGGCGGCGCCACTCCGCGGACCGCCGCGTCGGCGTGGCCACGAGCCTGCCGTCCCGGTAGATGAGGTACTTCAGCCTCGCGTCGTCCCGGTCCCATGCGGCACGCCAGGTGAGCGTGATCCGGCCGGCGCCCGAGGACGAGGCCCGCAGCCGTGGCGGGTCCTGCGGGGCGCCCCGGTCGGGTCCGGCCGCGAAGCGGGTCAGGCTCTGCTGCCGTCTGCCGTTGACCGTGGTGAACTCGCCGCCGGCCCAGAGGACTCCCCCGGCCATCTCCAGCGCCCGGGGGCCGTTGCCCTCGCCGAGCCCTCCGTCCGTGTCGGGGAACCAGTGCAGGATGCGTCGGTTTTTGACCGACTGGGCCAGGAAGTGCTGGCGGAAGTTGCCCTCGGTGAAACCTCCGGGGGTGTCCCTGCAGTCGTGGGCGTGGGATCCGCTGTAGAGGACGCCGTTGTGCAGGGCGAGGGCCTGGGTGGCGCCCAGGCAGGTGTCCTTCCACACCATCTTTCCGCTGCCGAGTCGGCCGGCGATGCGGCCGTCGAAGATGCCTGTTCCGCTGCCCTCGGCGGCGACGTAGAAGTTGGTCGCGTCGCGTGTCAGTGCCTTCACCGCCGACCTCGCCGGCAGCCAGTCCGGGTAGGAGGTCACCGTCTTGCCGGTGGCCGGATGCAGGGCGACGAGCTTGAACTCGAACTCGTCGTTGACCTCCAGGAAGTCGCCGCCGACGATGATCTTGCCGAATCGGGGCGCGGCGCTGAGGGCCCGTACCGGAGCGTCGATCCTCGCTTTGAACGGCAGCAGTGAGCCGTTGGGAGTGAGCGCCGCGATGCGCTGCCTCCTCTTGCCGTTGACGCTCGTGAAGTCGCCCCCGAGATAGACCGCGCCATCCGTGACGTCGATGGCCCGGACGTACGACGACACGTCCGGGCGGAACTCCTTGCGCAGCGAGCAGTCGGCCGTGTCGAGCGCGGCCGCGCCGAACGCCTCGGCATGGCCGGCCCTGCCGAACGAGCCACCGATGTACAGCACCTTGCCGTCCTGCGACGCCTTCAGCGCCCGTACGGTGTCGCCGGCGCCGGAGAAGGACGGGTCGCACGGCAGCAGTCGGCCGGTTCTGGCGTCGAACGCGGCGAAGTTCTTGCGTGCGACCTCCTGCTGGCCGGATCCGGCGCCCGGGGGGCGGACGTTGTCGAAGGTTCCGCCGACGTACACGACGCCGCCCGCGTACTCGATCGACCAGACGATGCCGTCGGTCTGCCAGGTCGCCAACGTGTCGGCGGTCAGGGTCCTTTCGTCACCGTCGGCTGCCGAGGCCGAGGCGGTGATGAGCGAGGCAGCCGCGAGGAGCGCCACGGCCGAAGCCGTGGTAGCCCCTCTTTTCGTGCTTTTTCTCAGGCGCATGGGACATCCCGGGTTGCAGCAAGTACGGGTGGGAGAAGGGGAGAAGGAGCGGCGGTCTCGGTGCCGAGATCCGGCTCATGTGGCGCGTTCGCGCAGCACACCGACGAGTTCGTGGACTCCCAGAGCTTTGCGAAATCGCCACAAACCTATACCGAATGTGAAAAGTCCTACGGTGATTGCGGCGGCAAGTCCGACGGCCGTGTCACCTGCCAGCAACCTGACGGGAAGGACCGACGGCACGGTGAGACACAGGCCTGTGACCGTCGCCATGAGGTATCCGCCGTCGACGATCGTGAAGCCGGGATGCCGCCGTACCAACGCGGCGGCGAGCAGGTTCTCGACGATGGTCGCCGCTCCCCAGGAAAGGGCGGCTCCGAGGACGCCCAGCCGGGGAACGGCGAGGAGGCCGACCGTCAGCTGCACCGTGAACGCGACACCGGTGACCGCCAGATGCCAGGAACTCTTGCCGGCCATGAGAAGCACGGTCTGGGCGTTTCCCACGCCCACGTTGACCGCCGAGGCGACACAGAGCACCACCAGCGCGTACGCCCCCTGCTCGAACTCCGGCCCGAACAACGACAGAACGGTGCCGGGGAAACTCGTGAGCAGGACGAGCAGTGGCCAGGAGAACAGCACGATCCAGCGCGTGGAGATCCGGTACAGATGGCGCCCCTGGGCGATGTCGCCGACCGCGAGGAGACGGCTGATCTCCGGGGCGACGGCCAGCCGGATGGCGAGCTGGAGCAGCGTCGCCGCGATGACGACACGGCCTACGGCGGTGTAGATGCCCGCCTCTTCGCTCGTCGCCAGGCAGGAGAGCAGCACGACACCCACCCAGACCGCGCTGATGTCGAAGACGGAGGAGACGGCCCGTGGCGCGGCGAAGGCCCAGAATCCGCGCCGGGTGCCGGCCATGTCCCGTGCGGACGTGTGCGCCGGGCTCGTCCGGCGGCATCGGCGCAGCGCGAGGAAGGCGATGAGGAAGCCGGCCAGGGACGGCACGAGCCAGGCCGCGGCCAGATTCAGCACGCCTGGGGCGAGCAGCACCACCGGGACGGCGATCAGCACGCGCAGCACCGGTTTGCCGATCTGCTCGACACCGACGAACGGGATCACGGTGCCGTAGCCCTGGGTGGCGCCCAGCATGATCAGGGTGACCGTGGCCAGGGGGAGGAACACGGCGAAGAGCCGGACCAGGGTCACCGCGTCGTCCGCGGCGAGGTTCGGCAGCAGCGAGGTGGCGGCCCACGGCGACAGGAACAGGAGCGTGGCGGCCGCGGTGCTCGCCGCGGCTCCGGGCAGGACCGCGCTGCGCAGGAGTGCGCCCACCTTGTGGCCGCCGGTGGTGGCCAGGTCCCCGGAGACGAACCGCACCAGGCCGGTGTCGGCGCCGAGCTTGCAGGCGTTGCACAGGATGGTGAAGGCCGCCACTCCGGTGAACACCGCCCCCGCCCCGTACGCGCCGAGCGCGCGGGTGACCAGGGCGACCAGGACGTATCCGAAGACCGCGTTGACCGTCGAGCCGAGAAAGCCCCACCACCCGCCGCGCGCGGTGGCGGCGACCCCGCATCGGGCGGTGGGTCCGCCGGTCGCGGGGACAGCGGTACCGGAGGCGCTCACCGGGAAGCGGTGAGCGTGTCGTCCCGCACGGGTGCGGTCGGTTTCTCCACGGTGTCGCCGCCCGGCGCGGACGGTGCGGGGGAAGGCGTCCGCCGCCACGCGCGGCGCGTCCGCCCGCTGTCCAGGAGGCGGGCCCGCCGGCCGCGTCGTGCGCCGTCGTGGAGCGCGGCGCCCACGATGCGGCCTCCCGAGCAGCCGATCAGCTCGCGTACCCGCTTCAGGTCGTCGCGCCTGCTCTCCCCCAGGCCGGCCACCACGACGACGCCGTCCACGCGTTGGGCGAGCGCGAGACTCTCGGCATGCTCCAGCAGGGGCGGGGCGAGGACGAGCGTGGCCCGTTCGGGAGCGGCGCCCGACAGAGCGCGCGCCGCGATCGGGGCTGCCGGTCCGTCGTCGGCGGCGGTGCCGCGGACCTCGGGCCGGAGCGTGAATCGCCCGGCTGTGCCGGCGTCCACGACCACCGCGCCCCCGGGCATGTCGGGGGGCACGGACTCGTCGGCCGTCAGCGGCAGCCGTGCCGGCAGACCGGGTGTGTGCCCGGTCGCGTCCACGAGCAGCACCTGCTCACCGCATTCGGCGAGTGCGGCGGCGAGGTTCACCGCGACGGCCTCGGCGCCTCGTTCCCGCTTCGGTGCCACGACCATGAGCGTGCCCACGGCCGCGGGACCGTCGCCGCCGCGCAGCCGGAAGGCGAGGGCGCGGTAGGCCTCCGCGCGGCTGCCGGCGGTCCGGCCCACCTCCAGCGGTTCGCCCTTGGCGTCGGGGCCCGGGAGGATCCCCAGCACCGGGGCGAGCAGCGTGCCTCGGACCTCGCTGATCGAGCGGGCCCGCGGCTCCAGAGCGGATCGCAGCCAGGCGAGCACGACGCCCAGGACGAGACCGCCGATCAGGCCGAGCGGGAGGAGCCGGCCGGGGCCCGGCCCCACGGGTCGCGCCGCCGGCTCGGCGGTGCGGACGATGTCGCCACCGGTGGTGTCGTACGCCCTGATGTCCGAGAGTTTCTTGCGCAGAACGCCGATCTGCTGCTGGACGCCCGCGGTGCCCGCGGCGGCGTCGGCGGACTTCTTCCCGGCAGCGATCCGCCGGGTGAGCTCGGCGACCTGCCGCTCCAGCCCGGTGGCCATCCGCGCGATCATGGACTTGGACCGGTCCTGGCGGTCGGCGAGGTAGGCCGCCGCGAAGGCGTTGCTCACCCGGGCCGCGCGCTTCGCGTCGCCCGCGGTGTACTCGAAGCGGAGCACCTGGGTGTCCGGGGGATGCGACACGCGCAGGTCCGTCAGCAGCGCATCGGCGCGAGAGGGTTGTCCCAGTGCCGTCGCCGCCCGTTCCGCGACCGTCGCGCTGAGCGCGATGTGCCGTTCCGTGCCCATGCTCACCTGGTTGTCGGCGGCCACTCCGAAGGTGCTGAAGGGGTCGGTCCTCGGGCGGACGAGCACCTCGCTGGTGGAGGTGTGGTCGCCCGCGCGCAGCAGGACCAGGAGCAGCCCGCCGAGCAGCCCGAGGAGCACGCCCAGCGCGATGGTCGTGCGGTAGCCGAGGAGCAGGCGCATCTGGTCGCGAAGCCGGTCGGGGTCGTCGTACCGATCGTCGAGGCCGGCGGGGCTGGTCACGGATGCCTCCTGTGTCCGGGGACGAGTCCGGGGATGGGTGCGTGGTCCGAGGTCGCGGGCGGCCGCACCGGTGACGGGGACCGGGACGGCCCGGCGGCGCGGGTGGTGATGAGGAGCGGAACGGTCAGGAGCAGCAGCAGAGGACCGACGATCGCCATGAGACTGCCGCGCAGGAAAACCATCTGGTAGAAGGCGAAGGCGGGAACCAGCAGAACCGCCAGCGCGCGTTGCCGGTGCCGCAGTCGCTCCCGGACGTCGTCCATCCGCCGTCCGGCCGCGCCCAGCAGGCAGAAGGCTGCGACAACGCACGGAGCACCGCCCCACAGGTAGCTCTCGATCCACACCGGAGCGGAGAGGTTGTGGAAGTCGTAACCGGCGTACTGGGCGAGTTCGATACCCGTGGCCTGTGGTTTGTCGGGCCACATGGAGCGGGGCACCATGAACAGGACGAGGCCGAGCGCCGCCGACGGCGAGAAGCCGTTTTCCTGCACATAGTCGATGCCGGTCTGCATTTGCTGAAAAGCGTCGTAGTCCATGCTGCTGGTGAACTGCTCCGCCAGCGGTACGACGTGCAGCGCCTCGCGTTCGTCGTAACGGAAGTAGTCGCTGTACGGGAAAGCGAAAAGCACCACGGCGGTGATCGCCGCGGCGGCGACACGGAAGACCCGCGGGCTGCTGAACCGGCGCCAGGAGAAGAGCAGGACCAGAAGGACGGTGCCGGCCCAGAAACGCGGCCTGCTGATCGGGTTGTTGACGATCACGTTGAGCGCGAGGAGGCACGGGAGCGCCGTCCAGCGCACCGCCCGCAGCACCCGGTGCTTCCGGTCGGGGCGGGGCAGTCGGACGAGGGCCACCAGGGCCCAGAAGGCGGGCACGGCGAGGATCCAGACCCGTAGCGTGTGCGTGGGGTCCGCTTCGGTCCGCGTCCGCCACAGAGCCTGTCTGCTGGTGAAGAACGCCCGCAGACCGCCCTCCTGCCCGGGGATCAACACGAGCGCGAGGACGAGCGACACACCGCACAGGAGAAGGACGGGCAGCGGCGAGAGGCTGCGGGACAGCAGGGGCGCGAACACCAGGGACCTGCTGTCGTCGCGTCCGGCGGCCAGTGCCGCGCCCGCGCTGTAGGCGAGGAGCCCGAGTTCGGTGAGCCCGGTGGCCGCCAGAGCGGTCGTCTCACCGGTGCGGTAGTGCAGCGGGTAGGAATCGGTGGCGAGCATGGCGAGCGGAGCCAGTCCGAGCCACACATAGGCGAAGAGCCAGAATCCGAAGGCGACGAGGCGCACCGAGGTGTCCGTGAGAACTTTGGTGAGCCCTCCTCCGGCATGCGCCACGACCACGCACTGCACGGCGAGAGCCGCCCCGAATCGCGTGTCCGTGGACTGCAGGATCAGCGCGGGCAGAAGGACGACGAGCAGCAGGGCCCAGACGCATACCGCAGCCATGCAACGGACTCGGCTGTCCCGCACCCGCATCCCCTCATCGATGCCGTGAATGAACGAATCAACAGCGATCGATTTATAGCCCAGAGCCGGAACATATCAGGCGATATTGCCGGGCGTTTCTTTCAGGGAATTCCCTTATGTGTGTCGTATTTTAATTAAATGACTGATATGTTCGCTGGTCGCCGCGTACTTCTCGTGTCGACCAACTACGCCCCCGAGCACGCCGGAATTGCCCCCTACTCGACCCTGACCGCGGAACACCTGGCCGCCCGCGGCGCCGAAGTCGACGTCCTGGCGGGAATGCCGCACTATCCGGGCTGGCGGGTGCACGGCGACTACCGCGGGCGCTGGCGCATGGTGGAGGACCGCGGGGGCGTCCGGGTCCATCGCCGCCGCGGCTTCGTTCCCACGCGTCAGACCGCGCTGCTCAGGGCGGCCTACGAGGCCAGTTTCCTGGCGCACGGCTCCATCCGGCCGCCGGACGGCACGCCGGACCTGGTGCTGAGCCAGATGCCGACCCTCGCCGGCGGTGTGATCGGCGCCGGGGTCGCCCGTCGCCACCGGGTGCCGCACGTGGTCGTGGTGCAGGACCTGATGGGCGCGGCGGCCGCGCAGAGCGGGATCAAGGGGGGCGGCCGGGTGGCGTCCCTGGTGGCCGCAGTGGAGTCGAGGATCCTGCGCGCGGCCACCCTGATCGGCGTGGTGCACGAGTCGTTCGTCGGCCGTGTCACCGCCATGGGCGTACCCGTGTCACGCGTCAGGGTGGTGCCCAACTGGAGTCATGTGCCGCCCCCCGCCGGCGACCGCCGCACGGTACGGGCGCGACTCGGCTGGCGTGACGAGGAGTTCGTCCTGCTGCACGCGGGGAACATGGGCCTGAAGCAGGGGCTGGAGGTGCTGGTCGAGACGGCCCGCGTCGCGGCCCGCCACACCCCGCGCCTGCGGATCGTCCTCATGGGCGACGGCAGCCGGCGAACGCACCTGGAGCGTCTCGCCGCCGGTCTGGCAAACGTGGACTTCCTGCCGCCGGCGGCCGACGCCGACTTTCCCGACGTGCTGGCCGCGGCGGACGCCCTCGCGCTCACCCAACGGGCGTCCGTGGGCGACATGAGCCTGCCGTCCAAGCTGACGTCCTATTTCGCGAGCGGACGGCCCACCGTCGCCTCGGTGGACGCCCGGGGCGGCACGGCCCAGGAGGTGCGTCGGTCCGGGGCCGGAGTGATCGTCCGCGCGGAGGACCCCGTGGCGCTGCACGACTGCGTCGCGGAGCTCATGCGGGACGCCGACCGATCGGCCGCGCTCGGCGCACGCGGTCCCGTCTATGTCCGGGAGCGGTTGAGCCCGGAGGCCGGACTGGGCCGGATCACCGCGATGCTCTGCGAGGTCCTGGCCCGTTGAGAGCCGTTCTCAGGAGAGCTCCCGGAACCACTTGGCGAGGAACGCCGGCACCAGCACCGCGTGGGCCGCGAGCAGGGCGACGTACAGGGTGAAGAAGAGCTTCTCGTGCCCCAGGAACAGGAAGATCAGGCACAGCAGGCCGTAGTCCACGGGGAGCAGCGCCACGCCCCGGACGGTGGAGGGCGCCGTCCCGGGGCCGACGGGCACGTCGGCGCCCCGCCGTCTCAGCTGGTCCGTCAGCGTCCCCCCGAAGAACAGCAGGACGGCGGCGAACTGGAACCCGATCGGGACGAGCAGGAACGCCGGATGCGGCAGGTCGAAGAAGCGGTAGAAGGAAATCAGCACCGCGGCATGGACACCCAGGAGCTTCGCGCAGTCCACCACATGGTCCGTCCACTCCCCCGCCGGACTGGCCGACCGGTGCAGCCGGGCGAGCTGGCCGTCCGCGGAATCGAGGGCGAAGCCGAGGAGCAGGGCAAGGGCGACCCACTGTCCCAGGGCGGGGGAAGGAGGGTGCACGCAGATCCCGGCGACGGCGGCGAAGGTGGCCAGCGCACTGGCCGCGGTCACCTGGTTGGGCGACAGCCCCAAGCGGTGCGCCGTGGCCGCGAGCACCCGTCCGGCCGGGCGATTGACGAGCCGCGTGTAGACGGGAACTCCACGGGCCGGCTTCTGCGCTTCCGAGAGCTGCCTCAGTGCGCTGGAGAAGTCCACTCTCTACACCTCGTGCCTGAACGGGCGGGATGATTCCGGGCTTCGACGCGGGCAAGCACGTGTCCGGGCCGGCCTCGCCCGCCCCACCCCGTCGTCGGTCCGCGGCGGAAGTGCGCAGGGCGGCGTCGACCGGGTCACCGGTGCGGGTGGCGTTCCCGTCGAGGTCACCGACGACGGTCGCCCAGGACGCACCATTCGAACCTAGAGCGGTGGGCCGCCTCGCCGGATGCGACAAGCAGGCTGTTCATAAGATCCATCCGATTGGCCGTTCGTGCCGGCCGGCACGAGGTCCTCGTGGCACGACCGGTCAGAGGCGGCCCTCGGCGATCGCCTGGCGCACCCAGGGGATGACCTTGTCGAGGATGTCGTCGAGGGTGGCCGACGCGGTGAAGCCGAGTACGTCCCTCGCCTTGGACACATCGGGGCTCCGGCGCTGGACATCGTGCTCGAAGGGCTGGTCGGTCGTGTAGCGGAACGGCTCGTCGGGTCCGTGGATCTTGTGCCAGATCCGCTCCGCCAGCTGCAGGACGCTGGTCGGCTCGGCGCTCGCCAGGTTGAAGTCCTCGTTCAGCGCCGCGGGATGGAAGATCGCCATCCGGATGCCCCGGGCCAGGTCGCCTGCGTAGGTGAAGTGCCGCGTCTGGGCGCCACTGCCGAGGATGTGCAGGGGGTCCTGTCCCTTGAGGACCTTCTGCACCAGGTCGGGGACGACATGAGACATGTTGATCTTGATGTCCCCGGACCGCTCCTCGCTCTGGCCGACGGTCCGCTCCTCTCCGACGTCCACGCAGTTGAAGGGCCGCACGATGGTGAAGGGGAGGCCGTACTGGTCGTGGGCCGCCCGGGCGAAGTACTCCACCGCCAGTTTCTGGAAGCCGTACGAGGACGACGGCGGGGCGATACGACGCTCGTCGCCCTCCCGGGACGGCCAGAAGTCGGTGTTCTCGTACACCATCGAGGAGCTCAGGTACGTCACCTTCCGCAGCGGCCCTTCGCCGTGCACCCGGATCGCCGCGTCGCAGGCCGCGGCGGTGATCCGCTCATTGGTGGCGAGGAGGTCGTAGGCGTAGGTGTGGAAGTAGGAGATGCCACCGATCATGGCCGCGCCGGCGACGAAGTGATCGCAGTCGGCGAGCAGCTTCGCCATCAGGTCCGTGTCGCGGGCGTCCCCCTCGACGAGCCGGTATCGCGGGTTCTCCACCGGAGCGCGGCGGACCGCGCCGTACTTGGAGAAGTTGTCGAGGCCCACGACGGTGTGCCCCTGTTCGAGGAGTTCCCTGACGAGGTGGCTGCCGATCAGACCGGACGCGCCGGTGACGAGAACCTTCACAGGAGACCTTTCTGGTGCGAGTGGTGCCCGGTGCCAGGGACCGGGTGGGAAAGCCTTCGCCGTACGGCCGATCAGGCCCGGACACCTCTGCCGGTGATGCCCCAGAGGTCCACGACCGGCTTGTCGGTGACCAGATCCCGGTAATCGCTGTGCGGTGTCGCGATGACCAGGACGTCGGCCCGGCGCATGACCTCGTCCAGGTCCACGAAGCGTGGATCGCTGACGTACGGATCGGTGCACAGCGTTTCCCGGGCCTTCGCCATCAGAATGCGGCGCAGTTTGAACGACAGGCTTTCGCGGACGTCGTCACTGCCGGCCTTGAAGCCCATGCCGAGAACGCCCACCCGCGTGTCCGAGAGCGGGAACCTGCGCTCAAGGCGCGACACGAGGTAGAGCGGCAGTCCCTCATTCACGAGCATGGCCGCGTGACCCAGCACGAAATTGTTCCCGGTGAACGCAGCCAACTGCAACGTGTCCTTGAGCAGGCAGGGACCGGCGGCGAATCCCGCTCCTGGCATGTCGGCGGCCCGGGGATACTCGTACGTCATCGCGTGGCGAATACGCTCGAAATCGAGTCCGAAATCATTTGCCATCATCCAGAATTGATTCACCGTGGCGAACTTGATGTACCGCCAGGTGTTGGCGAAGAGTTTTGCGAGTTCCGCCTCCTCCGGCTCCATCCGGACGATTTTGTCCGTGAGCGTGCGGAAGAACTTCTCCGCCCTGTCCCCGGCCCGCTGGGAGCGGGCCGCCACCAGTTGCGGCAGCTCGAACAGCTCGGTCATGGCCGCGCCCTCGGCGATGCGCTCCGGGCAGAAAGCCACGTCCACGGTGGTGCCGAGCCTCTCAAGGAGCCGCTCGGTCAGGGCCGTGACTCCGGGGTGCACCGTGCTCCTGAGCATGACCAGCTGCCCGCTGCGCAGATACTCGGCGCAGCGCTCCAACGCCCGGGGCACCGCGCCGAGATCGGGGTTGAGATGCTCGTCCACCGGCGTTCCCACCACCACGACCAGGTTCTCCGTGGTGGCGACACTGGCGGCGTCGGTCGTGGCGCGCAGCAGTCCGTCGCGCACACTCTCGCGCAGCGGTTCGGCGGCCCCCGCCTCCCGGAACGGAAGCTCTCCCCGATTGACCGTGTCGACGGCCGCGGCATCGATGTCGTAGAGCGTCACCGAAAGCATGCCGCGGGTGGCGAGCGCGATTCCCAGGGGAAGTCCTACCCGGCCGCAACCCCCGATGATGACCACGTCGGCGGTGTTCCGTGAATTCTCCGTGTCGCCGCGTGATTGCTCGATCATGCCTAGCACTCATTTCGGTCGCTCGGTCACCGGACGGGCGGACAACGATGCGGAGACCTTACAAAGATCTTGAGAGGAAATGATCAGGGAAACAGGTCGTCAGGCAGAGTTACTCCGGACAGCCGAAGTGGCTCGGCACAGCTTCCGGTAGATCTCCTCCAGCCGGTCCGCCACCGCATGAATGGAGAAGGCCTCCTCGACGGCCCGGTGGCCCGCGTCCACGAGCGCGTCGCGCCTGCTGTCGTCCGCCAGCAGATCGCACACGGCGTCGGCCATGGCCTGCGGGCTGCCGTCGGTGACGACCGCCGCATCACGGCGCGCCAGTTCGTCGGCCATGCCGCAGGTGTCGGTGCACACGACGGGAGTGCCCGCGCACAGGGCTTCGATCACCGTCATGGGGAACGGCTCGTCGACGCTCGGCAGCACGTACACGGCCGCCTTCGCGTAGGCGCTCACCGCCTCCGCGTGACCGAGCGCACCACGGTAGGAGACGGCCCTCTCAAGGCCGTGCGCGGCGATGAGCCGGCGTACCTCCGCCAGGGACCCCTCGTCCGCCCCGTACAGGGTGAACCGTGCGTCGGGCACCCTGCGGTGGACCAGGGCGGCCATCTCGACGAAGGCGTCCGGGCGCTTGCGCGGGTGCAGGCGGGCGAGGAAGAGCACCTCGCGCTCGCGCTGCCGATGCGGCGCGGAGCCGGCACGCGAGGGCCTGACCCCGTTGGGGAGCCGCAGCAGCGGCGGACCGTCCGGACCGACCACCTCGGCCACGGCCCGCCGCTCCCGCTCGGTGAGGACCAGGCAGCCCCGCGACCTGCGCAGCAGCGGCACGTAGACGCGGTCGAAGAGCCGGACGGCTGCCCGTCGACGCGGCTCCACCATGCCGTGCGTCTGGGTGAGGAACCTCTTGCGGGCCAGCACGGCGAGGCCGAGCGCCGTCAGGGAGACGAGGTCGCGCCCCGCGTGGATGTGCACCACGTCGGCCCGCCCCATGGAACGCCACAAGTCCCCGACGAGCAGCGGGTGCATGAGCCCGGTGAAGCGCCCCGGGAGCAGGGAGCGCGCCGGGCGCGTACGCACCGGCACCGACCCCACGCGTGCCGGTGCCGGGGAGCTGCCCCGCCACAGGGAGACGAGCTCGACCTGGTGGCCTCGTGCGGCACACTCCTGGAGCTGCCCGGTGGCCACACTCGTGGGGCCGCCGTAGGCACCGTCGTCGCTGAGCAGCGTCACCACGTGCAGGAGTCTCATGCCGCGACTCCCGTGGTGACGACCGCCCCCGGTCCGACGTCATGACGGGCGACCGCCGAGGCACCCACGACCGCCCCGCGGCCGACGGTGACCCCGCGCAGCACCACCGCCCGGGCCGCGACCCACGCTCCCCGTTCCAGGCGGATGGGCGCGTTGTCGAACTCGAAGGCCGCGCTGCGACGCCGATGGCTGCCGGTGCACAACAACGCCTCCTGCGAGACGCACACATCGCTGTCGATCGTGATGCGTTCCAGGTTCAGCAGCCATGCGCCCTCGCCGATCCACACGTCGTCCCCGATCTCCAGCCGCCACGGCCAGTGCACACGCACCCGGTGACGGATCAGCACGCGCTCTCCGATCCGGGCACCGAACGCGCGCAGCAGGGCCGGTCGCCAGCGAGCGGGAAACCACCACCGGACGAAGACCAGGTTGAGGACGGCGAACCAGGCCGCCTGAACGAGCAGGGGGCGCCCCTTGTCGTAGCCGACTCCCGTGAAAGACCGGAGGGAACGGTCCATGGCGCTGGTCCTCCTGAGCTCGCCGGCATGCGTTCTGCCTGGTCGATTCTCCGGAGGGGACCCCAAGGAGAGCGGGATATACGCCCTTATTTGGTGCAAACTACGCCACATGGAAGATCTCCTCCCTGCATCCGCCCGCGTATACGTCGCAGGCCACCGCGGCCTCGTCGGTTCGGCGATGGTCCGCCGTCTGACCGCCGACGGCCACGAGGTCCTCGCCCGGACCCGGTCCGAGCTGGACCTCCGCGACTCGGCCGCCACCGCCGCCTTCCTGCGCGAGAGCCGGCCGGACGCCGTGGTCCTCGCCGCGGCCAAGGTCGGCGGCATCATGGCCAACAGCACCTGTCCGGTGCAGTTCATCGAGGACAACCTGCGGATCCAGCTGAGCGTGATCTCCGCCGCGCACACCGCCGAGGTGCCGCGCCTGCTGTTCCTGGGATCGTCCTGCATCTACCCGAGGCTCGCGCCGCAGCCGATCCGGGAAGACGCCTTGCTCACGGGCCCGCTCGAACCGACCAACGAGCCGTACGCGCTCGCCAAGATCGCGGGCATCGTCCAGGTGCGGTCCTACCGGCGGCAGTACGGGGCCTCGTACATCTGCGCGATGCCGTGCAATCTCTACGGCCCGGGCGACAACTTCGATCCGGAGTCCTCGCATGTCCTGCCCGCTCTCATCCGCCGCTTCCACGAGGCCGAGCGGGACGGGCTGGACGAGGTGGTCCTGTGGGGAAGCGGCACTCCCCGCCGGGAGTTCCTGCACGTCGACGACCTCGCCGACGCCTGCGTGACGCTGCTGCGCCGCTACGACGACGACACGCCCGTCAACGTCGGATGCGGGGACGATCTGACGATCCGTGAACTGGCCCACCTGGTCGCGGAGGTCGTCGGCTACCGGGGCCGGATCACCTTCGACACGACGAAGCCGGACGGTACGCCCCGCAAGGTGCTCGACATCTCCCGTATGCGGGAGCTGGGTTGGGCGCCGAGGATCACGCTGCGCGACGGCATCGCGGCCACCTACGCGGCATGGTCGAGCACGCAGCGGCCCCGCCCGGTGGTCGGCGTCTGAGCCTCAGTAGGCGCCACGTCCGTCCAGTACGGCGCGGACCGTGCGGGCCATGACCGCCATGTCCCAGGTCCACGACCAGTTGTCCACGTACCGCAGGTCGAGTGAGACGGTCTCGTGCCAGGACAGGTCCGACCGTCCGCTCACCTGCCACAGTCCCGTGAGACCGGGTTTGACGCTCAGCCGGCGCATCTCCACCCGGTCGTAGCGGGCGACCTCCTCGGGAAGCGGCGGGCGGGGTCCCACCAGCGACATGTGCCCGAGCAGCACGTTGACCAGCTGGGGGAGCTCGTCCAGCGAGTGGCGGCGCAGAAAGCGTCCGACAGAGGTGACCCGCGGGTCCTGGCGCAGCTTGAACATGGGCCCGTCGTGCTCGTTCGCCGGCGCCAACTCCGTCTTCATCCGGTCCGCGTCCACGACCATGGTGCGGAACTTCCACATGGGGAAGTGCCTGTTGTCCCGTCCGACACGCGTCTGACGGTAGAGGACGGGGCCGGGCGAGTTCAGACGCACGGCGAGCGCCAGGACGACGAACAGCGGGGCCAGCGCGACGAGCAGGACGAGGGCGCCCACCTGGTCCGTGACGGCTTTCACCAGCGTGGGAAGGCCACTGCGCGACGGTGGCGCGATGTGCAGGAGGGTGAGCCCGGCCGCCGAGCCGAGCCGGATCCTGTGCCGGGCGACCTCCACGACGCCCGGCAGCACCATCAACGGGCGACCCTGGTCGTGCATGGCCCACGACAACCGGCGCAGCCGGTCCCCGGACATGTGCCTGTCGGCCGCCACGAAGATCATGTCGGCGCCCAGCGCCTCGGCCGACTCCCCCACCGATACGGCGTCCTCGCCCGGGCCGGCCGGCTCGTCGGCCCGGAGCCGGGCACACACCCGCACACCTGACTGGGGATCGCCCTCACCCACGACACACGCCCCGACCGTCACGTAGCCGTGGTCGGTGCGCTCGGCGAGCCGCCCCACCACGGCGTCCACCGCGGTCGCCTCGCCGATGACGAGGACGCGCCGCAACGCCCGGGCCCGGCGGCGTACGGCCAGCAGACGGAAGTGGATCGCCTTGCGGCAGGCCACGGTGGCCACCAGCGACGGGCACAGCACGGCGAGAGCCGCCGGTGGTGCGCTGCCGAGACCGGACGCGGCGTGCAGAGCGGCCAGGACACCGAGCAGCACGAGCCAGTCCCGCACGACCGGGCCGACCGGAGCCCCCTCGTCCCAGCTCCAGGGCGTGTACCGCCGGCGGACGACACCCATGAGCACCCAGAGAGCAGTGATCACCAACGCCTGACGCACCGGGCGGGCCTCGCCGATCGCGACGAACACCGCCGTCGCCGTCAGCGCCACCGCGACGGAGTCCGCACAGATCGCGGCCTGTACGTACCACCAGCCGGCCGTGGACCCTCGGCGCCGGGTCGCCCGGGGCTGCGCGCGAGAGGCCGCGCGCCCTGACGCCGCGCCGGTGAACTGCTGCATGACTCTCCCTGTGACCCCGACGAGGAAGGACGCGGCCGCAACGGCGGTGCAGGGCCCACGCCTCACGAGATGCTTATATCAAGTTTCATGATGTTATGTCCTATTTTTGAGACTCATCGCGGCGGTGGGGATGCGCGCTCGCCCTCGACAGCAGGCCCCTGGCGGAGCGCCTGGACCGACAGAGGGCGCGCCACCCCCTTCCCGCCCCGATACCCCCCGCCTCCTTTCGTCGCACTTTCACACCGTCTGATGGGCTTTCACCTGTCAGGTGCTCATTTGAGGACCGGATGGCCCACGAATGCAGAGGGGTGACGCGTGACGCCGGTCCGATCACGGAAGTGATGCTGCGCCCGGCGGTGGATGGACATCACCACCCGAATTGCCGACGAAAAGGCAAGGGATTCAGCCAGGGCCAACTCAGGTGAAAACGAAGAGGAGGAGTACTCGTCATGCGAGTAACCACTCGAGCTAGTCGAACCAGGACCGGAACGAGACGGGCGGGGCTGGGAGCGAAGCTGATCGGCGTGGGTCTGACCACGGCGGTCGCCATCGGCATCTCCGCCGGCCCGGCAGCGGCGGCATCGGTCACCCCCGTCCTCGTGATGGGCAACCCGCCGCTGGCTTGTCCTGCCGGCTCGGTCGGTTTCCGGGTCGACCCGCCCGTGGACACCACCGTCCCGGTCACCGTCGACGGCGAAAGCGGCACGGTGATCGTCGACTTCAACGCCAACACCACCCAGGTGAGCTTCAACACCACGGGTGACATCGCCGTCCGCCAGGTCACCGTGAAGGGTGGACCGGACGCCAACCGGTACATCTACGACGCCAACTCCACCCCGACGAGCTTCCCCGACGGCATCGCGGCCGACACCGCGCTGACCGCGCCGCTCAACCCCGGGGGCAACATTCCCACGATCAGCCACGTCGACTTCTGCGTCATCAAGGGCAACGGCAGCTGAGCCCTGGGCCCAGGCCGTCGAGCCGTCGGCAGGGGGACTGATGACCGTACGACTCCGTGGACGCATGACGATCACCGCCGGACCGGCGTGGTCCCGCTGGTGAACCCGTAGCGCGAGTCCACCGCCCACCGCAGGACCGGCATCCGTCCGCCCCTCGACACCGACAAAAAGAAGGGGCCCGTACGACCGAGGTCGTACGGGCCCCTTCCGGAGCTCTCGCTGGAGCTACCAGGTCAGATCAACAAGCTCACTTGTTGATCTTGGTGACCTGGCCGGCGCCCACGGTCCGGCCACCCTCACGGATGGCGAACTTCAGGCCCTCCTCCATGGCGACGGGCTGGATGAGCTCCACCTTCATCTCGGTGTTGTCACCCGGCATGACCATCTCGGTGCCCTCGGGGAGGGTCACCACGCCGGTCACGTCCGTCGTACGGAAGTAGAACTGCGGGCGGTAGTTGTTGAAGAACGGCGTGTGGCGGCCACCCTCGTCCTTGGACAGGATGTAGGCCTGCGCCTCGAACTCGGTGTGCGGGGTGACCGAGCCCGGCTTGATGATGACCTGGCCGCGCTCGACGTCCTCGCGCTTGATGCCGCGGAGCAGCAGACCGACGTTCTCACCGGCCTGGCCCTCGTCGAGCAGCTTGCGGAACATCTCGATACCAGTGACCGTGGTGGTGGTCTTCTCGGTCTTGATGCCGATGATGTCGACGGTCTCGTTGACCTTGAGGATACCGCGCTCGATACGACCGGTGACGACGGTGCCACGACCGGTGATCGTGAAGACGTCCTCGATCGGCATCAGGAACGGCTTGTCGACGTCGCGCTCGGGCTCCGGGATGGACTCGTCCACGGCCTTCATGAGCTCGAGGACGGAGTTGCCCCACTCCTTGTCGCCCTCGAGGGCCTTCAGGGCGGAGACCTTGACGACCGGAACGTCGTCGCCCGGGAACTCGTACTCGGAGAGCAGCTCACGAACCTCGAGCTCGACGAGCTCCAGGATCTCCTCGTCGTCCACCATGTCGGCCTTGTTCAGGGCGACGACGATGTACGGAACGCCGACCTGGCGGGCCAGGAGCACGTGCTCCTTGGTCTGCGGCATCGGGCCGTCGGTGGCGGCGACCACGAGGATGGCGCCGTCCATCTGGGCAGCACCGGTGATCATGTTCTTGATGTAGTCCGCGTGACCGGGGCAGTCGACGTGGGCGTAGTGACGGGTCTCCGTCTGGTACTCGACGTGCGCGATCGAGATGGTGATACCGCGCTGGCGCTCCTCGGGAGCCTTGTCGATCTGGTCGAACGCCGAGGCCTCGTTCAGGTCCGGGAACGCGTCGTGCAGCACCTTGGTAATGGCGGCCGTGAGGGTCGTCTTACCGTGGTCGATGTGACCGATGGTGCCGATGTTGACGTGCGGCTTAGTCCGCTCGAACTTCGCCTTCGCCACTGGGGTCCTCCTGTGGAGTGGTTCTGAACGCCTTGCTTCATCGGCGCCAGGTGATCTTTGCTGGAAAGCCCGGGCCCCGGGGCATTCCGGCCGCTATTGCGGTGGAATGCCCCCTTGAGGCTCCGGAGTCAAGCCTAAAGCGTGTGAACGCGGAGCGTTACTCGCCCTTGGCCTTCGCGATGATCTCCTCGGCGACGTTCCGCGGAACCTCGGCGTAGGAGTCGAACTGCATGGAGTAGCTGGCGCGGCCGGACGTCTTGCTGCGCAGGTCGCCGACGTAGCCGAACATCTCCGAGAGGGGCACGAGGCCCTTCACGACGCGGGCACCGGCCCGCTCCTCCATGGCCTGGATCTGGCCACGGCGGGAGTTGATGTCGCCGATGACCTCACCCATGTAGTCCTCGGGCGTGGTGACCTCGACGGCCATCATCGGCTCAAGGAGCACAGGGCTGGCCTTGCGCGCGGCCTCCTTGAAGGCCTGCGAACCGGCGATCTTGAACGCGAGCTCGGAGGAGTCGACCTCGTGGTACGCACCGTCGAGCAGCGTGACGCGGACACCGGTCATCTCGTAACCGGCGAGGATGCCGAACTGCATGGCCTCCTGCGCACCGGCGTCGACCGAAGGGATGTACTCCTTCGGGATACGACCACCGGTCACCTTGTTCACGAACTCGTACGACGTGTCGCCGCTCTCGAGGGGCTCGATCGCGATCTGCACCTTGGCGAACTGGCCGGTACCACCAGTCTGCTTCTTGTGCGTGAAGTCGACACGCTCGACGGCCTTGCGGATCGTCTCACGGTAGGCGACCTGCGGCTTGCCGACGTTGGCCTCGACCTTGAACTCACGGCGCATACGGTCGACCAGCACCTCAAGGTGCAGCTCGCCCATACCACCGATGATGGTCTGGCCGGTCTCCTCGTCCGAGTGGACCTGGAAGGACGGGTCCTCCTCGGCCAGGCGCTGGATCGCGACGCCCAGCTTCTCCTGGTCGCCCTTCGACTTGGGCTCGATGGCGACCTGGATGACCGGCGCCGGGAAGTCCATGGACTCCAGGATCACCGGGTTCTTGTCGTCGGCCAGCGTCTCACCGGTCGTGGTCTGCTTCAGACCCATGACGGCGATGATGTCGCCGGCGCCCACCGACTGGATCTCCTCACGCTTGTTCGCGTGCATGCGGTAGATCTTGCCGATGCGCTCCTTCTTGCCCTTGACGGAGTTCAGCACCTGCGTGCCGGACTCCAGGCGGCCCGAGTAGACCCGGACGAAGGTGAGCTTGCCGAGGTGCGGGTCGCTCATGATCTTGAACGCCAGCGCCGACAGCGGCTCGTCGTCGGAGGGCTTGCGCTTCACGACCTCCTCGGGGTCGTTCACCGCGTGGCCCTCGATGGCCTCGATGTCGAGCGGGGAGGGCAGGTAGCGGACCACCGCGTCGAGCAGGGGCTGCACGCCCTTGTTCTTGAACGCGGTACCACAGAACACCGGGGTGACCGTGGTGTCGCTGGACTTGCCGGAGGCGATCGTGATGCGGCGGATGGCCGCGTACAGCTGCTCCTCGGAGGGCTCCTCGCCCTCCAGGTACAGCTCCATGATCTCCTCGTCGTTCTCCGCGACGGCCTCAAGCAGCTTGCCGCGCCACTCTTCAGCGGCCTCGGTGTGCGTGGCCGGGATGTCGACGACGTCGTACATCTCGCCCTTGGTCGCCTCGGCGGACCAGACGAGCGCCTTCATGCGGACCAGGTCCACGACGCCCTTGAAGTCGGCCTCGGCACCGATGGGGAGCTGCATGACGAGCGGCTGGGCACCCAGGCGGTCGCTGATCATGTCGACGCAGCGGTGGAACTCCGCGCCCGTACGGTCCAGCTTGTTGACGAAGCAGATACGCGGAACGCGGTAGCGGTCCGCCTGACGCCACACCGTCTCGGACTGCGGCTCAACGCCGGCGACGCCGTCGAACACCGTCACGGCACCGTCGAGCACGCGCAGGGAGCGCTCCACCTCGACGGTGAAGTCGACGTGGCCCGGGGTGTCGATGATGTTGATGGTGTGGTCGACGTCTTCCAGCGGCCAGTGACAGGTGGTGGCAGCAGAGGTGATCGTGATGCCACGCTCCTGCTCCTGCTCCATCCAGTCCATGGTGGCAGCGCCGTCGTGGACCTCACCGATCTTGTAAGACACACCGGTGTAGAACAGGATCCGCTCGGTGGTGGTCGTCTTGCCCGCGTCGATGTGGGCCATGATCCCGATGTTGCGGACCTTGGCCAGGTCAAGTGAAGTGGTAGCCATAAGGCTTCAGTCTTCTCTCGGTCTCGATGTGGGTAGCGACTACCAGCGGTAGTGCGCGAAGGCCTTGTTGGACTCGGCCATCTTGTGCGTGTCCTCGCGCTTCTTCACGGCCGCACCGAGGCCGTTGGAGGCGTCGAGGAGCTCGTTGAGGAGACGCTCGGTCATGGTCTTCTCGCGACGGGCGCGGGAGTAACCGACCAGCCAGCGCAGCGCCAGGGTGTTGGCACGGCCGGGCTTGACCTCGACCGGCACCTGGTAGGTCGCGCCACCGACACGGCGGGACTTGACCTCAAGGGTCGGCTTGATGTTCTCGAGAGCGCGCTTGAGGGTGATGACCGGGTCGTTGCCGGTCTTCTCGCGCAGGCCCTCCATGGCGCCGTACACGATCCGCTCAGCGGTGGAGCGCTTGCCGTTCAGCAGCACCTTGTTGATGAGCGACGTGACCAGAGGAGAACCGTAGACCGGGTCGATGATGACCGGGCGCTTCGGGGCGGGGCCCTTACGAGGCATTCTTACTTCTCCTTCTTGGCGCCGTAGCGGGAACGGGCCTGCTTGCGGTTCTTGACACCCTGGGTGTCGAGGGAGCCACGGATGATCTTGTAGCGAACACCCGGCAGGTCCTTCACACGGCCGCCGCGCACGAGCACGATGGAGTGCTCCTGCAGGTTGTGTCCCTCACCCGGAATGTAAGCGGTGACCTCGATCCCGCTGGTCAGACGCACACGCGCGACCTTACGCAGGGCCGAGTTCGGCTTCTTCGGGGTGGTCGTGAACACACGCGTGCAGACGCCACGACGCTGAGGGGAACCCTCGAGTGCGGGCGTCTTGTTCTTCTCGACCTTGTCCTGCCGGCCCTTGCGGACCAGCTGCTGGATCGTAGGCACTACTTCTCCGGTTTCTGTGTGCCGATGGGTACAGCTAACCTGGAACTTTGCCGACCCACGCGGTCGGGTGTGTCGAATCCGGCGGACTCCCGCCGCGAGGCGAAAAGAGCACAGATTACGGTGGCCGCTCACAGCTCGTTATGCGGTTGAAGGCACGCACGAGAGCCAGGGCACACCCCAGGCACAAGGTCTGAGCGTACCTACCTCATTCGCTGCGGTCAAAACAAATGGGCCTCGCCCGCATCGCCATACGCCCGATGTCAAGACCGCACGACGATTTCGATCTTCGAATCCCCGATCGGAGCACGTCAGGACCGGCTCGCCGCGGGTCGTCCCACATCGGGTGGTGGCGATGCATGCGGAGTCGAGGGGAAGGGCCGCGCGGAGGTGCTGCCGGGCCCCTACGGGCGCGGCGGCCGGCACGCGCAGGCGGTTCGGGGCGGGCGACGACACGGCTCACGCGGACGCGGCGGCGGCCACGATCATCAGGGCGAACAGGACCGCCCAGCCCGCGGTCGACAGCCACCCCAGTACGAGGCCGGTCAGAGCGAGGGTGTCGCCGGCCTCTCCGGTACGGCGTATCTCGGAGCGCGCGGCATGGCCGAGAACCACGGCCGGAATGCCGGTCAGCCCGAAGGTCACCAGGCACAGCGCCCCGCAGAGCGCCGACCCGACGGCCTTGCCGTTCGTCCGCGGCCGGGGTGCCGCCAGGAACGTCCCCGGCACGGCGGTGACGGGCGTCTGCTGCGGTACGGGGCCCTGGGGCAGGTCGGCGACCAGCAGGGCCAGTTCGCCCACCGTACGGGCCGCGTAGGCCCGCGCGACCCGCTGCTCGAACTCCGGCTGCTCCAGCCGCCCTTCGCCGTACCCGGCCCTGAGCACGTCGACGGCACGCTCGCGGTCGGCGTGGGAGGCGAGCATGGCGGGGATGTACGGGCCGGACCACGGCTGCGGGGCACCGCTCCCCTGCCACGGCTGCCACGGCTGCTGCGTCATGGAGCACCTCCGTACCGGTCGGAGTCCCTCCATCATGCGCCGAACCGGCGTCCGTGGCATCGGGGTCCACCCCGAGAGAACCCGGAGATGTTCCCGCCGCACCGGTCCACCGAGCGGAACGGCTCCGCGTGCGGGGACCGGGTCCGGCGAACACACTGAGGATCATGTCTCCGCCGTCGACCGGCAACGGTCCCCCACGCTCACCGACGGCGACGTTCGTGCAGAAGGCGGCGTACGTCGTGGCGCCGGGGACCGTCGTGTTCGCCCTGCTCTACTACTTCGGCAGCATCTACAACAAGGCGTACTACTCCGCCCTGGGCGTGATCCCCGAGGATCTCGGGTTCTCCGTCCAGGGCACCGTTGCCAGCAGTGCGAACGCGGTGTTCATCCCCCTGTGCCTGCTGCTGGCCGGTGGGCTGGTCGTGTACCTGTTGCTCGGCTGGCTGGGTCTGGCACTGGCCGAACCGGAGCACGCGGCTCGTCGCCGCTCGGTGGTCGGCCTGCTGCTGGCCGTCGGTGCGGCCATGGTGCTCGTCGGGTTCCCCGCCCTGTTCACGAACGTGGCGGCCCTCTTCCCGGCGGGATGGCCACGCAGGTTCATTCCGGCCCTGCTGGTGGCCCTGGGCGCCACGCTCGCCGTCTTCGCCGTCCACCAGCGACTGAGCGAGGGTGCCGACGACTCGGTCCTCCGGGCCCGTGCCGCGGACCGGATGTGGCTGGCGGGCGGCACGCTGCTCGTCGCCCTGCTCATGCTGAGCCTGTTCTACGGCATGGCCCAGTACGTGGCGGACCTCGGTCGCGGCAACGCCATCCTGGAGGCGGAGCGCGGTTACCCGGACAGCGCCTTCGTGGTGGTCCACTCGCGTCTGCCCCTCTCCCACCATGCCGAGCGCATCGGTTTCACCGACCACGGCGGGGTGGGCGGGACGCACCGCTACGAGTACCGCGGTTTCCGGCTCCTCGCGAAGACGCCCTCTCGCTTCTACCTCGTATCCCACGCCACCCGCCACAGGGACCGCCTTCTGGTGGTGCTGCCCGACAACGGCAGCGCCTGGCTGGAGATCCGCAGCCCGTGAGGAACGGCCCGCTCAGGTGAGGTTCGGTGTGGGCGGCGACGTGGTGACGACGGGCGGCGATGTCGTCACGTCCGGGGGCGCGGTCGTGGTGGGAGGAGTGGTCGTGGTGGTCTCGGGATCCGGGGTCGTGGCCGCGGAGGTGTCCGTCGTGTCCGCGCCGACCGCCTCCCCGGAGATGGGGGCGGTGACGGTGGACCCGTCGGTCATCGTCACCGTCAGTTCCCCGCTGTACGGTCCCGGTTGTTGCGGTGTGTACGTGAAGATCACGTCGCAGCCGTCCGCCGGCAGGGGTCCCAGGCACTTCTGGAGAAGTGCGAGGAGTTCACCGTCGATGTTGCCGTCGACGTTCTGAACCGTCTTGGGCGGCCCCTGTTCCGATCCCTTGATCGTCACTTCCCCTCTGGTCGGCTCCCCCACCTTGGTGCTCGGGAGCTTGATCGCCGACGCGGAGGGCGCCTGGGATTCGCTGCCCGGGAAGATCGAGGCCTGCGCCCGCACGTCGCCGGACGTCGGTGTCCCTGTTCCGTTCGTCTTGCCCCCGGTCACCGTGGTGTCGGCCGGTCCGGAGGTCCGGTCCTGGACGGACTCACCTCCCCCGCCCGCACCGCCCCCGCAGGCCGCGGTCCCCGCCAGGACGACCACCAACGCCGCTGCGGCGAGTCCTCGGGCAGTACCTGGCGTCATGGCGTCGCCACCTCCGCTTGCGCTCGGCCCGGTTCGGCCCAAGCTCGCACACAGGCCACCGCGAAAGCAGGGACAACACCGGGTGACACAGCGCGGTCACTCGAACGCCGAGTCCGAACAACACCGAAGGGCGGCCACCCCACAGGGTGACCGCCCTTCGGCTCAGCCGGAGTCAGTGCGACTCAGGCGGACGCTCGCTCACTGGTTGTACGGACCGTAGTCGTAGTCCTCCAGCGGAACGGCCTGGCCGGAGCCCGTGCCGAACGGCGAGTAGTCGATGTCGTCGTAGCCGACGGCCGAGTACATCGCGGCCTTGGCCTCCTCGGTCGGCTCGACCCGGATGTTGCGGTAGCGGGACAGACCCGTACCGGCCGGGATGAGCTTACCGATGATGACGTTCTCCTTGAGGCCGATCAGCGAGTCGGACTTGGCGTTGATCGCCGCGTCCGTGAGGACTCGCGTCGTCTCCTGGAAGGACGCCGCCGACAGCCAGGACTCCGTGGCCAGCGAGGCCTTGGTGATACCCATGAGCTGCGGACGACCGGAGGCCGGGTGACCGCCCTCCTGGACCACACGACGGTTCTCGGTCTCGAACTTCGAGCGCTCGACCAGCTCGCCGGGCAGCAGCTCGGCGTCGCCGGACTCGATGATCGTCACGCGGCGGAGCATCTGCCGGATGATGATCTCGATGTGCTTGTCGTGGATCGACACACCCTGCGAGTTGTACACCTTCTGGACCTCGCCGACCAGGTGGACCTGGACGGCACGCTGACCCAGGATGCGCAGCACGTCGTGCGGGTTGGTGGCACCCACGGTGAGCTTCTGGCCCACCTCGACGTGCTCGCCCTCGCTGACCAGGAGTCGGGCACGCTTCGAGATCGGGTACGCCGTCTCGTCGCTGCCGTCGTCCGGGGTGACGACGATCTTCTTGGTCTTCTCGGTCTCCTCGATCCGCACGCGGCCGGTGGCCTCGGAGATCGGGGCGACACCCTTCGGGGTACGGGCCTCGAAGAGCTCGACGACACGCGGCAGACCCTGGGTGATGTCGTCACCGGCCACACCACCGGTGTGGAAGGTACGCATCGTCAGCTGGGTACCGGGCTCACCGATGGACTGGGCGGCGATGATGCCGACCGCCTCACCGATGTCGACCAGCTTGCCGGTGGCCAGCGAACGGCCGTAGCACATCGCGCAGGTGCCGACGGCGGACTCGCAGGTCAGGACCGAGCGGGTCTTGACCGTCTCGACGCCCGCGGCGACCAGCTGGTCGATGAGGACGTCACCGAGGTCGACGCCCGCCGGGGCGAGCACCTTGCCGTCCACGACGATGTCCTCGGCGAGGCAGCGCGCGTACACGCTGGTCTCGGCGTTGTCCGCCTTGCGCAGGACGCCGTCGGCGCCGCGCTCGGCGATGGCCAGCTTGAGGCCGCGGTCGGTGCCGCAGTCCTCCTCGCGGATGATGACGTCCTGGGAGACGTCGACCAGACGACGGGTGAGGTAACCCGAGTCGGCGGTACGCAGGGCGGTGTCCGCCAGACCCTTACGGGCACCGTGCGTGGAGATGAAGTACTCCAGCACGGACAGGCCCTCACGGAACGACGCCTTGATCGGACGCGGGATCGTCTCGTTCTTCGCGTTCGACACCAGACCACGCATACCGGCGATCTGACGCATCTGCATCATGTTGCCTCGTGCACCCGAGTTCACCATCATGAAGATCGGGTTGGTCTTCGGGAAGTTGTCGTTCATCGCCTCGGCGACCTCGTTGGTCGCCTTGGTCCAGATCGCGATGAGCTCCTGCGTGCGCTCGTCCTTGGTGATCAGACCGCGCTCGTACTGCTTCTGGACCTTCTCGTCCTGCGCCTCGTAACCGCGGACGATCTCCTTCTTCGCCTCGGGAACGACGACGTCGGAGATGGCGACGGTGACGCCGGAGCGGGTGGCCCAGTAGAAGCCGGACGCCTTCAGGTTGTCGAGCGTCGCCGCCACGATGACCTTCGGGTAGCGCTCGGCGAGGTCGTTGACGATCTCGGAGAGCTGCTTCTTGCCGACCTCGTAGTCGACGAACGGGTAGTCCTCGGGCAGCAGCTCGTTGAAGAGCGCACGGCCCAGCGTGGTCTTCAGACGGAAGCTGTCACCCTGCTGCCACTCCGGCTCACCCTCCTCCTGCGCCGGCGGGGTCCAGCCACGCGGCGGGATGGTGCCGACCGGGAAGCGGATGTCGATCTTCGACTGGAGCGAGAGCTCGCCCGCGTCGAAGGCCATGATCGCCTCGGCGACGGAGGAGAAGGAGCGGTCCTCACCCTTGATGTCCCGCATCTCACCGTCGGTGGTGAGGAAGAACAGACCGAGGACCATGTCCTGGGTCGGCATCGTCACCGGACGGCCGTCGGCGGGCTTGAGGATGTTGTTCGAGGACAGCATCAGGATGCGGGCCTCGGCCTGTGCCTCCGCGGACAGCGGCAGGTGCACGGCCATCTGGTCACCGTCGAAGTCCGCGTTGAACGCGGTGCAGACGAGCGGGTGGATCTGGATGGCCTTGCCCTCGACCAGCTGCGGCTCGAAGGCCTGGATGCCGAGGCGGTGCAGGGTGGGAGCACGGTTCAGCAGCACCGGGTGCTCGGCGATGACCTCTTCGAGGACGTCGTACACGACCGTGCGGCCGCGCTCCACCATCCGCTTGGCGCTCTTGATGTTCTGCGCGTGGTTCAGGTCGACCAGGCGCTTCATCACGAACGGCTTGAAGAGCTCCAGCGCCATCGCCTTGGGCAGACCGCACTGGTGCAGCTTCAGCTGCGGACCGACGACGATCACGGAACGCGCGGAGTAGTCCACACGCTTACCGAGCAGGTTCTGACGGAATCGACCCTGCTTACCCTTCAGCATGTCGCTGAGGGACTTCAGCGGGCGGTTACCGGGACCGGTGACCGGGCGACCACGACGACCGTTGTCGAACAGCGCGTCGACGGCCTCCTGGAGCATGCGCTTCTCGTTGTTCACGATGATCTCGGGCGCACCGAGGTCGAGAAGGCGCTTCAGTCGGTTGTTCCGGTTGATCACACGGCGGTACAGGTCGTTCAGGTCGGAGGTCGCGAAGCGGCCACCGTCCAGCTGCACCATCGGACGCAGGTCCGGCGGGATGACCGGGACGCAGTCCAGCACCATGCCCTTGGGGCTGTTGCTGGTCTGCAGGAACGCGGAGACGACCTTCAGGCGCTTGAGCGCACGGGTCTTCTTCTGGCCCTTGCCGGTACGGATGATCTCGCGGAGCTTCTCGGCCTCCTCGTCGAGGTCGAAGGACTCCAGGCGCTTCTGCAGCGCCGCGGCACCCATCGAACCGTCGAAGTACGTGCCGAAGCGGTCACGCAGCTCGCGGTAGAGGAGCTCGTCGCCCTCCAGGTCCTGGACCTTGAGGTTCTTGAAGCGGGTCCACACCTCGTCGAGGCGATCGATCTCGCGCTGCGCACGGTCACGCAGCTGCTTCATCTCGCGCTCGGCACCCTCGCGCACCTTGCGGCGCACGTCGGCCTTGGCGCCCTCGGCCTCCAGCTCGGCCAGGTCGGTCTCGAGCTTCTTGGCGCGGGCCTCCAGGTCGGCGTCCCGGCGGTTCTCGATCTGCTGGCGCTCCACGGAGACGTGCGCCTCCAGGGAGGGCAGGTCGCGGGTACGGCGCTCCTCGTCGACGTACGTGATCATGTACGCCGCGAAGTAGATGACCTTCTCCAGGTCCTTCGGGGCGAGGTCGAGCAGGTAGCCAAGCCGCGACGGAACGCCCTTGAAGTACCAGATGTGCGTGACGGGCGCGGCCAGCTCGATGTGGCCCATCCGCTCACGGCGCACCTTGGCGCGAGTCACCTCGACGCCGCAGCGCTCACAGATGATGCCCTTGAAGCGGACGCGCTTGTACTTGCCGCAGTAGCACTCCCAGTCCCGGGTCGGACCGAAGATCTTCTCGCAGAAGAGTCCGTCCTTTTCGGGCTTGAGGGTGCGGTAGTTGATGGTCTCGGGCTTCTTGACCTCGCCGTGGCTCCACTGACGGATGTCGTCAGCGGTGGCCAGACCGATCCGGAGCTCATCGAAGAAGTTGACGTCGAGCACTATGCGTCAATCCCTCTCAGGGTTGTAAGTCTTGGGGTCTGAAACGGGGGCCTGGGGGTCGGCGGGGCCCTGTGGGTGAGGGCCCCGCCGGACTCCCGTCAGACCTCTTCGACGCTGCTCGGCTCGCGCCGGGACAGGTCGATGCCGAGCTCCTCCGCAGCGCGGAAGACGTCCTCGTCGGTGTCACGCATCTCGATGGACATACCGTCGCTGGACAGCACCTCCACGTTCAGGCAGAGCGACTGCATCTCCTTGATGAGCACCTTGAAGGACTCGGGGATGCCGGGCTCGGGGATGTTCTCGCCCTTGACGATGGCCTCGTAGACCTTCACGCGGCCGGTGACGTCGTCGGACTTGATGGTCAGCAGCTCCTGGAGGGCGTAAGCGGCGCCGTACGCCTCCAGCGCCCACACCTCCATCTCACCGAAGCGCTGGCCACCGAACTGGGCCTTACCACCCAGCGGCTGCTGGGTGATCATGCTGTACGGGCCGGTCGAGCGCGCGTGCAGCTTGTCGTCGACCAGGTGGTGCAGCTTCAGGATGTACATGTAGCCGACCGAGATCGGGTCCGGGAACGGCTCACCGCTACGGCCGTCGAACAGCCGCGCCTTGCCGGACGGGAGCACCATGCGCTCGCCGTCGCGGTTCGGGATGGTGTGCTGCAGCAGACCCGCGAGCTCGTCCTCACGCGCACCGTCGAAGACCGGGGTGGCGACGTTGGTGCCGGGCTCGACACTGTCGGCGCCGATGGCCTGCAGGCGCTGGGCCCACTCGTCGGCGAGACCGGAGACGTCCCAGCCGCGGCTGGCGAGCCAGCCGAGGTGGATCTCCAGGACCTGTCCCGGGTTCATTCGGGACGGCACACCGAGCGGGTTGAGGATGATGTCGACCGGGGTGCCGTCCTCCAGGAACGGCATGTCCTCGATCGGCAGGATCTTGGAGATGACGCCCTTGTTGCCGTGACGGCCGGCGAGCTTGTCACCGTCGGTGATCTTGCGCTTCTGCGCGACGTACACGCGCACCAGCTGGTTCACACCGGGGGGAAGCTCGTCGCCCTCCTCGCGGTCGAAGACGCGGACGCCGATGACCTTGCCGGTCTCGCCGTGCGGCACCTTCAGCGAGGTGTCACGGACCTCACGGGCCTTCTCACCGAAGATCGCGCGCAGCAGGCGCTCCTCCGGCGTCAGCTCGGTCTCACCCTTCGGGGTCACCTTGCCGACGAGGATGTCGCCGGCGATGACCTCGGCACCGATGCGGATGATGCCGCGCTCGTCGAGGTCGGCGAGGACCTCCTCGGAGACGTTCGGGATGTCCCGGGTGATCTCCTCGGGGCCGAGCTTGGTGTCACGGGCGTCGACCTCGTGCTCCTCGATGTGGATCGAGGAGAGGACGTCGTCCTGCACGAGGCGCTGCGACAGGATGATCGCGTCCTCGTAGTTGTGACCCTCCCACGGCATGAACGCCACGAGCAGGTTCTTGCCCAGCGCCATCTCGCCGTTCTGGGTGGCCGGACCGTCGGCGAGGACCTGGCCCTCGACGATCCGGTCGCCCTCCTGGACGATGACCTTCTGGTTGACCGAGGTGCCCTGGTTGGAGCGGGCGAACTTGGCCAGGCGGTACGTGATGTACGTGCCGTCGTCGTTGGCGGTGGTGATGTAGTCCGCGGAGACCTCCTGGACCACACCGGCCTTCTCGGCCTTGACGACGTCGCCGGCGTCGACGGCGGAGCGGTACTCCATGCCGGTGCCGACGAGCGGGGCCTCCGCCTTGATGAGCGGAACGGCCTGGCGCATCATGTTCGCGCCCATGAGGGCACGGTTGGCGTCGTCGTGCTCGAGGAACGGGATCATGGCGGTCGCGACCGACACCATCTGGCGCGGCGAGACGTCCATGTAGTCCACGTCCTCGCCGCCGACGTAGTCGACCTCGCCGCCACGACGGCGGACGAGCACGCGGGCCTCCTCGAAGCGGAGGTCGTCGGTCAGCGGGGCGTTGGCCTGCGCGATGACGAAGCGGTCCTCTTCGTCGGCGGTCAGGTAGTCGACCTCGTCGGTGACCTGGCCGTCGATGACCTTGCGGTACGGGGTCTCGACGAAACCGAACGCGTTGACCCGGCCGTACGAGGCGAGCGAGCCGATCAGACCGATGTTCGGGCCTTCGGGCGTCTCGATGGGGCACATACGGCCGTAGTGCGACGGGTGCACGTCACGGACCTCGAAGCCGGCCCGCTCACGGGACAGACCACCCGGGCCGAGCGCGGACAGACGACGCTTGTGCGTCAGCCCGGACAGCGGGTTGTTCTGGTCCATGAACTGCGACAGCTGGCTGGTGCCGAAGAACTCCTTGATGGAGGCGACGACCGGCCGGATGTTGATCAGGGTCTGCGGCGTGATCGCCTCGACGTCCTGGGTCGTCATGCGCTCGCGGACGACGCGCTCCATACGAGCCAGACCGGTGCGGACCTGGTTCTGGATGAGCTCGCCGACGCTGCGCAGACGACGGTTGCCGAAGTGGTCGATGTCGTCGGTCTCGACGACGATGCTCTGACCGCTGTCGCCGACCGTCTCGGTCTCGCCCGCGTGCAGCTTCACCAGGTACTTGATCGTCGAGATGATGTCCTCGACGGTCAGGATGCCCGCGTCGAGCGGAGCGTCCGCACCCAGCTTCTTGTTGACCTTGTAGCGACCGACCTTGGCGAGGTCGTAGCGCTTCGGGTTGAAGTAGAGGTTGTCGAGCAGCGTCTGCGCGGCCTCACGCGTGGGGGGCTCGCCCGGACGCAGCTTGCGGTAGATGTCGAGCAGCGCGTCGTCCTGGCCCTGGGTGTGGTCCTTCTCCAGGGTGGCGCGCATCGACTCGTACTCGCCGAACTCCTCGAGGATCTGCTCGGTGGTCCAGCCGAGCGCCTTGAGCAGGACGGTGACGGACTGCTTGCGCTTGCGGTCGATACGGACACCGACCATGTCGCGCTTGTCGATCTCCATCTCCAACCAGGCACCCCGGGACGGGATGATCTTGGCCGAGAAGATGTCCTTGTCGGACGTCTTGTCGATGGAGGAGTCGAAGTAGACACCGGGGGAACGGACCAGCTGCGACACCACGACACGCTCGGTGCCGTTGATGACGAAGGTGCCCTTGTTCGTCATGAGCGGGAAGTCGCCCATGAAGACCGTCTGGGACTTGATCTCACCGGTCTCGTTGTTGGTGAACTCCGCCGTCACGAAGAGCGGGGCGGCGTAGGTGAAGTCGCGCTCCTTGCACTCGTCGATCGAGTTCTTCGGCGGCTCGAAGCGGTGGTCGCGGAACGTCAGTGACATCGACCCGGAGAAGTCCTCGATCGGGGAGATCTCCTCGAAGATCTCCTCGAGGCCGGACTTGGTGGGGACGTCCTGACCGGACTCCAGAGCCTCCTCGACCCGACTCTGCCAGGCGGTGTTGCCGAGCAGCCAGTCAAAGCTCTCGGTCTGCAGCGCGAGCAGGTTCGGAACCTCGAGGGGCTCCTTGATCTTTGCAAAGGAGATGCGCAGCGGGGCGGTGCTGGCGCCGTTGTTCGTATTCGCGGTCGAGGCAGTGCGCGAGGCGGCCAAGAGGGGGTCCTTCCGAGGGCTCGGACTCACTACGCGCGTACCGGCCCCTCACCCACACACAGAGACAGAAATCCCAGGTCAGGGATACTCGATCATCGATGCTGAGGCGAGGGCAGACCCCTGGTGACGGGCAGGGGACAGCTAACAGGCAGCGCAAAGGGTCAGTGTAGCCACTTGGCACACTGATGTCCAGTCCCGGTTTTCAGAGACCCTCGTTGTTCTCAACGCCTGCGCCATGCCTGCCTTCAACGCACGTTGATACTGCCCTCTTCGTCGTCGATCCATGCCTCGGATTCGGATCCTTGTGACGACGCGTCCTGAGAATTGCGCGCTGCGTGCGGTTCGTCAAGGCCCCCATGCCCGAACCCCAGGCCGACCAGGGACACGACGAAGATCACCATACCCCCCGTCCCGGCGGGTGCAAGGCAACCGCGGCCGCGCCCCGGAAACGCCGAAGAGCGACCACCCGAATGGATGATCGCTCTTCGGTGCGTTCGCGTTACAGCCCTACGGGACTGTCACAGGCGTTCGCGAAGGTCTTACTTGACCTCGACGGAGGCACCGGCGCCCTCGAGGGCCTCCTTGGCCTTGTCCGCGGCCTCCTTGTTGACCTTCTCCAGGACCGGCTTCGGCGCACCGTCGACCAGGTCCTTGGCCTCCTTGAGGCCCAGGGAGGTGAGCTCGCGCACGACCTTGATGACCTGGATCTTCTTGTCGCCGGCGCCCGCGAGGATGACGTCGAACTCGTCCTTCTCCTCAGCGGCCTCGGCACCACCGGCGGCACCGCCGGCAGCCGGGGCGGCGACGACGGCCGCGGCGGCGGCGGTGACGTCGAACTTCTCCTCGAACGCCTTCACGAACTCGGAAAGCTGGATGAGGGTCATGTTCTCGAACTCGGCGAGCAGTTCTTCCTGGGTGAGAGCCACGATGGCTTTCCTTCCACTAATTCGGCAGGTGCCGGATGTACATGAGTGGCGGGCGTACGTTGGCCCGCTACGACCGCTGCCCGAGGGCGGCGATCATGATGCGAGCCGAATTACTCGGCACCGCCCTGCTCGTCCTGCTTGGCACGGAGCGCGTCCACGGTGCGGACGAGCTTCGTCGGGAGCGCCTGGAGGAGCTGAGCAGTCTGCGTCTGCTTGCCCTTCAGAGCGCCCGCCAGCTTGGCGAGCAGAACCTCGCGGGACTCGAGGTCCGCAAGCTTCTTGATCTCGTCGGCGGACAGCGCCTTGCCGTCAAGGACACCGCCCTTGATGACGAGATTCGGGTTGTCCTTGGCGAAGTCACGGAGACCCTTCGCCGACTCCACCGGATCACCGGTGACGAAGGCGACAGCCGTCGGACCGTTGAACAGGTCGTCCAGCGTCGAGATCCCGGCCTCGTTGGCCGCAATCTTGGTCAGCGTGTTCTTCACCACGGCGTACTGGGCGTTCTCACCGAGCGAACGACGCAGCGTCTTGAGCTGCGCCACGGTGAGACCGCGGTACTCGGTCAGCACGGCAGCGCTGGAGTTGCGGAACTGCTCCGTCAACTCCGCCACTGCGGCAGCCTTGTCGGGCCTCGCCATAGAGCCTCGGCCTCCTTCCGGGTGATTCTGACCGCGCGGACCCGAAGGAGGACTGGGGAAAACGAAACGCCCCGGCGCAGGCGCACGGGGCGGACTCGACCGATCGGACGCACGGGACGTGCGCACTCCGGGAGCTCTTCCACTGTCACCTGCGCGGGTCGTCCGCATTTCAGCGGATCCTTCGGCCACCGCGCCCTCCTGCGAGCGCACGGCAACGACCAGCGGTCTTTGGCTTCTGTAGGAGAGTACGGGACGCCGTCGCCGTCAGGCAAATCGGCCCTTACGGCGCCCGGCTCCCGCTCAGCTCCCGCTCTTCTTCAGCGGCTTGCGCAGGTCGGCGGTGTCCGCGGCGCGGGGTGCCCGGACGGTCACCGGTCCGTCCTGGTCGAGGAAGGTGAAGGTGAGGTCGAGCGTGCCCCGGCGGCCGGCGGCCTGGGTGCGGAGCCGCTTGACGCGGTCGTCGCCGTCGACCCAGACGTCCAGGGTGAGCGCGTCCACGCCCAGCTTCTCGTACTGGTCGAGGCTCTTCTCGCGTCCCCGCCGGGCGGCCTCGTCCTCGACGTCGCCGAGGGAGGCGCGGAGCTCGTCGACGGCGGCCGTGCCCGTGTAGTGCGCGGTGTCGACGCCGTCGACCGTCTCGGTGCCGATCCGCTCCACGTCCTCCGCGGCGGCCAGGAAGGCGGCTTCCCGGGCCGGGTTCCGGCTCACCTGGTCACGCAGGCCGGCGACGTCCATGCGTAGGCCACCGGCCGTGGTGAACTCGGCGGCCGGCCCATAGCTGATCCAGTGTCTGCCGCCCATCTCCTTGACCATGTCATCGGTCGCGCTCGCGTACAGCACCCCGTCGACCAGGCGCAGCTCGGACCGGCCCCGATCCTCGCCGCTCAGGTTGGCCGTTGTGAGGCGGGCGGCGGTCGGCTTCGTGCGTACGGACGCCTCGTCCGCGATCTTCCCGCGTTCCGGTATCCGGCCGGTCACCCGGTACCGCAGGAACCGGTCGCGCTCGGTCCGCTCCGCGGCCCGCTCGACGGCCTCCGCGGCCGACGAGTCCCCGGACCGTCCCGCCTCGGCACCCGCCCCGCAGCCGGCGAGGAGCAGCGCGGCCAGGACGGCCCCCGCCGTCCGACGCGGCACGGCCACGGGCACGGGCACGGGCACGGGCACGGGCACGGCAACACCTATGGAACGCCTCATCGATTCCCCCCAAGGAACGCATGGCTGGTGCGTGGTCGGCGCACAGCAGGATCGGGAGCGTACCGGGAGGCGGCCGGGCCGTCCCATGAATTGAGCGCTGCCCCGCGGGCTCACCGGGTGCCGTCGAGCCCTCCGCGTATCTTCAGCAACTCCTTGAAGTCCGCGGTGTCCCCCGCCGGAGGCTTCTCGGCCGTGGCCTTCACCCCGTAGTCGGCGTAGTAGGCGGTCTGGGTCAGCCCTCCCGTGGCCGTCCGCCCCTTCTCGACCTTCTTGACCAGCAGGTTCCGGTCGTCGACCCATATCTCCACGGTCTGTGTCCCGGAGCCCTCCCCCTGCACGGTGCCGGAGTACCGCGTGGCGCGCACGCCCCGCACCGTCTCCTCACCGACCTTGCGTACGTCCGCGGAGGACAGCAGCAGCTTCACCGCCGTGTGGGGCGCGTTGCCGCGCATCTGGTTCGCCAGGTCCGCTCCGGCACTCCCCGCGAGATTCTTCAGGTCGTCGTAGACGTACCTGATCCAGTGCCTGCCGTCGGCCTTCTCGGCGAACGTCTCGCCCAGGCGCGCGTAGTAGGCGTCGGGGAGATAGCGGGCCTCCATCGACGTGGTGCCCAGCCGGCGCATCGTCTCGGCCGTCGTGCCGCCGGTGTATGTGATCTTCAGGGTGCCGGTGAGGCCGTCGCTCCAGGCGAGGGCGCCGTCGGCCTTCATGGACAGCGACGAGCCCATGGTGGTGGTGGACCTGACGCGGGCCGACTCGGCGCGGTCGGTGGAGCGCTCGACGGTGCGCAGGGCGGCTGTCACGGCGGCGGCGGGAGCGGCGCGGCTCTCCTCGGCAGGGCGGTCGGAGGACGTGCAGGCGGCGAGAGCCGTCAGCGCGGTGGTCAGCGCGATCCAGAGCGCCGACCGGCGCGCCCTCATGCTCGTCATTCGTCCCCCCTGTGTGAATCCCGTGAATGCACGTTAACCCAGGGCACTGACGAACGGGCCGGAGGACGACAACGGGCCCCGCACCCGGGAAAGGGTGCGGGGCCCGCCTACGAGCCTGGTGAGCCGGTGGCTCAGACCGCGGCCGGGTCCTCCTCGACGAGGAGGTTGCGGGTGCGGTTCGGGTCGACCGGAATGCCGGGGCCCATCGTGGTGGTGATGGCGGCCTTCTTGATGTAGCGACCCTTGGCGGCGGACGGCTTGAGACGGAGGATCTCCTCCAGCGCGGCGCCGTAGTTCTCCACCAGCTTGCTGTCGTCGAACGACACCTTGCCGATGATGAAGTGCAGGTTCGAGTGCTTGTCGACGCGGAACTCGATCTTGCCGCCCTTGATGTCGGTGACGGCCTTGGCCACGTCAGGGGTGACGGTGCCGGTCTTCGGGTTCGGCATCAGACCACGCGGACCGAGCACCCGGCCGAGGCGGCCGACCTTGCCCATGAGGTCCGGGGTGGCGACGACGGCGTCGAAGTCCAGGCGGCCCTTCGAGACCTCGTCGATCAGTTCGTCGGAGCCGACGATGTCGGCGCCCGCGGCCTCCGCGGCCGCAGCACGGTCACCGGTCGCGAAGACCAGGACCCGGGCGGTCTTGCCGGTGCCGTGCGGAAGGTTCACGGTGCCACGGACCATCTGGTCGGCCTTACGCGGGTCGACACCCAGACGGAAGGCGACCTCGACGGTGCCGTCGAACTTGGTCGCGGACGTCTCCTTGGCGAGACGGACGGCCTCGAGCGGGGCGTAGAGCTTCTCCCGGTCGACCTTGGCGTCCGCAGCGCGGAGAGTCTTGCTGCGCTTGCTCACTACTGCTCCTGGGTTTTCTTAGGAGTTGTGGTCCGGGCCGAGCAGGCCCTGCCACTGACTGCTTGGGGAGGTTGGGGTCAGCCCTCGACCGTGACGCCCATGGAACGGGCGGTGCCGGCGATGATCTTCGCGGCGGCGTCCAGGTCGTTGGCGTTGAGGTCGGGCATCTTGGTGGTGGCGATCTCGCGGACCTGCGCCTCGGTGATCTTGGCGACCTTGGTCTTGTGCGGCTCGCCGGAGCCCTTCTCCACGCCCGCGGCCTTGAGGATCATCTTGGCGGCCGGCGGCGTCTTGGTCACGAAGGTGAAGGAACGGTCCTCGTAGACCGTGATCTCCACCGGGATGACCCAACCGCGCTGCGACTCGGTCGCGGCGTTGTAGGCCTTGCAGAACTCCATGATGTTGACGCCGTGCTGACCCAGCGCGGGGCCGACCGGCGGGGCCGGGTTGGCGGCACCGGCCTGGATCTGGAGCTTGATGAGCCCCGTGACCTTCTTCTTCTTGGGAGGCATAGCTCTCCGGTTCCTCTCTTCGGGTCCTACCTGCGCCCAGATGGCTCCTCTGGATGCAGGCATACCGCACAACGATAACGGGTATAGATGCGCGGCCAAAAACCGAGCAGGTCAGACAAGCTGTGACAGCCGGTCTGACCTGTTCGGAGGCTCTTCTGCTGAAGAAGCTAGTTCTTCTGGATCTGGTCGAAGCTCAGCTCGACCGGGGTCTCCCGACCGAAGATCTCGACGAGACCCTTGACCTTCTTCGAGTCGGCGTTGATCTCGTTGATGGTCGCCTGCAGCGTCGCGAACGGGCCGTCGGTGACGGTGACCGAGTCGCCGACCTCGAAGTCCAGCACCTGGACCTCGACCTTGCGCTGCGGTGCGGGCTTGCCCTCGGCCTCGGCGGCCTCGCGGGCGGCCTTCTCCTCGGCCTCCGGGGCGAGCATCTTGACGATCTCGTCCAGGGTCAGCGGGTACGGGTCGTAGGCGTTGCCCACGAAGCCGGTGACGCCGGGGGTGTTGCGGACGACACCCCAGGACTCGTTCGTCAGGTCCATGCGGACCAGGACGTAACCCGGCAGCTTGTTCTGCTTGATCGTCTTGCGGTCGCCGTTCTTGATCTGGACGACCTCTTCCTGCGGCACCTCGGCCTGGAAGATGTAGTCCTCGACGTTCAGCGAGACGGCGCGCTGCTCCAGGTTGGTCTTCACGCGGTTCTCGTAGCCGGCGTAGGTGTGGATGACGTACCACTCGCCGGGGAGGGTGCGCAGCTCCTCGCGGAGCGCCGCGACGGGGTCGACCGGCTCGGCCTCCTCCTCGGCGGCTTCGGCGGGCTCGACGGCTTCGGCCTCGTCCTGCGAGGACTCGTCCTCGGGCTCGTCCTCCACGTGCAGCGCGGCTTCCTCGGCAGGCTCGCCCGCCTCGGCGTCGGCAGCCTCGACCTCGTCCAGGTCCTCGTCCGCGCCTTCGACGATGTCGAGCTCGTCTTCCACGGACTCGACACCCTGCCCGTGTGGCTCGATGGCGTCGTTCACGTTCTGGTCAGACACGGTGGCTGCTTCTTCCTGGATACATAGGGGTGGAACATGCGAAAGGGGCGCCGGTAACCACGGCGCCCTTCGCTCTTGGCTCAGCCAAAGACGTACTTGGCGGCGTTGTCGAGCCCATAGTCAATCACGGTCACCAGGCCGATCATGATGACGACGAAGATGATCACCACAGTGGTGTACGTCATCAGCTGGTTGCGCGTCGGCCAGACGACCTTGCGAAGTTCCGCGACGATCTGGCGGTAGAAGAGCGCGAGTCGCTTCAGCGGGCCCTTCTTGGCGCGCTTGCCGCCCTTGCGGGTCTTCTTCTTGGACTCCGGCGCCTCGTCCTGGGCATCAGGCATGTCGATGGAGCCCACGGCGTCCGTCACTCGTCCTCACCTGATTCCGGGTCGTGGCCGTGCCGCGCCCGGTCTGAGCCGCACGGCGGTGCATTGCTGTACGTACATGCGCACACATCCTGGCGAAGGTGTGTGTAGCAGGGCCGGAGGGACTTGAACCCCCAACCGCCGGTTTTGGAGACCGGTGCTCTACCAATTGAGCTACGACCCTTTGGTGTGTCCCCCAACGTACCGCATCCAACCGGGTGCTCGCTGTGCACCGTGTGGCTGCGGGCTGCTGAAGGCCAACGAGGTGAGAGTGTACGTGGTCGCGAGCGCCTCGTCGAACAGAAAGTGCCCGCTGAGGGCTTGGCCGACGGAAGATCGCCTGGTGATCGGGCCGGCGGCGAGGCAAGGGCGGGGCAAGATCGCGCAGGCCGCGGCCAGGATCCGGACGGATGTTCAGCTGATGTTCAGTCTGTGAAACCCCCGTGCCGGGCGCGTTTCCGGTCTGAAACCATGGGCCCCATGAGCGCTGCAATCCCTCCCTCCGAGCGCCGGGTCTCCGCCCGAATCGGCGCGATCTCCGAGTCCGCCACCCTCGCCGTGGACGCCAAGGCGAAGGCCCTCAAGGCCGCCGGGCGTCCCGTGATCGGCTTCGGCGCCGGTGAGCCCGACTTCCCGACCCCGGACTACATCGTCGAGGCCGCCGTCGAGGCCTGCAAGAACCCGAAGTACCACCGCTACACCCCGGCCGGTGGTCTGCCCGAGCTGAAGTCCGCGATCGCCGCGAAGACGCTGCGTGACTCCGGCTACGAGCCCGACGTCTCGCAGATCCTGGTCACCAACGGCGGCAAGCAGGCCATCTACGAGGCCTTCGCCGCGATCCTCGACCCGGGCGACGAGGTCATCGTCCCGGCCCCGTACTGGACGACGTATCCGGAGTCGATCCGCCTCGCGGGCGGTGTCCCGGTCGAGGTCGTCGCCGACGAGACGACCGGCTACCGCGTCTCGGTGGAGCAGCTGGAGGCGGCCCGTACGGAGAAGACGAAGGTCGTCCTGTTCGTCTCCCCCTCGAACCCGACCGGCGCGGTCTACACCGAGGCCGAGACCGAGGCCATCGGCCGCTGGGCCGTCGAGCACGGCCTGTGGGTGCTGACCGACGAGATCTACGAGCACCTGGTCTACGGCGAGGCCGCCGCGGTCTCCCTGCCGGCCCTGTTCCCCGAGCTGCGGGACAAGTGCATCGTCGTCAACGGCGTGGCCAAGACGTACGCCATGACCGGCTGGCGGGTGGGCTGGGTCATCGGCCCGAAGGACGTGGTGAAGGCCGCGACCAACCTCCAGTCGCACGCGACGTCGAACGTCTCGAACGTGGCGCAGGTGGCCGCGATCGCCGCCGTCTCCGGTGATCTGGACGCGGTGGCGAAGATGCGGGAGGCCTTCGACCGCCGCCGCAAGACGATCGTCCGGATGCTCAACGAGATCGACGGCGTGGTCTGCCCGGAGCCCGAGGGCGCCTTCTACGCGTACCCGTCGGTGAAGGCCCTGCTGGGCAAGGAGATCCGCGGCAAGCGCCCGCAGAGCAGCGTCGAGCTGGCGGAGCTGATCCTGGAGGAGGCCGAGGTCGCGGTGGTCCCGGGTGAGGCGTTCGGCACGCCGGGCTACCTGCGGCTGTCGTACGCCCTCGGTGACGAGGACCTCGTCGAGGGTGTGAGCCGGATCCAGAAGCTGCTGGCCGAGGCGCGGGACTGACGGTTCCGTATCGGCCCGGGGCACATACCAGATCTGGTATGTGCCCCGTTTGTTTGTGCGAGCAAGACCACGAATGGGGAAACCGCTACCGGGACGGCGGACACGTGCGGCAGGATCCTGGAATGGAGCGCGTACGTGATGTCTCTGAGCTGCCGAAAGCCCATCTGCACCTGCATTTCACCGGCTCGATGCGGCCGACGACCCTGCTGGAACTGGCCGACAGGTACGGGGTGCGCCTGCCCGAGGCGCTGACCGACGCCCTGACCGGTGGGGAGCCTCCGAAGCTGCGCGCGACGGACGAGCGGGGCTGGTTCCGCTTCCAGCGCCTGTACGACGCGGCGCGCTCGTGCATCAGGCGGCCGGAGGACATCCAGCGGCTGGTCAGGGAGGCCGCGGAGGAGGACATCCGGGACGGCTCCGGCTGGCTGGAGATCCAGGTGGATCCGACGTCGTACGCGCCCCGCCTGGGCGGCCTGATCCCGGCGCTGGAGATCATTCTGGACGCGGTGGAGACGGCGTCGCGCGACACCGGCCTCGGGATGCGCGTCCTGGTCGCCGCGAACCGGATGAAGCACCCGCTGGACGCCCGCACGCTGGCACGGCTCGCGGTGCGCTACGCCGACCGGGGCGTGGTCGGTTTCGGGTTGTCGAACGACGAGCGCCGGGGCATGGCACGGGACTTCGACCGTGCCTTCCACATCGCCCGTGAGGGTGGACTGCTGTCGGCGCCGCACGGCGGCGAACTGACCGGCCCCTCCTCGGTGCGTGACTGCCTGGACGACCTGCACGCCGACCGGCTCGGCCACGGCGTACGGGCGGCGGAGGACCCGCGACTGCTCAAGCGCCTCGCCGACAGGGGTGTGACCTGCGAGGTCTGTCCCGCCTCGAACGTCGCCCTCGGCGTCTACGAGAAGCCGGAGGACGTCCCGCTGCGGACCCTGTACGACGCCGGCGTCCCGATGGCCCTCGGCGCCGACGACCCTCTGCTCTTCGGCTCCCGTCTCGCCGCCCAGTACGACATCGCCCGCCGGCATCACTCCTTCACGGACGCGGAGCTGGCGGAACTGGCTCGGCAGTCGGTGCGGGGCTCCGCGGCGCCGGAGGAGGTCCGAAGGAAGCTGTTGGCCGGGGTGGACGACTGGCTCGCCGCCTAGCGCGTCACGCGGCGAGCCCGGCGACCAGCGTCCGTGCCAGCCGAGCGGCGAACCCGGCCGCGTCGGGCCGCTCCTGCGCCGCCTCGTAGGCGAAGGCGCGCTGGGCGCAGGCGCCGAGGAGCAGCGACGCGCCCGCGAAGGTGTCGGCGCCTGGACGGACGCGGCCGAGGGCCTGCTCGGCGCGCAGGTAGGCGTCCAGCCCCTCGATGGGAATGTGCGGGCCCGTCCCGTGCTCCCGCATCGCCTCGTCGTGCCGTCGTTTGAGCTGGGGCTCGGCGTACAGGGAGGCGGCGATCGGGAAGCTCTGCTCGTAGAACAGGCAGGCCTGGTGGGCGATCTCGGTGAGGTTCTCCTCCAGGGAACGCCGGCCCGGCTCGGCCGCGAGGCTGCTGAGCAGCGGGGCGAGCGGCGGCAGTCGTTCCGAGAGCACCCGGACGAACAGGTCCTCCTTGCTGTCGAAGTGCTTGTAGAGCGCCGCCTCGGAGCAGCCGGCCGCCCGAGCGATCTCCTTCGTCGTGGTGCGCGCCAGCCCGAGCGTGAGCATCAGGTCGTGGGCGGCATCGAGCAGTCGGACTCGGGTGGGTCGGTTCTCCATGGCAGGTCCGCTCGCTCTTGACGGGTGGGTGAGTACTTACCCACTCTAGAACCATCAGAGGTGAGTGAATACTCACCCACCTCTGTTCCGACGAGCACGACCACGGGAGCTCCCATGAAACTCACCGTCTTCGGCGCCACCGGCGGCACCGGTCAGGAGATCGTCCGACAGGCTCTGGACGCGGGGCATCAGGTCACGGCGGTGGTGCGGGACCCGGCGCGGTTCACCCTGGCCGGCGAGCGGCTGGAGGTGTTCCGTGCCGACCTGAGCGACCCGGGGGCCCTGCGCCCCGCGGTCGCGGGGAGGGATGCCGTGCTGTCCGGGCTCGGCGCCCGCAGCCGCAAGGACGCCGGGGTGGCGGCACGGCTGACGCGTACGGTGCTGGGCGCGCTGGAGGCCGAGGGGGTGCGGCGCCTCGTCGTGGTGAGCGCGGCCCCGGTCGGCCCCGAGCCCGAGGGCGACGGTTTCCTCGACCGCACCGTGCGGGGCATCGTCTCGGCGGTCCTGAAGGACGTCTACGTCGACCTGCGGGAGATGGAGGCGGAGCTCGTCCGCAGTGCCACGGACTGGACGGTCGTACGGCCACCGCGCCTGCAGGACAAGCCGCTCACCGGCAGGTACCGGAGGGTGGTGGGCGGTTTCCCGCGCGGGGGCCGGTTCTTGGCGCGTGCCGATGTGGCGCACGCCATGCTGGGCGCGGTCGGCGACCCGGCCACCGTGAAGCAGGGGGTGGGGGTGGCCTACTGAGAGGGATCCCGACGCGAGGCGACGGCTCTCACAGGCTCACACCGACCGTCACCGGCTCGTTGACCAGGGTGATTCCGAAGGCGTCGCGGACCCCCGCGACGACCTCGCGGGCGAGCGCGAGAAGGTCCTCGGTGGTCGCATCGCCGCGGTTGGTGAGGGCCAGGGTGTGCTTGGTGGAGATGCGGGCGGGGCCGGTGCCGTACCCCTTGCTGAAGCCCGCCTTGTCGATGAGCCAGGCCGCGGAGGTCTTGGTGTGCCCCTCCCCCGCCGGGTACGCGGGCGGCTCCACGCCGTCGCCGAGACGCTCACGCACGCGCGCGCGGAACACCGCGAACTGCTCGTCGGTCAGGATCGGGTTGGTGAAGAACGATCCGGCCGACCAGGTGTCGTGGTCCTCGGGGTCCAGGACCATGCCCTTGCCGGTACGCAGCTTCAGCACGGTCTCGCGCGCGGCGGCCAGCGGCACGCGGTCGCCGGGCTCGACGCCGAGGGCGCGGGCGGTCTCGGCGTACTTGATGAGGGCGGAGAGCCCGGCGGCGTCCTCCAGCCGGAAGCGGACGCGCAGGACGACGTAGCGCTCGGGGTCGGCCTTGAAGCGGCTGTGGCGGTAGGAGAAGGCGCACTCGGCGTTCGGCAGGACGACGGTCTCGCCCGCCTCACGGTCGTACGCGATCACCTCGGTGATCGTCGAGGAGACCTCCTGGCCGTAAGCCCCGACGTTCTGGATCGGCGTGGCGCCCGCGGAACCAGGGATTCCGGCGAGGCACTCGATACCGGCGAGCCCGGCCTCCACGGTGCGGGCGACGGCATCGGTCCACACCTCGCCGGCGGCCAGTTCGAGGTCGGTGCCGTCCAGCTCGAAGCCCTCGGTGGCGATCACCAGCGCGGTGCCGGCGAAGCCCTTGTCCCCGATGACCAGGTTGGATCCGCCGCCGATCAGCAGCAGCGGGGTCCCACTGGCGTCCGCCTCGCGCACGACGTCGATCACCTCGGCGTCGGTGGTGGCGGTGACCAGCCGGGTGGCGGGGCCGCCCAGCCGGAAGGTGGTGAGGGGGGCGAGGGGGGCGTCGTGGAGTTCCTGCACGGGCTCAAGACTACGAGACGGCACTGACAGCCCCGGCACCCGTACAGGGCGCCGGGGCCGATGCGCGCACCACGCGCGCGTGCCTCTCACGCCAGGCGCCGGAACACCTGAGGCCAGTCGACCGGGAGGTCGTCGCTCGACGCCTGCCAGGTGGCGAACTTCGCGTCCCGCATCTGCGCGGACAAGCCCTGCGCCGCGGGCGCGTGGGCGCCCGAGCGGGCGAACTCCTTGAGCGCCGCGGGCGACTCCCAGGCCGACAGCGTCCAGAAGGTGCGTTTGAACGGCTCCGCCTTCAGCGATGCCCCGTACGCTCCGGGCGCCCGGCTCACCTGCCGCCACACGCCCGGCGTGCGGGCGAAGAAGAGGAGCGCTCCCCACAGCGTGCGCGTCTCGAAGCGGGAGGCGAAGACGTACACCTCGGTGGCGGGCGGCGCGGGGTTCGCAACGGTCCAGGGAAGTGTGGGCATGACTGCTCCTTGTGGTCCGAAGGTGGGGTGGTCAGTGCGAGGCCGTCTCCAGCGCCGGTCGCGGTGTCTGCTCGACCGGGCCCACGGTCACGTCGGCGCGCCGCCTGCCCGGGATCAGCAGGGCCGCGACTCCGGCGACGGCCACCACGGCGGCGCCGGTCACCAGGGCGGGCCGCAGACCGTCGACGAAGGTCTGTCCGGTCTCGTAGCCGCCCTGCGCGGAGAAGATGGACGCCATGACGGCGATACCGAGCGCCCCGCCGACCTCGCGCAGCGCGTTGTTGGCGCCGGAGGCGATGCCCTGCTCCGAGGCCCGGACGCTGGACATCACCAGGGCCGAGGCCGGGGCGAAGAACAGGGCCATGCCGACACCGCTGACGATCAGGGCGGGCAGCTGGGCGGCGTAGGAGGCGTCGACGGTCGCGACGGAGGCCATGTAGGCGAGGCCGGCCGCCTGGAGGAACAGGCCGGTCGCGACGACGGGACGGCCCCCTGTGCGGTCGGAGAGGATGCCGGCGATCGGCGCGACGAGCATCGGCATGCCGGTCCACGGCAGCATCCGCAGCCCCGCCTCGGTGGGCGTGTAGCCGAGTACGCCCTGCATGTACTGGCTGAGCAGGAAGATCGAGCCGAACATGCCGAGAAACATCAGCATGCTCGCCGCGTTGATCCCGGCGAACGCACGCGAGCGGAACAGGCGCATCGGCAGCATCGGGTTCTTGGCGCGGACGCTGTAGAGAACGAACCCGACGAGCAGCGCCCCTCCGGCGAACAGGCCGGTCAGGACCATGGGGCCGGTCCAGCCATCGGCGGGTCCACGCACGAGGCCGTACACGATCCCGAACAGGCCGCCGCTGGCGAGCAGGGTGCCGGGGATGTCGAGCGGGGCACCGGTGCCGTAGGACTCGGCGAGGCGCAGACGGGCGAGCGGCAGCAGGGCGAGGCCGAGCGGAACGTTCAGCCAGAAGATCCACTGCCAGGAGATGTGCTCGGTGAGGCTGCCGCCGATGAGCGGCCCGGACGCGATCGCGAGCCCGTTGACGGCACCCCAGATGCCGTACGCCATCCCCCGCTTGGCGGCGGGCACGGCCGCTGTCAGCAGGGTCAGCGTCAACGGCATCATGACGGCCGCGCCGGCGCCCTGGACCGCGCGGGCGGCGATCAGCGAGTCGATGCCCGGCGCGAGGGCCGCGGCGGCGGACGCGCCGGTGAAGATTGAGATGCCGGCGAGGAAGAGCCGGCGACGGCCGAAGCGGTCGCCGAGCGCCGCGCCGAACATCAGCAGGACGGCGAAGGTGAGGGTGTAGGCGCTGACCGTCCACTCCAGATCGTGCAGCCCTCCGCCCAGGTCCTCGCGGATGGAGGGCAGCGCGGTGGTGACGACCAGGTTGTCGAGCGACGCCATGAACCCGGCGACGCTGGTGAGCACGAGGGCCCAGCCGGCTCCGGCCAGGCGGGCGGTTGGCGGCTGGTGGTCGGTCTGGCGTTCGGTCTGGTGTGACATCGCTCCCCCAGGGGTGACGCGTTACGGATTACTGACGGTCCCGACTTAGATAGTTATCAGTCACTAACTTCCAAGGGCGTGATGAGACGCGGGCAACCCTCAGGCCCCCACCCCTACGACCGCCCCTCGCGGTGCTCCGGCGGCTCCATCCCGGCCCAGACCCGGTGCTCGGAAGGAAAGCCCATGGCCACCAGGCAGTTGATGAGCATGCCGTAGGCCATGAAGGTCGTCGTCTTGTCGACGTCGGCTCCCAGCGGCAGGTGAACGGTGTCCCACAGCCGCATCCAGCCGACTCGCACGGACTCGCCGAAGTCGTGGTCGCCCTCCTCGTCGGCGGCCGCCACGGCGAGGTACATCTGCATCTGCATCATCAGCCGCTCGGGCTGCTCCGAGACGACCTTCCGGTACGCCTCCCCCATGGCCTGCAGGGCCTCTTCGCCCTCCAGTCCCTCGGAGGCCTCGGCGAACATCCGGGTGGTGTCCTCGACACAGCGCTCCGCCGCCGCGAGAAAGATCGCCTTCTTGCCCGGGAAAAGCCGGAAGAGGTACGGCTGCGAGACGCCGACACGCTTGGCGATCGCCTCGGTCGAAGTGCCGTGGTAACCCCCACGCGCGAACTCGGCCATCGCCGCACGAATGACGCTCTCGCGCCTCTCTTCTGCGCTCATCCTGACCATGGAGATTAAGTTAGTACTCAATCACTAACTACGTCAAGGCAGAACCGGGCGCAGGTCGGCACCCACGCGTAAGGGGCGCCCCACCATGGAGAACGCCCCTCACCGCCCGGCACGCGCGCGCTGTTCACGCCAGTCGTACGACCGCCCGCGACATCCCGAGCACCTTCTGGCCGGCGCTCTTCACGGTCAGGTCCACACGGACCTTGTTGTCGTCGAGCAGGGCCGCGACCTTGCCGCTGACCTCGATCGTGGCGCCCTGGTCGTCGTTCGGGACGACGACGGGCTTGGTGAAGCGGACGCCGTACTCCACGACCGCTCCCGGGTCACCGGTCCAGTCGGTCACCACACGGATCGCCTCGGCCATGGTGAACATGCCGTGCGCGATGACGTCGGGCAGCCCGACCTCCTTGGCGAACTTCTCGTTCCAGTGGATCGGGTTGAAGTCACCGGAGGCCCCCGCGTACTGGACGAGCGTGGCGCGGGTCACGGGGAAGGTCCGGGTGGGCAGCTCGGTGCCCACCTCGACGTCGCCGTACGCGATCTTCGTCGTCATCGGTCAGGCCTCCCCTTCCGCGGAGTCGGCCGGGCGAGCCACCAGCTTCGTCCAGGCGGTCACCACGTGCTCACCCGCCTCGTCGTGGACCTCGCCACGGATGTCCAGAATCTCGTTGCCCGCCATGGTCTTGATCGCCTCGATGGTCGAGGTGACGGTCAGCCGGTCACCGGCGCGCACCGGGCGGGTGTAGGCGAACTTCTGGTCACCGTGCACCACACGGCTGTAGTCCAGGCCGAGTTGCGGGTCCTGGACGACCTGTCCCGCTGCCTTGAAGGTGATCGCGAACACGAAGGTCGGCGGGGCGATCACATCGGAATGGCCGAGCGCCTTGGCGGCCTCCGGGTCCGTGAACGCCGGGTTGGTGTCCCCCACCGCCTCCGCGAACTCACGGATCTTTTCCCGACCCACCTCATAAGGGTCGGTGGGCGGGTAGCTCCGCCCCACGAAGGACTGGTCGAGCGCCATGGCTCGGCACCTCCTGATGTCTGCTGTGGTTGACCTGCTGTGCGCACGGCCGATCCGTCCCGCCCATACGTCAGGGCGATCACATCCGGCCGTTTTCATCCGCGACGGGCCGGAACCGACCGGTAACCAGGGCGGAAACGACGCGAGGCCGCCCCCAGACTGTGGGGACGGCCTCGTGTACGAGCCTGATTTATCGCGTCTCGCGGTGCGCGGTGTGCGCGTTGCAACGCGGGCAGTGCTTCTTCATCTCAAGACGGTCCGGGTTGTTACGCCGGTTCTTCTTGGTGATGTAGTTCCGCTCCTTGCACTCCACGCAGGCCAGCGTGATCTTCGGGCGGACGTCGGTGGCAGCCACGTGAGTGCTCCTTGACGAACGGATAGACTGATTAACGCAAGCAAGAGTAGCCGATCGAAGGACCGACCCCGCAATCGGCTACTGTCAGTAGCGGTGACCGGACTTGAACCGGTGACACAGCGATTATGAGCCGCTTGCTCTACCGACTGAGCTACACCGCTGTGATGCGATCGGGACCCGCCTTGCGGCGGGAACCTCTCACACCAGAGCCCCAAAACGGAATCGAACCGTTGACCTTCTCCTTACCATGGAGACGCTCTGCCGACTGAGCTATTGGGGCGAGCGATGAAGACATTACACGCTCGGCCGCCGTTCACCCAAATCCGTTTCGCGGCACCGTCCGGAGGTCCGATCGGATGACCGCACCGACGCCTCACAGGCCACAGCGGTGGCCGGGCAGCGGCTGCCGTTCGGCGGACCACACCGGTACGACTATTGCGCTCCTGCGCGCCGGCACCGTGTCCCCACCCTAGGCTCGTCTCACTCTGCGTGATCTTGCGTGCCCGGCGCAGTTCCCCGGCGCCGTCCCCGCAGCCCCGCCGCGCCGCCCCGAGCCTCTGGAACGCGATGCCCGACAGCCAGCCCCAACCGCCCCACTCCTCGTCCTCGTCGGGCCCGTCCGGACCGGCCGACCCGGCCGGGCTGCTGCTGTGCGGGGCCCGCCTCACCGACGGCCGGACCGTGGACGTACGGCTGGGCGGCGGGCGCATCGAGGCGGTCGGCACGGCCGGGAGCCTGACGGGGGACGGCACGCGCGCGTGCGGCGCACGTGTGGACCTCGGCGGCTATCTGCTGCTGCCGGCGCCTGCCGAGGCGCACGCCCACGCCGACACCGCGCTCTCCGCCGACGTGGGCGGACCGGTCTCCTACGACGCCCAGGACGTCCAGCGCCGGGCCACCGAGGCGGCCCTGCTCCAACTCGGGCACGGTGCGACCGCGCTGCGGGCGCATGTACGCGTGGGCGACGTCCAGGGTCTGGGCGCGCTGACCGCCGTGCTTCAGGCCCGGCGTTCACTGCGCGGGCTCACCGAGCTGACGACGGTCGCGGTGCCCCGGCTGCTGACCGGCGTGGCCGGCGCCGAAGGGCTCGCGATGCTGCGGGACGCGGTGAAGATGGGTGCGTCGGTGGTCGGCGGCTGCCCGGACCTCGACCCGGATCCCACGGGGTACGTGGAAGCGGTCCTGGAAGTCGCCTCGGAGCACGGCTGCCCCGTCGACCTGCACACCGACGCCGCCGACCCGGCACGCCTGGCCCGCCTCGCCGCGATGGCCGGCGGGCTGCGCCCCGGCGTGACGCTCGGCCCCTGCGGCGGCCTGGGGCGGTTGCCGACCCAGGTGGCCTCCCGCACCGCGGACCAACTCGCGGCGGCCGGGGTGACGGTGGTCTGCCTGCCGCAGGGCGGCTGCGGGGGCGTGGAACGGCGCGGCACGGCACCCGTACGACTGCTGCGCTCCGCCGGGGTACGCGTCGCGGCCGGAAGCGGCGCTCTGAGGGACGTGTCCAACCCCGTGGGGCGCGGCGACCCGCTGGAGGCCGCCTACCTGCTGTCCTCCCGCCACGGGCTGCGCCCGGAGGACTCGTACGACGCCGTGAGCGCGTCGGCGCGTGCGGTGCTGGGCCTGCCCGAGGTACGGGTGGAGGCGGGCTTCCCCGCGGAGTTGCTGGCGGTGCGCGGGGACCGGCTTGCGGGGGCGCTCTCGCTGGCGTACAGCCGCATCGTGGTGCACCGGGGGCGCGTGGTGGCGCGGACGAGCGCGGTGCGGGAGTACTGCAACTCGGCTGCGGCGGTGGAGTTGGGGTTGCCGCGGCAGGGGCGGGGAGAGTTGTCCTGAGGGTGGGCGGCCACCCCGTGGCCCACCGGTGTGGCGCGCATGGGGCCTGGCTGAACTCGTGCGGCGGATGCGGCCGTCCGGGCGTACGGTCGGAGACATGCGCATTGTCATCGCTGGTGGTCATGGTCAGATCGCGCTGCGGCTGGAGAGGCTGCTCGCCGGGCGCGGGGACGAGGTCGCGGGGATCATCCGCAAGGCCGAACAGGGCGACGACCTGCGGGAGGCCGGTGCCGAACCCGTGCTGCTGGACCTGGAGTCGGCCTCCGTCGAGGAGGTCGCGGAGTGTATGCGAGGAGCGGACGCGGCGGTCTTCGCGGCCGGCGCGGGCCCGGGCAGCGGGTCGACCCGCAAGGACACGGTGGACCGGGGGGCTGCGGTCCTGTTCGCGGACGCGGCGGTCCGGGCGGGCGTACGCCGCTTCGTGGTGGTGTCGTCGATGGGTGCCGACCCGAAGCACGAGGGGGACGAGGTCTTCGACGTCTACCAGCGCGCCAAGGGTGAGGCCGACGCCTACGTTCGCGGCCTCGACGCCCTGGACTGGACGATCCTGCGCCCCGGCATGCTGACGAACGACGCCGGAACGGGCCTGGTGCGCCTGGAGGCCCACACCGGCCGCGGCCCGATCCCACGCGACGACGTGGCCGCCGTGCTGGCGGAGTTGCTCGACACCCCGGCGACGGCGGGCCTGACGCTCGAACTGGTCAGCGGCTCCGCTCCGGTCTCGGTGGCGGTGAAGTCGGTGGCGGGAAACTGACGTTGTACGTCGCGGGGTTCGCCGCGGGGCAGGGGGCGCCGGCCGAACGAGGCTCGGTAGGGCAAGCAGAAGATCGGTAGAGCCTTCAGAAGAGTGGTAGCGCCTTCAGAAGAGTGGGAGCTGGCCGGGGAAGTCCGGCACGGTGTATCCGTCCAACGCGGGCTGCGCGGCGCCCAGTTGAGCCTGGCGGCGAGATCCCGGACACGAGACGAGCTCGCCGGTCTCCCGAGCGCCGGGCGGGTCGTGCCTGGCGAACCGGCCGGCGACGACCGCGATCTCGCGACGGCACTCGGGACAGCTTCTGCGACGCATGGCCATGGGATCAGTGTGCCCCCGGCCACTGACAGTGGAATGCGAAGACCTTCGGCATCCGGTCGCGCTGGCCCTTCCGGCTTCCGGCCGTCGCTGCGTAGATCACACCCACCGGCCCCCACGGGGCCGGCGCGGGCTCGGGGCTCGGGGCTGCGCTCATGCCTTCGGCCCGCGCCGCCCCGGCCCCGGCCCCGCGCCACACGTTGCCCCGGGATGATCCCGCTTCACGCTCCGATCCCGCCGAGGGCCGATGCACCGGACCGATTCTGATTCCCCTCCCCGGCCCACACCGCCACGCCGAGCCCTGGGGGAAGACGGCATTGCCCACGGGCTCGGACGCACGGTGCCGCCATGGACCCAAAGGACGCTTAGTGCTCCAAAAGCAGGTGCGCGACGGCTTGGGCTTCGTTGGATCATGCGGGCCGTGGTGGGCGGGATCGTGGGGGCTGGGGCGGTCGGCTCCACGACTTTAGCCAGCCACTTTGGCGCGAGCCTCGAAGATCATGGCCCCAACGTCGTGCTTTAACGGGCAGGTCAACAGACTGCCCGACGCGCCGGAAGCTTACGGGGCCATGATCACTCGCGCCAAAGCAGCTCCCGGCCAAAGTCGCTCCACCGACCTATCTGGCCAGCGCATCGACGATCATCGCAACCAGTGACGTGAGAGCCGCGAGAGCGCCAAGGATTGCTGGTAGTACTCCCGATCGTTCCGAGGTAGACGCTGCTGGCTCCGGACTCTCATTGATCACTTTGGTGTCAATGAAGTAGTGATCCACAGTAAGTCGGGGCTTGCCCTGAGCGATCAGAGAGATCGTCACAGAGTGCCCGGCAGGCATCAACTCGGGGCCGTACTTGACTTGGCTGCCGCTCACCTGGAATGCGCTACCCGTCGGACTGTCGAGCAGCACGACAGGGCGACCCAGGTCAAACTTGATCGGTCTCCCCTGGTCATAGTGCTCACTCGCTACGGCATGACGCCCTGTACTCCGCAACCGAAGCTTGACGACATGCGGATCCCGTAGATCTTCTCCGTTGTAGTTGACCGTGAGAGCTCCCGGCAGGGCATGCGCGTCACCGGCCAAGAGCCTGGAGATATCCATCCTGTACGAGATAGCCCGATTCGCCGGGAAGAGCGCTCGCCGAGCGTAGAGAACGCCCACCACGCCAGCAATCAGGGCGAGAAGCGCAATGATGATCGTGACGAGGTTGAACCCTCGGCCCTCAAGCCAGTCCGCAGCCATGAAGCTGTCCCCCACGCTCACGCCAGACCTTCTTGTTCGCTTGCCCTTGTCGGCCCGCCCAGCGCCGTGTCATTCGCTTGCGGCGTGCCACTCGCGTGCCAGATCAGACGGGGAGCGACAGGGAATGACGGCGAATCGCGGGATGCAGATGCAGGAACGGTCCCTGACCGCTTGCGCTGGTCAGGGACCGTTTCCCCAGTGTGGCGGCGCCAGGATTCGAACCTGGGAAGGCTGAGCCGGCAGATTTACAGTCTGCTCCCTTTGGCCGCTCGGGCACACCGCCGGGTTTGCTGCCCTTCGCACCACTTTTCGGCGGTGCTCCCTGGCAACGACGTAAACAATACCCGATGGACAGGGGTGCTTCGCCACCCGATTGATCGCCTCCCGCGGGACGACGGGTGGCTAGGCTTGTCCGGATGCGGTCCGGGTCTGCCCCGGGCTCGGCGGCCACCCCCACGCCCGCCGAAACGCACCTCACACGCACCCCGATACAAGGAGCCACAGGACATGGCCGACTCCAGTTTCGACATCGTCTCGAAGGTCGAGCGGCAGGAGGTCGACAACGCCCTCAACCAGGCCGCCAAGGAGATCTCGCAGCGCTACGACTTCAAGGGCGTGGGTGCCTCGATCTCGTGGTCCGGTGACAAGATCCTGATGGAGGCGAACTCCGAGGACCGGGTCAAGGCTGTCCTCGACGTCTTCCAGTCCAAGCTGATCAAGCGCGGGATCTCTCTGAAGGCCCTGGACGCGGGCGAGCCCCAGCTCTCGGGCAAGGAGTACAAGATCTTCGCGTCGATCGAGGAGGGCATCTCCCAGGAGAACGCGAAGAAGGTGGCGAAGATCATTCGCGACGAGGGCCCGAAGGGCGTGAAGGCCCAGGTGCAGGGCGATGAGCTGCGTGTCAGCTCCAAGAGCCGGGACGACCTCCAGGCTGTGATCGCCCTGCTGAAGGGCAAGGACTTCGACTTCGCGCTGCAGTTCGTGAACTACCGGTGAACCGCTGAGCCGGTGCCGGATCCGGCGCGCGGTTCAGTCGCGCCTCGCATGCGGCTGCGGCAGCGTACGAGGAAGGGTGGGCACCGTGCCGGTGCCCACCCTTCTCGTCCGTCGGCCGCGGTTCGGGGCCTGTCCGCCTCGCTCAGTCGCGTGAGTGGCCGAACAGGATGCGGTAGGCGATCAGGAGCACGAGGGAACCACCGATCGCGGCGGCCCAGGTGGCGCCGTCGTAGAAGTCCTTCGAGACGGGGTGGTCCAGCCAGCGGGCCGAGATCCAGCCCCCGAGGAATGCGCCCGCGACGCCGATGACCGTGGTGCCGATGAGACCGCCGGGGTCACGACCCGGCAGCAGGAACTTGGCGATGGCCCCGGCCAGCAGCCCCAGAATGATCCAGCTGATGATCGTCATGCCGTGAACCTGCCCTTCCGCGCTGTGCCTGCACTCTCCCGGCACTGTGATTTCGGGCGCGAGTTGTTCGTGATCTGTTGATGAACAGGACGTCGCGACGGAACACGGCGGTTGCGGCGATCAGTAGGGTTCGGGCCATGGTTCAGTCCCACTCCTCCCCTGAGCTGCGGCGCTCCCTGGGCCTGGGCGACGCTGTGGTCATCGGGCTCGGCTCGATGGTCGGGGCCGGTGTCTTCGCCGCCCTTGCCCCTGCCGCGCGTGCGGCCGGATCCGGTCTCCTGCTCGGGCTCGCCGTCGCGGCGATGGTCGCGTACTGCAACGCCACGTCGTCGGCACGGCTTGCCGCCCTGTACCCGGCCTCGGGCGGCACCTACGTCTACGGGCGCGAGCGGCTCGGGGAGTTCTGGGGGTATCTCGCGGGCTGGTCGTTCGTCGTCGGCAAGACGGCCTCCTGCGCGGCGATGGCACTCACCGTGGGCGCGTACCTGTGGCCGGAGCAGGCACACGCGGTGGCGGTCGCGGCCCTGGTGGCACTGACCGCCGTGAACTACGGCGGAGTCCAGAAGTCCGCCTGGCTGACGCGGGCGATCGTGGCCGTCGTCCTGGCTGTCCTCGCCTGTGTCGTCGTCGTGTGTCTGGGGTCCGGGGAGTCCGACGCCGGACGCCTGGACGTCGGGGCCTCGGGCGGCGTGGGCGGGGTGCTGCAGGCGGCAGGGCTGCTGTTCTTCGCCTTCGCCGGCTACGCCCGGATCGCGACCCTCGGCGAGGAGGTACGGGACCCCGCGCGGACCATCCCGCGGGCGATTCCGCTGGCCCTGGGCATCGCCCTGGTGGTGTACACGTGTGTGGCGGTGGCTGTCCTTTCGGTGCTGGGCGCGGAGGGCCTCGGGCACGCCGGCGCGCCGCTGGCCGACGCCGTGCGGGCGGCCGGGGTACCGGGGTTGTCGCCCGTGGTTCGGGTGGGCGCGGCCGTCGCGGCGCTGGGCTCCCTGCTCGCCCTGATCCTCGGCGTCTCAAGGACCACGCTGGCCATGTCCCGCGACCGGCATCTGCCGCACGCCCTGGCAGCCGTGCATCCGCGCTTCCAGGTGCCGCACCGGGCCGAGCTCGCCGTGGGTGCGGTGGTCGCGGTCCTGGCCGCCACGGTGGACGTGCGCGGTGCGATCGGGTTCTCCTCCTTCGGGGTGCTGGCGTACTACGCGGTCGCCAACGCGTCGGCCTGGACTCTCGACGCTGCGCCGCGCGCACGGTTCGTGCCGGCGCTGGGGCTTCTCGGTTGTCTGGTGCTGGCGTTCTCGTTGCCGGAGGCCGCCGTCGTGACCGGTGCGGCGGTGCTGGCTGCGGGTGTGGGCGTGTACGGCGTACGACGGTGGGTGGCGAGGCGGGCGGGCGCACGGGGGCGGTAGACCGTCGTCGGTGGCCGCGAGTCGGTGGCGCGAGTCGGTGCGTGTCCGGATGGGGGGTGCGGGGTGCGGGGTCGCCAGGGGGCGTCCGCCTTGCGCCACCGGTGCAGTTCGCGGCCTGTCTGCCGGCTGGGCTGTGGGTTCGCGGCTCGTCAGGAAGCCTGTATCGGTGCCGTCCGTATGCGGAGGTCGGTCCAAGGAGCCATCTCCATGCCCTCGCTCGCCTCCTCGTACCAGCCGGTGCCGTCGACCCAGGCACGCAGCCAGCCTTCGAGGCTCGGGGCGTCGACGTACCAGGCCTCGTCGGCGTCATCGGCGTTCGGCTCGAAGAGCAGGACGGTGGTGTGAGGGCTTCGGCAGTCCACGCAGGCGTACATCGCGCAGCCCCAGTGGGATATCGGCAGGACGCCCTCGGGCCAGGGCCAGTCGGGGTCCTGGCGGGCGCTCTCCCGGTTGGCGAGGTACTGGGTGACGGCGGCGGGCTCGCCGGCCGGAGGGCTGTCGAGCAGCGGCAACAGGCCGTACTCCGGGCCGAACCCGCCGTCTCCTATACGCAGGTAGAGGTCGGCGAGCAGCGGGGGCAGGCGGAAGCCGAGGGCGGCCTCGGCGCGGGCCACGGCGGCCGCGTCCACAGGCTCGGGAAGGGAAGTCCAGCCCCACGGGCGGGTGTTGCGAGCCTTGTCCGCCACCCGCGTCAGCAACTGCTCGATCTCGGTCATGCATTCATGATGCAAGCCGCCACTGACAATCGGTCCGGCCTGTGGACAACCACCGGATTGTGGAAACCTCGTGGCCTCCGTCCCCGCCCCGCCGAAGCCACCGCCTCGCTGCGCCGGGGCCACCGCCCTCGCACCAAGGCGCTACCAGCTCTGGGCGAACGGCCTGTCCGTGGACACGATTTCGCGGCCCAGCGGGAACAGCGACACCGGGATCAGCTTGAAGTTGGCGATGCCGAACGGGATGCCGATGATCGTGACGCAGAGGGCGAGGCCCGTGACGATATGGCCGATGGCCAGCCACCAGCCCGCGAGGACGAGCCACAGCACGTTGCCGACGCAGGACGGGGCTCCGGCGTCGCGGCGCTCGACCGTCGTGTATCCGAAGGGCCACAGGGCGTAGACGCCGATACGGAAGGCCGCGACACCGAACGGGATACCGATGATGGTGATGCACAGGAGCACGCCCGCGAGCAGGTAGCCGAGGCACAGCCAGAAGCCGCTCAGGACGAGCCATATGACGTTCAGAATGGTCTTCACTGGGGGCCTGCCATCTTCTCCAGCCGGGCGATACGCTCCGCCATCGGCGGGTGGGTCGAGAACATCTTGGAAAACCCCTGACCCGGGCGGAAGGGGTTGGCGATCATCATGTGACTGGCTGTCTCGATGCGGGGCTCCGGGGGCAGCGGCAGCTGCTTGGTGCCTCGTTCGAGCTTGCGCAGGGCGCTGGCGAGGGCGAGGGGGTCCCCGGTGAGCTGGGCGCCCGACGCGTCGGCCTCGTACTCCCGCGAGCGGCTGATGGCCAGCTGGATGAGCGAGGCGGCGAGCGGGCCCAGGATCATGATCAACAGCATACCGAGGAGGCCGGGACCGTCGTCGTCATCGGACCGCCCGATCGGGATCAGCCAAGCGAAGTTGACCAGGAACATGATCACCGAGGCAAGGGCACCGGCGACCGACGAGATCAGGATGTCGCGGTTGTAGACGTGGCTCAACTCGTGGCCGATGACTCCGCGCAGTTCGCGTTCGTCGAGGAGGCGCAGGATCCCTTCGGTGCAGCACACGGCTGCGTTGCGCGGGTTGCGGCCCGTGGCGAAGGCGTTCGGCGCCTCCGTCGGAGAGATGTAGAGGCGGGGCATGGGCTGGCGGGCCTGGGTGGAGAGCTCGCGGACCATGCGATAGAGCCCCGGGGCCTCGAACTCGCTGACCGGGCGTGCGCGCATCGCGCGCAGCGCCAGTTTGTCGCTGTTCCAGTACGCGTACGCGTTCGTGGCCAGCGCGATCAGGACCGCGACGACGAGCCCCATACGGCCGAAGAAGCTGCCGATGACGATGATGAGGGCGGACAGTCCTCCGAGGAGTACTGCGGTCCTGAGCCCGTTGTGCCGGCGGTGCACGGTACGCCCTCCAAGTGGTGCGGCAGGGGAACCCTTTACTGGTCGATCTCGACGCCACTGGTGCCGTGATGTCACGTCCAGTGGACCCTTCTGTACTGGTCAACGCCAGGCGAGGGCCCCGGGTTCCCTGGTGCGTACGGCTGCGGGCGTGAGCCGTACGGGTGAGGGCTCCGGCGCCGCCGACCACGCGCGCGTGGAGGCCGGTACCCCACGCGTGCGTGGAGACCGGGTGCCCCGCGCGCGAAGGGAATGCGCCAGGAGCTCAGAAGAGGCCGGTGTCCGCGAAACGCAGAATCAGCTGGGGGGCTCCCGACAGGGCGATGCCGACGATGCCGGTGAGAGCCATCGTGGCCGTCACGGGCGCGGGGACGAGGTGCTTGACGGGCTCGCCCTCGGAGGCGCGGAACAGCAGGGCCGTCCACTGCAGGTAGTAGAACAGCGCGATCACGACGTTGACGGCCATGACCACGGCCAGCCAGCCGAGCCCCGCGTCTACGGCTGCGGAGAAGACGGTGACCTTGGCGAAGAGGCCGATGATGCCCGGCGGGAGTCCGGCGAGGCAGAGCAGGAAGAAGGCCAGGATCAGGGCGGACAGGGGGTTGCGGGCGTACAGGCCCCGGTAGTCGCTGATGCGGTTGAGGGTCTTCGTACGGCCCACGAGTGCGACCACCGCGAAGGCACCGAGGTTCACGGCGGCGTACATGAGGGCGTAGGCGACGGTCGAGCCGATCGAGCGCTCGGCGTCGTCGGAGTACGCGGCGGCGGCGATCGGCACCAGGAGGTAGCCGGCCTGGCCGACGGAGGACCAGGCGAGCAGCCGTACCGCGCTGTACGCGCGCGTGGCCTGCTGACGCAGGGCGCCGACGTTGCCGACGGTCATGGTGAGGGCGGCCAGCACCGCGAGAGCCGGTCCCCAGACGTCGGCGTACGACGGCAGCGCGATGACCGTGACGAGGATCAGGCCGGTGAAGCCGACCGCCTTGCCGACGACCGACAAGTAGGCGGCGACCGGCAGGGGCGCTCCCACGTAGGTGTCCGGTACCCAGAAGTGGAACGGCACGGCTGCCGTCTTGAAGGCGAAGCCGATCAGGGTGAGGACGACTCCGGTCTGGGCGAGGGTGTGGAGCTGTCCGTCGACGTTCTGGATCCGCTCGGCGATCTGGGTGAGGTAGAGGGTGCCCGTGGAGGCGTACACGAAGCTGATGCCCATGAGGCTGACCGCGGTCGCGGTGACCGAGGACAGGAAGAACTTCAGTGCCGCTTCCGAGGACTTGCGGTCGCCATGGCGCAGGCCGACGAGGGCGAAGGCGGGGAGCGAGGCGACTTCGAGGGCGACGATGAGGGTCGCCAGATCCCGTGAGGCCGGCAGGAGGGCGGCTCCGGCTGCGGAGGAGAGCAGCAGGAACCAGAACTCCCCTTCGGGAAGCTCCTTGTCGGCATCCTTGAGGGCCGTGACCGACAGGAGGGCCGCGAGCAGGGCGCCACCGAGGACCAGGAACTGGATGACGAGAGTGAAGCGGTCGGCCGTGTAGCTGCAGACTCCGGGATCGCCGGTGAGGCAGAAGGTGGCGCGGTCGCCGTCCAGGAGGGGCAGCAGCAGGAGCGCGGAGGCGGCCAGGCCCACGACGGACACCCAGCCGAGCAGGGCCTTCTTGGACTCCGCGACGAACAGGTCGGCGACGAGGACGACGAGTGCCACGACCGCCGCGACGGTGGGCGGCGCGATGGCGAGCCAGTCGACGGACTGGACCACGGACTCGGCGAGCGGCTGGGCCAGGGCGCTCATCGGGAACCTCCTGCGAGGAGCTGCTGCACGGCCGGGTCGGTCAGGCCGAGGAGGGTTTTCGGCCACAGTCCGGCGACGACGGTGAGGGCGACGAGCGGCGTCCAGGCCGCGAACTCGTAGGTCTGCACGTCGGCGAGGTTCGGGCCGTCCTGCGGGACCGCGCCCATGCAGACGCGGCGGACCACGACGAGCATGTACGCAGCGGTCAGCAGGGTGCCGAGAACGCCGATCGCCATGAACGTCAGGAAAGCCGGACGGCTGAGGCCGTCGGCGGGCTCGAACGCCCCGAACAGCGCGAGCATCTCCCCCCAGAACCCGGCCAGACCCGGCAGCCCGAGCGAGGCGACCGCCGCGAAGGCGAGCAGGCCGCCGAGGCGAGGCGCCTTGCCGTACAGGGCGGCCCCGGTCTGTTCGGCGAGGGCGTCGAGGTCGGTCGTGCCCGTACGGTCCTTCAGCGCGCCGACCAGGAAGAAGAGCAGGCCGGTGATCAGGCCGTGGGCGATGTTGGCGAAGAGGGCGCCGTTCAGGCCGGTCGGGGTCATCGTGGCGATGCCGAGCAGCACAAAGCCCATGTGGCCGACGGACGAGTACGCGATGAGGCGCTTGAGGTCGCCCTTCGCGCCCTGCCGGGCGAGCGCGAGGCACGCCAGGGATCCGTAGATGATCCCGACGACGGCGAAGGCGGCGAGGTAGGGGGCGAAATCGGCGAAGCCGTCGGGAGCGATCGGTAGGAGAATACGGACGAACCCGTACGTTCCCATCTTGAGCAGTACACCGGCCAGCAGCACCGACCCGACGGTCGGCGCGGCGGTGTGTGCATCCGGCAGCCAGCTGTGCAACGGCCACATCGGGGTCTTGACCGCGAGCCCCAGTCCGATCGCCAGAACGGCGATGACCTGTACGGATGCGGACAGCGGGCGGCCGTTGTCAGTGGCGAGTGCCACCATGTCGAACGTGCCCGCCTTGATGCCGATCAGGAGCAGGCCGAGCAGCATGACCACGGAGCCGAGCAGCGTGTAGAGGATGAACTTCCAGGCGGCCTCGGCCCGGCCCTCGCCGCCCCAGCGGGCGATGAGGAAGTACATCGGGATCAGGACCATCTCGAAGGCGAGGAAGAAGAGCAGCAGGTCGAGGACGGCGAAGGTGGCGAGGGTGCCGGACTCAAGGACGAGCAGCAGTGCGACGAAGGCCTTCGGGGTCGGGCCCGCGGGCATCTTGAAGTAGGAGTAGAGCGCGCAGAGGAAGGTCAGCAGCGCGGTCAGGACCAGCAGGGGGAGGGAGATGCCGTCGATGCCGAGGTGGATGCGCACGTCGAGTGCGGGGATCCAGCTGATGTCCGTGCTGGCCTGCATCTTCGACGGCTGGTCGTGGTCGAAGCCGAGCGCGAGGACGATCGCCGCGGCGAGGATCGCGCCGGTGACGGTGACGCCGTGCCGGAGCACGGCCTGCTCGGGCGACTTCCCCTTCAGCCCTGGCGGGGCCGGCAGGAGGGCGGCGGCCGCGCCGAGGAGCGGGCCGACGACCACGAACGCCAGAAGGAACTGCATCACGGACTCGTTGATATCGATCACGCCTGCTCACGCTCCCGTGGCGACGAGGACGACGGCGACCGCCAGGACGACGGTGCCGGCGAGCAGCGCGCTCACATAGGTCTGCACATTGCCGGTCTGGGCCCGCCGTACGGCGATGCCGAGCCAGCGGGGTAGGGCGCCCGCGCCGCGTACGTAGGTGTCGACGACCTCGCGGTCGAGGAACCGGACGAGACTCGCGCCGCCCTGGACCGGGCGGACGAACAGCGCCCGGTACACGGCGTCGAGGTGGAAGCCGACAGCGGCGTGCCGGTGCAGCGGTCCGAGCAGCACTCGCCCCGGGTCCGCGGGGTCGGGGGCGTAGGCCACTCCCCCGTACACGGGCGCATGGCTGGCGATGGCCTCCGCCTCGACCTGGGCGGCGTCGCCCTCGGGATGGGCGGCGACCGCACCCAGCGGTACGCGGGCCGCGAGGGAGGTGGTGTGGCGCCAGGCCGCGTAGGTGGCGATGCCACCGATGAGGGCCATACCCGTACCCAGGACGGAGGTGGTGAGAGTCGGGGCGAGGTCACGGCCGTCGAACCAGTCCGGCAGCACACGGTAGGCGAGTGCGCCGACGGCGAGGGAGGGGACCGCGAGCACCCACAGCACCACGGTCATGGTCAGCGGCTGCCTGCCGTGGTCAGGGGCCTCGGCGCCCCGCCCGCGGAAGGCCAGCAGCCACAGGCGCGTCGCGTAGGCGGCGGTGAGCAGGGCGGTGACCACGCCTGCGACCAGGACGGTCCAGCCCGCGGCACCCGGGACGTTCTCGGCGTGGCCGGTGGCGGCGTGCTCGGCTGCGCCGAGGACGGACTCCTTGGAGAAGAAGCCGCTGAACGGCGGGATCGCGGCCAGCGCGAGGAGGGCCACGGTCATGGTCCAGAAGGCGTCGGGGACACGGTCGCGCAGGTGGCTCATGCGGGACATGGCAGCCAGCGAGTTGGTGCCCGAGGCGTGGATGATCACGCCGGCCGCGAGGAACAGCAGGGCCTTGAAGGCACCGTGCGAGAGGAGGTGGAAGACGGCGGCACCGCGGTCGGCGACCGCGAGGGCGCCGGTCATGTAGCCGAGCTGACCGATCGTCGAGTAGGCGAGGACCCGCTTGATGTCGTCCTGGGCGAGTGCGGCGAGGCCGGAACCCGCCATCGTGACCGCGGCCATGACGGCGAGAACGATCATCGCGGCCTGGGAGGCCTCGAAGACCGGAAGGAGACGAGCGATGAAGTAGACGCCGGCGGCGACCATCGTCGCGGCGTGGATCAGCGCGGAGACGGGCGTGGGACCCGCCATCGCGTCGGGGAGCCAGGTGTGCAGCGGGAACTGCGCCGACTTGCCCGCGACACCCGCGAGAAGCAGCAGCGCGATCACGGTCGGGTGGTCGAGTCCGCCGCTCGTGACGGCGCCGAGGATCTTCGTGATGCGGAAGGACCCGGCGTCGGTGGCCAGGGCGAAGAGTCCGATGAGGAAGGGGACATCACCGAGTTTGGTCACCAGGAACGCCTTGATGGAGGCGGCCCGGGCCTCCGGCGTCTCCCAGTAGTGGCCGACCAGGAAGTACGAGCAGATGCCCATGATCTCCCAGCCGACCAGCAGCACCATGAGGTCGCCGGAGTAGACGACGAGCAGCATCGCGGAGGTGAACAAGGAGACGAGCGCGGCGTACGAGGGATAGCGCGGGTCCTCGCGCAGGTAGCCCGTCGAGTAGATCTGCACGCAGGTGGCGACGACGCCGACGAGGACGGCGACGAGTGCGGCGAAGCCGTCGATGTGCAGGGCCAGCTCGATCGGGACCGAGCCGGTGGGCGTGAGTTCGGTGGCGGCGTTGATCGCCTGGTCACCGCCCTGGCGCACGGCGACCACCGCGGCGAGCACGAGGGCCGCGAGCGTCGGCAGGACGGCCAGCGGGCGCACGAAGCCGGGGGCCGTGCGGCCCAGGAGCAGGCCGGTCGCGGCGCCCAGGAACGGCAGGAGGGGGACCAGTACGGCGAGGGTGGTCGTGGTCACGCGGTGGCCTCAGCCTTCTCGGCCTGTCCGGCTGTCAGGGCGTCGTGGTCGGCGCCGTCGGAGTCGTGACCTTCGGCGGTGTCGCGGAGTCTGTCGATGTCCGAGGTGCCGCGGTTGCGGTGAACGGCGAGGACGATCGCCAGGCCGATGCCGATCTCGGCGGCGGCGATGGTGATCGTGAAGAGGGTCAGTGCCTGGCCGGAGTGCAGGGTCTCCTCGGCGGCCTTGCTGAGCCAGACGTCGAAGGCGACCAGGTTGAGGTTGACGGCGTTGAGCATCAGCTCGACCGACATCAGGACCAGGATCGCGTTGCGGCGGGCGAGGACGCCGTACAGGCCGGTGCAGAAGAGGAGGGCGGAGAGGACGGCGGGATAGGCAAGGTGCATCAGCGGGCGCCTTCCTGCTCGGCCGACTCAGTTCCCTCGGACGCTCCGTTTCGCCCGATCGGGTGATTCCGGGAATCCGGGACGGATGGGGAACTCCCGGTCACCGCCCGGGAGTTCACAGGGGGAGAGCTCGACTCCGCCTTCGCCTTGCGGGACAGGACGATCGCGCCGACCAGTGCGGCGAGGAGCAGGACGGAGAGGCCCTCGAAGGGGAGGACCCAGTTCTGGAAGAGGCTCTCGCCGGTGGCTTTCGTGGAGCCCGCGGCGGGACCGTCGAGGTCGATCCACGTCGCGCGGAAGGCGTCGACCACGACCCAGACGAGGGTGGCCGCGGACGCCAGGGCCACGGCGCGGGCGGCCCAGCGGTTGCCGGAGTCGGCGTCCGGGGAACGGCCGATCGGTGCCCTGGTGAGCATCAGACCGAACAGGAGGAGGACGACGACGGAACCGACATAGATGAGGACCTGCACCCAGGCGATGAACTCGGCGGTGAGCAGGAGGTACTCCACGGCGAGGCCGCCGAGCGTGACCACCAGCCACAGGGCGGCGTGCACGAGTTGTCGGGTGGTGACGGTGACCAGCGCGGCGCCGAAGGTGACCAGGCCGACGAGAAGGAAGGCGATCTCCACCCCGGTCGGGGAGAGGAAGCCGTGGGTTTCGGTGGCGGCCCTGGTGGTCGGGCCCCCCGCGAGAAGGCCCGCGGTTGTGGCGAGGGTCATTCCCGGCCCTCCTGCCTCGGCTGGTCCGTTTGCTGCTGGGACTCCCCCGCCGGCCGGGTGGGCTGCTCGGCAGCGCGGGCCTGCTGCTCGGCGTGCGGCTCGGTCTCCGTGGGGGTGGCGGGTGCGGCGGCCGCGTCCTGCCGCTGGGCTGCCAACTTCTCGGCGGCCTTGCGGGCGGTGGCGATCTCCTTGGGCTCCTCCGCGCCGGGGTCGAGGGCGGGCGGGGCCGGGACGGTCCACATCCACTCGCGGAGCTTGTCGCGCTCGTGGGTGAGGTCGCGGATGTCGGTCTCGGCGTACTCGAACTCCGGAGACCAGAACAGGGCGTCGAAAGGACAGACCTCGATGCAGATACCGCAGTACATGCACAGGGAGAAGTCGATGGCGAAGCGGTCGAGGACGTTGCGGCTGCGCTCCCGTCCGCCGGGGGTCGCCGCCGGGACCGTCTCCTTGTGGGAGTCGATGTAGATGCACCAGTCCGGGCACTCGCGGGCGCACAGCATGCAGACCGTGCAGTTCTCCTCGAACAGGCCGATCACTCCGCGGGTGCGGGGCGGCAGATCGGGCTGGGTGTCCGGGTACTGCGCGGTGACGGACTTCTTCGTCATCGTGCGGAGGGTGACGGCCAGGCCCTTGGCCAGGCCACTGCCAGGAATGGGGGCCATGGTTACTGGATCACCACCTTGACGACGCCGGTGAGAGCGATCTGGGCGAGGGAGAGAGGGACGAGGAGAGTCCAGGAGAGCTTTTGGAGCTGGTCCTCGCGCAGGCGGGGGTACGTGACACGGAGCCAGATCACGATGAAGGCGAGGACGGCGGTCTTCAGCAGGGTCCAGACCCAGCCGAGGCCGTCGGCGCCCCAGGGACCGTGCCAGCCGCCCAGGAAGAGAACGGTGGTCAGGCCGCACAGGACAACGATTCCGGCGTACTCGGCGAGGAGGAAGAGAGCGAAACGCAGGCCCGTGTACTCGGTGTACGCGCCGAAGATGATCTCCGAGTCGGCGACGGGCATGTCGAAGGGCGGCCGCTGGAGTTCGGCGAGGCCGGCGACGAAGAAGACGATCGCGCCGACGATCTGCCAGGGCAGCCACCACCACTCGAAGGCCTCCAGGATGCCGGGCAGCGACACGGTGCCGGCCGCCATCGCCACGGAGGCGGCGGTCAGCAGCATCGGGAGTTCGTAGGCGAGCAGCTGGGCGGCGGTGCGCAGGCCGCCCAGGAGGGAGAACTTGTTGGCGGAGGCCCACCCGGCCATGAGCGAACCGAGGACGCCTACGCCCATGACCGCCAGGACGAAGAAGATGCCGGCGTCGATGACTTCGCCGACCGCGCCCTCACCCGGCCCGATGGGGATGGCGAGCAGGACGAGCAGGTAGGGGAGGAGGGCCACGGCGGGCGCGAGCTGGAAGATGCGGCGGTCCGCGCCGGCGGGGACGACGTCCTCCTTCTGCGCGAACTTCACGCCGTCGGCGACGAGCTGAGCCCAGCCGTGGAAGCCGCCGGCGTACATCGGGCCGAGCCGGCCCTGCATATGGGCCATCACCTTGTGCTCGGTCTGGCCGATGAGCAGGGGGAAGGTGAGGAAGACGACAAAGACGATCAGGAGTCGCAGGGTGACGTCGAGCGCGTCGTTCACTGCGGGCCTCCTGTGGGGTCGGTGCGGTCGTCGGTCCGGCGGTCGCTCGGGCCGTCCGTGGGCGTTGCGAGGTCTTCGTCCTCGGGGGCTGCCTGGTCGGTCTCGGGCTTTGACTCGGGCTCCGGCTTCGACTCGGGCTGGGCCTCCGGTTTGGGCTGGGCCTCCGGCTTGAGCTGGGCCTCCGGCTTGAGCTGGGTCCCCGGCTTGGGCTGAGTCCCCGGCTTGGGCTGAGTCCCCGGCTTGGGCTGAGTCTCCGGCGTGAGCTGAGTGTCCGGCTCGGGCTGGGCCTCCGGCTTGAGCTGAGTCCCCGGCTCGGGGTCGGCTGCTCGCTGGGAGGCCGTCTCAGAGGCCGTCTCGTCGAAGGCCGGGCGGGCGTGGTGCCACGGGGCGTCCGGGCTGCGAGGGGCCTCGGGGGACTTCGCAGCGGAGGGGCGCGCGGGCGGTGCGGCTTCGCCGGTCGTGCCAGCAGTCGCCGCGTCGGTCGATGTCTCACCGCCAGCCGATGCCTCAGCACCGTCCAACGTCGAGTCGGACGCGGCCCGCTGGCTCGCCGAACCCTGCGAAGCGCTCCGGGATCGGCGAGGACCGGCCGGGGCGGTGCCCGAGCCGGGGCGCTGTGAGGACGAACCCTCGCTCGCACTCCTCGCACGCCGAGGCGTTGCCGGGGAGATAGACGGCTCCGGCGGCGTGCCGGTGCCCTCAGCGGATGCAGACGGCTGCGTCGAGGGCGCCTGCGTCGAGGGCGCTGCTTCCGCGCCGGCGCCTTGGCTCGCCGAGCCCTCCGCCGCCGTACGCGCCCGCCGCACCGGACGCTCCCCCGCCGCCGAGGCTCCAGGCGCCCCACCCCCAGCCGAAGCAGCCGACTGGGCCGAAGCACCCGACGGGGCCGAAGCACCCGACTGGCTGGCCGAGCCCTCCGCGGCCGTACGTGCCCGCCGCACCGGACGCTCGCCGGCCGCTCGGGCCGGGCGTTCGCCGGTTGCGCGAGCCGCACCTCTGGCCGGGCGGGCCGGGGCAGGGGGCAGCTGGCCCTTCAGAGGGCCCCAGTCGTTGGGGTCGGGAACGCCGGGGGGCAGCATCTGGCGGCGCTTGGGGCCGCCGTGCTCCGACTCGCCCGGCTCCTTCGCGCCGGGCCACGCCTTGGCCACGCGGGCCGCGAGGACGAAGTCCTTGCGCAGGGGGTGGCCCTCGAAGTTGTCCGGGAGCAGCAGGTGGTCCAGAGCAGGATGGTCGGCGAAGTCGACGCCGAACATCTCGTGCGTCTCGCGTTCGTGCCAGGCCGCGCCGGCGTAGACGTCCACCGCGGAGGGCAGCGTCGGCGCCTCGTGCGGGACCGTCGTACGGACCAGCAGGCGCCGTACCGGGGACAGGGCCGCGACATGGGCGGCGACGCGGAAGCCGGTGCCCGGTTCGTCGACCGCGCTCAGCCAGTCGAAGTAGGTGCAGCCCAGTTCGTCGCGGGCCGTCCCGAGTGCCGCGAGCCAGGAGGTCGGGGGTACGTCGACGGTCAGGACGTCGTACGACTCCTCGGCCGTGGCCTGCGGGCCGAAGAGTTCCTCCACGGGGGCGGGCAGCCAGCCGGTCGTCGTCATCGTCCGGCCTCCTCCGCTCCGGTGCCGTGGGTGCTGCTGTCCGTGCCGACGGCACCCGGTGTCGTCGGAGCCTGCACCAGGCCGCTCTGCAGCGCCGCCGTGGAGGGGCGGGCGGCGTCGTTCGCGTACCGCTCCCCGAGCGACTCCCGCGCGATCTTCTCCTGGAGCTTCAGGATTCCCTGGAGCAGGGCCTCGGGGCGCGGCGGGCAGCCGGGGACGTAGACGTCCACCGGGATGATCTGGTCGACGCCCTTGGTCACGGAGTAGGAGTCCCAGTACGGGCCGCCGCAGTTGGAGCAGGCGCCGAAGGAGATGACGTACTTCGGCTCGGGCATCTGCTCGTACAGGCGCTTCACCGCCGGGGCCATCTTGTCCGTCACCGTGCCCGAGACGACCATGAGGTCGGCCTGCCGGGGGCCGGGCGCGAAGGGGATCACGCCGAGGCGGATGAAGTCGTGACGGGCCATCGACGCGGCGATGAACTCGATCGCGCAGCAGGCGAGGCCGAAGTTGAAGACCCAGAGCGAGTAACGGCGGCCCCAGTTGAGGATCACCTTCATCGGCTCGGGGGCGAGGCGTGCGAGCGCGCCCAGCCGCTTCGGCTCCGGCAGCAGAACCGGCTGCTCGTTGGTGTCTGGCGTCACGTCCATGCCAGGACGCCCTTCTTGTATGCGTAGAGCAGGCCCACGGCCAGGAAGCCGAGGAAGACGAACATCTCGACGAGCGTGGTCGCGCCGTACCCGGGGTCGGCGAAGACGGTCGCCCAGGGGAAGAGGAAGATCGAGTCGATGGCGAAGATGACGTACAGGAAGGCGTAGACGTAGTAGCGGACCTGGGTGTGGGCCCAGCCCTCGCCGACCGGGTCGACGCCGCACTCGTACGTCAGGAGTTTCTCGGGTGTGGGGACCACGGGACGCAGCAGGCGGCCCGCCCCGAAGGCGACGGCGACGAACAGCACGCCGATGACGGCGAGCAGTCCGACGACCGAGTAGGACTGGAAGTAGTCCGCCGCGACGACGACGTCATGCGCAGCCGCCGTGACGACGACGGTCTGTTCCGACACGTCCGCCCCTCGCTCCCTGACTTCGTGGACCTCGTGACCGATGTCCCAGGACCGGTCCTGGGACCAGTGTCCTGCGACCTGTGATCTGGTGAACACCGCTGTTCGACGATCTGTACGCACGGGAGTCTAGGCCCTGCTAAAGACACCGTAAGCAGCCCGTCACGCCTTGAGATGCCGTCGAGATCCGACGGCCCGCCGCCAGGCCGGTCCGCCGGCCGACGCAGGTCTGCCGCGCGGGGTGGGGATTTCCCCCCTCGGACGTGGGCGGCCCTCCTCATGGCGCGGCGGCGCACCGCGCGGCACGCTGACCCATATGACCGAACGCCCCAGCCCTTCGCGGGACGCCTCAGGGCGGCCCGACAGTGAGCGGCCTGCGCTGCCGCCCGTCCGTTTCGCCTATGACCGGCACACCTGGAAGGAGATCGCGCACCTCCTGGCGAACCTTCCGTCGTCGCTGGTCGGCTTCGTCTACGTCGTCACCGTGTTGTTCACCGGCGCCTTCCTGACGCTCACGGTGATCGGCTTCCCGATCCTCGCAGCCGGACTGATGGGCGCGCGGCGGCTGGGCAAGCTGGAGCGCGCACGCGCGCGTGCGCTGCTCGGGGTGCGGGTGGACGAACCGAGCCCGCTGCCGTTGCGCGGCGGCAGGGACGGTTTGTTCCCGCAGTTGTGGCTGGCGCTGAAGGACCCGGTGGGCTGGCGGACGATGCTGTACGACTTCATCCGGCTGCCTTGGGGCGTCCTCACCTTCACCATCACGCTGACGTCGCTGTTCGTGCTGTGGCCGGTGCTGCCGTTCATCGCACGGGGCCTGGCCAACGCGGACCGGGCGATGGTGCGCGGCCTGCTGTCGCCCTCCGACGAGCTGGAGCGCCGTATCGCCGAGCTGGAGTCGGACCGGGGGGTCGTCGTCGATACGGCGGCGGCCGACCTGCGGCGCATCGAGCGCGACCTGCATGACGGCGCGCAGGCCCGCCTGGTCAACCTCGCCATGGGGCTGGGCCTGGCCAAGGAGAAGCTGCTGGAGGATCCCGACTCGGCGGCGGTCATGGTCGAGGAGGCGCACGGCGAGGTGAAGCTCGCGCTGCAGGAGCTGCGGGACCTGGCGCGCGGCATCCATCCGGCCGTCCTGACCGACCGCGGCCTGGACGCCGCCCTGTCGGCGGTCGCCTCGCGCTGCACGGTGCCGGTGAAGGTGACCGTGGACCTGCCGGCCAGGCCGGTCGCGGCGATCGAGGGCATCGCCTACTTCACCGTCTCCGAGCTGCTGCAGAACGTCAGCAAGCACAGCGGGGCGAAGTCGGCCTCGGTGGACGTGTGGCGGTCGGACGACCGGGTGCTCATCCAGGTACGGGACGACGGCCGTGGCGGGGCGAGTCTCGACGGCGGTACGGGCATGCGCGGGCTTGCCGACCGGCTGGGCGCCGTGGACGGCCTGTTCGTCGTCGACTCTCCCCAGGGCGGCCCCACGACGGTGACGGCGGAACTGCCCTGGCGGGACCGCGCCACCGGGCGGGGGTAGGGAAAACCCCCCGTTCGAGACGCCGACGGCCTCCATGGTCCGCGGACCTGCGGTCGAAGAGGGTGGAGATACGACGGCACAGCCCCGGCAGCGGCGGGGCTGACGGGACGAGGAGACAGGACGACGCCGATGGCCACGGAGTACGGACAGGGCTACGGGCACGGGCTCGGCTTCCCCGAGCGCGGCCTCCCCGAGCACGGCGGCGAGCGGCGGCACCGGCTGCCGGCCGGACTGCGGGCGCCGTTCGAGGCCCGTAGCTGGCGGGAGTTCGGGTACGTGCTGCTGAGCCTGCCGATCAGCATCGTGCTGTTCGTGTACGGCGTCACGATGGTGTCGCTGGGGGCGGGCCTCCTCGTGACCTTCCTGGGCGTGCCGGTGCTGGCGGCGGGCCTCGCCGGCTGCCGCGGGCTGGGAGCGTTGGAGCGGGCACGCGCGCGTGCGCTGCTGCGCCTGGACGTGGCCGACCCGGAGCCGCTGCGGATGCGCAGGCGCGGCTTCATGGCGTGGATGGGTGCCGTACTGAAGAGCGGGACGTCCTGGCGGAGTCTGCTGTACGCGGTGCTGCACCTGCCATGGGCGACGTTCTCCTTCGTGGTCGCGGTGAACGTGTGGGCGTACGGCTGGGCACTGCTGACGTATCCGCTGTGGTTCTGGGTGTTCCCGGTGTGGGCCGGTCAGGACGGCCTTCAGCTCTACGGCGACGAGACGCACCACATCTATCTCGACAACCCCTTCGAGATCACCGTGACCGCGCTGGTCGGACTTCTGTTCACGCTGGCCACACCGTGGATCGTGCGGGCGCTGACCATGGTCGACCGGGTGCTGGTGCACGGTCTGCTCGGCCCGTCGCGGCTGGCCACGCGCGTGGTGGAGCTGGAGTCCGACCGGGGTGTGGTGGTCGATACGGCGGCGGCCGACCTGCGGCGCATCGAGCGCGACCTGCACGACGGCGCGCAGGCCCGGCTGGTGGCCCTGGCCATGGATCTCGGCCTGGCGAAGGAGAAGCTGGCGGAGGATCCGCGGGCGGCGGCGCGCATGGTGGACGAGGCGCACGGCGAGGTGAAGACGGCATTGCAGGAACTGCGGGACCTGGCCCGCGGCATCCATCCGGCCGTCCTGACCGACCGCGGCCTGGACGCCGCCCTGTCGGCGGTCGCCTCGCGCTGCACGGTGCCGGTGGAGGTGACCGTGGACCTGGAGAACGAGCGGCCGGTACCGGCGATCGAGGGCATCGCCTACTTCACCGTCTCCGAGCTGCTGCAGAACATCAGCAAGCACTCGCGGGCCACCTGGGCCGCAGTGGACGTGTGGCGGGTGGAGAACCGGCTGATGCTCCAGGTCGTGGACAACGGCATCGGCGGCGCCGGCTCCGCCGACGGCTCGGGGTTGGCGGGGCTGGCCGAGCGGCTGGACGCGGTGGACGGCATCCTCGTGGTGGATTCGCCGGTCGGCGGGCCCACACGGGTGACGGCGGAACTGCCTTGGCGGACGGTGTAGCCGGGCCGCTGCCGTCGGCCGTGCCGCGCCCCCGATCCGCCTGCGACGCGAGCGGATCGGGGGCGAGGCACGGCATCGTGTTTTCTTCTCTCGGCCACCTGCTCCCGTCCTCCGTCCTCTCTTCCGCCCCTTGAGCCCTCCCGGCCCCTCCCGGTCCCTCTGGTTCCTCCCGGTCCCTCTGGTTCCACCCGGTCCCTCTGGCCCCTCCCGGTCCCTCTCGCCTCCCCTTCTCCCGTCCCCCGGGACCTCCTGCCCTCCCCCGGCGCCCCCCTCCCGCCCCCGGAAGCCCCCGGTGCTCCCCGGGCATGCGCCGCGAAGCGTCTCGTGGCCGTGTTCTCGGACGTGGTTCGGCGGGTTTTCCACAGGCCCGGTGGCGACGAGTCGATCGCGGGATACTGAGGGCGCGAGGGACGACAGGGCCGGGAGACGCTCGGCCGAACGCCAAGGCTCGGGGGGCCGAGGATCGTGGAAGACAGGGTGCGTGTGGTCATCGCCGAGGATTCGGTGCTTCTCAGGGAGGGGCTGACCCGGCTGCTGACCGACCGTGGGCACGAGGTCGTGGCGGGGGTGGGCGACGGCGACGCGCTGATCAAGACCATCACGGAGCTGGACGCGCAGGGCGAGCTGCCGGACGTGGTGGTGGCGGACGTACGGATGCCGCCGACCCACACGGACGAGGGCGTGCGGGCGGCCGTACAGCTGCGCAAGGCACACCCCGGTCTCGGGGTACTCGTCCTGTCGCAGTACGTGGAGGAGCGGTACGCCACCGAACTGCTGGCCGGCTCAAGCCGGGGGGTCGGCTATCTGCTCAAGGACCGCGTGGCGGAGGTACGGGAGTTCGTGGACGCGGTCGTGCGGGTCGCCCGTGGCGGGACGGCCCTCGACCCGGAGGTCGTCGCCCAGCTCCTGGGCCGCAGCCGCAAGCAGGACGTGCTCGCGGGGCTCACGCCGAGAGAGCGGGAGGTGCTGGGGCTGATGGCCGAGGGGCGGACCAATTCCGCGATCGCCCGGCAGCTGGTGGTGAGCGACGGGGCCGTCGAGAAGCACGTGAGCAACATCTTCCTGAAGCTCGGGCTGTCCCCGAGCGACGGGGACCACCGGCGGGTACTGGCGGTGCTCACTTATCTGAACTCCTGAAGGTCTGACACCGTGTCAGTCGAATGGGGGAACGCTCCCGCGGCGGTCGCACCCCGTCCGCCGAACGCGGACGGGGACGGCAACCGAACCCCGGGCGGGGAGCGTCTTTCCAAGGAGCGCCGGGGGGCGTAGATCATGACAAGTCAGGTCGGGGGAACGTCTCGGATCCATGTCCGTCATGCGAATGGCCCGGGGAGGGCGACCTTTGCGGACGTAGGGTTGATCCTGGGAAGGCTTGCGGGAAGGCCATGCCCAGACACCGCCTCTAGGGAGGTCCAGTTCAGTGACCAGCCAGGTCAGTAGCCCAGCGGAGCAGGCCGACGAAGCCGTCGTGGGAGAGCAGCGCAAACCGGTGGGGACGAAGGACGTCCGCCGGCTGGACCGGGTGATCATTCGTTTCGCGGGGGACTCGGGCGACGGTATGCAGCTCACCGGCGACCGCTTCACTTCGGAAACCGCGTCCTTCGGCAACGATCTGTCCACCCTGCCGAACTTCCCGGCCGAGATCCGCGCCCCCGCCGGAACCCTGCCGGGCGTGTCCTCCTTCCAGCTGCACTTCGCCGACCACGACATCCTGACGCCCGGTGACGCGCCGAACGTGCTGGTGGCGATGAACCCGGCGGCCCTGAAGGCCAACATCGCCGACCTGCCGCGCGGCGCGGAGATCATCGTCAACACGGACGAGTTCACCAAGCGGGCGATGCAGAAGGTGGGCTACGACACCTCACCTCTGGAGGACGGCTCGCTCGACGGCTACAGCCTGCACCCCGTGCCGTTGACCACCCTCACGGTGGAGGCACTGAAGGAGTTCGACCTCACCCGCAAGGAGGCCGAGCGCAGCAAGAACATGTTCGCGCTGGGCCTGCTGAGCTGGATGTACCACCGGCCGACCGAGGGCACCGAGAAGTTCCTGAAGTCGAAGTTCGCCAAGAAGCCGGACATCGCGGCCGCCAACATCGCCGCCTTCCACGCGGGCTGGAACTTCGGCGAGACGACCGAGGACTTCGCCGTCTCGTACGAGATCGCCCCGGCGACCACGGCCTTCCCGGTCGGCACCTACCGGAACATCTCCGGGAACCTCGCCTTGTCCTACGGGCTGATCGCGGCGTCTCACCAGGCGGACCTGCCGCTGTTCCTGGGCTCGTACCCGATCACCCCGGCCTCGGACATCCTGCACGAGCTGAGCCGGCACAAGAACTTCGGCGTACGGACCTTCCAGGCCGAGGACGAGATCGCGGGCATCGGCGCGGCGCTGGGCGCGGCCTTCGGCGGCTCGCTCGCCGTGACCACGACGTCCGGCCCCGGCGTGGCCCTGAAGTCGGAGACCATCGGGCTCGCCGTCTCGCTGGAGCTGCCGCTGCTGATCGTGGACATCCAGCGCGGCGGCCCCTCGACCGGCCTGCCGACCAAGACCGAGCAGGCGGACCTGCTCCAGGCGATGTACGGCCGCAACGGGGAGGCGCCGGTGCCGATCGTCGCCCCCCAGACGCCGGCGGACTGCTTCGACGCCGCGCTGGAGGCGGCGCGGATCGCGCTGACGTACCGCACCCCGGTCATGCTGCTCTCCGACGGCTACCTGGCCAACGGCTCGGAGCCCTGGCGGATCCCGGAGCTGGACGAGCTGCCGGACCTGACCGTGCAGTTCGCACAGGGACCGAACCACACGCTTGAGGACGGCAGCGAGGTCTTCTGGCCGTACAAGAGGGACCCGCAGACCCTCGCCCGGCCGTGGGCGGTGCCGGGCACGCCGGGTCTGGAGCACCGGATCGGGGGCATCGAGAAGGAGGACGGCACGGGCAACATCTCCTACGCCCCCGCCAACCACGACTTCATGGTCCGCACCCGCCAGGCCAAGATCGACGGTATCGACGTCCCGGACGTCGAGGTCGACGACCCGCACGGGGCGAAGACGCTCGTGCTGGGCTGGGGATCGACGTACGGCCCGATCACCGCCGCGGTCCGCCGCCTGCGCAACGCGGGCGAGTCGATCGCGCAGGCGCATCTGCGCCATCTGAACCCGTTCCCGCGCAACCTGGGCGTGGTACTCGGACGCTACGAGAAGGTGGTGATCCCCGAGATGAACCTGGGGCAGCTCGCCACTCTGGTCCGGGCGAAGTATCTGGTGGACGCCCACTCGTACAACCAGGTAAACGGCATGCCGTTCAAGGCGGAACAGCTCGCCAAGGCGCTCAAGGAGGCCATCGATGGCTGAGACGTCCACGGAAGGCACGGGCACGATCGAGGCGCTCTCGCTCGTCCCCAAGGCCGAGGCCCGCCAGTCCATGAAGGACTTCAAGTCCGATCAGGAAGTGCGCTGGTGCCCCGGCTGCGGTGACTACGCGATCCTCGCCGCGGTCCAGGGCTTCATGCCGGAGCTGGGCCTGGCCAGGGAGAACATCGTCTTCGTCTCGGGCATCGGCTGTTCGTCGCGCTTCCCGTACTACATGAACACGTACGGAATGCACTCCATCCACGGGCGCGCGCCGGCGATCGCGACCGGCCTCGCCGCGTCGCGGCGGGATCTGAGCGTGTGGGTGGTCACGGGCGACGGCGACGCGCTGTCGATCGGTGGCAATCATCTGATCCACGCCCTGCGGCGCAACGTCAACCTCAAGATCCTGCTGTTCAACAACCGGATCTACGGGCTGACGAAGGGGCAGTACTCCCCGACCTCCGAGGTCGGAAAGATCACCAAGTCGACGCCGATGGGTTCGCTGGACGCGCCCTTCAACCCGGTGTCCCTCGCGATCGGCGCGGAGGCGTCCTTCGTGGCCCGCACGGTGGACTCCGACCGCAAGCACCTCACCGAGGTCCTGCGCCAGGCGGCCGCCCACCGGGGCACGGCGCTGATCGAGATCTACCAGAACTGCAACATCTTCAACGACGGGGCCTTCGAGGTCCTCAAGGACAAGCAGCAGGCCGAGGAGGCGGTGATCCGCCTGGAGCACGGGCAGCCGATCCGCTTCGGCGCGGACGGCGCACGGGGCGTGGTCCGCGATCCGCAGACCGGTGACCTGAAGATCGTCACGGTGACAGCGGAGAACGAGTCGCAGATCCTCGTCCACGACGCCCACACCGCGTCCTCGACCACGGCCTTCGCCCTGTCCCGGCTCGCCGATCCGGACACCCTGCACCACACCCCGATCGGCGTGTTCCGAGCGGTGGACCGCCCGGTGTACGACACCCAGATGGCGGACCAGCTGGACTCGGCGATCGAGCAGAACGGCAAGGGGGACCTGGCCGCGTTGCTGGCGGGCGGGGACACCTGGACGGTCGTCGGCTGACCGGCCCGTTCGACAAGGGTGCGAGCCCGGGTGCCGTTCGGCGCCCGGGCTTGTGCGAGCTGCGTCGGCTGCGGGCCCGCACCGTTCAGGAGCCGCTCCTGCGTGCGTCGTAGGCCTTCCGCGACCTCTGCACCTGGGCCATCCGCCGCTCGGTCCACAGCGCCAGCTCGCGTACCTGCTCCGCCGCCTCGCGGCCGAGCTCCGTCAGGGAGTAGTCGACGCGTGGCGGGATCACGGGCTTGGCGTCGCGGTCGACCAGGCCGTCCCGCTCCAGCGTCTGCAGCGTCTGGGTCAGCATCTTCTCGGTGACCCGGCCGATCGCGCGGCGCAGTTCACTGAACCGATAGGGGCGCTCCAGCAGTTCGATCAGCACGAGGACGCCCCAGCGGCTGGTCACGTGCTCCAGGACCTGCCGGTGCGGGCACATTCCCTCGCCGAGGGCGTACTTGTCCGTAGTCCTGCCGCTCACGCCACTTACCGTCATGACAGTACCTTACTTCAAAGTGGGTACTTTCCAATAGTTAGCGCAGCTCTTAGCGTTAGTGCTCCGTCCACCCGCTAGGAGTACTGACCATGAGCATCGTCGTCACCGGAGCCACCGGAAACCTGGGCCGCCATGTCGTGGAGCAGCTGCTGGAGAAGGTTCCGGCCGACCAGGTCACCGCCGTCGTACGCAACCCCGAGAAGGCCACCGGGTTCGCCGAGCGCGGCGTGAGGATCGCCACCGCCGACTACAACACCCCCGCGAGCTTCGAGGGACTGTTCGCAGCCGGTGACAAGGTGCTGCTCATATCCGGCAACGAGTTCGACAAGGGCCGCGTCGGCCAGCACCAGGTCGTCATCGACGCCGCCAAGGCCGCCGGCGTCGCCCTGCTCGCCTACACCAGCGCCCCCGGCAGCCTGACCGCCGCCCTCGCCGACGACCACCGGGGCACCGAAAAGGCCCTGACGGAGTCGGACCTGCCGTACGCGCTGCTGCGCAACGGCTGGTACCACGAGAACTACACCGAGAACCTCGCCCCGGTCCTGCAGTACGACGCGGTCACCCACGCCGCCGGCGAGGGCCGGGTCTCCTCCGCGTCCCGCGCCGACTACGCGGCCGCCGCCGTGGCCGTGCTGACCGGTGAGGGCCACGAGAACAAGACGTACGAGCTGGGCGGTGACATCGCCTGGAGCTTCGCCGAGTACGCGGCCGAGCTGAGCCGGCAGACCGGTAGGGAGATCACCGACAACGCCGTCTCCGTCGAGGCCTTCGCCGGCATCCTGACCGGCGCGGGGCTGCCCGAACCGCTCGCCGCGATCCTGGCCGGCGTGGACGCCTCCATCGAGAAGGGTGAGCTGGTCATCGACAGCGGTGACCTGTCCCGCCTGACCGGTCGTCCGACGACCCCGCTGGCGGAGGCGATCTCGACCGCGCTCAAGAGCTGAGACCCGGCGTTCCCGCAGGTGGCCCCGGGTCGGCGCCCGTCGTCGGCCCTCCGACGCCCCGCCCCCCGACGTGTCATGACCGTATGCCGATACGGGCATGACACACGGGGGCTCTCGGCGTTACCGTCGAGCGTGCCGCCGTGCGAGCGCGGCGGGATCAGCGCGGCGGGATCAGCGCGGAAAGGGAGGGGCCGTGGCCGGGAAGGCACAGGGCGAGCGGCGTGCGGGACTGCTGAACGGCATCGCGGCCTACGGGATGTGGGGGCTCGTCCCCCTCTTCTGGCCCCTGCTCAAGCCCGCCGGAGCCATCGAGATCCTCGCCCATCGGATGACCTGGTCGCTCGTCGTGGTGGCGGTCGCGCTGGCCGTTGTGCGGCGCTGGTCCTGGGCGGGCGAGTTGATACGCCAACCGCGGCGGCTGGCGCTCGTCGCCGTGGCCGCGGCCGTGATCACCGTCAACTGGGGCCTGTACATCTGGTCCGTGAACACGGGCCATGTGGTGGAAGCCTCGCTCGGGTACTTCATCAATCCGCTCGTCACCATCGCCATGGGCGTCCTGCTCCTGAAGGAACGGCTGCGGCCCGCGCAATGGGCGGCGGTCGGGGTCGGGTTCGCGGCGGTGATCGTGCTGACCGTCGGATACGGCCGGCCGCCATGGATCTCCCTGGTTCTCGCCTTCTCCTTCGCCACGTACGGCCTGGTGAAGAAGAAGGTCAACCTCGGCGGCTTCGAATCGCTGGCCGCGGAGACCGCGATCCAGTTCCTGCCCGCCCTGGCGTACCTGGGGTGGCTGTCGGCGCAGGGTGAGTCGACCTTCACCTCGCAGGGCCCGGGGCATGCGGCGCTGCTCGCCGCCACCGGTGTCGTCACCGCCCTGCCGCTCGTGTGCTTCGGCGCGGCCGCGATACGGGTGCCGCTGTCGACGCTGGGCTTGCTGCAGTACCTGGCGCCGGTCTTCCAGTTCCTGCTCGGCGTCCTGTACTTCCGCGAGGCGATGCCGGCCGAGAGGTGGGCCGGGTTCGCGCTGGTCTGGCTGGCGTTGACGCTCCTGACAGCGGACGCGTGGCGCGCCGCGCGGCGCAGCAGGGTGGCGGGTTTCAGCACTCCTCAGGTCGAGAAGCCGGCGTCCGCCGTGGTGGACGCGTGAGACCGGGGCGTCCTCGCTGAAGGGACCGGCGATTCTCGTTGCGGCTCCCTCACGAACCGCATATGAGTGGTCGTATGACTCAGACACCCGACGCGACTGAGGCCCCCCTCCACTGGAAGCTCGTCATCGACTGCGCCAACCCCCAGTCGCAGGCGGACTTCTGGGCTGCGGCGTTGCACTACGCGGTCGAGGACAACAACGCCCTGATCGAGCGGCTGCTGGAACTCGGTGCGCTGCCGCGGGAGGCCGTAGTCGAGTTCCACGCCCGTCTCGCCTTCCGGGACCTGGTCGCCGTACGGCATCCGGACGACCCGTACGACAAGGACAGTGGCACCGGGCTGGGCCGTCGGCTGCTGTTCCAGCGGGTGCCGGAGGCGAAGAGCGTCAAGAACCGGCTCCATCTGGACCTGCACGCGGCGGCGGGGGAACGCGAGGCGGAGGTCGAGCGGTTGGAGGGGCTGGGAGCGAGTGTGCTGCGGCGGGTGAAGGAGCCGGGCGGGGAGTGGGTCGTGCTCGCGGATCCGGAGGGAAACGAATTCTGCGTGCAGTGAGATGCGCCGGGCCGGGCGCCTGACGTCCCCCACGCTCTTCCTCGTGTGAATTCCTCGCCCGTACACAACTCTTGACGAAGAGTCAGCAGCGGCTCCACCATCCAGGCACCCATTCACCGTGGATCCCCGCGGCCACCCCGCGGGGATCCCCCCTGGAATTCGGAGCCCCCCACATGAAGCTCCCCTTCTCCGGGCGCGCGCTGGCGGCGGGTACCGTCGCCGCCGCTCTGCTGCTCACCGGCGGATCCATAGCCGGAGCGGCTCCCGCGCCCTCGGCGGCCGCCGCTCCCGACATATCCCTGGCGAGCGTCAAGGCCCACCTCACCCAGCTGCAGTCCATCGCCTCCGCCAACGGCGGCAACCGGGCGCACGGCCGTCCCGGCTACAAGGCATCCCTCGACTATGTGAAGGCCAAGCTGGACGCGGCCGGATACACGACGACCATCCAGCAGTTCACGTCCTCCGGCAGAACGGGCTACAACCTGATCGCCGACTGGCCCGGCGGCGACACCAACCAGGTCGTCATGGCCGGATCGCACCTCGACAGCGTCTCGTCGGGTCCCGGCATCAACGACAACGGCTCCGGCTCGGCGGCCGTCCTGGAGACCGCGCTCGCCGTGTCGCGGGCCGGACACCATCCGACCAAGCATCTGCGGTTCGCCTGGTGGGGCGCGGAGGAGCTGGGGCTCGTCGGCTCCCGGTACTACGTCAACACCCTCTCCGCCGCCAACCGCGCCAAGATCAGCGGCTATCTGAACTTCGACATGATCGGCTCGCGCAACGCCGGTTACTTCGTCTACGACGACGACCCCGCGATCGAGAAGACCTTCAAGGACTACTTCGCCGGCCTCGGCGTCCCGACCGAGATCGAGACCGAGGGGGACGGCCGCTCCGACCACGCTCCGTTCAAGAGCGCGGGCGTGCCGGTGGGCGGGCTGTTCACGGGCGCGAGCCGTTACAAGACCGCGGCACAGGTGGCCAAGTGGGGCGGTACGGCCGGACAGGCGTTCGACCGCTGCTACCACTCGTCCTGCGACACCACGTCCAACATCAACGACACGGCGCTGGACCGGAACAGCGACGCCGTCGCGCACGCGGTGTGGAAACTGTCGGAGTAGGACGCCGGTTCGACCGGTGATCTCGTAACCCGACAGGTGATCTCGTACCCCGAGCGGTGAACCCTGCCCCGAGTCGGTGGCCGGGTGTTCCGAGTCGGTGGCCGGGTGTTCCGAATCGGTGGCCGGGTGTTCCGAATCGGTGGCCGGGTGTTCCGAGTCGGTGGCCGGGCGCGTCAACCGGTGTGCGGATCGACCGGCCTGGCGGCACGGGCGGCGAGGCGGTCCATACGGGCGCGGACCGACTCCAACTCCTCGACGTCCTCGGCGGCCGGGCCGCCCCCGGCCGCCAGGTCGGTCCACAACCCGAGCAGGTCCCGGCCCATGTCGAGTCCCAGGGCCGGGTCGCGTACGGCACGCCAGGCCGTCGCCGCGCCGTGGATGCTGCTGTACGCCGCCTCCGTGGCCCGGGCGCGGTGGTGGGCACGGGCCACGTCGAGGGAGAGCCGGAAGGCGTGCGCAGGGTCTCCCGCCAGGTAGGCGATGTACGCGGCCAGTTCACGCATCCGGAGCACCTCGGCGTGTTCCGGCCCCAGCACGGCAGACGCCTCCGCGACGGCTCGTTCCGCCCGTTCCGCCGCCTCCGCGGTACGGCCCTGTGCCACGGCCTCGTTGATCCGGACGATGTGCGCGGCGAAGGGGGAGGCGTCGGCGGCGCCGGGCGCGTCCCCGAGCACGGCCTCGGCCACGGCGTCGAAGCCTCGGGGCGGGGAGGGCTCGGGGTCGGGGTCGATGTCGGAGACGGGGGCGGGCTCGAAGGCCGGGATCGGGCCGGGCTCCGGGAAGGGCGCGGGGGCCGGGGACGGACCGCGGAACGCAACCCGCTCCGCGGCCGGAACCGGGCCGGGGACCCCGACCTGCCCTGCGGCCACCACCGGGTCCTGCGCCGCCACCGGATCGGCGGGCGGGACCTCGGCCGGCTGCGGCCCCGCGTCCATCAGGGGCGGCGGGCCGAACTCGCCCAGCGGCGGTGCGATCGAGCCGGGCATCGCGTCCCGCTCCCGCTGCCGTGTCGTGCGCAGCCGGAAGGTGGGCGAGCCGTCCTCCTCCGGGCCCGGCAGGGGGCGCAGGCGATGTGTGGGCCTGTCGCGATACGGCGCCGAGGGCGCCGCGTCGACGTGGGCGGACGCCGGCGATACGGGTGCGTCGGGAGCGGCGGGCGGAACCGGCGACACGGGTGCGTCCGGAGCAGCGGGGGGCACGGGCGACATGCGTGCGTCGGAAGCGGCGGCGGGCGCGGGTCGCGCGGGCGCCTCCGTGGGAAGCCGTGTGTCGCCTCCCGGAGGGACCGTCCCCGCGGGCGGTGCCGTCCGTACCGGGTCGGCGGTGTAGTGGCTGGAGCCGTCCGCGTCCACCCGGAGCGGGACGACATAGCCGATGCGCTCGTCGTGGATCGTGGCGTGCACGGGGTGGCCGCAGGCGACGGCGATGCGCTGGAGGTGGGTCAGTACGGCGTGCTGGATCTCCTCACCGGGAGCCGCGGTGACCGGGACGCCGCCGACGGACGCGCCGCCCGCGCCCGGGCCGGCGGCAGGCACACGCACGTCGATCGGCGCGGTCGCGGGGGCCGCCGTGGCCGCGGCACGCTTGTGTTCCCGCTTCATCGCGCGGCTGAGTAGAGACATCGCTTCCCTCGCTCGCATGCGTCGGGGTTCGCACGGACAGCGCGTCGGGGGTCCATGGTGCCCCACCCGCCGTACAGCTCCGATTCCCCGACGGCCGGATCCGGTGGTACCGGCCGGACACGTCGTACACCTGCTGTCGAGTCTCCCTGGTCGCGCGCGCCGCGGACGTCACCACGGCGTCACAGACTCGTTCCAGGAGCTTGTGCCACGTCACAGCGTTCTCATGCCTGACGCGAAGATCGGTGGCGTGAGAGTGAGGAGTGCGGGCAGGCGCAGGGCATGCGCGTACGACAGGGGCGGCCGGATCTTGGCCCGGAGATCTGGATCCGCGGGCCGGTGGCGTTGCCGGAGGAGCCGGCGCCCTCCCGGCCCGCCGACGCACCTCGACGCTTCTCCTGGGTCGGCACCCACGGCGGGGCAGGTGTCACCACCCTCGCCTCGGTCTACGGCGGCCAGGACTGCGGACGGGACTGGCCCGGACCCGAAGATCCGCTGTCCGTGCTGCTGGTGGCCCGTACGCACGCGGCCGGACTGGATGCCGTCCTGGGTGCCCTGGAGGTCTTCCGGCGCGGGCAGGCGCCGCACGGGCTCGACCTCGATGCCGTGGTCCTGGTGGCGGACGCGCCGGGCCGGCTTCCGCGTCCGCTCGCCGAGCGCGTCAAGGTGATCGAGGCGGCCATCGATGTGTACCGGGTGCCGTGGGTGCCTGCGTGGCGGCTCGGTGATCTCGGTGGACAGCCGCCTCGGGAGGCGGAGGTGCTGGCGCGGTTGACGGGGCGTTCTCGCTGAGCCGACGCGGTTGACGGGGCGTTCTCGCTGAGCCGACGCGGTTGACGGGACGCTCTCGCTGGGCTGGCGCGGTTGACGGGGCACTCTCGTTGAGCTGACGCGGTGGACGGGACGCTCTGGCTGAGGCCGGTGGTTCGGCCGGTGGGGCCCGAGGCTCGTCCCGGGGCCGGGAAGAGAGCCTGAGCCGCGCTCCGCTGCACCGAAGAACCTGAGCCACGCTCCCCGGAGCTGGGATGAAGGGCCGAGCCGGGCACCCCAGGGCCAGGAGGAAGGCCCGAGCCGGCCGCCCCGGCGGGGGCCCTCGCGGAGAATCTTCCCCATGACGACCGAGCCTCCCCCCGACCCTGCCGCCCTGTCGGCCGGGGAGATCGCCGCTGCCGTGCGCTCGCGGACACTGGGCGCCGTCGACGTGGTCGCGGCGGCCCTGGAACGGATCCGGCGCGCCGACCCCGTCCTGTGCGCCTTCATCGAAGTGTGGGGCGAGGAGGCGATCGAGCGGGCCGGCGAGGTGGACGCCCGGGTCGCCGCGGGCGAGCGCCTGCCGCTGGCCGGTGTGCCGATCGGGGTCAAGGGGCGGCACGGGTCGCGTACGGCGGGTCCGCTGCTGGCGGCGGGGTGCGTGGCCGTGGGGGCGACCTCCGTTCCGGGGCCGGGAACCCCCTGGCAGACCTGGGGGCTCGGCCGACACGGCCGTACGGTCAACCCCTGGCGGCACGACCGTACGCCGGGCGGTTCCTCGGCAGGCTCCGCGGCGGCGGTGACGGCGGGCCTGGTACCGATCGCCACCGGGAGCGACGGGGCCGGGTCGGTGCGGATCCCGGCGGCGTGGTGCGGGGTCGTCGGACTGAAGGTGACGAACGGGCGGTTGCCGTCGACCGACCGTACGGGCCTCATGGCACCCGGGGTGCTGGCGCGGTGCGCGGGGGATGCGGCGGCTTACTGGCAGGTGGTGTCCGAGGCTCGCCCGGAAGTCGGGCCAGAGCCGGGAACGAATCCCGGGGCCTGTCAGGGACACGCGCCGAGAGCCGGTCAGGAAGGGACGCCTGGGGTACACCGGCGCGGTTCGGACGCGCACCAGCGCGGTTCGGGCGCGCCCTCCGAGGCGACCGGGGACTACATCGTCCCCACCGCCGTGTGGTCCCCCGACCTCGGCTTCGACTCCCCCGACCCGGTCATCGTCGCCGTCGCCCACCGCGCCGCCGCCCGTCTCGCCGACGCGGGCGCGTTGCGGCTCGTGCGCCCCGACGGCCCGCTCCGCCTCCACGACCCGGCCCCCGCCTGGCTGGCCCTGCGGACCCCAGGTGCCGACGCCGCCCCCGCCCACCGCATCCGAGCCGTGAACGACAGCCGCCTCGCCGCCCTCTTCGCCGATGCCGACCTGCTACTGACACCGACCGCCCCCACCGGGCCGCATGGCCACGAAGGGCCCGGCGACCGGTATTCCACCGCGCTCACCTGGGCGTTCAACCTGAGCGGGCATCCGGCGATCAGCATCCCGGCGGGACTGGGGCCGGACGGGTGTCCGGTCGGACTGCAGTTGGTGGCGCGGCACGGGGCCGAGTCGCTGCTGCTCCGGGTGGCGCAAGAGGCCGAGCGGCGGATCGGGCCCTGGACAACTACATGCGTACGCATATAATGCACGTGCGATTAATTGTCGTACGCCGACCGATGTGGCCCCATGCCGGGGCGACTGTTTGGGGGACCCATGACCCGCCGCTTCCTGTTCGTCCTCGGCAGCAGCCGCTCCGACGGCAACACCGAGTTGCTCGCCCGCAGGGCCGCCGAGCAGCTGCCCGAAAACGTCGAGCAGCAGTGGATCGACCTGGCCGCGCATCCGCTGCCGGACTTCGAGGACCTGCGGCACGACAGCGACCATGTGCGCCCGACGCAGGGCGAGGTGGCACTGCTGCTCGACGCCACGCTCGCCGCGACGGACATCGTGATCGCCTCGCCGCTGTACTGGTACTCGGTGTCCGCCCACGTCAAGCGCTACCTGGACCACTGGTCGGGCTGGTTGCGCACGCCCGGCGTCGACTTCAAGGCGACCATGGCCGGGCGCACCCTGTGGGGCGTCACCGCACTCGCGCACGAGGAGCAGGAGGTCGCCGACCCGCTGGTCGGCACGCTCAACAACTCCGCCGCGTACCTGGGGATGCGCTTCGGCGGAGTGCTGCTGGGCAACGGCAGCAAGCCCGGTGACGTACTGAACGACGCCGAGGCCCTGGCCCGCGCGAAGACCTTCTTCGCCCAGGAGGCGCCGCTCGCCCGCTTCCCGTACGAGACCGACTGACGCCGCCCGGACAGCACACCCGGGGTCTGTCGTTCGGATCAGGCCGGCTGAGGGAGATGGCGGGGATGGTGGAGATGGCGGAGATGGCGCCTTCCGGCCGTCGCGTGCCACGCCCCGCGACGCCGGCATGATCCGAACGGCAGGCCCTATGCCGTGATGTCCTTCGCCGTGAACCTCGCCCACGCCGCCGAACCGAACACCGCCGCGTACAGGGCCTGCACACCGAGGTTCTTGACCAGGTCGTCCCAGTAGACGGGGTCGCGCATGAGGTCGGCGAAGGACAGCCAGTAGTGGGAGAAGAAGTACGGCTGGATCGCGTGCAGCTGCGGAATCTGGTCGAGGATCTGAACGGTGATCAACAGGCCCACGGTCGTCGCCATCGCCGCGATGCCGCTGTTGGTCAGCGTCGAGACGAACAGGCCGAGCGCTGCCACGCCTATGAGTGACGTGGCGACGACCAGGGCGATGAGCAGGGCTCTGCCCAGCCCCTCCGCGAAGCTGATCCGGGTGCCGGAGATGGTCGTCAGGTCTCCGAGAGGGAAGAGCAGCGCCCCGACGGTGAGCGCCGAGACGGCGACCACGAGGGTCGCGACCACGCAGAAGGCCATCGTGGTCGCGTACTTGGTGAGGAGCAAGCGGGTACGGCCGGCGGGGGCGACGAGGAGATAGCGGAGGGTGCCCGCGTTCGCCTCGCCCGCTATCGCGTCGCCCGCGACGACGCCGATCGCCATCGGCAGGAAGAACGGGAGCGTCGCGGCCAGGGCGGTGAACACCAGGAACAGGCCGTTGTTGGTGATCTGCGAGATGAACGCCGGGCCACCGCCCTGCGGGCCACCGCCTCCCATCGACCCGCCGTCGCCCGTTTCGATCTTCACGGCGATCCCGACCAGGATCGGCACACCCGCCAGGACCGCGAGCAGCGCGATAGTGCGCCAGCGCCGGAAGGTGGTGAGGAGCTCGCTGCGCAGAAGGCCGAAGGTCCACAACGGGCTGGGCGCGCGTGTCGGCGGACGGGATTCGTCGACCGTTTCAGCCCGCGACATCGAACCCCTCCCCCGTGAGAGCCACGAACGCGTCCTCCAGGGAGGCCCGTTCCACACCGAAGCCGCGGACGCGGACGCCCGCCGACACCAGTACGGCGTTGAGCTCGGCCGGATCGCGGTCGGGCGGCTCTGCTGTCACCCGGTTCTCCTCGACGACGACGTCACCGGCGCCCTGCTCCTTCAGCACCCGGGCCGCGTCCGCGACGTCGGGCGTGGACACGACGAGCCGGCCGCGCATCCCGGCCGCCAGCTCCGCCACCGCGCCCTGGGTGATCAGCCGACCCTGCGCCATCACAGCCGCGTGCGTGCACACCTGCTCGATCTCGTCCAGGAGATGGGAGGAGAGGAAGACGGTCGTCCCGTCGGAGGCCAACTCCCGTACCAGCGAGCGGATTTCCCGCATCCCCTGTGGATCGAGGCCGTTGGTCGGCTCGTCGAGGACGAGGAGTCGGCGCGGTTGGAGCAGCGCGGCCGCGAGCCCCAGCCGCTGTTTCATGCCGAGCGAGTACGCCCTGGCCTTCTTGCCCGCGGCGGCCGCCAGGCCCACCCGGTCCAGCGCGGCCGCGACGCGGGTGCGCCGGGTGCGCGGATCGGCGGTCGGGTCGGCGGCGTCGTAACGCATGAGGTTGTCGCGGCCGGAGAGGAAGCCGTACAGAGCGGGCCCCTCGATGAGTGCGCCGACGTGCGGCAGTACGGTGCGCGCGGACCGCGGCATGGGCTGCCCCAGCACGCGCGCGGTACCGGAGGTCGGCTCGATGAGGCCCATGAGCATGCGGATCGTGGTGGTCTTGCCGGAGCCGTTCGGCCCGAGGAAGCCGAAGACGCTGCCCGCCGGGACGGTCAGATCGAGACCGTCCACGGCGAGCTGCCCGCCGCGGTAGCGCTTGGTGAGCGCGCGGGTGGCGATCACCGTGCCGGGGCCGTCCCCCTCGGCGCCCGGTCCGGCCTGAGCGGCATGCCTGGCTTGAGCGACATGCCTGGCCTGAGCGACATGCCTGGCCCGCGCGGCCGGGTCGGCCTCACCAGTCGGGTCGGCCTCACCGGCCGATCCGGCTTCCCCGCTCGGTCCGGCTTCCCCGGCCGATTGGGCTCCCCCGGCCGGGTCGGCCTCACCGGCCTCGCCGGTCTGCGCGGCGGGCAGTTCCTCCATGGGCTCCTCAGGCTCCTCAGGCTCCTCGGTTCATCGCCGCGCGAGACGCTCGGCCCGGGTCACTCGGCCGAGTCGGCGGCCTTCACCAGGGCGTTCTTGTCGACCGCGCCCACGTAGACCTTGCCGTCGTCCGTGATGAGGGCGTTGATGAGGCGGGTCTTGAAGACCGTGCCCGAGCCGAAGTCGCCGGTGACCTTGTCGCCCAGGGAGTCGAGGAAGCCGCCCATGTCGCCACCGACCTCGGAGCCGGAGGGAACACCCTCGCCGCCGGTGTCGAAGACGGCCACGGAGTTCCAACCCTCACCGATGACCTCGGGACCGTCGGAGGCCTTGCCGTGCCCGCCCTCGGACTTCGGGCCGCCGTGGCCACCGAACTCCTTGTCGAGCTCCTTGCGGAACTCCTCCTCGGACTTCGGGCCGCCGTGCTCACCGGCCGCCCCCTCCAGCTCGCCCTCCTCGGTCACCTTCGCGCCCTTGGGCGGCGTGAAGTCGAAGGTGGAAGCGGCCGGCTTGGCGAAGCTGACCTGGGTGAAGCCCGCGTCGATCACGGCCGCGCCGCCGCTGGACGGAGTCAGCGTGAACTTCAGCGGCATGCCCGTCCTGGCGTCCACGGCGACCGTGATCGCGCCGACCGTGGTCCCGGACTGCTTCGGCTTGATGAGCAGCCGGTACGCGTCCCGGCCCGCGACCTGGGCGGTGCCGTCGACGGTGACGGACGTGGTGTCGTCGACCGCCTTCAGCGCCTCCTCGGTGAGGTCCTTGGGTGTCGCCGGGACCTTCTCGGACCGCTCCTTGTGGGCCTGCGGCTCGTCGGCGGTGCCGTGGAAGACCTCGTTCGACCCGCTGTCGTAGCCCCAGACGTCCTTGCCGTTGTGGATGAGGCTGTACTCCGACGCCTTCTCCAGCAGGGAGAGCTTCTGCCGGTCCGGGCCGTCGGCGGCGACCCGCAGCGTGTGCGTGCCGGACACGAGTTCGGTGAGCTTGGCCGAGGGATCGGCGGACGATCCGTCACCCGATCCCGAACCCATGGCGCCGGAGGCGAGGCTCGACTCCAGGCCACCGAGGTCCGGCAGGCCCAGATCGGTGCTGATCTTCACGGTGCCGGACAGCTGCTGCACGTCCGACTTCGCGATCTTCTCGACGAGTTGCTGCGCGGTGATCTTCGGCAGGTCCGGGTCGCCGGAGTCGGCGATCGCCGGTACCAGCCCGATGGTCGCCGCCGCGACGCCCACCACCGTGACGGGAACGACGTACCGCGCGGCCCTGCGCCGCCCCACGCGCAGGTCGTCGCTCTCCCCGCCGGTCGTACTGTCGTCGGATGCGTACGGTGCCATGTGTGCCTTACCTCCGTCGTCGGCGGCGGCTGTCCGTCTCGTTTCCTCGCCCGGGAGTCTTGCGATCCCGCGCAGGTCCACCCCTGAGCCGCCATTCTCACCCGAATCGGTGAGGAGTGGTGTTGTCCGTGTTTCCATCTGACCAAATCGGCCAGGGCGATTCGTCAGCCTGCGGAGCCAACTCCGCGTACACCTGCGGTATGACAGCCGACGGCGGTGTCTCCCCCGACCCGTAGGGGTCGAGGGAGAAGACGCCGGGGCGTGTGCCGCCGATTGCGCGCGGTTCGCCCGGCGTGTGTGCCCCCGATTGCGCGCGGTTCGCCCGGCGTGCGGCGCGCGAAACCGCGTCGCCTTCAGGTCGCACTCGCCCGGGCAGGGCGTTCAACCGCCGCATCGGCGAGGCCGGCGCAAGGGGAAGTCGGGTCGGCCCACCGGGCCTTGAGGGGAGCGGGAGCGTTCACCGTGAGCGGCGTCGGCGCCCTGGTGGGACGGTGCGCACGGATGCGGTCGGCGGCGAGGGCGGCGGCCACCACCGCGACGGTGGGACCACCGGGTTTCGCGGGGTGCTCTCCTGGATGCGCACACCGGCGCGTGAAGCGAGTCACATGCGGCAAGGGCTGCCGCGACCGGGGCCCGCGACCCGTGCGCGAGGGGTCGCGGCGAGGTCCGGCGGGCGGCTATCCGGCCCGGTGCACCACGGCGTCGCACAACTCCATCAGCGCGGCCTTGGCGTCCAGGTCGGGCAACGGAGCCAGCGCGGCCCGCGCCTCCTCCGCGTACCGCACCGTGTCCCGGCGCGCCTGCTCAAGCGCCGGATGCACCCGCAGCGCGGACAGCGCCTCGGCGTGCCGCACGTCGTCACTCAGGTCGGACGCCAGCAGCTCGCACAGGGCGACGTCCTCGGCGAGCCCGAGGCGCTCGGCCCGCTCCCGCAGCCGCAGCACCGGCATGGTCGGGATCCCCTCCCGGAGATCCGTCCCTGGCGTCTTGCCGGACTCGTGGGAGTCGCTCGCGATGTCCAGCACGTCGTCCGCCAGCTGGAAGGCGACCCCGAGCCGCTCCCCGTACTGGGTCAGCACATCGACGACCGTCTCGTCGGCGCCGGACATCATCGCCCCGAACCGGCACGACACCGCGACCAGCGAGCCGGTCTTGCCGCTGAGCACGTCCAGGTAGTGCTCGACCGGATCCCGCCCGTCCTGCGGCCCCGCCGTCTCCAGGATCTGCCCGGTGACCAGCCGCTCGAACGCCTCGGCCTGCACCCGCACCGCCTCGGGCCCGAGGTCGGCCAGGATGTGCGAGGCCCGCGCGAACAGGAAGTCCCCGGTCAGGACGGCGACGGAGTTGCCCCAGCGGGTGTTCGCGCTGTCGACACCGCGCCGCACCGCGGCCTCGTCCATCACGTCGTCGTGGTAGAGCGTCGCCAGATGCGTCAGCTCCACGACCACGGCCGACGGCACGATCCCCGGCGCATAGGGGTCCCCGAACTGGGCGGCGAGCATCACGAGCAGCGGCCGGAACCGCTTTCCGCCCGCCCGCACCAGGTGCTGGGCGGCCTCGGTGATGAAGGGGACCTCACTCTTGGTGGCTTCGAGCAATCCCTCCTCGACAGCCGCCAATCCGGCCTGGACATCGGCTTCCAGAGCCTGGTCCCGCACGCTCAGCCCGAACGGCCCGACGACGGTCACGAGGGGTCTCCTGTCTGCTGGTGTCTGCTGGCGGTTACACGGTTTGTCGATAGGTCGCTGCCATCACTCAAGTCAGCGTATCCGGTCACGTTTCGATCACCGATGCCGCCCACCCGTCCACCATGGGCGGTATCGGATCACGACCGGTATGTTTTTGATCACCCGATAAGGCCGGATACCTATCCCCTTATAGGTAAATAGCATCCATAATCCTGACGCGGCCGCGACACGGGACCCCTCGACCGGCGCGAGCGCCCCACGCGGGAAGCCTTCCGTGCCGCCATGGACATGTCGAACAGAAGCGCCGTCCGTCACCCCGGCGAGTCTCACCCTCGCGCACATCCGCACGCCCTCCCCCCTTCGAGACGCCCCTCCGGGCGGGCCCGCACCGGCACCCGTCGAGTACCCACAGCGGGGCAGGAGCCACGGACGCTCACCATGACAACGACGCGCACCACGTCCGAGGTTCCGTCCACGCCGGACACTGCCGCGAGTCCGAAGCGAGCCGAACCTTCCGCGCGAGCGAGCCGAACCTTCCGCGCGAAGCCAGCCGAACCTTCCACGCGAAGTGAGCCGGACCTTCCACGTGTTGACACTGGGTCGGCCCATCCGGGCGCGTAACACAAGACGGAACGAAGACCCCCTTTTCCACCGCACACGGGAAAAACGGACTCCAGATACGGCCATTTAAAGGCGAGTTGGATCCATTGCCCGATTTGCCGCTCTTGTGGACACCAGTGAGTTGAGTCACGCGCAACCCTCACCCCGGTCGACCACCCCCGCCCCGCCTCCCCTTTCAACACACGCAAGTTGAGGCTTGGCAACCGCAAAGGATCAAGCGCCCCATAGACGCCCGACCATGGTCAACACGCCCAACAAGTGACCACGGCACTTGTTCCCGACATGTGCTCTCGCATACGTTCCCGCTCAGTCGGGCGGACGCCGAATCCTGCCGCCGCCCGAGTCAGCCACCTACGCACTCACTCACGCACGGCAGGAGCGGGGGACCCAGGTAAGTCGCCGGACCCGACGCCTCGATGGCACGGGCCCGGCTGGGGGTGAAGTCGTGCCGTCCCAGGGCGGCACGGCCGGGCATCTCCCGCCCGAACCCGACAGCTCACCTCGCAGGCGCCGGAGAGGAACAGCGCCATGCCCCGAGGCAAGCACCGCCGCCCCCGTACCAACCCGCTCACCCGACGCGTCGTCGCCGCCGGAACCGGAACCGCCGCTCTCGCCCTCCCGCTGCTGAGCGCGACCAACGCCACCGCCGCCGAGCCGGCCAAGGTCCCCGGCACCCTGCAGACGGCGCCTCAGTCCGCGCCGGCCGCGGTGAAGGCCAAGACCCTCACGTACACCACGAAGAAGGGCGACTCGCTCTACGGCATCGCGGAGCGGTACGACGCGCAGGGCGGTTGGCGCCAGCTCTACAAGGACAACCGCGAGGCCGTCGGTGACAACCCCCGGCTGATCCACCCGGGCGTCGACCTGAAGGTTCGAGCCACCAAGACGCCGGGCAAGACGGCAGACAAGGCGTCCGCGCCGGCCAAGAAGTCCAGCGTGGCCCGCGCCACCCAGGCCGCCGCCAAGAGCTACCCCGACAACCTGGACGGCTGGATCCGCGAAGCGCTGGACATCATGGCTCAAAAGGGAATTCCTGGTTCCTACGAGGGCATTCACCGCAACATCCTGCGTGAGTCGTCCGGCAACCCGGCCGCCATCAACAACTGGGACTCCAACGCCGTGGCGGGCACCCCGTCCAAGGGCCTCCTGCAGGTCATCGACCCGACCTTCGCGGCGTACCACGTGCCGGGCACGGCGTACGACCCCTTCGACCCGGTCGCGAACATCACCGCCGCGTGCAACTACGCGGCCGCGCGGTACGGCTCGATCGACAACGTGAACGGGCCCTACTAGACCGCGGACGGCCCGGCCCCCACCCGGGGCCGGGCCTACTGCGTACCCCCTACTGCCTACCGCCTACTGGGCGAAGTCGGCCAGGCTCCCCACGAACAGCCGTTCAAGGACGACGGCGATGCCGTCGTCCTCGTTCGAGAGGGTGATCTCGTCGGCCACCGCCTTGAGTTCGGGGTGGGCGTTGGCCATCGCGACACCGTGGGCGGCCCAGTCGAACATGGGGATGTCATTGGGCATGTCACCGAAGGCGATGGTCTCGTGCGCGCCCAGGCCGAGATGGTCGGCGGCGAGCGCGAGACCGGTCGCCTTGGTGACGCCGCATGGCTGGAGTTCGACGGTCCCCGGCCCCGACATGGTGACGGTGGCGAGAGAACCGACCACCGCCCGCGCCGTGGCCGCCAACTCGTCGTCCGACAAGGTCGGGTGACGCAGCAGCACCTTGCTGATCGGCTCGCACCACAGGTCCTCGCGACGCCCGACCCGCACCGCGGGCAGAGTGGGGTGGGGCATCAGATAGCCGGGCTCGATGAGCGTGAGCCCGTCGACCCCGTCCTGGTCGACGGCCGCGTACACCTGCCCCACCTCCGCCTCGATCTTGCCGAGCGCGGTCTCCGCCAACTCCCGGTCCAAGGTGATGGACCACAGCAGCCGGTCCGATCCGGCGTCGTACAACTGCGCACCCTGTCCGCACACCGCGAGCCCCGTACTGCCCAGGGCGTCGAGGAGCGGCCGCACCCTTGGCGCCGGCCGCCCGGTCACGACGAGGTGCTGGGCACCGGCCGCCGCCGCCAGCGCGAGCGCGTCGACGGACCGGTCCGAGTGCGTGTCGTCGCCTCGGAGCAGGGTCCCGTCGAGGTCAGTGGCGATGAGTGAATATGCGATAGGTGCGGCCATGATCAGAGAATACGGACAGGACGCCCCATCGACTCGACGTGAACCGGACGGCTGCTGTGTTCACATGTGTTGACACCTGTTCCGGTTGCCCGGCCGCTCCCCCTTCTGTTTTCGTTTCTGTTCCCCTGCGACAACTTCCTTACCCTTGCTGCGATTTCACCCCCACGTGGTGCCCGCCGGCTCCTTGATCGTGGTGTTGATGCGGTTGAACATGTTCGTGACCGAGATGGTGAGGATCAGCGCCGACAACTCCTTCTCGTCGAAGTGGTCGGCCACTTCGTCCCACAGCTCCTGCGGAACCGACTCGTGCGAACGGTCCGCGAGCCTCGTCATCGCCTCGGTCAGCCGCAGCGCGGCCCGCTCGGCATCGGTGAACCAGGGCGCCTCCCGCCACGCCGAGACGGAATCGATCCGCTCGTCACTCGTCCCCGCCTTGCGCAGGTTGGCCGTGTGGCCGTGCACACAGGCGCCGCACCCGTTGATCTGGCTGGCACGCAGCCCGACGATCTCGGCCACCTCCTGCGGCAGACCGCTCTCGCCGATCGCATGGAACAAGGTGCCGATGCCCTTGAGAGCGTTCGGAAGGACGTACGCCGGGTTGGTCATCCTTGCCTGCATTGCTGCCTCCGGTGTCAGTGGTGTCGCTTTCACTGCACTGACGGATCCCGACCCGCGGTTGTGACGAACCGGCGGCACACATCGGCCCCGCGGATCTGCCGAAGCCCGGCGCCATATGCGGCGACCTGGTGATTCACGACCGGCGACGCGAAAACCCGGCACTGCCCAAGAGGGGTGCCTCACACGTAACGTGTGGCCCGACCACATGGCACACGGAGCGGATGAGAGTGAGGCACCACCCCATGCCCCCCTTCGATCTCCCCGAGGGCGACCCCTTCGGCACGCACAACCTTCCGTACGGCGTCTTCTCCCTCCCCGGCTCGGACGCCGCACGCCGGGTCGGCGTCCGGCTCGGCGACCACGTCCTCGACGCGGGCGGGGCGGCCCACGCACTCGGCTCGCCGTACGCCCCGCTGCTGGCGAAGGACTCGCTGAACCCTCTGCTCGCCGCGGGCCCCACCACCTGGTCGGACGTCCGGCGCGCGCTGACCGCCTGGGTGACGGTGCCGGCGCATCAGGAGGCGATCACGGAGTTCTTCCATCCGCTGTCGTCGGTCTCGTTGCACCTCCCCTTCGAGGTCGCGGACTACGTCGACTTCTACGCCTCCGAGAACCACGCCCGGAACGTGGGCCAGATCTTCCGCCCCGACGCGGCGGACTCCCTGACTCCCAACTGGAAGCACCTCCCGATCGGTTATCACGGCCGGGCGGGCACGGTCGTCGTGTCCGGCACGGATGTCGTACGGCCGTCCGGCCAGCGCAAGGCGCCCACTGACGCGGCTCCGGTCTTCGGCCCGTCGGTCCGCCTGGACATCGAGGCCGAGGTCGGTTTCGTGGTCGGCACACCGTCTCGGATGGGCAAGCCGGTGGCACTGGGCGACTTCCGGGAGCACGTCTTCGGCCTGTGCCTGCTCAACGACTGGTCGGCTCGTGACATCCAGGCGTGGGAGTACGTCCCCCTCGGCCCGTTCCTCGGCAAGTCCTTCGCCACGTCGGTGTCGGCGTGGATCACCCCGCTCGACGCCCTGGAGGATGCGCGCGTGGCACCGCCCGAGCGCACCCACCCGCTGCTGCCGTACCTGGACGACTCGGGTTCCGAGACGGAACCCGGTGGCTACGACCTGCGTATCTCGGTGGCCGTCAACGGTCATGTGATCTCGGAACCTCCCTTCTCCTCCATGTACTGGACGGCCGCCCAGCAACTGGCCCACATGACCGTGAACGGGGCTTCCCTGCGCACGGGCGACCTGTTCGGCTCGGGCACGGTGAGCGGCCCGACCGAACGCGAGCGCGGGTCACTGCTGGAGCTGACGTGGAACGGCCGGGATCCCCTGGAGCTGCCGGACGGCAAGCGGACGTTCCTGGAGGACGGCGACGTGGTGACGATGTCCGCCTGGGCTCCGGGGCCGGGCGGGGTCCGGGTGGGGCTGGGCGAGGTCACGGGGCGGATCGTGGCGGGGTGATGCCGGGGGCTCTCTGCGGCGGCCGGGGCGCCCATGGGCAGGTTGCGGTCTCCCGCCCTGGATCCGGGGCTCCGGCCCAGTAGGAATCCGGGCTCCGGCCCAGTCGGAGACCGGGCTCCGGCCCAGTCGGAAACCGGGCTCCGGCCCAGTAGGAATCCGGGCTCCGGCCCGGTCGGAAACCGGGGGGCCGTCCGCTCGCCCGCCGAGGGCCCCCGCCCTCCCGAACTCCGGGCGCCCTGGCCCGCGACCTGGTCAACTCACAACCGCCGCCTGCCGTTTCGCGGCATCGGTGCGCGGCCGGACGGACCGCTGACCGTCTGCGCGGGCTGCATTCGGGGCGTCTTTCCGGCTGACTCTCGCGACGGTCACCGTCATACTGACTGGCGGTGGGAAGCGCGCCGCAGCCGTCCCTCGCGGCCCACCGCCCCGCACAGCCGACCCCGCACCTTCCCTGACCAGGATCCGGAGCCCCCGGCATGACCGTCTGCCTGCTCCTGCTGAGCATCGTCGCCCTGACGGCCGCCGTACCCGTCCCCCGAGCGCTGACCCGGGCCACCTGGCCCGAACGGGAACCCGTGGTCGCCCTCTGGACCTGGCAGTGCCTGGTCGCCACCGTCCTACTGTGCTGCCTCACGGCCCTGGCCCTGGCCACCGCCGCCGTCTTCGGCACGGTGCGCGCCCAGCTGTTCGCGCCGGCGCCCCCGTCGGTGACCGAGGCGTACGACCTCTCGGCCACCCCGACCTGGACGGCCGGACTCGGTCTGCTGCTCGCCTGCGGTGCCGCTTGGACGACGGCGATGCTGCTCCGCGAGCTCGTCGAGGCGCGCCGACGCCATGGCCAGGCCAGGGCCCACCTTCGGGAACGCGCCCCCGAACTGCCCGCAGGGCTGGGCTCGGTGCGCGGCCCGCTGCTGGTCCTGGAGGACGAGTACCCGGACGCCTGGTGGATGCCGGGCAGTCCGTCCCAGCTGATCGTCACCACAGGCGCCCTGCGCCGCCTCACCGACCACCAGCTCGACGCCGTCCTCACCCACGAGCGTGGCCACGCCCGAGCCCGCCACGACTGGCTGCTGCACCTCTCCACCGCGCTTGCCACCGGCTTCCCCCACGTCCCCTTGTTCGCGCACTTCTGCGACCAGACCCACCGCCTGGTCGAACTGGCCGCAGACGACACCGCGTCACGGCGCTGCGGTCACCTGACGACGGCACTGGCGTTGATCGAGCTCAACCAGCACCGCGGCGTCCTTACCTGCGACTCCACCCACCGCCTCCTGGGCGAACGCGTCAACCGCCTGCTCCAGCCCCCGCCGCGCCTGGGCCGCCGCGACCGGGCACTGACGACGACCCTGGCCGCGCTGGTGCCGCTGCTCCCCGTGCTGATCACATTCGCTCCGGGACTGACGGCGTTGACCTGACGGTCGTGCGCGGGCCACTGCCGCATGGCCCACTCGGGCCCTGAGCGGCTTCGCCGCAGGCGCGGCACGCCGGACCCGACCCAGGCGGGCGCCCCGCGCGGTCCCGCCTGCCCCGCAGCGCCCGCACGCCCTCTCGCCGCACCGGGCGAAGCCTCAAATACGTCCAATACGCGGCGCTCAGCCCGGCGCTCCTCAGCCTCCGCCCGGCACTCCCTTAGCCTTCGGCCCCGGACACCCCGGAGCACCCACCGGACACCGCGGGGCCCGCCCCGGGCGGACGACGGGCTGTGCGGGCCCGGCCTAAGCCCAGTCCTCCGGTTCCTCCGGCTCCGCCTCCAGCTCGGGCCAGTCGTCCGCGCCGGGATCCGCGTCCCGATCCACGGCGGCACCGGCCCCGGCGGCGGGCTCCCCGCGCACCGAGCCCAGGACCTCCAGCACTCCCTCCCCGTAGGTCGCCAGCTTCTTCTCCCCCACTCCGCCGACCCCGCCGAGCTCACGCACCGACTGAGGCCACACCGTCACGATCTCCCGCAACGTCGCGTCATGGAAGATCACATAGGCCGGGACCCCCTGCTCCCGAGCCTGCTCGGCACGCCAGGCCCGGAGCGCCTCGAAGGCCGGCACCAGCTCCTGCGGCAACTCGGCCACCGCGGCCTTCGCCTTGCGCTCCCCCCGCCCGGAGCCCGAACCCGACCCCCGCGCGACGGCGGGCTGCTTCGGCTCCTTGCGCAGCGGCACCTCGCGCTCCCGCCGCAGCACAGATCCGCTCGCCTCCGTCAGCACGAGCGTCCCGTACTCCCCCTCGACCGCGAGCAGTCCCTGCGCGAGCAACTGCCGGATCACACCCCGCCATTCGCCCTCGGTCAGGTCCTCGCCGATGCCGAACACGGACAGCTGGTCGTGGTCGAACTGGATCACCTTGGCGGTGCGCCGCCCCAGCAGGATGTCGACGATCTGCACCGCCCCGAACTTCTGTCCGCGTTCCCGCTGCAGCCGCACCACCGTCGACAGCACCTTCTGTGCCGCGACCGTGCCGTCCCAGGTCTCCGGCGGGGTCAGGCAGGTGTCGCAGTTGCCGCAGCCCGCGGGGTCGGGGTCCTGGCCGAAGTAGGCGAGCAGTTGGCCCCGCCGGCACTGGGCCGTCTCGCACAGCGCGAGCATCGCGTCCAGATGCGCGGCGGCCCGGCGCCGGAACGCCTCGTCGCCCTCGCCCAACTGGATCAGTTTGCGCTGCTGTATGACGTCGTTGAGGCCGTAGGCCATCCAGGCGGTGGAGGGCAGCCCGTCACGGCCGGCACGACCCGTCTCCTGGTAGTAGCCCTCTACCGACTTGGGCAGGTCGAGATGGGCGACGAACCGCACGTCCGGCTTGTCGATGCCCATCCCGAAGGCGATGGTCGCGACCACGACCAGGCCCTCCTCCCGCAGGAAGCGGGACTGGTGCGCCGCGCGCGTCCCCGCGTCCAGGCCCGCGTGGTACGGCACCGCCTCGATGCCGTTGCGGCTCAGGAACTCGGCCGTCGCCTCCACGGACTTGCGCGACAGGCAGTAGACGATGCCCGCGTCGCCCGCGTGTTCCCCCCGCAGGAAAGCCAACAGCTGCTTCTTCGGGTCCGCCTTGGGCACGATCCGGTACTGGATGTTGGGCCGGTCGAAGCTCGCCACGAAGTGCCGGGCGCCCGACATGTTCAGCCGCTGGGTGATCTCCTTGTGCGTCGCGTGCGTGGCCGTCGCGGTGAGCGCGATCCGTGGGACGTCCGGCCAACGCTCGCCGAGCAGCGAGAGGGCCAGGTAGTCGGGGCGGAAGTCGTGGCCCCACTGGGACACGCAGTGCGCCTCGTCGATGGCGAAGACGGCGATCTTGCCGCGTGAGAGCAGGTCGAGGGTCGAGTCCAGGCGCAGTCGCTCCGGTGCGAGGTAGAGGAGGTCCAGCTCGCCCGCGAGGAATTCCGCCTCCACCACGCGCCGCTCGTCGAAGTCCTGCGTGGAGTTCATGAACCCGGCGCGCACGCCGAGCGCCCGCAGCGCGTCCACCTGGTCCTGCATGAGCGCGATGAGCGGCGAGACGACCACTCCCGTACCCGGCCTGACCAGGGACGGAATCTGGTAGCACAGGGACTTGCCGCCGCCGGTCGGCATGAGCACGACGGCGTCGCCGCCCGCCACGACATGATCGATGACGGCTTCCTGTTCGCCGCGGAAGGCCTCGTACCCGAAGACGCGGCGCAGTGCGGCCACCGCCTCACTCCCGGCCGCCCCGGCTGTGCCGGCCGCCTCGGTCACCCTTGGCATCACGCTGATCCCGCCCGTCGCACCCATTGCCGTGTCCCCCGTACGTCGTCCCTCGACCACTGCATCCACGATAGGGGCCGCCACCGACAGCACCGGAGTTATCCACAGGCCGCTCCGCGAGCCCTGCGTCAAGGACCCGACCGTCGTTCACACGTTCGCATCAGACCTGCCCGGTTTCCGGCGGAGGGTCTGAGTGGACCGGCGAGCCTCCGTCCCATGGGAGCACTGATGAGCGTCGCACCGAAGGCGTCCACGCCCGTTTGGCCGACCCCGCCGGAAGGCGGCTGGACCGCCGACGACCTTGACCGCCTCCCGAATCTGCCTCCGCACACGGAACTGATCGACGGGAGCCTGGTCTTCGTAAGTCCGCAGACCCTTTTTCACGAGCGTGCGGTTGATTTCTTCAAGTGGCAGCTCCAGTCCCTGGCGCCCGCAGAGTTCGAGGTCATCCGCGAGTTCACCATCGACATCGACCGGCAGAACCGGCCGGAGCCGGACGTGATCGTCGTGAGCGGGGACGTCGTGGAGGACTCGGAGCAGACGCGATTCCCGGCCGAGGCGGTCCTCCTCGCGATCGAGGTCGTCTCGGCGGACTCGGTTTCCCGGGACCGTGAGACGAAGCCGCTGAAGTACGCCCGCGCGAAGATCCCCCACTACTGGCGGGTGGAGAACGAGAAGGGCCGTGCGGACGTCCACGCCTTCGAGCTGGAGCCGACCACCCGTGCGTACACCAGCGTGGGGATCTTCCGGGAGCGGATGAAGCTGGAGGCTCCCTTCCCTGTGGACCTCGACCTCACCCAGATCAGGACGCGTCGGGACAAGGACCAGTAGCCCGTCACACGTGACAGCGGCCCGGCACCCCTCGAAGGGAGGCCGGGCCGCTGCCCCGCAGGCAAAGCGCCGCGTCAGCGGACGAAAACGCCCGCCGTACTCGCCAGATCCAGGAAGTACTGCGGCGCCACGCCCAGCACCAGCGTGACCGCCACACCGACCCCGATCGCCGTCATGGTCAGCGGCGACGGCACCGCGACCGTCGGCCCCTCCGGCTTCGGCTCGCTGAAGAACATCAGGACGATGACGCGGATGTAGAAGAACGCCGCGATCGCCGACGAGATCACACCGACCACCACCAGCGGGCCCGCCCCGCCTTCCGCCGCCGCCTTGAACACGGCGAACTTCCCGGCGAAGCCGGAGGTCAGCGGAATGCCGGCGAAGGCCAGCAGGAACACCGCGAACACGGCCGCCACCAGGGGCGAGCGTCGGCCGAGGCCCGCCCACTTGGACAGGTGCGTCGCCTCGCCACCCGCATCCCGTACGAGCGTGACGACCGCGAACGCCCCGATCGTCACGAACGAGTACGCCGCCAGGTAGAACAGGACCGACGACACTCCGGACGGCGTGGACGCGATGACACCCGCGAGGATGAAGCCGGCGTGCGCGATCGACGAGTAGGCCAGCAGCCGCTTGATGTCGGTCTGCGTGATCGCGACGATCGCACCACCCAGCATGGTGACGATGGCGACGCCCCACATGACCGGCCGCCAGTCCCAGCGCAGGCCGGGCAGCACGACGTACAGGATCCGCAGCAGCGCGCCGAAGGCGGCCACCTTCGTCGCCGCCGCCATGAACCCGGTCACCGGCGTCGGCGCACCCTGGTAGACGTCCGGCGTCCACATGTGGAACGGCACCGCGCCCACCTTGAACAGCAGGCCCATGACGATCATGGCGGCACCGATCAGCAGCAGCGCGTCGTTGCCCATGGTGTCCGCGAGCGCCGGGCTGACGTCCGGGACCGTGCCGTCGACGACCTGCGCGATCGTCGCGTACGACACCGAACCCGCGTAGCCGTACAGCAGCGCGATTCCGAACAGGGTGAACGCGGAGGCGAAGGCACCCAGCAGGAAGTACTTGACCGCGGCCTCCTGCGACATCAGCCGCTTGCGTCGGGCCAGCGCGCACATGAGGTACAGCGGGAGCGAGAACACTTCCAGGGCGATGAACAGCGTCAGCAGGTCGTTGGCCGCCGGGAAGACCAGCATGCCGGCGACCGCGAACATCAGCAGCGGGAACACCTCGGTGGTGGTGAACCCGGCCTTGACGGCGGCCTTCTCACTTTCGCTGCCCGGCACGGACGCGGCCTGCGCGGCGAAGGAGTCGACCCGGCTGCCGTGCGCCGCCGGGTCGAGTCGCCGTTCGGCGAAGGTGAACAGGCCGACCAGGGCCGCCAGCAGGATCGTCCCCTGCAGGAACAGGGCTGGACCGTCGACGGCGATCGCGCCCATCGCGGCGATACCCGACTTGGTCGTGGCGTACCCCCGGGCTGCCAACGCCACCACCGCGGCGAAGGCGGCGACGAGCGCCACGCCGGAGACGAACACCTGTACGTGGTAACGGGCCTTGCGCGGGACGACGGCCTCGATCAGCACCCCGATGATCGCCGCACCGACGACGATCAGGGTGGGCGACAGCTGTCCGTACTCGATCTTCGGCGCGTCGATCTTCGAGATCGGGTCGGCCGCGGTTGTCCACAGGCTGTGGACGGCTGATGCGCTCACTTGGCCGCCTCCACCTCGGGCTGGGGGTCCTTCTTCTGTACGTCGGACATGGTCTGCTTGACCGCCGGGTTGACGATGTCCGTGACGGGCTTCGGGTAGACGCCCAGGAAGATCAGCAGTGCGACCAGCGGGGCGACGACGACGAGCTCGCGCACCCTGAGGTCGGGCATCGCGGAGACCTCCTCCTTCACCGGGCCCGTCATCGTCCGCTGGTAGAGGACCAGGGTGTAGAGCGCGGCGAGCACGATGCCGAAGGTGGCGATGATGCCGATCACCGGGTAGCGCGTGAACGTGCCGACGAGTACCAGGAACTCACTCACGAAGGGCGCCAGCCCCGGCAGCGACAGGGTCGCGAGGCCGCCGATCAGGAAGGTGCCGGCCAGCACCGGCGCCACCTTCTGCACACCGCCGTAGTCGGCGATGAGCCGCGAGCCGCGCCGGGAGATCAGGAAACCCGCGACCAGCATCAGCGCGGCCGTGGAGATGCCGTGGTTGACCATGTACAGCGTCGCGCCGGACTGCCCCTGGCTGGTCATGGCGAAGATGCCCATGATGATGAAGCCGAAGTGCGAGATCGACGCGTACGCGATCAGGCGCTTCATGTCCCGCTGGCCGACCGCGAGCAGCGCCCCGTAGATGATGCTGATCACCGCCAGGACGAGGATCGCGGGCGTCGCCCACTTGCTCGCCTCCGGGAACAGTTGGAGGCAGAAGCGGAGCATCGCGAAGGTGCCCACCTTGTCGACTACCGCGGTGATGAGGACGGCGACCGGTGCGGTGGCCTCCCCCATGGCGTTGGGCAGCCAGGTGTGCAGCGGCCACAGCGGCGCCTTCACCGCGAAGGCGAAGAAGAAGCCGAGGAACAGCCAGCGTTCGGTGTTCGTCGCCATGTCGAGCGAGCCGTTGGCCCGGGCCTCGGCGATCTCCTGGAGACTGAAGTTCCCGGCGACCACGTAGAGGCCGATCACCGCGGCCAGCATGATCAGACCGCCGACCAGGTTGTAGAGCAGGAACTTCACGGCGGCGTACGAGCGTTGCGTCGACGCCACCTTCTCGCCGTGCTCGTGGGCGCGGTCCCCGAAGCCGCCGATGAGGAAGTACATCGGGATGAGCATGGCTTCGAAGAAGATGTAGAACAGGAAGACGTCGGTGGCCTCGAAGGAGAGGATCACCATCGCCTCGACGGCCAGGATCAGGGCGAAGAAGCCCTGCGTCGGCCGCCAGCGACTGCTGCCGGTCTCCAGCGGGTCGGCGTCGTGCCAGCCCGCGAGGACGATGAACGGGATCAGCAGCGCCGTCAGCGCGATGAGCGCCACCGCGATGCCGTCCACGCCCAGTTCGTAGCGGACGCCGAAGTCCGCGATCCAGGCATGGGATTCCGTGAGCTGGTAGCGGTCCCCGTCGGGGTCGAAGCGGACCAGGACGGCGATCGCGAGGGCGAGTGTGGCCAGCGAGAAGAGCAGCGCCAGCCACTTGGCGACGGTGCGCCGCGCGGCCGGTACGGCGGCCGTGGCGATCGCCCCGATCGCCGGGAGCACCGCCGTGGCTGTCAGCAGGGGAAAGGACATCGGTATCAGACCGCCCTCATCAGCAGGGTCGCGGCGATGAGGATCGCCGCACCGCCGAACATCGAGACCGCGTACGACCGCGCGAAGCCGTTCTGCAGCCTGCGCATCCGTCCGGACAGACCGCCCATGGAGGCCGCCGTGCCGTTGACGACGCCGTCGACCAGGGTGTGGTCGACGTACACCAGGGAGCGGGTGAGGTGCTCGCCGCCACGCACCAGGACGACATGGTTGAAGTCGTCCTGGAGCAGATCGCGCCGGGCGGCCCGGGTGAGCAGCGATCCGCGCGGGGCGACGACCGGGACCGGGCGGCGGCCGTACTGGGCGTAGGCGATGGCGACGCCGATGACCATGCACGCCACGGTCGCGCTGGTGACCACTGCCGCGCTGATCGGCGGGTGTCCGTGGGAGTGCCCGGTGATGGGCTCCAGCCAGTGCACGAAGCGGTCGCCGATGCTGAAGAACGCACCGCCCGCCACCGACCCGACGGCCAGCACGATCATCGGGATCGTCATGACCCTGGGCGACTCGTGCGGGTGCGGCTCCGCGTGCTCGCCGCGCGTCTCGGCGGCCGGCTCCGCACCGGGCTCGGCCGGGGAAGCGGTCGGGGCGTGGCGCCAGCGCTCCTCTCCGAAGAACGTCATCAGCATCACGCGGGTCATGTAGTACGCCGTGATGGCGGCGCCCAGCAGCGCGCATCCGCCGAGGATCCAGCCCTCCGTGCCGCCCTTGGCGAACGCGGCCTCGATGATCTTGTCCTTGGAGAAGAAGCCTGACAGTCCGGGGAAGCCGATGATGGCGAGGTAGCCGAGACCGAAGGTGACGAAGGTGACCGGCATGTACTTGCGCAGGCCGCCGTACTTGCGCATGTCGACCTCGTCGTTCATGCCGTGCATGACCGAACCGGCGCCGAGGAACAGCCCGGCCTTGAAGAAGCCGTGCGTCACCAGGTGCATGATCGCGAAGACGTAGCCGATGGGGCCGAGCCCGGCGGCCAGCACCATGTAGCCGATCTGCGACATGGTCGAGCCGGCCAGCGCCTTCTTGATGTCGTCCTTCGCGCAACCGACGATCGCACCGAAGAGGAGCGTGACGGCACCGACGATGGTGACGACCAGCTGCGCGTCCGGGGCGGCGTTGAAGATGTTGGCGGAGCGGACGATCAGGTAGACGCCCGCGGTCACCATCGTCGCGGCGTGGATGAGGGCCGAGACCGGGGTCGGGCCCTCCATCGCGTCCCCGAGCCAGGACTGCAGCGGTACCTGGGCCGACTTGCCGCAGGCGGCGAGCAGCAGCATCAGGCCGATGGCGGTGAGCTTGCCCTCGTTGGCGTCGCCGACCAGGCCGGCCTCTCCATGGGTGCCGAGCACCGGCCCGAAGGCGAAGGTGCCGAACCACAGGAACATCAGCATGATCGCGATCGACAGGCCCATGTCGCCGACGCGGTTGACCAGGAAGGCCTTCTTCGCGGCGGTGGCGGCGCTGGGCTTGTGCTGCCAGAAGCCGATGAGGAGGTAGGAGGCGAGGCCCACGCCCTCCCAGCCGACGTACAGCAGGAGGTAGTTGTCGGCGAGGACGAGCAGCAGCATCGCCGCGAGGAACAGGTTCAGATAGCCGAAGAAGCGGCGGCGCCGCTCGTCGTGCTCCATGTACCCGACCGAGTACAGGTGGATCAGCGAGCCGACGCCCGTGATCAGCAGCACGAACGTCATCGACAGCTGGTCGAGGCGGAAGGCGATGTCCGCCTGGAAGCCCTCGACCGGGATCCAGCTGAACAGATGGCTCGTCAGGGTTCGGTCCGCGGCGTCCTTGCCGAGCAGGTCGGCGAAGAGGACCACACCGAAGGCGAAGGAGACGAACGACAGGAGCGTGCCGATCCAGTGGCCGACGGCGTCGAGACGCCGGCCACCGCACAGCAGTACGGCCGCTCCGAGCAATGGCGCCGCGACCAGCAGCGCAATCAGGTTCTCCACGATTCTTCCGACCCCTCAGAGCTTCATCAGGCTGGCGTCGTCGACCGAGGCCGAGTGGCGGGAACGGAACAGCGACACGATGATCGCGAGCCCGACGACGACCTCCGCGGCGGCGACGACCATCGTGAAGAAGGCGATGATCTGGCCGTCGAGATTGCCGTGCATCCGGGAGAAGGCGACGAGCGCGAGGTTGCAGGCGTTGAGCATCAGCTCGATGCACATGAAGACGACGATGGCGTTGCGCCTGATCAGCACGCCGGTCGCGCCGATCGTGAACAACAGGGCGGCAAGGTAGAGGTAGTTGACCGGGTTCACTTGGACGCCTCCTCCGGCCGCTTGAAGGTCGACGGCTCGATCGCGGTCCGCTCCAGACGTTCCTCCGCGCGCTGCTCCAGCGCCCGCAGGTCGTTGAGTGCCTCGGTGGACACGTCCCGGATCTGGCCGCGCTCGCGCAGCGTCTTGCTGACCGTGAGGTCCGAGGCGGTGCCGTCGGGCAGCAGACCCGCGATGTCCACCGCGTTGTGCCGGGCGTACACGCCGGGCGCGGGCAGCGGGGGTACGTGCTTGCCCTCGCGGACGCGCTGCTCGGCCAGCTCGCGCTGCGTCTTGGCGCGCTCGGTGCGCTCGCGGTGGGTGAGCACCATGGCGCCGACGGCGGCCGTGATCAGCAGGGCGCCGGTGATCTCGAACGCGAAGACGTACTTGGTGAACAGCAGGGCCGCGAGACCCTCGACATTGCCGTTCGCGTTCGCCTGGGCGAGGCCGTTGAACTCGGCCAGGGAGGCGTTCCCGATGCCTCCGACGAGCAGGACGCCGAAGCCGAGCCCACAGAGAAGGGCCAGCCAGCGCTGGCCCTTGATGGTCTCCTTCAGGGAGTCCGCGGCCGTGACGCCGACGAGCATCACCACGAACAGGAACAGCATCATGATCGCGCCGGTGTAGACGATGATCTGCACGACGCCCAGGAAGTAGGCGCCGTTGGCGAGATAGAACACCGCCAGGATGATCATGGTCCCGGCGAGGCTGAGCGCGCTGTGCACGGCCCTCTTCATGAAGACGGTGCACAGGGCGCCGATGACGGCGACGGTGCCGAGGATCCAGAACTGGACGGCCTCGCCGGTCGAGGTGGAGTAGGCGGCGAGTTGCTCGGTCATCGGCCGATCACCTTCTCCGACGCCGGTTCTTCCTCTCCGAACGTCGACTCGGCCTCCTGCGGGACCTCGCCCTTGGACAGCGCGACCTGTTGGGTCGTGCCGGGCGCGGCCTCCGTCACCAGACCCCGGTAGTAGTCCTGTTCGTCGGTGCCGGGGTAGATGGCGTGGGGCGTGTCGACCATGCCGTCCTCCAGCCCCGCGAGCAGCTGCTCCTTGGTGTAGATGAGGTTGGCGCGGCTGGAGTCCGCGAGCTCGAACTCGTTGGTCATCGTCAGCGCGCGCGTGGGGCAGGCCTCGATGCACAGACCGCACAGGATGCAGCGGGCGTAGTTGATCTGGTACACGCGGCCGTACCGCTCGCCCGGCGAGTAGCGCTCCTCGTCGGTGTTGTCGGCGCCCTCCACGTAGATGGCGTCGGCGGGGCAGGCCCAGGCGCACAGCTCACAGCCGACGCACTTCTCCAGGCCGTCCGGATGGCGGTTGAGCTGGTGCCGTCCGTGGAAGCGCGGAGCGGTGGTCTTCTGCTGCTCCGGGTACTGCTCGGTCAGCCGCTTCTTGAACATGGCCTTGAAGGTCACGCCGAAGCCGGCCACGGGGTTCAGGAAACCGGGCTTGGTCTCCTTGGGCTCCTCAGCCATCGGACGCCTCCTTTCCATCCAGAGATCCGTCACTCGCAGTATCGGGCCCGCCACTGACAATCAACTCCCGCTCACGACGCGAGCGGCGCCGGGGCACCGGCGGAAGTTCTTGTCCGGGCAGGGGAGGTACGGGGAACCCGCCCGCCATCGCGTCGAAGGCGGCGGGTTCCTCGGCGGACTCCGCGGCCGCCTTCGTCCGATCGCGGAACATGTCCGCGATGAAGGAGAGGATCAGCAGCGCGAGGACGCCGCCACCGACGTAGAGGGCGATGTCGGCGAACTCGTAGTTCTCGTTGCGCAGCGTCCGTACGGTCGCGACGAGCATCAGCCACACCACGGAGACCGGGATGAGGACCTTCCAGCCGAGTTTCATGAGCTGGTCGTAGCGGACCCGCGGGAGTGTGCCGCGCAGCCAGATGAAGAAGAACAACAGCAGCTGCACCTTGATCACGAACCAGAGCAGCGGCCACCAGCCGTGGTTGGCGCCCTCCCAGAAGGCGCTGATCGGGTACGGGGCCCGCCAGCCGCCCAGGAAGAGCGTCACCGACACGGCCGAGACCGTCACCATGTTCACGTACTCGGCGAGCATGAACATCGCGAACTTGATCGAGGAGTACTCGGTGTTGAAACCGCCGACCAGGTCGCCCTCCGACTCCGGCATGTCGAACGGGGCGCGGTTGGTCTCGCCGACCATCGTCACGATGTAGATCAGGAAGGACACCGGCAGCAGGACGATGTACCAGCGGTCCTGCTGCGCCTCGACGATCGCGGAGGTCGACATCGACCCGGAGTAGAGGAACACCGAGGCGAAGGCGGCGCCCATGGCGATCTCGTACGAGATCATCTGCGCGCAGGAACGCAGCCCGCCGAGCAGCGGATAGGTGGATCCGGAACTCCAACCCGCCAGCACGATGCCGTAGATGCCGACCGAGGCGACCGCGAGGATGTAGAGCATCGCGATCGGCAGGTCGGTGAGCTGCATCGTGGTGCGCTGGCCGAAGATCGAGATCTCGTTGCCGGCCGGACCGAAGGGGATCACCGCGATCGCCATGAAGGCCGGGATGGCCGCCACGATCGGTGCGAGGACGTAGACGACCTTGTCCGCGCGCTTGACGATGACGTCTTCCTTGAGCATCAGCTTGATGCCGTCGGCGAGCGACTGGAGCATGCCCCAGGGGCCGTGCCGGTTGGGGCCGATGCGCAGCTGCATCCAGGCGACGACCTTGCGCTCCCAGACGATGGAGAACAGCACGGTCACCATCAGGAAGGCGAAGCAGAACACCGCCTTGATGACGACCAGCCACCAGGGGTCGCGGCCGAACATCGAGAGGTCTTCAGCGGCGAGGAAAGGGCTCATGCCTCCACCTCCTCGGGGGCCGCGGTCGCGAGGGTCGCCGGGCCGATGCGGACGAGTGAGCCGGGCAGCGCACCGGTGTCGGAGGCGACGCCCCGGCCCACGGAGTTCAGCGGGAGCCAGACCACACGGTCGGGCATCTCCGTGATCTGGAGCGGCAGTTCGACGACTCCCGCGGGGCCGGTCACGGCCAGCACGTCGCCGTCCTTGACGCCGGCTTCGGCGGCCGTGGCGGACGACAAGCGCGCGTGGGCGGCGTGCCGGGTGCCGGCGAGCGCCTCGTCGCCCTCCTGGAGGAGACCTCGGTCGAGCAGCAGACGGTGTCCGGCCAGTACGGCCTCACCGGCAGCCGGCCGCGGCAGCTGGGCGGCGCTCTCCATCGGGCCGGTCGCCCGCGGTCCGTCCCAGGAGCCGAGCCGGTCGATCTCCGCGCGCGTGGTGCGCAGATCCGGCAGGCCCAGGTGGACGTCCATGGCGTCGGCCAGCATCTGCAGCACGCGCGCGTCGGTCGGGGCGAGGCGGCGGGTCATCTGGTCGGGCTTGAGTGCGGCCTCGAAGAAGCGGACCCTGCCCTCCCAGTTGAGGAAGGTGCCGGCCTTCTCAGCGACCGCGGCGACGGGCAGCACGACATCGGCGAGTTCGGTCACCTCGCTCGGCCGCAGTTCCAGCGACACCACGAAGCCGACCTCGGCGAGCGCCTCACGCGCGCGTGCCGGATCCGGCAGGTCGGCGACCTCGACGCCCGCGACCAGCAGCGCCTGAAGTTCCCCGGAAACGGCCGACTCGATGATCTGGCCGGTGTCCCGGCCGTACCGGTGCGGCAGTTCGGCCACACCCCAGACGGCTGCGACCTCCTCACGCGCGCGCGGGTCGGTCGCCGGGCGTCCGCCGGGCAGCAGCGACGGCAGGGCGCCCACCTCGACCGCGGCACGCTCGCCGGCCCGCCGCGGAATCCACACCAGCTGGGCGCCGGTCGTGGACGTGGCCCGTACGACGGCGGTCAGTCCGCCCGCCATGGCGGCCAGCCGCTCACCGACGACGATCACCGCGCCCTCGGCGCGCAGCGCCTCGGCGGCCCTCTGACCGGCCTCGTCCAGGCCGACCCCACTCGCGAGCGCGTCCAGCCACTCGGTCTCGGTTCCGGGGGCGGCCGGCAGCAGCGTGCCGCCCGCCTTGTGCAGACCGCGCGTGGCGTGCGTGGCGAGCGAGAAGACCCGCTGCCCGTGCTTGCGCCATGCCTTGCGCAGCCGCAGGAAGACGCCGGGTGCCTCCTCCTCCGCCTCGAACCCGATCAACAGGACGGCCGGGGCCTTCTCCAAGGCGGTGTACGTCACGCCCGTACCGTCGAGGTCGCGGCCGTGACCGGCGACCCGGGCGGCGAGGAAGTCGGCTTCCTCACCGCTGTGCACGCGCGCGCGGAAGTCGATGTCGTTGGTGTCGAGCGCCACGCGCGCGAACTTGCTGTACGCGTAGGCGTCCTCGATGGTCAGCCGGCCGCCGGTGAGGACACCGGTGCGGCCGCGGGAGGCGAGCAGCCCCTGGGCCGCGATCTGCAGCGCCTCCGGCCACGAGGCCGGTTCGAGGTCGCCCTCGGCGTTGCGCACGAGCGGTGTCTGGAGCCGGTCGCGCTGCTGGGCGTACCGGAACGCGAACCGCCCCTTGTCGCAGATCCACTCCTCGTTGACCTCGGGGTCGTCGGCCGCGAGCCGCCGCATGACCTTGCCCCGCCGGTGGTCCGTGCGCGTCGCGCAGCCACCGGAGCAGTGCTCGCACACCGACGGCGAGGAGACCAGGTCGAAGGGGCGCGAACGGAACCGGTACGCCGCCGAGGTGAGCGCGCCGACCGGGCAGATCTGAATGGTGTTGCCGGAGAAGTACGACTCGAAGGGGTCGCCCTCGCCGGTGCCGACCTGCTGCAGCGCGCCGCGCTCGACCAGCTCGATCATCGGGTCGCCCGCGACCTGGTTGGAGAACCGGGTGCAGCGGGCGCACAGCACGCACCGCTCGCGGTCGAGCAGCACCTGCGTGGAGATGGGGACCGGCTTCTCGTACGTCCGCTTCCTCCCCTCGAAGCGGGACTCGGCGTGCCCGTGCGACATGGCCTGGTTCTGCAGCGGGCACTCGCCGCCCTTGTCGCAGACCGGGCAGTCCAGCGGGTGGTTGATGAGCAGGAGCTCCATCACACCCTTCTGGGCCTTCTCCGCGACCGGCGAGGTGAGGTGGGTCTTCACGACCATGCCGTCGGTGCAGGTGATCGTGCAGGAGGCCATCGGCTTGCGCTGGCCCTCGACCTCGACGATGCACTGGCGGCAGGCGCCGGCGGGGTCGAGGAGCGGGTGGTCGCAGAAGCGGGGGATCTCGATGCCGAGCTGCTCGGCGGCCCGGATGACCAGGGTGCCCTTGGGCACGCTGATCTCGGCGCCGTCGATGGTCAGCGAGACGAGATCTTCCGGCGGGACCGCCGCCTCCCCGCCCCCGGAGGGAGCGCTCGTGGTCACGGTCATGCGTTCACCTCCGTGCGGTGGTCGGCCCAGGCCGTCGACTTGGCCGGGTCGAAGGGGCAGCCGCGGCCCGTGATGTGCTGCTCGTACTCCTCGCGGAAGTACTTCAGAGAGGAGAAGATCGGCGAGGCGGCACCGTCGCCGAGGGCACAGAAGGACTTGCCGTTGATGTTGTCGGCGATGTCGTTCAACTTGTCGAGGTCGCTCATGACGCCCTTGCCGGCCTCGATGTCGCGCAGCAACTGCACGAGCCAGTACGTGCCTTCGCGGCAGGGCGTGCACTTGCCGCAGGACTCGTGGGCGTAGAACTCGGTCCAGCGGGTGACGGCGCGTACGACGCACGTCGTCTCGTCGAAGCACTGCAGGGCCTTGGTGCCGAGCATGGAACCCGCGGCGCCCACTCCTTCGTAGTCGAGAGGGACGTCGAGGTGCTCGTCGGTGAACATCGGCGTCGAGGAGCCGCCCGGCGTCCAGAACTTCAGGCGGTGACCGGGGCGCATCCCGCCGCTCATGTCCAAAAGCTGGCGCAGGGTGATGCCGAGCGGGGCCTCGTACTGGCCGGGGCTCGCGACATGGCCGCTGAGCGAGTAGAGCGTGAAGCCCGGGGACTTCTCGCTGCCCATCGACCGGAACCAGTCCTTGCCCCGATGCAGGATCGCGGGAACCGACGCGATCGACTCGACGTTGTTCACAACAGTCGGGCAGGCGTAGAGACCTGCCACCGCAGGGAAGGGGGGACGCAGCCGCGGTTGACCACGGCGGCCTTCGAGCGAGTCGAGCAGCGCGGTCTCCTCACCGCAGATGTACGCGCCGGCGCCGGCGTGCACGGTGAGTTCGAGGTCGAGTCCGCTGCCCAGGATGTTCTCGCCGAGGTAACCCGCCGCGTAGGCCTCGCGCACGGCCTCGTGCAACCGCCGCAATACGGGGACGACTTCACCACGCAGATAGATGAAGGCATGCGAAGACCTGATGGCGTAACACGCGATGACGATGCCCTCGATGAGGCTGTGCGGGTTCGCGAAGAGGAGCGGGATGTCCTTGCAGGTCCCGGGCTCCGATTCGTCGGCGTTGACAACTAGATAGTGCGGTTTTCCATCACCCTGGGGAATGAACTGCCATTTCATTCCCGTCGGGAACCCCGCGCCGCCGCGCCCGCGCAGACCGGAGTCCTTGACGTACGCGATCAGGTCGTCCGGCGACATGGCGAGCGCCTTGCGGAGCCCCTCGTATCCTTCGTGCCTTCGGTAGACGTCCAGCGACCAGGACCTGTCCTCGTCCCAGAAGGCCGACAGCACGGGTGCGAGCAGCTTCTCGGGGCTGTTTTCCTTCAGCTCGGGTGCCAACGTCATCACTCCCCCTCCTCGGCGACAGGCCCTGCCGGGTGGGCGGGGTCGGACGCGGACGATTCCTGCGGCGCGTCGTGCGAGCTGAGGTGTTCAGTCGGCGACGGTTGGTGCACTGTCCTGTCCTGCGGCTCGCCGTGCGGGCCGCCCTCCCGCGGATGGACCACGCGCGCGGGTGCGGCCTCTCCCCTGGCCAGGCGGAGGCCCACCAGCGACGCCGGTCCCGCACTGCCGCTCTCCTCGACGGCCCCGGGCCGCTCGTCGGGGAAGCCGGCCAGAATCCGCGCGGTCTCCTTGAAGGTGCACAGCCGAGCGCCGCGCGTCGGCTCGACGTCCCGCCCCGCGCGCAGGTCGTCGACGAGGCGCTTGGCGCTCGCCGGGGTCTGGTTGTCGAAGAACTCCCAGTTGACCATCACGACCGGCGCGAAGTCGCAGGCCGCGTTGCACTCGATGTGTTCCAGGGTGACCTTGCCGTCGTCGGTGGTCTCGCCGTTGCCGACGCCGAGGTGCTCCTGGAGCTCCTCGAAGATCGTGTCGCCGCCCATCACCGCGCACAGGGTGTTGGTGCAGACGCCCACCTGGTAGTCACCGCTGGGCTTGCGCCGGTACATGGTGTAGAAGGTGGCGACCGCGGTGACCTCGGCCGTGGTCAGGCCGAGCACGTCCGCGCAGAAGCGCATCCCGGTGCGCGTGACGTGGCCCTCCTCCGACTGCACCAGGTGCAGCAACGGCAGGAGGGCGGACCGGGAGTCCGGGTAGCGGGCGATGATCTCGCGCGCGTCCCCTTCGAGCCGCTGTCGAACGTCGTCCGGGTAGCCGGGCGCGGGCAGTTCGGGCATGCCCAGGCTGACGCCCCGCTCGGAAGAAGAGGTGGTCACCGGTCGACGCCTCCCATCACGGGGTCGATGGACGCCACGGCCACGATGACGTCGGCGACCTGGCCGCCCTCGCACATCGCCGCCATGGCCTGCAGGTTGGTGAAGGACGGGTCACGGAAGTGGACCCGGAAGGGGCGGGTGCCGCCGTCGGACACGCCGTGCACGCCGAGCTCGCCCTTGGGCGACTCGACCGCCGCGTACGCCTGTCCCGGCGGGACGCGGAAGCCCTCGGTCACCAGCTTGAAGTGGTGGATCAGGGCCTCCATGGAGGTACCCATGATCTTCTTGATGTGGTCGAGGGAGTTGCCGAGCCCGTCGGGGCCCAGGGCGAGCTGGGCGGGCCAGGCGATCTTCTTGTCGGCGACCATGACCGGTCCGGGCTGGAGCCGGTCGAGGCACTGCTCGACGATTCCGAGCGACTGGCGCATCTCCTCCAGGCGGATCAGGAAGCGCCCGTAGGAGTCACATGTGTCGGCGGTCGGGATCTCGAAGTCGTACGTCTCGTAGTCGCAGTACGGCTGGGCCTTGCGCAGGTCGTGCGGCAGACCGGTGGAGCGCAGGATCGGGCCGGTGGCGCCGAGGGCCATGCAGCCGGCCAGGTCGAGATAGCCGATGTCCTGCATACGGGCCTTGAAGATGGGGTTCCCGGTGGCGAGCTTGTCGTACTCCGGGAGGTTCTTCTTCATCTTCTTCACGAACTCGCGGATCTGGTCCACCGCGCCGGGCGGCAGGTCCTGGGCGAGTCCGCCGGGGCGGATGTACGCGTGGTTCATCCTGAGGCCCGTGATGAGCTCGTAGATGTCGAGAATCATTTCACGATCACGGAATCCGTAGATCATGATCGTGGTGGCGCCGAGTTCCATGCCGCCGGTGGCGATGCACACCAGGTGGGAGGAGAGCCGGTTCAGCTCCATCAGGAGCACCCGGATGATCTTGGCGCGCTCGGTGATCTGATCCTCGATGCCGAGGAGCTTCTCGACGGCGAGGCAGTAAGCGGTCTCGTTGAAGAAGGACGTCAGGTAGTCCATGCGCGTCACGAACGTGGTGCCCTGCGTCCAGGTCCGGTACTCGAGGTTCTTCTCGATGCCGGTGTGCAGGTAGCCGATGCCGCAGCGGGCCTCGGTGACGGTCTCGCCCTCGATCTCCAGGATCAGGCGCAGCACCCCGTGGGTGGACGGGTGCTGGGGACCCATGTTGACGACGATGCGCTCGTCGTCGGCGCGGGCCGCGGACTCGACGACCTCGTCCCAGTCGCCACCGGTGACCGTATATACGGTGCCTTCGGTGGTCTCACGGGCAGATGCTGACTGCGTGCTCACGAGTACGACCTCCGCTGGTCCGGAGCCGGGATCTGGGCGCCCTTGTACTCGACGGGGATGCCGCCGAGGGGGTAGTCCTTGCGCTGCGGGTGGCCCTGCCAGTCGTCCGGCATCATGATCCGCGTCAGGGCGGGGTGACCGTCGAAGACGATGCCGAAGAAGTCGTACGTCTCGCGCTCGTGCCAGTCGTTCGTCGGGTACACGGAGACGAGCGACGGGATGTGCGGGTCGGCGTCGGGGGCGCTGACTTCGAGGCGGATCAGCCGGTTGTGGGTGATCGAGCGCAGGTGGTAGACGGCGTGCAGCTCGCGGCCCTTGTCGTGCGGGTAGTGGACACCGCTGACGCCGGTGCACAGTTCGAAGCGCAGGGCCGGATCGTCGCGCAGGGTGCGGGCGACGCGGACCAGGTGTTCGCGTTCGACGTGGAAGGTGAGTTCGCCGCGGTCGACGACCGTCTTCTCGATGGCGTTCTCGGACAGCAGGCCCTGCTCCTCCAGCGCGCCCTCGAGTTCGTCGGCGACTTCGTCGAACCAGCCTCCGTAGGGGCGGCTCGCCGGTCCGGGGAGCCGGACCGAGCGGACCAGGCCGCCGTAGCCGGAGGTGTCGCCGCCCTTGTCGGGGCCGAACATGCCGCGCTGGACGCGGATCTCCTCGCCGCCCTGACCGCGCTGGCCGGGGAGGTTGGAGGCGGAGAGGTCCTTCTCCGGGTTGACCCCGTTGGACCCGTTCGCCCCGTTGGTTCCGTTCACGTCGCTCACCGCAGCAGCCCCTTCATCTCGATCGTGGGCAGGGCCTTGAGCGCCGCCTCCTCCGCCTCGCGGGCCGCTTCCTCGGCGTTCACGCCGAGCTTGGAGGACTGGATCTTCTGGTGGAGCTTGAGAATGGCGTCCATCAGCATCTCCGGCCGTGGCGGGCAGCCGGGGAGGTAGATGTCGACCGGGACGATGTGGTCGACGCCCTGCACGATCGCGTAGTTGTTGAACATGCCGCCCGAGGAGGCGCAGACCCCCATGGAGATCACCCACTTGGGGTTCGGCATCTGGTCGTAGACCTGCCTGAGCACCGGCGCCATCTTCTGGCTGACCCGGCCGGCGACGATCATCAGGTCGGCCTGGCGCGGCGAGCCGCGGAAGACCTCCATGCCGAAGCGCGCCAGGTCGTAGCGGCCCGCACCGGTGGTCATCATCTCGATGGCGCAGCAGGCGAGGCCGAAGGTGGCCGGAAAGACGGACGCCTTGCGCACCCAGCCCGCGGCCTGCTCGACGGTGGTCAGCAGGAATCCGCTCGGCAGCTTTTCTTCGAGTCCCATGTCGTTAAAGGCCCCTCAGTCCCATTCCAGGCCGCCGCGCCGCCATACGTACGCGTACGCGACGAAGACGGTGAGCACGAAGAGCAGCATCTCCACGAGCCCGAAGATCCCCAGGGCGTCGAAGGTGACGGCCCAGGGGTAGAGGAAGACGATCTCGATATCGAAGATGATGAAGAGCATCGCCGTCAGGTAGTACTTGATCGGGAAGCGCCCGCCGCCGGCCGGCGTGGGGGTCGGCTCGATACCGCACTCATAGGCTTCGAGCTTGGCCCGGTTGTATCGCTTCGGACCGATCAGCGTGGCCATGACCACGGAGAAGATCGCAAAGCCTGCCCCGAGGGCTCCCAGTACGAGGATGGGCGCATACGCGTTCACCGCTCCTCGCTCCTCTCAGTCGGCACTGACTGCTGGCGGTTGCACTGGGCCCACAGCCGCCTCACCAGTCCCACGAGCCCCGCTCGGCCCGGCGAAGATCGAGAACATGTGAAGCAGGTCACAAGCCCAACTGCCTCGCATCTTATGCCTGCCGGTCTGTGATCTGCGACACGGGGTATTGCACAAGCTTTGTGATCTCCACCACCTGACGAAGGATCATGAAGCCGGATGAGCGGTGATCTTCACACGAGAAGCGTTCAGGTGATCACCAGAGGTGACATTTTCGCTCGTCACTGCAGCTCGGAGGGTGCGTCTCAATATCAAGAGAGTTCTCTTGCATGCAAATTGGCGTTGGACCGGACAGCTTGATAGTGCGGCGCGTTCACACCTCGGAGGGCGCGGCGAGGCGAGATGTGGACGCGTGCACGCATTCACGAGCGCCGGGCGCCGGATTCGGACACATGACGCGCACGGCGCCGTAACCGTTGCGTGACCTCTGCCACATCCGCGAGGGGTCCAGAGAAGCGGGCTTGGCCACCGGCCTCAACAAGTGGTAGGCGGAGGGCAATTCGGACTTAATGATGAAAGCCCGTGATCACGGGCCGAATGGGGGGCGCCCGAAAGGTCCGTTACGGCGTCAATGAGGTGCGGACCGCCGGGCAATTGGGGCAGCGATTGAACAACTGTGGCGCAGCCCACGTTTCTTGAAGGTATGGAGGAGCCCCTGATACCGGTTGTTCTCATGTCCCACACCGCTCACATACGTAGCCACCGGAAGCCCCGCCGCACCGCGTCGACGACCATCGCGATGCGCGCCGGAGTTGCCGGTGGCGTCCTCAGCATGGCAGCGGCGGGTGCGTCGGCCACGGCGAACGCCGCCGAGCCGGTGACGCAGACCATCGAACTGCCCACCCTCACGGGTGACCTGGCGGACCAGCTCGCCCAGTCCGCGGACGCCACTCAGCTGGCGGCGGCGAACTACGAGCTCGACGCCGAGCGTGACGCGGCCGCCGCCGCCGCGGCCAAGGAGGCCAAGAAGGACCTCGCCGACGCCAAGAAGAAGGCCGAGGCCAAGAAGAAGGCCGAGGAGGCCCGTAGGGCCGCCGCCGAGGCCGCCGCCTCGCGCTCCACGGAGCGCGCCACCCTCTCCGCCTCCGCCTCCGCGAGCGCGAGCGTGTCCGCGCCCGCCAGCGGCAGCGTGGGGACGGTCATCTCCTTCCTCAAGGCGCAGCTGGGCGACGCGTACGTCATGGGTGCCACCGGCCCCAACGCGTGGGACTGCTCCAGCCTGGTCCAGGCCGCGTTCAAGCAGGTCGGCGTCGACCTGCCGCGGGTCTCGCAGGACCAGTCGATGGCCGGCACCGACATCCCGCTCTCCCAGATCCAGGTGGGCGACATCCTGTACTGGGGCGGCAAGGGCTCCGCGTACCACGTGGGCGTCTACATCGGGAACGGCCAGTACCTGGACGCGGCCAACCCGTCCAAGGGCGTCGTCATCCAGGACCTCTCCGGTTACCCGGCGTCGGGTGCCGTGCGGGTGCTCTGATCCGCACCTGTGCGTGAAGGGCCGCAGCCGCTCGGGGGCAGCGGCCCTTCTGGCTCTTCCCGGGTCGAAGGCGTGGGCGAGCCGAGCCCGTGGCGTACCTCGTCGACCCGTTCCTCAGCGGCCCCGGATCACGGGGCCGGCGCATCTCCCAGCTCCGGCAGCACCCGGCGTCCGAATTGTCCGTGCCGAGGACGGCGTTGACGTCCGGGCGGCCGGCCCACCGACGCCCCGCATCGTGGCGCCCGTACGCTCGTCGCCGCCGTCGCCGTCACCGCCCTAACCGCTGTCGCCGCCCTAACGCTGTCGCCGCGCTAACCGCCGTCACCGCCCTCACCGCCGTCACGGCCGAGGCATCGGCGCCGGTACGCGGCTGCCGGCGGGGAAGCCGCCGCGGCGCGGCTCGTTTCGGACGACCTGCCCTCTCCTGGGGCTGCAGGGCGTGTTCTGTTGTCATGATTCCCGGAGGACGGGGCGGGGCTCCGAGGCCGGAAGCCCGATCGGCCCCAGCCTCACGGAAACCTCACGACCACAGGGAGAAACAGCCATGCCGAGTGTGTTCGTCCAGGGCAGGCCCGTCGACTCGTATCCGCCGCTCGCGCCCGAGGCCCGGCGCGGGTCGGTGCGCAGGATCACCGAGGTGGGCGAGGAGGTCCTGCACAAGCCGTGCCGGGACGTGACCGAGTTCGGGCCCGATCTCGCCGCGCTCATCGACGACATGTTCCTGACGATGTACATCGCCGACGGGGCAGGACTCGCGGCCAACCAAGTCGGTGTCGATCTGCGCGTGTTCGTGTACGACTGCCCGGACGATGACGGGGTCCGGCACGTCGGGCACATCGTCAACCCGGTGCTGGAGCCCCTCGACGCCACGCGTAGGAGGCTCCTCGACGACGGCGAGGGGTGCCTGTCCGTACCCGGCGCGGTGATGGACGTGCCGCGCCCCGACCGGGCCGTGGTACGCGGGTACGACAAGGCCGGCGAGCCGCTCGTGATCGAGGGCACCGGGTACTTCGCGCGGTGCCTCGCGCACGAGGCCGACCACTGCGACGGGCGGGTCTACCTGGACCGGCTCTCCAAGAGGGAGCGCAAGGACGCCCTCGGGCAGATGACGGACCGGCGCGAGGCGGTGTTCGCGCGCCGATCCGCCAATGTCGCGGCGTTGAACGCCTGATCAGGCCTTCGGTGCCACCTTGCTCAGCCCGTTGATGATCCGGTCCATCGCGTCGCCGCCGGTCGGGTCCGTGAGGTTCGCGAGCAGCTTCAGCGTGAACTTCATCAACAGCGGGTGGGTCAGACCGCGCTGGGCCGCGATCTTCATGACCTTCGGGTTGCCGATGAGCTTCACGAAGGCGCGGCCCAGCGTGTAGTAGCCGCCGTAGGTGTCCTTCAGGATGCGCGGATAGCGCTGGAGGGCCAGTTCGCGTCCCGCGGGCGTGGAGCGGGCGTGGGCCTGGACGATGACGTCGGCGGCGATCTGGCCGGACTCCATGGCGTAGGCGATGCCCTCGCCGTTGAAGGGGTTCACCAGGCCGCCGGCGTCGCCGACCAGCAGCAGGCCCTTGGTGTAGTGGGGTTGGCGGTTGAAGGCCATGGGGAGCGCGGCGCCCCGGATGGGGCCGGTCATGTTCTCCGGGGTGTAGCCCCAGTCCTCCGGCATCGAGGCGCACCATGCCTTGAGGACCTCGCGCCAGTCGAGCTCCTTGAAGGAGTCGGAGGTGTTGAGCACGCCCAGGCCGACGTTCGAGGTGCCGTCGCCCATGCCGAAGATCCAGCCGTAGCCGGGCAGGAGACGGTCCTCGCCGGGGCCGCGGCGGTCCCACAGCTCCAGCCAGGACTCCAGGTAGTCGTCGTCGTGGCGGGGCGAGGTGAAGTAGGTGCGGACCGCGACGCCCATCGGGCGGTCCTCACGGCGGTGCAGGCCCATCGCCAGGGACAGCCGGGTGGAGTTGCCGTCGGCGGCGACGACCAGCGGGGCGTGGAAGGTGACCTCGCGCTTGTCCTCGCCGAGCTTGGCACGGACCCCGGTGATGCGGCCGGTGCGGTCGTCGACGATCGGGGCGCCGACGTTGCAGCGCTCGTACAGGCGGGCACCGGCCTTCTGGGCCTGGCGGGCGAGCTGCTCGTCGAAGTCGTCGCGCTTGCGGACGAGGCCGTAGTCGGGGAAGGAGGCGAGATCCGGCCAGTCCAGCTGGAGGCGAACCCCGCCGCCGATGATCCTCAGGCCCTTGTTGCGCAGCCAGCCGGCTTCTTCGGAGATGTCGATGCCCATCGCCACCAGCTGCTTGACGGCGCGCGGGGTCAGGCCGTCACCGCAGACCTTCTCCCTGGGGAACTCGGTCTTCTCCAGCAGGAGTACGTCGAGGCCGGACTTGGCCAGGTGGTACGCCGTCGTGGAGCCGGCCGGCCCCGCGCCGACGACAATCACATCGGCGGTGTTCTCGGAGAGGGGCGAGGAGTGGGGCTCGGTCACGACGGTCACGGCTGGATCTCCCCGGGTTCGAAATCTGCGTGCCGACCGGCACTGGACATGGGCAGTCTATTCAGCAGAATTGATCACCCGGCTGAAGGGCTGCCCTGTGAACCGAACCCTCCCCGTAGTACGGCTGCGTGTGCCCACCGACGAGGACGCGATCGCATGGCACCGGGTCTTCGCCCACCCCGAGGTCATGGAGTTCCACGGCGGCAGGGCCGCGGAGCTCTCCGTCTACGAGGAGCTCACCGCTCGCCAGCGTCGGCACGACGCCGAGCGCGGGTACTGCCTGTGGACCATGCTCGACGAGAACGACCAGGTCATCGGCTTCACCGGCGCCCAGCCGTGGGAGCGGGACTGGGGCCCCACGGGCGAGATCGAGATCGGATGGCGGCTCGGACGCGACCACTGGGGCAGGGGATACGCCACGGCGGCCGCCCGGCAGACGCTGGAGCGGGTGCGGGCGGCCGGGGTGCCGGGTGTGGTGGCGATGGTCGACGCCCGCAACGAGCGGTCGATCGCGGTGACGCGGCGACTGGGGATGCGGCTCGCGGAGGTCTTCACGACCCCGGACGCCCGGCAGCGGGGGCACTGCTACCGGCTGGAGCTGTGACACCGACCCCCGTACCGGAGGACTGACCTCCAGATCCATCACCTTCGGTAATCGATTGTCACAGACAGGTACTTGAAGCTTCCGGACGGCATCTCCCGGCGTTAGCCTGCCCGTACCGCTGGGGGGTGACATCTGTGCGCCTTACACCCAAAACGCCCGAGGTGCGGGTGCCGAGACTCGTCGGACTGATGGCCATGGACGCGCGCGAGGCGGCGAAGTCGCACGGCCTGTCCCTCACCGCGCCGGACCGGCCGGACTTCCCCCGTGTCGTCGTCGACTACGTCGTACGCCAGTACCCCCGGCCCGGCGCCGAGGTGCCCCGGGATTCCCTGGTGTACGTCTGGTTCGACCTCGGGGAGGGCGAGGGCGGCGGAGGCGTGCGTGAGCCACGCTCTCCGTGGCCGCCCTCGGGCGGGCTGCAGCGCGAGCTCGACGAGCCCGGGGACCCGTACGTCGTCGTCAGCCCTGCTTGAACCCGCGGTGCAGGGCGACGACCCCGCCCGTCAGGTTGCGCCAGGCCACCTTCGACCAGCCGGCCTTGCGCAGGTGCTCGGCCAGGTCCGGCTGGTCGGGCCAGGCGCGGATGGACTCGGCGAGGTAGACGTACGCGTCGGGGTTCGAGGACACCGCGCGGGCCACCGGCGGCAGGGCGCGCATCAGGTACTCGGTGTAGACGGTGCGGAAGGGCGCCCAGGTCGGGTGGGAGAACTCGCAGATCACGACCCGGCCGCCGGGCCGCGTCACCCGGTACATCTCGCGCAGCGCGGTGTCGAAGTCCTGGACGTTGCGCAGCCCGAAGGAGATCGTGACGGCGTCGAAGGTGTCGTCCTTGAACGGCAGCCTCGTCGCGTCGCCCGCCGTGAACGGCAGCCAGGTGTGCTTGCGCTTGCCGACCTGGAGCATGCCCAGGGAGAAGTCGCAGGGGACGACGTACGCGCCCGTCTGCGCGAAGGGCAGCGAGGAGGTGGCCGTACCGGCGGCCAGGTCGAGGACCTTCTGCGCGGGCCGGGCGTCCACGGCCCTGGCGACCTCCTTGCGCCATCTGCGGTCCTGGCCGAGCGACAGTACGTCGTTGGTCAGGTCGTACCGTTCCGCCACGTTGTCGAACATCGAGGCGACTTCGTGCGGCTGCTTGTCCAGGGATGCGCGGGTCACGGGCCCATTGTGGCAGCACGGCCTCTGCAGGGCGCAGGACGCCTCCCGGGAGAGGTCTGGGTTCTTCCGGAGGACGTCGGCGACGAGACGTTCACGCTCGACGACGCGGGCACGGGGGGCCTGTCAGCGCCGTCGATACACCAGTCGCCCGGCGACGACCGTCGCCACGCACGTCCCCGCCCCTCGCTCGGCGAGTTCCGCCTCGTCCGTCACGTCGAACACGGCGAACCGCGCGGCGGATCCCTGCTCCCTCGGAGGCGCGAACTCCGCGGGCATCCCGCAGGCGTACGGATCCAGGGACGCTGCTCCGCCGGGCCGTCCGAGGCGGCCCACGACCCCCAGCCCGGAACGGTGCACGGCGTCACGCACCGCGCGGTTGCGCACCGCCTCGCAGGCCGCCGCGACCGTGCCGTGCGCCAGCATCCGCTGCACCCCGCGCCGGGCGCTCGCGCCCCAGCGGGCGTCGTCCATGGCGAGCGCCGCCAGCGCGTCCCCCGTCAGCGGCTCGGTGCCCAGTTCGTCGGCCTCGCGCGGATCGGGGTGGTAGGTCTCCTCCAGCAGCTCCGTGCCGTACAGGTTGACGAATCCGGCCGTCAGGATGCCGGGCCACTCCCGCACCCGGGCCCGCGGATGCGCGGCCACGAGCTCGGCCAGCGGCCCGACGTCGGCGATCCACGCGCCCCTGACGGCGAGGGCGCTGCCCCGGGAGTCGGCGTGGATCGTCAGCACGGTCGGCTCAGTTGGAGGCGAGGATCTTCAGCTCGGGATGCGCCGTGCCGCCCTCGATCGCCGTCGAGGAGATGTGGGACATGACGCGCTCGTCGACGGGGTCGTTCGCCGGGTCGTCGTGCACGACCAGGTGTTCGTACGTCGTCGACCGCTGGGCCGGCACCCGTCCGGCCTTGCGGATCAGGTCGATGATCTCCATCCGGTTGGAGCGGTGCTTGGCACCGGCCGAGGAGACCACGTTCTCCTCCAGCATGATCGAGCCCAGGTCGTCGGCGCCGTAGTGCAGCGACAGCTGGCCGATCTCCTTGCCGGTGGTCAGCCAGGAGCCCTGGATGTGCTGGATGTTGTCCATAAACAGCCGCGCCACGGCGATCATTCGCAGGTACTCGAAGATCGTGGCCTGTGTACGGCCCTTCAGGTGGTTGTTCTCGGGCTGGTAGGTGTACGGGATGAAGGCCCGGAAGCCGCCCGTGCGGTCCTGGACGTCCCGGATCATCCGCAGGTGCTCGATGCGCTCGGCGTTGGTCTCGCCGGTGCCCATCAGCATCGTCGACGTCGACTCGACACCGAGGCCGTGCGCGATCTCCATGATCTCCAGCCAGCGCTCACCGCTCTCCTTCAGCGGCGCGATGGCCTTGCGCGGCCGGGCGGGCAGCAGTTCGGCGCCGGCGCCCGCGAAGGAGTCGAGACCGGCCTCGTGGATCCGGGTGATGGCCTCCTCGACCGACACACCGGAGATCCGGGCCATGTGCTCGACCTCGCTCGCCCCCAGGCTGTGGATGACGAGCTGCGGGAACTCCTTCTTGATGGCGGCGAAGTGCTTCTCGTAGTACTCCACGCCGTAGTCGGGGTGGTGCCCGCCCTGGAACATGATCTGGGTACCGCCGAGTTCGACGGTCTCGGCGCAGCGCCGCAGGATGTCGTCCAGGTCGCGGGTCCAGCCCTTGGCCTTGTCCTTGGGGGCGGCGTAGAAGGCGCAGAACTTGCACGCCGTCACGCAGACGTTCGTGTAGTTGATGTTGCGCTCGATGATGTACGTCGCGATGTGCTCGGTGCCCTGGTACCTGCGACGGCGTACGGCGTCGGCGGCGGCGCCCAACGCGTGCAGCGGCGCGTCGCGGTAGAGGACGAGCGCTTCCTCGGGGGTGATGCGTCCGCCCGCGGCGGCACGGTCGAGGACGGCTGTGACATCAAACGACGTGAGGTCGGCCTTCTCGGTCACCGGGGCGTCCCTTTCGTCAAGGGGTTGGACAGACCGAACCAGCCTACGCCAGGCGTTTCGGGTGATCGACGTCAGGCCGCGTACGCCCCGATGAGCAGCCCCGCGAACGCCCCGCCGATCAGGAACGGCCCGAACGGGATCGCCGATCTGCGCCCGGCCCGGCGCAGCAGGACCAGGGTCCAGCCGTACAGCGCCCCGGACAGGAACCCGGCGAAGGTGCCGAGCATGACGGTGGACCAGCCGTACCAGCCCAGCACCGCCCCCGCCCCGAGCGCCAACTTCACGTCGCCGAAGCCCATGCCGCCGGGGTTGACGAGGTACAGCACGTAGTAGCCGGCGCCGAGGGCGAGGGCGGCCCACAGGGCGGTCGGCCAGTCACCGGCGTGCTCGGGCAGCAGGGCGACCAGGCCGAGCAGGGCGAGGGCGGCGCCCGCGAGCGGGAGCGTCAGCGCGTCGGGCAGCCGGTGCACCCGGAGGTCGACGACCGCGAGCAGCACGCCGACGGGCGCCAGCAGCAGCCAGACGCCGACCTCGGGCCGGGTGCCGGTGGCGGCGGCGAGGGCGGCGCAGACGAGGGCGGTCGCGGCGCCGAGCGCCGGGGCGCCGGGGCCGTACGACGGCGTGCCGCTCCCGCAGGTGCCGCACCGGGCCCGCCCGAGCCAGCCGCGGACCGGGTGTCCGCCCGGACACCGGTCCCGCCACTCCTCCTCCACCGGGACGGAGAACCGGTAGGCGGCCCGGGGCAGGAACATGCCCGCCACCCAGCCCCACAGCGCGGCGACGAGGACCAGCGGAGCGGTGCTCATTGCGCCGCGCTCACTGCGATGCGCTCACGATGGTTGCCCGCCTCCGTACGCACTCGGATTCTCACGCGATCACTCCCGAAGCCTCCGCACGGTATCAGCGGCACAAAACCCCCTCAAGGCGTAACTCCGGGCGTACGGGCGCCGGTTGTCCCCGCGGACGGATGCGGCGGTTCATCCCGAAAGCGTCCTCGTGATCCGTTTCGCACCAGCGAACCGATCAGTAAAGTGCCGGAGACAACGGTCGGCGTGACACGGGGGACAGCAGCGGTGCGCACAGTCAGGGCATACGGCATACGCAGGACCCCGTACTCCCCGCCCTCCCGCCTCGGCGGCGTGCTTCTCCTCCTGTGCACCCTGGCCGCGCTGTTCGCGACCGCCACCACCCCGGCCAGGGCGGCCACCGACACCGCCACCGCCGCCCAGGCCGCCCACCTCGCCGACCGCCTGCGCGCGAACCCGGTCCACATCTCCGACCAACTCCCCCGCGAGGTACCGCAGTCCACGGCTCCCGCCTTCGCCGAGGCGGCCCGGCGCACCGGCGTACCGACGTACGTGCTCCTCCTCCCCGGCCTGAGCGCCGGCGATCCGGGCCTGCTCACCGCGGTCCATGACCGGCTCGGCCGGGACGGGCTGTACGTGCTGCTCGACGAGTCGCACGTGGTGGATGCCGTGGCGCACGGCGTCGACGTCCCGGCCGACGACGCCTGGACGGTGGCCCTCTACGAAGTCCCCTTCGACGCGGGCCCGTTGCACCGCTTCGAGCGTTTCGCCGAGGTCGTCGCGCAGGGCGACGAGAAGGCCGCGGCACGGGCGGAGGCGGCACGGGCGAGGTACGACGCCGGTGAGGAGCCCGCGGCCCTGTACATCGGGCCGACCGACCGCGAGGACCAGTCGACGCTCACCGGTGTCCTGGTCACCGGTGTGCCCCTGCTGATCGTGGTGCTGGTCCCCTATGTACGACGCTGGTGGCACCGCCTTCGCAAGGGCCGCGCGACGACCGGGGCCGACTGGCGCAAGGAGGTCAGGGCGAGCCGCGCCCTGCGCTGGACCGTCCCGGTGCTGGCCCTCGTCTGCGCCGCCGCGATCGCCGTGGCCGCTCCTTATGTCTTCGACGAGACCAGGTCGAGCTGGTCCCCGAGGCCCAGGGCGATCGACCTCAACGCCCGCCTCGACCGGGTGGCCGAAGGACTGGCCCGGGACGCGGTGTACCAGGACCCGGAGAGCCCTCGGGTCCTCGACTCCCGCCAGGTGGACCGACTCCACGACCGCATCGAGCGGTTCGCGCGCTCGGAGGGCGGCGGCCCGGTCTTCGTCTCGCTCGTCCCGCAGCTGACGGAGGACGAGTCCGAGGGCGACGAGGAGGTGTTCGCCGCGGCGGTCCGCGACAAGCTGGGCGAGGACGGGGTGTACGTGGTCGCCGACCCGCTGCACGGGTCCATCGACGTCTTCAACCACGGTCTGCGCCTGGACAGCACGGCGCTCCTCCTCGACCTGCCGGAGTCCGTCGCGGACGGCGGCCAAGAGGCCGACGACCACCGCATGGGCGCACGTCTCGACGCCCTGATGACCGTCCTCGACGAGACCCCGCGGACGGACGGGCCCGACACCTCCGGGGACCCGTACCCGGTGACGGACCCCGTCACCGAGGACGACCTGCCTCCGCTCTTCGGCGGCGGCTTCGGGTCGGGCATGGTCCTGGGGGTGCTGGCGGCCGGGCTGGGCTTCGGGCTGGTGGCGGGGACGCTGGGGATCGTCCGCAGGGTCCTGGTCGGGCGGGCCGGGACGGCAGGGACGGCCGGAAAAACCGGGACGGCAGGCAAGACCCGGACGACAGGCAAGGCCGGGGCGGCCGGAAAAACCGGGACGGCCGGAAAGACCGCAAAGACCGGCAAGGCCGGCAAGGGATAGCCCACGCGACCCACCGTCACCGTCAGGCGGCGACCCGGCGACCCGGCGACCCGGCGTGCCGCTCGCCGATGGTGAAGGTCCTACGGCCGCAGCAGATCCACCTTCACGTCCGCCGGGAATCCCGTCGTCGGCCCGACCCGCCGGGCGAACTCCGCGACCGCCGCGAGCTGCGGGCCGCCGAAGCGGAAGTCGAGGGTGGTGAAGTACCGCTCCAGGATCCGCTCGTCGAAGGCCTCCCAGCGGGCGGCCTGCTCGGCGACCTTGCCGACCTCCTCCAGGGAGAGGTTGCGGGAGGCGAGGAACGCCTCGTGGACCTTGCGGGTGATCATCGGCTCGCGCTCCAGGTAGTCCCGGCGCGCCGCCCAGACCGCGAAGACGAAGGGCAGACCGGTCCACTCCTTCCACAGCGAGCCGAGGTCGTGCACCTGAAGTCCGTAGCGCGGCCCGTCCAGGAGGTTGGCCCGCAGCGCCGCGTCCCCGATGAGGACGGCCGCCTCCGCCTCCTGCATCATCACGCTGAGGTCGGGCGGGCAGGTGTAGTAGTGGGGCCGCACGCCATAGCGCTCGGCGAGCAGCAGCTGGGCCAGGCGGACCGAGGTGCGCGAGGTCGAGCCGAGGGCGACCCGGGCGCCGTCCAGCTCCGCCAGCGGGACCTGCGAGACGATCACGCAGGACATCACGGGGCCGTCGCAGCCGACCGCGATGTCGGGGAAGGCGACCAGGTCGTCGGCGTTGCGCAGGAACTCGACCAGGGTGATCGGGCCGATGTCGAGGTCGCCCCGCACCAGCTGCTCGCTGAGCTTCTCCGGGGTGTCCTTGGTGAGCTCGAAGTCGAGGAGCGTGCCCGTTCTCGCGAGCCCCCAGTACAGGGGCAGGCAGTTGAGGAACTGGATGTGGCCCACGCGGGGGCGGGTGCGAGAATTGTCCACATCGCGAGACTAGACCCCATGGGGTAGCGTGCAGCTCTCAGGGTCGTGACACCCTCGTCACAACCTCCCGCCACCCGCTCTTCGTCAATATGACACCTGATCTTCAAACGTTCGGGTGGCGTGATCTTGGCCTCTATTGCTTTCGGCTGCCCGCATGCTAGGCTCGCCGCAAGTTGCAGTTTGGTTTCCCTTGCAGTACAGAGCCTGCGGAGCATGTGACCGCGGGCTCTCGTCGTTTTCAGACGTATGCAGTTGTGCGGCATTTTGTTTTCACACTTGCAGGGTTCTGGAGCAGGGCAACCCTTTGGGCCCAAGGAGGGCTTATGGCTACCGGAACCGTGAAGTGGTTCAACGCCGAAAAGGGCTTTGGCTTCATCGCCCAGGAAGGCGGCGGCCCCGACGTCTTCGTCCACTACTCCGCGATCAACGCGAGCGGCTTCCGCTCGCTGGAGGAGAACCAGCAGGTCTCCTTCGACGTGACGCAGGGCCCGAAGGGTCCTCAGGCGGAGAACGTCACCCCGGTCTGAGTCTTCGGTCTCGGAGCCTGGTGCTTTGATCCGGAACAGATAGCAGTACCCAAGGAGCCCCGCACCGCAAGGCAGCGGGGCTCCTGCCTTTTCCTGAACCCTCAGACGTGCTGCATGACCAGCACGAACGTCGTCCCGGGCGCGAGCGCCTCGTACGAGTGCGGCACATCCCCGCGATACGACATGTAGTCGCCGGGCCCCAGTTCGACCTCCTCCCCCCGCGGCCCCGCCTTCACCCGCCCGGTGCCGACGATCAGATGCTCCACGGAGCCGGGGATGTGAGGCTCCGAGATCCGGGCCGCGCCCGGCTCCGCGCGCAGGTGATAGAGGTCCCGCCGGGCGCCGGGCGGACTGGCGGAGAGCAGGGTCGCCACATAGTCGGCCCGTTCGGAGGCGACCGTGGGCCCCTCGCCCGCCCGGATCACCTGGACGGCCGGCGTCGGCGGCTCCACCAGGGCGCTGAACGGCACACCGAGCGCCACCCCGAGCGCCCACAGCGTCTCCACGCTCGGGTTCCCGCCGCCCGCCTCCAGCTGCGACAGCGTGGACTTCGCGATCCCCGCCCGCTTCGCCAGCTCCGACAGCGACAGCCCGGCCCGGGTGCGCTCGCGCCGCAGCGAGGCGGCGATCCAAGTGAGGGGCTCGCTCATGCGGTTCACTCCCTGTCGTTCGGCACACAGGACCGATCGTTCGTCTTGACGAACGGTCTCTGGGTGTTCATTCTGGAAAACATGCGTTCGCTACTCCGAACACCGATGATGGCACCTCTGGTGCGTGACAGCGCCCTCGTCTGGGTCGCCAGCGGCGTCGTGGGCGTCTCCTTCGGGGCGATCTCGGTGGCGGGCGGGCTGCCGGTCTGGGTGCCAGTGGCGATGTCGCTGGTGGTCTACGCCGGCTCGGCGCAGTTCAGCGCGGTCGGTGTGCTGCTGGCCGGGGGCGGGCCGCTGGCCGCGGCCGCCACCGGGTTGCTCCTGAACACCCGCACGGCCGCCTTCAGCCTGGCCGTGGCCGACGTCATCGGGCGCGGCCGTGCCGCCCGGCTGCTCGGCGCCCACCTCGTCACCGACGAGACGGTGGCCTTCGCCCTCGCCCAGCCCGACCCGGCCCGGCGGCGAGCGGCCTTCTGGATCTCCGGGCTCGGGCTGTTCGCCGTGTGGAACCTCGGCGTGCTGGCCGGAGCCCTGGCCGGCGGCGCGATGGGCGACACCGGCGCCTACGGTCTGGACGCGGCGTTCCCCGCCGTCCTCGTCGCCCTGGTCCTGCCCGCCCTGCGCGAGGGCCCGGCCGTACGGCGCTCGGCGCTGCTCGGCGCCGGACTGGCGCTGGCGGTGACGCCGGCCGTCCCGGCGGGTGTGCCGGTCCTGGTGGCGCTGGCGGGCCTCGCCGGATACGGACGGGGCGACGCGAGGCGTACGGCATGAGCGCGACGGTGGCCATGATCCTGGCGCTGGCGGTCGGCACGTACGCCTTCCGGCTGGTCGGGCCGGTCCTGCACGGACGTGTCGAGCTCACGCCCCGCGTACAGGAACTGCTGGCCGCGGGCGCGATCGTGCTGCTGGTGGCCCTGCTGGCCACGGGTGCGCTCACCGAGGACGGCGGTTTCGCGGGGTGGGCCCGGCCGGCCGGGGTGCTGGTCGCGGGCGTCCTGGCGTGGCGGCGGGCGCCGTTCGCGGTGGTGGTGCTGGGGGCGGCGGGAGCCACGGCGGTGCTGCGGGCGGTCGGGGTGGCCTGAGCGGGCACCGTGGGAGGATCGGCGGATGACCAGTGGGGAAGAGCACGGCCGGGGGGACAGCGGCGGGACTCCCGCCGACAGCGGACTCGCCGTCGGCATACCGGTCGGCCTGTGCCTCGGTACCGGCGTCGGCGTCGCACTCGGGCTGACCGTCTTCGACTCCGTGGGGACCGGGCTTGCCCTGGGCATGCCGCTGGGTGTCTGCCTGGGCGTCGCGATCGGCGGCGTCGGCCGGAAGCGAACGCCCGAAGGGCCGGAGAGGGACGGGTAGCCCGCGCCTTCGGTAGGGTCCCCGGCCGTGACCGAAGCCGACTTCCTCGCCACCACACGCACCTTCTACGACGCCGTCGCCGAGGACTACGCGACCCTGTTCCGGGACGCGCTCGCGAGAATGCCGCTGGAACGGGCGATGCTGGGCCTGTTCGCCGAACTCGTCGACGGTGACGGCCCGGTGGCGGACCTGGGATGCGGTCCCGGCGAGGCGACCGCCGTCCTCGCCTCGCTGGGGCTGCCCGTGTTCGGGGTCGATCTGTCGGAGTCGATGCTCGCGATCGCCCGCCGCGAGCACCCGGGGCTGCGCTTCGAGCAGGGCTCGATGCTGGAGCTGGACCTTCCCGACGGCGCCCTGTCCGGGGCGATGTCCTTCTACTCCTCCATCCACACCCCCCTGGAGCGACTTCCCGACCTCTTCGCGGAGTTCCACCGGGTGCTGGAGCCCGGAGCGCCCCTGCTCGTGGCGTTCCAGGCGGGCGAGGAACACCGGCACCACGACCGGCCCTGGGGCCGTCCGGTCGCCCTGACCTTTCTGCGGCGCCGGCCGCAGGACATGGCCGAGCTGCTGACGGCGGCCGGCTTCGTCCTCGTCTCCCGCACGGTCCGCGAACCGGACCCGGCGCTCGACGAGACCTCACCGCAGGCGTTCCTGTTCGCCCGCAAGCCCGCCGACGGCGCCTAGAGAACCCCGGCGACGTCCCGCGCCGCGATGTACCCGAACGTCATCGCCGGACCGATCGTCGAGCCCGCGCCCGCGTAGCTGCGGCCCATCACCGCCGCGCTCGCGTTGCCGGCCGCGTACAGGCCCCGGATCACCGAGCCGTCCTCCCGCAGGACGCGGGCGCGGGCGTCCGTGAGGAGGCCGCCCTTGGTGCCCAGGTCGCCCGGGACGATCCGGAAGGCGTGGTACGGGGGGAGCCAGAGCGGGGCGAGGCAGGAGTTCGGGCGGACGGACGGGTCGGTGTAGTAGTGGTCGTAGGCGCTGTCCCCCCGGTGGAAGTCGGCATCCTCGCCCTTCCTGGCCTGGGCGTTGAAGCGGTCCACCGTGGTGCGCAGGGCCGCTGCCGGGACGCCGATCGAGCGGGCGAGCGCGTCCAGGGTCCAGGCCTTGTGCGCGGCGCCCGAGTCGTACCAGTCGGCGGGAAGGGGCAGCGTCGGCAGGACGTCCTTGAAGAGGTAGCGGTTGCGGTGGTTCTGGTCGACGATCAGCCAGGACGGGATGGCCGGGCTGGTGTCGTGGACGTCGTACATGGTGTGCACGACGTCGCTGTAGGGCGCCGCCTCGTTGACGAAACGGGCACCGGCCGCGTCGACCAGCAGCCCGCCGGGCAGGGTGCGTTCCGCGAGGCAGAAGTACGGCTGGCCGGGCAGCGGGATCGCCGGGCCCCACCAGGCGTCGTCCATGAGGCCGAGGGCGGCGCCGATCCGGTGGCCGGCCCGGATGCCGTCGCCGGTGTTCTCCTTCGCGCCCACCGTCCAGTCCGTGCCGATCGGCTGACGCTGGTAGCGCTCGCGCATCGCCGCGTTGTGCTCGAAGCCGCCCGAGCCGACGATCACGCCCCGGCGGGCGCGCACCAGTGCCGGTGCGCCGTCCCGGGTGACGACCGCGCCGCTCACGGCACCGCCCTCGACGTACAGGTCGGTGAGCGGGGTGCCGAGCCACACGGGTACTCCCGCGGACCGCAGCCCCGCGCGCAGTCCCGCCGCCAGCGACTGCCCCATGGTCAGCGGCTTCTCCCCGCGCAGGGCGGCGGCCGTGCCCCGCGCGAGGCACTCCGCGGCCACGGCGGCCCCCTTGGCGCTCACCGCCGCCAGGGCCAGCCACTTGTAGTCGGCGCTGAAGACGACCATGCCGGGGGGCAGGGCCATGTACGGCGGGTTCAGCCGGGCCAGTTCGGCGCCGAGGACGTTGCCGTCGAGTTGGTCGGGCTCGATGGAGCGGCCGTTCGGCAGGCCACCGGGCAGCTCCGGGTAGTAGTCGCTGTAGCCCTCCATCCAGCGGAACCGCAGAGGGCTGTGGGCCATGACGAAGGAGAGCATCGCCGGGCCGTGGTCGAGGAAGGCCCGCTGACGCTCGACAGGGACGTCCGGGCCGACCACGGCGGCGAGGTAGGCGGCGGCCTTGGCGGGTGTGTCCGGCACGCCCGCCGCGAGGATCACCGTGTTGTTGGGGATCCAGATCCCGGCCCCCGACCGGGCGGCGGAACCACCGAACGTGGACGCCTTCTCCAGTACGACGCAGCTCAGGCCCTGCGCGGCGGCGGTGAGGGCGGCGGTCATGCCGGCGGCTCCGGAGCCGACGACCACGACGTCGTAGGTGCCGAGCAGGGGCAGGTCGGTGGCTCGGGCGGTCTGCTGGGTCGTGCCCACGGCAAGGGTCGCGGCCGTGCCCACGGCTCCCGCGGCCAGTACGTGTCTGCGTGAGGGGTGCGTGTGCGTGGTCATGTCGCCGCTCCCGCCTGGGCCGCCCGTCGATCTGACTAGGTGTCAGACATGCGAATGTCGCGCGGTGTTCCCGTGAAGTCAAGGGCCGGGCAGCCCTTCCAGGCCGGCCGGCTCAGCAACGGCTGTCCTCTCGGCGCCCGCGTGCGTGGTGGGTCGGCACCCGCTCCCTCCCCCGCACCGGTCCGGACTCCGGCGAGGGTGTGGAGCGGGTTGCCGCCCGGGCCCGTCCAGGATCGTCGTCCATCGGGCAAAGTCCAGTCAATCCTTGGGATTTGTGACGACCTCCAAGCATTAACTTGGGGGTCATGACCCTCGATGACCTGCGTGTGTTCGTGGCCGTGTGCCGGGCCGGAAGTCTCAGCTCGGTGGCACGGGAGCTGGGGTGCACGCAGTCGGCGGTGAGTCAGCATGTGCGGCGGCTGGAGCGGGAGACCGGGGTCGCGCTGCTGGAGCGGCAGCCCCGTGGGGTCGTGCCGACCCAGGCGGGGCGGGTGCTGGAGGCGGCAGCCGCCGAGGGGATCTGCGGGCTCGACCTGGCGGTACGTCGGCTGCGCGACCTCGTCGACGGCGAGAGCGGGTTCGTACGGGTGGCGACGGGGGCGACGACCGTACGGCACTTCATGTCGGAGGCGGTCGTGGCGTTCCGGCACCGGCACCCCCGCGTCAACCTGGAGTTCCGCACGGTGAGTTCGGGCCGGGGCAGCTTCGACGCACTGGCCGACGGCACGCTCGACCTCGCCTGGATCACCCTCGGCCCGCCGGTGCGGGGCATCGAGCAGCGGCCGGTGGTGGAACTGCCGTGGGTGCTGGCGGTACGGGCCGACGACCCGCTCGCGCGACGGCCGTACGTCGATGCCGGGGCGGACCTGGCCGACGTACGGCTGATCCGGCTGCCGCCGAACTCCGCCTCGGCCGCCCAACTGGACGCCGCCTGCGACGAGTCGGGCGTCCGGTTGGCGTACGACACGAGCGTCGCCGACTGGGACACGGCGCTGCTGCTGGCCGAGCTGGGCGTGGGGCGGGCGGTGGTGCCGGCGCTTCCGGGGCTGCCCGTCCCCGGCGACGGCGAGCTGCGGCTGATCCCGCTGCCCGCCCTGCGGCCGCTCCCGGTCGGGTGGGCCGTCCGCCGCTGGGACGCGCTCAGCCCGCCGGCACGGGCGTTCGCGGCCCTGGTGGAAGAGTGCCGCACGGGCGCGCGCGGCTGACGGCCGCGGCCGTGGCGGCCCGGCTCCCGGCTAACGCAGGCCGATGGCCGCGCAGTCCGCCTTGTACTCGGCGGTGCAGATCTGATCGACCGAATAGACGCCGTCCCGGACCACGGTCTTGCCGATGTTGTCCTTCGTGACCGCGACCACCGGGACCAGGTTCGACGGGATGTCCTGTTCGGAGGCGCTGTCGACCGAGTCCTGGGTCAGCGCGTCGAACTCGATGTCGCGCCCCTGGACCTTGTACACGGCCATCTTGGCGGCGTTGGTCGCCTCGGTCAGGAAGGGCTTGTACACCGTCATGAACTGCTCGCCGGCGACGATGCGCTGCACCGCGTCCAGGTTCGCGTCCTGCCCGGTCACCGGTGGAATCCTGGTGGCGCCCGCGTCCTTGAGCGCCTTGATGACCGCGCCCGCCATTCCGTCGTTCGCCGAGTAGACGGCGGCGATGTCGGCCAGGCCGACCGAGGCGATGGCCTTGCGCATGTTCGCCTCGGCGACCTCGGGCGACCACTTGTCGGTGTCGTACTTCTTGACGATCTCGACCTCGCCCTCGAGTTCGCCGAGGGCGCCTTCCTTGAACCGGGCGGTGTTGGGGTCGGCCGGGTCGCCGTTCATCATGACGACCTTGCTGGAGGCCCGAGCGGCGCCGAGTTCCTCCACGAGCGAGCGGCCCTGCACCTCGCCGACGAGTTCGTTGTCGTGCGAGACGTACGCGTCGACCGGGCCCTCCGCGAGGCGGTCGTAGGCGATGACCGGAATGCCCGCCTCCTTGGCCTTGCGCACATCCGGCGCTATGCCCTTGGCATCCAGCGCGTCCACCAGGATCACGTCCACCCGGTCGTCGATCATCTGCTGGAACTGCCGGCTCTGCTTGTCCGGGCTGGACTCGGCGTTGGCGTACACGACCTTGCCCTTGTCGCGGGTGAGGGCCGCGACCTCCTTCTCGATCAGGGGACGGTCGAACTTCTCGAAGCGGGCCGTCTCCTTGTCGGGCAGGAGGAGGCCCACGGTGATGTCGTCGCGCTTCTCCGGCGAGGCGGAGCTGTCGCCGCCCCCGATGCCGTCGATGACACCGCACGCGGTGAGCGAGAGGGCCGAGGCACAGGCCACCAGGGCTATGCCGGTCCGGCGTACAGCTGACGTGCGGGGGATACGAGCGTTCACTTCTACGGTGCCTTCCGAGCGGACGAGCGGCCTAGCTACCCGGTGGCCGTAGCCAACGCGCCCGGGGCATGTCACGTCAAGCAGTTGTCGTAACGAGAGGGCAACCGTTTCCCGTACCTCCACAACGCCGGGCCCTTCGACACGACTTCCGCCCCCTCGCTCCTGCCCACGTCCCGCGCGTCAAACCTCGGGCCGGCCCGGGACGCCATCCGCCCCATCCGCCCCACCCGCCGAAGGCGCCCTGACCGGAGTTCCCGCGCGGGTGCGGGGGCCCGCGACGCCGGCATGACGGGGACGACAGCCCCAGGGCCGTGTCCGCCCGAGGCGCGGCCCGCCGGCTCACCGCCGCTGCCCGATCCGGTCGACCACCTGGATGTCCTTCAGACGTCGGGTCTCGTAGTACCAGCCAGTTCAGTGACCTGCGTCACAGGTGCTGCTCCTGCGCGTACAACCCGTCCACCTCCGCCGCGAAGTCCCGCATGACCGCCTCCCGACGCAGCTTCATCGACGGCGTCAGGTGGCCGGACTCCTCCGTGAAGTCCGTGGACAGGATCGCGAAGCGGCGGATGGACTCGGGCCGGGACACCAGCTTGTTGGCCTCGTCCACCGCGCGCTGCAGAACCGCCCTCAGCTCCGCGTCCGCGACGAGGAGTTCGGCCGGGACCGGGTGCTTGCCGTTCATCCGGCGCCAGTGGCTCACCCCCGCCATGTCCAGGGTGATCAGGGCGGAGACATAGGGGCGGCGGTCGCCCAGGACGAGGCATTGCGAGATCAGCGGGTGCGCGCGCAGCCAGTTCTCCAGGGGCGCGGGTGCCACGCTCTTGCCACCCGCCGTGATCAGCATCTCCTTCTTGCGGCCGGTGATCGTGAGGTAGCCCTCGTCGTCGAGTTCGCCGATGTCGCCGGTCGGCAGCCAGCCGTCCACGGCGGCCGGGACGACACCGCCGGCCGCGGGGTCCCAGTAGCCGCGCAGCACCTGCTCGCCGCCGATCAGGATCTCGCCGTCGGCGGCGATGCGCACCCGGGTGCCGGGCAGGGGCCAGCCCACCGTGCCCAGACGGGGTTTGAGGGGCGGGGTCACGGTCGCCGCGCCCGTCGTCTCGGTGAGGCCGTAGCCCTCGTAGACCTCGATGCCCACCCCGGCGTAGAAGGCGGCCAGTCGGCGGCCGAGCGGGGAGCCGCCGCAGATCGCGTACCTGACCCTGCCGCCCATCGCGTTGCGGATACGGCGGTAGACGAGCGGGTCGTAGAAGGCGCGGGCGGTTCTCAGGGTCGCGTTCGGGCCGCTGCCGGTGCCCGACTGACGGGCCTCCAGCGCCTCGCCGTAGCGCTCGGCCACCGAGGCGGCGCGGTCGAAGGAGGACACCCGGCCGCTCGCCTCGGCCTTGGCGCGGGCGGAGTTGAAGACCTTCTCCAGCATGTACGGGATGGTCAGCAGACACGTCGGGCGGAACGCCGCCAGGTCGGGGAGCAGGTCCTCCGCCTTCAGGCTGGGTGCGTGGCCCAGGCGGACCCGGGCCCGGACGCAGGCCACCGCCACCATGCGGCCGAAGACGTGCGACATCGGCAGGAAGAGCAACACCGACGCCTCCTCACTCGTCCTCGATTTGAAGACCGGGTAGAGGAGCTCGATGGCGTTGTCGACCTCGGAGAAGAAGTTGCCGTGCGTCAGCGCGCAGCCCTTGGGGCGGCCCGTCGTGCCGGAGGTGTAGATCAGCGTCGCCAGTGTGTCCGGCACGAGCATGCCCCGCCGTACCCCGACCTCCCCGTCCGGCTGCTCGGCGCCCAGCTCCGCCAGACGCTCCACATGGCCCTTCTCCATCACCCACATGTGGCGCAGGTCGGGCAACCGGTCCAGCTCGGGGCCGAGGGCGGCCGCCTGGGCGCCGGTCTCCGTGACCAGGGCCACCGCACCGGAGTCCTGGAGGATCCAGCGGGTCTGGAAGACCGAGGAGGTGGGGTAGACGGGCACCGTGACCAGGCCGGCCGCCCACGCGGCGAAGTCGAGGAGCGTCCACTCGTAGCGGGTGCGCGCCATGACGGCGATCCGGTCTCCCGGCGTCAGGCCCTCGGCGATCAGCCCCTTGGCCACCGCCTGCACCTGGTCGGCGAACTGTGCCGCCGTCACGTCCGTCCACCGCCCGTCCTCGCCCTTGCGGCTGAGGACCACCGCGTCGGGGGCCGCGCTCGCGTTGTCGAAGGGCAGGTCCGCGAGCGACCCGTGGGTCACCGCAGGCGCGAACGGCGGTAGGTACGCCTCCCGCACCGCCCCGTCCAGCCGCCGCGTCTCGGGCTGCACCAGCATCGGCCCGGGAGCGTCGTCGAACGCGGCCGAGGGTGCGAAGGAGGGAAGCGGAGTGGACACGGGCGGCTCCTGCGGCGGGCGTGCAGCGAAGAAACTGCTTGCTGCATGAGGTACGTGCCTCGCGCACCGTGGCGTTCACCTGCGGAGGCCTGCGGAAGGGGTTACCGCGGGTTAGGCAGGCGATCGTACGGGGCTCGCGTGTGGGCGTTGTGCGGGTTCGGCGGTGTTCCGGGGCCGGGTATGTGCAACACCGGGGGTTATGTGAGGGGTGCTCAGCTTCCCCTCGCCTTCTCCTACTCGCGCTCCAGGACGGCCGTCACACCCTGTCCGCCCGCCGCGCAGACCGAGATCAGCCCGCGCCCCGGACCGCCCTTCTCCGCCAGCAGCGCGGCCAGCGTGGCGACGATCCGCGCCCCGGTCGCCGCGAAGGGATGGCCGGTGGCCAGGGACGAGCCCGCCACGTTCAGCCGCGCCCGGTCCACGGGCGCCAGCCCCCGCTTCTCCCACGCCGCGAGCGTGGCCAGCACCTGCGAGGCGAAGGCCTCGTGGATCTCGACGAACTCGAAGTCGCCGACGGTGAGTCCGGCGCGTTCCAGCATGCGGGGGACGGCGTACGCCGGCGCCATCAGCAGCCCGTCCTCGCCGCCCGCGACATCGCCCCGTACGAAGTCGACGGCCGCCGTCTCGCAGGCGGTGAGGTGGGCCAGGGGTTCCAGGCCCCGCTCCTCGGCCCACTCCTCGCTCGCCAGCAGCACGACCGCCGCCCCGTCGGTCAATGGCGTCGAATTGCCCGCCGTCATGGTCGGTTCGGGCTGGTCGAGGCCGAACACCGGCTTCAACGCGGCGAGTTTCTCCGGCGTCGAGCCGGGGCGCAGGTTCTGGTCACGGGTCAGGCCCCGGAAGGGCACCACCAGATCCTTGAAGAAGCCCCGTTCGTACGCCGCCGCCAGCCGTCGGTGGCTGGTCGCCGCCAGTTCGTCCTGCGCCTCGCGGGTGATGCCCCAGGCGCGGGCGGTGACGGCGGCGTGCTCGCCCATGGAGCGGTGCGTGCGGGGCTCGGCGTTGCGCGGGATGTCGGGGACCAGGTGGGACGGCCGTACGCCGGTGAGCGCTTTGAGCCGGTCACCGAGCGACGTGGCCCGCCGGGCCTGGAGCAGGATGCGGCGCAGTTCGTCGTTGACGCCGAGGGGCGCGTCGCTCGCCGTGTCCGCGCCACCGGCGATCGCCGACTCGGTCTGGCCGAGCGCGATCTTGTTGGCGGCGGCGATGACGGCCTGCAGGCCGGTGCCGCAGGCCTGCTGGATGTCGTACGCGGGTGTGCGCGCGTCCAGCCGGGAGCCGAGGACGGTCTCGCGGGCGAGGTTGAAGTCCCGGCTGTGCTTGAGGACGGCCCCGGCTACGAACTCGCCGACCGCGCCCGGCCCGGTGAGTCCGTACCGCTCGACCAGGCCGTCGAGCGCGGCGGTGAGCATGTCCTGGTTGGAGGCGGTGGCGTACGGGCCGTCGGCGCGGGCGAAGGGGATGCGGGTGCCGCCGATGATCGCGACGCGCCGGACGGTCGGCCGTTCCATGGAGCTCATCTCCACCCACTCCTCACGTCACCATGGGCTTACCTCGGGTAACCTTACTCCCGAGTCAGTACTGGAGCGCACTGGAGAGCTGGACATGGCCGACCGCTATCTGACCTTCACCGGCACCGCGCCCGGTCGCTTCCTCAGCCGCCGCCTCGGGTTGCCGCGGCCCGCGCCACTCAAACGCCGGTCGCCGGGGCGGCCGACCCCTCCGGGCGACACGCTCCTGCGTACCGCCGGCAAGTCGGACCTGGACCTGGCCGATACCGCGCTGGGGCTCGATCTGAAGGCCGCCGCCGAGAAACCGGCCGCCGTGCTCCTGGACGCCACCGGGGTCCGGGACGTCGAGACGCTCGCCGAGGTGCACGCCGCCCTCCACCCCGTCGTACGGTCGGTCGCCGACAGCGGCCGGGTCGTCGTCCTCGGCGCCCCCCTCGACCCCGCCGACCACCACCAGGCGGCCGTCCAGCAGGCCCTGGAGGGCTTCACCCGCTCGCTCGGCAAGGAGATCGGACGCGGCAGGACCGTGAACCTCGTCCGGCTGACCGAAGCGCGGGCCGCCGCATCGACCCTGCGTTTCCTGCTCTCCCCCAAGTCGGCGTACGTCAGCGGCCAGGTGATCGAGGTCGGCACCGAACAGGTCACGGCACCCGAGGACCCCGACCTCCCGCTGGCCGGCCGCACCGCCCTGGTCACCGGCGCCGCGCGCGGCATCGGCGAGGCTGTCGCCGAGACCCTCGCAGCCGACGGCGCCCATGTCGTCGTACTCGACGTGCCGCAGGCCGAACCGGAAGCCCGGCGCCTCGCGGAGCGGCTCGGCGGCACCGCCCTCGCGCTCGACATCACCGCGCACGACGCGGGCGAGCGCATCGCCGCCACGCTGCCCGGCGGGCTGGACGTCCTGGTCCACAACGCCGGGATCACCCGGGACCGGCGGCTGGTCAACATGCCCGCCGAACGCTGGAGTTCGGTACTGGAGGTCAACCTGGCGAGCGTGCTGCGCACGACCGACGCGCTGCTGACGAACGGGGTCCTGCGCCGGGGCGGGCGGATCGTGGCCACCGCGTCCATCGCCGGGCTGGCCGGGAACGCCGGACAGACCAACTACGCCGCGAGCAAGGCGGGCGTCGTCGGCCTGGTCCGCTCCCTCGCGCCGCGCGCGCTCGCCGAGCACGGCGTGACGGTGAACGCGGTCGCGCCGGGCTTCATCGAGACGAAGATGACCGCCGCGGTCCCGCTGCTCATCCGGGAGGCGGGCCGCCGGATGAACTCCCTCGCGCAGGGCGGGCTCCCCGTCGACGTCGCCGAGACGACCGCCTGGCTGGCCGACCCCGGATCCGGGGCCGTCAACGGCCAGGTCGTACGCGTATGCGGCCAGAGCCTGCTGGGGGCCTGATGTCCGTCGTCCTCACCGCACCTCCCTCCCTGCCGCCCCTGCTCGCCCGGGGCGCCCTGCTGTCCCCCTTCAAACGACCCGGCCCCGACGCCGAGTTCCCGCGCACCCGGCTCGTGCTGCCGGACCTGCGCGTGGACCTCTCCCGGCTGGCCGCGTACGAACGCGTCTGCGGGTTCCCCACCGGCGAGGACGCCCTGCCGGTGACGTACCCGCACGTGCTCGGGTTCCCGCTGGCGATGCGGCTGATGAGCGGCCGGGACTTCCCACTTCCGCTGCTCGGCCTCGTCCACACGTCGATCTCCGTCACGCGGTACCGGGCACTCACGGCCACCGGGCAGTACGAACTGGCCGTGCACATCGACGGACTGGCCCCGCACCGGCGCGGCACGCAGGCCGGCGTGGTCACCGTGCTGCGGGCGGGCGAGGAGGTCGTGTGGGAGTCGCGGAGCACGTACCTGGCCCGGCACCGCACCACCCGGCAGCCGGTCCCCGAGGCGGCCGAGGAGGAGCGCGAGCCGCTGCCCGCGGTCGCCGAGTGGCGTCTCGCCGACGACATCGGCCGCCGCTACGGCGCCGCCTCCGGTGACCGCAACCCCATCCACCTGCACCCCCTCACCGCCCGCCTGTTCGGCTTCCGGCGCGCCATCGCGCACGGCATGTGGACGGTGGCCCGCTGCCTCGCCGCGCACGGAACGCCGGAAGCGGTCCTGGTGGAGGCCGCGTTCAGGGCGCCGGTGCTGCTGCCGGGGACGGTGACGTACGCGGCGCAGGGCGGGCTGTTCGAACTGCGGGGCGGGCCGGCGGGGCGGCTGCACCTGGCCGGCCGGGTTCAGCCGCTCGCCTGAGCGGCGGCCTGCGGCGGGGTCCAGGGCCGGCCGGCCATCATGTTGCCCAGCCCCGACCATGCGAAGTTCATCAGGGTGGCCGCCGCCTCCCGCGCCGTCACGCCCGTGGCGTTCGCCCAGTCGGCGAGCGCCTCGGCGGCACCCACCAGGGCCTCGGCGAGCCCGGCCACCTCGTGCTCGGGCAGGTCGGGGTCGCGATGGGCCTCCCGTGCCGCCGCCAGGATCAGCTGCGTGACGAACGCGACGATCTCCGCCCGCATCGTGGCGACCTCACCCGCGAAGGGCTCACCGTGGGTGCGGGCCTGCAGATGCAGCACCGACCAGCCGTCCGGGTTGCGGGCGGTGTGCGTGAAGAACGCCTCCAGCCCCTCCCAGAGTTGGCGGTCGGCGGGCAGATCGCGCCGCACACCCGCGCGGACGGCCTCGGTGAGCGCGGCCGCCTCGCGTCGTATGCAGGCGGTGAAGAGGTCTTCCTTCGAGTTGAGATACAGGTACACCAACGGCTTGGAGACGCCCGCGAGTTCGGCGATCTCGTCCATCGACGCGGCCATGTACCCCCGTTGGCCGAAGGTTCGCACGGCGGCGTCCAGCATCTGCTGTTCACGGACGGCGCGCGGCATCCGCTTGGTCTTCACGGCACCCATACCGATCAGCCTACGGGCCGGGAGGGGCGATCCCACCCGGCCCGTACGCACTCGGCGCCTTCGCGAGCGGCTACTCCTCGCCGCCGGCGTCGTCCGCGAACCGGGCCACGCGGTCCATCCACGGCTGTACGTCACCGGCCGCGGACGGCAGGGCCGTCAGCCGGGGCAGCAACTGCGCGGTGAGCAGCGTCGACAGGGCCGAGGTGTCGGCGCCCGTGCCGTCGGTGCGCACGACCACCGGCTGCGGTGCCTTCCCGGCGAGCTTCGCCCCCACCTCCAGGCGACGCCGGGCCAGTTCGTACTGGAGCACGGCCCGGTTGTCCCGGTACGCCTTGGCGAGGGCGCGCTGGGCGCGGGCCTCGTTCTCGGCGGCGATCAGACCGCTGCGGCCCCGCGTCTCGATCTCGAACCGCACCCGCTGGGCATTGGTCTCCTGCTGCTCCAGCAGCTGGGCCACCTCCTCACGAGCCCGGTTCAGCGCGGCCTTCACCTCGACGATCCGGGCGTCGCGGACCTTCTTCGCGCGCTCGATGTCCATGCCGAGCTGGTCGATCCGGCGCTTGCGGATCAGGCCCCACTCCTGGTCGTAGGCGGTGCGCTCCTTGGCGACCCGCTCCCGGGTGGCCAGGTGCTGCTGGTACTGCGTCGGCAGCTGCACGTCCGGGATGTTGGAGCCGGTGATGCGCACGCCGTACCCGGACAGCTGACGGTTGAGCAGCTCCTGCATGTCGGCCACGTCCGAGCCGCGCAGGTCGTACGCCCGCTCGGTGCGCATCTTGCGCGCCCGCTGGCGGATCGCGTCCTGTACGGCGCTGGAGAGCACCAGGTCGAAGTTGCCCGCGCCGATGGTGCGGACGAACAGCACCGCGTCGGTGATGCGGAACTTCAGGAAGAACTCGATCGAGCGCAGCGGCACGTTCTCCTGCGTCGGGCAGGCCATCACCGGCGCCGAGTAGGGGATCTCGGTGGCCACGTCGACGACGAAGTCGACCCGGGACCACGGGTGCCACAGGTAGTGGCGGCCGGCGTCCAGGGTGCGGGTGACGGCGCCGTAGCGGGTCAGCACGCCGTTGGTGCCCTGCTCGATCTCGACGATCGAGGAGCGCCACCACCACAGCACGCCGATCAGCAGCAGGACGGCGCCGCCGACGTAGGACAGGGTGGCGAGGGCCCCGTAGGCGAGGTCCCCGGCGGCCGACTCGGCGTCCGCCTCCTGGAGGGACAGCATCCCGCCCATGAGCAGGGCGTACACGCCGAGCCACAGCGGCAGCATCCACCACAGGCGGCGCCGGTGACGGGGGATGATCACCGGGATCAGGGTGTCGGCCTCGCCGCCGCGCAGCAGCCGCGCGATGTCGCTCCAGGGGGCGACCTTCTCGGCGATGACCGACCGGCGGTGGGAACGTGCGGTGCTCACTGGGCGGCCTCCTCGGACGCGTCGGAGCGGTCGGGGTGGTCGGTCGGGGCGGGCTGGTCGGGCACCTGCGGCACGGTGGGCCGCTCGGCCGCCAGCAGCGCGCCGATCTCCGCCTCACGCGCGGCGATCCGCTCGGACACCTCGGACAGACGCGCCCGTACGGCGGCCATGTCCTCGGCGCTGAACAGCTCGGTGCCGCGCTCGCCCACCAACTCTCGGGCCAGTTCGAGGAAGTCGATCCCCGCGTCCGCCGTGCCGCCGATGCGCACGAGCCGCGGCAGATGGTCCGCGACCTGCTCCAGCGTGTCCAGCACCTGCTGCTGGTAGCGGTACTCCAGGATCTCCGGCGCCTCAGCTGCGGTCACCGCGCGGATGTCGAGGGCCTGCGCCTCCAGGAGGGCCGCGTTGGCCTTCGCCTCGGACTCGGCCTGGACATAGCGCTGCCGGGCGAGGGCCTCGGCGCGGTTGGTCTCGCGCTCCACGGCCGTGTCCATCTGCGCCTGGTACTGGGCGATGTCGGCCTGGATCGCGGAGAGCGTCTCCAGGCTGGAGGCGAGTTCCCGGGTGAGGTCGCCCTCGTCCTGCTCCTTGCGCAGCTGGAGCGCGTACTCGTGCGTGTACGCCTCCTTGGCCACCCGCACCATCTCCGGTGCCGCCAGGTCCATGCGGTAGCGCTGGTCGGACGGTTCGGCGTGGGTGATGTTGGCGTTGGTCAGCTCGACGGCCGGGCGGAACTGCTGGTTGAGCTGCTCCAGCAGCCGGCCGGTGTCCTCGCCGACCATGTCGTAGATGCCGGCCGCCTCCTGCTCGTAGACGAGCGTGCGGATGGTCTCGCTGACGGCGTTGCTCAGCTTCTCCTCGAAGCCGCGCACCGCACCCAGCGTGTACACGAACTCGGTCGGGTCGCTGATCCGGAACTGGATGAACAGGTCGATGGACGCCTTCACGCCACCCTTGGTCGGCGCCTCGCGCACCGGCGCGTTGAACGGGTACTCACGCGTGGTGTTGACGATGTACGACACCCGCTTCCACGGGCTCAGCAGCACGACCCGGCCAGGGCCGACGATCTTCTCCAGCTTGCCGAACCGGGTGATCAGCGCCTGGCAGCCGTCCGGGACCATGACCATGCCCTGCCGCCACCACACGAAGGCGACGGCGAGCACCGCGATGACCCAGTAGTGCACGCCGAACAGCGGGTTGGTGACCACGTCGGCGCCGGACGCCCCCACGACGGACGCGCCGACCGCACCGATCACGAGCAGCGTCAGCACCGGCAGCATGGAGACGATGGAGCGGCCCTTGGGCATCACCATCGGGCAGATGGCGTGCACCACCTCGCCGCCCTCGCGTACCTGCTCGCTGCGGCCGAGCGCCTCCCCGGCCTCGTCCAGCGGCACCGTCTTCTGCCGCATGACGGTGGCGGTGGAGCCGCCCTGCTCCCGGGCGGCCGGGAAGTCGGCCGGGTCGATGCCCTGCCCTTGCGCGTCGTAGTCGTCGGCGCCTGATTCCAGTGCCCCGCGTCCGCCGGCCTGCCGCCGCAGTTCCTGCTGCGCGGCCGTCCGCGGGTCGGTACCGGAGGCGACGGCCTCGGCGACACGTCGTGCGCCCTGCTGCGCGCGCGCTCGCGCTTTTGCCACTGTTCCCCCTCTTGGTGCGAGTGCCGGACCGGATGTCCCGTCCGGCGTGGTGTCGGGCGTGACCTGTGTGGTCCGGTGTGATCCCGGCCATCCCACACCCTCGATCCGGACAAGGTTAAGGGGGGTGCCCCGGACAGTTACCTACCGGTAATGCTGCCGGGGTCCGGAAAGGACGGGGGGGGGACGAGGGGACCAGGGGCCTGAAGGCTGTCGCGGAGCGCACGGGAAGATCGCGCAGCACCTCGCGCGCGAGAACGGCAGGCGCCGACGGTCACCGGGGGACGGGACGGACCGAGGCTCCTGGCGGGCCGATCGCGACGGGAGGCCGGCTCTGACCCCGTCGTGCGCCGGCCGTCAGCCCTGCGAGCGGACCGCTTCGTCGACCGCCGCGTCCTCCTGGCTGCGGTTGGCATCCAGATTGGACTTCATGCGGTCGACCCGCTGCACGATCTGCTCGGAGGCCCGGTCGCGTTCCTTGCGCAGGACGACGAAGCTGATCGGGGCCGAGAGCACCAGGGCGAGCAGGACGATCCAGATGCCGTTGGAGTCGCCGAGGCCGCGGGGGACGAGGCCGGAGTAGACGAGGCCCCAGACGACCACGAAGCAGCCCACGAAGATCCCGAGGCGCATCAGTGTGTAGCGGAGCATCTCAACCCACTCTTCCGGTTCCAAAAAGGGCCACTGTCCAGTGAAGCACGCCGATCCACCGATCTTGCAGGGGGGTCATTCGAGCGGCAGCAGCATGATCACGTCGTCACGGTCGTCGCCCGGCGCGACCCGGATGGCGTCCGGGATCCGGCCGACCTCCTTGTAGCCGCAGGAGCCGTAGAAGTGCTCCAGGCCGAGGCCGCCCCGGCAGCTCAGGCGGATCGCCTCGATCCCGTCGAAGGTGCGGGCCGCCTCCTCGGCGGCCGTCAGCAGATCGCGGCCGTGGCCCCTGCCCTGGTGGCGGGGGTGCACCATCACCGTGTACAGCCACACCCAGTGGGCCATCAGGTGGTGGGTGTTGAAGGTGAAGAAGGCCGTCGCGGACACCTCGCCCGCCTCGTCGTGTCCGACCAGCAGCCGGCTGCGCCCCTCCGCCATCCCCGCGAAGTGCCGCACCAGCTCGGGCCGGACCGCCTCCCTCGTCACCGGCGGCACGAAGCCGACGGCTCCGCCCGCGTTGGAGACGTCGGTCCACAGGTCGAGGATGCCGTCGCGCAGGTCGGGGGTGACGGCGGGATCGAGTGTGAAGGTAAGGGCCACCGGACAATCGTAGCCATTACAAAGGGCTTGTGCGGGAGTGTTACGACAACGCCCGGGCCGCCACCTTCAGATCCGAGACCAGGCCCTCGTAGGCCGCCTTCCGGTCGGCGTCGTCCTGCGCGCGCAGCACCGACGACGGGTGCACCGTCGCCACCAGCTTCTCCGGCCGGCCGTGGATCTCGCGCTCCAGCAGCGCCCCACGCACCTCGCCCACCCGGAACGACGAACCGAGCAGCGCCTTGCCCGCGCTCGCGCCCAGCAGCACGATCAGCTCCGGCTCCACGACGGCCAGTTCGGCGGCCAGCCAGGGTCCGCACGCGGTCATCTCGCGCAGCGAGGGCGCCTTGTGGATACGGCGCTTACGGGGTTCCGCCCGGGTGAACTTGAAGTGCTTGACCGCGTTGGTGACGTAGGCCTCGCCGGGGTCGATGCCCGCCTCGGCGAGAGCCCGGTCGAGCAGCCTGCCCGCCGGACCCACGAAGGGCCTGCCCTGGCGGTCCTCCTGATCACCGGGCTGTTCACCGACGAGCATGACGCGAGCGTTTCTGGTCCCGGCGCCGAACACCGTCTGCGTGGCGTCCCGGTGCAGGGGGCAGCCCCGGCACTCGGCGGCGGCGCGACGCAGGGCGGGCAGGCCACCGCGGTCGGGCACGAAGGGTTCGGCGGTGTAGGCGTCCTCAGGGGTGCGGGAGGTCGCCTTCGTACTGGCCATGCCGCACGGGTACCCCTCGATCGGGCGCCGTCACGGCACGCGCGGGTGGATCACACCCGCATGGGCTGCGGCGACTCCCGGCGCAGCGGGTCCGGGCCGTCGTACTCCCGGATGATCTCGTACCGGGTGTTGCGCTCCACCGGCCGGAAACCGGCGTCCCTGATCAGGTCCAGCAGGTCCTCGCGGGTCAGCTTGTTCGGCGTGCCGAAGTTGTCCGCGTCGTGCGTGATCTTGTACTCGACGACCGAGCCGTCCATGTCGTCGGCGCCGTGCTGGAGGGCCAGCTGGGCGGTCTGGACGCCGTGCATGACCCAGAAGACCTTCACGTGCGGGACGTTGTCGAAGAGCAGACGGGAGACCGCGAAGGTCTTCAGCGCCTCGGCGCCGGTGGCCATCTGGGTCCGGGCCTGGAGGCGGTTGCGGACCTTGCCGTCCTGCACGTCGACGAAGTCGTGCTGGTAGCGCAGCGGGATGAAGACCTGGAAGCCGTTCGTCTCGTCCTGGAGCTCGCGCAGGCGCAGGACGTGGTCGACGCGGTGACGGGGCTCCTCGATGTGGCCGTACAGCATGGTGCACGGGGTCTTGAGCCCCTTCTCGTGCGCCAGCCGGTGGATCCGCGACCAGTCCTCCCAGTGGGTGCGGTGGTCCACGATGTGCTGTCGGACCTCCCAGTCGAAGATCTCGGCGCCGCCGCCGGTGAGGGACTCCAGACCCGCGTCGATGAGCTCGTCGAGGATCTCGCTCGCACTCAGCCCGCTGATCGTCTCGAAGTGGTGGATCTCCGTGGCCGTGAACGCCTTCAGCGACACGTTCGGCAGGGCGGCCTTCAGCTCCCGCAGCGAGCGCGGGTAGTAGCGCCACGGGAGGTTCGGGTGGAGGCCGTTGACGATGTGCAGCTCGGTGAGGTTCTCGCCCTCCATCGCCTTGGCGAGCTTGACCGCCTCCTCGATGCGCATCGTGTACGCGTCCTTCTCGCCCGGCTTGCGCTGGAAGGAGCAGTAGGCGCAGGAGGCCGTGCACACGTTCGTCATGTTGAGGTGCCGGTTGACGTTGAAGTGCACGACGTCGCCGTTCTTGCGCGTGCGCACCTCGTGGGCGAGCCCGCCGAGCCAGGCCAGGTCGTCCGACTCGTACAGCGCGATGCCGTCCTCGCGGGACAGCCGCTCACCGGAGCGGACCTTCTCCTCCAGCTCGCGCTTGAGCCCGACGTCCATTCCCACACCTTTCTACGAAACCCGACCCCACCGTACTCCCCCGCCCTTCAGGCGCGAGGTGCCCCCGTCCGGCGCAGCGCGCCTCGGGGCTCAGACCTCTTCGGGCAGCTCTCCGACCCGGTTCTCCCACTTGGTGGAGAGCACGATGGTGGTACGGGTGCGGGAGACGCCCTTGGTGCCGCTGAGCCGCCGGATGATCTTCTCCAGGCCGTCCACGTCGCTGGCCCGCACCTTGAGCATGTAGGAGTCGTCGCCGGCGATGAACCAGCAGTCCTCGATCTCGCTGAGGTCCTTCATCCGGGCGGCCACGTCCTCGTGGTCGGTGGCGTCGGACAGCGAGATGCCGATCAGCGCGGTCACGCCGAGGCCGAGCGAGGCGGCGTCGACGGTGGCGCGGTAGCCGGTGATGACGCCGGCCGCCTCCAGCCGGTTGATGCGGTCGGTGACGCTGGGTCCCGACAGGCCGACGAGGCGTCCCAGCTCCGCGTAGGAGGCCCGGCCGTTCTCCCTCAGGGCCTGGATGAGCTGCCTGTCCACCGCGTCCATGCGATTCGAAGCCTTCCGGTGAAAGTTCCTGAAGTGATGAGAGGTACTGCGACTTGCTCAGATGGCCTTCATGCCGTGCGGGTTCCGCCGCCGAGTTCGCCCTTCCAGCGGCGGTACAGCCGGTGATCGACGCCCGCCGCGTCGAGCACGCGTCCGGCGACGAAGTCGACGAGGTCCTGGATGTGGGTGGCGCCCGCGTAGAAGGCGGGCGACGCCGGTACGACGACCGCGCCCGCGTCGTCCAGGGTGACGAGATGGCGCAGCATCTGGCCGTTCAGCGGGGTCTCGCGTACGGCCACGACCAGCTTGCGCCCCTCCTTCAGGGTGACGCTCGCTGCCCGCTGCAGCAGGTCCTTCGACAGCCCGAGCGCGACGCCGGCGACGCAGGCGGTGGAGGCGGGCACGATCAGCATGCCCTTCACCGGATACGACCCCGAGGACGGCCCGGCGGCGAAGTCCCCCGCGCTCCAGTGCCGTACGCCGTCGACGTCGACGTCGAAGGTCCCCGGCTTGCCGTCGGCGCCACGGGACAGCCATGCGCGCAGGTCGTCCTGCCAGTGGGCGTCGCGGAAGGAGATCCCGGTCTCGTCGAGCAGGGTGAGCCGCGAGGCCCGGGACACCACGAGGTCGACGCTTTCACCGGCCGCCAGCAGCGCACGCAGCACTGCGGCCGCGTACGGCGTCCCGGACGCCCCGGACACCCCCACGATCCAAGGCACGCGCTGCTTTTCTCCTGCGTTCACACCCTGAGCCTACCGGCGGCGCGAACCGGGTTCAGGACGGGCCGGAGTCCACCGGGAGGCGACCGGTGTCGACTGTGAGACGCCCGACCTTGGTCTCGACGGCGATTTCACCGCCGTACGGAAGCGTGTCCCGCCCAAGGTACCCGTCGGGACCGGGGTTCCAGTGCGTGACCAGGTGGCCCTGCTGCGGATCGAAGATCAGGTAATTCTGGATGCCCCGAGCCGCGTACTGACCGTTCTTGACCTCGTAGTCGTTGCGGACGCTGCTCGGGGAGACCACTTCGATGGCGAGTTCGATGAGGTCGGGTGCGTAGGACGTCGGATTCCGGTTCTTCTCGGCCGCGGGAATGAGCGCGAGATCGGGACAGAACTCGAAGTCGTCGCTGAACGGAATCGCCACATCGCTGATGAAACCCCACTCCGGGCCCACTTGATCTTCCAACTGCGTCCAGAGCCGCATGATGGTTTCGTTGTGGAACGGCCTGAGCGGACTCATCACGATGTTGCCCTCGACAATCTCCATCCGGTACCCGCGGAACATGTCCTCGTACCGGGCGAGCTGCGAGTGCGGGCGGTCGCTGTCCGAGATGGTCACGTCGGCCTCCCTCTCTCTGCCCTCGATGGTAGGCCGCACCGTACTTACACGGTCAGACCCCGAACCAGGAGATCGAGCAGCGCGCACACGAACAGGGCAATCCCGATGAATCCGTTGACACTGAAGAACGCCCGGTTCACGCGGGACAGGTCGTGGGGGCGGACGATCGAGTGCTCGTACACGAACGCCCCGGCCACGATCAGCAGGCCCAGCCAGAGGAACGCACCCGCGTCGGTGGCGAGCGCGTACCAGACGAACAGGGCCGTGGTGATCGCGTGACAGACCCGCGCGCCCCAGACCGCCGCCGGGACGCCGAAGCGGGCCGGGACCGACATGACGCCGATCTCGCGGTCGGCCTCCACGTCCTGGCAGGCGTAGATCAGGTCGAAGCCGCCGATCCAGACGCCCACGGCGAGGCCGAGGATCACCGCGTCCCAGGACCAGGAGCCGGTGATCGCGAGCCAGCCCCCGACCGGGCCCATCGCCTGTGCCAGGCCCAGGATGGCCTGCGGGAAGTTCGTGAACCGCTTGCCGTAGGGGTAGACGACCATCGGGATCACCGCGACGGGGGCGAGGGCCAGGCACAGCGGGTTCAGCAGCGCCGCCGCACCCAGGAAGACCACCAGGGCGATCAGCGCGCCCGTCCAGGCGTGCCGGACCGACATCGCGCCGGTCACCAGCTCGCGCTGCGCGGTACGCGGGTTACGGGCGTCGATCTCGCGGTCGATGATCCGGTTCACGGCCATCGCGAACGTGCGCAGGCCCACCATGCAGATGGTGACCAGCAGCAACCGGCCCCAGTGGATGTTCCGGTCCCACTGGAACATCGCGGTGAGCGCGGCGATGTACGCGAAGGGCAGCGCGAACACCGAGTGCTCGATCATGACCAGCCGCAGGAACGCCTTCGTCCGTCCTGGCTGCGGGATCGCGGCGGAGGCGCTGCTCACAGGCCGTACTCCTTCCAGCGGCGGTCGACCTTCGCCGCCGTCTCGGGGTCGGACTCCACCATGTCGGGCCAGCCGCCGTCGCGCGTGTACCCCTCCTCGGGCCACTTCTTCGTCGCGTCGATCCCCGCCTTGCCGCCCCAGAACTGCTGGTAGGAGGCGTGGTCGAGATGGTCGACGGGGCCTTCGGCGACCGTGAGGTCACGGGCGTAGTCGGTGTTGCCGAGCGCCCGCCAGGCGACCTCGTGCAGGTCATGGACGTCGCAGTCGGAGTCGACGACCACGATCAGCTTGGTCAGGGACATCATGTGGGCGCCCCAGATCGCGTGCATGACCTTCTGCGCGTGCTTGGGGTACTTCTTGTCGATCGAGACGATCGCGCAGTTGTGGAAGCCGCCGGCTTCCGGCAGGTGGTAGTCCACGATGTCCGGGACGATGATCTTGAGCAGGGGGAGGAAGAAGCGTTCCGTCGCCCGGCCCAGGGGTCCGTCCTCCGTCGGCGGCCTGCCGACGACGATCGACTGGAGCAGGGGGCGGCGCCGCATCGTCACACAGTCGATCGTCAGGGCCGGGAAGGGCTCCTGCGGGGTGTAGAAGCCGGTGTGGTCCCCGAAGGGGCCCTCCGGAAGCATCTCGCCGGGCTCCAGCCACCCCTCCAGCACGACCTCCGCCTGCGCCGGGACCTGGAGCGGCACCGTCTTGCAGTCCACCATCTCGATCCGCTTGCCGGCGAGGAACCCGGCGAACAGGTACTCGTCGATGTCGCCGGGGAGCGGGGCGGTGGAGGCGTACGTCACCGCGGGCGGGCAGCCGAAGGCGATGGCGACCGGCAGCCGCTCCCCCCTCCTCGCGGCAACCTGGTAGTGGTTGCGGCTGTCCTTGTGGATCTGCCAGTGCATGCCGATGGTGCGCCTGTCGTGGCGCTGGAGCCGGTACAGGCCCAGGTTGCGTACGCCGGTCTCCGGGTCCTTGGTGTGCGTGAGCCCCAGGTTGAAGAAGGAGCCGCCGTCCTTGGGCCAGGTGAACAGCGCGGGCAGCCGGTCGAGGTCGACGTCGTCGCCTGTGAGCACGACCTCCTGGACGGGGCCGTCCTTGACCTTCTTGGGCGGCACGTGCGTCATCGCGCCGAGCTTCCCGAACGCCTCGCGCACGCCGACGAAGCCGTGCGGCAGCTCGGGCTTGAGCAGGCCGCCGATCTTGCCGGAGATCTCGCCGTACGACTTCAGGCCCAGGGCCTTCAGCAGGCGCCGGTCCGTCCCGAAGACGTTCATCGCGAGGGGCATCGACGACCCCTTCACGTTCTCGAAGAGCAGCGCGGGACCGCCGGACTTCTGCACCCGGTCGACGATCTCCCCGACCTCCAGATACGGATCGACCTCAGCCTTGACGCGCTTGAGGTCACCTTCGCGCTCCAGTGCCCTGAGCAGGGAACGAAGATCGTCGTAAGCCATGGGGTCAAGTATCCCCGAGCGGCTACCCTGGCCATGAACCCGGGGGCCGCGCCCCCGGCCCCGACGACCGTTTCGCTGGAGAGGGCCCATGCTCCGGGTGCTGATGTTCCTCGTGCCACTGGCGCTGAGCGTCTACGCGTTCATCGACTGCATCAGCACGAAGGAGGACGACATCCGCCACATGCCCAAGCCGCTGTGGGCGATCCTCGTCCTGGTGTTCCCGCTCGTCGGCTCCATCTCCTGGCTGATCGCGGGCAAGAAGCGCAGCCCGGCGGCCGACGGCTGGTCCGGGGTACGGGACCGCCGGCGCCGGCAGTGGATCGCGCCCGACGACAACCCCGAGTTCCTGAAGTCCCTGGACGAGGACGACGACAGGAAGAAGGGCGACGGGAACAAGCGGGACGAGCCCTGACAGGGAACTGCGGCTCCTGAGCCTGCCGTTCGGATCATGCCGGCGTCGCAGCCGGTCGCGTGGGACCCGGCGGCACGTGCCGGGGCGGGGCGACGTGTGACGGCGGGCCGGCGGGGCGCGCTCGCCGAGGGGTCGCCGGCGTCCTCGATCCCTACCCGTCCCCGCGCAGGACCAGGTCCAGCAGCCCGGGGAACCGCGCGTCGAACTCTTCCTTCCGCAGCCGGTTGACCCGCCTGGGCCCCTCGTCGCGCTGCTCCACGAGGCCGGCTCCGCGCAGTACGGCGAAGTGATGGCTGAGGGCCGCCTTGCCGACGGGAACGTCGAAGCTGCCGCAACTGCGGGACCAGTCGGCCGACGACGCCAACTCCTTGACCAGCGCAATGCGTACGGGGTCGGCGAGCGCGGCGAGGGCCGCCTGGACGGGGACGTCGTCCGGGTGGGTGTGCTCGGGGGCGGCCCGATGTCCGCTGCCGGTGCGCTGAACCACGCCTTACCCCCTGGCCTGTTCACCCCGACCTGTTCACCGGCGGGATCCGTCGGATCACCGGTTGTCGAGTGTTGCCGAGTGCTGCCTTGCCGAGTGTTCGATGAAAACCATACACTCCCGAGTGTTCGATCCCTGTTGAACACTCTGGAGAGGTGTTGTCGCCATGCGCGCGGTCGAGGTGCAGGAGTACGGCGGTCCCGAGGTCCTCACGGTCCTGGACACGGAGGTTCCCGAGCCGGGCCCCGGCCAGGTGAGCATCGACGTGGCCTACGCCGGGGTGAACTTCGCCGACCTCAAGGCACGCGCGGAGGGCTACCGGGTGCCGAAGCTGCCGTTCGTCCCCGGCCTGGAGGTGTCGGGGCGGGTCCGGGCTGTCGGCGCGGGCGTGACGGACCTGGTCGTCGGGCAGGAGGTGGCCGCGCTGACCGGCGGTGGGGCGTACGCGGAGGTGGTTGTCGCCGACGCCCCGACCGTGTTCGCGGTGCCGTCCGGCATCGACCTGCGCACCGCCGCCACGCTGCCCACGGTGGTGCCGACCGCCTACGCCCTGGTGCACTCCGTCGGGCGGTTCCAGCCCGGCGAGACGGTGCTCGTACAGGGTGCGGCGGGCGGGATCGGCACGGTGGCGGGCCAGTTGGCGCGCGCCGCCGGCGCCGGTGCGGTGTACGGCGTGGTGTCGGGCGAGACCAAGGCGGCGTACGCCCGTGAGCACGGGTACGACGAGGTGTTCGTCGGGGAGTTCGAGAAGGCGGTGCGGGCCGCGACGGGCGACCGCGGGGTCGACCTGGCCCTGGACCCGGTGGGCGGCCCCACCTTCCGGGCGTCCCTGGCCTCCCTGGCGGTCTTCGGCCGGCTGGTCTCCTTCGGGAACGCGAGCTCGGCCGAGCCGTGGCAGGTGGGGCAGGGCGAGCTGTACCCGCGCGGCGTGACGGTGAGCGGCTTCTCGATCCTCTCGCTGGCCGCGACGGCCCCGGCCGCACTGCGGGCGCTCGCCGGACGCGCCTTCGCCACCGTCGTGGACGGCACGGTGAAGCTGCCGGTCACGGCGGAGTTCGACCTGGGCGAGGCCGCTCAGGCGCATCGCCTCATGGGCGCCCGGACGAGCACCGGGAAGCTGCTGCTGCGGGTGTCCGGCGGCTGAGGGGTCCTTTCACTATGCCCGTCCGGGTCGCACGCTCATAGTGAAAGGACCCCTGAGGCGCCTACGCGGCGTAGGTGTCCCGTAGCTCCCGCAGCCGCAGCACCTCGCGCTCCGCTGCCTCACGGCGGCCGGAGTCGAGGGCCATCGTGCCGCGACCGTAGGTGTAGAAGACGTCCTCGCGGATGCGCGGGTCCAGTCCGCTGACCCGGCGCAGTTGGAAGAAGTAGACGTCCAGGGAGAGCTTGGTCCGCGACATCCAGTTGCGTGCCTCGACGGTGAGGCGGTCGCGCAGGACGTCCTTGACGTGGTCGCGGACCAGGCGGTCGACCTCGTCGGGCCGGGGCTGCGCGGGGTGGTGCGGGTGGTCGGCGAGGTCGTCGGCCCAGTCGGTCAGCGTCCGGACGATGTCCTCGGCCTCGTCGAGTTCGGACGGCCCGCAGCTCATCAGCCGGACCGCCGACGTGCTCGCCCACTGCGCCCGTTCGCGGCTCTCGGCACACGCCGCCACGAAGGCGGCCAGCGCGGCTCCCCGCTGCCGCAGTTCGGCGAACCGCCATGCCCGCTCCATGCCCGCCAACCGATCTCCCCCGTCCCCGCGGTCCTCGTGACCGCCACGGCGCACCACGCAAGCGCATGTACCGGCGAACGGCCACCGATTTATCGCGCCCGGGACGCCCGAGCGAACGCCGCGCGGGCGGCGAACTCCGTGTCGCCGACCGAGGCGTGGGCCGAGTCGGGACCCGGTCCGCCCGATCCTGCGCGGCACCGCCCACCGCTGATCGCCGCACCTTCGCGCCCCGGGCGCCCGCGCGGGTCCGCCGTTGCCCTCCCGCTCCCGGCACAGGAGAGTGTGGACATGGATCAGGCAGAGGCACGCCGATGGCTGACCGCCGCCGTCGCGGAGGCCCGGGCCGGGCTCGGGGAGGGCGGCATTCCGATCGGGGCCGCGCTGTACGGGGCCGACGGCACGCTGCTGGGCCGCGGCCACAACCGGCGCGTCCAGGACGGCGACCCGTCCATGCACGCCGAGACGGCCGCCTTCCGGGCGGCGGGGCGGCAGCGGTCGTACCGCGGAACGACCATGGTGACCACGCTCTCGCCCTGCTGGTACTGCTCCGGTCTGGTCCGGCAGTTCGGCATCTCACGGGTGGTGATCGGCGAGGCGGCCACCTTCCACGGCGGGCACGACTGGCTCGCCGAGCACGGCGTGGAGATCGTGCTGCTGGACGATCCGGAGTGCGTCGACATGATGCGCGACTTCATCCAGAACCATCCGGCACTGTGGAACGAGGACATCGGTGAGTGAGCCACGCATTCCGACGATCGACCTCAGGCCCTGGCTCGAAGGTGACGCCGAGGCACGCGCGAGGATCGCCCGCACCGTCGACGAGGCCCTGCGGACCGCCGGGTTCCTCCTGGTCACCGGGCACGGGGTGGACCCGGCGCTGCGGGCCCGCGTCCGCACGGCCGCCCGTGCCTTCTTCACGCTCCCGGCCGAGGTCAAGCAGCGCTACGCGGCGAAGGTCGGCGGACGCGGCTGGCTCGGGCCGGGCGCGGAGGCCAACGGGTACGCGGAGGGCACCGAGACCCCGCCGGATCTGAAGGAGTCCCTGACCTTCGCGACGCACGAGCCCTTCGAGGACCCGGTCGTCAACGCCGAGTGGTACGCGCCGAACGTCTATCCCGCTCAGGTGCCGGAGCTGCGGGCGCTGTGCGAGGAGTACCTGGCGCGGATGGGCGAGCTGGAGAACCGGTTGCTCTCCCTGCTCGGCGAAGCCCTCGGCCTCGAACCGGACTTCTTCACCCGGCACATGGATCATCCGACGTACGGCTTCAACATCAACTGGTACCCGGGCACCGAGGTCGTCGGGCAGCCGGCGCCCGGTCAGTTCCGCATCGGACCGCACACCGACTTCGGCACCGTCACGATCCTCGACCGGCAGGCGGGCAAGGGCGGGCTGCAGGTCTACACCGACCCCGCGGACGGAGGAGCCGGGTGGGAGGACGCGCCGTACGACCCGGAGGCCTTCACCATCAACATCGGTGATCTCATGGCCCGTTGGACCGGCGACCGCTGGCGGTCCGGGCGGCATCGCGTGCTGCCGCCGCCCGCCGACGCGCCCGCCGAGGAGCTGATGTCCCTCGTCTACTTCGGGGAGTGCACGCCCGGGACGCTCGTCGAGTCCGTGCCCGCCCCGGTGGGCCGGGTGGTGTACGAGCCCGTCGACTCCCACGTGTACCTGCGGCAGAAGCTGGACTCGATCACCGTGGGCTGATCACGGCGACCGTTCCTCCACGTGGAGCGGCTGCGGGACGTCATCGCCTCGACGGTCGCGCGCCCCTCACGTGACGGTCGCCCGGGCGGGGCCGCCGCACGCGGGTCAGGTGCCGGCCGCGAGTACGCCGATCAGCCGCTCGAAGCGCTCCCGCCAGTGGGGCTCCGGCTCCTCCTCGTCCTGGAACTCGTGGGTGAAGCGCAGGGCGGAGCCCTCGTCCCCGTCCCGCTCCAGATGGAACCTGATCCGGCCGCCGCCCTCCACCGTGTACTCGGCGACCCGCTCCACGTCCCACGCGGTGATCCGGCCCTCCCCCACGTCCCGCAGCGTGATCGCGCCGCCGAGGTGGGGTTCGAGGACGTCGGCCGGGGTGAACCAGGACGCGAGGCCGTCCGGGGTGGCCAGCGAGGGCCAGACCGCCTCCATGGGGCGGGGGAGCCGTACGAGCAGGTGCAGGACGTGGGTGTCCCCGTGGGTCTGGCTGATGCCCTGTTCGATCGAACCGGTCATGACACCAGCCTGACCCTGCCGGGCGCGAAACGCACCCCTTACGTTCGCTGACCTGCTCTGTCGACGCAGGCCGGCTCCGGGGCCGCGGTCACACGCCGGCGTACGAGTGCTTGCCGGAGACGAAGATGTTGACGCCGTAGTAGTTGAACAGCCAGCAGCCGAAGGCGATCAGGGCCAGATAGGCGGCCTTGCGGCCCTTCCAGCCGGCCGTGGCACGGGCGTGCAGGTAGCAGGCGTAGGCGACCCAGGTGATGAAGGACCAGGTCTCCTTGGGGTCCCAGCCCCAGTAGCGGCCCCACGCGTCGCCCGCCCAGATGGCGCCCGCGATGATCGTGAAGGTCCACAGCGGGAAGACGGCGGCGTTGACGCGGTAGGAGAACTTGTCCAGCGACGCCGCGGCGGGCAGCCGGTCGAGCACCGAGTTGGCGAAGCGGCCCGGGGCACCGCCGCTCGCCAGCTTGTTCTCGTACGAGTCCTTGAAGAGGTACAGCAGAGTGGAGACCGCGCCGAGGTAGAAGACCGCGCCGCAGAAGATCGCCGTGGAGACGTGGATGTAGAGCCAGTACGAGTGAAGGGCGGGAACCAACTGGTCGCTGGCGGTGTACAAGACAGTGACGGCGAGACCGAGATCGAGGAGGACCGTGGTGATCAGGAACAGCCCGAGCCAGCGCACGTTCTTCTTCAGGGCGAGCAGCGCGAGGTACACGCCGACGGCCACCGTCGAGAAGGTGATGTTGAACTCGTACATGTTGCCCCAGGGCGCCCGCTGCACCGACAGTGCCCGGGTGAGCACACCACCGAACTCGATCAGGAACGCGAGGACGGTGAGGGAGATGGCGATACGCCCGTAGAGGTCCCCCTGCTCGTCCCCACCGTGCGCACCGGGGCCGTCCGGCACGTCCCGCTGCCCGCCCGTGGCCCGCACCACGACCTTCGGCCGCTCCAGTACGGCGGTCGCGCCACCCTTGGTCACGGTGACGGCCGGCGCCTCGGCCTTCCTGGGCTTCGCCGGGGTGAGCGCGGCGGCCGTGCGGCCGACCTTGCTGCGGCTGCCGAAGAGCCATTCGGCGATGTACGCGAAGAAGGCCAGGGTGTACACGGCCATCGACGAGTAGATCAGCGTGTTGCTGATGCTCGCGAGGTTTTCGTTGGTGGCGGCGGCCAGCTCGGTCGCGGCGGCGAGAGTCACTTGGTCTCAGCCCCTTCGGCGGGTGCGACTTGGGGGTCGGGGGTGGAGGTGGGGGTGTCGTCGGAGCCGTCGGCCGGTGAGCCGTCGTCCCGCGCGTGGTCGTCGGCGTCGGGTGCGCCGGGGGCCTGCTCGTAGAGGACTCCGGCGAGGTCGCCGAGTTCCTCGGGCACCTTGGCGGACTCGCTGCGGCCGAGCCCGGCCATCTCCACGACGGTGACACCGTCGGCGCCGGTGGTGGCCCGCACCCACACGCGGCGGCGCTGGATGAACAGGGAGGCGGCGAGGCCGAAGATCGCGGCGATCGAACCGGCGAGCGCCCAGCCGCTGCCGGGCTGGCGGGCGACCTGGAAGCCGGCCCACTCCTTGATGTCCTTCTCGAAGGTGATCGAGCCGGCGCCGTTCGGAAGCTTCATGGTCTCGCCGGGGCGCAGGTTCTCCCGGAGCTGTGCGCCCTTGGCGTCCTTGAAGCCCTTCAGGTTCTTCTTGTTCAGCTGGTACACGCTCTGCGGCAGGCCCGAGTTCACACCGAGCTCACCGTGGTAGGCCTCCAGGTTCATGATCGGGCTGAGCAGTGCGGGGAACTGCGAGGCGATTTCGTTGCCCTTGACATAGGTGGGGAGGAAGAAGGCCTGGAAGCCGAGCTGGTCCCACTTGCCCTTGGCGTCGCGGTAGCCGTCCATGACCTTGATCGCGCCGGTGGAGGTGACGTTGCCGTCCAGCGGAAGGAGGGGCACGGCGTCGTGGAAGACCACCTCGCCCCTGCCGTCGCGGACCGTGATCACGGGGGCGTATCCGTGGCTGACCAGGTAGACCTTGGAGTCGCCGATCTCCAGCGGCTCGTTGACCTTGACGGTGGTCTTCCTGTCCTTGCCGAAGGCGCCCACGCTGTAGGTGAGGTCGGCCTCGAAGGTGCGCGGGGTGCCGCGGTTGGGGCCGCTCGCCTCGTAGGTGCCCTTGAAGTTCTTCAGGGTGAAGCTGAACGGGTCGAGGTCGTCCTGGCTGAAGAGGCTGCCGGACTTGAAGTCGTCGTACTGGGTGAGGGTGTTGGAGAAGCCGTCGCCCTCGACGATCAGCTTGTTCCCCTCGGACTTGTACAGCTGGCCCCAGGCGAAGGCGATCAGCATCACGATCAGCGCGATGTGGAAGGCGAGGTTGCCGACCTCGCGCAGATAGCCCTTCTCGGCGGCGACGGCGTCACCGGTGAGATGGGCGCGGAAGCGGCGCTTCTTCAGCAGGGCGAGCGCGGCCTCGCGGACCTGCTCGGGCTCGGCCTCGGTGCGCCAGGTGGTGTGGGCGGGCAGCCGGGTCAGGCGCCTCGGGGCCGCCGGCGGGCGGCCGCGCAGCTGGCCGACGAACTGCCAGGTACGCGGGACGATGCAGCCGATGAGGGAGACGAACAGCAGGATGTAGATCGCGGAGAACCACACCGAGCTGTAGACGTTGAAGAGGCCGAGCTTGTCGTAGATCGGCGAGAGCGTCTCGTGAACCTTGCGGAACTCGGCGACCTTGGTCTCGTCGACGCCGGACTGCGGGATGAGCGAGCCGGGGATCGCGCCGAGCGACAGCAGCAGGAGCAGCAGGAGCGCGACCCGCATCGAGGTGAGCTGCCGCCAGAACCAGCGGATCCAGCCGATCACGCCGAGGGAGGGCAGGTTCGCGATCTCCTCGGCGGGGGCGGTGGAGAGCTGGGAGCCGGCGGCGCCCAGGTCCTGGTCCACGGATCGGCCCGGGGTGTCGTCGGGTGCGCTGGTCTTGGTGTCGCTCATCGAGTCAGATCCCCACAGTGAAGCCGTCGGACCAGACCTGCATCTCCTGCACGATGCGGTCCCACGCGCCGGTCAGCAGCAGCACACCGGTCACGATCATCATCGTGCCGCCGATGCGCAGCACCCAGACATAGTGGCGCTTGACCCAGGCGAAGGCGCCGAGGGCCTTGCGGAAGGCTACGGCAGTGAGGACGAACGGGATGCCGAGGCCGAGGCAGTAGGCGACGGTCAGTATGGCGCCGCGTCCGGCGCTGGCCTCGGTGAAGGCGAGCGTCTGCACGGAGGACAGGGTCGGTCCGATGCAGGGCGCCCAGCCGATGCCGAACAGGGCGCCGAGCAGGGGTGCCCCGGCCAGCCCGGTGGCCGGCCTGGTGTGGAAGCGGAACTCCCGCTGGCTGAGCCAGGGCATCAGTCCCATGAAGAAGACGCCCATGAGCACCATGAGGACGCCGAGGACCTTCGTCAGGACGTCCTTGTTCTCCTGGAGGGTCGAGCCCCAGTAGCCGAACAGGGCCCCGCCGGAGACGAAGACCGCGGTGAAACCGAGCACGAACAGGGAGGCACCGGCGACCATCCGGCCGCGCCGGGCCTCGGCCAGGTCGGTGCCGCTGACCCCGGTGACGTAGGAGAGGTATCCGGGGACCAGCGGCAGGACGCACGGGGAGAAGAAGGAGACGAGGCCGCCGAGCACGGCGATCGGGAGGGCAAGCAGCAGGGCGCCGTGCAGCACGGTGCCGTTGTACTCCGCGGCGAGCGTGGTGACTGCGCTCACGTCACTTCTCCGCGAGGACGGGCTTGATCATGCTGCGCAGTGTGTCCTCACTGAGGGCCTGCAACGCACGCGCCGCGATCCGGCCCTTGCGGTCGATGACGAGCGTGGAGGGGATCAGCTGCGGGTTGAGCGTGCCCTTGTTGAAGCGGAGCATCTGCTTGCCCGTCGGGTCGTACAGGCTCGGGTAGGTGACCCCGAACTCCTTCTCGAAGGCCTTCGCGGGCGTGGTGCTGGTGTCGCGGGTGTTGATGCCGACGAACTCGACACCCTGGCCCTTGAGGTCCTCGTAGACGGTCTGGAGGTTCTTCGCCTCGGCCCGGCAGGGCGAGCACCACGACCCCCACACGTTGACCACGAGGATCTTGCCCTTGTAGTCGGCCGTGCTCAGCTGCTTGCCGTCGATGGTCTTGCCGGACAGTTCGGGCGCGTCGGCGCGCTCGCCCTGCGGGACCGTGGCGATGCCGTTGTTGCCGGTGACGAAGTTGGTGTCGCCGCCACCCCCGGACGTACCGCCCGAACTGCACGCGGACAGGGTCAGCGCGGCGACGGCGGCGCTGGTGGTGGCGAGCAGGGCGACACGGCTTCGGGCGCGACGGGCGGCACTCATGTGAAAAGTTTCGCATGCCCGTTCTGGGGATCTTGCGCACCCCCCTTGCGGGCGGAAACCCGCATTTCAGGCGGCGTTCTCGGACCCGGCGGAAGAGCTGGTGGAGGAGCCGCTGGAGCCGCCCTTCATGAACGCCTTCCAGCCGCCCGCGGGCTCCTGTCCGACCTCCAGGGTGCGCAGCCTGGCGAGCACGTCGGGCTTTTGCACGTCCATCCAGTCCACGAACTGCCGGAACGAGACGAGCCGGATGTCGGCGCCCTTCTCCTTCTCCCGCGCGATGTGCTTGAGGGCCTCCTCGACGGCGTCCATGTAGATGCCGCCGTTCCACTGCTCGAAGTGGTTGCCGATGAAGAAGGGGGCGCGGTTGGTCTCGTACGCCCGCTTGAAGCCCTGGATGTAGGCCTGCGCCGACTGCTCCCGCCAGCCCGGGTAGTTGTGGCTGGGCGCCTTCGTCGAGTTGATCGACTGGTTGGCGAGCATGTTGTAGTCCATGGAAAGGACTTCGAACGAACGTCCGGGGAAAGGTATCTGCTGCAACGGAAGGTCCCACAGCCCCTGCCTCTTCACCGGCCACACCTGGCGCCCGCCGGGCGAGGAGGCGTCGTAGCGCCAGCCCAGTTCACGGGCGGTGGGCAGCAGGTTGTCCTGGCCGAGCAGGCAGGGGGTACGGCCGCCGACCAGTTCCTTGTCGTAGTCGAAGGGCAGGGACGGCAGATCGGTCCACCCGGAGTTGGTCCGCCACTCCTTCACGAAGGACTTGGCCTGCTCGATCTCGCTGCGCCACTGCTTCGGGGTCCAGTTGCCGACGGTGCCGGTGCCGCCGCAGAAGTGGCCGTTGAAGTGGGTGCCTATCTCATGGCCGTCCAGCCAGGCGCGGCGGACGTTCTTCAGGGTCGCCTTGATGTGGTCGTCGGTGAGGTAGCCGATGTCGGAGGCGCCGCGCGGGTTGTTCGGGGGCTCGTAGAGCCGCTTCTTCGACTCGGGGAGCAGGTAGAGCCCCGAGAGGAAGAACGTCATGTGCGCCTCGTGCCCCTTGGCGAGGTCGAGGAAGCGCGGGAAGAGGCCGTTGCCGACCTCGCCGGCGCCGTCCCAGGAGAAGACCACGAACTGCGGCGGTTCCTGACCCGGCTCCAGCGGCTCGGGCCTGGCCGGCTGGTTCGGCTGCTTGCCGGTGTACGAGGTGGAGCCGTCGCCGATGGGGCGTGCCGGGTCGGAGTGGGCGCCGGGCCGGTTGTCCTTCTTGCCGGCGGAACCTTTGTCGCCCTTCGACCCGTCTGACGACGTGAGGGTGCCGCAGCCGGCGAGACCGGCGGCCGCCGCGGCACCCGCACCGAGCCCGAGCATTCCCCTTCGGGTGAGCCTGCGCATTGCATCCCCATTCGTACACATCCACTGGTGGTCACCCAGTCAGAGGACATGCGGAACGGGGAGGTTCCGCCAACTAGTACATATTTCGCCACTAATGTCACGAACATGTCTTAGCGGGCGGCGGGGCCCATGGGGTCTGTCGGCGTGCCCTACGCGCCGAAGGCCTTGCCCTTCCCCTTCGTCGGCCTCGCACCGGCGCGCAGATGGGCCGGGACCAGATCGATGGCGGGCTCGGTGTAGCCGACGGAGACGATCCTGTCGCCCTGATAGGTGAAGGTCGTCAGGGACGCGAGCGTGCACTGCCGCTTGCGCGGGTCGTGCCACAGCCGCCGCTTCTCGACATAGCTGCGCACGATCCAGATCGGCAGCTGATGGCTGACCAGCACGGCCTCGTGCCCGCGCGCGGCGTCCTTGGCGGAGCCCAGCGCGCCCATCATCCGGATGACCTGGTCGACGTAGGACTCGCCCCAGGACGGCTTGAAGGGGTTGAACAGGTGCTTCCAGTTCTCGGGCCGCCGCAGTGCGCCGTCCCCCACGCCGAAGGTCTTGCCCTGGAAGACGTTGTCGGCCTCGATGAGCCGGGCGTCGGTGGCGAGGTCGAGCCCGTGCGCCTTGGCGATCGGCGTCGCCGTCTCCTGCGCCCGCTCCAGCGGGGAGGCGCAGACGTACGTGATGTCACGGGAGGCCAGATGCTCGGCGACCCGGTCGGCCATCTGCCGCCCCAGCTCCGACAGGTGGTACCCGGAGAGCCGGCCGTAGAGGATCCCGTCCGGGTTGTCGACCTCGCCGTGCCGCATGAGGTGGACGACGGTGATGTCGCCGTCGTTCTTCTCGACGCCCTTCTCGCTGCCGGCGTTCTTGTCGATGTCGTCGCTCATGCCGCCGTGGCCTCCGCCGCCGCTCGGGCCGCCGCCGGGAGGGCGTCGGCGATCAGCTGGACGGCCCGGTCGTCATGGGCCGTGGAGACGAACCAGGACTCGAAGGACGACGGCGGCAGGTAGACGCCCTGGGCCAGCATCGCGTGGAAGAAGGCGGTGAAGCGGAAGGACTCCTGCCGCTTGGCGTCCTCGTAGTTCCGTACCGCCCGGTCCGTGAAGAAGACGGAGAACATGTTGGAGGCGTTCTGCAGCCGGTGGGCCACGCCTTCCTTCGTCAGCGCCTCGGTGACGAGGGACTGGACGGTCTCCGACACGGCGTCGACCTTGGCGTACGCGGCCTCGTCGAGGAGCCGCAGCTGGGCGAGGCCCGCGGCGGTGGCGACGGGGTTCCCGGAGAGGGTGCCGGCCTGGTAGACGGGCCCGGCGGGCGCGAGGTGGGCCATGACGTCGGCGCGACCGCCGAACGCGGCGGCCGGGAAGCCGCCTCCCATCACCTTGCCGAAGGTCATGAGGTCGGGCCGCACCCCGTCGACGCCGTACCACCCGGCTCGGCTGGTACGGAAGCCGGTCATGACCTCGTCGGAGATGTAGAGCGCGCCGTTCTCCCGGCAGGCGTCCTTCAGTCCCTGGTTGAAGCCGGGGAGCGGCGGGACGACACCCATGTTGCCGGGCGAGGCCTCGGTGATGACGCAGGCGATCTCGCCGGGGTGGCGGTGGAAGGCCTCCTGGACGGCTTCGAGGTCGTTGTACGGCAGGACGATGGTGTCGCCGGCCTGGGCGCCGGTGACACCGGGGGTGTCCGGAAGCGCGAAGGTGGCGACCCCCGACCCGGCCGCGGCGAGCAGCGAGTCGACGTGCCCGTGGTAGCAACCGGCGAACTTGATCACCTTGGTCCGTCGGGTGAACCCGCGGGCGAGCCGGATGGCCGACATGGTGGCCTCGGTCCCGCTGGAGACCAGCCGCACCTGCTCCAACGGCTCGATCCGGTCCACCATCTCCTCGGCGAGCGCGACCTCCCCCTCACCGGGAGTACCGAAGGAGGTGCCGCGCGAGACGGCGTCCTGGACGGCGGCGACGACCTCGGGGTGGGAGTGCCCGAGGATCATGGGACCCCAGGAACAGACGAGGTCGACGTACTCACGCCCGTCGGCGTCGGTCAGGTACGGACCGGTGCCGGACACCATGAACCGGGGCGTACCGCCCACGGCACGGAATGCGCGCACCGGGCTGTTCACGCCGCCCGGCGTGACGGATGCCGCACGGTCGAACAGGGCCTGCGAGGCAGGCGCATCGTATGGATAGGGCGTTCCTGAAGAGGGCGCTTCGCTCATGACCTGCGACTACTCCGACCTTCTCTGACCTTCTCCGACGTTTGACGGACTCCGGTTGCCAGTGACCTCCTCAGGGTAGGCCAGCGGAAGGTGACGACAGCGGGCCACCGCCCGGCGACCGGTCTCACAGCGGCCCGCCCCCGCGATCTGCGAGACTGGGGGGCGATACACACAGCTCATGCGGGGTGTGGTGGTCGGGGACTGAAAAGATCCTGCGGACAGGTGTTTCAGCGCACGTTTCGGCGGGCGGCCGTGGGGGAGGTCACTGACACGATGATCGGGTTGCGCGGCGGGGGCCACGGGTCCTAGAAAAGCAGTCGGGTGGAGATATGCATCGCGGTGGCGGACTGGGCGAGGGGACTGATGACCTGGGTCCTCGACGTGCCCGGCGGGGAAGGCACCGGCGCGACGCGGAGGATTCGAACGAACCACGTCAGGGACACGTAGTACCGGATATGCCGGGTGTACCGAACGAGTCAGAGCGGGCCGACCACCGTCACGTTGATCGGCTGAGGGCGAGCAGGAATGGTGGTCGGGTGGGGGTGACGTACAAGTACTTCGGCGCGCCGGACGGGGCGACCGCGGCCCGCGTCCCCATCTCGATGCGCCCCGAGGAACTCGGCGGCGACGAACTCGGCATGAACGGCATGTTCACCAAGATCAAGCCGGAGACGATGGCCGCGATGGTCCTGACGGGCATCGAGGGCGTCCCCCTGCACAAGGTGCCGCCGCTGGAACTCGTCGTCCTGCACCCCGACTACGCCGTGGTCAAGCTCCCGATGACGGTCGTGGACCCGCTGCGCGGTATAGGAGAGGAAGCGGTCGGCGCGGCCGCCTTCATCTGGTCGACGGTGCCGGACCGGGGTGGGCCCCGGGACGCGTTCAACGTCTACCAACTGCTGCACGAGTGGCAGGACTTCAGCCACCGCCTGCATGAGGCGGGGCATCAGCCGTATTGCCTGGTGTGGCCCTGACCCGGTGAGCCGGGCCGGACGGCCGAGCGGGTCCGCGTACTGCTCGGTGTCCAGGGACAGCGCCCCGTTCCACGCCCGTGCGGTGGCGGCTCGGTCACTCCCGGGATCGGGCGAGTGCGCTCCTTGTGGGCAGTGAGGGCGAGTGCGCTCCTCGTGGGCAGTGAGTCGGTCCGCCCGGTGCCCTGGTGAAAGGTGCCGCCGAGGCTTCGGCGGAAACACACCCGCCGCGACCATCACGTACCGCACGCGTACGCCACGAGCGCACGGTGCTGGTTTTCTGCGACAGCCACCGACGGCTCGTCCTCCAGCGCCCTCGTCGCGGAGCCGGGCTCAGGTGCCGCGTGCCTCGTCGCGGAGCCGGGCTCAGGTGCCGCGTGCCTCGTCGCGGAGCCGGGCTCAGGTACTGCGCACCTCGTCGCGGAGCCGGGCTCAGGTACCGCGCACCTCGTCGCGGAGCCGGCTCAGGTGCCGCGCGCCTCGTCGCCCTGCGGCGGCGCAGGCGGCGCCGTCGTCCCGCGGGGGATCAGGTGGGTCGGCAGCACCACGTGACGGACGTGGTCCGCGTCGGAGTCCTCGATGAGGGCCAGGGCGAGTGCGCCGGCCTCTCGGCCGAGGTCGGAGGGTGACTGGGCGACGGTGGTCAGGTCGAACCAGTCGGCGATGGGCTGGTCGTCGAAGCCGAGGACGGAGACGCGTTCGGGCACGGGGATCTGGGTCCTGCGCAGGGTCCAGATCGTGGCCACGGCGACCTCGTCCTGCTCGGCGAAGACGGCGGTGGGCGGTTCGCGCAGGCTCAGCAGCCGCCCGAGCGCCTCGGCCGTGGCGCGCTTGTCGCCGGGCAGGGTGGAGACCACCAGGTCGTCGTCGAGGGGGATGCCCGCCTCGGTCAGGGCCTGCTGGTAGCCGAGCAGCCGCTCGTTGGAGCTGAAGGAGAAGCCGCTGGCCCCGACGGTCTGGACGAAGGCGATGCGACGGTGGCCGAGGTTGAGCAGGTGCCGGGTGCCGTGCACCGCGGCGGCGACGTCGTCGACGTAGACGCTCGGCCGCCCCTCGACATGCTGGCTGACGTAGATGACCGGCATGCCGAGGTTGTCCAGGCTCTCGGTCTCCTCGTCGGTGAGGTCGAAGCAGAACACCAGCAGGGCGTCGGCGTTGCGCCGGGCCGGGAGGCGCTCGAAGAAGGAGGTGCGCGCGGCCAGGTCGGGGATCACATAGACGTTCAGTTCCAGGCCGGCCGCTCTCAGCAGCGGGGCCAGGCTGGACAGTGCGGCTCCCATGAACCACGACTGGAGCGTGGGAACCAACACCGCCACGTTCCCGGTCCGGCCCGTGACAAGGCTTGCGGCCTGCCGTGACACGGCGAAGTTGAGCTCGCGCGCCGCCTGTTCGACGCGTGCGCGGACCTCGGGAGAGACGGTGGACAGCCCCCGAAGCGTGCGCGAAACGGTCGATGTGGAGACCCCGGCCCGTTCGGCTACGTCAGCCATCGTGGGGTGCCGCTGAGCTGGTGGCATGAGCGGACGGTAGCACAAGCGGCACGATTCACGACCCCTCACGTGACAGCGCTTTCATGCACAGGGATCCATCAGCTACAGCGCATTACCGCGCGGTAACGCATTGACTTCCGGCAAAGACCGCCCCTAGCTTGCAAGCGTTGTCACGCAGGAGTGGCTCAGAGCTGCACAGCGACATTCACGAGTGCTTTGACCTGCTGATTTGATCTATGAAGCGCGTGACAACGCGGTCTCGCCATCGGGAACAGACCGTCACGTACGACGCCGTACGACCCCGTACGACCAGGAGACACCGTGAAGACCACCACCACCAGAGCGTTCCAGCATGCGGTCGTGATCACCGTGGGCGCCCTTCTCCTCGGCGCCTGCGGCGCCTCCGACGACGGCGCCTCCGGGCAGGCCGGGCCGGGGAGCTTCGAGGGCCGCGGCCCCATCACGTACGTGGCCGGCAAGGACACCACCGGCGCGGTCCAGCCGATGCTCGACCGCTGGAACAAGCTGCACCCGAAGGAGAAGGTCACCTTCATCCAGCTGCCGACCGACGCCGACGCGCAGCGCCAGCAGATGATCCAGAACGCGGAGACGAAGTCCGACGCCTACACGGTGCTCTCGCTCGACGTCGTGTGGACGTCGGAGTTCGCCGCCCACCAGTGGATCGACGAGCTGCCCGAGGAGCGGTTCCCGCTGGGGAAGATACTGAAGCCGGTGGTGGAGACGGCCAAGTACCGCGACGGCCTGTACGCGGTCCCGGCCAGCTCCGACGGCGGCATGCTCTACTACCGCACCGACCTGCTGAAGAAGGCCGGGATCAGCGAGCCGCCCACGACCTGGGCGCAGCTGAAGGCCGCCTGCGCCGAGGTGAAGAAGCTGCCCGAGGCGAAGGACATGTCCTGCTACGCCGGGCAGTTCCAGAAGTACGAGGGCCTGACCGTCAACTTCTCCGAGGCCGTGAACTCCGCGGGCGGAGTCGTCACCGACGCGAACGGCAAGCCCGACGTCGACACCCCCGAGGCGCGGAAGGGCCTGGACTTCCTGGTCGGCTCCTTCGAGGACCGCACCATCCCCGAGGAGGGCATCACCTACCTGGAGGAGGACGGCCGCCAGGCGTTCCAGTCCGGCAAGCTGATCTTCCACCGCAACTGGCCCTACGTGTACTCCCTGGCGGGCAAGAGCGACATCAAGGGGAAGTACGCCGTCGCCCCGCTGCCCGGCCTGAACGGCCCCGGCTCCTCCAGCCTGGGCGGCCACAACCTGGCCCTGTCGTCGCACGCGAAGAACAAGGCGACGGCGCTGGACTTCATGAAGTTCTTCAGCAGCGAGGCCACCACGGCCGAGTTCCTCAAGGTCTCCTCCCTCGCACCGCCGTACGCCTCGCTGTACGAGGACAAGGCGCTGGTGAAGCAGTACCCGTACCTGCCGGTGCTCAAGGAGTCCATCCTCCGTGCCGTGCCACGGCCCCGCGTCGTGCAGTACGGCGACGTGACCTCGGCGGTGCAGCGGGAGGCGTACGCCGCCCTGACCGGGAGCAAGAGCAGCGCCCAGGCGCTGAAGGACCTGCAGGAAGCCCTGCGGAAGTCCACCGGCCGGTGAGGGGCGCGGACATGGCCGACACCAAGACCCCGCCCGAGGTGACCGTGGCGGAGCGAGCCCCCCTCGCGCCGCCGCGCCGACGCCGTAGCGGCAGGCCGGTGCGGGCGACCTCGGGCTCGGCGCGGATGGCCGCACTGCTGGTGTCCCCGACGCTGCTGGTGCTGACGATCGTCGTGCTCTACCCGACGCTGATGGCGCTGGGCGAGTCGCTGTACGGGGCGAAGGGACTGGACCCGGAGACCGGGTTCATCAGCGCGACCGAGCCGTTCGTCGGGCTGCGCAACTACGCGGACATCTTCGGTGAGGCCGGGGAGCGGTTCTGGAACGCGTTCTGGAACACCACGTTCTTCACCGTCGTCACGGTCGCCCTGGAGACGCTGATCGGGGTGGCGATGGCCCTGATCATGCACAAGGCGTTCCGGGGTCGCGGCCTGGTCCGGGCGGGGATCTTGGTGCCCTGGGCGGTGCCGACCGCCATCTCGGGCCTGCTGTGGCGGTGGATCTTCAACAGCGACGGCATCGCCAACGCGCTGATCGGACAGCAGGTGCTGTGGACCACCGAGGGCTTCCACGCCAAGGCCGCGGTCATCGTCGCCGAGGTGTGGAAGACGGCGCCCTTCATCGGGCTGCTGGTGCTGGCCGGCCTCCAGGTGATCGAGAAGGAGGTGTACGAGGCCGCGCGGCTCGACGGGGCCGGCCCGGGCCGTCAGTTCTGGCACATCACCCTGCCGCTGGTGAAACCCGCGCTGCTGGTGGCGATGTTGTTCCGCTGCATGGACGCGCTGCGCATGTTCGACCTGCCCTACATCCTGATCGGCGCTCAGAAGCAGTCCGTGGAGACCCTGTCGATGCTCGCCCAGAACGAGGCGTCGAACGTCCGCTTCGGTCCGGCGTCCGCGTACTCCGTGCTCCTCTTCCTCTACGTCCTCCTCGTCGCCCTGGCCTTCGTACGGCTGCTCGGCGCCGACCTGATCGGCGACGCCGGCCCCCGCCCGCCCAAGGGCAGGCGCCCGCGGATCCTCGCGGCGCGCCGGGCGGAGGTGGCGGCATGACCCTGACGGCGAAGTGGCGCAGCGGCCTGCTGTACGCGGGTGTCCTCGCGGTCGTGGCCTACTGCCTGGCCCCCTTCTACTGGATGCTGGTCTCCAGCCTGCGCCCCACCTCGGACATCTTCGACACCTCGCTGCTGCCCACCACGGTGTCGTTCGAGAACTACCGTGCGGTGTTCGATCCGGAGCAGGGCTTCGGGCAGGCGTTGCTCAACAGCCTGATCGTGGCCGGGATCACGACCGTCCTGGCCCTGCTGCTGGCGACGTTCACGGCGTACGCGATGGCCCGGCTGGAGTTCCGTTTCAAGCGGCTGATCCTGACCCTGATCATCGCCACCTCGATGTTCCCGGTGGTGTCGATCGTCGTGCCGCTGCTGAAGCTGTTCACCGACATGGGCTGGATCAACACGTACCAGGCCATGATCGTGCCGAGCATGTCCTTCGCGCTGCCGCTGGCGGTGTGGAACCTGACCACCTTCTTCCGGCAGATGCCGGACGAGTTGGAGCACGCCGCCATGGTCGACGGCTGCACGCGCGGGCAGGCGTTCCGCAAGGTCATCATCCCGCTCGCGGCGCCGGGCATCTTCACCACCGCGATCATCACGTTCATCGCGGCCTGGAACGAGTTCCTCATCGCCCTGTCGATGACCAACAAGCCCGGGATGCAGACCGCGCCGGTCGCCATCTCGAAGTTCACCGGCGCGACGACGTACGAGACGCCGTTCGGCAGCCAGATGGCGGCCGGGGTCCTCGTCACGGTCCCGCTGGTGGTCATGGTGCTGCTCTTCCAGCGCCGGATCGTCGCCGGACTCACGGCCGGCGCGGCGAAGTAGACCCGCCCCTCTCCCTCTCGACCCCTAGGAGCAACGCGACCGTGTCCCCCACCGCACCCTGGTGGCGCAGCGCCGTCATCTACCAGGTCTACATCCGCAGCTTCGCCGACGGCAACGGCGACGGCGTCGGTGACATCGCCGGCATCCGGTCCCGGCTGCCGTACCTCAAGTCCCTCGGCGTGGACGCCATATGGATCAACCCGTGGTACAAGTCGCCGATGGCCGACCACGGTTACGACGTGGCGGACTTCCGCGAGATCGACCCGCTCTTCGGCTCCGTGGCGGAGGCCGAGCGGCTCATCGAGGAGGCGCACGAGCACGGGATCCGCGTCATCCCGGACATCGTGCCCAACCACACCTCCGACCGGCACGCCTGGTTCCGGGCGGCGCTGGCCGCGGGGCCCGGCAGCCCGGAGCGCGAGCGGTACGTGTTCCGGCCGGGCCGGGGCCCCGACGGCGCACAGCCCCCCAACGACTGGGTCTCCTGCTTCGGCGGCCCGGCGTGGACCCGGCTGCCCGACGGCGAGTGGTACCTGCACCTGTTCGCGCCCGAGCAGCCGGACCTCAACTGGGAACACCCCGAGGTGCGCGCGGAGTTCGAGTCGGTGCTGCGGTTCTGGTTCAGCATGGGCGTGGACGGCTTCCGCATCGACGTCGCCCACGGGCTGATCAAGCACCCGGAGCTGCCCGACCTGCCGCCCCGTCAGGAGGTGGCCGAGGAGCGCCCGCCGCACGTCGAGCACCCGCACTGGGACCGCGACGAGGTCCACGAGGTCTACCGGTCCTGGCGCAAGGTCGCCGACGAGTTCCCCGGCGACCGGTGCTTCGTCGCCGAGGCCTGGGCGGACACCCCCGAGCGGCTCGCCGCCTACGTCCGCCCGGACGGTCTGCACACCGCGTTCAACTTCGACTTCCTGATGTCCACGTGGGACCCCAAGGCACTGCGCACCGTCATCGACGAATCGCTCGCCATGCTCGGCTCGGTGGGGGCACCCGCCACCTGGGTGCTGTCCAACCACGACGTCGTACGCCACCTGAGCCGCTACGGCCGTCCCAGCCCCGGCAAGCGCTGGGTGGCCAACGACGTCTACCGCGCCGAGGGCCCCCTGGACCTCGACCTGGGCACCCGCCGGGCCCGCGCCGCCGCCCTGCTCATGCTGGCCCTGCCCGGCGGGGCCTATGTCTACCAGGGCGAGGAACTCGGCCTGCCGGAGGTCGAGGACCTGCCCGACGCGGTCCTCCAGGACCCGATCTGGGAACGCTCCGGGCACACGCAGCGGGGCCGCGACGGCTGCCGGGTCCCGCTCCCGTGGTCCGGCGAGTCGGCCCCGTACGGTTTCAGCCCCGACGGCTCGTCCGGCGAGCCCTGGCTGCCCCAGCCGGCCGACTGGGCCGACCGCAGCGTGGCCGCCCAGACCGGCGACCCGGCCTCCATGCTGGAGCTCTACCGCACGGCCCTGCGTCTGCGCCGCGCGCATCCGGCCCTCGGCGACGGGGACCTGACCTGGCTGGACGCCCCCGCCGAGGTGCTGGCCTTCCGCCGGGAGCCGGGCCTCGTCTGCGTGGTCAACCTCTCGCCCGAGCCGTATCGGCTGCCCGGCCACAGCGACGTCCTGCTGACCAGCGGTCCTGTGGAGGACGGCGCGCTCGCCCCCGACCAGGCGGCCTGGCTGGCGGTGTGACCTCTCACCCCGGTCCACCGGGGCCCGTCCGGTGCTCCTTGCCCCGCCGACCGGACGGGCCCTGGTTCGGTAGCCTCTTCTCACGGATGGCAGCGATCCCTGCCATGACGAGAGCTGTAGGAGACCATGTCCGCCGACCCCGCCGTGTCACCCGCTCCCGGTGAGGAGCAGTACCCCTCCCTCGCCCTGGCCAACACCGCGATCGCCCTGCCCGGCGGGCACTTCGTCGACCTGCTGGGCACCCCGGCCGAGGCGAACCGGTGGCTCACCGACCGCGGTCTCGCCCCGGTCGACGCCGGAATGCGCGAGATGTGCGCCGCCCAGCTGCGCTCCCTGCGGGAGCAGGTCCGGTCCCTGTTCGACGCGCGGATCGCCGGGGTCGCTGCCCTGCCGGCCGCCCTGGCCGCCGTGAACGACGCGCTGACCAGGGTCCCGACGGCACCGCTTCTGCAGTGGGACGAGAAGAACGGCCCGCACCGAGTGGCCCCGCACCCCACCACCGAGATCGTCGACCACGCCCTGGCGACCCTCGCCGCCGACGCCGCCGACCTGCTCACCTCCCCGGACGCCGAACGCCTCACGGCCTGCGGCTCCCCGCCCTGCAACCGCTACCTGCTCCGGCACGGCCGCCGTCACTGGTGCTCCACCCGCTGCGGCGACCGCGCCCGCGCCGCCCGCGCCTACGCCCGCCGCACCGGGTCCGCGACGGACTGACCCCGGCACCGGCACCTCCGCCCGTACCGGTGACGGCCCGGACCTTTCGCACCGAGGTGGGTAGAGTCGCCGATCATGACCGACGACTGGCGCAACGACCGCATCGGCAGCGCGCTGCGGGGAGCGAACCCCACGGTGCTCCGCAGACTGACGGCCGGGTTCGCCGTCATCGGGGACGTGCAGTTCCTGCCCGGGTATTCGGTGCTCCTCGTGGACGATCCCGGCGTGCGGCGGCTGTCGGACCTGCCGAGAAGCAGGCGGCTGGCGTTCCTGTCGGACATGGACCGCCTGGGCGAGGCCGTCGAACGCGCCTGCACACGGCTGGATCCGGCCTTCCGGCGGGTCAATCTGGAGATCCTGGGTAACACCGACCCGTTCCTGCACGCGCATGTGTGGCCGCGGTTCGACTGGGAACCGGCCGATCTCGTGGGCATGCCCGTGTGGCTCTACCCGCGCGAGCACTGGAGGGACGAGCGGCACGCGCTCGGTGCGCGGCACGACGCGCTGCGCGAGGCGATCGGCGAGGAACTGGACCGGACGGCGTCCTGACCCGCACGGCCCCGGACCCGCCTCGTGCCCGCCACGGCTCGGGCGATCGACGGTTCGGGCCCCCACGCGGCCGGGGCTGGTGCCGGCTGCGGGCCGCCGCAGCCAAGGAGAAGCCGTCAAGCGGCGACCTCCGGCTCCGCGGGGGTCCGTCCTGGTGCACCGGGACAGGGCCGAACGGAGAATCCGGTCAGGCGGACCCGCCCACCGAGAAGCCGATCACCGTACCGCCCCCGTCCCGCCGGAAGGCGAACGGCGCCCCGCCGTGCGACAGCGCCACCTCCCGGACGATCGACAGCCCCAGCCCCGACCCGGGCAGGGACCGCGCGTCGGCGGCGCGGTAGAAGCGGTCGAAGACCCGGAGCAGGTCGTCCTCGGCGATGCCCGGCCCCCGGTCCAGGACCTCGACGCGGATCGTGCCGGGACGGGCGGGGCCCGCGACGTTGATCTCGATCGGTGCGCTGCCGTCGCGGTCGAACTTCGCCGCGTTCTCCACGAGGTTGGTGACCGCGCGCTGGAGCATCGCGGGCCGCCCCTCGGTCGCGGTCTCCCCACTCGCGCGGACCAGGATCCGCCGCCCCGTACGGCGCCGGGTGAGCCCGGCCACCTCCTCGGCGATGTCGGCGAGGTCCACCCGCTGGACCGGCTCGGTGTCGGACTGACCGGCTGCCAGATCGACCAACTCGTTGACGAGGTCGGTCAGTTCGCGTGCCTCCTGACCCAGGTCCGCCACCAGTTCGTCACGGGTGGCGGGCGGCAGTTCGTCGATGCGGCGCAGCAGGGAGATGTTCGTGCGCAGCGAGGTCAGGGGGGTGCGCAGCTCGTGGCCCGCGTCCTGCACGAGGCGTCGCTGGTCCTCCTCCGACTGTGCCAGCCGGCCCAGCATGCGGTCGAAGGCGCGGCCCAGCCGGCCCACCTCGTCGTATCCGGTGACCGGTACCTGGATCCCGAGGCGGCGGGTGCGGGCGACATCCTCGGCGGCGGCGGTGAGGACGACCAGGCGGCGGGTGATGCGCCGGGCCAGCCACCAGCCGAAGAGCCCGGCGAGCGTGACCACGGCCGCCATCAGCAGCAGGGTCCGCTGCTGCAGCGCCCGCAGCAGGTCCTCGGTGTCGCTGAACTCCTGGGCCACCTGCACCGCGCCCCGCCCGCCGCCGAGCGCGACGGTCGCGACACGGTAGACGTCGCTGCCGACGTCGACGTCCTTGTGCTCGACCAGTCGCCCGGCCGTCGCGTCGGTGGCGATCCGCCGGTCGGCGGCCGTGACCGGCAGTCCCGGCCGCCCGGGGTCGACGACGGCGCCGTCCGGGCCGAGCACCTGCACATCGGTACGGGCGGGCCGTACGAGATCGTGCCCGGGCGCGGAGGAGGAGAAGTCCCGCGTCGTCATCGGCCGCCGGCGCACCTCGCCCCGCAGGTCCTGCACGACCTCGGAGAACACGGACTCCTGGTCGACCCGCACCAGCCGGGCGGCCGCGGTGTACGACAGCAGGCCGACCAGGACGGTGACCACGGCGGTCACGGCCGCGAAGGAGAGGGCGAAGGTGGTGCCGAGCCCGTTTCTTCGCCGCCCCCGCAGCAGCTGCCCGAGCCGGCGGCGGGCGGGGCCCACTTCAGTCCTCCCGCAGCACGTAACCCACCCCGCGGACCGTGTGGATCAGCTGCGGGGCGCCGGGCTCGTCGAGCTTGCGGCGCAGGTAGCCGACGTAGACGGCGAGGTTCTTGGAGCCGGGGCCGAAGTCGTACCCCCAGATCCGGTCGTAGATGGTGGAGTGGTCGAGGACGATGCCGGCGTTGCGCACCAGCAGCTCCAGCAGCTCGAACTCGGTGCGCGTCAGCTCCAGCTCCCGCGCCCCCCGCCACGCCCGACGTGCCTGCGGGTCCATCCGCAGCCCGGCCGCCTCGATCAGCCGGTCCGCCGCGGCGGGCGCCTCGGGTGCCTGCCTGGGTACGTCGACGGGGGCGCCGTTAGCCTCACTGGTGCGGCGCAGCAGGGCGCGCAGCCGGGCGAAGACCTCCTCCACGTCGAAGGGCTTGACCACGTAGTCGTCGGCGCCCGCGTCCAGGCCGGCGATGCGGTCCTGGGTCTCCACGAGCGCCGTCAGCATCAGGATCGGGGTGCGGTCGCCCTCGGCGCGCAGCACCCGGCAGACCTGGAGACCGTCGATGCCGGGCATCATCACGTCCAGTACGAGCACGTCCGGGGGCGTGCGGTGGGCCTGCGCCAGCGCCTCGACGCCGTCGGCGACCGCGGTGACCCGGTAGCCCTCCAGGGTCAGCGCACGCTCCAGCGCGTTGCGGATGGCGCGGTCGTCTTCGGCGAGGAGAACAGTCTGGGGCACCTGTTCATACTGCCAAGCCGTCGCGGTCCCAGGACATGACGAGTGGCTCACCCGGCCTTGTTCTTACTGGGCTCTCACCCAGCCGGTCGCAGTGCCGCGAGCCGTTCCTCGAAGGGCACGACCTCCGGCTGCGCCGCCTTCTTCGCGGGTCGGCCGGCCATCAGTCCCGCCAGCTCCGCCGCGGCCCGTTCGATCCGCCCGTTCAGCCCTTGTGCGCCCCAGTCCTCCGAGGCGGCGTACACGCCGGTCGGGACGACCACGGCCCGCAGGTGGGCGAAGAGCGGGCGCAGGGCGTGGTCCAGGACCAGGGAGTGCCGGGCCGTGCCGCCGGTCGCCGCGATCAGTACCGGCATGCCCGTCAGCACGTCCTTGTCGAGCACGTCGAAGAACGACTTGAACAGGCCGCTGTAGGACGCCGAGAACACCGGGGTGACGACGACCAGGCCGTCCGCCGAGGTCACCGCGTCGATCGCGGCGGCCAGCCCGCGGCCCGGGAAGCCGTTGGTGAGGTGGTGCGCGATCTCCACGGCGAGTTCGCGCAGCTCCACGACCTGCACCTCCACCGGGGTCCGACTGCCGACCGCTGCCGCGAGCCGGTCGCCGAGCAGCCGGGTGGAGGACGGGACGCTCAGTCCCGCGGAGACGACGACGAGCTTCATGCGACGGTCACCTCCCGGGCGGCCTTGCGGGTGGCGTGGGTGGGGGCGTCGGGGACGTCGGCCGGACGGCCCTTGGCGAACTCCTCGCGCAGCACCGGCACGACCTCCTCCCCGAGCATGTCGATCTGCTCCAGCACGGTCTTCAGCGGCAGCCCGGCGTGGTCCATCAGGAACAGCTGACGCTGGTAGTCACCGGCGTACTCGCGGAAGGACAGCGTCTTCTCGATCACCTGCTGCGGGGAGCCGACGGTCAGCGGTGTCTGGTCCGTGAAGTCCTCCAGCGACGGCCCGTGCCCGTACACCGGCGCGACGTCGAAGTACGGCCGGAACTCACGGATCGCGTCCTGGGAGTTGCGCCGCATGAACACCTGCCCGCCGAGCCCGACGATCGCCTGCTCGGGCGTGCCGTGCCCGTAGTGGGCGTACCGCGTCCGGTACAGCTCGACCATGCGCTTGGTGTGGTCGGCCGGCCAGAAGATGTTGTTGTGGAAGAAGCCGTCGCCGTAGTACGCGGCCTGCTCGGCGATCTCCGGCGAGCGGATCGACCCGTGCCAGACGAACGGCGGTACGCCGTCCAGCGGGCGGGGTGTGGCGGTGAAGCCCTGCAGCGGGGTGCGGAACTTCCCCTCCCAGTCCACGACGTCCTCGCGCCACAGCCGGTGCAGCAGGGCGTAGTTCTCGATGGCGAGGTTGATGCCCTGCCGGATGTCCTGGCCGAACCAGGGGTAGACCGGGCCGGTGTTGCCGCGGCCCATCATCAGGTCGACCCGGCCGTCGCCCAGGTGCTGGAGCATCGCGAAGTCCTCGGCGATCTTCACCGGGTCGTTCGTGGTGATCAGGGTGGTGGAGGTGGACAGCACCAGCCTCTCGGTCCGCGCCGCGATGTAGCCGAGCATCGTCGTCGGGGACGACGGCACGAAGGGCGGGTTGTGGTGCTCGCCGGTCGCGAAGACGTCGAGGCCGACCTCCTCGGCCTTCAGCGCGATGGCGACCATGGCCTTGATGCGCTCGTGCTCGGTCGGCGTACGGCCTGTCGTGGGGTCCGGCGTCACGTCGCCGACGCTGAAGATCCCGAACTGCATGGTCGCTCACCCTCCAGGTTGTTGACCGTTAAACTATACCTGGAGAACGAGGACCGGCCGAAGGCTATTCCCGGGCGCCCGCCCAGTGCGGGTCCCTGCCGGTCCGCGCGAGCAGCCGCTCGAACGCCGAGGCGCCCGCGGGCTCCGGCACCGGCTCACCGAACACCCCCATCCTGCGAGCCGTCGGCGCCAGCTCGTCCACCGCGCCGGCCAGCTCCGCCACGACCGCCTCGTCGGCACCCGGCTCGTCCTGGCCGGTCGCCCGCGCCAGATCCCACACGTGCACCGTCAGATCGAGCAGCGCCATCGAACCGACCAGTCGAGCCGGCAGGTTCATCCCACCGGTCGTCCCCTCCTCGGCACCCGGCGCGGACCAGGCCGCCACCAGCCGGTCCGCCTCCTGCGCGAGCCGCTCCCGCCACTCCGGACCCTCGGCGACCCGATCGGGTGTCTCACCGAAGTCCGACGCCTCCTTCGCGGCCAGCCTCTGGAACTGCACGATCACCTGGAAGAGGTGATTGACCAGGTCCTTCACGTCGTACTCGGCGCACGGCGTGGGGGCGCCGAGCGCCGATCCGGGAATCCCCCGCACCACCGGGACCGCCCGGTCCCGGGCCATGGCCAGCAGCTCACCGATGCCGTGCGTGCGCACGCTGTTCGTGTCCATGCCTCGACCGTAGGAAAGCCGCCCCCGCTCCTTCTTGAAGAAACGCGACGCGCGCCGCGGCCGGACGTACGATCCCGGCATGGAGGCACCCCGCCAGGACACCCGCGGGATCGTCGACCCGTCCGGGTTGCTGAACCGCGTGCGGTTCCGCCGCCACGAGCCCGCCGAGCCGCTGCGCCGCTACGTCGAGTGGTACTGGCTCATCGACTGGGACCTGCCCGCGCCCTACGCCTCCCACATCGTCCCGCACCCCGCCGTCAACCTCACCTTCCAGTGGGACGGGGCCGACGAGGCGGGAGCCCCGCCCTACGGCGAGGTCACCGGCGTCGCCCTCGGCCTCTACACCAGGAAGCTGGCCGGGCGGGGCGGGGTCTGCGGGGTGAAGTTCCGGCCCGGTGGCTTCCGGCCCTACGCTCCCGAGGCGCCGGTGTCGCGGTGGACGGGCCGCGCGCTGCCCGCCCAGGAGGTGTTCCCGCGGATCACGGCCGACACCGCCCGCGCGATCGTCACCCCCGCGGACGACCACGCCCGGGTCACCGCCCTCGACGCCTTCCTGCTCTCCCTGCCGTGTGCCCCGGACCCGCAGGCCGACCTCGCGGTCGACCTCGTCCGGTCCATCCGCACCGACCGCACCGTGCGCCGCGTCGGTGACTTCGCCGAGGCGCGGGGCCTGTCGGTGCGGGCGCTGCAGCGGCTCTTCTCGGCCCATGTGGGCGTCAGCCCCAAGTGGGTGCTCCTGCGCTACCGCATCCACGAGGCCCTGGAGCAGGCCGGCACCCGCGAGGACGTCGACTGGGCCGGCCTCGCCGCCGACCTCGGCTATGCCGACCAGGCCCATCTGGTACGGGACTTCACGGCGACGGTGGGGGTGCCGCCCACGGCGTACGCCGCGGAGGCCCAGGCCGAGCGCGCGGGCACGGGCCGATGAGCGGCGGGGGCGTCGAGCACCGGGCGCCCCCTCGCGACGACACCGACCGGGCCGCGCCTCACCGCAGGCACGCGCGGGCACCGCACGTCAGGGGACCGGGCGTCACGGCACCAGCACCAGCCGCCCCCGCAGGCCGCCCTCCGCGAGCCGGGCGTGCGCCTTGGCGGCGTCGTCCAGGGCGAACGTCTCGGCCACCCGCGTCGACAGCACCCCCTCGTCGAGGAGCCGCACCAGTTCGGTCAGCCGTGCACCGTCGGCGCTGACCTCGACCGCCCCGGTCCGCACGCCCCGCACGGAGGCGGGCTCGGCGTGCGGGATGACACCGATGTAGCGGCCCCCGTCCCGGACCCGGTCCAGGGCCGGCTCGCCGAGGACGGCGGCGTCCAGCACCGCGTCGAAGCCGCCGTCCGCGACGGCGCCGCTGAGGAACCGCTCGGCCCCCAGCGACCGTACGAACTCCTCGTCGTCCTCCCGGGCCAGCCCGGTCACCGACAGCCCCCGGTGCGCGGCCAGTCGGACCGCGTACCCGCCGACCGCCCCCGCCGCCCCGGTCACCAGCAGCGACTCACCCGGCGTCAACTCCAGCAGGTCGAGGGCCTGTACGGCGGTCAGCGCGTTCAGCGGCAGGGTCGCCGCGTGCACGGCGTCGACGGTGGTGGGCGCCCCGGCCGCCGCGTCCGCCGCCACGACGACGTACTCGGCGTGGGTGCCCAGCGGCTTGAGCGGGCCGTAGACGAGCGCCACCACCTGGTCCCCGACGCTCCAGGAGCTTCCCGTGCCGACCGCGTCGACCGTCCCGGCGACGTCCCAGCCGAGCCCGATCCGCTGTCCCGAACCACCGAAGACACCGGCCCGCACCCCCGCGTCCACGGGGTTCAGTCCGGCCGCCGCGACCTTGATCCGTATCTCCCCCGCACCGGGCTCGGGCACCTCGGTCTCCACGACCTGCACCGCTTCCGGCCCGCCGAACGAGTTCACCACAACAGCACGCACAGCAACTCTCCTTGATCCTGGGTCTGTTCACGTCCGGGATGTCCTCCCGATCACTGCGCACAACCCTAGGAAGAGTTACTATCCAGAGGTAAGTAGTTACCTGAGAGTGCGTACATACCCCGGAGGTGAGCCATGGCGACCATGACGGCGGCCCAGCGGCGTGAGCAGGCACGCGTCGAGTACGACGCGTTCATCAAGAGCTGCCCCACCAACCAGCTCCTGGACCGCATCAGCGACAAGTGGGTCAGCCTCGTCGTCTCCGCCCTCGCCCCGGGCCCCCTGCGCTACAGCGACCTCGGCCGCAGGATCGCCGGTGTCAGCCCCAAGATGCTGACCCAGACCCTGCGCTCCCTGGAACGCGACGGCCTCCTCTCCCGCACCGTCACCCCGTCGGTCCCGGTCCGGGTCGACTACGAGCTCACGCCCCTCGGGCACAACCTGGCCCTGCTCCTGACGGCCGTGAAGGACTGGGCGGAGACCCACTTCGACGAGGTCCGCCTCTCCCGCGAACGCTACGACGCCGAGAACGCCGACGCGTAGGGCCCGACCCCACCCGCACCGCGACGGTCAGAACGCGTACGTGTCCCCCGTGTCCAGCACGAGCACCCGCTGCCGGTCACCGTCCACGGCCGCGCCGCTCCCCGCGGTCTCGAACTCCAGGGACACCTCCGTCGGCGCACCCCGCAGCAGCACCCGCAGAGCGATCCGCTCCCCCGCGCGGTGCCCGCCCAGCGCGCCGACGCGGCACGTCAGCAGACGCTCCCCGGCCCGCGCGCACGCCTCGGGCAGCTCCTGCCGGTCGGCCAGGGGCTGCGACCAGTGCAGCCGTACGACCGATTCCGCAACGGCGGTCGGGCCGTCGTTGCGCGGCGTGAAGCGCAGGTCGACCCGGCCGGCGGAGAGGCCGGCCCAGCCGTGGTAGGCAAGGCCCGCCCGGGGACCGTCCGCCGCACCGGCGCCCGGGGCCGCGCCGCCGACCGCCGCGACCACGGCCGCAACGCACACCCCGGCACCTGTCATCCGCCGCATACCGTCCGCTCCTCACTCCGCCGTGGTCGTACGGATGTATCCCACGCCCGGCGGACGGCAGGCGCCGTCCAACAGGTGACGCGTGGGCCCGGGCGAGGGCATGCGAGGCTGACCCCATGCTCGTCCTGCGCTCCGCCGCCCTGTTCGTCGTCGCCGCCCTGTTCGAGATCGGCGGCGCCTGGCTGGTCTGGCAGGGCGTGCGGGAACACCGCGGGTGGCTGTGGATCGGCGCCGGCGTCATGGCGCTCGGCGCCTACGGCTTCGTCGCCACACTCCAGCCCGACGCCGAGTTCGGCCGTGTGCTCGCCGCGTACGGCGGCGTCTTCGTCGCCGGCTCCCTGGCCTGGGGCATGGCCGCGGACGGCTACCGACCGGACCGCTGGGACGTCACGGGCGCGCTGATCTGCCTCGCGGGCATGGCGGTCATCATGTACGCGCCGAGGGGCGACTGAGCCCGGGGCTCAGGACGGCGGCAGCAGCCCCAACTGCCCGAGGAACTCCATCTCGTCGAAGTAGAGGCGGTAGTCGACGATGTGCCCGGTGTCGTCGACGGTGGCGAAGTCGACCCCGCGGATCCTGATCTCCTTCTGCGTCGGGGCCACCGTCTCCCCCGTGGGCAACTGGATCGGCCCGGTGTTCCGGCCGGTGAAGACACCCTCGTCGATGGCCGTGTTGCCGACCTCGTACGAGTGCACCGACTCGTACGAGCCGTCAGGAACCGCCTCCGTCATCTGCCGCCAGTACGCGGCGATGTCGTCCCGTCCGTGGAGCTCCCCGCCGTCGGGCGTGACGGCGACCGCGTCCGGTGCGTAGAGCTCGGCGATGGCCTTGGGGTCCGCGGTGGTGATCGCCTCGGTCAGCCGGTCCATGACCTCACGTGCCTGTCCCATGATCTACCTCCCGTGCTGGAGGATCACCCACCCCATTCTCCCACCGCCCGCCTATCCTGGCCGGACAGCCTTTCGACCTCGCCCGAGGAGCAGCCATGCCCACCGCAGCCCCGTCCGCCGCCTCCCGTATCGCCGTCGTCACCGGCGCGAGCGGCGGAATCGGCGCCGCCACGGCACGACAGCTCGCCGCGGCCGGCTACCGGGTCGTCCTGACCGCCCGCCGCAAGGACCGCATCGAGGCCCTGGCCGAGGAGATCGAGGCGGCCGGCCACTCGGCGACCGCGTACCAGCTGGACGTCACCGACCGCGCCGCGGTCGACGAGTTCGCCACGGCCTTCAGGACGATCGGCGTCCTGGTCAACAACGCGGGCGGTGCCCTCGGCGCCGACCCGGTGGCCACCGGCGACCCGGCCGACTGGCGCACGATGTACGAGACGAACGTCATCGGCACCCTGAACCTCACGCAAGCCCTGCTGCCCAAGCTGGAGGCGAGCGGCGACGGCACGATCGTGGTCGTGTCCTCCACGGCGGGCCACGGCACCTACGAGGGCGGCGCGGGCTACGTCGCCGCCAAGCACGGCGCCCACGTCCTCGCCGAGACCCTGCGCCTGGAGATCGTCGGCCGACCGGTCCGGGTCATCGAGATCGCCCCCGGCATGGTCAAGACCGACGAGTTCGCCCTGAACCGCTTCGCCGGGGACAGGGAGAAGGCGGAGAAGGTCTACCAGGGCGTCGCCGAGCCCCTCACCGCGGAGGACGTCGCCGACACCATCGCCTGGACGGTGACCCGCCCCAGCCACGTCAACATCGACCTCCTGGTCGTCCGCCCGCGCGCCCAGGCGTCCAACACCAAGGTCCACAGGGAGCTGTAGTGGCGGCCGACGGCAAGGACCCGCACGACGAACGCCAGATGTGGTGGTGGCTCGGCTACTTCCTGTTCGGCATCCACATCGTGGCGTTCGTGATGATCTACGCGGTGACGCACGCGCCGAAGTGACGCTCCGACGGCCTCCCACGAGACCGCCGGACCGTCAGCCCTTCACGCACACGACCTGCTTCAGCTTGGCCACGACCTCCACCAGGTCCCGCTGCTGGTCGATGACCTGCTCGATCGGCTTGTAGGCGCCCGGGATCTCGTCCACGACGCCGGAGTCCTTACGGCACTCCACGCCGCGCGTCTGCTCCTCCAGGTCCTTCGTGGAGAACCGCCGCTTGGCCGCGTTGCGGCTCATGCGCCGGCCCGCGCCGTGCGAGGCCGAGTTGAAGGACATCGGGTTACCGAGGCCCTTCACGATGTACGAACCCGTGCCCATCGAGCCCGGGATGATGCCGTACTCGCCGGAGCCGGCCCGGATCGCGCCCTTACGGGTCACGAGCAGGTCCATGCCGTCGTAGCGCTCCTCGGCCACGTAGTTGTGGTGGGCGCTGATCTCGGACTCGAAGGTCGGCTTCGCCTTCTTGAACTCCTTGCGGACCACGTCCTTCAGGAGCGCCATCATGATCGTGCGGTTGTACCTGGCGTACTCCTGCGCCCAGAACAGGTCGTTGCGGTACGCCGCCATCTGCGGCGTGTCCGCCACGAAGACGGCGAGGTCACGGTCGACCAGGCCCTGGTTGTGCGGGAGCTTCTGCGCCACGCCGATGTGATGCTCGGCCAGTTCCTTGCCGATGTTGCGGGAACCGGAGTGCAGCATCAGCCAGACGGAACCGGTCGTATCGGTGCATACCTCGACGAAGTGGTTACCGCCACCGAGCGTTCCCATCTGCTTCCCGGCGCGGTCCTGACGGAACTTGACCGCGTCCGCGACTCCGTCGAACCGCCCCCAGAAGTCGTCCCACCCGGCCGTGCCGAAGCCGTGCAGCCGTCCCGGATCCACGGGACTGTCATGCATCCCCCGCCCGACCGGAATCGCCTCCTCGATCTTCGAGCGCAGCCGCGACAGGTCACCCGGCAGGTCGTTCGCCGTGAGCGACGTCTTCACCGCCGACATACCGCACCCGATGTCCACGCCCACCGCCGCGGGGCACACGGCCCCCTGCATCGCGATGACGGACCCGACCGTCGCACCCTTGCCGTAGTGGACGTCCGGCATGACCGCGAGCCCCTTGATCCACGGCAGCGTCGAGACGTTCCGCAGCTGCTGGAGAGCCACCTCCTCGACCGTCGACGGGTCGGTCCACATACGGATCGGCACCTTCGCGCCCGGCATCTCCACGTACGACATATCGTCCTCTATCCCCCGGAAACACAACACAAGTCTGAAATCGCAATACCGGCGCCAGGGTCGATGAAAAAGGACAACGGACCGGCGTCCACGGCAGTGCGTGCGATACACATTGTCTCCAGGGGACGCCCCCGCGCAGCAAGCGAATAACCAGCGGGGACACCGAACCGCCGGCAAGGGACCGACCACACAGCCACCGTCGAAAGGAGCCTGACCGTGCAGCGGAAGGCGTACGTAACCGGCGTCGCCGCGCTCCTCGCGGCGCTGCTGGCCGGCTGCACCGGCGGCTCCGACGGCGGCGGCACCACCGACGAGTCCAACCCCGACGACTCCGGTACGGCGACCGCCGCGGCCGAGCCCGGCCGGTACCGCACACTGCCCGAACCCTGCGGCGTGGTCGGTGAGGAGACACTCGACTCGCTGCTGCCGGGCATCAGGCAGCTGCCGGACGACGAGCAGCGCGAGAAGGCGTACGAGGGCACCCCGACGCCCACCTTCGACACCGACCGCAAGGCCGGCTGCCGTTGGAAGGTGGAGTCGGCGCAGGCCACGGACCACCTCATGGTCGACTTCGAGCGGGTGGTCGCGTACGACACCTCCGTCAGCGACGACAGCGAGGCGGAGCGGCTCTTCGCGACGGAGCTGGAGGCGGCCGACCTGCCGGAGCCGGTGCCTACCGACAGCGGCGACACCGCCGAGGGCACCCCGTCCGCCGACCCGAGCGGCTCCCCCTCCTCCTCGGCCCCGGCGCCCGGCAAGTCCGCCTCGTCCACCGCGTCCCCCTCGGCCTCGACCTCCACCGACGCCTCACCGCCCGCCGAACTGCAGCCCCGGGTCCTCGACGACCTGGGCGACGAGGCGTTCCTCGACGACGTGCTCGGCGGCTCCGGTTCGACGGCCCAGCAGCGCACCGTGACTGTGGTGTTCCGCACGTCCAACGTGGTCGTGAGGATCGAGTACGAGGAGCAGCCGGCGACCGTCGGCACCGTGCCGGACGCCGAGGCAATGCAGGACAGGGCCCGGAATCTCGCCGCGCAACTGGCCGAAGCGCTGTCGGAGTAGCGCCCCTCGGCCACCGCGGTGCGCCCGAGTGCGACGTAACCGAAACGAGACCACACGGCTTCTTCACCGCGTACCGTGGCCCCTCGGACCCGATCCGACCGCAGGAACCACGAGTGTCACTCATGAGTGAAGGAACCATGCAGCGAGCAGCCAAGCGAGAACAGCAGGACCGTGAGCAGCGGGTGAAGGGCCTTCACCGCGTCCTTGTCGGCGCGGCCGCCGTCCCCGTGATGCTGATCGCCGCGGGCTGTTCGTCGGACTCCGGCACGGACGACGCGGCCGGCGCGAAGGCTTCGGCGTCCTCCTCGGCGTCGGCGTCCGCGAGCCCGTCGCCGACCGTGCAGGCGGCCGCGTACAAGTCGCTTCCCCAGTCGTGCAAGGTGCTGTCGAAGAAGACGCTGGAGGACCTGGTCCCGAAGGCCAAGTCCGGCAAGGCGGGCTCGTCGGACGACACCTCCTCGCGCGCCTCCTGCTCCTGGAGCAGCCTCGACAACAACGGCGTGAAGGGCTCGCAGTTCCGCTGGCTCAACGTCTCCCTGGTGCGCTTCGACTCGGACGTCACGAGCGGTTCGGCCGACAAGCTGGCGCGGGAGTACTTCGCGTCGCAGCTGACGGACGCCCGGTCGGTGAGCGGCGCGAAGAACGTGAAGTCGGAGCCGGTCACCGGGGTCGGCGACGAGGCGACGGTGGTGCGCTACGACCTGAAGAAGAAGGAGGGATCCTTCAAGCAGGAGACGGTCGTGGCCCGGGTGGAGAACGTCGTCGTCACGCTCGACTACAACGGCGCCGGCTTCGCCGGTGACAAGACCCCGAGCGCGGACGCCCTGGACAAGCTGGCGCGCAAGGCCGCGAAGGAGACGGTCGCCGCGGTGCAGAAGGCGAACGGCGAGGGCGGCGGCGCGGGCACGCCGAGCAGCACGCCTTCGAAGTCGGCTTCGAAGTCTCCCTCGAAGTCCCCTTCCGGCAGCCCCTCCAAGGCGGCGGCGAGCTCCCCGTCCAAGACAGCGTCGCAGAAGAGCTGACCGTCACACCTGCCCGCCGCTGAGGCGGAACTACCAGCTCAGAGGCGCTTTTTCCACGAGCCCGGTCCCTGTCGGGGGCCGGGCTCGAACCGTACCTGAATTCGTACGCCGCACAGATGTGCCACCCTGTTGCGCGCAACAACACGCAAGGGGAGGGGAGTACGAGTGGCCGGGCCACCGCAGCTGACCCGGATGCACCGCGTTCTCATCGGCGTGGTCGTGTTCGGCGCCGTGATCATCGCCGGCATCGGCTTCGCCGGTTCGTACGCGGCCGTCCGCGAGCTGGCCGTCAAGAAGGGGTTCGGGAACTTCAGCTACGTGTTCCCGATCGGCATCGACGCGGGCATCTGCGTCCTGCTCGCCCTCGACCTGCTGTTGACGTGGATCCGCATCCCGTTCCCACTGCTGCGCCAGACGGCCTGGCTGCTGACGGCCGCGACGATCGCGTTCAACGGCGCGGCTGCCTGGCCGGACCCGCTGGGCGTCGGCATGCACGCGGTGATCCCGGTCCTGTTCGTGGTGTCCGTGGAGGCGGCCCGCCATGCGATCGGGCGTATCGCCGACATCACGGCCGACAAGCACATGGAGGGCGTCCGGCTGACGCGCTGGCTGCTCTCGCCGTTGCCGACGTTCCTGCTGTGGCGCCGTATGAAGCTGTGGGAACTGCGCTCGTACGAGCAGGTCATCAAGCTGGAGCAGGAGCGCCTGGTCTACCAGGCCCGCCTGCGCTCCCGCTTCGGCCGCGCGTGGCGCCGCAAGGCACCGGTGGAGTCGCTGATGCCGCTGCGTCTGGCCCGCTACGGCGTCCCGCTGGCGGAGACGGCCCCGGCGGGGCTGGCCGCGGCGGGCATCGAGCCCGCGCTGCTGCCGCCGGCCCCCAGGCCGGCCGTGGGCGCGGCACCGGAGCCGCAGCCGCAGCCGCCGGCGGTCGGTCGTGCCGCGGCGGCGGTCCCCGTCCCGCGGCGAACGGCACCGGCCGGGGAGCAGCGCCCGGAGCGGGCCGGTACGCCCAGTCCCGAGCAGCCGGAGTACGTGCAGGACTGGTTCAACACCCCCCGCCAGGTCGAGTACCACGGCGGCTACAACCCCTCGTACGACCCCCAGGAGCACTACGAGGACTGGTACCAGGAGCAGCTCCAGGCGGAGCAGTACCAGGACCAGTACCAGGAGGAACCGCCGGCCCAGGAGCCCGCTCCGGAGGAGACCGGCACCTTTCCGATCCCGGTGAGTCCCGGCCGGACCCGTGAGCTCGGGGAGGGCGGCGGCGCTCCGGAGCCGACCGAGGAGGACTACTACCTGGTCTTCCGTGAGTCGATCAAGAGCGGCAACGGTGCGCCCACCCCGCGCGGGCTGATCGCCGACGTCGAGGCGACGTACGGCGTCACGCTGGACGAGTCCGAGGCCAAGCGCATGGTGAACCGCTTCTCCAACCGCCTCAACGCGGAACTGACGGACGAGCACATCGCCTGACCGGCACATGGGAAAGGGCCCTCCGAAGAGGGCCCTTCGCCGACCCGTTACTCCCCGAGCAGGGACCGCACCCGGTCCTGTCCGACCGCGAGCAGCAGGGTGGGCAGCCGCGGACCGGTGTCCCGCCCCACCAGCAGGTGGTACAGCAGCGCGAAGAACGACCGCTGGGCGGTCTTGATCTCCGGCGGCAGCTCCTTGGGCGTGGCGTCCGCGGAGAACCCGGCCTGCACCTTGGGCACGCCGTACACGAGGTGCGTGAGCCCGTCGAGCGACCAGTGCGACTCCAGCCCGTCGAGCAGCAGCCGCAGCGACTGCTGGGACGCCTCGTCGAGGGACTTCAGCAGCTCGGCGTCGGGCTCGTCCCGGACGATGGTGCGCTGGTCGGCCGGCACGTGCGTGTTGATCCACGCCTCGGCCTTGTCGTACCGGGGGCGTGCCTCGTCCAGCGTGGCCAGCGGGTTCTCCGGGTCCAGCTCGGAGAGGATGCGCAGCGCCTGGTCCTGGTGTCCGGCGGTGATGTCGGCGACGGACGCGAGCGTCCGGTACGGCAGCGGACGAGCGGTGCGCGGCAGTTCGGCGCCGGCCGTGCGCACCGCGCGGGAGTGCGCGGCGACGTCGGCCGGAAGCGCCGAGCCGTCGGCGACCTTGGCGTCCAGCTTGTCCCACTCGTCGTACAGCCGCTGGATCTCCTGGTCGAAGGCGATCTTGAAGGACTGGTTGGGCCTGCGCCGGGCGTACAGCCAGCGCAGGATCTGCGGCTCCATGATCTTCAACGCGTCGCCCGGGGTGGGCACCCCGCCGCGCGAGGACGACATCTTGGCCATGCCGCTGATGCCGACGAAGGCGTACATGGGCCCGATCGGCTGCTTGCCGCCGAAGATCCCGACGATCTGCCCGCCCACCTGGAAGCTCGACCCCGGCGACGAGTGGTCGACACCGCTCGGCTCGAAGACGACGCCCTCGTACGCCCAGCGCATGGGCCAGTCGACCTTCCAGACCAGCTTTCCGCGGTTGAACTCGTTCAGCCGGACGGTCTCGGCGAAGCCGCAGGCGTTGCACGTGTACGACAGCTCGGTGGTGTCGTCGACGTACGAGGTGACGGTGGTGAGGTCCTTCTCGCAGTTGCCGCAGTAGGGCTTGTACGGGAAGTACCCGGCGGAGCCGGAGCTGCCGTCGTCCTCGCTCGCCGCGCCGGAGCCCTCGGCGGCCTCCAGCTCGGCCTCGTCGAGGGGCTTCTGCGACTTCTTGGCACCGGCCTTGGGCTTGGTGCGGTACTGCGCGAGGACGGCGTCGATGTCACCGCGGTGCTTCATGGCGTGCAGGATCTGCTCGCGGTACACCCCGGAGGTGTACTGCGCGGTCTGGCTGATCCCGTCGAACTCCACGCCCAGCTCGGCGAGCGACTCGACCATGGCCGCCTTGAAGTGCTCGGCCCAGTTCGGGTACGCCGAGCCTGCGGGCGCCGGTACGGAGGTCAGCGGCTTGCCGATGTGCTCCGCCCAGGACTCGTCGACACCGGCGATCCCGGCCGGCACCTTGCGGTAGCGGTCGTAGTCGTCCCAAGAGATCAGGTGGCGGACCTGGTGACCACGCCGCCTGATCTCGTCGGCGACGAGGTGCGGGGTCATGACCTCGCGCAGGTTGCCCAGGTGGATGGGCCCGGAAGGGGAGAGTCCGGACGCGACGACGACCGGTTTGCCCGGGGCCCGACGCTCCGACTCCTCGATGACCTCATCCGCGAAACGGGAGACCCAGTCGGTGGTCTCGGTGCTCTGAGCCACGATCGGCACGTCCTTCTTTCTCCAGGGCAGCCGTACGGTCAACGGCTGGCGGCTCCATTCTCCCAGGCGACCTCGCTTCCGCGAAAACCACTATGCGGTTCGGGCCCGGCGGCGCACGGCGCACCCCGGGCTCCCGGCCGCAAAAATCGCTTTACCCCCCATGGGATACTGGCCGTGTCTATCCATCCCCCCGAGGAGAACGGCACCCATTCCTATGGCCCCGGTCACGTCCCTCAGCGCTCGCGTCAACCAGCACCTCGCCGATGCCCTCGCTTCCGCCCGCCCGGAAGCCGCCGGAGGCGACCCGCTGCTGCGACGTAGCGACCGGGCCGACTTCCAGGCCAACGGGATCCTGGCCCTCGCCAAGAAGGCCAAGGCGAACCCGAGGGAGCTGGCGACGCAGGTCGTCGCCGCCATCGTCACCGGTGACGTGATCAAGGACGTCGAGGTCTCCGGCCCCGGCTTCCTGAACATCACGATCGCGGACAGGGCGATCACCGAGAACCTCGCCGCGCGGCACGCGGACGGCGAGCGCCTCGGCGTGCCGCTGAAGGGGAACCCGGGCGTCACGGTCGTCGACTACGCCCAGCCGAACGTGGCGAAGGAGATGCACGTCGGTCACCTGCGGTCGGCGGTCATCGGCGACGCCCTGCGCGGCATGCTCGACTTCACCGGCGAGAAGACGATCGGCCGGCACCACATCGGCGACTGGGGCACCCAGTTCGGCATGCTCATCCAGTACCTGTTCGAGCACCCCGGCGAGCTGGCCCCCGCGGCCGACGTCGACGGCGAGCAGGCCATGAGCAACCTGAACCGGGTGTACAAGGCGTCGCGGGCGCTGTTCGACTCGGACGAGGAGTTCAAGGAGCGGGCCCGTAAGCGGGTCGTCGCCCTGCAGTCCGGTGACAAGGAGACGATCGAACTGTGGCAGCAGTTCGTGGACGAGTCGAAGGTCTACTTCTACTCCGTCTTCGAGAAGCTGGACATGGAGATCCGCGACGAGGAGATCGTCGGCGAGTCCGCGTACAACGAGGGCATGCCCGAGACCGCCCGCCTCCTGGAGGAGATGGGCGTCGCGGTCCGCTCCGAGGGCGCGCTCGTCGTCTTCTTCGACGAGATCCGCGGCAAGGACGACCAGCCGGTCCCGCTGATCGTGCAGAAGGCCGACGGCGGCTTCGGCTACGCGGCCTCCGACCTGACCGCGATCCGCAACCGTGTCGTCGACCTGCACGCGACGACGCTGCTGTACGTCGTCGACGTACGCCAGTCGCTGCACTTCAAGATGGTCTTCGAGGCGGCCCGCCGGGCCGGCTGGCTGAACGACGAGGTCACCGCGCACAACATGGGCTACGGCACGGTCCTCGGCGCGGACGGCAGGCCGTTCAAGACGCGTGAGGGCGAGACCGTACGCCTTGAGGACCTGCTGGACGAGGCGGTGCAGCGGGCCGCGGAGGTCGTACGGGAGAAGGCGCGGGACCTCACCGAGGACGAGATCCAGGAGCGGGCCGCGCAGGTCGGCATCGGCGCCGTGAAGTACGCGGACCTGTCGACGTCGCCGAACCGGGACTACAAGTTCGACCTGGACCAGATGGTGTCGCTGAACGGCGACACGAGCGTGTACCTGCAGTACGCGTACGCCCGGATCCAGTCGATCCTGCGCAAGGCGGGCGGGGCGTTGCCGACCGCGCACCCGGAGCTCGAACTCGCCCCGGCGGAGCGGGCCCTGGGCCTGCACCTGGACGCGTTCGGGGACACGGTCTTCGAGGCGGCCGCGGAGTACGCCCCGCACAAGCTGGCCGCGTACCTGTACCAACTGGCGTCGCTGTACACGTCGTTCTACGACAAGTGCCCGGTTCTGAAGGCGGAGACGACCGAGCAGGTGGAGAACCGGCTGTTCCTGTGCGACGTGACGGCCAGGACCCTCCACCAGGGCATGGCCCTGCTGGGCATCCGGACGCCCGAGCGGCTCTGAGCACCCGCGCCACGCCGACGGCCCGTCCTCTCCTTCCCGGAGCGGACGGGCCGTACGCGGTGGTACGCGGTGGTACGCGAAGACGTGGCCAGGGCCGTCAGATGCCGTTGGCGAAGTTCTTGAACGCGGCCTTGGTGCCCGCTCCGGCGATCCCGTCGATCGCGCCGTTGTAGCCCCAGTGCTGCAGCAGACGCTGCAGTGCCTTGATGGTGCCCGAGCCGACGATGCCGTCGATGGCACCGGTGTAGCCCCAGTACTCCTTCAGGCAGCGCTGGAAGGCCTTCCAGCTGTTGGTGCCCAGCTGCCCGTCGATGGCGCCGGTGTAGCCCCAGTACTCCTTCAGCCAGCCCTGCACCTTCTTCGCCTCGGCGGCGGTCAGACCGAGGTTGTTCACCGCGAGCACGGAGACCTCGGAGCTCACGGCCGGCTTCGTGTCCGACGCCGCGAAGCTGGCGCCCGCGGTCGCGAGGCTGCCTGCGGCAAGGCCGAGTACGGCGCTGACGCTGACGAGGGTCCTCGTCCAGACATTGGGTCGCATGCTTGTACCTCTCGCTCTGGTTCGGGTGGGGCGGCCCTTGCCGCCGGGCCGGCAGGTCGAGAGTGCGGGGCGGGCGGCGCGGGTCGCCACAGTTGCCGCGGAACCGACGTCACCGCGGGACGTCCCCTCCTGTGACCTGGGCGGACGCCACCCGCGGTGACGTCGTCGCGGGACGGCGCGAGCACGCGGTGGCCGATTCCGTACGGGTGCGCGGGCCCGCTTCCGCCATGGGACGCCTGATGCTGGGGCAGAATGCGGACGGGCGCGGGGGACGCCGACCACGGACCGCTGGGCCCGACCGTGAACGCGAGTGGGGGGAACATGTCGCGTTGGGCAGCGCTGCCCGCGGAACTGGATCCGCGGGTACGGCAGTTGGTGGTGCGGTTACGCCGGTTGAAGGACCACAGCGGGCTGAGCCTGCGGCAGCTGGCGGCCCGGACGGCGTACAGCCCGAAGTCCTGGGAGCGGTACCTGGGCGGCAGGTCGCTGCCGCCGAGGGAGGCCGTCGAGGCGCTGGCCCGGGTCGGGGGTGAGGATCCGACCAGGTTGCTGGCGCTGCGCGAGGTCGCCGCGCAGGCGTGGGGAAAGAGACACACGAGCGGGACCGCGCCGGACGGGCCCGGGCCCGAACCGGCGGCGACGGCACCGCACATCGTGTCGTCCGGGATGAACGCGGCCGGATCGGCCGGGGGTTGGGTGAGGGCCGCGCTCGTGGCGGGGACGGTGGCGCTGGCGCTGTCCCTCAGTACGGCGGTGATGCTGCTGATACGGCTGGGCGGGCACGCGGGCGGGGACGCCACGGCTCCCATCGCCGCGTCGGCACCGGCGTCGGCCGCGCCCGCGGCACCCGGATACACCTGTCGCGCCGAGCGCGTCGACGGCCGCTGGTACGCGGGCAACAGCCGCACCCGGGACGCGATCGTGGCGGACGGCCGCGCCGGGCCGGAAGTGGCCGAGGTGCAGTGTCTGCTGCGCAGGGCGGGCATTGCGCCGGGCGCCGTCGACGGGATCTTCGGGCCGGTGACGGAGGACGCGGTCAGGCGGTTCCAGGAGCGGGCGGGGCTGGTGGTGGACGGCATCGTCGGACCGCACACGTGGAAGGCCCTGCGGCGATGACGGGGCCGTCGGCGGAGCGGGCCCGACTGGCCGCCGAGCTGCGGGAGTTGAAGGGCCGCACCGGCTTGAGCCTGGTCGGCCTCGCGGCGAAGACGGCGTTCAGCAAGTCGTCCTGGGACCGCTACCTCAACGCCCGGACACTGCCTCCGCGCGACGCCGTGCAGGAGCTGTGCCGCCTCGCCGGCGAGCCGGAGGGGCGGCATGTGGCCCTGTGGGAGATCGCGGAGTCGCAGGGGAGCGGGCGGGCGGCGGAGAGAAGCGGATGCGCGGCGGAGGGGAGGCTCCCTCGACCTCCCGGCTCGCCGTCGTCAGCGGGCTCGCCGTCGTCGGCGGGCTCGCCCACGTATCCGGGCTCGCCGTCGTCGGGCCCACCCACGTCCCCGGGCACGCCCACACCCTCGTCTCTCGCGTCGCCGCCGCCCCTGCCGTCCCCCGCTTCTCCGTCTCCGTCTCCGTCTTCGTCTTCGTCTTCGTCTACGTCTACGTCTACGGCTGCGCCACGGACGGCACCGGGCGGTGGCGCGGCCGCGTCCCGGCATGCGGCGGTCCTGGCCGTGCTCACGTCGGTGTGTGCCGTCGTGGTCGGCGCTCTGGCGGCGGCGGTGCTGATGCTGGTGCCCCGGGACGGCGAACCGAGATCGTCCCTGTCGCCGCCGCCCGCCGCGAACGGGCCGCGCTGCCGGGGAGCGGGCTGCGAGGCCGAGAGTCCGACGCGCATGAAGTGCGCCTCCGCACCGGCGACCCTGGCCGTGCGCCGCACCGCGACCGGCGCCTCGGTGGACCTGCGCTACAGCGCGGAGTGCGGGACGAGTTGGGCCCGGATGTGGGGGACCCGCGTCGGGGACCGGATCGAGATGTCGGCGGCAGGACCCGCCGGGCCCCGGCGTGGCGTGCGCAGCGCCGAGGTCCGCAACGCCCTGGACGCGGACGCCTACGTCCACACCCCCATGACGGCCGTTCGGCCCGGCACCGTCGTCCGGGTCTGCTTCCGGCCGGTGGCGGGCGGTGAAGGGGAGTGCGTGGACGGCCGGGTGGCCGAGTGAGGGCGGGGCTCGTTGTCAGTGCCGCCGCCTACAGTCACCGACATGGCGACTCTTCCGAACTCCTTGCCGAAGCTGGCCACCGACCCCACGGGGGGCGTCGTCGGCCTCCGACTCCCGCCCGGCAGGCTGCTGGACACGACGGACGACGGACCGTGGCACGAGCCGCTGCTGTGGCTGGCGGACGGTCGCGCCGCCTCCGGCGGCTGGGCCGCGCTGCGGCGGACGGCACCGGGCGCCGGCCTGCTCCCGGTCCTCCTCGACGTCGCCCGCCACGGCGGCCCGGGGCTGTGGGAGTTGATGCCGGGCGAGATGTCGTACCCGGGGGATCACGACGCCGAGGAGGTGCTGGCGGAGTTCTGGGACGAGTGCGCTCACGAGGACGAGGACTGGCCCGGTCTGGCCGACACCGGGGCCGTCGGCTCCCCTGACCCCGATTCCGTCGCCTCCGACGTCGTGGGCCTGCTCCTCGACGGCGGCGAGGCCCTGGAAGAGCCGCGTCTCGCGCTCGTCCCGGCCCGCCGCAGCGCCGACATCCCCGCGGTGATCGGCTGGACGGGCCCGGCGAACCACGAGAACGACATGGGCCGGCTGTCCGCGGTGCTCCGCTCCTGGGAGGACCGGTTCGGCATACGGGTCGTGGCCCTCGGCTTCGACACCCTGCTGGTGTCCGTGGCCGCCCCGCCCACCACGCTCGCCGAGGCGGAGGCCCTGGCCGCCGAACACTTCGCGTTCTGCCCCGACACCATCTGGCAGGGCAGCGACACGGATCTGCGCGGCTACGCCGAGAACCGGCTCCTCGGCCGGTCGGCCTGGCACTTCTGGTGGGACTAGGCCGGGCGGACACGACCCGACGCCCCGCTTCTAGCGCGGCAGCAGCCCCATCCCTTCCGGCACGTCGATCCCGAACTCCTCGTCCAGCAGCCGCCGCGCCTCCGCCTCCTCGGTCACCTCGCGTTCGACGACGGTCCCGTCCGCGCGCGTCTCCGTCAGGAGCCGGCCGTCGAGGAGGAGGTGGCGTTCGGCGGTGATGTTCTGGACGTAGACGCGCTGGGTGAAGGGCGAGCGCGGGTTGGTGCCGATGTGCCAGTTGATGACCTCGAAGTCGGGCTTCTCGAACGGCTCCAGGGTGAAGGCGTACTGGTCGACCCAGTCGCCCTTCACCTGGTCCTGGGCCTGGAGCAGCCACATCTCCAGCGGTCCCGCGTGCGGCGCGTGGACCAGCCGGTGCCGGCGTTCCGCGTCCTGGAACTCGACACCGGCCGTCAGCGGCACCGGCTCCAGCAGCGCGCCGATCGCGCCGAAGCCGACGTCCGCCAGATACGGCTGCGGATCGCCGGGGACCTCCACGAGCAGTGCCATGTGGGTGCGCGGGCGGCTCTCGATGCGGTCCGCTCCCACGACGACGCGTGCGGTCAGCAGGGTCACCCCGAAGCCCAGTGCCTCCAGTACGCCCGCGAACAGGGTGTTGTGCTCGTAGCAGTAGCCGCCGCGGCGGCTGTGCAGCAACTTGGCCACCAGGTCGGCGGGTTCGAGGGAGGGGGCGGTGCCCCGCAGAGCGTCCAGGTTCTCGAACGGGATGCTCCGCATGTGTGCCAGGTGCAGGCGCCGCAGCGTCGCCAGGTCCGCCCGCAGCTCCCCCTCCCCACCGATTCGCCGCAGATACTCATCCAGATCCAAGCGCAAGGTGTCGGACATGGGATCACCCTATGAAGATCGGCACGGGCCCGACCGCCGTCCAGGGGACGATCCGTGCTGCGTCGTCGGTCCTAGGACCGCAGCCCCTCCCCGAGCCGCCGCAGCCCCTCCCCGATCTCCTCGGGCGTCTGCGTCACGAAGCACAACCGCAGCGTCGACGGGTCGGGTTCACCGGCGTAGAAGGGTGCGCCGGGGACGTACGCCACGTCCTGCCGCACCACCTTCGGGAGCAGGGCCGTCGTGTCGTACGACGCGGGCAGGCGGACCCAGAGGAACATGCCGCCTTCGGGCCGCTGCCACGCGGAGCCGTCCGGGAGGGCGGCGGGCAGCCCCGCGAGCATGGCGTCGCGGCGTTCGCGGTAGACGTCCCTGACCCGGGCCAGGTGGGCGTCCAGGGTGGTGAGGCAGCGGGCGGCGGCGAGCTGGTTGACGGTCGAAGTGTGCAGGTCGGCCGCCTGCTTGGCGACGGCGCAGGCGCGGCGCAGGGCAGCCGGGGCGCGCAGCCAGCCCAGCCGCACACCGGGCGCCATCACCTTGGAGAAGGAGCCCAGCAGCACCGCGCGGTCCTCGGCACCCGGGTACGAGGCGATCCAGGGCACGCGCTCGCCCTCGTACCGCAGTTCGCCGTACGGGTCGTCCTCGACGATCCACACCCCGGCCCGCGCGGCGACCTGTGCGACGGCCGCCCTGCGCGCGGCGGGCAGGGTCCTGCCGGTCGGGTTCTGGAAGGTGGGCACGGTGTAGAAGAGCTTCGGCCGTTCCCGGGCGATGAGTTCCTCCAGCGCCTGCGGGTCCACGCCGTCCGCGTCACCCGGCACCGCCACGATCCGTGCTCCCGCGAGACCGAAGACCTGAAGGGCCGCGAGATAGCAGGGGTCTTCGACGAGGACGGTGTCCCCGGGGTCCAGCAGCGCGGTGGCCAGCAGTGACAGGCCCTGCTGGGAGCCGGTGGTGACGAGCAGGTCGTCGGCCCCGGTCACCAGGCCCCGCTGCGACAGCCGTGCGGCGAGCCCGGCGCGCAGGCTCGGCTCGCCCTCGGTCGTGGAGTACTGCAACGCCTGTGCCGGCGTCTCGGCGAGCACGTCGCGGAAGGCGGCGGCGATGCCGTCGCGGTCGAACAGCTCCGGTGCGGGCAGACCTCCCGCGAAGTTGATGACCTCGGGGCGGGCGGTGACGGCGAGTATGTCCCGCACGGGCGAGCCGCCGACCTTTCCGGTCCGCGCCGCGAGCGGTGGCACGGCGGCTGCGGTGGGGTGGGGCGTGGACGCGATGACGGTCATGGCACGGCTCCTTCGGCTGCGGCGACGCGGGGGGCGGCTCGTGCCGGGCAGCCTAGAGAACTATGTGTCGTCTACATGCAGCTTTCCGGGATGCGGACCTTGCCGCCCCGGGCGCATCGTGGGCCACGTCCGTCCCGCGTCCCGCGCCGGGCTCACGGGACATGACGTCCCCGCAGGTAAGAGGGATGCCCTCGACCGGGGCGTCCCGAATTCCCGGCAGAGGGTGGCGGGCGGGCCGGATGATCGCTCAGGCTGAGGGCCGACCCCAGCCCCCACCTGAGGAGAGGGCCGCCACGATGTCCGCGTCCGCACACCCCGTTCGCGTCCGCGCCCGGCTGCTCGCCGCCACGCTGGTGGCCGTCGCCGTACTCACGCTCACCGCGTGCGAGGACGGCGAGGGCCTGCGCGACGAGGGCCCGTCCACCCCGACCAGCCCCACGGCCACGGCTCCCGCCACGCCCAAGACGTCCGACCGGCCGTGAGCCAGAGCCCGCGATCGGCTACCGGTCGCCCAGCTTCCGCGCCGCCTCCGTGGCCCAGTACGTGAGGATGTTGCGCGCGCCCGCCCGCTTGATGCCGGTCAGCGTCTCGAAGATCGCCCGGTCCCGGTCGATCCAGCCCTTCTCGGCGGCGGCCTCGACCATCGAGTACTCACCGGAGATCTGGTAGGCGGCGACCGGCACGTCCACCGCCTCGGCCACCCGGGCCAGGATGTCGAGGTAGGGTCCGGCCGGCTTGACCATCACCATGTCGGCGCCCTCCTCCAGGTCGAGGGCCAACTCGCGCAAGGACTCACGGGCGTTCGCGGGATCCTGCTGATACGTCTTGCGGTCCCCCTTCAGCGAGGAGGCGACGGCCTCCCGGAAGGGCCCGTAGAAGGCGGAGGCGTACTTCGCCGTGTAGGCGAGGACGGCCACGTCCTCCCGGCCGATCTGGTCGAGGGCGTCGCGGATGACCCCGATCTGTCCGTCCATCATCCCGCTGGGCCCGACGACATGGGCGCCGGCGTCGGCCTGCACCTGGGCCATCTCGGCGTACCGCTCCAGGGTGGCGTCGTTGTCGACCCGCCCTTGCGCGTCCAGCACCCCGCAGTGCCCGTGGTCGACGGTCTCGTCCAGGCACAGGTCGGACATGACGAGCAGGTCGTCCCCCACCTCGGCCCGCACGTCCCGGATGGCGACCTGGAGGATCCCGTCCGGGTCGGTCCCCGGCGTCCCGAGGGCGTCCTTCTTCTCCTCCTCGGGCACCCCGAAGAGCATGATCCCGGAGATGCCCGCCTCGACCGCCTCCACGGCCGCCTTCTTCAGACTGTCCCGCGTGTGCTGGACGACGCCCGGCATCGCGGCGATCGGCACCGGCTCGCTGACGCCCTCGCGCACGAAGGCCGGGAGGATGAAGTCGGCGGGGTGCAGCCTGGTCTCGGCGACCATGCGCCGCATGGCGGGGGTGGTCCGCAGACGCCGCGGACGCGTGCCGGGGAAGGAACCGTACGTCGTCATGCCACCTACGCTACGCCCGCCCCGGCGGTCCCTTTGCCGACGAGGCGTCGGCGGCGGCGGCCCCCCGCGGCCCGCGTGCGGCCCCCACACCCCGGGTCCATCCTGAGAGGGAGGCCCCGATCAGCCCCCGCACGCAAGGACTCCGACGGCCCGCCCCACCTCGCCCCGCCGCCGCCGTCCCTCCGTACGTACGCACACCGCGGAGGACGCGATGACCGCCACCCACCACAACACCCCCGACCTGTTCGCCCTCTCCGAGATCCACGGCCCGGTCCTGCGCCCCGGCGAGGACGGCTACGCCGAGGAGGTCGCCGGCTTCAACCTGGCCGCGCTGCACACCCCCGACGTGGTGGTCGGTGCGACGGGCGTCGACGACGTGGTGACGGCCCTGCGCTGGGCGTCGGCCACCGGCACCCCGGTCGCGGTGCAGGCCACGGGGCACGGGGCGAACTTCCCCATCGATCACGGGCTGTTGATCAGCACGGCCCGCATGACCGACGTACGGATCGACCCGCGAGAGCGCCTGGCGACCGTCGCGGCCGGCGCGAAGTGGCGGCACGTCCTGGACGCGGCGGCACCGCACGGCCTCGCCGCGCTGACGGGCACCTCCACCGACGCGGGCGCGGTCGGCTACACGCTCGGCGGCGGCCTGCCCGTCATGGGCCGGGCCTACGGCTACGCGACCGACCTGGTCCGGTCCTTCCAGGTCGTCACACCCGACGGCACACTCCGCGAGGCCGACCCCGACCACGAGGCGGAGCTGTTCTGGGCGTTGCGCGGCGGCAAGGGCAACGTGGGCGTGGTGACCTCCATGGTCTTCGAGCTGCTGCCCCTGACCACTGTCCTCGGCGGCGCCGTCCACAGCCCCGGCGAGCACGCCGAGACCGTGCTGCGGAACTGGACCGAGTGGACACGGACGGTTCCGGACGAGATGTGCAGCGCCTTCGCCCTGCTGCGTCTGCCGCCCATCCCGGAGATCCCCGAACCGCTGCGCGGCGGCTTCTGGGCCCGCGTCGCGGTCGCCTGGCCCGGGGACCCCGCGGAGGGCGAGCGCCTGCTGGCCCCGATCCGCGCCGCGGCGCCTGTCGAGGTCGACACCGTGGAGGAGATGCCGTACGCAGCCCTGGACCGCATCCACCTGGAGCCGCAGGACCCGCTCCCGGCCCGCGAGTCGTGCGCCCTGCTGCGCGACCTCACCCCCGACGCGATCCGCGCCTTCCTGGACCAGGTGGGCCCCGACGTCACCGACTGCCCCCTGCTCATGGCGGAGCTGCGCCACATGGGCGGCGCCCTGTCCCGGCCGGCCCGCCAGGACGACGCGATCTGCGCGCGGGACGCCCTGTACATCCTGGAGACGGTGGGCGTGCTCGCCGCCCCACCGGCGGCCGCGGCCATCGAGCGGGCCACCGCTTCCCTGCACGAGGCGATGGCCCCGTACGGCACCGGCCGCACGATGATCAACATCCATGGCACGCCCGGCGACGAGTCCGACCGCGCCCGGGCCTGGACCCCGGAGGTGTACGACCGCCTGCGCAAGGACAAGTCGGTCTACGACCCGGCCAACCTGCTCCGCTTCGGCCACACGGTGCCCATGGCGTCCTGACGGCCCGCGGCCCTCAGCACCAGCCCCGCTCCCGGGCCAGCAGCGCCGCCTGGAAGCGGTTGGCGGCGTGCAGGCGGGTCATCAGCGAAGCGATGTGCTTGCGGTACGTCCGCACGGAGATGCCGAGCTCCCGCGCCCCGCTCTCGTCCTTCTCCGCGGTGCACAGGGTGCGCAGGATTCGCCGCTCGATCTCGGTGGGCGCCTCGTCGTCCCGGGTGGGCAGCTCCTGCGCCGTCGCCCACATCCTCTCGAAGAGGGTGACCAGGGTGGCGACGAGACCGGGTTCGCGGGTGAGCAGCGCGCCCTTGGCGGTGTCGGCCGGATCGATGGGCGTGAGGGCCGCCGCCCGGTCACAGATGATCATGCGTTCCAGGGGCAGGTGCGAGATCCGGATCTCCGCCCCCTTCGCCGCGAGCTCCCGCAGGTACGCCAGCGTGGACGGGTCGTCCAGCGCGGGTGCCGCCATGAGCGTGCGCATCCGCACCCCACGGCGCAGCACCCGCAGGTCGACGGGCCGGGAGTGGCCCGCGGACTCGGGCGTGATGATGCCCTTGGGGTTGGTGGTGAGGCTCTCGGTGCGCGCGAAGAAGGTCAGTTCGTCGATGACGGCCCGTACGGCCGCCATGCCCTCGATCCGCCGCACGGTCGGCGCCTGGGGCGGCACGGACGGCGCCGCGGTCGCCGCCTCCCGCTCCGCGCGCAGTGAGTCCACGATGCCCTCGGCCTCGGCGGCGTCCTCCAACTCGCCCCTCAGCCGGTCGAGTCGGCGCTCGATGAGCCGCTCCACCGCCCGCGCGGGCGGCACGGGCCGCAGCGCCCCGGTGTGGGCCCGGGTGGCGATCCCGAGCTCGACGAGCTGGTCGGCGGTCTGCGCGCGGACATCGGCGACGGCCCGGCCGGGGGCCGTCACGCCGTCCCGCAGAAGCCGGCGGTAGGCGGCCTCCTCGCGGGCGCCCACCCCGAGGAACCGAAGTGTCGGCTGTGTCATGGGTCCCCCTGCGCATCACGTGGTCTCGGTCCCGCCGCCGTGGGACAGCGCACGGGCGTGCCGGAAGCGGCCGGAGCGGGCTGCAGCAAGCTGCACGTTCTCCATCTCGCCGACGGGTGGGCGGGACGGCAGAGTTCCTTGCTCAAGGAGCCGTCCGCACCACCGGGGAGAACGCCATGAGCAACCACTCCAGCCGCCCGAACTCCGTCGTCCCGCTCGCCGCTGCCCTGGCCGTCCTGGTGGGCGCCGAAGTCGCCGTGATCGCCGGCGACCTGGGCGACGGCGTCCGCTACCCGCTCGGCGGCGTCATCCTGGCCGGCCTGATCCTCGGCGCCTACCGGCTGGGTCACGCCCGCACCTCCCGCTGACCCGCTCACCGCGGCGAGAGCACGCAGACGGGCGGAAGGCCCGCCCCCGGATCACCGGGTGCGGGCCCCCTCACGTCGGATCGCGCTCAGCGCACGACCGGCTCCCGGCTCAGGTGGCCCGGCGCCGCCGAGCCCCCGGCCTGCGCTCGCTGGGCCGGGTCACCGCGTCACCGGCCGCGAGGGCGGCGGCCCGCCGCTTCATGCCGAAGTCGGCCAGTGCCTCCGCGAGCTTGTGCACGCTCGGTTCGGGAGCCATGACATCGACCCGCAGCCCGTGCTCCTCGGCGGTCTTCGCCGTGGCCGGGCCGATACAGGCGATCACCGTCACGTTGTGCGGCTTGCCGGCGATGCCCACGAGGTTGCGCACGGTGGACGACGAGGTGAACAGAACGGCGTCGAAGCCACCGCCCTTGATCGCCTCCCGCGTCTCCGCCGGCGGCGGCGAGGCCCGCACGGTCCGGTAGGCGGTGACGTCGTCGACCTCCCACCCGAGTTCGATCAGCCCGGCGACCAGCGTCTCCGTGGCGATGTCGGCACGCGGCAGGAACACCCGGTCGATCGGGTCGAACACCGGGTCGTACGGCGGCCAGTCCTCCAGCAGACCGGCGGCCGACTGCTCACCGCTCGGCACCAGGTCCGGCTTCACACCGAACGCGATCAGCGCCTTGGCCGTCTGCTCCCCCACCGCGGCGACCTTGATCCCCGCGAAGGCCCGGGCGTCGAGCCCGTACTCCTCGAACTTCTCCCGTACCGCCTTGACGGCGTTCACCGAGGTGAAGGCGATCCACTCGTAGCGGCCCGTCACCAGGCCCTTGACCGCCCGCTCCATCTGCTGGGGCGTGCGCGGCGGCTCGACGGCGATCGTCGGCACCTCGTGCGGCACGGCACCGTAGGACCGCAACTGGTCGGAGAGCGAAGCGGCCTGCTCCTTCGTCCGCGGCACGAGCACCTTCCAGCCGAACAGCGGCTTGGACTCGAACCACGCCAGCTGGTCGCGCTGGGCGGGGGCGGAACGCTCACCGACCACGGCTATCACCGGCCGGCCGCCCTCCGGCGACGGCAGCACCTTGGCCTGCTTCAGGGTCTGGGCGATGGTGCCGAGCGTCGCGGTCCACGTCCGCTGACGTGTCGTCGTACCCGCGACCGTGACCGTCATCGGCGTATCGGGCTTGCGCCCCGCCGACACCAGCTCACCCGCAGCCGCGCCCACGGCGTCCAGCGTCGTCGAAACGACCACGGTCCCGTCCGACGCCCCGACCTCGGTCCAGCAGCGGTCCGAGGCCGTCCGCGCGTCCACGAACCGCACGTCGGCGCCCTGTGCGTCGCGCAGCGGCACCCCGGCGTACGCGGGCACGCCGACAGCCGTGGCCACGCCGGGCACGACCTCGAACGGCACGCCTGCCGCGGCGCAGGCCAGCATCTCCTCGGCGGCGTACGCGTCGAGGCCGGGGTCCCCGGACACCGCACGCACGACCCGCCTGCCGCCCCGTGCGGCCTCCATGACAAGATGTGCCGCATCCCGCACCGCGGGTACCTCAACGCTTTTTGACGTGCCGTCAACGAGCGTCGGGGGAGGAGGCGTGCCCGGTAGCCGGTCCGGCGACGCACCGGTCTCCGTGTGCACGACCGCGACGGATGACCGAGCGTGCGTCCGCACCACGTCGAGCACCTCGTGCTCGGCGACGAGTACGTCCGCGTTCGCCAGCGCCTCGACGGCGCGCAGGGTCAGCAGTCCCGGATCCCCGGGTCCGGCACCGAGGAAGGTGACGTGCCCGTGTTCAAGGCCGGCGGGAAGAGTGGTGGGGCTCACTGTGCTCGCTCCCCCATCAGACCGGCCGCACCCTGCGCAAGCATCTCGGTGGCGAGTTCGCGACCGAGCGCAAGCGCTTGGTCGTGCGTCTCGGGTACGGGACCGGTGGTGGACAGCTGCACCGTGCGGGTGCCGTCGGTCGTGCCGACGACGCCGCGCAGGCGCATTTCCTTGACAATCTGCCCGTCGGCCTGGGAGACCCCCCGCTCGAACGGAGCCGAGAAGGGGGGAAGGTCGGCCAAGGCGCCCACGGGGGCGCTGCAACCGGCTTCCAGGGCGGCGAGCAGGGATCGCTCGGCGGTCACGGCGACCCGGGTGAACGGGTCGTCGAGTTCGCCGAGCGCGGCGATCAGGTCCGCGTCGTCCGCGGTGCACTCGATCGCCAGGGCCCCCTGGCCGGGGGCGGGCAAAACGGTGTCGACCGACAGGAAGTCGGTCACTTCGTCGATGCGCCCGATGCGGTTCAGGCCGGCCGCGGCCAGCACCACCGCATCCAGCTCACCGTCGTGCACGTACCGGATCCGCGTGTCGACGTTCCCGCGGATGGGCACGGTCTCGATGTCCAGCCCGTGGCCGCGCGCGTACGCGTTCAGCTGCGCCATGCGGCGCGGCGAACCCGTACCGATGCGCGCCCCGCGCGGCAGGTCGGTGAACTTCAGCGCGTCCCGGGCGACGATGACGTCCCGGGGATCCTCCCGGACCGGCACGGCGGCCAGCGCCAGCTCCTCGGGCTGCGTGGTGGGCAGGTCCTTCAGGGAGTGCACCGCGAAGTCGACCTCGCCCCGAAGGAGCGCGTCGCGCAGGGCGGTCACGAACACGCCCGTGCCGCCGATCTGCGCGAGGGCCTCACGCGAGACGTCGCCGTACGTGGTGATCTCGACGAGCTCGACGGGCCGTCCGGTCACCTGGCGCACGGCCTGCGCGACCTGCCCGGACTGGGCCATGGCGAGCCTGCTGCGCCTGGTGCCGAGCCGTAGTGCCTGCTGAGTCATCGTGGGCCTCGGTTCTTGTCGGTGCTGTCCTCGGCGCGCGAGACGGAGGCCACCGTCTCCTGGTCGAGGTCGAACAGGGTCCGCAGCGCGTCCGCGTATCCGGCGCCGCCGGGCTCGGCCGCGAGCTGCTTGACCCGGACGGTCGGCGCGTGCAGCAGCTTGTCGACCACCCGGCGCACGGTCTGCGTGATCTCACTGCGGTGCTTGTCGTCCAGGCCGGGCAGCCGCCCTTCGAGGCGGGCGATCTCGCTCGCCACGACATCGGCGGCCATCGTGCGCAGCGCGACGACGGTCGGCGTGATGTGCGCGGCCCGCTGCGCCGCCCCGAAGGCGGCGACCTCGTCGGCGACGATCCGGCGGACCTGGTCCACGTCGGCCGCCATCGGAGCGTCGGCGGAGGCTTCCGCCAGCGACTCGATGTCGACCAGCCGCACCCCGGCCAGCCGGTGCACGGCCGCGTCGATGTCCCGCGGCATGGCGAGGTCGAGCAGCGAGAGCACCGGCGCGGGGCGGGGCGCCTCGACGACGGGCTCGGGCTTGCGGCGCTCGGGGATCCGGCCGACCGTGGCCGCGGTCGCGGCGAGCGCGGTGATCAGCTCGGCATCGGTCTCGGGGCTGCGCCGGGCGGCCTCACGGCGGTCGACCGCGCCGCCCGCCGCCCAGGCCGCGTGCTGCTCCAGGGTGGCCGCGTCCATACCGGCGACGGCGGCCTCCCCGTGCACGGAGAATCCTCCCTGCACGGCGGTCAGGTCCAGCGGGCAGTTCTCGTCGGAGCCGACGCTGGTGGGCGGCAGCGGCGTCTGGGGTACGTCGGTGACGTCGGCGTGCGCCCTGGCGGCCGGCGCCTTGCCCGTCGTACGAGCGCCGCCGTCGACCGCGTCGAAGGCGACCGGCCGACCGGTACGGCCCTCCACCGCCGACGCGACGGAGGCGGCCGTGAGGACCAGCCCGGTCGCGCCGGTGCAGGAGACGACGACATCGGCACGTGTCAGCTCGACCGGCACCGACTCCATCGGTACCGCGCGGGCGGACACGTCCGTGTCACCGGCCTCGCCGAGGATCTGCGCGAGACGCTCGGCACGGTCGAAGGTGCGGTTGGCGACGACGACTTCGGCGACACCGGCTCGCGCGAGGGTGGCGGCGGCCAGGGACGACATCGACCCGGCTCCGATGACCAGCGCCTTCTTCCCACCGGCCCACGCCGTGACGTCGGTCCCGACGGCCAGCTGCTCCAGGCCGAAGGTGACCAGGGACTGCCCGGCGCGGTCGATGCCGGTCTCGGAGTGGGCGCGCTTGCCCACGCGCAGGGCCTGCTGGAACAGGTCGTTCAGCAGCCGGCCGGCGCTGTGCAGCTCCTGCGCCTTGGCGAGCGAGTCCTTGATCTGGCCGAGGATCTGCCCCTCGCCGACGACCATGGAGTCGAGCCCGCAGGCCACGGAGAACAGATGGTGGACGGCCCGGTCCTCGTAGTGCACGTACAGATAAGGCGTGAGTTCGTCGAGCCCCACCCCGCTGTGCTGGGCGAGCAGCGTGGACAGCTCGGCGACACCGGCGTGGAACTTGTCCACGTCGGCGTACAGCTCGATGCGGTTGCAGGTGGCCAGCACGGCGGCTTCGGTGGCCGGCTCGGCGGCGACCGTGTCCTGCAGCAGCTTGCTCTGGGCGTCCGCGCTCAGCGCCGCCCGCTCCAGGACGCTGACCGGGGCGCTGCGGTGGCTCAGGCCCACGACGAGGAGACTCATGCCGGCATCACGGCGGGTACGTCCCCGTCGGGCCCCTGGTCGGCGGAGTCACTGCGGGCGGCGGCGGTCTGGACGCCACCGTCGGAGGCGGCCTCCTCACCGGCCTTGCGCTGCTCGTGGAAGGCGAGGATCTGCAGCTCGATCGAGAGGTCGACCTTGCGCACGTCGACGCCGTCCGGGACGGACAGCACGGTCGGCGCGAAGTTCAGGATGGAGGTGACACCGGCGGCCACGAGCCGGTCGCAGACGGCCTGGGCGGCACCGGCGGGGGTGGCGATGACACCGATGGACACGCCGTTGTCCTGGATGATCTTCTCCAGGTCGTCGGAGTGCTGCACGGGGATCCCCGCGACGGGCTTGCCCGCCATGGCGGGGTCGGCGTCGATGAGCGCGGCCACCCGGAAGCCGCGGGAGGCGAACCCGCCGTAGTTGGCGAGGGCGGCGCCGAGATTGCCGATACCGACGATCACAACCGGCCAGTCCTGGGTGAGCCCCAGTTCACGGGAGATCTGGTAGACGAGATACTCGACGTCGTAGCCGACGCCCCTGGTCCCGTACGAACCGAGGTACGAGAAGTCCTTGCGCAGCTTCGCGGAGTTGACCCCCGCCGCGGCCGCGAGCTCCTCGGAGGAGACCGTGGGTACCGAGCGCTCCGACAGTGCGGTCAGGGCGCGCAGGTACAGCGGAAGCCTGGCGACGGTGGCCTCGGGAATCCCTCGGCTGCGGGTCGCCGGTCGGTGAGTTCGGCCAGTTGCCACGGTGCTCCTGCGGGTAGAGCGGGGCTGTAGGCGGTCACACGTCCCTACATGACCGCCCCGTCGAAAGCAGGCTATGTCTTTGTGAACGCGTGCACAAAGATGGTGTCCGATTTGCCCGGCCAACGTGACCGGGCTCACGCACGCCCGGCGCACTGATCTGGAACCGGCGCATTCGCACCACCGATCCTCAACTCTTGGGGGCAAAACCGCACACTCTCCTCAACGATCCCCGCCCCCGAGACCAAGTCGCCGTCGATCCTAAGCCAGTTTCCCGAGCAGTTGGACTAGTCAGTCAGTGCTTTGCGGAGGCGATCTTCGTTCACGCGCCAGAAGGTGTGCTGGGCTCCGTCGACCAGGACGACGGGGATCTGCTCCCAGTACTGGTCGTGGAGTTGGGGGTCCTGGGAGATGTCCTTCTGCTCCCACGGAACCCCCAGATCACCGCACACCTTCTCGATGACGATCTGTGCGTCATCACACAGATGACAGCCGGGCTTGCGGATGAGCGTGACCAGCCGGTCCTGGGGGGTCCTGGCCGCGCCGCGACGGAAGAAGGGGCTCATGTCAGCCATTCTCCCGCGGCACGCCCGACGCCGAGGTTCCACGAAGCCACCGCCGAACCCTGCGCTCGCCGCCGGTGGCGTCCGTTCCTTCGGCGACACGGTCGCCGAGAGTTCACAATCTCCGAACCTGCGCGGTCCAGCAGCTCCGAACAAACTGGCTATGCTCACGGTCATGGCCGCTCTCGGATGGCTCACTCCCCGTAGGCGTTCCGCCACGGCGCGGAGCGTGTTGGCAGGCGAGGCCTCTGCGGAGGCAGCGCGCAAGTCGTCGCAGGAGACGACGGAGGTCACCGACCGGGAACCGGAGTTCCCGGTCCTCGGCGACACGAAGGCCGCCGCCTTCTTCGACCTCGACAACACCGTGATGCAGGGCGCCGCCCTCTTCCACTTCGGGCGGGGCCTGTACAAGCGGAAGTTCTTCGAGACGCGCGACCTCGCCAGGTTCGCCTGGCAACAGGCGTGGTTCCGGCTCGCCGGGGTCGAGGACCCCGAGCACATGCAGGACGCACGGGACTCCGCCCTCTCGATCGTCAAGGGCCACCGGGTCTCCGAACTGATGTCGATCGGCGAGGAGATCTACGACGAGTACATGGCCGAGCGCATCTGGCCCGGGACACGCGCCCTCGCCCAGGCGCACCTGGACGCCGGCCAGAAGGTGTGGCTGGTGACGGCGGCCCCGGTGGAGATCGCCCAGGTGATCGCCCGCCGCCTCGGACTGACCGGTGCGCTCGGCACGGTGGCGGAGTCGGTGGACGGCGTCTACACGGGCAAGCTGGTCGGCGAACCGCTGCACGGCCCGGCGAAGGCCGAGGCGGTCCGCGCCCTGGCCGCCGCGGAGGGCCTGGACCTCGCCCGCTGCGCGGCCTACAGCGACTCCCACAACGACATCCCGATGCTGTCGCTGGTCGGCCACCCCTACGCCATCAACCCCGACACCAAGCTCCGCAAGCACGCCCGCCGCCTGGACTGGCGCCTGCGTGACTACCGCACGGGCCGCAAGGCGGCGAAGGTCGGCATCCCGGCGGCCGCCGGGGTGGGCGCGGTGGCGGGCGGCACGGCCGCTGCCATCGCCCTGCACCGCCGACGGCGATGACGGTCGGACCCTCAGCCGTCCGGGGGCGTGGCCCGGACGGCGAGTTGACCACGCCCGGCCGAACGGCCGATCCGCATCCCCTACCCCGGTAAGCCCGTGTCCAGTCCCCTTGGCTGCACACGGCCACAACACGCCCCGGAGTCAGCCCGAACCCGGACGCATTCGATCAACAACCGATCACTCTCCGGCACTTGATCGACCGTCAATCGGTTACAGAAGAGACGCAATCGGTGATTTGAGCAACTGGGCGTAGCAGTGCCTGCACGAAGCGTTATTCTCCTCAGACGCAATCCGGTACCCCTCCGTCGCTACGACGGGTGAACGGTCCCGCACTGCACGTGATGGAAGCTCTGCCTCTGGGAGTCCCGTGTACCCACACGTCGGGGTTGACGCCTCGGGCCTGGCTACGCTGCGCGCATCGGTCCAAGACCTGTTGCGCGGCTTCGTCCCCACCGCGTACGCCGTCCCCGCCCTCGCCGTAACCACCGCGCCCGTAGGCCCGTGCTACGCGCTCGCCGACGGCGGCGCCGCCGTGAGCAGACGGGGGCGCTCAGCCGGCGCTGCCACCGCTCGGCGGCCTGCCGCGGACAGCGACAGCGCTCGCATGATGGATCTCGTCGAACGCGCACAGGCCGGCGAGGCCGATGCCTTCGGCCGGCTCTACGACCAGTACAGCGACACCGTCTACCGCTACATCTACTACCGCGTCGGAGGGAAGGCCACCGCCGAGGACCTCACGAGCGAGACCTTTCTGCGGGCCCTGCGACGCATCGGCACCTTCACCTGGCAGGGCCGGGACTTCGGCGCCTGGCTCGTCACCATCGCCCGCAACCTCGTCGCCGACCACTTCAAGTCCAGTCGCTTCCGGCTGGAGGTGACCACCGGCGAGATGCTCGACGCCAACGAGGTCGAGCGCTCGCCCGAGGACTCCGTCCTCGAATCACTCTCCAACGCCGCCCTCCTCGACGCCGTACGCCGGCTCAACCCTCAGCAGCAGGAGTGCGTCACGCTCCGCTTCCTCCAGGGCCTCTCCGTCGCCGAGACCGCCCGTGTCATGGGCAAGAACGAGGGCGCCATCAAGACCCTCCAGTACCGGGCCGTCCGTACGCTCGCCCGGCTGCTGCCCGACGACGCGCGCTGAGCGCGTCACCCCCACCCTTCCCCTACTCTGTGCAACTTCAACTCACGGTCGGTGAAAGTCCGTTGACTTGGCGGTCCGTTCATCCTCCGTCCGTAACCGAAGTGCCGCGCCGCTCGTTGTGCGGGATGCAGGCTCCCTGTGGTCACTCCCTGGCCGACTTCGATCACTCGATCGTGTTCATGTGGTCAGGGCGTGCAACCCTCAGGACCCCCTGGGGAGTCGACCGTCATCACGAGAGGAGGTGCCGCCAGTGATCGCGAACGTATCGGCACACCGGCGGGCGAACGCCTTCGCCCAGGCCCTGGAGGAGCTGACCGACCGGGGCCCGGCGGCCGAGCAGGCCGAGCAGCCCGATGGATCGGCACCGGCACCGGCTGCTGCGGAACAGTCCGAGCAGAGTCGTCTGTTGGCCCTCACCGAAGGCCTCGGCGAACTGCCGAAGCCCGTGCTCGACCCCGAGGTCAAGGTCGTCCAGCGGGCCCAGCTCGTGGCCGCGATGGAGGCCATGCTGCAGGAGGGCACCGCGGCGGGCGAAGCGGGCCCGGCGCTGCCCGGGCAGCGTTCCGACCGGGCGCGAGGAGCTCACCGGGCTTCCCCACTGGGGAAGTTGAAGCCACGCTCGCGGCTCGCCAAGGGCCTCACCGCGGGCGGGCTGAGCGTCGGAGTCGCGGCGGGAGCCTTCGGCGGGGTCGCAGCGGCGAGTTCCGACGCGCTGCCCGGCGACTCCCTCTACGGCCTCAAGCGGGGCATCGAGGACTTCAAGCTCAACGTCCTGGCCGACGGCGACGACGAGCGCGGACGAAGCTACCTCGACCAGGCCTCCACCCGGCTGAGCGAAGCCCGGCGACTGATGGAACGCCGCCGCGGCGGAGAGCTCGACCACGAGTCGCTCACCGCGATCCGCCGAGCCCTGTCCGGCATGCAGCACGACGCCTCGGAAGGGCATCGCCTGCTGCGCGAGGCGTACCAGCGCGACCCGAAGTCCCTGGGCCCCATCCAGGCCCTCTCCACCTTCTCGCGCTCGCACCGCGCGGCATGGGGCAGTCTCCGTGAGCGGCTTCCCCTTCAGCTCGGAGACGTCAGCGACAGGGTGTCGTCGGTGTTCGACGCCATAGACGAAGAGGTCGCCCCGCTCCAGTCCCTCCTCCCGCAGCCTCCGGCACGGGACGGCGACGGCAAGCGGCGCGGCGGTTCCGGATCGGCGTCGACCGGCACGTCCGGCTCCGACCGCTCGGCCCGCCCCAGCACCGGCAGCGGCTCCACCGGCGGCAGCCACTCCAGCAGCCCGAGCAAGTCGGCCGAAGGCTCCGGCAGCGAGAGCGAGGGCCTGCTCGGCGGCAGCACCGGCGGTCTGCTCGACCCGCCGAAGGACACCAGCAGCACCGGCACCTCACCGTCCACGGCCACCCCGAGCAGCGAACCCGCGGTCACCCTGCCGCCCCTGCTCCCCGGCCTCCTGCCGGGCCTCGGCATCGAGGGCGAGGACGCGAACTAGCCCTGGCGGAACAGCCGGCCGTACGGCGATGGGGGCGCCCCTTCTCATGGGGGGCGCCCCCATCGCCGTACCAGGATCCAGTCGCCGCGACCGGGCACCCGTGCCGACCGGGCACCCGTGCCGACCGGGCAGCCGCCCCGACCGTGCAGCCGTCTAGACCGTCAGAAGAAGACCGACCGCCGCTGTACCAGCAACTTGTACAGCGTGTGCTGGATCTGCTCCCTGACCTGGTCCGTCAGGTTGAACATCAGCATCGGGTCCTCGGCCGCCTCCGGCGGGTAGCCGTCCGTGGGGATCGGTTCGCCGAACTGGATCGTCCACTTCGTCGGCAGCGGGATCGCGCCGAGCGGGCCCAGCCACGGGAAGGTCGGCGTCAGCGGGAAGTACGGAAAGCCCAGCAGCCGGGCCAGCGTCTTCGCGTTGCCGATCATCGGGTAGATCTCCTCGGCCCCGACGATCGAGCAGGGAATGATGGGCGTGCGCTGCCGCAGCGCCGTCGAGACGAAGCCACCCCGGCCGAAGCGCTGGAGCTTGTACCGCTCGCTGAAGGGCTTTCCGATGCCCTTGAATCCCTCCGGCATCACGCCGACCAACTCGCCCTGCCCCAGCAGCCGCTCGGCGTCCTCGCCGCAGGCCAGGGTGTGGCCCAGCTTGCGGGCGAGTTCGTTGACCACCGGCAGCATGAAGACCAGGTCGGCGGCGAGCAGACGCAGATGCCGACCCGCGGGATGGTGATCGTGCACCGCGACCTGCATCATCAGGCCGTCCAACGGCAGTGTCCCGGAGTGGTTGGCGACGATCAGCGCGCCACCCTCGCTCGGGATGTTCTCGACGCCCTTCACCTCGACCCGGAAGTACTTCTCGTACACCGGGCGCAGCAGGGACATCAGAACCTGGTCGGTGAGCTCCTCGTCGTATCCGAAGTCGTCGACCTCGTAGTCCCCGGTGAGGCGGCGGCGCAGGAAGGCCAGGCCGCTCGCGATACGCCGCTCCAGGCCGCCGCCCTCGTCGTCCTGGGGCGTCGCGGGGACCGACTGTTCCTCACGTGTCACAGGAACATCATCCTGCGCGAAGGGCCGTCCCGGGAGGGGCTGGACCTCCCGCACCAGCGCGGATTCACCACTCTTGCGCCGGTTCCCCGCGCTCCGGCGCCGCTGCGGCCGCTGCGCGGCGCTCCCGCGGGACCGGTCGTCGTCGAACGGAATGACCTTGGCGTCCGCCATCGTTGATGCGCTCCTCAGTTGGCGCTCTGCGTCGGGGGGTGGCCGCCGCCCAGCACGGGCAGCGCGGCGATCCGGTCGACGGCCCCCGCAAGGGCCTCCGGCGGCAGCAGACCCGCTCCGCGGCTGCGTGCGAACTCCGCGAAGGTCTCCGCCGTCGTGAACTTCGGCTTGAATCCGAGCGTCTCTCGCATCTGGTCCGTCGCCACGACCCGGCCATGGGTGAGCAGCCGGATCTGCTCGGGTGAGAAGTCCGACATTCCCAGCGTACGCACCAGGGACCCCGCCCAGGTGACCGCGGGAAGCAGCAGCGGCACGGTGGGCCGGCCCAGCCGCCGGGAGCACTGCGAGAGCAGCAGGACGCCGTCGCCGGCGATGTTGAAGGTGCCGCTGTTGAGCGTGCCCCGCACCGGCTCGTGGGAGCCGATGCGCAGCACCTCGATCACGTCGTCCTCGTGCACGAACTGCAGCCGTGGGTCGTAGCCGAACACGGTCGGCAGGACCGGCAGCGAGAAGTACGACGCCAGGGGGGTGTCCGCGGACGGCCCGAGGATGTTGGCGAACCGCAGCACGCACACGGCGACGTCGGGCCGCCGCCGCGCGAAGCCGCGCACATAGCCCTCGACCTCCACGGCGTCCTTGGCGAAGCCGCCGCTCGGCAGGGACTTGGGCGGGGTGGTCTCGGTGAAGACGGCCGGGTCGCGGGGCGCGGACCCGTACACGTTCGTACTGGACTTGACCACGAGCCGCTTGACGGTGGGGGACTTCTGGCAGGCGCCGAGCAGCTGCATCGTCCCGATGACGTTGGTCTCCTTGACCGTGGTCCGGCTGCCGCTGCCGAGCGCCATCCCGGTCACGTCCATGTGGACGACCGTGTCCGCGCCGCTTTCGGCCAGCACCCGCGCGATGGTGGGCTGCCGGATGTCGGCCTGGATGAAGTCGGCACCGCCCAGGTGGTGCTCGGGCGGCACCGCGTCCACGGCGACCACCCGGTCCACCTGGGGGTCACGCTGGATCCGTCGTACGAACCGGCCCCCCAGTTGACGGGCCACTCCGGTCACGAGCACGACCTTGCCCAAGATCAGCGCCTTCCTTCCAGCACTCGTACCCCTGCCGAGTTCCCCGTGTGCGGCCAACTTAGCGGTTCGGCGTTGCGCTGTGATGACCGCCCACTGCGTGAAGTGACGAGATTTCCCTGCGTACGACCGGACAGCCCAAGCCGTCGTCCGGGCCTACGCACACGGTCCGGCCGACCGCACGCGCGCTCGATATGCGTGTGGCCCCCCACCGGTGCGGTGGGGGGCCACAGAAGACGCCGCCGCTTCTCGCGGCGCCGCTTACTTCTTGTTGCGACGCTGAACGCGCGTGCGCTTGAGCAGCTTGCGGTGCTTCTTCTTGGCCATCCGCTTGCGCCGCTTCTTGATAACAGAGCCCACGACTACCCTCGCTCACTTCTCATCACTCGGTGTTTGGGCGCCATGGGCCCACACGACCTACGAGGGGCTAGCCTACCCGCCCGAGCGCTGAGGTCGTAATCGAGGTGGCTCGGGGGAATCCTGAACAGCCCTGAGGATCCCCCCTCGCCACTGCCGTCAGGCGGTTTCCACCCCCACATAACTCTCGCGGAGGTATTCGTGAACCGCTTGCTCGGGGACGCGGAAGGACCGCCCCACCCGGATCGCGGGCAGATGACCGCTGTGCACCAACCGGTACACGGTCATCTTCGACACTCGCATCACCGAGGCGACTTCCGCCACGGTAAGGAACTGAACCTCGTTCAGAGGCCTCTCGCCAGCTGCAGCCATGACACACCTGAACCTTCCGCACTCGACGGCCACCGGCTTCCCCTTCCGGTGACTCTTCGTCGCTGCGTGCTCACTCCCCAATGTAGGGGCCAGTGATGCGAGTGGGGAAGAGGTGCACCCATCGGCGGCCTACTGGGACAGACACGCTCGATTGAGTACGTAGCGGGTAAGCGGCCGGTAGTAATCAGACCGCACAGCGTCATCAAGTGGAACGACGACGGACACCACCCCCTCGGCCTGACCCACGAAGAGGGCGGGGTCATTCGTATCGGCGAGACCAATGGCCTCAAACCCGAGCTGACCTGCCCCGCAGACCCAGCCGTGGTCCCCGATCACCAGCTCCGGCAGCGGCCCGCCGGCCTCCGCCGCGGCGGCCAGCGCGGTACGAACCGGCAGCGGTGAATGGGTGTGTGCGCCGGGCTCACAACCGGGGCGTAAGGCGCCGGGTTCCCGCACCAGCGCGACTCCTCGTACGTAATCAAGGTTGTACGTACGTAGGCCGAACCGGGTCGTTATGTCGACACGGCGACCCTGCGCAGGGGTGAGAACGGCACATCCCGCCGCCGACAGAGCGTCCGCCAAGGCGGCGTAGAACCCGAGCAACTGATGCGGGTGCCCGGTACCGAGCAGCACCGGCGCCCCGCGCTGGGCGACAGCACCGACCCGCTCGGCAAAGGCGTCGAGACCGGTCAAAGTCCGCCTCGGATCAATCACATCCTGACCGGAAACACACCTCAGATCGGCTGAAACCCCACACTTCTCCGCCATCAACGCAACGAGATCCCGCTGACCCCAACCTCCCTCAGGATCGAGCCCGAGGAGCACCCGCGGATCCCGAGCGGCGAAGAGCCGATAGCTCCGAAGGCTCTCCTCCCGGGTGGTGGTCACGCTCCCGGCAAGCCGAGCGGCCAGGAGATGGGCACGGAGAGCTCCGGTACTCAACACGTGAGCGATGGTGACGGATGGGGCGATCAGAACGGGCGGGAACGAGAAAACACCGCACAGTCGGACTAGCGACCGCCTCCGACGGTCCCCGCCGGCGCACAGCCCACTCCGCCCGCTCCCAGGCCCCGGCTAAGCCAGCAGCCCGCGCAACGGGAACACGGCCTTCCGTGTCGCCAGGACCGCCTGATCCAACCGATCGGCAGGGTCGTACCCCGCCTCCCAGCCTGCCCATGACACAGGCCATCGCCCATCGGTCATCCGAGCCGGACCCAACTGCCGGGTCCGGGCGAAGACCTCCTGGCGCCAGCCCTCCGGGATCATTGTCTCCGGCTCGATCGCCCGCCCCGCCGCGATCGCCACCAGATGCGTCCACGACCGCGGCACGACCTCCACCACCGCGTAGCCACCCCCGCCCAGGGCGACCCACCTGCCTCCCGCGTACTCGTGCGCCAGATCATGGCAGGCCATCTGCACCGCCCGCTGCGCGTCCAGTGACACGGCGAGATGCGCGAGCGGATCCTCGAAGTGCGTGTCGGCCCCGTGCTGCGTCACCAGCACCTGCGGCCGGAAGTCCGCGATCAGCTCCGGCACCACCGCGTGGAACGCCCGCAGCCACCCCGCGTCGCCGGTGCCGGCCGGCAACGCCACGTTCACAGCCGTCCCCTCCGCGGACTCGCCGCCGGTCTCCTCCGGCCACCCGGTCTGCGGGAACAACGTCCGCGGATGCTCGTGCAACGAGATCGTCAGCACCCGCGGGTCCTCCCAGAACGCCGCCTGCACCCCGTCCCCGTGGTGTACGTCCACGTCGATGTACACGACCCGCTCGGCCCCCAGCTCCAACAGCCGGGCAATGGCCAGCGAGGCGTCGTTGTAGATGCAGAAACCGGAGGCGCCCCCCGGCATCGCGTGGTGCAACCCACCCGCGAAGTTCACCGCGTGCAGCGCCTCACCGCGCCAGACTGCCTCCGCCGCTCCCACCGACTGCCCGGCGATCAGCGCGGACACCTCGTGCATCCCGGCGAAGGCGGGATCGTCCAGGGTCCCGAGCCCGTACGACTGGTCGGCCGCCCGCGGATCCGCCGAGGCCGCCTTCACGGCCCCGATGTAGTCCTCCCGATGGACCAGCCGCAACGTCGAATCCCCGGCCGGCTGCGCCGCCACGACGTCCAAGTCCTTGTCCAGCCCGAAGGCGTCGACGAGTCTCCTGGTCAGGGCGAGCCGGACCGGGTCCATCGGATGGTCCCGGCCGAAGTCATAGCCCGTTACTGCCTCGTCCCACATCAGCTGTGCGCGGCCGCTCATGCAGGTCACCGTATCGGTCCGGTTGAGCGGCGAACGAGCGGGCGTACACAAGCGTCACCAGCACCAACACCATCGGCACCAGCATGGCCCCGCGATAGTTCCAGACATCACCCAGCGCACCCACCAAGGGCGAACCGATCAAAAAGCCCACGTAATTGAACACATTGATCCGGGCAATGGCCGCATCCGAAGCTCCCGGGCCGTACTTCTCGGCAGCGAGCCGCCCCGCCGCCGCGAACGTCTGCGGCACCAGCACACACAGCCCCAGCCCCAGCAGCGTGAATCCCAGCATCCCCACCCAGGCCCCCGGCGCACCCGCCACGACCGCGAACCCCACGGCCGCCACCAGCGCCCCGATCCGCACCACCACGACAGCCCCGAGCCGCCGCACCCCGAAGTCCCCGATGGCCCGCCCCAGCAAGGTGGTGACCATGTAGACGTTGTACGGCACGGTGGCCAACTGCTCCGAGCTTCCCAGCACGTCCTGCAGGTACTTCGCGCTCCAGTTGGAGACGGTCGAGTCCCCGATGTACGCGAAGGTCATCACCAGACACAGCGGCAACAGCACCCCGAAGCCGACGAGCCCCTTTCCCTCGGCCGCCTCACCGCTGCCCGCTCCCCCACCAGCCCCGTCGACGTACCACCGACTCCCCACCAGCGCGGCCGGCAACAACACCACGACGACCGGCAGATACGACACGACCAGCGCCAGATCCCAGTGCGCACCCGCCCACGCCAGCGAGGCCCCGACGATCCCGCCCAGGCTGTACACCGCATGAAAACCGAGCATGATGCTGCGCCCGTACGACCGTTGCAGGCTCACCCCGAGCATGTTCATCGAGGCGTCGAGCACACCCACGGCCAGCCCGAACGCGGCGAGCGCGATCCCCAGCTCGACCATCCGCTCACCGGCCCCGACCCCGAGCAGCGCCAGGAGCACGACGGGCTGGGACCACCGCAGCAACCGGCTCGGCGGTATGCGCTTCACCAGCCGCTCGGTCGCCACACTCCCGACGCCCGCGAGGATCGGTACAGCGGCCAGAAAGGCCGGCAGCAGCGCGTCGGAGACCCCGTACCGGTCCTGGATGGCCGGAATCCGCGTCACGAGCAGGGCAAAGGCGACTCCCTGAGCAAAGAACCCGAACGCCAACGAGGCCCTACCGCGCCGCAGCACATCAGTCATGGCGGCGAGCGTAGGGCCCGGCCGTACCGGTGGGTAGATCCAGCCAAAGATGAATTCTTCTCAACTTCAGCGACTGTCGTGATCCCCGGCGGACGCCAGCAGACCGGCCAACTCCCCCATGTCCGCGAAGAGTCGAGTGACCCCCGCCAACTTCGCGGCAGGCGTCATGGCGGCAAACCCGTACACATCCATCCCCGCCGCCATCGCCGCCTGCACCCCGAGCGGACTGTCCTCGACGACGACACACCGCTCCGGCGCGACCCCCATCCGCTCGGCCGCGTACAGGAACAGATCCGGCGCCGGCTTCCCTCGCCCCACGTCCTGTGAGCTGAAGATCCGCCCGTCGTCGAAGAACCGCGAGAGCCCGGTCGTCCGATGCCCCACCCGGATCCGCTCATGACTCCCGGACGAGGCCACGCAGTACGGCACCCCGTCTCCCGCCAGCTTCTCCAGTACGCCCACGACCCCGGCCACCGGCTTCAACTCCCGCTCGAACGCCGCGAACACCCGCGCATGGAAGACATCATCGAAGTCCCCGGGCAACGGCCGCCCCGTCCGTTCCCTGACCAGATCATGCACCCGGTGCATCGCCGAGCCCATGTAGTCCCGAATGGAGTCCTCGTACGACGTCGGGTGCCCGACTTCGGTGAGATAAGCGGCGAGAAGCCGGTTGGAAATCGGCTCACTGTCGACGAGCACACCGTCGTTGTCGAAAATGACGAGGTCATAGCGCATAGCTACGAGCCTAAGCGGTAGGCAAAACGCAGAAAGCCCCCGTGCCGGGATCCCCGGCCGGGGGCTTTCTCAAAATTTGTTCGGCGGTGTCCTACTCTCCCACAGGGTCCCCCCTGCAGTACCATCGGCGCTGTAAGGCTTAGCTTCCGGGTTCGGAATG